>NZ_CP199583.1:2500-2000000 GCF_052567495.1 Sphingomonas sp. Tas61C01
CACTAAATAATCTGGCTGAGATTATAATCATCCGCACCAACGGGTCCCATCAAAGTATTACTTTGATGGGTGCCCAATATGCCGTGCAGCGCTGCTCTGCCGAGTTGGTCGACCTTAGGGTTGGCCCAGCGTTGTCATTGGTGGTGCGGACTCTCAAGCGTGAGGTAAGGGCAATTCGTGGATGCCTTGGCATATACAGGCGATGAAGGACGTGGCACGCTGCGATAAGCTGCGGTGAGGTGTGAGCAACCTTTGACCCGCAGATTTCCGAATGGGGAAACCCACCTTCACCATTTAATTCTTTGTGAGCGAGAGCTCATCGAGAGTTAAATGGTTGAGGTATCACTTAAGCGAATAAAATAGCTTTGGTGAAGCGAACCCGGCGAACTGAAACATCTCAGTAGCTGGAGGAAAAGACATCAACCGAGATTCCGTTAGTAGTGGCGAGCGAACGCGGACCAGGCCAGTGCCTGATATTCAACTAGCAGAAGCTTGCTGGAAAGCAGCACCATAGCGGGTGACAGTCCCGTATGCGAAAGTGAGATATCAGGACTTGAGTAGGGCGGGACACGTGTAATCCTGTCTGAACATAGGGGGACCACCCTCTAAGCCTAAATACTCGTATATGACCGATAGCGAACTAGTACCGTGAGGGAAAGGTGAAAAGCACCCCGATGAGGGGAGTGAAACAGTACCTGAAACGGATTGCCTACAAGCAGTTGGAGGGGTCTTGTGCCCTGACAGCGTACCTCTTGCATAATGGGTCTGTGACTTAATGTTTCAAGCAAGCTTAAGCCGGTAGGTGTAGGCGCAGCGAAAGCGAGTCTGAATAGGGCGACAAAGTTTGAAGTATTAGACCCGAAACCCGGCGATCTAGGCATGACCAGGATGAAGGTGAGGTAACACTCACTGGAGGTCCGAACCGATTAACGTTGAAAAGTTACCGGATGAGTTGTGTTTAGGGGTGAAAGGCCAATCAAGCCGGGAAATAGCTGGTTCTCCGCGAAAACTATTGAGGTAGTGCCTCGAGCGAATACCGTAGGGGGTAGAGCACTGGATGGGCTAGGGGGTCGCGAGATCTACCAAACCTAACCAAACTCCGAATACCTACGAGTACTACTCGGGAGACAGACGGCGGGTGCTAAGGTCCGTCGTCAAAAGGGAAACAGCCCTGACCTACAGCTAAGGTCCCCAAGTCGTGTCTAAGTGGGAAAGCATGTGGAATTTCCAAAACAACCAGGAGGTTGGCTTAGAAGCAGCCATCCTTTAAAGAAAGCGTAACAGCTCACTGGTCTAAATAAGAGATTCTGCGGCGAAGATGTAACGGGGCTCAAGACACGCACCGAAGCTTAGGGTGTGCTCTTTTAAGAGTACGCGGTAGCGGAGCGTTCCGTAAGCTGATGAAGCGATCTGGTAATGGGTCGTGGAGGTATCGGAAGTGCGAATGCAGACATGAGTAGCGATAAAGAGGGTGAGATGCCCTCTCGCCGAAAGACTAAGGGTTCCTGCGCAAGGCTAATCCGCGCAGGGTGAGCCGGCCCCTAAGACGAGCCCGAAGGGGGTAGTCGATGGGAACCACGTTAATATTCGTGGGCCTGGTGGTGTGTGACGGATCATGTGTGTTGTCATCCCTTATCGGATTGGGATGGCTTCGAAATGGTTCCAGGAAATAGCCCCACCGTATAGACCGTACCCGAAACCGACACAGGTGGTCAGGTAGAGTATACCAAGGCGCTTGAGAGAAGTGTCCTGAAGGAACTCGGCAAATTGCCTCCGTACCTTCGGAAGAAGGAGGCCCCAACTAAGCGCAAGCTCTGTTGGGGGGCACAGGCCAGGGGGTAGCGACTGTTTAGCAAAAACACAGGGCTCTGCTAAGTCGGCTTCAAGACGACGTATAGGGCCTGACGCCTGCCCGGTGCCTGAAGGTTAAGTGGAGGGGTGCAAGCTCTGAAATGAAGCCCAGGTAAACGGCGGCCGTAACTATAACGGTCCTAAGGTAGCGAAATTCCTTGTCGGGTAAGTTCCGACCTGCACGAATGGCGTAACGACTTCCCCACTGTCTCCAGGACATGCTCAGCGAAATTGAATTCTCCGTGAAGATGCGGAGTACCCGCGGTTAGACGGAAAGACCCCGTGCACCTTTACTGCAGCTTCAGAGTGGCATTAGGAAAGAACTGTGTAGCATAGGTGGGAGGCTTTGAAGCATCGGCGCCAGCTGATGTGGAGCCATAGGTGAAATACCACCCTGTTGTTTTCTGATGTCTAACCTCGAACCATGAAACTGGTTCAGGGACCCTCTGTGGCGGGTAGTTTGACTGGGGCGGTCGCCTCCTAAAGAGTAACGGAGGCGCGCAAAGGTTGGCTCAGGACGGTTGGAAACCGTCTGTTAGAGTGCAATGGCATAAGCCAGCCTGACTGCGAGACTGACAAGTCGAGCAGAGACGAAAGTCGGTCATAGTGATCCGGTGGTCCCTCGTGGAAGGGCCATCGCTCAACGGATAAAAGGTACGCCGGGGATAACAGGCTGATAACCCCCAAGAGCTCATATCGACGGGGTTGTTTGGCACCTCGATGTCGGCTCATCACATCCTGGGGCTGGAGCAGGTCCCAAGGGTTTGGCTGTTCGCCAATTAAAGTGGTACGTGAGCTGGGTTCAGAACGTCGCGAGACAGTTTGGTCCCTATCTGCCGTGGGCGTCGAAATTTGAGAGGAGTTGACCCTAGTACGAGAGGACCGGGTTGAACGTACCTCTGGTGTACCTGTCGTTCTGCCAAGAGCGCAGCAGGGTAGCTATGTACGGACGGGATAACCGCTGAAAGCATCTAAGCGGGAAGCCTCCCTCGAGATAAGATTTCTTAGGACGGTCGGAGACCACGACCTTGATAGATCGGATGTGGAAGTGGAGTAATCCATGGAGCTAACCGATACTAATTGTCCTATTCGCGCTTGAGAGTCCCACCATCAATGACAGCCCTGGGCAACCAGACCAGCTCGTCGGCGACGTGGATGATCATGCTCGACGCCAGATACATGTGGTACAAGCAACGAAACTGCACATCGATTTACAAGAACCTTGATCCCCCCGTACGCGCCTCACGCACCGGCTTCATTGCTTGGTGATAATAGCGTCGGTGTCCCACCCGATCCCATCTCGAACTCGGCCGTGAAACCCGACTGCGCCAATGGTACTATCGCTCAAGCGATGGAAGAGTAGGTCGTCGCCAGGCATTGTAGCCGGTGCGCGAGAACATGCACGGAACCAGGATCAAGCAAGAACCCATTCACACATGTCTCCTCCGACGCCCAAACGGGCGCCGACAGTCCCACCAGGGACCGCCGCGGGGTGGAGCAGCCCGGTAGCTCGTCAGGCTCATAACCTGAAGGTCACAGGTTCAAATCCTGTCCCCGCAACCAAATTCAGCCGCTATATCAACGACATAGCGGCTTTTTCATGTGCCGTGCAGCTGGCCATTGGAAGCACCGTGGAAGCAAGAGGGCGCGTGATCCTGCGTAGTAGCGCGCTCAGGCAGCCGTCCACCAGAACGGCTAATCTTGGGCCATGTAGTCGTTTCGGCTCGGGAAGACGTAGTCGTTTAGCGTCCCGCGGCGTCGCTCCAACCATGCCCGCATCGTCTTTCGCGCCGTATCCATCAGCTCGAATTGTACCGGACGTTTGGTCTTTTGTTGAATCACAACGGCGCGGTCACGGACGCGCCCGCCGGAAACTACATCGCCGATCCGCACCTTGACGACATCAAAGCCGCGCAGTTTGCTGTCGATAGCGAAATCGAACAGCGCTCGGTCGCGCAATCGTCTATGTTGGTCGAGCCAGAAGCGAATGGCCCAGACCTGTTGCCGTTTAAGCGTCCGCTTCGCACCGATGAGCCGGCCTTCGTTCCAAGGCCGAAGTTCGTGAAAAGCGGGGTGCATCGACGAGTGACCCATCGACCATCTCCATCGAACCGGATCAGCCAATCGAGACTACGGAGGCGCGGTAAACCTACGGTTCGGAAATGAGGTTGAGCGTCCGTCGGTGGTGCTGAACGAGCGGCGGTTTTCTGGCGGCGTCTCGCAGACTCTAAGCGGACGGAATGGGTCCATCCCGCCATGCATCTCCCGGCAGAAAACAATGCGGTAGTGGCCTCATGGCTTAACCAGTCTCCGAACCGCGCGTTGCAGATCTGCTTTTGGCTTCGTGCAATCAGCAATCAATGCAGCGATCGCAGACTTGCCGCGTTTAATAGTCTCAAAATCAACATATGGAGATCACGCGTGCGCCGATCCCGTTGTTTGTTGCTGCTCCCGTTGGTGCTCATTGGCTGCGAAGCAACGCCCCAAGGCGGCCAATCCGCGAATGAAACAGCGCAGGGGAGCAAGCATAACGTGGCGTTGTCACCAGGGGCGAAGGCCCTGCTGGACGGCGGTGGTAAGCTGGGCGACGTTATCGCAGCACGCACGTTCGTTGCGCCCTTCATTCGCACCGATCAGTCGCAATGCTTCGGCATGGCCAAGCTGAAAGGGGTCGATATGGCGTCCGCCGAGCGGCCGGACGGTCCGGCGCTCATTCGGGTCGCGATCGCGATCGACGGCTCGGGGTCGATGGCGGGCCGGGTTGGCAGCCGCACCAAACTCGAACTTGCCCGCACGGCTACCAAGGCTTTCATCGACGGCCTCCCGCCTGGCGTTCCAGCATCGCTTGCGGTGTTCGGTCAACAGGGCAACAATAGCGAGGCCGGTAAGTCGAAATCCTGCAAGGACGTCAATCTGTTGGCGCCAATGTCGACCGACCGCGCACAATTGCGCAGCGCGGTGGCTGCTGTACGCGCCGTCGGATGGACCCCACTCGCAGCGGGCCTGACGGCGGCCCGGGAACAGCTCGGCCCGTCATCCGTCCCCGGCGAACAGGTGATCTATGTCGTGTCCGACGGGATTGAGACGTGCGGCGGCGATCCGGTATCCGTCGCACGCGACATCAACCGCGGCAGCACCCGCGCGGTCGTCAACATTATCGGCTTCGGCCTGCCGAAGGGCGAGGCAATAGCTCTGCAGGCTGTCGCGGGCGCGGGTGGCGGCCGCTTCGTCAACGTCACCGACGACGACGGTTTCGACCGCGAATTGGCCGAGCAGACGCGGCTGGTTAATAATCGGGTGCGAGCGACGCTGGCGCAGGCGGGCAATTCGATCGCGACGGGTGCGGCCTATACCTACCTCGTGCAATGCACCGGCGGCATCATCAACCGCGAGACGCAGGGTGCCCTTGCCACCTATGACGCAAGGGCCAAACGCGGAGAGAAGCTGCCGCCACGGTATCAGGTGGTGGCATTGCTTGGCGAGCGGCAGCGTGCATTAGAGGCAGCGCGGGACGCGCACGAGAAGCGTCAGGATACGGCCAGAGATGCCGCCAACAACGCCGTCGCTGCGGGGGAGAAGGCCGCGCGCTAAGTGTTCCCGAGCAACCGTCACGAGTGGCGGCGGACGGTCTTGGCCAGCCGCAGCAGGCCGGGCGCGGCAATGACGAATGGCGAGATGATGGCGATAGGGAGAGGTAAGTCGAAGAAGGCCCACAAGACGATCATCGTCATGCCAATGCCGCCGCTGAACATTACCCATGCAAAGCCCAGGATGAAGGCGATCCAGCCCTTGCGGTGAACCGGAGCATAGCCATTTTCGCCATCAGCCTCTCTGAACCAGATTTCCAGGCCGCGTTTGTTGAGTCGTGGTGGCTTGGGATCGCGCATCGCACACATCTAGATTGCTTGGCGGGATCGGTCCAACGGCTGCCGCACGCCGGCGCATCCCCTAACGCTGTTTCAGCAAGCGAAGTCTGAGATGCGTGTTTGCGACCGACACAGGTTGTGGTCGAGAACCGATTATGATGAGTGGAGTGATTTGATCAGGGCGATAGCGGCCGTCGAACTAAACCGAACAAAACGTCCGGTTTTGAGGACCTCCAATGCAATGCCGAGCGTCCGGACCTGGGTCGAAGCAGCCCTCAGCTTCCATTTCGCAATATGAGATTTGCTGATCGCCTGTCTGAGATCCCGTCGCGAAGTATAAGCGTCGCCCGATCTTTTCTGCTATGGTTAACGTGACTGCTCGGCAAGCGCGCGGCGATCGGAGGATCACGACATGCAAATGACGAGCATCAGACGAGCATCCGCGACGTTGGCGATGGCAGGGCTGTCGCTTGGGCTGACGACACCGGCAGCGGCGGTGACGACGTTCTCAACAACGATGCAGGGCATTAACGAAAACCCGCCGGTCGCAAGCGCAGGGCTCGGCTTAGGTCAGTTGGTTCTGTCCGACGACATGAACAGCTTCTCGGTGACGATCACTTATAGCGGGCTCAGCTCAACTGCCGTTGCAGGTCACGTTCACTGTTGCGCGCCGATCGGCAGTAACGCTTCTGTCGCTATCGGCTTCACGGTGCCGGGCGGCGTTGCCGGCACGATTATGGGTACATACAATCTGCTCGACATGAGCATCTACAACGGCGCGTTCTTGACCGCATCGGGAGGAACCGGAGCAGGTGCGCGCATGGCGTTCATTACCGGGCTGAACGGCGGGCTTGCGTACCTCAACATCCACACTGCAGTTAATCCGGGCGGGGAGATTCGCGGGCAGCTGGGCGTAGTGCCGGAGCCCGCGACCTGGGCAATGATGATCCTCGGGTTCGGGTTGATGGGGGCGGCGATCCGCTATCGCCGTAAGAGCAGCCGCGTTTCGTTCGCCTGAGACGAAGCGAGCTTTAGAATTCGCCAGCTGGGAGGCTGGCGGATTTCGTCAAGCTAGGGCGATCGCTGAAATGAAAGTATCGTTATTCCCGGCGGCATTCTTAGCCGCGATGATCAAATACCAGCGTACCACTGGTACCCTGCCGCATCCTCCCAGTAGCCGCCTCTACCGGAGGCGATCTTCTCTAGCCGATCGACCAGCTCGACCCGCATGACGTATTTCGCCTGCTTGTAGCCTAGCTGCCGCTCGACCCGGAGACGCAACGGGGCGCCGTGGCCGACGCTCAGCAATTGATCGCTCATGCCCCAAGCCAGGATCGTCTGCGGATGATACGCGTCGATTAGATCGATACTCTCGTAATATGGGTCTCCGTCGAAGTCGTCCGCGCAGTGGAATACGGCATAGCGCGCTGCAGCCAGTAGCCCGGCGGCGTCGAGCAGGAGCTTCAAGGGCAAACCGGTCCATTTGCCGATCGCGCTCCACCCTTCGACACAGTCGTGCCGCGTTATCTGCGTCCGCGCCGGCATCGCCCGGATCTGGGCGAGTGAGAGTGCTTGCGGTCGCCGGACGAGACCATCGACGACGAGGCGCCAATCGGCAAAGTGGTCAGCGACGTGCGCCTGGTACGTGTCGCTGCCGGGCATTGTGTTGCCGTTGGTGCGGAACACCGGCGACATGTCAGCGGCGGCGAACTCGCGCGCGAGCGCCCCGCGGTCCATCAGCAGGCGCTGAGACCCAAGCGTGAGGCTTTCGCCCACTCCAAGCACATGCTGCACGGCAGGAGATGCGACGATACGATCGCATCCCGACAGCAGCATTCCGCTGCCACCGACGGCAATCGATCCGATCAGCCGACGTCGAGTGAGGATGGTCATCGCGGCTTCTCCTCGGGCAAGCGATACCAGCCGGTCACGATCGAGCGCAGCTCGTTGAAGGGACCTGCGAGGAGGACCATCAACAAGTGAACGACGATGAAGCCGACAAGCAGGCCGGCGCAGATGAAGTGGATCGAACGCGCCGATTGGCGACCGCCGAACAGGTCGAGTAGCCAGGGCCATGCGGCGTCGATGCCGGGCGACATGGTGAGCCCGGTCAGCACCATTGCCGGCAGCAGTCCGAACAGCACACCGAGGTAGCTCAGCTTTTGCAGAATATTGTAGCGCCGTGCAGCCTCGCCGGTGTGGAAGCGCAGGCGTGCGTGGTCCTTGATGTCCCGCCACAGATTGCGTGGCCTGAGTTCGTCGACGGTGGGCGCGAGATCGCGCTGGAGATGCCGACCTATCAAGCTCCACAGCCAGAACAGGATGCCGGGGACGACCAGAAGCCAGGCGAAAGCGAAGTGCCACTGCCTGGCGCTTGCCAGGTCATAGCCGGACGGGATCGTGACAAGAGCGGGGAACGCCCGCTCTTCTCCCTTCGAGATGCCAAGAACGCCCGTGGTCGGGATGGTCATCGGACCGAGGCGCAAGAACCCGCGATCGTCCGTGCTCCCGATCTGCAACCATGGTCGCTCGTGGTTGGCGCCGTACTGGCCCCAATATAGCTGCGGATGAGCGTTGAAGATCATCAGGCCGCTCATCAGCATGACAATGACAGACAAGGCGTTCAGCCAATGCCACAGCCGTACGGGACGACGCTGACGGTAGACCAGATCGCCGCCCTGTGGCGCTATGCTTGCTTGAAAGGCCATGAAGCGCGTCCCTTCGCGTTCGAAGCGGGTCGGACGTGAGACGCCAACGGCGCCTCACGTCGGGGAGTGGCGTCAGCTGCCCTTCATCATGGCATCGTGCTTCATCATTTCGGGGTGCATCTTCATCATCTTGGCACAGCCGGCGTTCTTCATCATCTTGTCGTGCGACATAGCGTTGCACGACTTCATCTTCTTCGTGTCCGCGGCCGACATCTTCATCATCGATCCGGACTTCATGTTGTCCTTCATCATCGCGTCTTGCGCGACGGCGGGAGCAGCAGCGGCGAGTGACAGGGCGGATAGAGCAAGCAGGGTGGAGAGGCGCATCGGTCGGTTCCTTGGGTATGGCGTCGTGATGGAAAGTGGCCGCGACGTCGTCGGCCGGGTGATGAGGGTCAGATCCGGCGAGCGGCGGTGATCGGCCCGCCCGAACCTTGCTGAACGAGGATGGCGCTCGCGAGACCCCCCTCGGATGGCGCCGGCAGCCGATAGGAGGCTGTCGACCCGCTCCAGTCGCCGAGCTTCACCAGCTCGCGGACGATATCGCGGTGGGGGAGCGTCCGCCCGGCGTTTTCGCCGGCTTTGATCGGGACGTTGCGCGTGCCGGGATCGTAGCGAACCAGCCACACGGTCGAGCGCGACCCAGTCGCAAGTGCGCCAAGCCGGACGCCGTTGCCCGTCCGGTCGATCTGCGGGCCGCCGCGCGGCGCCCCGGCCTTCGCGACGGTCGCTGCGACCTCGCGACCGTTGCTGCCGACGATCGAGTGAGCGCCGTTGATGATCAACTGCGGCGTTGCGACCTGGCCGCGGCCTGCGGCGGCATAGTCCCGCTGTCGCGCGGTGAAGCGCGGCGAGCCGAACCTGTCCTTCCAGCCGAGCTGATCCCAGTATGTCACCGCGAACGACAACGCGAGGATGTCGGGCCGATCGGCAAGACCGTTCAGCACGGCGTTGGCCGGGGGGCAGGACGAGCAGCCCTGGCTCTGGAACAGTTCGAGCACGATTGGGTGAGCAGCGGATCCACCGGGGGCTGCGCCCGCCTGGGCGGAGTCGCAGCCGGCAAGAACTGCCATTGCGCCGGACGCCGCCAGCTTCAGCGCGCGAGATCGAAGATCGAGCATCAGTGTCGGCCTCTCAAGTGAGCGGGCGCGGTCGCCTCGCTGTTGAAGAAGGTTCGTTCCGGCGCCGGTTTTGGTTACAGACGATCGCGCTTTTATCGACCTGACACCCCGGTCCGGTGAGCCGCGGCATCATGTCGCTCGTGGGCGAGGTAAGACCGGCTGAGCGTCCCGTGCCTCGTCGCGGTCGGCAGCAGCGTCGGGTAAAATTGCACAAAGGTCGTATCGACCGCTGCGTTTGCCCTATGACAGGAATAGCAATCGGCCTTGTCATCGATCCGTTGGCTCGGCTGCTCGCCATCGAAGGCGAAGAAGCCCCACCCCTCGCGCAAGCGCGTGACGTCTTTGACATGCGCCTCCAGCCCCAGCCGGCCTGCCTGGAAGTGCCCGGCCTTGTTGATCGAGCCCTTAGTGGAACCGGTCCGGTTCTCCAGGATCAACACCGTGTGATCGGGCCAGGTGCCGGTCGCCTGAAACGCCCGGTACGCAGCCTCTGGCACGAACACGTTGCTGAAAATGTGATCAGTCGGAGGAGCGGTGCCGTCGCCATAGCGCATGTCGATACCGGCGCTGAGGAAAACCCACTCGCGATAGTTGCGCGGCACCATCAGGCGTCCGGACGCGTCGTATTGAAGTGCGGAAGAGGCGGCACTAACCGCGGCCGTCCTTTGCGCAACGCCGATCACGGCAGCGGCGAGGACAACGGCGGCGAGCATCGCTGGCCAAGGAATGATCCGTTTCATGGATGAGCATTCGCGATCGCGGCGCGATCGGTTACGAGCGTCGTCGGGACGGCTTTCGCGCGGATCACCCAAATGGTGTAACCGAAGCAGCTTTCTGCACGAATGAACCGTCAGGAGCATGAATGCGGGCCAGCGAAGACCAGCTCAGGGCATGGATGGTGGATGGCCTCGACGGGAGCGCGAGTTCCCATGCAGCGCTGCTACGCGCGCTGGTGCCGATCTTGCGTGCATTCTACTGCCGCCGTGTCGGCGACGCCGACGCCATCGAAGATCTGGTGCAGGAGACCCTCATCGCCGTGCACACGCGTCGCATAACCTATGACCGCGAACGGGCGTTCACCGCCTGGCTGTTCGCGGTCGCGCGGTACAAGATGATCGATCATTTTCGCCGCACCCGGCAGACGTGCCCGATCGAGGAGGTCGAGGATCTGCTCGTCTCGCCGGGTTTCGAGGCCGAAGCCGGCGCACGCATGGACATCGACCGATTGCTCCAGCACCTGCCCGAAAAGCAGTCGCGCTTGATCCGGCAGACACGCCTCGAAGGCGGCAGCATCGCCGACGCGGCATCGGCGGCGGGTATCGGCGAATCTGACGTCAAGGTGTCGGTCCACCGCGGATTGAAAGCGCTGGTTGCCCGTATTCAGGGGCAATTGCGATGAATATGGAGACGCTGATCGCCTCCCTCGCGGCCGACTTGAAGCCGGTTGCGCGTCGCGCGATGGGGCGCCGCTTGCTGACGGGGATCCTTGGCGGTGGCGTGGCGACCCTGCTCCTGATCGCGATCACACTGGGCTTTCGTCACGATCTCGGCCTCGCGATGCGTGGCGCCGCCTTCTGGGTAAAATGGGCATATACGATCTCGCTCGGTATCGGGGCGCTCATCTTGGTGCGGCGGCTGGGAAGACCCGAGCCCGTGAAGCTGCGTCGATTCTGGCCGCTGATCATCCCGTTCGCGGTATTGGCGATCGTCAGCGCCGCCGAGATGGCGCACGTACCGACCGGCGACTGGCTCGCGATGTGGCTCGGCAAGACCTGGAAGAAGTGCCCCTGGCTGGTGCTGATGCTGTCTGCGCCGATCTTCGTCGGATTGCTGTGGTCGTTCCGGCGTCTTGCGCCGACCCGCCTGGCCGCGGCGGGCGGCGCCGCCGGGTTGGCCGCCGGTTGCTGGGCGGCGACGCTTTATTGTCTGCACTGTCCGGAGGTGTCGGCGCTGTTCGTGCTGACCTGGTACACGCTGGGTATCGGCCTTGCCGCCGCTGCTGGCGCATTGCTCGGCCCGCGCCTGCTGCGCTGGTAACCGCGGCGGTGTAACCGCCGGCAACGTTCGCCCGAATTCGTGGTGCAGGCACAGCAGCGCAACGTGCGCGTGCATCACGAAAGGATCGATCGGATGGGCAAGTTGGACGGCGCAGTCGCAGTGGTTACGGGCGGAAGCTCCGGTATCGGCGCTGCCACCGCTAAGCTTTTCGCAAGCGAAGGTGCTGCGGTGGCGATCCTGGTGCAGGAGATCGACGCCGACGCTCACGACATGATCGCAACCATTGAGGCCGCGGGCGGGCGGGCGATCGCCGCCGCGGCAGACGTTGGGGACGAGCACGCGGTCGCGGCGGCGTTCGATCAGGTTAAGGCGGCCTTCGGTCCGGCGACGATCCTAGTGAACTCGGCTGGAGTAGATGCTTCCGGCATCCCGGTTGCCGACATGGAACTGGCACAGTTCGAGGCGGTGCTTCGCACAAATCTGATCGGTCCATTTTTGTGCGCCCGTGCCTTCATCCGGGGCGCGTCAATGCCGCCGGCAGGATCATCAACATCAGCTCAGTGCACGAGGATCTGCCGCGGTCGGGCGCTGCCGATTACTGCGCATCCAAGGGTGGATTGCGCAATCTGACGCGCTGCCTCGCGCTGGAGCTCGCCGCTCGCGGGATCACAGTGAACAATGTCGCGCCGGGCATGGTGCTGACGCCGATGAACCAGGACGCGATCGACGATCCCGAAAAGCTGGCGGAGCAGGTCGCGAGCATCCCGCTGAAGCGTGCCGCTGAGCCTGACGAGGTAGCGCAACTCGTGCTCTACCTTGCATCAGCGAGCGGCAGCTACGCGACGGGATCGACCTTCACGCTCGACGGTGGGCTGACCTGCAACATGGGCCAGGGCGCATGACGATCAGCTTCGAGGTCGTCGAAACGCTTCCGCTCACCCTCGCGCGGCACACGGCAGCGTCGGCAAGAAGTCGCTGCTCCGCCGGATCACCGCCATGCCGCCGCCCGCTTGCGCATTGAACCGGGCGGCGACATCCAAGCGGCCAGAACTAACGGTATATCCGCTTGTTCTCGCGCAAGGCTTCAACGCAACGTACAATGGGGTCACGCGATCAGGAGAGCCTTGATGAGAGCTGCATTGAGATCGGTAGCAGCGGTCGCCGTTTTGATGTCGACCCATACCGCCGCATCCAATCCCGTGGTGGCGGGCTGGTATGCCGATCCCGAGATCCGCATCTTCGCTGGGCGCTACTGGCTATACCCCACCTATTCCGATCATGGTGCCAAGCGCGACGTCTCGAAACGCTTCTCGGCGCAGCAGAAAGAGGCGCGGCAGCGCGGCTCGCTACGACCCTCCTACAAGATGCAGACGTTCTTCAATGCCTTCTCCTCGCCCGACCTGGTGCATTGGACGAAGCACGAGCACGTCTTCGACGTGCAAAACGCCGCGTGGGCAGCCTACGCGATCTGGGCTCCTTCGGTGCTGGCGGCCAACAAGCGCTACTACATGTTCTTCAGCGCCAACGACATCCAGAGCGACCGTGAGCGCGGCGGCATCGGACTTGCCGTCAGCGACTATCCCGGCGGCCCGTTCCGTGACGCCCTCGGCAAGCCGATTATCGGCGCGTTTCACAACGGTGCGCAGCCGATCGATCCTTTCGCCTTTCGTGACCGGAACGGACAGGTCTACCTGTTCTATGGCGGCTGGAAGCATTGCAACGTCGTGCGCCTCAGCGCCGACCTGACACGACCGGTGCCGTCCGCGGATGGAACGACGTATAAGGAGGTGACGCCGCCGGGCTATGTTGAGGGCTCGTTCATGATCGAGCGGCACGGCGTCTACTATCTCATGTGGTCGGAGGGGGACTGGACCGGGCCGGACTACAGCGTCGGCTACGCAACGGCGCCGACCCCGACCGGTCCGTTCAAGCCGATGGGCAAGATCCTGTCGCAGGACCTGCGGATTGCTCGCGGCGCTGGACATAACTCGGTGGTGAACGTGCCGGGGACCGACGACTGGTACATCGTCTACCACCGCCGGCCGCTCGGCACCGACCGCGGTGAACATCGGCAAATCGCGATCGACCGGCTGGTATTCGCGGCTGACGGGCATATCGAACCCGTGGTGATGACCGATCAGGGCGTGAGGCCGCACCCACTTGCTGGTCCAGGCACCCCCCCGAAGTGACGCAAGAGGCAATCAGCAGGAACGGCGATTTGACCAGCAATTCCAGAGACGCACTGCGCGCCATGGTGGCGGTGATCGCAAGCGCTGCGCTGATGTCACCCACGCCGATCGATGCACAGGCGGCGTCGGCGCAGGAGCGGCCGACGCCGTCCGTGGATCTCGTCAATCCGCTGATGGGCACCGACTCGGATTACACCTTGTCGTACGGCAACACCTATCCGGCCGTGGCCGTGCCCTGGGGGATGAACTTCTGGACGCCGGTGACGGGAAAGACCGGGAGCGGCTGGGGCTACACCTACGACGCAAACAAGATCAACGGCATCAAGCAGACCCACCAACCGAGCCCGTGGATGAACGACTATGCCGCCCTCTCGCTGATGGCGACGACCGGGTTGCTGAAGGTGAAGGAGGACGAGCGCGCCTCCTGGTTCAGCCACAAGGCCGAGGAGAGCCACCCCTACAGCTACAAGGTCTACCTCGCCGACTACGACGTCAGCGCCGAGGTCGCTCCGACGGAGCGGGCGGCGCAATTCCGCTTCACGTTCCCACAAGCCGACGACGCGCACATCATCCTCGATGGCTATGCGGGAGGATCGAAGGTGTCGATCGATCCGACGCGCCGCCGGATAACTGGGTACGTCCGCAACAATCACGGCGGCGTCCCGAACAACTTCCACAACTACTTCGTCGCCGAATTCGATCACGACTTCGCGGTAAGCAGAACCTGGGACGACACTGGGCAGGCAGCCGCGCTCCTGACCCGCGAAGGCGATCATGTCGGTGCAGTCGTCAGCTTCAAGACCCGCAAGGGCGAAGCGGTCAACGTGAAGGTCGCCTCGTCCTTCATCAGTCACGATCAGGCGGAGCGTAATCTGCGGGCCGAGATCGGCGACGACGACTTCGATCGAACGAAGGCCAAGGCGAAGGCGATCTGGCAGCGCGAGTTCGATCGCATCCAGGTGAAGGATCCTAATTTCGACAACCGCCGCGTGTTCTATTCGGCCCTGTACCGCATGCTGCAGTTCCCGCGCATGTTCCACGAGGTCGATGCGCAGCATCATACGGTCCACTACAGCCCCTATGACGGCAAGGTGCACGCCGGTGTCCTCTACACCGACAACGGCTTCTGGGACACGTGGCGCGCCGTCTTCCCCTTTTTCGCGCTCATGTACCCGGAGCGCGATGGCGAGATCATGCAGGGGCTGGTCAACACCTACCTAGAGTCCGGCTGGCTTCCCGAATGGGCGAGCCCAGGACATCGCGACGTGATGATCGGGTCGAACTCGGCCAACCTAATCGCGGACGCCTATCTGAACGGCGTGCGCAGCTTCGACGTCGAGACGCTGTACCAGGCGCTGGTGAAGAACGCGACGACCTCGCAGGGCCGGCCAGTCGACAAGGGGGGCAAGGTCATCAGTGCAGTCGGCCGCGAGGGCGTCGAGCACTACAACCGCCTCGGCTATGTACCCTACGACGTCGGCATCAACGAGAGCGCCGCTCGGACGCTCGAGTATGCCACTGCCGACTTCTCGCTCTCACGCCTCGCCGCAGCGCTCGGCAAGACCGAGGACGCGAAGCTCTTCGCCGCGCGCGCGCAGAACTACCGCAAGCTCTACGACGCCCGAAGCGGGTGGATGCGCGGCCGAAACCAAGACGGCAGCTGGTCGACGCCGTTCAATCCCTACAGGTGGGGCGACGCGTTCACCGAAGGCAATGCACTCCACTACAGCTGGTCGGTCATGCAGGACGTGCGCGGCCTCGCCGACCTGATGGGCGGCGACGAGGCGTTTGTGAGGCGCCTGGATTCGATCTTCGTGACGCCGCCTATCTTCGACGATAGCTACTACGGGGAAACAATCCACGAGATCCGGGAGATGCAGATCGTGGACATGGGCCAGTATGCCCATGGCAACCAGCCGATCCAGCACATGCCTTATTTGTACGATTGGGCGGGTGCGCCGTGGAAGACGCAGTACCATGTCCGTGAGATTATGAGGAAGCTCTACTCGGCGACCCCGGACGGCTACCCCGGCGACGAGGACAATGGCCAGACGTCGGCCTGGTACGTCTTCTCAGCACTGGGCTTCTACCCGGTCACGCCGGCGGTCGGCCAATACGCGATCGGCAGCCCGCTGTTCCGCGAGGTCCGGCTCACGATGCCGGGAGGCAAGACGCTGACGATCCAGGCGCAGAACAATAGCCCCGAGAACATCTACATCCAGTCCGCTCGGTTCAACGGCAAGGTGCACGATCAGCCGTGGCTTTCGCGAGAGATGCTGCAGGGTGGAGGCATCTTATCGTACACGATGGGGCCGCGTCCGAACCCGGCCTGGGGCTCGGCAAAAGCCGCAGCGCCATATTCGACAAGCCCCGGCTAATAATTAATACATATTGCTTTAATTAGTTGACTGCTTTCCTCACGCAGTTGATAGCGCTCCCGTCGCCAGCAGCTGGACGGCCTTCGAGGCGAGAGCACCGCAGCTACTAACCGTGGTTGTGTGGATCTCTCCTCTCGTCGGTCAGGGCCAAACTGTAGCGCAGCAATCGCGGACATGCCGCGGTGAAACGCAATCGATCCGCCGGTCACGAGCGGACGATTATGAGGAGCAGGAAATGATCCATCGCCTTGGTTTAAGGTTCGGAGTCCGCACGCGATCGCTAGCAGCGGCTTCGTTGCTGACCATAATCACGGCGTCGCCGGCGTTTGCGCAGGAGCAGACCTCGGGCGCCGCACAGGGCGGAATCGAGACTCAACCAGCACCCGGAACCAAGCCCGCGGCAGGAGCAGCGGCGTCAGAGGCGCCGCAGCAGGATGTCGCGACCGCGGATGCGAGCGATACGAGCGAGATCGTCGTTATCGGCGTCCGCGGTGCGCAGCGGGCAGCCGTTGATCTGAAGCGCAACTCCGCGCTGATTGTCGACAGCATCGTCGCCGAGGACATCGGAAAGCTCCCCGACGCGACCATCGCGGATTCGCTTCAGCGCGTGCCCGGCATCCAGATCGGCCGGTCGGCCGGCGAGGGGTCCAGCGTCAACGTCCGGGGCCTCGGTCAGGTTCTGGTGACGCTCAATGGCGAGCAGTTCCTCGGTGGCCAGAGCATCGACAATGCGCAGCCCAACTTCACCGACATTCCGCCGACGCTGTTCTCGGGTGTCGACGTGTTCAAGTCGCAGAGCGCGCGCCAGCTGGAAGGCGGCGTCAGCGGCATCATCGACCTGAAGACCCGCCGTCCGTTCGACCTCAAGAAGGGGCTGACCGTCACCGGATCGGCGGAAGGCGCGTACGGCTCGCGGGTCAAGAAGTTCAACCAGCTCTATTCCGGATTGCTGGGCTATCAGAACGGCCGCTTCGGGCTGCTGGTGGCAGGCTCCTATTCAAAGGCGCGTCTCGCCAACATCGGTATCGACACGGGGAATTCTTGGCTGGTGTCGACCGATGTGCTGTCGGGCCGCGACCTGCGCGGCGACGGCGACATCACCGACAGCAACAAGTTCGCCGACAAGGACTATGTCTACCAGCCTGCCGTCGTCAGCAGCTCCAACCGGACGACGGAGCGCGAGCGCTACGGGATCAACGGGTCCGCCCAATATGCGTTGACCGATCGGCTGACGCTGACCGGCGACGTCGCCTATACCAAGCTCGACGACAGCATCCGCGCGGTGAACATCCAGCTCAACAGCGGATATGCGCCGCGCCCCCTGCAGACGGGTTCGGTCGTGGATCCCAATGGCGTCGTCACGGTCGGCAACTTCGCGCTGCCGGGCTTTGCCGCCAACAGCCTGGCGACCAACAGCCGGTCGCGGACCTACAACACCAATCTCGAGCTCACCTACGAAAACGAAGGCGTGTTCAAGGGCACCGTTCGGTGGGTGCATGGCGACGCGCGCCGATCATCCGACTCCTCGCAGGCCGATTCCAAGCCCGTGACCGGCCCGACGATCACGCGCGGCACGACCGCTGCCTGCCGTGCCACGCCCGCGCCGGCGGCGTGCACGGGCTTCCAGAACCCCGCGGGCTTCCAATCCGTCAACGTTGGCATCGATTATACGACCAAGTACCCGACGCTGGGCTTCGGCACCGACGTGAGCAATCCGGCCAACTGGCTGCTGTTCTCGACCTGGGGCTACGGTGACGAACGCCGCGCCAACACCGACGCGTTCCGCGCCGACGGCAGCTACACCGTAGGTGGCTTCATCAAGTCGGTCGACGTCGGCATCCGCTACAACACCCGCGACATCGCGGTTTCCGAATACAAGTTGCTGGCGCCGGTCACCGTCGACGGGCTCGGCACCCTCAGCGGCCCGGGCGATCTCTACTTCTTCAAGGATGCGGGGATCGGCCATACCGGCAACCCGGCGATCGAGGGCCGGTCGGTGCTGCCGATCTACAGCTTCGCGCAGCTCGGCAGCTCGGTGCGCAACTACAACAACTTCATCTTCGGCGGCGTGCCATCGGCGGGCATCCCCGCCCTCGATCCGAACGTCATGTCGGAGCCGCTGGCGTTCCAGAACAGCCTCTACCCCGGCAACGAGGCGTATAACGATCCGACCCGCAGCTTCCGGGTGAAGGAGCGTACCGGCACGGCCTATGGGCAGGTCAACTTCGGCACCGAGGAAGGCGCGCTCGGCTCGTTCGGCCTGTCGGGCAACGTCGGCCTGCGCTACACGACGACCCGCAGGCTGGTCTATTCCAACACCACCGATCCGAACCGCTTCATCGGCACCGGCGGCAATTACAACGGCGTGTTCCTGAACCTCGGCACCAACGTCACCAGCAAGAACATCGATCGCTGGCTGCCCTCGGCCAATCTGACGCTCGACATCAACGATCGCCAGAAGCTGCGTTTCGCCGCCGCGAAGGTCGTCGGCGAGCTCAACCTGTTTGATCTCGGTGCGGGGCAGGTGCTCTATTACGGCGCCAACAACGGGCGCTACCCCGACCTGCCTTCGACCTTGCAGGTCTTCCTGCAGGGCAATTCCGGCAACCCCAACCTGGAGCCCTACCAGGCGAACACCTACAACGCCTCGTACGAGTTCTACTTCGGCAGCGGCGGATTGCTGAGCGCCGCGGTGTTCCTGTTCGACATCAAGTCGTTCCCGCAGTCGATTAACACCATCCAGCCGATCGCCGATGCGGATGGCGTGGTCCGCGCGGGTGGTTCGATCTCGACGACCGGGAACGGCACGGGTGGCAAGATCAAGGGGCTGGAACTCGGCTACCAGCAACAATTCGATTTTCTGCCCGGTCTGCTCAGCGGCTTCGGAGCGAACGCGAACTTCACCTTGTCCGACAGCGAGAGCTCGAACAACGACCTGTTCGGCAAGCAACTGCCGGTGCCGGACAATTCGAAGTATCAGTACAACCTGATCGGCTTCTACCAGAAGGGCGCGGTGCAGGCGCGTGTCGCCTATAACTGGCGCTCGAAGCGCTTCGCGGGCCTGCAGTCCGTTAATGGCGTCGCCGACAACGACGTGCTGGCGATCTATTCCCGGCCGGTCGGGTATCTCGATGCGTCGGCGAGCTACGACCTGACGCCCGACGTCACGTTGTTCGCACAGGGCACTAACCTGACGAGTTCGAACGACGAGCAATATGCGCAGTTCAAGAACCTCTACTACCAGCAGAACATCTTCGAGCGGCGGCTGACCTTCGGCATCCGCATCCGCAACTGATCCCCGCTCGACCTCCTCGAGCGTGGTAGGCTCCCCCCGAGCCACTACTGGCCTGCCGGTCTCGCAATGAGGCCGGCAGGCATTTTCGGGTAGTAGAAGCCATGGGCCGGCCGGTGGCCCGGAGGATGCGAATGAACGACTCCATTCAGCCGACCCGTCGCGACCTGCTCGCCGGAGCCGCTGCCGCGGGTGCGCTGACGGGCGCGACGGTGCCGGTATCCGCGTCTTCGCCGGTGCCGATCGATCGGATCGTCCGGCGATCCGACGGCTTCACCGTTATCGCAGGGCCGGAGGCGACGCATGTCCGTATCGCTCATCCAGGGGTGGCGAGCGTCTTGCGGCAGCCGACCGCCAGCTCGATCCGTCCCGGTCTCGACTTCGCGGCGCAGTTGCCGCTGCCCGGCGGGATCCGCTTCGACGAGGATGCGCAGGTTCTGCGCGCACACGCAGACGGCATCGTCGTCGCGCTGGACAAGCGCACCGGGCGGCTGAGCTTCCTTACGCCGGAGGGCGAGCGCCGGATCGCCGAGGACGAAGCGCCTGTAACCCTGGAGGGCGTCGTCACCAGTCGGCGGCAGGGCTTTCGGATCGGCCGACGCGAGCGGCTGCACGGCCTCGGTCAGTTCCGCGAGCCGCATGCGGAATACCGCGACAAGGACGTGTTCCTGGCGCAGGCCAACAGCGATGCGGTCAACCCGTTCCTGATCTCGAGCGGCGGCTGGGGCCTGCTATGGGATACGGGCACTGCGGCCTATTTACGGTCGCGGGGCGACCGGCTCGGCTACCACTCCGTCGCGGGGCAGGCGATCCGCTACCATATATGCCTCGGGCAGGACATGGATGCGGTGATCGGCGGCTATCGCGCACTGACCGGCGCAGCGTCGCTGCTGCCGCGATGGGCCTATGGATATTGGCAGAGCAAGGAGAGCTATGCGCGCCAAGTCGACCTGATCGAGGTCGTTAAGGAATATCGCCGCCGCGGGTTGCCGCTCGATGCGATCGTGCTCGACTATAAATATTGGGGCGGCAACGCGAACTTCAGCGGGATGAAGTTCGATCCGACAGCCTTTCCCGATCCGCGCGCGATGATCCAGGACGTCCATGCTGCGGACGTCCATCTGGTCGCGTCGATCTGGCCCGCTTTCGGCATTGCCACGACGCTTTACCGCGACATGGCGGCGGGTAATCACGTGTTGCCGGGCGATCACTGGTCCGGCGGCAAGGTGTTCGACGTCACCTCTCCGGCGGCGCGGCAGATCTACTGGCGAGCGATCAAGAAGGGCCTGATCGACATCGGCGTCGACGGGTTGTGGACCGACGGCAACGAGCCCGAATTGCGTTCCACCGGGGAACGCTACGGCACCAGCGCCAGCTATGCCGCCAATGGTCGGATCACCGCCGGTCCGATCGACGAGAACCTGCTGACCTTCTCCTGGTATCAGGCGAAAGGGCTGAGCGAGGCGATGCGGCGCGACTCGCCGGCAAAGCGCCCCGTCATCCTCAGCCGCTCGGCCTATGCAGGTCAGCAGGCATTCGGCGCGATCACCTGGTCCGGCGACATTTTCGCCAGCTGGGGGACGCTGACCAACCAGATCACCGCGGCCCTCAATTTCAGCATGTCGGGCAATCCGTGGTGGACCTGCGACATCGGCGCGTTCCTGGTCTTCCACCGCTATCCCGACGCGCTGAGCGATCCGGCGTACAAGGAATTGTACGTTCGCTGGTTCCAGTTCGGCGCCTTTCTGCCGGTGTTTCGTGCGCATGGCACCCATGTGCCGCGCGAGCTGTGGCAGTTCGGCTCACCCGGCGATCCCTATTACGATGCGCTGGAGAGCGCTCTGCGGCTGCGCTACACGTTGATGCCCTACATCTACTCGCTCGCGGCAGCAGCCGCGCATGACGGCGACACGCCGCTCCGCGGCTTGGCGATGGACTATCCGGACGATGCCGACGTGCGCGATCAGCCCGCGACGTTCTCGTTCGGGCGCGACCTCCTTGTCCGCGTGGTCGATCGACCGATGTTCCATGCCAGCGAGAACATTCAGGAATTCCTGCCGAATAGCGCCGTCCAGGGAGTTTTGGCCCCTGCCGCGACGGTCGAATATTATGAAGGCGCCGACTTCGATCGCTTCGTATCGAAGCGACTGACCGACGATATCAAGATGAGCTGGGCGGGCGATCTGCCCTCGGCACTTGCGGGCAAGCCCTATTCGCTGCGCTGGACGGGAAGGATCGTCGCGCAGGAGAGCGGGCCCACGCGCATCAGCCTCATCGGCAAGGGTGCCATACACTTCATGTTCGACGGCAAGACGGTGGTGAAGGGTGACTCCGGCACGTCGGTCGCCGATGGCGCGAATGGCGGCGTGTCATTCCGCGGGCACGAAGGCGACGCATTCTACGGCTTCGACGTCGATCTCGTCGCGGGGCGCGCCTATGACTTTACGCTGGAGCAGCGCCAAGTCACGGCGGATGCGGTCAGCCTGTGGCTGGAGTGGATCACGCCATCGATCCGCGCACGGCAGCGTCTGCCGAAGGTCGCGGAAGTGGTGGTAGCCCTACCTGCTGGCCGAGACTGGTATGACTTCAGAAACGGCATCCGCTTCAAGGGCGGCGATGTCGCGCGGATCGCGACGCCACTAGCGACCCACCCCCTCTTCGTCCGCGCGGGCGCAATCCTGCCGCTGGCGCCGAGAAGCGATCGGACCGGCGGCCTGGCTGACGCGATCGAGCTCCGGATCTACGCCGGTCATGACGGGACCTTTCTTCTGTACGACGACGCGGGCGACGGAGCTGGCCATCTGCATGGCGAATCGATGAGGGTCTCGCTCGCGTGGAACGATGCCTCATCGACCCTGGACATCGGCGAACGCGTCGGACGATTTCCCGGAATGCGGCCGTTGCAGCGGTTTGAGGTGACGATAATCGATGGGAAAGGCGGGCATGCGGGAAGAACTGTCGCATACGACGGCACCCGCCAGCTCGTCACAATGACCGGAATACCTGCGATCACCTGATCGCACGAAATCTGCCAGCGCGCCTCATGGTCAAGGCGTCATCGATGCATAAGCGAGAGAGACGATCGATGCAGGATTCCGTAATGCCCTCCGGATCAAGACCAGCGTTGGCGGTCGGCCTCGATCTTGCGGGCACCAAGATCGAAGCCATTCTGCTGACGCCCGACCGGCGGGAGGTCTGGCAGCAACGCATTCCCAATCCCGGATCCTACAGGTCTGCCATCGGAGCGATCGCACAGCTGGTCGCGGAAGGGGACGCTGCGAGCGGCGCTCCAGCTACGATCGGCATCGGTGCCCCGGGCCCGCTGTCGCCCCGGACCGGCCTGATGCGCGACAGCAACTCCTTGTACCTCAATGGCCGCCCGTTCCGAGCTGACTTGATGGCCGCGCTGGGGCGTCCGGTAATCATCGCCAACGACGTCAACTGCTTAGCCGTATCGGAGGCGAAGGACGGTGCAGCCGCAGGAGCACGCACGGTGTTCGCGCTAGTGGTTGGCACAGGCGTTGGTGGCGGCATCGCCTTGGCAGGCGTGGTCCATGACAGTGCGCACGGCGTAGCTGGCGAGATCGGGCACCAACCGCTGCCTTGGCCGGTCGGTGCGGAGACTGATCCTGCCACATGCTGGTGCGGACTTCCGGGCTGCGTCGAAAGCTGGGTGTCGGGCACCGGCTTCGCCCGAGCCGCGGCCGCGGAATAGGGCCTTTCGCTAACCGCACCGCAGATCGTGGCTGCGGCACGCGCCCGCAATGCCGCTGCCTGCGACGCATTGAGCATCTATGTCGACCGGCTCGGACGTACGCTGGCGTTGGCGGTCAATCTACTGGACCCCCACGTGATCGTGCTCGGCGGCGGGATGTCCAACGTGCCGGAAATCTACGTCGGGCTACCCGACGTCGTCCACCGCTACGCCTTCTCCGATCAGTGGGAGGGTCGGATAGCACGGTCCCGCTGGGGCGACGCATCCGGCGTGCGCGGTGCGGCCCGCCTATGGCCAACCCACGCGTGATCAGGCACGTCTTGTGACTTGCGAACCGCAGCTCAGCTGCCGCCCACCGCCGTGGCAAGACCCCCACGATTTCCACGGCAGACCAGCTTGTGAACTGTCGATAGTCGCGACCCAGGGGCGCTCAGACCAGGTGACTGGTCGTTCCTTCAGATGGTTGCGCAAGCGAGCGGGTCGGTACTTACTGGTGGAAGGCAGCGTGTTCGCCTTGGCTGGCGCTCGGCTCACATGGACCTGCGTACATGCAGCCTACCATCGGCTGATCCATCGCTTCCGATGCGAATACACCGGGCAGCTTCCAGGAAACCGTCTGCAGGCAGCGGTGGCCCCGCTAGCGAGCCGTGGTTTGATCGTATCCGCAAGTAGAAGGATGTCGCGTTTGATCGACTGAGGCGAGGCTTAGATGGAGTGCGCTTCACGATCGCGCCCGATCGGTCGACTCCCAGCTCAGAGCGAGGCTCGATCCGTCGCCTCGGCACGTGCAGTGGTGGCGCTTCTCCCATAACGGCCACGATAGGCACGGGCGAAATGAGAGGCATCCGAATAGCCGCATTCAATTGCGACCGCGGTCATCGACGCACGCCCGCCGACCACCATCCGGTGGGCGCGCTCGGCTCGCAGACGAGCCGCGAAGGCACGAGGCGAGATCGCGATCGCGCGCTGGAACAGTCGCGCCAGCTGGCGGGTCGTGACGCCCGCCGTCTCGGCGATCTTCTCAAGCTCGATCGGGCTGGCGAGGGTCTGCTCGATGGCGAGCATCGCCCGTAGGACGCGAGGGTCGGCCACCGCGCCGAAGCCTTCGAGCGCGGGGGGAGGCTGTGGCGAGCTTCCGGCCCGCGATCCGGATTCAAGCATGACCCGCAGGCCCTTTGCTGCCTCGCCGGCCCCAAGATGTCGATCGATCAGATGGCTCGCGAGATGGATCACGCCCGTACCTCCAGCGCAGGTGATCCGATCCCGATCAAGCACGTAAAGGGCGTCGGCGATCACCCGCAACTCCGGAAACTCGGCCTCGAGCTGAGCCTTGTGAAACCAGCTGACACACGCTCGACGGCCGTTCATCAGGCCCAATCGCGCCAGCACGAAGCTCCCGGTGCACAAGCCGATCATCGGCATGCCTCGAGCTGCCACGCTCTGCAGATAGGCCCTGGTCTCGTCGCCGATCTCGGGACCGCGGTGAAGGGTCCCGCCAACGACGACCACATAGTCAAACGTCTCGGCAACGTATCCGCCGTCACTATCGATGACGATGCCGTTACTCGCGCGCACCGGTCGTCCCTGCTCGCTCATGACGCGCCACCGGCATCGGATCTGGCGGCTGCGATCGCCCTCGTCAGCGGCGAGGCGCAACGTGTCGACGAAGGCGGACAGCGCCAGCATCGTGAAGTCGGGCATCGGAACGATGCCGACCGAAAGTGAGGGTGTTTCCGGCATGTCCCAACAATGACAGAAAATGTCCGCGGCGTGCAAGTCGCCCTCATCTGCTTCGGCCAAGATCTTGTCGGAGGAACAGGGATGAAGTTTTCCGGACTGAACTTGCTTCGCCAATCGCTGAGTGGGCATCGCCACTGGGACCGGCAATGGCGGTCGCCCGAGCCCCAAGCAGCCTATGACGTCGTCATCGTCGGCGGCGGCGGCCATGGGCTCGCGACCGCATACTATCTCGCCAAGGTTCACGGCGTGCGCAACGTCGCGGTCCTGGAGCGTGGATGGATCGGCGGCGGCAATACGGGCCGCAACACGACCGTCATCCGGTCCAACTACCTCTTTGACGAGAGCGCGGCGCTGTACAACCATGCGCTCGCGCTGTGGCCGGGCTTGTCGAGCGAGCTCAACTACAACCTGATGTTCAGTCCGCGTGGCGTCATGCTCCTCGCGCACACCCTACACGACGTGCATATCACCAAGCGGCACGTTCATTCGAACCGCCTGAACGGCGTGGACAACGTCTGGTTGAGCCCAGATCAGGCGAAGGAATTCTGCCCGCCGCTCGATATCTCGACGCGGGCGCGTTACCCGATCCTCGGGGCGGCCTTGCAGAAGTCGGGCGGGACAGCGCGTCACGACGCGGTGGCGTGGGGCTATGCACGAGCCGCGTCGGCGATGGGCGTCGACATCATCGAGAACTGTGCGGTCACCGGGATCCGTCGTGACGCCACGGGGTCGGTCGCGGGCGTCGAGACCAGTCGTGGCTATGTAGGTGCCCGGCAGGTGGGGGTCGCCGCCGCCGGAGCGACCAGCACCATCATGGATATGGCCGACGTCCGCATGCCGCTCGAGAGCCACCCGCTTCAGGCGCTGGTGTCCGAACCCGTCAAACCGTGCTTGCCATGCGTCGTCATGTCCAACACGGTGCATGCGTACGTCAGCCAGTCTGACAAGGGAGAGCTGGTGATCGGCGCGGGGGCCGATCAGTACCCCTCGTACAGCCAGACCGGTGGCGTCCACCAGCTGACACTGGCGGTGGAGGCGATATGCGAGATGTTCCCGATGTTCGGGCGCATGCGGATGCTGCGCAGCTGGGGCGGCACGGTCGATCTGACGCCGGACCGCTCCCCCATTCTGTCGGCGACCCCGGTTCCGGGACTGTTGGTCAACTGCGGGTGGGGGACCGGCGGGTTCAAGGCGACGCCGGGCTCCGGGCACCTGTTCGCACATCACCTCGCCACCGGTGAACCTCATCCGATCGCAGCACCCTTCTCGCTGGACCGCTATGCCAGCGGCCGGCTCATCGACGAGGCGGCAGCCGCCGCCGTCGCGCACTAGGACGGCGCCATGCTCCAGATCGATTGTCCTCACTGCGGAACTCGTGCCGAGATCGAGTTCCGCTATGCCGGCGAGGCCCACATGGTGCGCCCCAAAGCCGACTGCGACGATTTGACGTGGGCGGCCTACCTCTACTGGCGCGACAACAAGCGGGGCGAACATGCCGAGCGTTGGCGACACACGCACGGCTGTGGGCAGTTCTTCAACGTCGTTCGTGACACGCTGAGCGATCGGATGATCGACACCTATCCTGCAGGGCACGCGCGTGCAGCGGCAGGGGGTGAGATATGAACGGGTACCGCGTTGCCGGCGGCGGCAGCCTGATCGACCGATCCCGCACGATCGCATTCGCCTTCGACGGCAAGCGCATCGAGGGGCATCCCGGCGACACCGTGGCCTCGGCGCTCCTTGCCAACGGCATCCACCTGATGGGGCGGTCGTTCAAATATCATCGTCCACGCGGTGTGCTTGGTGCAGGTACCGAGGAGCCGAACGCACTCGTCGGCGTCACGCGTGGTCCCGGCCGTTTCGAACCGAACCAGCGAGCGACGCTGGTCCCGATCGCTGAGGGGTTGGTGATCGAAAGTCAGAACCGATCGCCGTCGTTGAGGCGCGACATCGGTGCGGCGAACGACGTGGCGTCCGCGTTCATCCCAGCAGGCTTCTACTACAAGACCTTCATGTGGCCGCGCTGCTTCTGGGCCAAGATATACGAACCCGTCATCCGTCGCGCCGCCGGGCTCGGCAGACCGCCAGAGTTGGCAGACCCCGACCGGTACGCGCAGCGTTGGGCGCATTGCGAGACCTTGGTCATCGGGGCCGGCCCCGCCGGCCTCTCTGCCGCACTGGCAGCCGCGGCCGCAGGCGGTCGCGTGATGCTATGCGACGAGGGGGAGACGTTCGGCGGTCGGATGCGCGACGCGCCCGATGCGGTGATCGATGGCATCCCTGCGGGAGAATGGATCTCCGAGGCCCGGCGCCGTCTGGAAGATGCGAGGGTCAGGCTGCTGCCGCGCACCACGGCGTTTCACTACGGTCTCGGCAATCTGGTGACGCTCGCCCAGCGGTGTGCGGATGCGGGCGGCCCGCGGACCCGCGAACGTCAATGGATGGTCCGCGCGGCTCGGGTGGTCGTGGCGATCGGGTCGATCGAGCGTCCGATCGTCTTTCCGAACAACGATCGGCCGGGCGTGATGCTCGCATCGGCAGCGTCCAGCTTCCTGCATCGGCAAGGCGTGCTGGTGGGTCGATCCGTGGTCATCATCGCGCAGCACGACAGCGCCTACAGGACAGCGGCCGACCTCGCGCGCGCGGGAGCGACGGTCACGGTCGCCGATAGGCGGCTGGAAATCGCGCCTGATCTGCTCGCGACTGCCGAAGAAGCCGGCTTCTCCGTACTGCCCGGCATGATCGCGGTCGACACGCGCGGCAGGTTGCGGATCACTGGGATCGCGCTGGCGTCTTCGGCAGCTGGGCAACCACGATGGATGCGCTGCGACGCGGTCCTGATGGCCGGCGGGTGGACGCCGAGTGTCCACCTGCATTCGCAATCCGGCGGGAAGGTGACCTGGGATGAGGATCTCGCCGCTTTTGTTCCGGGTGCGACGACCCAGGCGCTCGTATCGGCGGGGGCCTGCGAGGGCCGCGGATCGCTGACGGAATGCCTTAGGCGAGGTTGGGAGGCGGGTGGCGGGTCGGTCGCCGATGCGCCTCGCGCGGTCGATCGTCAGGACGTTGGGCAGGGGCCGGCTGAACCCGATCGTCACCGCGAAGGCGCGCGACGCAAGGCATTCGTCGATTTCCAGAACGATGTGACCGCCAAGGACATCCGGCTGGCGGTGCGCGAGGGCTTCAGGTCGGTCGAGCACATCAAGCGCTACACGACCAACGGCATGGCGACTGACCAGGGGAGGACGTCGAACGTCAACGCGCTTGCGATCGCGGCCCAGGCGATGGGCCAGACGATCCCGGGAACCGGACTCACGACATTTCGGGCTCCATACTCACCGACCACTTTCGGCACGCTCGCGGGATTCACCCGCGGACCGTTGTTCGATCCCGTGCGGAAGACGCCCATGCACCACCGCGCGATCGAAGCCGGTGCGGTCTTCGAGGACGTCGGCCAATGGAAGCGTGCGCGCTACTTCGCCGCGGACGGCGAGGAGATGGCGGCCGCGGTCGCGCGCGAATGCCGACTGGTGCGGCAGGCGGTCGGCATGTTCGATGCGTCGACGCTAGGTAAGATCGAGGTCGTCGGCCCAGACGCGGCAGCGTTTCTCGACCTGATCTACACGGGCCGCCTCTCGACGCTGGAGATTGGGCGTTGCCGCTATGCGCTCATGCTGCGCGAGGACGGCTTCGTGACCGATGACGGCGTCGTCGCCCGGATCGCGGTCGACCGCTTCCACGTCACCACGACTAGCGGCGGGGCGGCCTCGGTGCTGTCGACGATGGAGGACTTCCGCCAGACCGAATGGCCGGAGCTGAAGGTCTGGCTGACCTCCACGACCGAGCAATATGGCGTAATCGGCATCACTGGCCCGAGGGCCCGGCTGCTGATGGCGTCGTTGACGGACCTCGATCTCTCCACCGAGGCCTTCCCGCACATGTCCGTTCGCGAGGCAGTAATTGCGGGAGTGCCGGTTCGATTGTTCCGGGTCAGCTTCACAGGAGAGACCGGCTACGAGATCAATGTCCCGGCAAGTCGTGCGCTTGCGATCTGGGACCTGCTCGCGACCCGACTAGCCGAGCATGAGGGCGGGCTCTACGGCACCGAAGCCGCCCACATCCTGCGGGCGGAGAAGGGCTACATCATCGTTGGGCAGGAAACCGACGGAACGACCACGCCGGACGACGTCGGCCTGGGGAAGATGGTCGCTACCAAGAAGCCGGATTTCATCGGCAAGCGCTCGTTGATGCGAGCGGCGATGAGCGCGCCGGAACGCAAGCAGCTGGTGGCGTTGCTGAGCGTCGATGGTCGTGCATTCGACGAGGGCGCACAGGTCGTCGATCCGGTCGACGCATCACGATCGATCGGACACCTGTCATCGAGCTATGCAAGCGAGACGCTCGGTCGACCATTCGCACTCGCGATGGTGCGTGGCGGGCGTTCGCGCATCGGCAGTAGGCTGGCGGTCGTGGATGGTAGCGAAGCCGTCGAGGCCGAAGTGGTGGATCCGGTGTTGTACGATCCGGCGGGAGCACGTCTCGATGTCTGAACCGATCCTGTCATTCGGCGCGACACGTTTGCGCCGGCCGCCTGCCGACACTCAACTCTTGCTCCACGGGGATCCTGGCGACCGCGCGGCGCTGGCGAACTGCTGCGGCGTCGAATTGACGGACGTCACCCTGACGAGCGCGAAGACGGGGGGCTGGAGTTCGCTGCATCTCTCCCCCGACGAGTGGCTCCTGGTAGGGCCGGCGGGCACCGGCACCGACGTGATCTCGCGTTTGGGCGCGGCGCCGGTCGCGTACTCCCTGGTCGACATCTCGGATCGATCGAGTACGCTCGATCTATCGGGTCCCGGCGCGACCGGCCTCCTCGCCGGGGGCTGCCCGCTAGATCTCGACGCGGTGCCAGATGGCGGTTGCACGCGGACACTGTTCGGGAAGGTGACCATCCTGCTGTGGCGGCGCGGCGATGATTGGCGGATCAGTCATGCCCGCTCCTACGACGATTACATCATCGATCTGCTACGCGCGGTCGCGGACGATCTCGTCGAGAACTGATCCGGTCAGCGCCTGAAAGTGACCGTCTTGCCGCCGTTCATGAAAATGCGACGTTCGGCGGCCCAGGTCACCGCGCGTGCGAGCACGATGCTCTCCACATCGCGCCCGGTGTTCACCATCGTCTCCACGGTGGTCGCATGATCGACGCGCTCGATCGCCTGTTCGATGATCGGCCCCTCGTCCAGGTCGGGCGTCACGAAGTGCGCGGTGGCGCCGATCAGCTTGACCCCGCGGGCATGCGCCTGGTGATAAGGCTTGGCGCCACGGAAGCTCGGCAGGAAGCTGTGATGGATGTTGATGCAGCGGCCGGCAAGCGCCTGACACAGCTCGGGCGACAGCACCTGCATGTAGCGGGCCAGCACCAGCAGCTCGGCGCGTTCCTCCGAGATGAGGTCCAAGATCCGCTGCTCCTGCGCCTCGCGGCTTCCGTTGTTGACGGGTACGTGGTGGAATGGGAGCCCGTGCCACTCGCAGAGCGATCGGAAGTCCTCGTGGTTGGAGACGACCGCGGCGATCTCGACGGGCAGGGTCCCGGTTCGCCAGCGGTGGAGCAGATCGTTCAGGCAGTGGCCGAACTTCGAGACGGCGATGACGACTCGCATCGGCGCGGCTGCATCGGTGAGGGCCCACTCCATGGCAAAACGATCGGCCACGGCGGCGAAGTCGAGGCGCAGCGCATCCAGGCCCGTGTCACCCTGCCGGAAGGCTACGCGCATGAAGAATCGACCGGTAGCCAGATCCGCGAACTGCTGCGACTCGAGAATGAAGCCACCGCGGCTAGCGAGGAAACCCGACACCGCCGCAACGATGCCGATGCCGTCCTCGCACGACAGGGTGAGGATGCTTTGGTCGGAGCTCACGTCGCAGGCAGTCCTTCAGCTGCAGGGGAGGTCGTATCCCCCCGGTTCAGCGTCTCGGGCAGCGAAAGCCAGATCAACGCGGCGATCGAAAAGACGGCGCTGGCGATCGTCATCGTGGCGGCCAGGCCGAAGGCCTCGGCGATCTGCCCGGTGATCAGTGGGGCGAAGAAGCTGAACACGCGTCCCCAGTTGAAGATCGATGCCGCGGTCGACTTCAGATGGGCAGGATAGAGCTCGGCGAGCCACGGCCCCCAGACCACGCTGCACGCCAGGCACGCGCCGTACCCGAAGGCGACGACGTTGAGCGTCGCCGCGCTGATCGGCGCGTAGAGGTAGACCAGGATGAGCGCCGCGGCGATGAAGAAGCCGACCGCCGACGCGCGGCGACCATAGCGATCGCCCACCCAACCCCAGAAGAAGCCACCGATGACGCTGCCCGCGAACATCCACGTCACCGACACGCCGATCGCCGAATCAGTGAAGCCGCGGATGGTCTTCAGGTAGGTCGTCGCCCAGCCGCTAAACGCCTGGTAGGCGAAGAAGTTGAACCCCGAGACCATGGTCAACATGATCGTCTGTCGGCGATACCGGGCCGAGAACAGCTCGCCGATGGGCAGCTTACCCTTGGCCGTCGACGTCGTCGGTGCGCCGCCGTAGGGGATCAGCGCACGGTCGTTCGGCACGATCAGCGGCGCCGCCAGCGACAACACGACGGGGATCGCTCCGACCCAGAGCAGCAGATGCCAGTCCAGGCCACGATCGAAGATCGCGCTCGACGCGACGCCGAGGAGGGAGATTGCCAGGTAGGAGGAGCCCATGATCACCGAGGCGACGCGGCCGCGCACCCCTGTCGCGAACAGGCCGGCGTAGATCCCGACGGTGATCGGGTACATCGAGCCGGTGAAATAGCCGAGCACGAGCCGCTGCGCGAGGATCTGCGGATAGCTGCTCACGCCCGTGCCGAGCATCAGCAGGGTGCCGTATCCGACCATCACGACCATCAGAGCGTTGCGACGGCCGAAGCGGTCGGCGAGTTGCCCGTTGACCACCGCGCCGATCAGGGCGCCTAGCGCCTGGGCGCTGTAGAGCGATCCAGCCTGGGTCAGCGTCAGCCTCAGGTCAGCCGCGATGTATGGCCGGAGGACATCCACGGTGTTCCATGCCCACGAGTAGAAGATGTAGGCGAGTGCCAGATACGCCAAAGCCGCCAACCGCCGCGGCAAGGAGAGATCTTCCGCACGCAGCGGGAGAACCTCCCGTTGAACGATCGTCGGCATTCGGCAACCCCTTCGTAATCAACCTGCGTTGGGCTGATTGCGGATGCAAGCATCTTCTTTCTGATTGGTGACGAGCCACGCTAGGCGTACGCCGGCAGTGTGGATCTTGCGTATTCGGCTGAGGAGGGAAGCTGGACGTATCGCTATTTAGACGCTTGCCGCAATATTGCATTCGGATTACAAAATCGGGAGGGACACGGCCGGAATGGCGGCCTTGGATAACAGGGGAAGCTCATGATCTGCACGAGCAAAGGTCTTAGCGGCGTCAGTCTGCTCACGATTGCCATGTTGTGGACCATACCGGCGGCAGCACAGGTAGTCGGGCCGACCAGCGGCACCTCGGTGCAGCCCAATCCACGCACCGATCCGACGGACCCTCAGCCACCGCAGCCGCAAGCGGATGCGGGAGACGGAGCGGAGGTCGGTCTGGGCGACATCATCGTCACGGCGAACCGCCGTGAGCAGAGCGTCCAGGACGTCGGTGGAACCGTGCAGGCGCTGACCGGCGAGGATCTCGCCCGATCCGGCATCAACGACATCTCCCGCCTCGAGCAACTGGCGCCTGGCATCGTGTTCGCCAAGAGCGGCAACGACGCCAAGCTCGCGCTGCGCGGTGCGAACTCGAACAGCACGTTCGCCGACAACACATCGATCGTCGGCGTCTTCGTGGACGGCGTCTACAAGCCGCGCGCATCGCAGCAGTCGCGCGCCTTCTTCGACGTGTCACGCATCGAGGTCCTGCGGGGGCCGCAGGGCACGCTGTATGGCCGCAACACGCTCGGCGGTGCGATCAACCTCTACACGAACGGACCCGACCTCTCGAAACCGGGCATCACGGGATCCGTCGACTCGCGGTACAGCCGCTTCAACGACTTCCGCAACGAGAGCGTCGTGAACTACGGCGTGAGCGACGAGTTCGGAATGCGCCTGGCGCTCCTGACGCAGAGCAGCGACGGTTGGGTGAAGAATCTGATCGGCCGCAATCTAGGGCAGGCAGACACGCTGTCGCTACGCGGCTCGATGCTGGCGAAGCCGAGCGACGACGTCAGCTTCGTTCTGCGGGTCACGCACATTCGCGAGAACGGCAATCCGGCCGGCATGTTCGCGATCCAGGGGGCGTGCCGGACGACGGCGGTGAACGGCCTGACCGATCCCTTAGGACCGGTGACCGACTGCCAGAACCCGCGCCGCGGCTCGGGAGGTACGCCGCGCTTCGACCTCATCGATGGCAAGGCGGGGCTGTCCAACAAGGACAAGCGCACCGTGTATCGCGACTTCGTCAACGACGACCGGCTGCGCGAGACCAACATCACGCTGGAGGGGAACGCAGATCTGGGGCCGGTGGGCCTCAAGTCGATCACTTCCTACACCAACTTCACCTCGCTGCTGGGCAATGACTCCGACTACAGCGCGAACCCGCATGGACGCGAATGGGTCGAAGAGAACAACGAGTCCTTCTCGCAGGAAGTCCAGCTGCAATCGAAGTGGCAGGGGCCGCTGCAGGCGACGGTCGGCGGCTACTACTCGACCGACAAGATCCTGTTCTCCTATTCCTCGCTCCGGCACACGCTCGACAATCTCGCGGCACGGCCCACGGCGACATCGACCAACGGGGTCGTTCTGCCGGTGCAGATCGGCACGCCGCTGGTGTCGCTCGCCAACGTCATCAACTCGGCGTCTAACAACACCCAGTTCATCACCAGCACGTACATCGGCGCATTCGGCGAGGCCACCCTGTCGATCACCGACCGACTGCGCGTGATCGGAGGCGCTCGCTACAATACCGAGACCAAGCGCGCGCTGAACGGCAACGCGGCCTATGTCGGGCCGATCAACCCGGCCAGCCCGCCCGACGAGCCCACGGCCGTCTTCCCGTACAACGATCTCACCGCGACCGCCCGGAGCCGGGTTCGCGCCAAGTTCAACAACGTGACCTGGCGGGCCGGGGCCGAGTTCGACGTCGCAGATGACGTGCTGCTCTACGGCACCGCGTCGACCGGCTTCCTGTCGGGCGTCATGAACCAGAACGGCACCGTCACCCAGCCGCAGAAGTCCCGCTCCTTCGAAGGCGGCCTGAAAAGCCGCTTCTGGGAACGCCGAGCCGAGCTGAACGTCGCGGTGTACGATGTCCGCTACTCGGCTCTCGCGACCACCTTCCAGATACCGAACCCAGCGAACGTCGGCTCGTTCATCACGCTATCGTCCAATGGCGGCGTGCTGAAGGCCCGCGGCGTTGAGGTGTCAGGCGCGCTGCTACCGGTCGAAGCCTGGCGGATCTCGTTCGGCGGTTCGTACATCGATGCGGTCTACGGGCGTTTCGGCATCAACCTGCCGGGCGGCTTCCAGGTCTTCAACGGCGCGGTGCCGGCCAACCGCTTCATCGACCTCCGCGGCCAGCGCCCTCCCTACACGCCCGAGTTCACCTTCTCCGTCGCGACCAGCTACGCGCTGGATGTCGGCTTCGGGACGATCACTCCGCAGGTGCAGATGCGCTACAGCGACTCCTACTTCGCACACGGCGGGCTTCCTTACGACAGGTCGGGGTTCCAGCCGAGCTTCACGCAGACCGACGTTCGCGTCGGCTTCTCGCCCGCTGAGGGTAATTGGAGCCTCGAGGGGTTCGTCGAGAACATCGAGGACGAGATGCTCAACCAGCGTACGCAGACCGGTGGAGATGGTCTGCAGCAGGCGAACTGGGGGCTCCCGCGCAACTACGGTGTTCGCCTCAAGTTCAACTTCTGATGACGTAATTGGGGGAAAGAGGGGCGCCTTCGTCGAGGGCGCCCCGGTTGCGGATGAGCTACGCCGACGCGCCGCGCGCGCCGATGATCTGCGCCATGACGGCGATCTCGTCAAACAGGCGCCATTCGCGCAGGATGCGCCCGTCACGCATCTCGAAGTGGGTCGCGCCGAGCACCTTCACCGGCGTCCGCGTGGGGGGGCCGTAGAGCGGCACGCCCGAATACGTTCCGTGCAGGACCCAGATCGCCGCGATGCGGGTGCCGAGCTCCGGGGAGTCACAGACTACCAGGTCGCGGACCTCGATGCGTCCGTCGGGAAACACGGCGAGCAGATCGATGATCTGCTGCTGGTAGGCATCGATGGCCTGCGCACGGTGCAGCCTGACGGTGTGGCAGACCACCTTCGGATCGCAGTACGCCGGCACACGGTCGAAGCGGCGGCGGTTCCAGACCTCGTCGTACATCGCGACGATCATGTTGCACAGGTCATCGAACCGCTCCGGGCGGGCCCCCGACACGCCGACACGGGCGGGGTCGGGGTAGCGACCGGCGAAGGGTCCGGCGTCGTCCGCGATCGCCATCGTCTCGCCGGTGACAGGAGAAGCGCTCGCCATGTCGGCGGCGACCTGCTCCGGATCGATCCCGAGGGACTGGAGCACCGCGTACTCGTCGCGAACCAGCCACTCCTCGACGACCTTGCCGTCCTGCACGAGACAGTGCGCGATCGTCCGCGACACCCAGTTGCGGCCCGTCGGGGGACCGTAGTTCCAATAGCCCAGATGAGTCCCCGTCTTCAGCACCCGGTGCGAACTGATGAAGCCGCCACGACCGCGCTGTTCCCAGACGACGTCCTCGCCCGATCCGCCGCCGCCGTTGGGAAAGGCACTCATCTTCTGAACGCTGTTCATCAGAACATGGCCAAAGTCGTAGGTCTCGCCGTACGCCGTGTGGACCTTGATGTCGTCGGCATAGTGCTCGCCCAGACGGCCGAGACCCTTCTCGATCCAGATCTGGTCGGTCCAGCTCAGGATGTAGTCGCGAGGGTCGCGGAACGGCGCATAAGCGGAAGGGTCAAGGTCGGCGAGCGGATCGAAGACGGTCATTTGCTATCCTTCGGCATGTTGCATCCGAATGCGGCGAAGCGGGGAAGCCGTCAAGCGTCAGGCGATAGTTGCGGAGCCGCCAATCACCAGCTCGCCAGAGAACACCCGCTTTTCAGTCAGCGTGGAGGGATCCTCTATGCGAGTTACGAGCATGTCGATCGCCGCCTCGATCATGACGTGGGTAGGTTGGCGAACGGTCGTCAGATCATAGCTGGCCCATCGACCCGGTGCTGAGCCATCGAAGCCCACGATGGAAAGGTCCTGAGGGATCCGTCGCCCAAATCCATGACGGGCCTCGTCGATGCAGCCGAGCGCCATCATGTCGTTGGCGCAGATGACCGCCTCGGGCATGCCGCTTCCCCCTACCGCAAGAGCACGCAGGGCGGCGCGGCCGCCATCGTACGTGAAGTCGCCGATTGCGAGCCGGGGCGGATCGCCACCGAGCGTCGCCAATCGGTCGCTTGCTCCAGTCACACGCTGCCTGCTGACGATCGAGGCGTCGGGGCCCGCGACGATGCCGAAGCGCCGATGTCCGGCCGCCCATAGTCGATCGACCAGCCACCGCTCGCCTTCGGCCTGATCGCAGCAGACGCTGTTGACCGGGATCGTGTCGTAGACCCGGTTCAGAAAGACCACCGGCACGCCCCGCTTGGTCATCTGCTCGATGTGGCGTTCCGAAAGGCGCGCCGCGCTGACGACGCCGTCTACCCGATATTGCCAAAGTTGCTCGATCACCCTGTCGGCATCGTCCTCCCGATCAAGCGTGTAGAACAGAAGATTGAGGCCGCGCGCCGCGAAGAGGCGGCTGAGGGTGCCGGTGAATTCCGGATTGAACCCAAGGTTGGCGACGATCACGGCGATCAAGTTCGAGCGCTTCGTGATCAAAGACCGTGCGATCATGTTCGGCCGATATCCGAGCGCGTCGACCGCCTTCATGATCCGATCGCGCGTGCGCGGCGATACGCTCGCCCCCGGCGTGAAGCAGCGTGAAACGGCCGATTGCGAGACGCCTGCATGCCGCGCGACATCGTACGACGTCACCGTCGTGCCCACGCCCGATGTAGGCCGCTCCTCCGTCATCTTCGTCGACCTGCGCGCCATCACCGTTCCCGCCTCCGCAGCAGCATATAGGTCATTCCTCTATCTTTGGAACGACGCGGCTTGTGTGCATCCGAATGCACTGATAGTTCCTAGCAAGGTTGTCGTGCGGTGCGGCGACCGGAGAGGTCGGAGCTGGAATGAACACGAGCGTGCCGGTCGCGGCGGACAGACTGATCCGGTACGAGGACCTCGTGCCTTGCTCCTTGGCCTTCATCGACTGCAAGATCCCGGGATCGGACCGCAAGGTCAATTACTCGATCATTGGCGCAGGCGTGACCCAGTCGAGCGAGCAGTTCGTCAATCTGGCCGAGCCGCATGGGTTCGCCCTCGGTGTCGCTGCGATGCCCCACGGGGTCACCAACAATCTGCACATGCACTACACCGCCGAGGTGTTCATGGTGTACCGCGGGGAATGGGTGTTCCGCTGGGGACCGGACGGTCGTGATGGCGAGATCACCGGGAGAGCAGGCGATGTCCTGTCCATCCCGACCTGGATCTTCCGCGGGTTCACCAACACAGGACCCGACGACAGCTGGATCTTCACGCTGCTCGGCCGCGACGAGTCGGGTGGCGTGGTGTGGCACCCGAACATCCTGGAGACCGCTGCGGCTCACGGACTGTATCTCACCCGCGACAACATGATGGTCGATACGGCTTTGGGAGCGCCCAAGCCCGGCGGAGACGATCTCATCGTGCCGCTCTCGTCGGAGGTGATCGCGACGATGCGGGCCTATTCGCCTGACGACATGCGCGCGCGGATGGTCACGCAGGACGAACTAGTCTGGTCGGAGCACGCGCTCCTCGACCACGTACTGCCAGGGCACTCCAGCATGCTTGCGCCGGTGATCGGCGCGGGCATGTCCGAGGACCGCAACGCCGAGGCCAAGATCACAAACCCCCACGGGTTCACGCTCGAATGGCTGCGCATACCAGCGGGCGCCCAGGTCGGGCCATTCCGGCTCGCCTCCAAGCAGGTGCTGATCGTTCGCGAAGGCGCCCTTGAGGTCGAGCTTGGCCTAGACGACGATGCGACATCGGCTGTGGCCGAACCGTGGGCAACCTTCTCGATCCCCGCGGACTGCTGGCGCACGTTGTGCGCGTCGAAGCGCGGGGAGGTTCTCGTCAGCGTGACGACCGCAGGAGATGCGCGACCGGTAATAGACTGGCACCCCGACATCGTCGTCGCCGCGAGGGCCGCAGGGATCGCTCACGATCCGAACGGATACCTCGCGCCCGTCGCGCTCCTGCCAGCTGCCTGAGCGATGCGCACCAACTCGCTTCGTAGCCTTAAGGCCGCAGGCAAGCCGATCGTCAACGCCTGGCTGTCAATCGGATCGGCCTATGCCGCCGAGTCCATCGCCCATCAGGGTTTCGATGCCGCGACCGTCGACGCGCAGCACGGCATGGTCGGCTTCGAGACTGCGCTGGCGATGCTTCAGGCGATATCGACGACATCGGCCATTCCACTCGTGCGGCCTTCTGCGCTCGATGCCGCCGAGATAATGCGCTGGCTTGATGCAGGCAGCTACGGGATCATCTGTCCGATGATCTCGACTGCGGCCGACGCGCGTGCGTTGGTCGCCGCCTGTCGGTACCCGCCCGAGGGAAGCCGATCGTTCGGTCCTGCGCGCGGCCTGCTGTACGGTGGTGCCGATTACCTGGCCGGCGCCAATCGCGAGATCCTGGTGCTCGCGATGATCGAAACCCGCGAAGGGCTCGAGAATCTCGACGCTATCCTCGCGACGCCGGGTCTGAACGGCATCTACGTCGGACCCAACGATCTTGCGCTCGCTCTGGGTCACGCCCCCGCCAACGAAACACGCGAGCCGATCGTCCGCGACGCGATTGAGCACATTCGGGAGGAAACCGTCGCGGCCGGACTGATCGCCGGGATCTTCTGCAGCGACGGCGCGGCGGCGGCGGGCCGGGTGAAGGAGGGCTTCGATCTAGTCACCCCTGGCAACGACGCAGCCCTGCTGCGGGCGGCGATGATGAGGGCGGTGACACAGGCGCGCGGATCCGTGGAGCGGTGATCGGCGACGCGGTGCTGGTGCCCGGCACCCTGTGTGACGGGCGATTGTTCGGGCCGCTACGCGCCCGTCTTCCATCCATGCGCGCGCAGGTTGTCGAGCTTGGACGCCACGCCAGGGTTGAAGCACTGGCGGATGAGGCGCTCGCCGCCGCACCGCCGCACTTCATAGGGGTGGGCTTCTCTCTCGGCGGGTTCGTCGTCCTGGAGATGTTGCGGCGGGCGCCAGCGCGGTTAGAGGCCGTGGTGTTGATCGCAGGCAACGCGCATCCCGACGCACCCGAGGCAGCATCACTTCGCCGAGCGCGGGTCGCCGAGGCTCAGGAAAAAGGCATGGCGGAATACGTCGCGGAGCATTGGCCGTCGTGGAGCGACAGTGACGATCCATCCATCTGCAAGCTCGTCGGTGACATGGCGGTTGCGACGGGGCACGATGCACATGCGATGCAGGCCGAGATGAACATCGCGCGTCCGGACCTGCGCGGCGTCGCCCAGAACTCGCCCGTTCCGTTGCTCGTGCTGGCCGGCGAGAACGATCGCTTCTGTCCCCATGAGCGTTACGTTACCGCAGCCAGCGGACCGAATGCCAAATTGACCATGATCCGGGACGCCGGGCATTTCCTACCACTCGAAGCGCCCCAAGCCGTCGCCGAAGCGATCTCGGCATGGAGCGTGGCGGCATGATCCTGGGAGTCATCGCCGACGATTTCACCGGGGCAGGCGACGTTGCCGGCATACTTGCTGGTGCTGGGATGCGGACGGCGCTGCTGCCGACGATCGAAGACGTGGCCGCGTGCCGCGAAGATGCCGGCGTGGTCGCGTTGAAGACGCGGTCGGTTCCCGTAGCCGAAGCGGTGGCTCGATCGCTTGCGGCGCTTGAGGCACTGCGTGCCGCGGGAGCCCGTCAGATCCTCTTCAAATATTGTTCGACTTTCGATTCGACGGCGCAGGGTAACATCGGTCCGGTGGCGGAAGCACTGGCGCTGGCGCTGGGCGCGCGCGGCGTCGTGGTCTGTCCAGCCTTCCCTGCCAACGGGCGCACGCTGTACCACGGGCATCTGTTCGTCGGCGATCAACTACTCTCTGAGAGCGGGATGCGCCACCACCCGCTGACCCCGATGACCGACAGCGACATCCGCCGATGGCTCGCGGCACAGTCGCGCGGGGCGATCGCGCATGTTGCGCTCGCGACCGTGCGACAAGGTGCCGATGCGGTGCGACGCGCGCTGGACGAGGTCAAGGGGCTGGTAGTCGTGGATGCGATCGACGACATGGACCTCCGGTCGATCGGGCGTGCCGTTCGGGACGCACCGTTGGTGACTGGCGGTTCCGCGATCGCGCAAGGCCTGCCTGATAACTTTCGCGAAGCTGGCATGATCGGAGCGGCCGTCGCGGACGACCGCATCGTGAGCGGCCCAGCCATCCTGTTGGCGGGTAGCTGTTCGACAGCTACCAACGCCCAGGTGGCGCGATACGCGACCGACGCGCCATCCCATGCGATCGACGTGGAGCGTCTGATGGCAGGCGAACCGGTCGACCAGGAGGCCCGCGCCTTCGCCGTGCGGCACGCCGCTGCGGCACCGCTGATCTACTCGACCGTCGCCCCCGCCGGATTGACGCGTGACGAGAGCAATGCCGGGATAGTCGCCGCTATGGTCGAGAGACTGATCGCCGATCTGGCAGCGGACGCAGTGGCGCGGGGGACGCGGCGCCTTGTCGTGGCGGGAGGCGAGACATCGGGTGCCGTCGTCGAACGACTTGCACCCGGACCTCTCTCGGTCGGACGATCTATCGCCCCCGGCGTGCCATTGCTCTATGCGGGCGACTTGGCACTGGCGTTGAAATCCGGAAATTTTGGTGGCGAGGACTTCTTCAAAGATGCGCTGGCTGTAATCGAGGGCCGTCAATGAACCCTTCATCGATTCGCGAGGAAATCTGCAAGGTAGGACGCTCGCTGTTCGATCGCGGCTACACGCACGGGGCGTCGGGCAACATCAGTGTGATGCTCGATGACGGCGGCATGATCGTGACACCGACCAACGTTTCTCTCGGGGCGCTCGATCCTGCCGCGCTCAGCGTGTTCGATGTCTCCGGACGTTTGATCGAAGGTCCAGCTCCCACCAAGGAGATGCCGCTTCACGAAGCGGTTTACCGGACGCGGCGTTCGGCACGGGCGATCGTTCATCTGCATTCCACTCATTCGGTGGCGGTGTCGATGCTACCCGGCATCAATGATGCGGATGTGTTCCCGCCGCTTACCGCGTATTCTTTGATGCGGGTTGGCCGTACAGCACTGGTTCCCTATTACCGACCAGGCGATCCGCGGGTCGCCGACGCCCTGCGATCGCTGGACGGTGCATTCGGTGCGATTCTGCTCGCCAACCATGGGCCCGTCGTGGCGGATCAGTCTCTAGAAGCGGCGGGATGGGCGATCGAGGAGTTGGAGCAGACGGCCCGACTGATGCTCCTGCTGCGCAACGAGAGGCCACGGCTGCTCGACCCGGCCGAAGCCGAGGCGATCCGTAGAACGTGAACGCCGGAGCCGCTCCCGCATGCGCGACGCCAGGCTGGCTTGACGTCACCGGCAGGGGCGGCAAGCTCCTAATCGGCAACTGGAAGATGAACGGCACTCAGGCGATGTTGCCGATACTGACCGCGGTCGCAACGCTCGCCAACCAGACGCGAGACGTAGGAGTCGGGATAGCGGTCCCGCACACGTTGATCGCCCCGGCGCATGCCGCGGCACCCAGCCTGATCATCGGAGCCCAGGAGGTTCATGAGGCGGTGTCCGGCGCGTATACCGGCAGCGTATCCGCGGAGATGGTCCGCGACGCGGGCGCGCGCTTCACGATATTGGGGCATAGCGAGCAGCGCTCGCGAAGCGGTTACACGGACGCCGCGCTCGCGGCCAGTATTCTGCGCGCGGCCGATGAGGGGCTGACGGTGGTGGTCTGCTGCGGCGAAACAGCCGACCAGCGGGCGAGAGGCGTCGCTGAGCAGGCCGTTCGCGAAAGCCTTCGCAGCGTGTTGCCGCGCCCACTTGCCGGAACATCGATTGTCATCGCCTACGAGCCCGTATGGGCGATTGGATCCGGCGTCAGGCCCTCCGACGAGCAGATCAATGCAATGTCGGACGCGATCCGATCCACGCTTTCTGCCTTGTATCCCAGTGAGGCAGACCCGATCCCGATCCTCTATGGTGGTTCGGTGAATGCGGCCAGCGCGGGGTTGATCGGCCGCGTGGTAGGCGTTGACGGGCTGCTAGTCGGAACCGCCAGCCTATCAGTGACTTCATTCACGCAAATCGTCGACTCGATAGGCGATTGTTGCGGCCTACAAATAACAAGCGCGCTGACCCAAGCGAACCATTGACTGCCCAAAGTGATAGACTAGAGGCAGAGCAATATTAGCGGTATGTCACACCACAAGAATACACGCGATCGTGGAGAAAAGATCTTCGACCCCAAGATCAGAGTTCCACTTGGTCCATGTGAAACACGTAATATTTTGCGTAGTGTCCATGAGAGAGATGCCAGCATCCGGTGGAAAGCGGGCGTCAGCTAGGTAGCAAGAGCTCGTACCTTCCCGCAATGATCTAGTACTGCCACATCTGTGGCAAGCTGGTGACAAATGTGCTGATATTTGCACAACGGACGAGCGCGGAATCGTCAGGTGACGCCGGTGTCGTAAATATCGCCCGCCGAACCGGCAAATTCAGAGGCAATTTTGCGACGTCTTACTGCATGCTTGGTCGCTTTTGCCGTTCAACCTTTCGGCAACGAGATGCCGCTTTAGCGGCAGGCGGGTGGGCGGAACCGGTATGAATGGGTGGCAGGTTGCGGACGGCGGCAAACAGGCTCTAAATGTTCGCAAGGTGGTCGTCACCGCCATCACATCGGGGTAGCGACCGCCACGTCCCGCCGCTTGAGCATGCCGCGCCTAATCGCACACCGCGGCACTTGGCATCCTACAATTATCGCCGATTGATCGACTGCCGTCGTCTGATCGTCAGCTCTCGACCGCTCACCGAGTCGACGTCTTGATCGATCCAGCCCTGTCGTGTCTGCGCATAATGAAGAAACTGGGTGGACCTATCAACCTGGTCCCAATACCGGCAACTAGGTGCACCATAAAGTTCGGGTAGGTATTCCTCGAGCCAGACGGCCTCTTTTTGCAGCACGATCTTACCCGATTACATCTGGCCAGTTTGCGCGCGCAGACGCTCTTCCTTGGACCCTCTCACCTTACACAAAATTGGTTGGAACGGACCCTCGGCCCGTAGATCTTGCACGAGCGCCTCGCCGCTATATGCCTTTTCGATCAAGACGCGGTCAGGCTTCCACTTGCGGTAGAGGCTGATGAATCGTCGCTTTAGATCATAATACTCTAAACGCTCGCGTGTAACTTCGAGCAGATACCAGCGCCCCTCGCAATACCCCCATGTCGTACAGGCAGAATACGCACTTCCAGGCTCGGCGCTGAACGCCGTATCTCAACTTTGTACGACCTTGATAAAGCGGTGCCGCTCCGGCATCGCGTCGTATCGCGAAAACCATTCAAGCCGAACGATGTTACCCTCAGGTGGTCATGGGTCTTGCAGCCATTGTGGCCCGAAAACAGATTACTCAAGCTCGCGACTAAGCGCGTTCAGCGTCTCCAGGTTCTCGCGCTCCGAATTAAGCAGATCGCCAGGTTGGCGGTCATGATAGCTGCTCAGGCCGGTCAAGATACGCTCTGGTTTTTGCGCGATCGCAGGGAGGTTCAAGTGGGTGGCGCCCGCGTCGAGAATTTAGGACGTGAGGTCATCCTCGTGCAGCCGCTGCTGAATCGAAATGATGACGCCCTCGCCCTTGTTGTCGAGGCGTGTACCGATGGTTCCGCGATACCAATCCCGAACCCTGATCCGCTCTGCTTCGCTCCCCGCATCTTGCGCTTTCATGCAATCGTCGAGGATGATGTAATCGCCGCCAAACCCGGTTGCGCTTCCGCCTGTTGTCACTGCCATTCTGAAGCCGCCAGCGGTGGTGCGCAGTTCGAGCTGGCGCGTGGTTTTGCGATCGATGACGGTTGCCGGAAACGCGGCGCGGTATTCTGCGCTCTCCATCATCGATTTCAGCTGACGATCATGAGGCCGGGCAAGGTCTTCATTGTAGGTGCCGACCAGGATCTTGGCCGACGGATCCTTGCCAAGGATCCAGGCGCAAAACGCAACGGCGGCGGTGATCGATTTGCCGTGCCGTGGAGGCACGTTGATGACGAGACGCCGGCAAGCGCCCGAGGCTGTTTGCTCAAGCGCGTGACACATCGCCTGCATGTACCAGGTGAGTTCCAATGACGGCTGATTGGGATGAAGTTGGCGAAAGACTGCACGGACGAAGTACTTGAAGGCTTGTTTGTGCAGGAGAGCGGGAGAGATCATTGCTCACCTCCCTGTTCCTTACTCAGCTCGCGCAGCACGTCCTCTCAGATTTCAAGGCGAAGCTCTGCGAGCGAAAGCGCATCACTGGCGTTGAGCTCAGAGGCTTGATGCGCAGGCGCGGTTTTTGCCCTCGCTTAACAGCCTCGCTGCCTCGCTAAGCACGTATTTGCGGGCATCGCGGTCCTTGCCTTCGGCAGCCGCCTTTACCGTTGTCATGACAATTAGTTCGTGAGCCGCGATCTTCGTCTCCTTCCCATCGACACGCACGGTGCGCTTCTGCACGAGGAGTTTCTTCATCACGCGATCGTGGCTGACGGATCCCTTGGGTCGGCCGGGCTCGCCTCTGCCGCCCTTCTGGAATCGGCTTTCAAGCGGCGGATTGCACCAGCCAGGTCCAGGGCCGGTTGGCAGCCACTTTCCGTCATCACTCTTGAGGGCATGGCCGCGACGCTTTGCGGGCTGCATGGAGGAAGGTTCAGACGATTGGTTTGGCTCTCCATCTCGGTTTGATGAGTTTGGGAGCGGTGTCGCATTTTGCTGATCCACCTGGGCTGCTGCGGCTGCTTTGGCACGACGGGCATTGGCTTCGCTAACGGAAATAAACGGCATTGTTCAGCTCCAATTGCGGAGCGCGAACGGCGGCGCGTCGAAGCAACCAGCACCGCTCGCAGGACCGCGAGTGTCATTTCTCCCAGCTCGCTCGGATGTCACCTCGCTACACGATCTTTACGAAGTGGCGACCGAATCTCGGAGGCAGAAACTCGACGTCGCAGATGTAGGCGAGAAGTTCATTCCTTTTGATGTAAAAGATGAACGATCGAAAGGCTTGCCGCATCACCAATTTGGTCGAGCGTATATCTTCAAGTATAGGACCGCCGTTTGGTACTAACGCCACGACTTCGTCACGAGCTTCCACGTGGTGGAATTAACATTGCAGCGTGCTGATCAGGCTGACACCCCCTCTTTATTAAGGCTGACGGGCAGGACCCTTTCAGGGCGACCATGTGCGGCGACCGAAGCTGTCTTGGCAGGCGTAGATGGTGGGCAGGGGTGGTAGGAAGGGAGCTCGGCTTCTGGTCCTGTGTCGACGCTTGCTTAGCTAGCGGCCGCGACGTGCCAATTTAACGATCCAGTTGATCGTCCAGCCTAGAGTGGATCCGATCACTCCAATCGCTACGACACCAGCAAAGAAAACGGCGAGAGTCGCTGCGCATGGCCCATCAATGCTTTCACAAGCCAGGCTGCCGCCCACCATCTCAACAAGCACCCAGACAAACATTGTTGGGATCGCGCAGACGGTCGCTACGAGCGCGCCCCAATTTCGTGACGATCGGTCAAGGAAGGCCATGCCCCTATGGTGAACAAGCCGCAACTTCCAGGCAAGCCTTGGACGATGGTTAAGTTTTGGCGATGGGCGCCCGCAATGGCTCCGCGAATGACGGATCATGGGTCACAGCGGAAGCACGAACAGGCTTCCGGAAAGCGGCTTCCGGGATGCGATCGTCAATCTTCGTCGGCCGAGGCGGGCAATTCGCCTTTGTATAAGCCTTGGCTCATCCGGTGCTGTGGCGCAGGATCGCTGCGAATGGAAAGTTACGGCGAACTCAACTAGTGAGGCGGGATGCTCAACCCATCAGGCGGCCCGATCATCCTCTTCGATGCTGAATGCGTGCTGTGCTCCACCAATGCGCAGTTCGTGTTGAGCCATGACAAGGCCGGAATATTTCGCCTGGCGTCTATGCAGGGCGAGCTTGGTTCGGCCTTGTACCGTGAGCACGGGATGGACCCGCGTCACCCGATCAGCATTCTGTTGATTGAGGGAAGTCGGGTTCGCCAAGACAGTGACGCTGTGCTTGCCATCTATGAAGGCCTCGGTCTGCCCTGGCGCATCCTGAGCGTCTTGCGGCTAGTGCCGGGTTTTCTTCGCGATTACGTGTACCGCTGGGTAGCGCGCAATCGCTATCGCCTGTTCGGCAAACGGGCGACATGTTGGGTGCCGTCACCGCACTTTCGAGACAGGCTGTTGTGAACACGCTGAGCTGGTCGCGCCGATGAGGATTCTGATCCTGGGCGGCTATGGCGTGTTTGGCGGTCGACTGGCCACGCTGCTGTCCGATCTCGCCGAAATCGATCTTGGCATCTGCGGTCGTGACCTTGGTCGTGCGAAGGCATTTTGCGCCGCATGGACGGGAAAGGCACGCGTGCATCCACTTGCGCTCGACCGTGCCGACATTGTCGCGGGGTTGCAGGCCCAGCGTCCCGATCTCATCGTCGACGCATCCGGACCGTTCCAGGATTACGGGAATGATGGTTACCTGGTCATCTCGGCCTGTATCGATGCCGGCGTCGACTATCTGGATTTCGCCGACGCCGCCGATTTCGTCGTCGGCGTGCCGGAATTCAAGGAAAGGGCCAAGACGGCGGGTGTGTTTGCGCTTTCGGGAGTCAGCAGCTTTCCGGTGCTCACCGCGGCTGTTCTCCGCGAAATGACGAAGACGATGGACATTACCTCTGTCGAGGGAGGTATCGCGCCGTCGCCGTATGCCGGGATCGGCCTCAATGTCATGCGCGCGGTGATCGGCTATGCCGGCGCGCCGGTGAAACTGCAGCGAGGGGGAAAGGCGGCGTTCGGCACCGGACTGGCGGAAAGCATGCGCTACACCGTTGCCGTGCCCGGCCGGTTGCCGCTGCGCAACATCCACTTCTCGCTGGTCGACGTTCCTGACCTGCAGGTCATCCCACCCGAATACCCGACGATGACCGACATCTGGATGGGGGCCGGGCCCGTCCCCGAGATCCTGCACCGCGTCCTCAATGTTCTGGCGCGAGCAAGGGCACGGTTCCGTCTCCCAACGATGGTTCCGTTCTCCCGCCTGTTCTATGCCGTGCTCAACAGGATGCGGTTCGGCGAGCATCGCGGCGGCATGTTCGTTCGCGCCGAAGGCACCGCGAACGGCAAGTCGATCGAGCGTAGCTGGCACCTCCTGGCCGAAGGCGATGATGGCCCTTTCATCCCATCGATGGCGGTGGAGGCGATCGTCCGCAAGCTGTTGGCGGGCCAGCGTCCCGCGGCAGGCGCACGTTCGGGCGTTCGGGCGCTGGAGCTTGCCGACTACAATGCGCTGTTTGCCGGACGCCGCATCGTTACCGGCTTCCGGCAGAACGAACCCGCTGACGCGCTATATCGGCAAATTTTGGGTCCGGTGTTCACGGACCTGCCGCCCCGCGTCCGGCAACTGCATGACAGCACCGAGAGCGACCGGTGGAACGGGGTTGCCAGCATCCGACGTGGTCGCAATCCGTTGGCGAGGCTGGTCGCGGCGCTGATCGGCTTTCCCCGGGCCGAATCGAGCGTGCCCGTCTCCGTCACCTTTGGTCGATCGGACGGCGTCGAGCGCTGGACGCGGACGTTTGGAGGCAAATCCTTCTCGTCCGAGCAGACATGCGGCACCGGTAAGGACCAGCATCTGTTGGTGGAGCGGTTCGGCGTCGCCTCGTTCGCCCTCGCGTTGGTGATCGAGGAGGGACGCCTCCTGTTCGTCCCGAGGCGTTGGTCACTAGCAGGGATGCCAATGCCGCACTGGCTCCTGCCGCGCGGCGACAGCTTCGAGATGGACCAGGACGGAACCTTCGCCTTCAACGTCGAGATAGTGGTGCCGCTGATCGGAATGATCGTAGCCTATCGAGGCACGCTGGAGCCGGCTTGAGCGTGAGCAAAGCCGCAACGTTCGTTCTAGGTGAGCAGCCAGCCCGTGCGACCTACTGCAACGGCGATGTCTTCCACTCAGGATGGCCACCTCCGTGCTGGCTATCTGAAGCTCGCCCTCCCGCTTAATTCAGCTTGCCCATCAGTGACCTCAACGTGTCGTCAAACCGAGATGAACAAGTGACCGGTGTAGGGAAGGGCATGTCACGCCCTGAATGGCGGATTGTGGGTCGCAGCGGCCTCTGACCGTTCGACGACCGCGTCGCGAGCCGACGGTTGGCATCTACGGCATCCAGTCGCCGCGTGACTGACAACGCTCACGCTTGCCGCTTGATGCGCGCTGTACGATAGCTGTGGGTAGCATCGCCAGTACCAGGCATCGATGCAGCGACGAAGAGGCGGCTATGATCGGCAGGCGTGTCTGTGGTGCAGCGTTCACGGCATTTTTGGCTGCGACATCGTTTGCGGCGGAGCCCTGGACGGCGGAGCAGGATCATGCCGACATGATGCACCAGCTGGGTATTACGCAGCTGCGCCCTGGAGCGAACGGCGATCCGATCGCGCCGGATGCGGCGAATTATGACCCGGGGAAGGCGAACCCTTTTCCCGTTTGGCCGGAGCTACTGAAGATGACGGATGGCCGCCCGGTGACAACCGCGGCGATGTGGCGGCAACAGCGTCGGCCCGAGCTGATTCGGCTATTCGAACGCGATGTCTATGGCCGCATTCCACCGGGCGTACCCAGCGTAACCTGGCGGATCGACACAACAGATCACGAGTATTTCGGCGGCGGGCCAGTGGTGGCGGAGCAGCTTGTCGGCCATGTCGATGATCGTGCGACGCCGGCGATCGCGGTCGATATCCGCGTGACCTTGTTGCTGCCGGCCAACGCGAAGGCCGCCGTGCCGTTGCTGGTGATGTTCGGACCGGCACGTTATCCGTCGCCCACCCAGCCCAGCGCCACGGAGGCAGCGCGGCTCGACGGCGCGCTGAAGGCGACGTTGATCGCGCGTGATCCTTCTTTCGCTTCGATCTTTGCCGCGCATCCTGGGTTCGAGTTCGTCAAGCCGGGCGGCTTCTTCTCGCCGCCACCTGACGACGACCGGGTGACCAAGCTGATCGCCGCCGGCTGGGGTGTCGCGCTGCTCGACACAGCCAGCATCCAGCCCGATACCGGCGCCGGGCTGCGCGAGGGGATCATCGGCCTCGTCAACAAAGGTGCGCCGCGCACGCCCGAGCAATGGGGGGCGCTGCGTGCCTGGGGCTGGGGGGCGAGCCGGCTGCTCGACTATCTTGGCACCCGTACGGAGGTCGATGTCTCGCATGTCGGCATTGAAGGCGTGTCGCGCTGGGGCAAGGCGGCGTTGGTAACGGCTGCGTTCGACGAGCGCTTCGCGATGGTTCTGATTGGGTCGTCAGGGGAGGGCGGCGTCAAACCACACCGGCGCAATTTCGGCGAGGCGGTTGAAAATCTGACGGGGACCGGTGGCTACCATTGGATGGCAGGCAACTTCCTCCAATACGGCACCGAACGGGGACGGCTCGGCCGCAAGACGGCAGCCGATCTGCCGGTGGACGCGCACGAGCTGCTGGCTTTGGTGGCACCGCGGCTCGCCTTCGTCAGCTATGGAGTGCCTGAGAAGGGTGACGCGAACTGGCTTGATCAGCAGGGCAGCTACATGGCGACCATCGCCGCCGGTCGCGCGTGGACGCTGCTCGGCGCGCACGATCTGGGCCGCGGCCACGATTACAGCACGGCGATGCTGCCGCCTCAGGGCACTGACCTGCTCGACGGTGAGCTCGCCTGGCGGCAACATGAGGGTGGCCACACTGACGCCCCGAACATGAACCACTTCATCGCCTGGGCGGATCACAAGATCGGTCACGCGCCGAGCCGATGAACCGGCGTTGGAGGAGGGCGTCAGCGCAAGTGTAATCGCCGAGGCGATCGGCAAGGCGCTAGACTGCCGGTCGTTTCATTACAGGTCGAGCAATACGGCCGATAACAGGGCCTGCCGTATCTCGGGCGTGTCAGCTTCTTCCGATCCTGAAAGCGTCGTCGCCCAGTCCCGGTTTGACAGGTTGCTGTTCTGCGTCAGCGCAATGAGCTGCCGCATCTTCGTGTCGGCAGAAGCCGAGCCCGGAAGCAGAACTTCCTCGGCAATCACCGCCTTGAAAAAGTCGGAGAGGTGTTCGTAGATTGCGGTCATCGATCCAGCGTACCACCATCGAAGAGCGGCTGCGAACCATCAGACTCAACGGTCCGTATGCCGCAGAAGCCGCGACAAACGTTACGTTAGAAATTCAGCATTGTACGACACGATCAAGCCGGGCCCGAAAGCGGCCAGTCCGCTTCCGCCCAGATGCGGACACTCCCTTTGTCACCAAGGCGTGCGCCGACTAGATGCGACATGAGCCTTTTTGGAAAGCCGCTAGCGTGTTCAAGCTCGTTGCGCTTGCCGGTCGATGGCACGATGGGTGACATGATGAAAGCCAAGCACATCGTAGCTGTTGCAGTGTTGACGCCACTATATTGGGCAATCGCCATCTCCGTGGTTGCCTTGGTGGTCGATGGGCTAGTTACTTGCACCCGAAGCTCGAAGTTGGGGGCCCCTGCACGAAGGCCCCAATCACGACACCGGCAGTATTTCTCGTTTTTGCTTATCTGAACACATGCCCGTCAGCGTTATCAGGTCCAGCCCATTCGATCCGGCGAACGCGGCGCTGAAGCGAGCAGCAATCTGCCTTGCCGTCGTGCTCGCAATCCTGGCGGCGCCGCAGGAAATGATCGTCACGCGACGGTATTTCGTCGTGCAGGATGCGCAGGCGGGTGTCGGGATGCTGGCACTGTGGCTCGTCGCAATGCGGTTCGGCCGGCACTGGCGTCTTCCCGCGACGCCGCCGAGCGCGTCGGGCGTGATCGCGGCGGCCGTCGCGCTGGCACTCTTTTTATGGTGGGGCACCTATGCGGTGATGGGTGACTTCCCGTTGACCCGCGATGAGCTGATGGTCGCGTTCGACGGTGCGGTCTACGGGAGTGGCCGGTTGTCGATGCCGTTGGCGGCGCAGTGGCGCGACTTCGTGCCGGCGCTGGTGCCCGACTTCCTGCTCGACGTGCCGGGCCACGCGGCGCTGGTGTCGTCATACATGCCGGTGAACGCGGCAACCCGCGCGGCGTTCGGCCGTATCGCCGATCCGGCTCTGCTCGATCCACTGCTCGCCGGCATCGGCCTCATCCTGCTCCAGCGCGTCGCCCGACGATTGTTTGCCGACCTCCCCGGCGCGCAATGGGTGGTGGTGGGTGGCTACGTCCTCTCCGCCCAGATCCTCGTCAACGCGATGACCAGCTATGCGATGACCGCGCACCTCGTCCTGAACCTGGCATGGCTGCTGCTTTTTCTGCGCGATCGCTGGTGGAGCCACGCGCTGGCGATGCTGGTCGGGGCGATCGCGGTCGGGATCCATCAAGTGGTGTTCCACCCGTTCTTCGCGGCCCCCTTCGTCGTGCTGCTGCTGATCCGGCGCCGACGGGCGCTGTCGGCGCTCTATGCAGGGGTCTATGCGGCCGCGTTGCTGTTCTGGTTGGAATGGCCGCAGATCGTGGTGGCCGCGGCTGGGCTGACCGCGAGCAGCGGCGGCAGCACCGGCGGGGCAGGGAGTTTCCTGGCGACGCGGGTCGTGCCGCTGCTGCTGGATCGGGATCCCCGCACGATCGGGCTGATGATCTATAACCTGTTGCGCAGCGTGGGCTGGAACGCTGCGTACGTCGTTCCGTTCATGATCCTGGCGACACCCGCGCTGCGGCGGCGGGATGGCGTCGCGTTGGCGCTCTTCGCGGGATTGATGCTGACGATCGGGGCGATGGCGTTCCTGCTGCCGTATCAGGGCCATGGCTGGGGCTATCGCTATCTGCACGGCGTGCTCGGCAATATCCTGTTGCTGGCGGGATATGGCTATTGCGAGCTGGCACGAAGCGATCGGCCGCGGGCCGATGGGCTGGCGGCAACCTTGGCGATCGGAACCGTCCCCATCATCGCCTGGCTGCTGGTCACCACGCACCTGTTCGTGCAGCCCTATGCCCGATTGGCGACGTTGATCGAACGGCAGTCGACCGACTTCGCCATCATCGATACCGAAGAGCCGCGTAGCGCGGTGGATCAGGTCAACAATCGCCCCGATCTGTCGAACCGACCGCTGACCTTCGCAAGCGACCGGATGACGCCGGTGCTACTGATCCGATTGTGTGACCGGGGCACCGTCACCCTGATCCATCACGGCTTTTTCCACGCGGCCGGGTTCGCGCTCGATCTGCCCGAGAAGAGCCCCCGCTTCGACCGCCGGGTCGCCACGCTGATCGGCCGGGAATGCGTGAGGCCGGTGCGGCGCTGAGGGCCGCGGGTCAGCCGGTAAGCTGCGTCAGCCGCTGCTCGAGCCGTTCGGCGTTTCGATCCCAATCATAGTGCCGGCGGGCATGCTCGGCCGCATCGTGCTGCACGGTATTCGGTGCGGCCGCGATTGCGTCGACGAACCGCGCCGCGGTACCGGGAGCGTCGGCGGGATCGACGCGAACGCCGTGCAGCATCCCCTGGACGGCGGGATCGGCGCCCGCGCTGTCCATCCCGCAGAAGACTTGCAGCCCGGAGGCCATCGCCTCCTGGACGACGAGCGGAAAACCCTCGCCGACCGACGGCAGGACCAGTGCGTCGCAGGCGCGATAGACTTCGGCAAGCTCGGCGCGGGATCGACGGCCGAGCACGCGGACGTTCGGCAGGCCCCAAGCCACCGGATCGATCGGGCCGCCGCCCACCAGCCGGATCTCCCAATCCGGTCGCGCGGCCGCCAGCGCGCGCATCGTCGCCAGCCCCTTCTTCTCGACGAAGCGACCGACGAAGAGCAGCTGGCGTGGCTCCTCGGCGATGCCCAGCTGTCGCCGCAATGAAGGGCGCTCCCCAGTTTCGGGCGGATGGAACAGCCGGTGGTCGACCCCGTTGAACAGCAGACCGTGCCGCCCCTCCTGCACGTCCGCGGCGAAGTATCGACGCACGAGATCGCTGATGAAGACGACCTGCGGTGCTCGCCGAACGAGCGGTCGGGCGACCAGCCGGTTGGCCGTGCCCATTGCCAACCGCAGCAGCGGGTTGGTGTAGGGAATCACTCCGATGTGCTGGACCAGCAGCCACGGCTTGCGATGGCGACGGGCGAACCGCGCGGCAAGCTGGGAACTCGCATAGAGCGCGTCATGGACGATCACCGCGTCTGCGGCGACGACCTCGCGTTCGAGCGCAGCCCAGGCACCGCGGTGCGGAAGCGGAAAGGGTAGCCCGGTCAATCGTTCGAGCGGATCCGACGCTGGCAGCGGCACCGCAGCGATCGTCGCGTCGGCGGGCGCAACGTCGAACCCGGCAGCCGCCCAGCGGCATTGGTGGCCACGGCCGGCGAGCGCCCGCGCCATCGCACCCGCGACGATCTCGATCCCGCCGCCATGGCTCTCGTAGAAAGCCGATACCGTCAGGATGCGCATCGGCGCTGGCCTACCACCAGCAGGCACGACGGTTGCGTGGCATCGTCTTCGCCGTTGAGACCCGCGCCGATTACCGCCGAGATCGCCGATGCCAGCGGACGCGGCAAGCCACCGCGGTTTTGAAGTTCGCGCAGCTTCAGCGCACGCTGGATCTCGATCGGCCGGCGTTGGCCGAAACTCAGCGAATGCAGAAGCCCACCGGTCATCCGCGACAGCGTTTCCCAGCGGCGGGTTGCCTTCTCCCCGAGGTAGCCGGTGATGCTGTCGACGTGCATGCCGTGACGACCGCACAGCTCCTGCCAATCGTCGACGGTCAAATAGTTGAAGTGCGCCAGTCGCTTGTCCAGTTTGGCGAGATAGTCTCGGCGGTCGGCGCCGGGCAAGATCGACCCCGCCAGATTGTCGTGAAAAGCGGGGCAGGGGACGGTGTAGAAGAACCGCCCACCGGGCTTCAGCACCCGGCCGACCTCGCGGATCACCGGCTCGAGGTTGGGGATATGCTCCAGCACGGAGTTCGAGATGACGTAATCGAACGTCGCATCCGGCTCCGGGATCGCGTCGCCGCCTACGGTGTGCAGCCGCGCATAGAAGTCGTATCTGCGCGCGGCAGCGGTCTCCAGCGGATCGGGATCGATGCCGACCAGATTAGGGATCCGGCCGATACGCTGGAACAGGATGTCGGTCAGGATGCCGTCACCGCAGCCGAGATCGAGCCCGAGGCCAGCGGGGATATCCGCATTCGCCAGCACATCGATCTCGATGCCGCGCCAGAAGGCCGTCGCCGGTTGTGCGGGATAGCGTGAAACGAAGTCGCCGAGCAGTTCCTGGTCGATCTTCATGCATATACCCTTTCGCGGCCATCGATGATGGCATGCTGCAACTCGAGAATGCGCTGGGCCATCGTCGCGGCGATCGGCGTCAGCGCTGCGGTGTCGCCGGCGACGGCGCGGCCGAAGCGCCCGAACACCTCGTCATTGCCGTAGCGCAGCTTGCCCGCGAGGTGAGGAATGCCGCTGGCGATGTGCTGCCACCAGTGCTGGAACGTCGCGCTCGCGCTGGTGCGGATGACCTCGCGGGCGCCGTGGCCGCCGTCGTTCGGCAGCAACAGATAGATGTCGCGAAAGATGTCGACGATGGCGACACCGTGCTCGCCATGCACGGCCACATACCACTCCGACAGGCTGGATTCGAAGTTGCACGATAGCGTGATCGCATAGTCCGCGTCGGGCGCCGAGAACCAGGCGTCGATCTGGGCCGGGGTGCTGCTGCCGCTGCGGCTTTCCGCGCTGACCGCCTTCACCAGCGACAGGTCGCCGGCGATCGTCGACAGCAGATAGAGCAAATGCGGGCTTTCGTCATAGAAAAGTCCGAGCGGCAGGGTTTCGAACCAGGTCGGCAAGCGGCGCGCGGGATTGCCGAGCTGGACTGCTCGCAGCCCACGGATGGCGCCGAGCTTGCCCTCTGACAGATCGTGCTTGAGACGCTGCATCGACCGCGCGAACTGGAAATTGTGGACCACGGCGAGGCAACGTTGTGCACGCTCGGCGTCGGCCAGCATCGCCCGGCCTTCGCCGACCGACATCGCGAACGGTTTTTCGGTGATGACGTGCAGGCCCCGATCGAGCGCTTCGCGCACCAGATCATGATGTGCCATCGGGGCGGTCGCGATGCTGACCGCGTCGACATCGCCGATCCAGTCGATCTGATCGAGGCGGGAGCCCTCGCTGGATCGGAGGCCGGCGATGCGCCCGGCGACGGCTTGCGCCCGCTCGCCTCGCCGGTCGGCGACGCCCACCAACCGGAAGCGTCGGTCGGAACGAATCGTCGGCAGATGACGCGCCTGGCCGACCCAGCCGAGGCCGATGACGCCGATGCGCACTGGCTCAGACATGGGCGGGAAGTCCTTTTGCTCGCGGCGCCAGCGCCCATGTGCTGGTCATGTAATTCCAGCAGAACAGGACGACGGACGAGATCGGCGCGGCCATCCACATCGACAGTCCGGCCTGATCCCGCGCCAGCCACAGTACCGCCAGCACGACCGGAAAATTGGTCAATAGCGCAGCGGCATAGCGGAAGAAGCCGCGCCAGCTGCGTTCGGAGGCGAAGGTGATGCGCGATTGTAGGATGAAGCCGACCGGTAGCAGGATCGCCGCGCTCGCCACCTGACATCCGATCACGCTCGCCCCCGACGCGTCCATGACGATCAGGACCACGTTGTGCAGCAGCGCGCAGCCGATCGACACCAGGGTGTAACGGAGGGTGCGGCGGATGAAGAAGGTCACGCCCGGCGCTCGCCGCCATCGCCGAGGAAGCTGGCTTCGTTGCCGCCGATCACCGCCAGCAGGAACCCGCCGAACAGCGTCTGCAGGCCGATCGCCGCGGTGACCCCTGCAAGTGCTACCGGCAGGATCGAAGGCAGGGCGGCGAAGCTGGCCGCCCCCCAATACACCGCCACTCCCATCATCGTCGCGATCGCGGTGCCGATCATCGAAAGGCCGCCGATCACGCAGCCTTCCAGGGTCAGCAGCCGCCGCCGTCTGGACAGCCACGGCTTGGGCAGCCGGTATCCCGCACGCACGCCGTGGATGTGCGAGGCGATCGCCATCACGCCGGCCATATGCCCGACCGTTGCCAGCAGCGCGCCGATCACAATCCAGCTCTCGCCGAACGGCACCGTCTGCAGCACCCCAAGCGAATGCAGCGCGGCCACCAGCAGGATCGCCGCGGCGGCCGCGAGGGCGACCGATCCGGGAACGCCGAACACCCAGGTCGGGGATAGCATGAACAGATAGCGCAGGTGTCGCCAGCCGTCGCGCCACGGGCGCAGATGCGGCGGGCGCCCGCGCAGGTCGGGCAGCAGCGTTGCGGGGACTTCGGTCGTGCGCAGGTTCAGCAGCGCGCCCTTGATGACCATCTCGCTGGCGAATTCCATTCCGCTACCGGTCAGCCGCAACCGCTGGAAGGCGTCTTTTCGGATCGCGCGCAGACCGCAATGCGCGTCGCTGATGCCGGACCGGAAGAACAGGTTGAGGATGCCAGTTAGCGCCGGGTTACCGATGTAGCGGTTCTTCCACGGCATCGCGCCGCGGGCGATCCCGCCGCTGAAGCGGCTTCCCATGCAGAGGTCGAACCCGCCCTCCAGCTTGGCGACCATCGCGACGCCCTCGGTGAAGTCATAGCTGCCGTCGCAATCGCCCATGACGATGTAGCGGCCGAGTGCCGCCTCGCAGCCGCCGCCGAGCGCAGCGCCGTAGCCGCGGCGGGCGATCGGCACCACGCGGGCGCCGAGCATCGTGGCGATCGCCTGACTGCCGTCGGTCGAGCCGTTGTCGGCGATGACGATCTCACCGCTGAGGTTGAGCTCGGTGCGCAACCGCGCGAGCGCCTCCAGCGCGTTGCCGACGCAATGCGGCAGGCTTTGGGCTTCGTCTAGGCATGGCATGACGATCGAGACGTCGGGAACCTGCGGCGCCATCGCCGGCGTCAGCGCGAATTGCCGGTGTTGCAGTTCCAACCGCGTGTCCCCCCAAGCTTGTACGCTCGTCTATGGGAGAGCTTGGTTAACGCCGCGTAAAAACCCCCGCCGTCACCCCCGCGGCGGCAGCGTGTCGAAGACGTCGCTGATCGACTTGTCGAAATGCGCCTCCATCAGCGTCACCGCGGCGTCCGGGGCGCGGTCGGCGATCGCGGTGGCGAGGTCCCGGTGGATCGCGAAGACCGCCTGACGCTGGTCGACGGTCTCGCGGGTATGCCATGCGGTCGGCACCGCGACGCGCATCAGCTGTTCGAACGAACGCACGATCTGGTGGAACAGCGCGTTGCCGCCGGCGCGTGCGATCGACTGGTGGAAGGCAATATCGTGGCCGATCAGCTGGTCGAGGTCGTCGACATGCATCGACATCTGCGCGGCGTGATGCACGATCGCGCGCGCGTCGTCGTCGCTGCGGTGGTTCGCAGCAAGCGAGGCGGTGCGCAGTTCGAGGGTGCGGCGAACGTCCCAGACGTCGGCGGTGGTGATTTGCGCGGTGGCTACCGCGTGGTCGATCGACGCCGCCATCACCGATCCGTCGATCGCCGCGACGCGGGCCTTGCGGCCGTTGCCGACGTCGATGACGCGGAGCGCCGCAAGCGCACCGAATGCCTCGCGCATCACCGCGCGGCTGACACCGAGATCGGTCGCGAAATGGCCTTCGCCCGGCAGCGTGTCGCCGACCTTCAGGTCGCGGGTGCTGATATGGTCGCGGACCCGGCGCACGGCCTGGTCGACCAGCGATCCGGCAAGCGGCGTGCTCATGCCGCCAGCCGGGCGTTGCGCAGCTGGCTCGGCGCCTGTCCGAACCGGCGCGAGAAGGCGCGGGTGAAGCTTGCGTTGTTGAGATAGCCGCAGCGATAGCCGATCGACGACACCGGCAGATCGGTCGCGAGCAGCATCTGCCGTGCCCCGCCGAGCCGCCGGTCGGCGATCGCATCCGCGACGCTCATCGCGAACATCGATCGGAAGCCGCGGGTCAGCTTGGCGCGATTGATCCCGCAGGCGCGTGAGATCGAATCGAGCGTCAGCTTCTCGTGCCAATGGTCGTCGATCAGGCTGCGCGCCGCGGCGATCCGCTCGGCCTCGATGGCGGATAGCGCGCCGGCGCCGTCGGCGGGGATCAGGCTGCCGTCGAGCATCCGTTCGAAGGTGACGCATAGCAGTTCGATGCTCTTGGCGGCACGTAGCGTGGTGCCCGCCATCCCACCGGTCCGGCAGTCTTCGACGGCCTGCGCGATGACGCGGATCTCGCTCGGCAAATGCCAGGTCGCGAGCTGGGCGGGCACGGTGCCGAAGATGCGCTTGCAGGCCGATTGCATGACCACGAAGACGATGTCCGCGCCTGCCAGATCGTCGCCGGGCCTCGGCTTGGGATGGAACGCCATCGTTGCGCGGCCGAGCCGGTAGCCGAAGCCGATCGAGCGGTGCGGCCAATCCCCCGCCGGCACCGGTCCCGGTCCGATGAACGCCACCATTTCCGGCGATACGTCGATCCGCGTCTTCATGATCCCTCTCCCGTTCTGCGGATCATATACCTATCGGATAGCTTTGCAATAGCTTTCAGATAGGTTCTTCGACTGCTGAAGCTGGTGCCCGACGCATCGCGACCCAGAACGCGACGAGCGACATCGTGCTGGTCACCGCCCCCACCGTTGCCAGCCCCTGATCGAGGTGCGTCTCGCCCCCGAACAGGCTGCTCGCCGCGGCGACGAGGGTGGGGGCGACGCCGAAGCCGATCAGCCCGGCGATCGCGATGAAGGCACCGATGCACAGCCCGCGCAGCTCGTTGGGGATCAGCACCGTCAGCGCGACGGAGGTGACCACGCCCGTCACCGCTCCGCAGAGCAGCAAAACGCCGAGCGCCGCACCCAGCAACGGCACCGACGGCGCGACCGGGAACAGCGCAGCGGGAACGCCGACCGCCGCTGCGATCACCGCACCGATCAGCAATCCGCCCTGGCGCCCGCTCTTCTGCCCCCAGTCCGCCGACAGCCCGCCGATCACCGCGCCGATCAACCCGGCGAAGAAGATCATCGGCCCCATCCAGATCGCGGCTTGGTCCGGGCCGAGCCCGAAGCTCCGCGACAGCACCGGCGCCGCCCAGATCGCCGCCGCCGCATCGGCCATGACCACGCTGACCTGGCCCATGAACAACGGCAGCAGGAAGGCGCGCCGGCTCCAGAGCTCGCCCGCGACGACGCGGAACGGCGCATGCGTGCTCGCCGCGACCTCGTGTCGCGCCGGCTCGCGCAGCCAGAGCAGCGGGATCGTCAGCAGCGCCCCGAGCAGCGCCAGCGCTAGGTGCGCGCTGCGCCACGGTGCGGCATGCCAGAACCACGTTGGCGCGCCGCCATGGACGAACAGGCCGAACAGGGCGCCGGTCAGCCCGAACGCCATCGCCTGGCCCAGCGACTTGCCCAGATTGACCACCAGCAGCGCACGGCCGCGTTGAGCGGGCGGGCACAGGTCGGCACTGAGCGATAGCGCCGCGGTCAGCGCGCCGGTGGTCCCGATCCCGGTCAACATCCGCCCGACGAACAAGAGCGAGACGCTGCCCGCGACCGCGGTCAGCACGGTGCCGGCGACGAACACCGCGACCAGCGCGATCATGATCCGCACCCGGTTGTGTCGATCGACCAGGATCCCGATCGGGATCGAGAACAGCGCCAGCGGCAGTGCCGCGCTCAATCCCTGGATCAGGCTCAGTGTATAGTCGCTCAGCCCCAGCTCGGTCTTTGCGCCTTCCTGCACGGTGCCGAACGAACCCAGCATCGTGAAGCCCAGCATCATCGCCAGCGCGAGCGCGAACAGCGGCAGCAGCGAGCGGGCGAACGGCGGCGTTGCGGTCGTCACAGGCTGAAGATCTTGCCGGGATTGAACAGGTCGCGCGGATCGAGCGCGCGCTTCAGCGTGCGCATCACGTCCACCGCGTCGCCGAGCTCCTCGACCAGCCAATCCTGCTTGCCGAGCCCTATACCGTGTTCGCCGGTACAGGTGCCGTCCATCGCCAGCGCGCGCTTGACCAGCCGGGCGTTGATCGCCTTCACTTCGGCGAGTTCATCCGCGGACATCGGGTCCATCGCGAAGATCACGTGAAAATTGCCGTCGCCGACATGCCCCAGGATGGTCGCGGGGATCGTCGCAGTCGCCAGGTCGCGCTTGGTCTCGGTGATGCATTCGGGCAGCCGGCTGATCGGCACGCAGACGTCCGTCGCCCAGCCCACTGCGCCGGGGCGCAGCGCCACCGCGGCATAATAGGCTTCGTGCCGCGCCTTCCACAGCTTCGCGCGTTCCTCGGGCAGGTTGGACCAGGCAAAGGTACCGCCACCATTTTCGGCGGCGAGCAGGCCGACCATCTCGACCTGCTCCGCGACGCCACCGGGCGAGCCGTGGAATTCGAAGAACAACGTCGTCACTTCTGGCAGCGTCAGCTTAGACCAGGCGTTGACCGCCTTGATCTGCATGTCGTCGAGGATCTCGACGCGCGCGAGCGGCACGCCTGCCTGGATCGACTGGACCACGGTGGTGATCGCGCCTTCCAGCGTCGCGAAGCCGCAGACCGCGGCGGAGATCGTCTCGGGGATGGGGTGCAGCCGCAGCGTCACCTCGGTGATGATGCCCAGCGTGCCTTCGCTGCCGACGTAGAGGCGGGTCAGGTCGTAGCCAGCGGCGGATTTGCGCGCGCGCCGCGCGGTGGTGATCACCTTGCCGTCGGGCGTCACCACCTTGAGGCTCAGCACCGCCTCGCGCATCGTGCCGTAGCGCACCGCGTTGGTGCCGCTCGCCCGGGTCGACGCCATCCCGCCGATCGTCGCGTTGGCGCCGGGATCGATCGGGAAGAACAGCCCGGTATCGCGCAGATGCTCGTTCAGCTGCTCGCGCCGGCACCCGGCCTGGACGGTGCAGTCGAAATCCTCGGCGTTAATTGCGACGATCTCGTTCATCTCGCCCAGGTTGACGCTGACGCCACCGCGGACCGGCACCGCATTGCCCTCAATCGAGGTGCCAGCGCCGAACGGAACGATCGGCACACCGGCGTCGACGCATAGCCGCACGAGATCGACAACATCCTCGGTCGATCGTGCGAAGACCACCGCGTCGGGCAGGACGACATCGAAATGCGCCTCGTTCGATCCGTGCTGGCGGAGCATCGCGTCCGACAGATGCAGGCTGGTGCCGAAGCGAGTCGTCAGCGCCTCGACAAAGGCGGGATCGAGCAGCGGGCGGGTTGGGGGCATGCCGAGGTGCATCGGATCAGAACCGGAAGCCGAGGCGGACGCCGATGCGACGGCGATCGCCGATGATGCCGAGATCGGACGCGGGCAGCCCGGCGAGTGCCAGCGTCGTCTTCTCGATATAGGCGTCGAAATAGTCCTTCTGCAGCAGGTTGTTGGCGAACGCCGCGATCTCGAGCGGGCCGCTGCGATAGGTGATCGCCGCGTTGACGAGCGCATAGCCTTTAAGGAAGGTCGGCGTAGTCTGGTTGAGCGTCGCGGCGAGGCGGCTGCCCTTGGCGACGACCCCGCCGGTCAGCGTCAGCGTGTCGGTGCCACCGAGCGGGATGGTGTAGTCGGTGTAGATGTTGCCGGTGAAATCAGGCTGGAAGGTCAGCCGGTCCGACGACAGCGTCCGCCCCGTCACCAGCGTATAGGGCGAGGAGTCGGTCAGCCGGGCATGGACGTAGGTGACGCTGCCGTTGATCGACCAGTTGGTCACCGGACGCAGCGTCCCCTCCAGTTCGGCGCCGTAACTTTCGACGTCGCCGCTGTTGAGATCGACCGTGACCAGACCGCCGCCGGTCGCCGGCGCGATCGAATTGAGGCCGATATAATCGGAATAGTCGTTGTAGAAGACGTTGCCCGACAGGCTGAGGACGCGGTTCGGCGAGACGTATTTGGAGCCGATCTCGTAGGTCCAGGCGGAATCGCCCTTGTACTGGCGGATCGGCGCGGTCGGCGCGTTGAAGCCGCCGCCGCGATAGCCGCGCGCGACCGAGGCATAGGTCATCAACTGGTCCGACCAATGGCGGGTGATCGACAGCCGCGGCTCTACCTGATTGGATTTCAGCTGCGCGTTGCTGAAGGTCGTCGGCAGCGTCAGCGCGCCCGCCGCCAGCGTCACGTCGCCTGCCGCGCGGCGATCCTCGTGATCGTAGCGCAGGCCGAGCGCGACCTCCCAGGCCGAGGTCGGCTTCCAGAAGATCGTGCCGAATGCGGCGTAGGTGTCCGCCTTCGTCGCACTTTTGGTGAAGCGGGTGATGCCGGCGGGAATGATCCGCGTCGTGTCGGTCGCGCCGGTGGTCTCGCGGCTGTAGAAGAGGCCGATCAGCGTGCTCAGCGTGCTGCCGAGTTCGGTGTCGAGCCGGGTCTCCAAGGTCTTGGTGCGCAGTTGATCGGTGCCGACCGCACGGGCGATGTCGAGCGGACCAAAGTCGGCGTCGCTGTTGGGCGAGACGCTGTTGCGCGCGTCGTAGGATCCGACCAGCGTGAACTTCGAATTGAGCGCGTCGATGGGCGTCTCGAGCCGCGCATTAACGCCGCGGTAGCGGAATTCGACCCGCGACAGCGTGTTGAACTGCACGTTGCGCGAATAGTCGGTCGGGCCGGTGACCCGCGCATAGGGCGTGTTGGCGCCCTTCACCCAGTCGTAATAGCCATTGACCGTCAGCACGACGTCGCCGGTCGGGATGAAGCGGACCGTGCCGTTCAGCGAATCGGTCTTGAAGGGGCTGGCATCGGTGCCGAGCAGTCGGTTGCGCAGGAAGCCGTCCTGCTGGCGATGCCCGGCGGCGATGCGAACCTGCAGCACGTCCTTGATGATCGGCCCGGCGACCGACGCCGATGCGAGGAAGCTGTCGTCGGGTCCGGCGTAGCTGAAGTTGCCGCGCGCCTCGATCGCGTTGGACGGCTGGCGGGTAATGACGTTGATCGCGCCGCCGAGAGTGTTCTTGCCGTACAGCGTGCCCTGCGGTCCGCGCAGGACCTCGATGCGATCGACATCGAGCAGCGGGTTGTTCAGGTAGGAGGTGTTGGGCTGGTATATGCCGTTGATGAACAGCCCGACGCCCGGCTGGACGCTCTGCACCAGCGTCACGCCGACGCCGCGGATCGACACGAAGGCGCGGCCCGCTCCGTCGCTCGCGATGTTCAGGCCCGGTGTCAGCGCCGCGGCTTCGCGGACCGAATTGATCCCGCGTTCGGTCAGCGTGTTGCCGCTGATCGCGGAGGCGGCGATCGGCACGTCGAGGAGCGTTTCCGATCGCTTGCGCGCGGTGACGATGATGTCCTGATCACCGGTCTGCGGCGCCGCGCCAGTTGCTTGTCCCGGCGGCGCGGTGTCGGTGACGTTGGGCGCCTCCGTGGTCTGCGCGATCGCCGCTGCGGGCGAGATCAGCGCGAACGCGGCGGAGGTGGCGAGCAGGGTTTGAAGGCGCATGGGGTGATCCTCTCTGAAGCGGATGGGTCTCTGCCCACCTGTCAGAAAGGTTATGCGCTGAGGATGACCTATCGGAAAGGTATCGCGACTATGCAGATCGGCACGGATGGTTGGCCGATCACCAGCAGCTATAGCCGCCATCGGCCATGACGATGCTGCCGGTCATCAAGCTTGCGGCGTCGGAAGCGAGGAAGTGCACAATCGATGCCACCTCCTGTGGCTGGCCCAGTCGTGCCTGCGGCGTGCCGTCGATCCAGCGTTTGTACATCTCGCGTTCTTGGTCGGCAAAGGCGTTGAGCGGGGTCGCGATATAAGTCGGAGCCACCGCATTGACCCGGACGCCTCGCGGTGCCCATTCCGCCGCGAGGCTCTTGGTGAGCTGATGCACCGCTGCCTTCGACGCATTGTAATAGCTTTGCGGCTGCGGCCGGTTGACGATGACGCCCGACATCGAGCCGATGTTGACGATGCTGCCCTTGCCCGCGGCGAGCATGTGCCGCCCGAAAGCGCGCGCGCACCAGAAGGTGCCGTTGAGATTGACGTCGAGCACGTTGAGCCAGTGTTCGTCCTCGACATCTTCCGCCGCGGTTTCGCTGCGTGCGATCCCCGCATTGTTGACGAGGATGTCGATCGCGCCCGCCTGCTCGGCGATCCGGGTGACCGCGGCGGAATCGATCACGTCCAGGATCGCCCCCTCGATCGCGTGGCCCTTGGCACGGAGCGTTTCGATCGCGACGCCGAGCGCGTCGGCATCGCGGTCCGCGATCGTGACCCGGGCACCGGCTTCGGCGAGCGCATCGGCACAGCAATAGCCGATGCCCTGCGCGCCGCCGGTGACGAAGGCGCTGCGTCCATCCAGGCGAAGGCGGTCGAGGTACATGGCGATGCTCCGATCAGGGAAGGAACGCGGCGGCGGGCATCGGCGGCTCGAACCGCGCTTCGCCGGCCGCCAGCCGGTAGACGATCCGCGTGTTGCGATCGAACGGCTCCCAGGGCAGCCACCCGTCGCGCGCGAAGTCGACCCAGATCCGGTGCACGCGCGTCGCGAGCTCCTGTGGCGGTGCGGTCCCGCAAAGACCCTCCTCGCCGGTGCAGGTGGCGAGGCTGTCGAACACGAACGGCAGCTCCATGCCGTGCGCCGCGCCGAGCTCCCCGTCGTACCGTGGCGAGCGCCATTCGAACTCATAGACATGGGTTCGTCCGCGATGCTCCTCCGCAAATCGCCGCCCCGCCCACCGGAATACGAGATCGGTCAGCGCGCGATTGAGCACGTCTCCCGCAGTGCCGCCGCCTTTGCCCAGCCCATAGGCTTTCAGCACCGCCCAGGCACGCGGCTGGGATTTGCGCAGCACGAACCAGGCGAGGAACCTGCCGACCTTCTTCCGCACCCCGCTTGGCACGAGATAGAGGTTCATCTCCTCGGCATTGCTGCCGATCAGCAGGTCGACCTCGCTGCCCGCACCCTGCCTCAGCGCCTCGAGAGGCTCGACCGGCAGCACGTCGTCGCCATGGACCGGGACGAATCGGCTGATCCCGAAGACCGGTTCGCGGCCGTCGGCTCCGCGCAGGTCGAGCCGCGTCGTCGGTAGCGACACCTTCTCCACCGCATCGAGCAACCGGTCCCCCGGCGCGACGCTCTCGAACCCGGCACGATCGGGGGAAACGCCCAGCAGCTTGGCGAGCTTTTTGACCAGTCGCTGCGCAACCTCGACGTGCCGCGTCATGCCGCCATGCCCGCTCTGCACGATCGCGCGCCGGAACAGCCCCTTGGCAAGCGGTGACGTCACTAAGTCCGCGATCGCCATGCCCCCCGCGCTCTCGCCGAAGACGGTGACATTGGCGGGATCGCCCCCGAACGCGGCGATGTTGTCGCGCACCCATTCGAGCCCTGCGATCATGTCGCGCAATCCCAGGTTGGTCGGCACCCCGGGGATCGGCAGGAACCCCTCGACACCGAGCCGATAGTTGATCGCCAAGTAGAGGATGCCGTCCCGCGCGAAGCTCGCGCCGTCCTGCACCGACGCCTGCTTGCTGCCGACCACGAACCCGCCGCCATGGATGAACACCAATACCGGCAACGCGCCAGTGGCGGCCGCAGGCTGCCAGATGTCGAGCGTGAGGTAATCGTGATCCCCCGACCACCCCGTCCCGATCAACGGCGCGACGTCGAGCCCTGGCAAGGCCCGCGTCCGCTGTGGCGCGGAGGTTTGGTTTCGCGGTGCCGACCGGGGCTCCATCCAAGGCTCCGCCGCGGTCGGAACGGCGAACCGCCCTCCACCGATCGGGGGTCGGGCGTAAGGAACGTCACGAAAGACGGTGAGATCACCTTCGCGCACGCCTTGGACCGGGCCGTGCGACGTGGAGATCTGATCGGAAGTTGCAGCTACCATCCGCGTTTCATGCACGAACCGCGCGACGATCCAAAGACACGCACAGTTTGCATGGTCGCACGAACACGATGCTGGATCATCGGTGGCCGATTCCGACCCGCTCCCGCCCCATCCTGCGAATATTTACCATTTTCCCGCCTTTTAGTGACCGGTCGGGCGTCGAACATCCCATGATGACTGGGCGTACCGGATGGAACCTGAAGGTTCCTTACCGGTCCATTTGCCAAGGGGAAGACGCGACCTATGACCAAGCCACTTCCAGCGGACGATCAGGCGAAATCTGGTGCGGAGGCGAACCTCGCGCATCTGGGGCTTGCGCTAGAGCATGCGCACGCGGTGGTGGAGTTCGCGCCGGACGGCGAGATTCTGCGCGCGAATGATCTGTTTTTCGAACTGACCGGCTACCCGCAGGAAGAGATCGTGGGCAGTCACCACCGCATGCTGTGCGAACCCAGCTACACCGCCAGCACCGATTACAGCGGCTTCTGGCAGGATCTTCGCGCCGGCGACGCGAAGGACGGCGAGTTCAAGCGCATCGGGCGCGGCGGGCGCGAGCTGTGGCTGCGCGGACGGTACTACCCGGTCGTCACCGACAACGTCGTCACCAAGGTCATCGCGCTGTCGATGGACGTCACCGAAGCCAAGCAGGAGAGCCTGCACCACGAGGGCCTGCTGAACGCGATCGACCGGGCGCAGGGGATCATCGAGTTCGACCTGTCGGGCAACGTCATCACCGCCAACGACATCTTCCTCGACATTACCGGCTACGCGCTGTCGGAGATCACCGGCAAGCATCACCGGATGTTCTGCACGCCCGAATATGGCCGCAGCGGCGAATACGACGTCTTCTGGGACAAGCTCGGCGGCGGCGAGGTGCATAGCGGCACCTTCAAGCGGCTCGGCAAGGGCGGTCGCGAGGTTTGGATCCAGGCGACCTACAACCCGATCTTCGACCTGCGCGGCCGGCCGACCCGGATCGTCAAATACGCCACCGACATGACCGCGCAGCGGCAGGCGGCGGCCGAGGCGGAGGGCAAGGTGCTCGCGATCTCGCGGTCGCATGCGGTGATCGAGTTCGACCTGAACGGCACCATCCTCGGCGCCAACGACAATTTCTGCCAGCTGCTCGGCTACAGCCCGGAGGAGGTGGTCGGCCAGCATCACCGGATGTTCTGCGATCCCGGCTATTCGGGGTCGCAGGACTATCTGCGGTTCTGGCAGAAGCTGTCGCGTGGCGAGCATGACTCGGGCGAATACAGGCGGGTCACCAAGGGCGGCGGCGATTGCTGGATCCAGGCGAGCTACAGCCCGATCCTCGACCTCAACGGCAAGCCGTGGAAGGTCGTGAAATACGCGCTCGACGTCACCACCGAACGGCGGATCAACAACGACTATCGCGGCAAGATCGAGGCGATCGGACGCGCGCAGGCGGTGATCGAGTTCGATCTCGACGGCAATGTGCTGGAAGCGAACCCGACCTTCCTCGACATCATGGGCTATTCGCTGGAGGAGGTGCGCGGCAAGCATCACCGTATCTTCTGCGAGCCCGAGGTCGTGCAGACCCGGGAGTACCAGGATTTCTGGAACACGCTGTCGCGCGGCGAATATCATTCGGGCGAGTTCAAGCGGGTCGGGCGCGGCGGCAAGACCGTGTGGATCCGCGCGACCTACAACCCGATCCTCGACCTGGCGGGCAAGCCGGTCAAGATCGTCAAGTTCGCGGTCGACGTTACCAGCGAACGGCTGCGCACCGCCGAGTTCGAGGGCCAGGTCGCCGCGGTCGATCGCAGCCAGGCGACGATCGAGTTCGACCTGTCGGGCAACGTCATGACCGCCAACACCAATTTCCTGAGCGTGATGGGCTATACGCTCCGCGAGATCGTCGGCCAGCATCACAGCATGTTTTGCGACTCTACCTATCTGAAGAGCCGCGAATATGGCGACTTCTGGCGCAACCTTAACGAGGGAAAGACCCATTCGGGACGGTTCCACCGGGTCGGCAAGTTCGGTCGCGACGTCTATATTCAGGCGAGCTACGGGCCGATCCTCGATCTGTCCGGCAAGCCGATGCGGGTCATCAAGCACGCCTATGACGTGACGATGCAGGTCGAGCTGGAGCAGAAGGTCACCGCCAAGAGCCAGGAGATGCAGGCGAAGATCACCGAGCTGGCGGATTCGATCCGGGCGATCACCACCGGCGCGAGCGGCGCCGCGGAACTGGCCGCGGCGACCCAGCACGCCGCTCGCGACGGCAGCGACGCGATCAACAACGCGATCGAGGCGATCGACCTGATCAGCAAGTCGTCCAAGCAGATCGCCAAGATCGTCACCGTGATCGGGGAGCTCGCCAGCCAGACCAACCTGCTCGCGTTCAATGCCGCGATCGAGGCGGTGCGCGCGGGCGAACAGGGAGTGGGCTTCTCGGTCGTGGCCGAGGAAGTGCGCAAGCTCGCCGAACACAGCGCCAAGGCCGCGACCGAGATCACCGACCTAATCGAGGAATCGAGCGCCCGCGTCGCCGCCGGCACCGACCGGTCGCACAGCGCGCGCAACGCGTTCGAGGAGATCGCACGCAGCGTCCAGGACACCGCGGCATCGATCCACCAGATCTCCGAATCCGCGGCGGTACAGGAGGGCGTCTCGATCCAGGTGTCGGACATCATCGCTGACATGGTGAGCTCCACCCACGCTGTCGCCGCGTGAACGCGGTCACCTCGATCGTCGCGGCGGCCGAATATCGCCCCGACGATCCCGTTCCACCCGATCGCGCGATCCATGTCGGCCTGGTCCGGCTCTGCGGACGCGACCTGGCGGTGCCGGCCGATCACGTCCGCGAGGTCGTGCCGCTGCCCGATCGGCTGCAGCCCGCCTTCGCCGATGCCGAGGCGCTCGCCGGATCGGTGATCGTCCGCGGGCAGGTCATCCCGGTGGTCGACATCGCGCGGCTGCTGGGCTTCGAGGAAGCCGGGGCGGGCCCCGGCGTGGTAGTCGTCCTGCGCCGCGATCGCGATCTGGTCGGGCTGTTCGTGCATGCGGTGTCGGGACTGACGAGCGTTCGCGCAGGCGACATCCAGCCCTATCTCTTCGCAGAAGCGAAGGGCGGGCAAGTGGTCTCCAGCAGCTTCGCGCTCGACGACCGGCTGGTCGGGATGGTCGACATCGCCGCGATCCTCGCGCTGCCCGGCGTGCCGCGGGTCCGCGAGATCGCGCGCGCCGAGCGACACGCGATGCTGGTCGGGCAGACCCGGCTGCTGGTGCTGAGCGTCGCCGGCGCGGATCTGGCGCTGGAGGCATCGTTCGTCGTCGCGACCGTGCCCGGCACGCAGGTGCGCGCCGCGCCGGGGGTCGGTGACCAGTGGGTCGGTGTCGTCGACTATCTCGATCTCGAAGTGCCGGTGATCGACGACATCGCGCTGCTCGGCCTGTCGGGGCGCGCCGGCGACGGGCGGAGTACGCTGGTAGTGATCGTCCGGATGGGCGACGACCAACTGCTCGGGATCAAGGCGGACCAGGTCCACCGGATCATGCCGGTCCACGAACGCGACATCCGGCCGTTCCCCGCGGGCATGGGCGACGGGCTGCCGCTGTTCACCGGCGCGGTCGGCGACGGCGGCGGCGGGCAGAGCCTGTTGCTGTCCTCCACCGCGCTGGTCGCGGACGAGGCGCTGCGGATGATCGCCGCACTGACCCACCGCAAGCCCGATGCCCCCGCGGCCGATCCGTCGCGATCGGCGGGCAGGGGCGCGTCGGGGCGCGGGGCGGAGCAGCAATCCTATCTGGTGTTCCGCACCGGTACGCGAAGGCGGGCCTGCCTGTTGTCGGACATCAGCCAGATCGTCCCGCTGCCGGCCAGTCATCGCGGCGTCTCATCCCCCGCCTCGCCGCTTTGCGGGTTCGTCAGCCATGCCGGCAAGCCCGTGGCGCTGGTCGATCTGAGCAGCGTCGGCGTGGTCGCGGACGATCCCGGCGACGGCGCGGTCGCGGCGGCGCGGGTGCCTGCGGTGCGGATCGCCACCCGATCGATCCTGATTGTCGCCGGCGACGAATGCTCGACCGGCTTCATCGTCGACCAGCTCGACACGATCGTTCGTGCCGTCGCGCAGGACATGCCGCCACGCGCGGGCGGCAGGGGCGGGGGCAGCGGCGGCGCCGGTGGCGGGGCCGGCAGCGGGAGCGACGCCAGCTTCATCCAGGCACGCGTCGCCGGCGGCGACGAAGCGGTGCCGGTCTGCCGGCTGGAGCAAGAAGTCGAACGCCTGTGTGCGGACATCAACATCTTGGGGAGTGAAGGCACGTGCAAAACGCTCAGCTGAACGACGAAGAAGGCCGCATCGCCGCGCTAAAGCGTTATTGCGTGCTCGACACCGAACCCGAACAGGCGTTCGAAAAGATCACCGGTCTCGTTAAATCGGTACTGCAGGTGCCGATCTGCGCGGTGTCGCTGATCGACAAGGACCGGCAATGGTTCAAGGCGATTCAAGGCCTCGAGATGAAGCAGATGTCGCGCCACGACGCGTTCTGCAACCACACGATACAAGGCAGGGACGTGCTGATCGTGTCGGACGCCAGGGCCGACGCGCGGTTCGCCGACAACCCGCTGGTGAAGGGCACGCCCAACATCCGCAGCTATGCGGGCGTCCCGCTGGAAACCCCCGACGGCTTCAACCTCGGCGCGCTTTGCGTGATCGACGTCAAGCGACGTACCTTCAACGAGGACCAGATCGAGCTGCTCAAGCAGTTCGCCGAACTGGTCGTGCGCGAACTGGAGGCGAGAAGCGCCAGCGTGCGCGACCAGACGACGGGCGTGCTCACCCGGCAGGGCTTCAACGATGCCCTCCAGAAGAACCTGACGCTTGCTCAGGAGAATGGCGAACCCTGTGCGCTGGTCGTGGTCGCGATCGACAATTTCCGCGCGATCAACGACGATCGCAGCCGGCGGATGGGCGATCAGGTGCTGGAACGCGTCGCCTCCTGTCTTCGGGGCTCGCTGCGCACCGGCGACGTGGTCGGCCGGCTGGGCGGCGACACCTTCGCGGTGATCCTGCCGGCGACCACCTCCTACGAGGCGATGGCCTGCGCCGAACGGCTGCGCACCCGCGTGGCACAGCTCACCTTCGGCGGCGCCAACGACCTGTCGGTGACGGTAAGCTGCGGCACGGCGGCACTGCAACGCGGCGACAGTCGGGAGCTGTTCCTCGCCGAAGCACAAGGTGCGGTGTTCGCGGCGAAACGGGGCGGGCGGAACCGGTCGATCAATGTGGACAAGCTGCGATAGGGGGCGGGCTTACCAAGGCTCCCGTTCTCATTTCCCGTTCGTCAGCCTTCGGCTCGCATTCCCTGGCGAGGGAGGAATCACTTTAATTCTTCCCTTGAGGAGCGGGGGAGTGGGCGGGGTCGCAAACGCCCTGTTCTCCGAGAAGAGCAAGGCTTGTCCCCCACCAAACCCACGGCCTATAAACATCTCTCAAGGCGAGATCATCCACCCGACGGGAAGAACGAGCGATGGCGATCGAGGGACGGTGCCGGTGCGGCGCCTGCAACTACCGGATCGAGATCGACACGTTGCCAGCGGTCTACGCCTGCCATTGCCACGTCTGTCAGCGATGGTCGGGAAGCGCCTTCAGTCTACAGGCGCTCGTCGCCGAAACTGCGCTCGCCGTCACCGGGCCGGTCATCACCTACGAGATCGTCACCGAGGATCGAACCTCGACGCAGCGCTTCTGTGGCACCTGCCACACGCGCCTGTACAACACCAACACGCGACGGCCGGGCGTCGCGGTTGTACGGGCGGGAACGCTCGATCGATCCGAGGAGATCGTCTGCATCGCTCACATCTTCACCACCTATCGGCAACGCTGGGTCACCATATCGGACGCGGTCCCGAGCTGGCCGGAGGCACCGCCGCCGGCCGACTTCATCCGCCTGTTCAGCGGCTGATCCTCACCGATTGACGGCCGCCATGTTCGCGGCTGGATAGCGCGGGCCGGTCGCCGCGCCCGGCGGCAGGATCTCGTCGATGCGGGCGAGATCGTCCTCGCCGAGCGTCACGTCCAGCGCGCCGAGATTGTCCTCCAGATAGCGGCGGCGCTTGGTGCCGGGGATTGGAACGATATCGTCGCCCTGCGCCAGCACCCAGGCGAGCGCGAATTGCGCTGGGGTGCAGCCCTTGTCGGCGGCCATCGTGCCGATCGCGGCGACCAGATCGAGGTTGCGCGCGAACGCTTCGCCTTGGAAGCGGGGATGGTTGCGGCGGGTGTCGTCGGCGGCGAGGTCTTCGGGCGTCTTGATCTCGCCGGTCAGAAAACCGCGGCCGAGCGGACTGTATGGCACGAAGCCGATGCCGAGTTCGCGGACGGTCGGCAAGATCGCGTCCTCGGGGTCGCGGCTCCAAAGCGAATATTCGGTCTGCAACGCGGTGATCGGATGCACCGCGTGGGCCCGCCGGATCGTCTCGGGCGCTGCTTCCGACAGGCCCAAATACTTGACCTTGCCCGCGGCCACGAGTTCCGCCATCGCGCCGATCGTCTCCTCGATCGGCACCTGGGGATCGACACGATGCTGATAATAGAGGTCGATGAAGTCGAGCCCGGTGCGACGCAGGCTGTCGTCGCAGGATTTGCGGACGTAATCGGGGCGGCCGTTGACGCCGCGCGCACTGCCGTCCTCCCCGCGGACGATGCCGAACTTGGTGGCGACCACCACCCATTGCCGCCGCTCGCGCACCACGCGGCCGACCAGCTCCTCGTTCGCACCTAGGCCGTACATGTCCGCCGTATCGAGAAAGGTGACGCCGCGATCGAGCGCGAGGTCGATCGTCGCGACCGCCTCTGCTTCGTCGCGGCCGGCGTAGAAGTCCGACATGCCCATGCACCCCAGGCCGAGTGCCGATACTTCCAGTCCCTGGCTGCCGAGCTTGCGGGTCTTCATCGTGCGTCTCCGGATCGTTTCTCAGCGCGTTGAATGATCGAGGAGCGTTGGGGTTGCGTGGCGCTGCGACGGTTCAGCCGAGCAGCGCGTCGAGCGTGACCGGCGCAAAGTCGTGGACGTCGACGCCGACGTCGAACTGCCGCGGAACTGGCTTCAGCCGTCCGTGGCTATGTCCGTGCAGGTTGATCGCGCCACGATGCTGGCTGTTCCAGCTTCTGAACGGATAGTGGCAGAGCACCAGCATGCGCCCGTCAAGATCGATCTCGGCATACTCGCGGACGCTCGCCCAGCCGTATGCGGCCGCGCTCTCGTCGGGATCGTTGTTGCCGCGAAGCAGGTGCTTGGTTCCGTTCAGCTGCGACAGCAGGCTCGCGACGTGCGCCGGTCGCCGCGCGACATCGCCCAGGTGCCAAACGATATCGCACGGACCGACCACGGCGTTCCAGCGCGCGACCAGCGCCTCGTCCATCGCCGCGGCGCTGCCAAAAGGGCGCCGCGATACGTTGATCGTGCGGTGATCACCGAAATGCGTGTCGGCGGTGAAAAAGACCGTCATGATCGAGGGGATCACCCGCACTGCTTCACGAGCAGCAGCGCCCGTGCTTCGGTGAGGCCACCGCCATGCTGGGCGCAGATCCTGCCCTTGGCGTCGGTCGCGACGCTGAAGGGCAAGCCGGGGGTTACCGACCAGAGCGCGGCGCGGACGCTGGCACGATCGGCGGCGCGCGGTGTCCATTGGCGTTCCGGCGGCAGGCCCGCTGTCATCGCGCGGGCGCGGGCGCTGTCCTCCATCGTCAAGACGCGCAGGTTCAGCGGGGCGGCGGCCTTCGCCAGCGCATCGACATGCGCGAGTTCGCCCCAGCAGGGCGCGCACCATGGCGCGACCAGCAGCAGCAACGTGCCGGGCGGAAGCTCGATGCTCTCCTGCCGCTGATCCGCTGCGCCGAGCGTCGCCAGCGCAAGCCAGAAAAAACTACGCCGCGCCCGTAGGATGCGATGCGCCCACCCCCTCGACATCGGGCGTCGGCCGTGGTCTTTTGATCGAAAGATGGGGGAAATCATGATCGCAACGTTGCTCGCGCTGGTCGCCGCAGGTCAAGCGACGTCGACGAAAGAAGCTCGACCGGCGGCGGCGGCGGCGACGACGAACCAGCAGCGCTTCGACGCCGCCTCCGCCGCGGTCGAGGCCGGGCGCTGCGTCGACGCCGTCGCCGCGTTCGAGGCGCTGGAAGGCACGCCGGCGAGCAAGCGCAATCCGTTGCTCGGCGCTGCGGTCGATGTCCGCAAGGGGCGCTGCCTGGTACGCCTTGCGCGTACCGTCGAGGGTGTCACCGCGATCAGGCGCGGTTTGCCGGCGCTCGAAGCCAAAGGCGAAAGCTTTGCGGGCGACGTCTCTTCGGGGCACCTGGCGATCGGCGACGCCGCAGCCTCACGGCTCGACTATGACGAGTCCATCAAGGAGTATCAGGCCGCCGCCGCTGCGGTGAAGGGCAGCGCGCGCATCGTGCCGCTGCTGCGGCTGTCGCAGGTCACGATGTTCGACCATGACGGCCGCGCGCTCGCCGCCGCCGACGAAGCGCGCGGGCTGGCGGTGCAGGATACTGGCTATGGTAAGAAGGACCTCGCCATCGTCCAGAGCCAATATGCGCGTGTCCTTCTCAACGAAGGACGCTTCCCCGAGGCCTATACCGTTTTGAAGGACAGCCTCGCGAAGCGCGGCGGGCTGACGACGACGGTCAGTTCAGCCGACGTCGCCACCCGATCCGACCTTGCGATCGCAGCGTTGCTGAACAAGCGCGCCGACGATGCACGGCTGTACCTTGCCTATACCGGCGCGGGCCGGATGCAAGATGCGCCGTTTGGCCGGGCGGCGGTGATGGCCGCGCCGGCGTGCGGCGAGGGCGGTCTCACCCCCGCGGACATGGCGATCGTCGAGTTCTCGATCGAGAAGGACGGGCGTGTGGCCGGGGTCTACCCGATCTACGCGACTGGGGGCCGTCGCGCGGCCATTGCGTTTGCCGGTGCGGTGCAGGGCTGGTCGTGGCGGACGGACACGGTGGCCAAGATCCCGGCCTTCTTCCGCTATGCTACCCGAGTCGAGTTGCGGTGCAGCAAGGCGCTGCAGAGCAACGGGATCATGGCGCCGTTGAGCGAGGCGGCGCAATCCTGGTTCGTGGACAAGCTAGGCCCCGCACCGTGGGACGACCTGTCGGACGCGGCGGCACTGCCGTTGCAGCGCGCCGAGTTCGACCGAGCGCGCGCGGCGGGGGATCAGGCGCGGATCGCGCGGGCGGCGCTTGCGCTCTACGTCAATGGCGTGGTCGACCAAGAAGAGGGCGCGCCGCTGCTCGACGCTGCCGTCGCTGCCGCCGCTGCGGCGGGCGCGACGGCACCCGTCCGCAATCTTCTTGCGGTGTTCAAGGCTAGCGCACAGAGCACCAACGAATACCGGGGCAACCTGCGCGCCCTGCTGACACAACCGGGTTTCGCCGCCGATGCGCTAAGCGCCAACACGGTACGCCTGTTGTTGGCGGCGCCGCGTGAGAAATCGTCGCCGCCGCCGGATGCTGCAGCGCTGCAAGCGGCGGTCGCGGACGATCCGTCGCTGGCGCCGACCGATCCGCTGCGGATTGCGGCATTGCTCGGGCAGGCCAATGTGCTGGCCGCGAAGGGCGATCTTGCAGGCGCGCAGAAGGCGTTCGGGCGGACCGGCCTGACTGGCGAGCAATGCGCGCAACTGGGGCTCAGTCCGGCACGGCGGTCGACCGGGTCGCAGTCGAGCGGTTATCCGATGGCGGCGCGGGCGTTGGGGTTCGAGGGCTGGGTAATGGCCGAAGCCGATGTCACACCGGACGGCAGGACCGCAGCGCAGCGCGCGACGATCTCCTATCCGCCGTTCGTCTTCGACGACGCTGCGGTCGGCGTTGCCAAGATCGTGCGATTTTCCAGTTCGTTCCGGCCGGAGGGCGCACTGGCATGCGAAGGCGTGCGGATGCCGATCATCTTCTCGCTCGACCAATGAGCCGGCGGCTTCGCATCTTGCGACCGTTCCGAACCGCTCGACGGCGATGTCGCATGCAGCTAATCCGCTAGCATGTTCGAGAGGGAAGATCCCGGCCGTACCGGCGCGCAATATTCCGACCAGCTAGCCAAGTTTCATGCTCTGTTTGCCGAATCGCCGAGCTTCGCAGCGGTGCTCGGCGGGCGTGATCATCGGTTCGTCGCGACGAACCCCGCCTATCAGCGTCTGATCGGCGACCGCGCGGTCATCGGCCGTACGGTCGCCGAGGCGCTGCCGGAGGTCGCGGACCAAGGATTCCTCGATCTGCTCGGACGCGTCTTCACGAGCGGCGAGCCCCATGTCGGGCGGGCGGTGCCGCTGCTGTTCGATCGCGGCGGCGGCGCCGGACCCGAACGCCGCTTCCTCGATTTCGTCTATCAGCCTGTTCGCGCCGCGGACGGCGCGGTGATCGCGATCTTCGTCGAGGGTACCGACGTGACCGACGCTCAGGCGGCCGGTGAACAGCTGCGCCGTAGCGAGGCTTGGAACCGCCAGATCCTCGACGCCGCGACCGACCACGCGATCATCGCGCTCGATCCCGACGGGCAGGTCACCCGCTGGAACGCGGGCGCCGAAGCGATCCTCGGCTGGACCGAGGCGGAGATGGTCGGGCGATCGGCATCCTGCATCTTCGCGGAAGAGGATCGCGCCGCGGACCGGCTGGCGTTCGAGATGCGCGCCGCCGCCGCGGCGGGGCGCGGCGTCGGCGAGGGGTGGCGGATCCGCAAGTCGGGCGAGCGGTTCTGGGCGAGCGGCGAGACCACCCCGATCCGCGATGCCCAGGGGGAACTGCTCGGCTTCGTGAAGGTGCTGCGCGATCGTACCGCCGAGCACGTCACTGCCGAGGTACTTCGCCAGTCCGAGCAGATGCTGCTACGCGCCCAGAGCGCGGGCGGGGTCGGCGTGTTTTCGATCGACGTCGCGAGCAACGTCCTCACCGCATCCCCCGAGTTCTGCCGGATCTTCGGGCTGGAGGAGCGCCCGACGCTGGCGGCGGGGGCGATCGAGGCGCTGGTGCTGCCGGAGGACGTACGGCGAATCTCCAGTGCGCGCGCGCGCAGCGACGCCACCATCGAACTGGTCACCGAATATCGCATCCGGCGCGCAAGCGACGGCGAGACCCGCTGGATCGCGCGCCGTGCCGAGTTCGAAAACGATGCCGACGGGCGCGCGGTGCGCCTCGTCGGCGTTGTGCAGGACGTGACCGACCGGCGCGAGGCGGCCCGTGCGCTCGGCCAGAGCGAGGCGCGGTTCAGGGCGTTCACTGAGGCGGTGCCCAACCAGGTCTGGTCGGCGACCCGCGAGGGGCTGATCGACTGGGTGAACGGCCGCGCCAGCGATTACGCCGGGAGCAGCCAATCGTCATGGGCCGGCGACGGCTGGTCGCGGCTGGTCCATCCCGTCGACGTCGAGCCGGCGCTGGAACGCTGGCGTCGTGCGCTGGCGACCGGCGAAGATTACGAGACCGAGTTCCGGTTGCGGCATCACAGCGGCACCTATCGCTGGCATCTGGCGCGCGCGGTGGCGCTGCGCGACGAGGGCGGCGAGATCGTGCGCTGGGTCGGCACTAACACCGACGTCGAGGACCGGCGCGTCGCCGCGATGGCGCTGGCGGAGCTCAACCGGACGCTGGAGGAACGCGTCGAACGCGCCACCCGCGAGCGTGACCGGGCGTGGAAGAACTCGCGCGATTTGCAGGTGGTGCTCGATGCGTCGGGCTCGTTCCAGGCGGTGAACGACGCCTGGCAGACCATCCTCGGCTATCGCGCGACAGAGATCGTCGGGCGCAGCTATCTCGACTTCATCCACCCCGACGATCACCCGTCGAGCGAACAGGCGCTGGCGATCGCAACCGCGGACGAGCTCGAACCCTATGAGAACCGCTACCGTCACGCCGACGGCGGCTATCGCTGGATCTCCTGGGTCGCGGCACCCGAGGGCGGGCTGGTCTATGCCAGCGGCCGCCACATCACCGCCGACAAGGAAGCGGCGGTGGCGCTGGAAGCCGCGCAGGAGCAGTTGCGCCAGGCGCAGAAGATGGAGGCGGTCGGGCAGCTGACCGGCGGGGTGGCGCACGACTTCAACAACCTGCTTACCGTGATCCGTGGGTCGGTCGAGCTGCTGGCGCGCGACGACCTGACCCCCGAGCGCCGCCAGCGCTACGTATCCGCGATCGGCGAGACCGCGGAGCGCGCGTCACGACTGACCGGACAGTTATTGGCGTTTGCGCGGCGGCAATCGCTGACGCCCGAGATCTTCGACGTCGGCGAGAGCCTGAGGCGGCTGGCCGAGATGGTGCAGACGCTGGCGGGCTCGCGGCTGGACCTTGCGGTCAATCTGCCGCGCGTATCCTGCACCATTCTTGCCGATCGCAGCCAGTTCGACACCAGTATCGTCAACATGGCGATCAACGCGCGGGACGCGATGGCCGGCGAAGGCAAGCTGACGATCGGGGTCGGGCTGGTATCGGGCATCCCCGCGATCCGCGGCCACGCGCCCGTCGTCGGCGACTTCGTCGCGGTGACCGTGAGCGATACGGGCGCGGGGATTGCGCCCGAGGATCTCTTTCGGATCTTCGAGCCGTTCTACACGACCAAGGGGGTCGGCGCAGGCACCGGGCTCGGGCTGTCGCAGGTGATCGGCTTCGCAAAGCAATCGGGCGGCGATATTCGGGTCGACAGCCAGCTCGGTGCCGGCGCGACCTTCACGCTGTACCTTCCCCGCGCGACTGAGATCGCCGCCGAGCCGGGGCCGGACCACTTGCCGCGCGGATCGACGCAGGGCGACGGGCTGTGCGTGCTGGTGGTGGAGGACAACGAGCAGGTCGGGCAGTTCGCGACCGACGCGCTCCAGCAGCTCGGCTATGACAGCGTGCTGGCGTCGGACGGCAATGCCGCGCTCGACGAGCTCGAGGCGGACAGTGCGCGGTTCGACGTGGTGTTTTCCGACGTGGTCATGCCGGGAATGAGCGGGATGGATCTGGCGGCGCGGATCCGCGAGCGTCACCCCGGGCTGCCGGTGGTGCTGACCAGCGGCTATAGCCACGTGCTGGCGCAAAACGGCACCCACGGGTTCGAGCTGCTGCACAAGCCCTATTCGATCGAGCAGCTGTCGCGCATCCTCCGCAAGAGCGTCGCCTGGCGGGATCGTGCCGCGCCCAAGGAGTAGGCGCGCGTCAGGCGTCTGGGAGCGCCGACTGGACCGACTCGATCAGCCCGGCCTGCCGATCCACCTCGGCCTGCGCGCGGTCGCGGAGCGCGGCGAGGGCGGGGTAATCGGGGGCGAGCTGCGCGGCGCGTGCCGATGCAAGCGAATCGAGATCGGTGACGATCGTCGAGGCTTGCGCGCGCCAGTCGTCGAGCACCGCCAACGCGGCCTGTGCGTCGAGCCAAGAGTCGCTGCCGACCGACTGGCCTTTCGCGCGGCGCGCCGCCGCCTGCGCCTTGGCGGCGTCGGCGTCGAAGCCGGTGCCGACCGTCTTCAGTCGGCTCGCTATCGCGGCGAGCGACGCTTCTAGGGTCGGATCGGCGATGGCAACGGCGGGGGCGGCTGCCGCCGGCTCCGCGAATCCGAGCTTTTCGATCGGGCGCGGCGCGAGCGAGGGATAGCTGCCTTGTTCGCGGGCGCACCCGGCGAGCAGGAGGAACGCGGTTGCGAATAGGGGGGCGTGCCTGAACATGCCCTCCGCCTACGCCCGCATAATATGTCGCGCAACGCACTTGCGCGATCCGGAACTGGCTTCTAATAGCCGCCCTCCAAGAGGCGCCCGTAGCTCAGCTGGATAGAGCATCAGACTACGAATCTGAGGGTCGGACGTTCGAATCGTTCCGGGCGCACCATTTTCCAGTCGTCGTCGGAATCCTTGTGCAGGCGGCGACGCTGTCGAGCGCGCTGCGGCTGAACGTGGCGCTTGCATCGACACGATCTCTGGTGAAAACACGTCGCGCCAATGAACATCGCACGCGATCTTTCCTGATCCCGTCGGCGGTGATCCGGAGGACACGACACGATGATCAGACGCATCCTTCTTGCGGCGACGCTCGCCACGACGGTCCCGCAGATGCTGGCGGCGCAGACCGCGACACCTATCCCGCATATCGAGACCCGCGGCGGACGGCACGCGTTGATCGTCGACGGGGCGCCGTTCACGATCCTCGGCGGGCAGGTCAACAATTCGACCAACTATCCCGAGATCCTCAAGACCGCGTGGCCGGTGCTGGACCGCGTCCATGCCAACACGGTCGAGGTGCCGATCGCCTGGCAGCAGGTTGAGCCGCAGGAAGGACGCTTCGACCTGTCGTTCCTGCAATCGCTGCTCGATCAGGCGCGGCAGCATGACAAGCGGGTGGTGCTGCTCTGGTTCGGAACGTGGAAGAACACGTCGCTTTCGTACACGCCCGATTGGGTCAAGCTGGACAACCGCCGGTTCCCACGGATGAAGACGCGCGATGGCAAGAACCACGACGTGCTGAGCGCGCACGGGGCGGAGACGCTGAAGGCGGATACCCGCGCGTTCGTGAAGGTCATGGAATATCTGCGGGACCACGATCCGCAGAACACCGTGATCCTGGTCCAGCCGCAGAACGAGACCGGCAGCTATCGCAACCCGCGCGATTATTCGGCGGCGGCGACCCGGCTGTTCGAGCAGCAGCTGCCGGCACAGCTCGCCCGGCGCGTCGGCAAGCGCGGCACCTGGTCGCAGGCGTTCGGCGCCCAGGCCGATCGCGCGTTCAACACCTGGTACGTGGCGTCCTATGTCGATGCGATCGCGGCGGCGGGCAAGGCGGTGAAGCCGCTGCCGATGTACGTGAATGCGAGCCTGGCCGGGCCGTCGAACGTCCCCGATCCAAACGGCGTCGCCAGCGGCGGGCCGCAGCAGGACGTGCTCGACATCTGGAAGGCGGCGGCGCCGCACATCGATTTCGCGGCCCCCGACATCTACGACCGGGCGAGCGCCAATGTGGTGCAGTATCTCGACAGATATGCGCGCCCCGACAACGCGCTGATGGTGCCGGAGATCGGCAACGCGCGCGAATTCCACCGCTATGTCTATGCGGCGCTCGGGCGCGGCGCGATCGGCTATTCGCCGTTCGGCCTCGATGCGAGCGGCTATTTCAACTATCCGCTGGGCGCGCGCGACCTCAGCGACGCGACGTTGGAGCCGCTCGCGCTGGCTTACGGCATGATCGGGTCGATCATGCGCGACTGGGCACGGATCGCGTTCGAGCGGCCGACCTGGGGGATGGCGAAGCCTGACGACGCGACCCCGCAGTCGACCCGGATGGGCAAGTGGACGATCAAGGCGAGCTGGGCGGCGTGGCAGTTCGGGATGAGCGACTGGACGTGGCTGAAGTCCGATCCGGTGCCCTGGGCAAAGGAGTCGATCGGCGGCCTGGCGGTGGCGCAACTGTCGGAGAATGAGTTCCTGCTGATCGGCGATCATGTCCGCGTCGACTTCGGCGCTGCGGATGCCGCGGCGAACGGCATCGTCGTGAGGGTCGAGGAGGGCGGCTTCGTCGATGGCCGCTGGGTGACGAGCCGCATCTGGAACGGCGACCAGACCGATTACGGCATCAACCTGGTCGATCGACCGCAGGTGCTGAAGGTCACCATGGGCAACTACCGCTAATATGGGTTCGGAGAGAATGATGATCATCAGAACGACGGCGGCGCTGCTGCTGGCGGGCACCGCGATCGGTGCGGCCGACGCGCAGCGGTTCGAGCGCACCGCGGACGGCGTCGTCGTCACGCCGGCCGGGGGTAGCGCGGCGACGGTCGAGCTGCGGGTCCATGGCGACGGCATCATGCACGTGGTCGCGACGCCCAAGGGCGCATCGCAGCGCCCGCCGACGCCGAGCCTGATGGTCGCCGATCCGCCCGCCGCCGGGCCATTCGACGTGACCGAGGCGAAGGGACAGGTGCGCGTACGCACCGCCAAGGCGATCGCGGAGATCGCGCTGGCGACCGGGCTGGTCCGCTTCACCGACCCGACCGGCAAGGCGCTGCTCGCCGAAGCCGCACCCACCGCATTCGGGTCCACCCGGGTCGAGGGCAAGCCGTCGCCCACCGTCTCGCAACAGTTCAACCGCGGCACCGACGAGGGGCTGTACGGCCTGGGCCAGCATCAGAATTCGCAGATGGATTACAACGGCGAGGACGTCGAACTCGCGCAGCACAACATGGACATCGGCGTGCCCTTCGTCGTGTCGACCCGCGGCTACGGGCTGCTGTGGGACAACAACTCCTTCACCCGCTTCGGCAATCCCAAGCCCTACGACTTCGTCGGCTTGGGCATGAAGGTCACGAGCGGCGGCAAGCCCGGCTGGCGCGCGGAGTATTTCCTCGACGGCAAGGCAGCGGTCACCCGGCAGGAAGCGACGATCGACTATCAATACATCAACGATCAGTCGAAATGGCCCGAGGCGGCGAAGGCGCGGACGGTCGCGGCGACCGGCGGGCAGAACACCGCGGGCAATGCCGTCCAGAAGCAGACGGTGGTATGGTCTGGCGACGTGATGCCGACCGTGACGGGCAATCACAAGTTCCAGCTCTACGGATCGAGCTACTACAAGGTCTATGCCGACGGGAAGCTGGTGCTCGATCGCTGGCGGCAGAACTGGAATCCCTGGTACGCCAATTTCGACCTGCCGATGGTGCGCGGCAAGGCGGTCGCGATCCGGATCGAATGGGAGCCGAACGCGGGCTACATGGCGTTCTTCCACAGCGATCCGCTGCCCGATGCCGATCGCCACTCGGTGTGGTTCACCAGCGACGTAGCGCAAGCCAAGGATTACTGGTTCATCCCCGGCGGCAGCATCGACGCCGCGATCGCGGGCTATCGGCAGGTCACCGGCAAGTCCGAGATGATGCCCAAATGGGCGTATGGCTTCTGGCAGTCGCGACAGCGTTACGAGACCGCCGCCGAACTGACCGGCGTGGTCGACCGCTACCGCGAGCTGAAGATCCCGCTCGACAACATCGTGCTCGACTGGCGCTATTGGCGCGATCCCGAATGGGGCAGCCACCGGTTCGATCCGACCCGCTTCCCCGATCCGGGCAAGATGATCGCCGACGTCCATGCCGATCACGCCAACTTCATGATCTCGGTCTGGCCGAAATTCTACCCGACCACCGACAACTACAAGGAGCTGGCCGCGGCGGGGGCGGTCTATCCCGGCAATCTGCGCCAGGGGAACAAGGACTGGGTCGGACCGGGCTATGCCAGCACCTTCTACGATCCTTATTCGGCGGACGGGCGGCGCATCTTCTGGAAGCAGATCGAGGATCGGCTGGCGAAGCTCGGCACCGACGCGTGGTGGGCGGACGCGTCGGAGCCCGATCCGCATTCGAACCTGTCGATCGAGGAGCGGCTGGACGCGATGGGGCCGACTGCGATGGGTCCCGCTGCGAAGTTCTTCAACAGCTATTCGCTGATGAACGCGAAGTCCTTCTACGATGGCTGGACCGCGTACAAGCCGGATGTGCGGCCGTTCCTGCTGACCCGGTCTGGGTTCGCGGGCCTGCAACGCTATGGCGCGGCGATCTGGTCGGGTGACGTCGCGAGCCGCTGGTACGATCTGCGCGCGCAGATTTCGGCGGGCGTCAACGCGTCGATGTCGGGCATTCCCAACTGGACGCACGACATCGGCGGCTTCGCGCTCGAGGATCGGTTCTCGACCAAGACGCCGACCGCGGCGAACCTGGCGGAATGGCGCGAGCTCAACCTGCGCTGGTTCCAGTTCGGCGCGTTCAGCCCGCTGTTCCGCAGCCACGGCGAATATCCGTATCGCGAGATCTACGAGATCAGCCCGGCGGGCTCGTCGATGCGCGCGTCGATGGTCCGCTACGACGAGCTCCGCTACCGGTTGATGCCGTATATCTACACGGTCGGCGCCGACACCTATATGAAGGACGGCAGCATCATGCGCGCGCTCGCCGCCGACTTCCCGGCGGATCGGCAGGCACGACGGATCGACGACCAGTATCTGTTCGGCGACGCGTTCCTGGTCGCGCCGGTGACCGCCTATGGGGCGCGTAGCCGGCAGGTGTATTTTCCGGGCACCGGCCCGTGGTACGATTTCGACACCGGCAAGGCTTATCCGGGCGGGGCCGCCGCGACGGTGGAGGCGCCGGCCGAGCGGCTGCCGCTGTTCGTTCGCGCCGGGGCGATCGTGCCGATGGGGCCGGTAACGCAATATGTCGACCAGCGTCGCGACGCGCCGCTGACGATCGCGATCTACACCGGCGCCGATGGCAGCTTCTCGCTCTACGAGGACGACGGGCGATCGACCGCGTACAAGACGGGTGCGTTCTCGCGCATCCCGATCCGCTACGACGATCGCACCGGCACGGTGACGATCGGCAAGCGCGAAGGCGCGGGCTGGGACGGCATGCCGGCGACGCGGACGCTGCGGGTGAAGTGGATCGCGCAGGGGCAGACCGCGACCGGCAGCGACGGCGCGCAGGCGGCAACCGGCTACAGGGGAGAGATGATCCAGGTCGCCAAGCCTCGCGGGTAAGGCGCCGGCGCGGGTTGCATTCCGGCGCGCGCTGGCGGACGTCGGGAGCGTCGCTTGCGTAGAGGATGGACTGACGATGATGCTGCCGATCGCCGATCCTGCCGCGCCCCCACCCGCGCCGACCCGCTGGTATCGGCACCTCTACCTCCAGGTGCTGGTCGCGATCCTCGCCGGCGTGCTGCTGGGGCATTTCGCGCCGGCGACGGGCGAGGCGATGAAGCCGATCGGCGATGCCTTCATCAAGCTGGTGAAGATGATCATCGCGCCGGTGATCTTCCTGACCATCGTCACCGGCATCGCGGGGATGCGCGACCTCGCCTCGGTGGGTCGGGTCGCAGGCAAGGCGTTCGCCTATTTCCTGTTCTTCTCGACGCTCGCGCTGTTCGTCGGGATGGCGGTCGCCAATCTCGTTCGGCCGGGCGCGGGGCTCAATATCGATCCCGCGACGCTCGATGCGTCGAAGGTCGCCGACTATGCTGCCAAGGCGCATGAGAGCACGCTCACGGGCTTCCTGACCGGGATCATCCCCGACACGTTCCTGTCGTCGCTGACCGAGGGAAACATCCTGCAGGTGCTGTTCGTGTCGATCCTGTTCGGGGTGTCGCTGGCGCTGATCGGCGACCGCGGTGCGCGGATGCTGGACCTGCTGGAGGATGCGTCCATCGTGTTCTTCAAGCTGGTATCGATCGTGATGAAGGCGGCGCCGCTGGGGGCGTTCGGGGCGATGGCGTTCACGATCGGCAAATACGGGGTCGGCACCCTCGCCAACCTGGCGGCGCTGGTCGGCACCTTCTACCTGACGTCGTTCCTGTTCGTTGCAGTGATCCTCGGCACGGTGGCACGGCTGGCGGGCTTCTCGATCTTTCGGCTGATCGCCTATCTGAAGGCGGAGCTGCTGCTGGTGCTCGGCACGTCCTCATCGGAAAGCGCGCTGCCGTCGCTGATCGAGAAGATGGAGCAGGCCGGCTGCCCCAAGTCGATCGTCGGGCTGGTCGTGCCGACTGGCTATTCGTTCAATCTCGACGGCACCAACATCTACATGACGCTCGCCGCGCTGTTCATTGCGCAGGCGACGGGAGTGCATCTGAGCTTCGGCGAACAGATGCTGCTGCTGAGCGTGGCGATGCTCAGTTCGAAGGGCGCGGCGGGCGTGACCGGGGCGGGGTTCATCACGCTGGCGGCGACGCTGTCGATCGTGCCGTCGGTGCCGGTCGCTGGCATGGCGCTGATCCTCGGCGTCGATCGCTTCATGAGCGAATGCCGCAGCCTCACCAACTTCATCGGCAACGCGGTGGCGACGGTCGTCGTGTCGCGGTGGGAAGGGGCGCTCGACGCGGAGCGGCTCGACGCCGCGTTGCGCGGGAAGCCGACCGTCACCGGGTGACGATGTGCCCGCGCATCGGCGCCAGCTTGGCGAGGAACCCGTTTGCGTTCGCAAACGGCACGCCCTCGCGGTGCATCGCCGCCTGGAGGTTCTCGACCAGCGCGTTCATGTCGTTGGCCTGGATGCCCATGTCCTTGTGCGCGGCCGTCATGTCGCGGCCGGTATAGCCGCAGCCGGCGCCGAGCAGATAGCAGAACTGCTCCTTCAGGACGCGGCGTAGCCTGACGAGGTCCTGGCCCTTGAAGATGTCGCTGATCCGGGGATCGCGCTGATTGGTTGCGACCAGATCGTCGACGATCCGCGCGATCCCCGCCTGGCCGTGGAACGCCGTCGCCATCCCGTTGCCGGTAAAGGGGCGGGCGCCCGCGTTGGCGTCGCTGACCGCATAGGGCGCGACCGGTTCCTCGGCGGGGGTGGCCTGGGCGAGCAACAGTAGCAGGGAAGCGAGCGACATCGGCGGGTTCCTAGAAGGCGGCCTGGAGCGAGAAGAAGGCGCCGCGCTGGTGCCGTGCGGTCGCGATCGCGCCTAGATCGAGATAGGCGGCGGTGGCGGTGAGGTGACGATCGATCGCATAGGCGACGAAGCCCGTCTTCCAATCGTTCTCGCGCGCGAAGCCCAGATTGTCAGGCTTGGAGCGGTATTCCACCCCCGCCACCAGCCGGCGCGAAAATTGATAGCCGATCGAGCTTTCTACCTGAATCGTGCGTCGGGCGCCGCGATCGCCGCCGAACCCGAGCAGCCCGTTCTGGTTGGCCTTGGTAAAGCGCACTGTCGTGCCGATCATGACGCTCTGGCGTAGCAGCAGCTTGGTCGCGGCGAGATAGACGTCGGTGCCCTTGGCGCTGCGCCCGCCGACTGCCGCAACGATTGGCGCGTCACGGTTGCGCTTCACCTGCACCCCGATCGCGACCTGCGGCAGATAGGAGCTGCCATAGACCGCGTCGCCGGCGAGCTTCAGCTTGGCGCCGAACACGTCCTGATCGAGCGTGTAGCCGCGGCCGATGCCGAGCCGGGCGCCGACTGCGCGGGTGTCGAGCTTTTGTCGGGCGTAGCTCAACTCGAGCCGATCGCGCACGCCGATCGCGGCGCCGTAGCTGCGCCAGCCATAATCGGGCAGCGCGATCGCGGTCACGTGTGCGGAGCCGCCGACGCCGTCCGCGCTCTCGTTTCCCGCGATCAGCGCCCAGGTGGCGACGCCGCCGCCAGAGCTGCCCTCGATCGTTGCGACCCCGTTGGTGAGCAGCAGCTTGCCGCCCGCGCGGGCCTCCCCGGCGATGGCGGGGGCGGCCAGCGCCAGCATCGTCAGGAACAGCGCCATCAGGCGCATCGGGCAGCGTATCGACATCGTCGCTCGCACTACGCGACAAGCGTTAAGGCCGGGTTTTCCAAGGTGCCGGCCGGGGAACGCTGCGTCTTCATCGATCCGAAAGACTAGCGCGCTAGCCCTGCACGATGTCGTTGCGCTGCGCACTATCGCTGTTCCTGCTCGCCGCGCCCGCGGTGGCCGATGCCGCGACGGTGTCGATCGAGGTGCGCGGGATCGACGGCCGGCCGCTCGCCGGCGCGGTGGTCACGGTCGACGCGGCGCGGCCGGTGCCAGTGACGATTTCGCCGCGTGCGGCGTATCAGATCGAGCAGCGCAATATCCAGTTCGAGCCGAACATCCTGATCGTGCCGGTCGGCGCGGTCGTCGCGTTTCCGAACCGAGACAAGGTGCGACACCACGTCTATTCGTTTTCGAAACCGAAGAAGATCGACCTCAAGCTCTACGGCCGCGACGAGACGCGATCGGTGACGTTCGACCAGCCGGGCGTGGTCGCGCTCGGCTGCAACATCCATGATTCGATGAGCGGCTTCGTCTACGTTACCGCGACGCCGTTCGCGGCGCTGACCGATGCCGCCGGCAAGGTGTCGATCGCCAATGTGCCCGTGGGCGGTGCGCGCGTCACCGTGTGGCATCCGTCGATCCGCGCGCCGGGCGGGACCGCGAGCCAGCCGATCGCGGTCGGCGCGTCGGGCTTCGCGACCGTGTTCGCCCTGCACCGCTGATGCGCTGGCGCTATCCGGCCTTTCGGCATCTGCGCACCAAGCTGGCGGTGCTGTACGCTGCGCTGTTCGCGGTCGCGCTGATCATGCTCGCGATCGTCGCGCAGGCGATGATCCGTACCTATGCCGCGGATTCGGTGCGGGCCGAACTCGCGACCAGCGGCAGCGTCTACGACCGTTTATGGGCGTTGAAGGCGCAGTCGCTAACCGCGTCAGCGGACGTGCTGGCGCATGATTTCGGCTTCCGCGCCGCGGTCGCCAGCGGCGACGCGCCGACCATCGCCTCGGCGCTCGCCAACATCCGCGACCGCGCCGGCGTCGAAGCCGCCTATGTCGTGGTCGAGGACGGAAGCGTGCTCGGGCGGCGCGATCCGCTGGCGGGCGCGGCGCGCAAGTTCGCCGCGCTCGACGAACGTCGCGACGCGGTGGTGGTCGTCCGCAACCAGGTCTACCGGCTGGTGCGATCGCCGATCATGGCGCCGATGCAGGTCGGCTGGGTGGTGCTCGCGATCCGCGTCGACGCCGCCGAGATGCGGGCGCTCGAACGGCTATCCGCGATCCCGCTGGTGGCGACCGTCATGTACGATCGCGGCGGCGGGCGCTGGGCGTCGAGCGATGGATCGATCGCGTCGGATCGGTCGATCGATGCGCTGATCCACCAGTCGCGGCACGGCCGCACGCTCGAAACGCTCGATCTGCCGGAGGGCAGGGCGTTCGCGCTCGTCAAGCCGCTGGCAGGGATCGAGGTGCTGCCGCACGCCGCAATCCTGATCCGCTACCCCTATGATGCCGCGCTCGCGCCGTTCGTCCCGCTACAGATCGGGGTCGGCGGCGCGGGGCTGCTCGGCCTGGCGCTCGTGATCGTCGGCAGCCGCCGGCTCGCGGCGGGGATCGCGCGGCCGATCGCCGCGCTCGACGCCGCCGCCCGATCGCTGGAGGAGGGCAGCCGCGCCACCGCGATGGTCGAGGGCGAGGACGAGATCGGCCGGCTCGCGGCGAGCTTCAACCGGATGTCTGCGGGGATCGTCGAGCGCGAGCACCGGATCACCCATCTCGCGTTCCACGACACGCTGACCGGGCTGCCCAACCGGGCGTTCTTCCGCCAAGCGCTCGACCAGGCGCTCGCCGCGGTGCTGCGCGCGGACGGCGCGGTGGCGGTGCTGTGCCTCGATCTCGATCGCTTCAAGGTGATCAACGACACGCTGGGTCATCCGGTCGGCGACACGCTGCTGGTCGGGGTAGGCGACATCCTGTCGCGGCTGGCGCCAGACGCGCTGGTGTCACGGTTGGGCGGCGACGAGTTTGCGATCATCCTTTCGGGCCGCTTCGACGCGGATCGTCCCCGTGCGCTGGCTCAGGCGATCTTCGATACGCTGCGCGATCCGGTGGTGGCGGGGGAGCATCTCGTCGTCACCACCGCGAGCATCGGCATCGCCATCGGGGTGACCGACGGCGACAACGCCGATCAGCTGCTCAAGAACGCCGATCTCGCGCTGTACCGCGCCAAGCAGGACGGGCGCGGCGTGTTCCGCTTCTTCGAACCCGCGCTCGACGCCGCCGCGCGCAAGCGCCGCCAGGTCGAGCTCGACCTGCGCGAGGCGATCCGCTGCGGGCAGTTCGTCCTCAACTTCCAGCCGGTGTTCGACCTGAAGGCGGACCGGATCGGTGGGTTCGAGGCGCTGATGCGGTGGGAACATCCGCTCCGGGGGCTCGTCCAGCCCAACGACTTCATCTCGATTGCCGAGGAGACCGGGCTGATCATCGCGATGGGAGAATGGGCGCTGCACGAGGCGTGTCACCAGGCCGCAAGTTGGCCCGGGCACATCCGCGTCGCGGTCAACGTCTCGCCGCTGCAGTTCCGCAATTCGGGATTCCAGGCGATCGTGCTCCAGGCGCTCGCGCGCAGCGGGCTCGATCCTGGGCGGCTCGAGATCGAGATCACCGAGTCGGTGTTCCTCGAAGGCGAGGGGCCGGTCGTCGATCTGCTCCACAAGTTGCGGGCGATGGGCATTCGCGTCGCGCTCGACGATTTCGGCACCGGCTATTCGTCGCTAAGCTATTTGCGCAGCTTCCCGTTCGACAAGATCAAGATCGACCGGTCCTTCATCAGCGCGATCAACGACGATCCCAGCGCCGCCGCGATCGTCCGCGCGATCGTCGACCTGGCGAACGCGCTGCACATGGAGACGACCGCGGAAGGCGTCGAGGACACCGAACAACTCGCCTGCCTGCGCGGCGAGGGCTGCGGGAACATCCAGGGCTATCTGTTCAGCCGTCCGATCGACGGCAGCCGGATCGCGGCGATGCTGGCGGTGGAGACGGCGATCGCGGCTTGAGGGGGCTTTCCTCTCTCGTCATCCCGGCGAACGCCGGGACCCATGGTTGCGGTGAACTCGAATGTCGTGCACCGACGCTTGCTCCGCGCGTCCATGGGTCCCGGCGTTCGCCGGGATGACGGAGGTTGGAACGAGAGTTTTCCTCAACTGATCTGCCGCTTCTCCAGCTTTCGCGCCAGCGTCCGCCGGTGCATCCCCAGACGCCGCGCCGTCTCCGACACGTTGAACCCGGTCTCCGCCAGGGTTTCGTTGATGCGTTCCCATTCCATCGTCTTGATCGACGTCTGGCGCCCTTCGATCGGCACCCCAGCGTCGCCGTCGGTCATGCCGAAGGCGCGTTCGATGTCGTCGGTGTTGGCGGGCTTTGCGAGGTAGGAGGTGGCGCCGAGCTTGATTGCCTGAACCGCGGTGGTGATGCTGGCATAGCCGGTCAGCACGACGATCACCGTGCCGGGATCGGCGGCCTTCAGCGTCTGTACACAGGTCAGGCCCGAAGCCTGGGCGAGCTTGAGGTCGACCACCGCATAGTCGGGCGTCCCTTTCGCCAACAGCAGGTCGAGATCGGCCGGGCTCGCCGCCACCGCAACGTCGTAGCCGCGACGATCGAACGAGCGTTGCAGCGTGCGCGCGAAGGCGGCGTCGTCCTCGACGATGAAGAGGGTCGGTTTATCGGCCATCGTCTTGCTCCATCAGCGCAATCGAGGCGAGCGGCAGGCGCAGCGTCACCTCCGCGCCGCCCTGGGCGCGGTTGCGCGCAACGAGGCTGCCGCCAAGTTTGCGCATGACGTTGCCGACCAGGAACAGGCCGAGCCCGGCGCCAAGTCGCGGCTTGGTGCTGTTGTAGGGCTTGCCCAGGTTGGCGAGCTGATCGGCGGCGAAGCCGGGACCGCTGTCGTTCACGGTGAAGACGAGCTCGTCGCCGTCGCGGCTCAGGCGGATGCCGATCCAATCGGGCGACACCTCGGCCGCGTTGTCGAGCAAATTGTAGACCACCTGCTGCAGCACGATGTCCGACGCGATCGGCAGGTCGGGGCCGAACGCGTCGACATAATCCGCCTTGGCGTGGCCACGCGCCGCGCGCCAGTCTGCGACGACGCGGTCGAGGAAGACGCGGACGGTGGTCGCTGCGGATTCTTCGCCACGGGCGTCGCCCGATGACAGCAGGATGCTGGTGACGATCGCCTTGCAGCGCTGAACCTCGGCCTGCATCTCCTCCAGTTCCTGGCGAAGCTCCGCGTCGCGCGCGATCGTCGGCAGCCGCCGCCAATCGCCGAGGATCACCGACAGCGTCGACAGCGGGGTGCCGAGTTCGTGTGCGGCGCCCGAGGCGAGCATGCCGATGCGGACGATATGTTCCTCCTCCGCGGCCTGCTGGCGGATGTCGGCGAGGCGGGCGTCCTGCGCGCGGAGGTTGCCGTTGATCCGGGTCACGAACAGCACCAGCAGCACCGCGACCAGCGCGAAGCATACCCACATGCCCTGGACGTGGAGCCTGAACAGGGTCACGCCGAAGCCCGGCGGCAGCGCGATCGGGCGATAGGCGAAGGTGAGGACCGCGAAGGCGAGGCTGGTCGCGACCACGATCACCCAGGTCGACCAGCGATCGAGCAGGACCGAACCGAGCACGACCTGCAGCAGGAACAGCGAGACGAAAGGGTTGGTCGCGCCGCCGCTGAGGTAAAGCTGCGCCGACAGGGCGGCGACGTCGAGCAGCAGCGCGCCGAACAGCTCGGCATTGGTAATCCGCCGCGGCAGCCGCAGCAGCGCGATGCTGGCGACATTGAGCGCGACCAGGCCGAGCAGCACCGCGAGCATCGGCGGCAGCGGCAGATCGATGCGGAAGGCGAAATGGGTGAGCAGGATCGTCGCCAGCTGCCCGGCGACCGCCAGCCAGCGCAGCTGGACGAGCTGGAGCATGTTGTCGTGCCCGGCGCGCGCGGGAAGGTCGCCGATCACGCGGCATCCTCCGCATGCGTCAGGCGGAGCCAATATAGGAAGCCAGCAGCGGCCATGATGGCCAGCGTGTACCATGTGATCGCGTAGACCAGATGGCTGTTCGCGAATTGGACGACAGTAAGCCCGCCGACCGGCTGGCCGGGCGCGTTGGGGGAGGCGTCGGCATCGATGAAATAGGGCGCGACCGGAGCGACTCCGCGCTTGGCGGCAATCGCGGTCACGTCACGCGAATACCAGCGGTCGCGCGCCGGATCGTTGCTGCGCAGGAAGCCGCCGCCGGGTTCGCTGACGCGGAGGAGGCCGGTGACGGTGACGGTGACCGGGCCGGGCGGAGGCGGGGCGGTGCGTGTCGGCATGAAGCCGCGATTGATCAGAACGGTGATGCCCGTCGTTTCGCGCAGCGGGGTGAGCACCCACCAGCCGGGTCCGCGTATCGTCGACGCCTGGACGAAGGTGTTGCTACAAGCGAGGTAGGTGCCGCGCGCGACGACGCGCAGATAGGCGTCGTCGCCGGTGGCAGTACGGGGGGCGGGGACGGGCGGGGCGTGGATCCGCGCCTCGACCTTCGCGATCAGATCGAGCTTCCACGCCCGCCGCTGCACCTGCCACGTGCCAAGCGCGAGCAGCGCCGCGACCGCCAGCAGCCACGCCAGCCCGATCGCGGCGCGCGCGCGCGCGGTCACCCCATCTGGCTCATGTCTTGGGCAGGCATCATGTTGGCGTTCATGTGGTACATAACCCACAGCGATCCGCTGAGCGAGATCACGACGACGACGATCGTGAACAGCAGCGCCATCATCGACCAGCCCCCCTCCGCCCGACGGTTCATGTGGAGGAAGTAGATCATGTGGACCAGGATCTGCGCGACCGCGAAGGCCATGATGATCAGCGCGGTGGCCTGGCCGTCGAGCGGCTTGGTCATGACCATCCAGAACGGGATCGCGGTCAGCACCACCGATAGCAGGAAGCCGATCACATAGCCCTTGCGAGAGCCGTGCGCTTCCTCGTCGTCATGCGCGTGATCGTGGCTATCGGCGACGTGGCGATCATGCGTTTCGGTGCTCATCGCAGCATTCCCAGCAGGTAGACGAAGGTGAAGACGCCGATCCATATCACGTCGAGGAAGTGCCAGAACAGGCTGAGGCACATCAGCCGCCGGCGGTTGGCGGGGATCAGCCCCTTTAATTGGACCTGGACCATCAGCACAACCAGCCAGATCAGCCCGAAGGTAACGTGCAGCCCATGGGTGCCGACCAGCGTGAAGAAAGACGACAGGAACGCGCTGCGCTGCGGCCCAGCGCCCTCGTGGATCAGGTGCGAAAATTCGTAGAGCTCGATGCCGAGGAACGCCGCGCCGAACAGGCCGGTGATCGCGAGCCATCCCTGCATCTGGCCGCGCTTGCCGTCGGTCATCGCCAGCATCGCGAAGCCGTAGGTGATCGACGAGAACAGCAGCATGGAGGTGTTGAGCGCGACCAGCGGCAGATCGAACAGCTCGCGGGGGCCGGGACCGCCCGCATAGCTGGTGCCGAGCACCCCGTAAGTCGCGAACAGCATCGCGAAGATGAGGCAATCGCTCATCAGGTACATCCAGAAGCCGAGCATGGTGCTCGACCCCTCGGGATGATGCGGTTCCTCCTTCAGGTGGAAGAGGTCGCGATCATAGTCGGCGACGGCGCTCATGCGGCGGCTCCCGCGGTGAGCGCGGCGGTGCGCTTGCCCTCGGTCTCGGTGACCGTCGCCGCCGGAATGTGATGGTCGCGCTTGTAGTTGAAGCTGTGCCCGATCGCGACCACCAGGATCCCGACGAAGCTCAACCCCGCGAGCCACCACACGTACCAGATCATGCCGACCGCGAAGGCGGCGCTGAGACCGGCCAGGATCACCCCGGCGCCGGTGTTGCTCGGCATATGGATGTCGCGATAGCCGTCGATCGGGCGCTTGTAACCGCGCCCCTTCATGTCCGCCCAGGCGTCGCCATCATGGACGACTGGGGTGAACGCAAAGTTGTAGTCGGGCGGCGGCGACGAGGTCGACCATTCGAGGGTGCGGCCGTTCCACGGATCGCCGGTCGCGTCGCGCAGCCCCTCGCGATTGCGGATGCTGACGAAGAACTGGATGAACATCGCGGCGATCCCGAGCGCGACCAGGAACACCCCGAAGCCGGCGATGATGAACCAGATCTGCAGGCTGGGATCGTCGAAGGTCCGCAGCCGGCGGGTCACGCCCATCAGGCCGAGCACGTAGAGCGGCATGAACGCGAAGTAGAAGCCGCTGACCCAGCACCAGAACGACACCTTTCCCCAGAACCGGTCGAGCACGAACCCGAACGCCTTCGGCCACCAATAGTTGATCGCGGCGAAGGCGCCGAACAGGACGCCGCCGATGATGACGTTGTGGAAATGCGCCACCAGGAAAAGCGAGTTGTGGAGCACGAAGTCGGCAGGCGGCACCGCGAGCAGCACGCCGGTCATCCCGCCGAGCGTGAAGGTGATCATGAATGCGATCGTCCACATCATCGGCAGCTCGAACCTGACGCGGCCACGGTACATCGTGAACAGCCAGTTGAAGATCTTCGCACCCGTCGGGATCGAGATGATCATCGTGGTGATGCCGAAGAAGGAATTGACGCTCGCGCCCGATCCCATCGTGAAGAAGTGATGCAACCAAACGAGATAGGCGAGCAGCGTGATCACCATCGTGGCGTAGACCATCGAGGTGTAGCCGAAGAGCCGTTTGCCCGCGAAGGTCGAGGTGACTTCGCTGAACACGCCGAACATCGGCAGGATCAGGATGTACACCTCCGGATGGCCCCAGATCCAGATGAGGTTGACGTACATCATCGGGTTGCCGCCGAGCGTGTTGGTGAAGAACGCGGTGCCGGCGTAGCGATCGAGCGACAGCAGCCCGAGCACCGCGGTCAGCACCGGGAAGGCGGCGACGATCAGGATGTTGGTGCACAGCGCGGTCCAGCAGAAGATCGGCATCTTCATCATGGTCATGCCGGGCGCGCGCATCTTAACGATCGTGGCGATCAGGTTGACCCCGGACAGCAGGGTGCCGACGCCGGCCACCTGCAACGCCCAGATGTAATAGTCGACGCCGACGCCTGGGCTGTAGCTGATCCCCGACAGCGGCGGCATCGCCAGCCAACCGGTCTGCGCGAATTCGCCGACGAACAGGCTCATCATGATCGTCACGGCACCCGCGGCGGTCATCCAGAAGCTGAAATTGTTGAGGAACGGGAACGATACGTCGCGCGCGCCGATCTGGAGCGGGACGATGTAGTTCATCAGCCCGGTGACGATCGGCATCGCCACGAAGAAGATCATGATCACGCCGTGCGCGGTGAACACCTGATCATAATGGTGGGCGTTGAGATAGCCTTCGGACCCGTTGAAGGCCATCGCCTGCTGGATCCGCATCATGATCGCGTCGGAAAAGCCGCGGACGAGCATGACGAGGCCAAGGATCATGTACATGATCCCGATCTTCTTGTGATCGACGCTGGTGAACCATTCGGTCCACAGATAGCCCCAGAGCTTGAAGTAAGTCAGCGCGCCGAGCAGGAGCATTCCGCCGAGCGCGACCGCCGCGAAGGTGGCGACGACGATCGGTTCGTGGAGCGGCAGCGATTCGATCGTGAACCGACCGAAGATGGGGCTGACGGCGAGGGAAGCGGGGGCTTGCATGATATCGGCCATCTAGAGAACGTTCTGCTTGGGGACGGTGGACTTCTCGGGCGCCATCGGGCTGCGCTGCTTGGCTTGCGCCGGACTGGCAGGCGGTGCGCCGCCGGCATTGCCGGTGGTCAGCGGGGATTGCGGTTGCGGCGTTTTGGGAGTGCCGCTTTCTTCGCTATGCTTCATCGCCGCGGTGTCGCCGCCGTCATGGCGCATCATGTCCGCCATGCAGGTAGTTCCGGGACGGACGCATTGGTTGACCACCGCGTCGAACAGGCCTGGCGCGACCGAGGCGAAGCGCATCACCGGCACCTTTTCGCTCGGACGTTCGAGTTGCAGATAGTTGGCGCGGGTGAGCGTGCCGCCGGCGCCGCGATTGCGCGCGACCCAGGCGTTGAAGCCGGCATTGTCCATCCCGTGGAAGCGGAAGCGCATGTGCGAGAAGCCAGCGCCGCTGTAGTTGGCGGAGAAGCCCTCGTAATTGCCGGGCTTGTTGATCACCGCGTGGAGCTTGGTCTCCATCGACGGCATCGAATAGATCATCCCCGCAAGCGTCGGCACGTAGAAGGCGTTCATCACCGACGACGAGGTCAGCCTGAACCGGATCGGACGATCGACCGGGGCGGCAAGCTCGTTGACCGTCGCGAAGCCATATTCGGGGTAGATGAAAAGCCACTTCCAATCGAGCGCAACGACCTGCACCTCGAGCGGCTTGGTGTTGGCGGGAACGGGGCGCCCCTTCGACAGCCGACCGATCGGCCGATAGGGATCGAGCAGATGCGTGCCGGTCCAGGTCACCGCGCCTAGGCAGATGACGATCAGCAGCGGCGCCGCCCAGATCAGCAGCTCGAGCTGGGTCGAATGATCCCAATCGGGCTCGTAGCGCGCCGTTTCGTTGCTCGCACGATATCGCCACGCGAACAGCGCGGTCGCCGCAATCACGGGCACCACGATCAGCAGCATCAACACCGTCGCGATGATCACCAGGTTGCGCTGCTGCAGCGCGACGTCACCCATCGGGTTCATGACCACCATGTCGCACCCGGCGAGCGAGGCGGCCAAGGCGAGCACCGTAATAGCGCGGACGGCGGCGGACAGGCGCGAAGGGGAACCGATGGCTGGCATGAGCGGTAATTAGGCTCTGCTGCGGTGCAGCGACAGTGGACATTTTGTCCAATGTCGACGGCGCGCCGGGGAGGGCATAGACTGTTCGCGAGCCGCGGATCCGCGTTGCCCAGGATCCGGGGCGTTGAGAAAGACGTGACCGATGACCGCCAAGACCGCCTCCCATAATGCCGAACGCGACGCGCGGGCCATCAACGCGCGGCACGGCGACATCGCGCCGAGCGAAATCGCGATCGGCGTCGTGATCGGCCGTACGTCGGAATTCTTCGACTTCTTCGTTTATGCGATCGCGTCGGTGCTGGTCTTTCCCGCGCTGATCTTCCCCTATGTCGATCGGCTGACCGGCACGCTCTATTCGTTCGCGATCTTCGCGCTCGCGTTCATCGCGCGACCGATCGGGTCGCTCATCTTCCTGCGGGTCGACGAGGTGCTGGGGCGCGGCACCAAGCTGACGATCGCGCTGTTCCTGCTCGGCGGATCGACCGCGGCGGTGGCGTTCCTGCCGGGCTACGAGACGATCGGCAGCTGGGCCGCGGTGCTGCTGGCGCTGTTCCGGATCGGGCAGGGTATCGCGCTCGGCGGCGCCTGGGACGGACTCGCCTCGCTGCTCGCGCTCAACGCGCCCGAGAACAAGCGCGGCTGGTACGCGATGATCCCGCAGCTCGGCGCGCCGCTCGGGCTGATCGTGTCGAGCGCGCTGTTCGCGTTCTTCGTGACCACCTTGTCGCCCGAGGATTTCCTCAGCTGGGGTTGGCGCTATCCATTCTTCGTCGCTTTCGCGATCAACGTCGTCGCACTGTTCGCTCGGCTGCGAATGGTGTCGACCCCGGACTATACCGCGCTGTTCGAGAGCCGCGAACTCGAGCCGTCGCGTGTCGTCGACACGATCCGTAGCGACTGGCGCAACATCGTCATCGGCGCCTTTGCGCCGCTCGCGAGCTTTGCGCTGTTCCACATGGTCACGGTGTTCCCGCTGTCCTGGGTGTATCTGTTCACCAAGGAAGAGGTCGCGCGGTTCCTGGTGATCGAGGTGATCGGCGGCTTCGTCGGGGTGCTCGCGGTGATCGCGTCGGGGCTGATCGCCGATCGGGTCGGGCGCCGCTACGTGCTCGGCGCATCGGCCGCGGGTATCGCGGTGTTCAGCGGCTTCGCACCGCAGTTGCTCGATGGCGGCGAGATCGGCGAAGTGGTGTTCATGATCGTCGGCTTCGGTCTGCTCGGTGTCGCCTTCGGGCAGTCGTCGGGTGCGGTCGCCGCCAACTTCGCGACCGCGCGGCGGTATACCGGTGCGGCATTGACGTCGGACCTCGCCTGGCTGGTCGGCGCGGGCTTCGCGCCGCTGGTCGCGCTGGTGCTGGCGAGCCGGTTCGGGCTGGTCGCGGCGGGTGCGTACCTGCTGTCGGGTGCGATCGGGACGCTGCTTGCGCTCGGTATCAACAAGGAACTCGCGAATCGGACGTGAAACGGGTTAACTATATTGTTAGCGATCCGTCATTCCGCCAAGTCACCATATCCGTCACCGAAGATGATGAACGGCCGTTAATTAACCAACTATTGTTCCGAGGAGAGACTAGGTCTCGTTCATACGATATTGATGAACATATCGTTCATCTCGATAAGGTCTCCATCATTCAAGAGGGAGACGAACAATGAAGCAGATGTTGGGTGCGATCGCGGTTGCGGCACTTTTTACGGCGGTTCCGGCGATCGCCGCACCGGTGACGATCAATTTCACGGGCAACTCTGCGATCATCGGTAAGGACGGCAACGCGCGCACCTACACCGACGCTGCGCAGACGGTGAACGTCCGCGCAACTGCGTGGAGCTGGGACGGCAGCACGGTGCGCGATTCGTTTCTCGGCGCTTACGGTTCGGGCCTCGGCGTGACGTCGGGCGACGAACTCGGCCTGCTCAACACCCATGTCGTCGACAACCAGAACCGCGTCGATTTCATCCTGCTGCAGTTCGACCAGACCGTGTCGCTCACCTCGGCGGTGTTCAATACCTTCAAGGTCGGCCTCAACCGCGTCGCCGACAGCGATGCGACGGTCGCATGGGGGACGCTCGCCGGCGTCTGGAACCAGGGGCTGACCTTCGACGACACCAATGGCAAGGCGCTTGCGAAACTGTTCGCCGGTAGCGCCGACGCGCTCGGCAACGCGTCGAGCGGATCGCGGGCGCTGGATCTCGGCACCGCGGCGGGCAATTTCTGGCTGATCGGCGCGAACTTCGAGAATGCGGACCACAAGATCGACGGCTTCAAGCTGGGCGGCGTGACGCTGAAGACCGTCGCACCGGTGCCGGAGCCCAGCACCTGGGCGCTGATGCTCGCCGGCTTCGCGCTGGTCGGGGTGGCGATGCGCCGCGCGATCCGCACGTCGGAGCAGCGCTTCACCGACAAGGTCCGCCGCATCGCGACCGCCGGCTGAGCGCGACGATCCGGGTATGGAAAGGGGCTCGGACCGAGATGGTCCGGGCCCCTTTTGCTTGGTGCGGGATCAATGGAATGGGAGCGCCGCATCCCCTCCTTCGTCACCCCGGACCTGATCCGGGGTGACGCTTGGCGGCGAAAGCAACGGGCGTTTGCTCGTGCGACTCAGCGGGACCCCGGATCAGGTCCGGGGTGACGTGAGCAGGTCAACCGGGCAGCGAAACCGCTGCCCCGCCGTCAGCGATCGCCGTCGGGCAGGGGCCTGGTGGCGTCGCGGGCGAGCAGGTGGATCTCGTTGCCGACGAACTGCGCGCCATCCACCGTCTGGATGTAGAAGTTCCAGGGATCGTCATGCGCTGCGGCGATCGCCTGCACCAGCGTGTGGAGCTGGCCGCACAGCACGCCGCGCCAGTCAGTTCCGTCCTCGCAGCGGAACAGCGTCGCCTCGGCGGTCCATTCGATCGGCTTGGGGATGGTAACGGGCGTCATGATCGACTGATGTGGTAAGCGCTGCCGCAACCAGTTTCACCCGTGCTGATCGCCTCCGCCGCCGCCTGCTGTTCCGATTTGACGCAGATCGCCGGCGTCGGCGCCTCGTGACGTTTACGCCGTCCTAACCTGATCCGGCGCATGACCGCCGCAGAGGCGTTTAGGAACTGACATGGCATTGGCGGCAAAGCTCTACCGGGACGAACGCACCGCCGATCGGCAGCCGGTCAGCCTCGACGCGACGTTGCGCAAGCCGGACCAGCGCCCGGTCGACATCCTGATCGAGGACCTGTCCGCGGGCGGCTTCCGGATGACGACGATCGAGGCGCTGTCGCTCGGCGACGCGATCTCGGTCGGGATCTCCGGGATCGGCCGGCGCGAGGCGCGGGTCGTGCGGCGCAGCGGCAGCAGCTATGGCTGCGAGTTCGACGCCGCCGTCGCGGTCGCCGAGATCGAGCGCGCGCAGACCGTCGAGACGATCGTCCATGCCGATTTCGGCACCGTTCCGGCCGGCATCGCGGGGGATCCCGCGCTCGATCCGTTCGAACAGCGTATCCGTCGGCTGCGCGGTCCGATCCTGGCGGTCGCGACGGTCGCGCCCTGGGTCGCGATCGGGGCGGTCGCGCATGCGGTGCTCCGCTGAGCCGCGCCGATAGCGCCGGATCAGTAGAGCCAGCTGTTCCACTGCGCGACGACGCGCCACGTCCCGCCGTTGCGCTCGACCGCGTAGGTCGTGCCCCAATGGTCCGCTGTCACGGTCACGAAGCCGGAGCTTCCCGATCGCACTACCCGCGACAGCAGGTAGCGGCGCTCGCAGCCCGCGCGGAGGCGATTGAACAGCCACCAGCGCGCCGAGACGCCGGGCACCGCCTCGGCAACGCCGATCGTCACCGCATCGCTTTGGCCGACCAGGGCGAGCGAGGTCGCGGAGGCGTCAAGCCGGCGCTGGTCGGTCGCGGGCAGCGCCGCCGCGGTGGACTGCGGCTCCGCGATCCGCAGCCGGTTGCGGCCGATCGCATCCTCGAACAACGCGCGCTGCGAGACCGGGCCGAGCGCCCGGAGCGGCGCGGGATGGCGCCAATGACGGTCGCCCTCCGCGGCCTGCGCGCGCATCGTGCGGTAGATCGCGAGCGGCTCGCCACGGGTACGATCGTCGACGCAGAGCGGTTCGTCGTCGGTACGCCCTTCGGCCAGCAGCGCGAGGGTGGCGCGCACGATACGGCCGTCGTCGTCGATCGGCGTGCCGGTGCAGCTGGGCAACACCAGCACCAGTGCGGCGAGCATGTGCCGTGCGCGCGGCAGCCTGACCCCGGAACCCATCGCATCCCCCGCGCTCGTGACGTCGAGCCGACGGGCGAGGATGCCCGGGCTGTGGCATTTTTGCCGGCCGCCCGCGCAAAAGCAAGCGCGCGGGCGCAGGCTGTCGCGAACCGCGCGCCAATCGGCCGCGCTTATGCCTATATGGATGTGAACCGGGGGGTTTCGACATGACGGAAACGACAGTGGCGCTGCGCTTTCGCGAGCGTCGCGTCCAGTTGCTGGTGGCTGGCGGGTTGGCGATGGTCCTCGCCTTGGGGGCGTTGGTCGCGCGCAATGAACGCGCGCTATTCGTCGACGGCTCGCGCGATCCGAAGGCGTTCGGTGCGCTCGCGCTGTCGCCGCCGCCGGTCGGATCGCTGAAGCGGTTCGGCTGGGTGCCGCGCGACGTGCTCGCCCGCGACTTCGCCCCGGTGCGCAGCGCAACCCTGCCGCTCGCTCCGCGCCGCCGTACGCTCGGCGGCAGCAGCATGCCCGAGGAGGACGGCTTTGCCGGCCCCGTGGTGCCGATCGATGCGCTGCCACTCACGGCAGACGCGCTGGGCCTGTCCGGGCCGGCGCCGGTCGGCAGCCTGCCCGGGCCGGTCTATGCCAGCACCGGTGGCGGTTATGCCTCGGGAGTCGGCGGCGGTGCGGGTGGTGGCGGCGGTGGTGCGGCCGGTGGCGGGGCGGGGGGCAGCGCGCCCGCTGCCACGGCTCCGACCCCTGCGGAAACACCCGCGCCTGCCACCGGCACCGAGCCTCCCACAACGACGACGCCGATCCCGGGCGACGTGGCGACCGTGCCGGCGCCGACCGGCAGCGAGCCCGCGCCGATCGACGTCGCCTACCAGCCGCCGATCGTGGAAGGGCCGATGCTCCAGCCGCCGCCCGAGGACTGGCCGACGACCTCGCCCGACCCGTTCGAGACGTCCGAGCCGCTGCCGACGACCGAAACCCCGGCCACGAGCGCCGATCCGGTCACCCCGGTGCCGGAGCCGTCGACCTGGACGATGCTGCTGGTGGGCTTCGCGCTGGTCGGCGGGGCGATGCGGTGGCGTCCGGGCAAGACGCTGCGGCCAATCAGCCGGTGACGATTTTGCCTGCCGTTGGGAAAGGCGCCGGCGAGAAGCATCACGCCATCAACTAAGCCCGTCACCCCGGACACGTTCCGGGATCCTCCGACCCGCGACATTGACGACGCATGCTCCTGCGGGACGGTGGATCCCGGAACAAGGCTCTCCTGAGCGAAGTCGAAGGGTCCGGGGATGACGGCGTGAATTGCGTGCAGCGTCATGCGTGCGGACGAGATCTGCCCGTCAGCGCAGTTCCAGGCGTTCGCCGACCAGCGTGACCGACTTCATCTGCGACAGCGCGTTCTGGCCAAGCAGCGAGATCTTCAGCCCGTCCTCGACCACCGCTGCGCGGGTGGCGGTGAGGCGCTTGCCCGCCAGATCGACGCGATCGAGCATCGCCCAGCGCATCGTCGAACCGCCCGCGGCGGTCTCGATCCGTTCGGAACCGACGCCGCTCGTCACCCCCGCACGGCGCGCGTCGCTGCCGGTCAGGACCACCACGTTCGCGCCGGTATCGACGACGAAGCGGATCGGTGTGCCGTTGACGTGCGCGATGACGTAGAACAGGCCGTCGGCTTCCTTGTGCGCTCGCGTTACGTTGTCCGACGACGCTTCCACGGCGGGTGCGATGACGGCCGGCGTCACGCGGGCGGGTTGCTCGCCGCCGCTCGGCGACACGAAGCCGATGATCGCCACGATGGCGGGGGTCAGGGGCTTGAGAATGTTCAACATCGGCAAAGATTAGCCGGCAGTCCTGAAATCCAGGTGGCGGATCTTGGTTAATCCGGCAGTATCTTGCCGCCCGCTTGCCGGCGTCGCTCGCGGTGGAGGTGCAGTCCGAACGCCGCGATCGCACAGAGCAGCGCTACCAGCAGCAGCTCCACCGCGATCACCCGGTACGGCCAGGTCAGGCTGTCGCGGGTGGCGAACAGCACCTGGTAATCGCGCGCGACGTCGGTCCCGGCGTAGCGGAACAGTCGGACCAGCTCGCCGGGCAATGCCTTAGGCTTGAGGATACCACGCAGCGCGCCGTCGGTGCGCGCGCGGGCCAGCGTGTTGCGGCCGTCGATCTCGACGAAATAGCGCACCGTCTCGCCGCCGCCGCGGTTGCCGGGCGACACGATCGGCGCGAACCGGAACGATCGACGGGCGACGAACAGGTTCTCGCTCAATCCGGCGACCCGCTGCTCGATCACGTCGCCGACGAGCGTCGCGGCGCCGGTAACCTTCCCGTCCGCGCTCGGTGTCCCGATCACGATGCGGGACGGATTGCCGCTGTCGGCGGGCTGCGCGATCACCGTCGCGACCGCGATCGCGCTACCCACCGCGCAGCCGATCGCGATGCCGAGCAGCGCGCGAATGAAGGTGCGGCCGGGCAGGTCCTCGTCCGCGCGGCCGCGGAGCAGCCAGAGGATCGGCGATCCGAGCAGGATGACCAACAGCAGATAGGTCAGCGCGGGATAATAGCGCCCGAACGCGTCGAATTCCCATTCCGCGGCGAGCGCCATCAGGCCGCGATACGCCAGCAACTGCCACAGCAGCACCAGCGCCACCGCGATGCTCCAGGCGGCGAGCACGTGACGCAGCCGCAATCGCCGCGTCCAGGGCCAGGGCCAGGGCCGAATCGATCCGTCGCTGCCCTGTCGTGCGCTCGTCATGCCGCCCCCGTTCCCGCGTTCTCCCGCCGTCATTATAGGTGCCGGCGGGCGGGGTACAGGGCCCGTCCCGGTTCGGGAGCGAGGCTGCGCCCGATCAGTTGCCAAGCATGGCGCCGACTTATATGGGATCGGCAGGGGGTGGATGCCGGATCGGCGGGCGCAATGCGTCTCGCATGTCCTTGTTGCTGTCGCGGATGACGCGGCCTCGGCCATACGCCCTTGGGACGATCTTAACCGCTGCGGGCTAGTCACTTCATCGATCATGGACATCACCATCCCGACCAAGAACACGGCGACCGATGAGTCGTCCGGGATGGCGCCCGCGACCGACGCGCCGCCGGCGGTGACTCCGCGCGCCGCGCCGATCGACGCCCGCGACGTCACGACGCCGTCCTGGCGCGAGATGGGGCTGGCGATCTGGCATTCGTTCCGCGCCAATCCGATCTTCTGGCTCGGCATCGCCGCGCTCGCGATCCCGACGCTGCTCGACCTCGCGTCGCGCGGCTGGGGCACCGACGCCGCCGCGCATGCGCCGATCGTATTCGCCACCGCGATCTGGATCTTCGCGCGCAGTGCGCGGCAGGCCGCCGCCGCCGCGGTGCCGCCGCCCGCGTGGCGCGCCGTGCTGCTGCTCGCGCCGCTGCTGCTGCTCTACGCCGCGTCGCGGATCACCGGCCTGCTCGAGGTGCGGGGCCTAGCCGCCTATCTCAGCATCATCGCGGTGCTCTACGCGGTCGGCGGAGTTCCGGTGCTGAAGGTGCTGTGGTTCCCGATCCTCTATTCGATCTTCCTGATCCCGATCCCGGAGACCTTCATCGACGTCGGCACCCAGCCGATCAAGCTGGCGATCTCGAAGACGGTGGTCGGGCTGTTGTCGGCGCTCGGCTATCCGGTCGCGACCTCTGGCGTCAGTATCTATATCGGCCAGTTCGAGCTGCTGATCGCCGCCGCCTGCGCAGGGTTGAATTCGCTGATCAGCCTGACCGCGATCGGCAGTTTCTACGTCTACCTGCGGCACAATGCGAGCTGGCGCTACACGCTGATCCTGGTGATGGCGATCTTCCCGATCGCGGTGTTCGCCAACTTCATCCGGGTGCTGATGCTGGTGCTGCTGACCTATTATGGCGGCGAGGCGGTGGCGCAGGGATTCCTCCATGAATTCGCGGGGCTGTTCATGTTCGTCGTCGCGGTGCTGATGATCTTCCTGATCGACCGGATCGTCGGCGCGCTGCTCTACCGATTCGGATCGCGGACGGAGGCCGCCTGATGGCCTCGTCGGCACAGGATCCGCTGTCGCGGCGCAAGATGATGATCGGCATGGCGCTGGCCGGCACGGTCGCGCTGTCTGAATTGTATGTACCCAAGCGGAGCATGCCGCGGCTGACCGAGAAATCGTTCACCGCGATGTTCCCGACGACGATCGGGCCGTGGAGCTACCTGACCGCGTCGGGGCTGATTTTGCCGCCCGAGGACCAGTTGTCGCGCACGCTGTACGAACAGCTGCTGACGCGCACCTACGCGTCGGGCGATGCCGATCCGGTGATGATGGTGCTCGCCTATAGCAGCATCCAGGAAGGTCGGCTCCAGGTCCATCGGCCCGAGGTCTGCTATCCCGCGTCGGGCTTTGCGATCCTCGACAACGAGCCGACCGAGGTCAAGATCAACGACAAGTTCACGCTGCCAGCGCGGTTCCTGATCGCCGATCGCGGTGCGCGGCGCGAGTTCATCCTGTACTGGACCCGCGTCGGGCCTGACGTGCCGACTCGCTGGTTCGACCAGCGGCTGATGATGGCGAAGGCGAACCTGAAGGGGTACATCCCCGACGGCATGCTCGCGCGGGTTTCGGTGATCGGCAACGATCGTGACGAGGCGATGAAGACGCTGCAGGATTTCGTGCGGACGCTGGTCGGCTCGGTCGATCGTCAGGCCCGCACCCTGTTGATCGGTCCCCACTGAGGCAGCCCGGCGGCTGCCGAGTCGATCGGGTCGCTTGCGACGCAACCCGATCGACGGGCCCGATCAGGCCCGCGCGAAGGGTTTCAGGAAATAGATCGTGTACGCGATGACGCCGACGAAGGTCAGGATCGCGAAGGCATCGTAGCCATTGTTGCCGAGATAGTTGGTCACCGCGCAACCGCCTGCGGGAACTATATAATGATAGAGGGAGTCACGGCTCTCATCGGGCCCGATCGAACGCTGGAGCAGCAACACGACAAGGCCGGCGAAGAACGCCACCGTGACCCAATCATAGACTGTCTGCATCAGACTTCCTTCCCAATGTCCCCGCGGGGTTGTAACGATTTATACGCGACTTCCGACCATGCCGCGGCGTCCCGGTTAGTGGACGATGGGTTCTAGTGAAAGGCCGTTATGAAATCGAAAACTTTGACGATCCTGCTTCTGGCTTCGGCACTGACCGTGTCGGGCTGCAAGCGGGCGGCGACCGGCCAGGTGGTGGCGGTGGTCAATGGCGAGGAAGTGTCGCTGTCGGAGCTCAACGGCGAGCTGCAGCGCGCCGGTGCCCAGGGTGGCGACAAGAAGGCGGTCCAGGCCGCCGCGCTGCAGGGGCTGATCGACCGCAAGCTGCTGGTCCAGCAGGCGCGTGAGCGCGGGATCGACAAGGATCCGGAATATCTGCAGCAGCAGCGCCGGCTGAACGACGAACTGATGATCAGCATGCTCGGCAAGCAGGTCACCAAGAACGTGCCGGTGCCGTCGACCGCCGACGTCGATCGCTATATCGCTGCCAACCCCGCGATGTTCGGACAGCGCACCATCTATGCGCTCGACCAGATCCAATTTCCGGCGCCCGAGGATCGCACCAAGCTGAAGGCGCTCGAAGCCGATCACAGCCTGGACGAGGTCGCGACGACGCTCACGCAGATGGGGATCAAGTTCGGTCGTCAGAAGGGCGCGATGGACAGCGCGCAGACCCCGCCTGGCCTGATCAAGCAGATCAGCGCACTGCCGCCCACCGAGCCATTCGTGCTCGCGTCGGGTGGTCGCGTCGTGGTCAGCGTGATCGCCGACAAGCGCGTCCAGCCGCTCGAAGGCGACGATGCGCGGCAGCTCGCCACCCAGGCGATCCGTCGCGACGCGGTGTCCGACATCGCCAAGAAGCAGGTCAAGCAGGCCCGCGATGCGGCGAAGATCGAATATCAGCCGGGCTTCACCCCGACCGCTGCGGTCGGCGGTGGCGCAGCGGCGAAGTAAGCCGGCCGATGAGGAGCGCGCGCCGGGTCAATCGCCCGGTGCGCGCCCCTCGTTGCGCCCCGTTCCGTAACGGTGCCGGCGTGCGAGCAGGAAGATGCGAGGGCCGGTCACCAGATAGCGGCGCCACATGCGGCGCGGCTCCGCGGCGAGCCTGAACGCCCATTCCAGGCTCAGCCGCTGCATGATCCGGGGTGCGCGCTGGCGCTCGCCGATTACGAATTCCACCGCCGCGCCGACGCACAGGCCGATCCCGGTGGCATCGCGACGCGCCGCGATCGCGGCGGCGAGCAATTCCTGCTGGGGCGATCCGACCGCGAGGAAGGTGAAGCGCGCGCGGGTCGCGGCGACGAACGCCGCCGCGTTCGCCAGCGCGGCGGGGTCGGTGCGCAGCCCCATCGGCGGCGCATGATGGACGATGTCGAGCGCGGGCAGCTTTGCGCGCAGCCCCGCGGCGGTCTCCGCGGTGCCGCCGACGATCGCGATCCGGTCGCCGGCGCGCGCGACCTCGGTCAGCAGGATCATCGTCAGGTCGCTACCCGGTGCGACCGGCAGGTCGACCCCGTCGCGGCGGGCCAGCGCTGCAACGATGCGGCTGTCGCAGGTGCACCAGTCCGCTTCGCGGTACGCCGCCCAGATCGCCTCGCGATCGGCGCGATGCTCGCCATGCAATCGTACGAGGTGATCGACATTGGGCGTAACGAGATAGGCGAACCGCGCCGTCGGATCGCGCGCGTCGAGCGTCGCGACGATCTCGTCGAGCGGCAGCGGATCGAACGCGATTCCGAGATAGTCGCGACGGGCAGAGCGGGTCATTGCGACGCCGCGGTCCGCTGATCGCGTTCGGCGGTCTGTTCCTCGGGCGGGACCGGGGGCAGCGCGATCTGCTGGCCGTGAAGTCGCGCGATCAGCGCCCTTGATCGCGAGACGCAGGCGCCATCCTTCAACGCGGCGCAGAGCTGCGCGCGCAGCCGCCAGGCGAGCACCGATGCGGGGTGCCGAATCGTGAAGGCGCGGACTTCGCTCTGCACGTCCGCGGCCTTGCTGCTGCCCAGTGCCTGCGCGACATAGAGCGCGAGGAACGCCGAATCCTCTTCGTTGTCGTTGTACGCGCCGTTGATCGTCGCCTCGGCCGCGAGCTGGTCGCCGCGCAGCCGGTAGATCTGCGCGAGCAACGCGACTGCGTTGGCGGAGCCCGGATTGTCGCGCGCCACCACCCGCGCATCGCGCATCGCGGCGTCGTAGTCGCGGGCGCCGATTGCGGTGATCGCGCGCGCGGCAAGCGCGATCGGCTCGGCGGGGTCGATCGCGAGTATTGCGGCCGCTCGCCGCGCGGCATCGGGTCCGCGACCGATCTGCGCCAGCGCCAGCGCATAGGCGGCGTGCAGATCGGTCGTCGATGCATCGAGCGGGCGCGCCGCGGCGAGCGGCGCGAGCCGCGCGACCGCAGTGGCAGGATCGCGGACCGCGAGCGCGTGCTGCGCCAGCGCAACCGCGAGGCTCGGCTCGGCATTGGCGCCGGCGAACAGCCGGGCGGTGTCCGCGCCAGCGACGTCGGCGTCGAGCAGCATCGCAACGGTCAGCGCGCGGGTCGCATCGCTCGGATCGATCCGGTGGATCGCGGCAAGCACGCCCGCCGCCGGGGCGACGCGGCCGGTGAGGATCAGCTGGCGCGCCCATTCGATCTGGGTGGTGGGATCGCGGGGTTGCTCGCCGGCGTTGCGTTGCGCGACGCGCGCCAGCCCGGCACCGTCGCCGGTGCGTTCGTAGATCGACACCAGCTGGCGGCGCAGATCGGGGCTGCCGCCGCCCGCCGCGAAGATCGGTGCGATCAGCGCGAGTGCGGCGGCGTCATCGCCCTGGCGCAGCAGGATCCGGCTCTTCAGGACGCGTGCGGCTTCGTTGGTCGCGTCCTGCGCCAGCGTCTTGTCGACGGTCGTCATCGCCTCGTCCAGGCGTCCGAGCCGATAGGAGATCGTTCCGCTGACCAGCTGCGCGTTGACGTCGTTGGGATCGAGCGCGAGGATCTGGGTCGCATAGTCCTTGGCGAGGTCGAGATCGCTGGTCGCCAGCGCCAGCTGCGACACCGCGTCCAGCGCCTCGCGATTGGTGCGATCCTGATCGAGTGCGTTGCGATACGAGGAGAAGGCGCCGCCGTAATCCTTCAGCTGCACCTGGTTGCGCGCGCGCGCGATCCACAAGGCGGGGATGTCGTCGCGCAGGCTGACCGCGAGGTTGAACTTCTCCGCCGCCGCCGCATACTGCCCTGCCGCGGCGAGCTGGACGCCTTCGTTCATCGCGTTCGCCGCGCGTTCCTGCTTGGAGGCGCAGCCGGTGGTTGCCAGCAGGAGCGCGATCGCCGCCAGCCGGATGTGCGGGTGGCGGCGGCGCGGCTTCGTCATGGTCGTCATCTCGCCATCGTCCTGTTATTCGGTCGCTTGCCGTCTCGATCCGCCCTTCGGCGACGCATCGAACCGTCCGGCGATGATCCTGGAAACCACAGGCGTCCCGAAATTGCCGCTATGCAGCATCTAAGCATATGGCTTTTGCAAGCCAGCGCGATTAAAGCAACATCCGCTATGAAGTAGGCTTTCGGGGGATACACAATGAAGGTGGCAATTGCGTGCGCGGCGGTGCTGGCCAGCGCAACGGGATCGCTGGTTGCCATCCCCCAGGCGGTGGCGCAGCAGGGCGGGGCGAACAAGCTCCCCGCCTATCGGATCAACCCGGGCGACGAGATCGAGGTCTATGTCTGGGGCGAGGAGCGCTTGCAGCGCGGCATCCGCGTCCTGCCGGACGGCAGCTTCTCCTTCCCGCTGGTCGGGCGCGTCGAGGCGGCGGGCAAGCTGCCTTCCGATATCGAGACCGCGATCACCAAGGGGCTGTCGGCGCAGTTCCGCGACCAGGTGCCGCAGGTGACGGTGTCGGTGCGCAACCCGAGCGGGTTCCAGTTCTCGGTGATCGGCAAGGTCCGGTCGCCGGGCGTCTTCACCCCGGGCAAGTATGTCAATGTGCTCGAGGCGGTCGGCATGGCCGGCGGCCCCGGCGAGTTCGCGGATACCTCCAATGTGCTCATCCTACGCAAGCAGAACGGCTCGCTGGTGACGATGCGGGTCCGGTTGAACGATGCCATCAAGGGCAATCCGAGCTCGCGCGATCTGGCCGCGAACGGCTTTCCCGAGCTGCAGAGCGGCGACACGGTGATCATGCCATGACAATGGTGCGCAAGCATCTTCTGATCGGTGCGGTCGCGACCGCCGCCTGTGCGTTGCCGAGCGCCGTCGCGGCGCAGAACCTGGTGCCCTCCGCCACCGTCACGGTGGGCGGCGGCTATTCGAGCAACCCGTTCCTCGGTCGCGGCGACAGCAAGGGGTCCGCGAATGCGCAGGTGACGGTGACGCCGCGGCTCGACATCATCGACGACACCGACAGCGGCGTGATCTCGGGCTTCTACAACCGCACCGAATATTTCAACGGCTACGACGCCAATGACGGTTACGGCGTCAACGTCAGCGCCAACCACGCGATCAATACGCGCACGTCGGTCGGCGTGTTCGCCGGCTACGACAGCCAGATCCTCGGCGCGGGTGGCGCGTTCTCGAACGCGCCGGTGATCCTGCCGGGCACGATCGGAACGGGGGCGGGCGGTATCGGCGGTGTCGGGACCGACCCCGTAACCGGTGGCACGACCGGCGCGGTGCCAGTGGTGCCGGTGCCGACGAACCCGGTCATCATCGATCCGGGCGTGATCGGTGGCGATATCGGGCTGATCGGCCTGCGCCAGCGTCGCAACAGCCTGAACGCCGGCATCTTCGGCAGCTTCCGGCCGAGCGAAGTATCGAGCTGGAACTTCGGCGCCAACGTGTCGCGCAATTCCTATCCGGACAGCAGCGGCCTGGCGATCAGCTCGCGCTCCTACGGCGTCAACACCGGCTATACGCGCAGCCTTTCGGAGCGTAGCTCGGTCGGGCTCCAGGTTTCGGGCACGGTCGTCGATTATGCACGGGTGCCGAGCTCGCGCTTCGTCAATCCGCAGGTGACTTACAGCAGGCTGCTGGCGGAGCGCTGGTCGCTCAATCTCGCGGTCGGTGTCAGCTATGTCGACGACGGGTTCAGCAGCAACGTCACGCCGTCGGCGAACGGATCCCTGTGCCGATCGAGCGAGCGCGGAAATTTCTGCCTGCTCGTCGCGCGTCAGCCGAGCGTCAGCGCCTTCGGGGGCGCGCGCAACCAGACCAGCGTGAGTGCGAATTATTCCTATCGTCTCGCGGAGCGCACCAGCCTGTCGGCGAATGCCAGCTACCAGCGGGTATCGAACGGCATCTCGGTGTCGCCGGCCGACACGTCGGGCCGCGATCAGGGTTACATCAACGCATCGGCAACGGTGAACCAGCAGCTCGCGCGGCGATTGTCGGCGTTCGCGACGGCGCTTTATCGCGACGTAAACGGTCTTGGCGTACCGACCAGTGCGGATCTCGGCGGCCGCATCGGGCTCGCGCTGACGGTAGGTGGACGTCAATGAACGACGCATATGGCACGGAAACGGATGTCCCCGGCGGCGACGGCGGCGGCGGGATCATCGCCTATTTGCCGTCGATCCTGTGGCAGCGGCGCTGGTGGATCATCGTGCCGCTGGTGCTGTGCACGATCGCCGGCCTGGCGGCGGCGTTCCTGCTGCCCTCGACCTACCGGTCGAGCGCGACGTTGCTGGTCGAGACGCCCGAGTTGCAGCCCGGTGTCGAGGGGTCGCCCGAGACCGGGCTGATCGACAAGCGCATCGCGAAGGTCCGCCAGCAGGTGCTGAGCCGTCCCGACCTGATCGAGCTGATCGAGAACAACAATCTGTACAGCGAGGAGCGGCAGGACAAGCCGCTGTCGGAGATCATCGAGAAGATGCGGTCGTCGACCAGCATCTCGCCGGTCAGCGCCGATATAGGCGGCAACGGCAAGGGATCGAACACGATCGCCTTTTCGCTGAGCTTCGAATATCCCGATCCGCAAAAGGCGCAGCTCGTCGCGCAGGATTTCGTCGAACGGCTGGTCCGCCTCGACGCCGCACAGACCGCGCAGCAGGCGACCGGCACCGTCGAGTTCCTGCAAGAACAGGCCAACGGCTTGTCGACCCAGATCACCGCGCTGGAACGCCAGATCGCGGGGATCAAGGCCGCGAACGGCATGGTCCTGTCCAATTCGAACACGATGATGCTCGGTGGCAGTGGCGGCTTCCAGTCGCAGATCGCGGGTCTCCAGCGTGAGAACGCGCAGCTTCAGTCGCAGCTGCGATTGCAGGCGACGGCGGTCGATCGCGATCCGGCGGTGGCGGGTGCCGAGGCGCAGCTGGCGGGTGCACGGGCAGTCTATTCGGACAATCATCCCGATGTCCGCCTGGCCGAACAGCGTCTCGCCGAAGCCAAGCGCTTCGCTGCGACGAACAACAAGAAGTTCAACCCGGGTTCGGTGATCCAGCAGCAGATCGCATCGAACAACGCCGCGATCGCAAACCTCTCCGCAGCGCAGAGCGCGGAGCAGGCACGGACCGGTGCGGTGATGACCGCCCAGGCCCGCGGCCCTGCGGTGAACGAGCAGATCGCGCAGCTCCAGTCGCGCGCCGATGGTCTGCGTGCAAACTATCAGACGGTCGCGACGAGCCTGATCGGCGCACGCGGCAGTGCCAAGCTCAGCGAGCAGCAGAAGGGCGAGCGCCTGTCGGTGATCGATCCGCCAGTCGCAGCCGATCAGCCGAGTTCGCCCAACCGGCCGGTGTTGATCCTCGGCGGCATCGCCGCGGGGCTCGGGATCGGGGTGGTCCTCGCCTTCCTGCTCGAATTGATCATGCAGCCGATCCGCGGCGTGGGTTCGCTGCAGCAGATCATCGGCAAGCCGCCACTCGTGATCGTGCCGAATCTCGACCCACGCGGCCGTCGGTTTCGGTTGCCGTGGCGCCGCGACGACGACGACCCCGAGCCCGGTCTCGCCGGCTAAGGATAGGACGAACGATGAACTATGTTCCGCCGCCGCGCACCGGCGCGTTGACGATCAGCGCGACCCCGGCGACGATCGCGCCGGCCGAAAACGTCAGCGACACGATCGTCGGTTTTCGCGGCCGCGACGAACGTTCGCGGTCGTTCAACCTGCTGCGTACGCAGATCATCCGCATGGTTGCCAGCGGCGCCAAGGTGATCGGCATCACGTCGGCGACACCGCAGGTCGGCAAGACCTTCATCGCGTGCAACCTCGCGGCGTCGATGTCGCGCCTGCCTGACATGCAGACGATCCTCTACGATCTCGATCTGCGTCGCGGATCGGTGGCGGAGCGCTTCGACATTCCGGTCGAGGTCGGAACTGCCGAATATTTGGATGGGACGGCGGATAATCTTGCCGATCTCTCCTGGGGAATCGAAGGGCAGCGGCTGACCATCTACCCGACCGCGGCGCGGCGGGTGCGCTCGTCCGAACTGCTGGCGAGCGCGCGCTTTTCGGGCCTCGTCGATGCGATGCGCGCGATGCCCGGCCCGGTCGTCCATCTGTGCGATCTGCCGCCGGTGTTCGCCAACGACGACAGCATGATCGTCAGCGAGCATATCGATGGCTACATCATGGTCGTCGAGGACGGGGTGACCACCGCCAAGCAGGTGCGCGATTCGCTGCGGCTGCTCGGCCCCGACAAGTGCTTCGGTACGGTCCTCAATCGCTACGTGAAGGGGTTTGCGGGGGGCGATTACGGGTTCGGCTACGGCAAGGGCAAGGCCTACGCCGATTACTACAACTAGGCCGAGTGCGGCCCGACTGCGGCGGATACAGGGATGAGCGACCAACGGCCCGTACGGACCGTGTACTGCGTGCTGGGCGTACGATCGCTCGGCTATGCGGTGCCGTGTCTCGCCAGCCTGGCCCGCAACAGCGTCGACCCGCTGGCGCTGACCATCCTGACCGATTCGGCCGAGGATGCGGCAACGATGCGCGAGCGGTTGGAGCCGTTGTTCGTCGATGGACGTCACCGGCTGACGGTGCACGACCAGGCGCATGCCGACGCGCTGGCCGGGGAACGCTATGCGGCGTTTCCGGCGGTCGCCGAGTTCCGCCACGGCCATCCGTGCTGGCGCAAGGTTACCGATCCGGCGCTCTACGCCGCCATCGGGGACGAGGTGATCATCATCGATCCCGACGTCTATTTTCCCAATCGCTTCGCGTTCGAGCCAACTCCGGCCACGGGTTTGCTGCTGATGTGGCAGCGTCCAAACTGCCTGCTGCCCGAGCCTTTGGTTACCGAGGCGTATGATCGCGGCGTGCCGATGGCGGACCATACCGATATCGGAGTCTGCCAGTTCCGGGCACCGCTCGATCTGGCAGCACTCGAAGCGTTGCTGACGACGATCGACACGCGTCCGTTCGCGCGATCGATGCACGTCGAATCGATCGTCTGGGCGGCGCTCGCCGAGCAGGTCGGCGGTGGCTATCTCGATCCCGAGGCGTGGCATTGCTTCGCCAACTCGGTGCCGAGCCGGCTCGCCCGCCGAATGGGGCGGAGCGGATCGGCGACGCTCGCGCAGATCGATTTCGCGCCGGTGAAGGCTTTCCATGCCGGCGGCACCGCCAAGAACTGGCTTGCCGACGCCGAGCGCGACGGGTTGTTCGCGGATCCGCGCACGCACGTCGAACCGACGCCGGTCAGGCCGTTCGTGCCGTACCCGCGCGGCAAGTTCGAGAACAAGCTGCGGACCCGCGGGGTCGCCCGGCGACTCGGCCTCTACAAAGTGCTGGGCCGGGGCTGATGTCGGCTGACGCCCGGCGGCCGGGCGAGGACGAGGCGAAGCGCATCCTGCTGGTTGCGCCCAATCTCTCGCGCCACATGGGGGGCGAGGCGCTGAAGGCGTTGCAGATCCATCTCGAGCTGCGGGCCATGGGTTATCGGGTGCGGCAGGTCGCGCATGCACGGGTCCGCGACGAGATGACCCGCGATCATCCCGAACTCGACATCGTCTATGTCGAGGACGATCGGCTACAATCATCGCTCTATCGCGCCGGCATCCTGCCCGCGTTGGGGCTGCTGAACGCTTGGCAGCTGCACCGTCTGGCGGTGCGGACCGCACGATCGTTCGCGCCTTGGGTGGTGCATTTCACCTCGCCGATCTCGCCAGTCCAGCCCTATTTCCGCTTTCCCGGTTTCCCGGTGGTGATCGGACCGCTGAACGGCAACGTCACGCACCCGCCGGCATTTCGCGACCGCGAGCCACGCAGCAAAGCGCTGGGGAGCCTGACGCTCCGGCCGATGCAGCGAGTGCTGGGCGCGCTGTTTAGGGGCAAGCGCGAGGCGTTCGTCCTCGTGGCGGGCGGCGAGCGGACGATGCATGCGCTCCGCCTCGGCGGTTGCTCGCCGGATCGGTTGGTGCCGACGCTCGATAGCGGCGTGCCCGATGCGCTGGTCGACCGGGCTCCGCGGGCGCAGCAGGGCTATGACCCATCGTTCGTTTTTCTCGGCAGGCTCGTCGCGTACAAGGGCTGCGACCTCGCAATCCGCGCGATCGCCGAGGCGCGCGATCGTGATCTGACGCTCGACGTCCTCGGCGACGGCCCGGAACGCCCGGCGCTCGAGGCGCTCGCGAACGAACTCGGGGTCGCCGATAGCGTGCGGTTCGAAGGCTGGGTGCAACCGGGCCCGGCGCTGTACGACCGTCTATCCCGATACCGCGCGCTGGTGATGCCGAGCCTCGCCGAAGCCAACGGCATCGCCTTTCAGGAGGCGATGACGCTCGGTGTGCCGATCGTCTGCGTCAACTGGGCCGGTCCGCAGGAGCTGCTGACCAAGGACGCTGCGATCCTGGTCGAGCCCACCGACCAGACTGCCGTGGTGGCCGGCATCGCCGCCGCACTCGATACGCTCGCGAGCGATCCGGCGGCGGCTGACCGGCTTGCGACCAATGCCCGCACCCGCGCCAACGCCACCGGCTTCCGGTGGCGCGACCTGCTGACACGGTGGGAAGACATCTATCGACGCGCCGCGCAGGACCATGCCCGCATCATACAAGGCGATCAACGATGACCCTCAACGGCGCCACCGCATCGATGCGGCGCTTCAATCCGGTCGCGCTGTTCGGGCTGCTGAAGCAGAAGCTGTCGGGTGACACCGGCGCGGTCGCGGGCACGGTGGTGTTCTTGAACCTTACCCGGATCGTCAGCTCGGCGATCCTGACGCGATTGCTGAGTGCCGAGGCGTTCGGCGTGGTCGGCATCATCACCTCGGTGTCGGTGACGTTCGGCTTGATGTCCGACATCGGCATCAACGCCTTCATCATCCGGCACAAGGACAGCAACGACCCCAAGTTCCTCGACGAGCTCTGGACGTTGCGGATGATGCGGTCGCTCGCGCTGACGGTGCTCGTCGCGGTCTTCTCGGCACCGATCGCCAATTATCTCGACAAGCCCGATCTGCAGATGGCGATCGCCGCGGGCGGGCTGATCTTCCTGTTCGACGGCCTCGATTCGATGATGATGTTCACGGCGCTGCGCAACCGGGAGGTCAAACGGCTCAACAAGATCGACATTATCGCCCAGATGTTCGGCGTCGTGAGCTCGATCGCGATCGCGTTGTTGCTGCACAACTACTGGGCGATCCTGCTGTCGAACCTGCTCGGGCAGTTGTTCAGGGTCTGGGTCAGTTATGCGTGGTTCGAGGGATCGCGGCGGCGCTGGCGTTTCAGCCGCACGCGGGCGGCGGAATTGTGGAAGTTTTCGCGTTTCATCACCGGATCGACGATCCTGACGCTGATCATCAGCCAGACCGACAAGGTCGCGCTGTCCAAGCTGTTTCCGCTCGAGGTGTTCGGCCTGTACATCATCGCCAACAACCTCGCGGGCGCGCCGACTGGGCTGGCTGCGAGCTATACCGGCCGAATCCTCTACCCGCGCCTGGCGCAACTCGCCCGCGAGGCGCCCGAAACCCTGCCGTACGAATATTATCGCCAACGGCTCCAGGTGTCGCTGCTGTATTCCTTCATCGTCGGCGGGTTGATCGCGTGCGCGCCGCTGGTCATAACCCTGCTCTACGACGACCGTTACCTGCCCGCGATCCCGTATTTCCAGGTGCTGCTGTTCTCCAGCTTCTTCCTGATGGGCACGCTCACCGCCAATCAGGTGATGATCGCGCTCGGGAAGTCGATGTTCACGCTCTACACCAACGTCGTCAGGCTCAGCTTCCTGGTGGTCGCCGGCTGGTGGGCCTATACCCAATTCGGCACCTTCGGGCTGGTCTGGGTGGTCGGGCTCATCGAGCTCGTCGCGATGCTGTTCGGCTGGGTCTGGCTGCGCCGGTCCGGCCTGCTCAACCTGCGCAAGGAGGGGTTGATCCTGCTGGCGGGCGTCGCCGGACTGGTGATCGGCTATGGGGTAGACCAGGCCGGGCTGGCAATCGTGCGGATGCTCTGAGATCGAGCCGCGACAGGGCGGCGCCCGGCTGGTATGCAAGGGGCATGGAGCCGACATGCCGAGAGCGATCGTGAATTACGCGCGTAACGGATCGCTGATCCTTGCGGCTTTGGTGCTGGGCCTCGGCGCGAGCGCGTCGATGCTGGCGGTCCAACCGGATCGTGCAGCGCCGAAGGCGAGCGCGCCCGCGTCCGGGCGCCCGCCAATGCAGATCGGCGTGAACGTCACTGGCAGCATCTATTACGGATCCGAGCGGATCTTCGCGAACCTCGCCCAAGGGGCGAGCGCGTGGAAGGATCCGGCCAATGCCTGGAAGGCGGTGACCGCCGACAAGCTGACCGCGGCCGGCTTCCCGGTGACGAACGGCACGTTGGCGATCAACGTGCCCCAGCCGGTCTGGGCCGGCAAGGACGTCGCGGTGGTGTGCACCTGGGCCGGGCGCGGCACCGTGCGGATCGACGGCGATACGCGGGCAGGGGCGTTCGGGCACCGCTTGGCCTTCACCTGGCCGGGTAAGAAGGGTTCGGGACGGCCGAATATCCTGATCTATCTCACCGGATCCGACCCGCGCGATCCGTTCCGCGAGCTCGATTGCCGCGAGCCCGGTTTGGTCGCGAGCGGCCAGTTCGACCAGCGTTACGTCGACGATATGAAGCCGTTTCGCGTGCTCCGGTTCCTCGACTGGTCAAACACCAACGGTAATCCTGCGACAGTCACCTGGGCGAGCCGCACCACGCTCGATAAGTCGGGCAACGACGGCGTCGCCATCGAACACATGATCGATCTCGCCAATGCGGCGGGATCGGACCCGTGGTTCACGGTCGCCTACAATGCCGACGAGACCTACGTCCGCAACATGGCCAAGCTGGTCCACGACCGCTTGAAGCCGGGTCGTCGCGCCTATTTCGAACTGTCGAACGAGATCTGGAACTTCCAGTTTCCGGTTGCGACCCAGACGCTGAACGAAGGCGTTGCCGAAAAGCTGTCGACCGACAAGTACAGCAACGGCCTGATGCGATATGCCGAGAAGACGATCTGGATGCAAAAGCTGTTGACCCAGGCATTCGCGGATGATCCGCGTCGGCTGGTCCGCGTGATCAGCTCGCAGAACGACAACAGCTGGGTCGGGCGGACGATCATGTCGTTCCGCGACACCCCGCAATGGGTCGATGCGCTCGCGACCGCCCCCTATTTCGGCCACAGCTTCTTCAAGGCGCCTTACGACAAGTCGACCGTCGCCGATCTGCCGGCGCTGTTCGAGCGGCTCGAGGCCCTGCGCGCGAACAGCATCGCCAAGGCGCTCGAGAACAAGGCTGTCGCCGACAAATACGGCAAGCGCTACATAACCTACGAGGCCGGTCAGCATCTGATCGCGCCGTCGGGTCCGCTGATCCCGGTGATGGAGGCGATGCAACGCAGCCCGCTCATGGGTGAGGCCTATGATCGCTTCCTCGCCGACTGGAAGGCGCAGATCGGCGACACCATCACGCTCTATTCGGCAACCGGCGGCGTCTCGCAATTCGGCGCCTGGGGGATGCGCGAATATCCGGGGCAGCCGCTGGCGCAGGCGCCGAAGCAGCGCGCGGTGATGGCGGCGCTGGCCGGTCGGTAGAACGGGACGGGCCAGCATGGATGCGAGCGGGTGCGCGTCCGTTTCCGGCACGGCAGGAGCGTCGCTTTGCCTTTGAAGGCTGCGGGTTCGCGTGTATCGGCGCTGCCATGCCAGCCGCCGCTTGTGACTCTCCGTCCGCCCGACCTTGCCTAGCAGGGAAGATCGCCTGATGGACGCGCCGATCCAGCGGTATGACGATCGCATCACCGCGATCATCGTCAATTATCGCACACCAGACCTGTCGCTCCAGTGCCTGGACGCGCTGGCGGGAGAGCGGGTCCGATTGCCCGGTCTGTCGGTGATCCTCGCCGATGGCGGCTCCGGTGACGGATCGGTGGAACGGCTCGAGGCGGCCCTGGCGGTCTCGACGCATCGCGATTGGGTGACGTGGCTGCCGCTCGGCTTCAATGGTGGATTCGGCTGGGCGAACAATCAGGGTATCCGGCGCGCGCTCCAGCAGTCAGAGCCAGCGGCCTTCATTTATCTGGTCAATCCCGACGCGATCATCGAGCCGGGTGCCTTGGTCGCGCTGGTCGCGGCGATCCGCGCGGAGCCGAAGGCAGCATCGGCGGGGAGCCAATTGCTCGCACCTGGCGGCTGGCCGGTCGGGTCGGCCTTCACCTTCCCGACCGTCGCGAGCGAGTTCTTCCGCGGCGCCAACACGCCGCTGCTCGAACGGCTGGCGGGTGGCAAGCCGGGATTGGTCGTGGCGGCGCAACCCGTCGAGGCGGAGTGGGTGACCGGCGCCAGCGTCCTGTTTCGCGCCGAGGCGCTGCGCGAATGCGGCCTCTTCGACGAAGGCTTCTTCCTCTATTTCGAGGAGGTCGAGCTGATGCACCGGCTCGCGGCGGCGGGCTGGAAGGCGCTTCATGTGCCCGGCAGCCGGGTGCGGCATGTCGGCGGCGCCGCCACCGGGGTGGTCGATGGCGCCAGCGAGAAAGCGCGCCTGCCCGATTACTGGTTCCGGTCGCGCCGCCGCTATTTCGCGCGGACCCGCGGGCCCGTCGGCGCACGGCTATCGGCGCTGGCGTGGGTCGCAGGCTATGGCATCTGGCGGGTGCGCGAGCTGGTCGGACTGGGCCGGAGGAGCGCGCATGCGCCGCGCGAGTTCCGCGATCTCCTGCGCAACGGCATCGGCCCGGTCGCGCTCGACCGCGAGGCGGCGATCCCCCGGTGGGATGGGCCGGTCGACGAGATGCCGGCCTGGGTCGACCGATCGTGAGCGCGGTGTCGATCATCGCGATCGGGCGCAACGAGGGCGACCGGTTGAAGGCTTGCCTGCGCTCGCTCCCCGCCGATGCCACCAAGATCTATGTCGATTCGGGATCGACCGACGATAGCGTCGCATTTGCCAGGAGCGCCGGCGTGGAGGTGATGACGCTGCCGCCGAACACCCCCTTCACCGCAGCATTGGCGCGCAATACCGGGCTGGCGCGGGTCGATGCCGGGAATGACAGCTTCGTGCAGATGATCGACGGCGATTGCTCGCTCGATGCTGGCTGGTTGGAGCAGGCGCTCGCCGCGATGCGCGCGGAACCCGATCTGGCGGTGGTGTTCGGACGGCGGCGCGAGCGCTTCCCAGAGCGCAGCATCTATAACCGGATGTGCGACGACGAATGGGACGTACCGGTCGGCGAGGCGCGCTCCTGCGGCGGCGATGCGTTGTTCCGGACGCGCGCGATCCGCGGCGCGAACGGCTATGATCCGACCCTGATCGCGGGGGAGGAGCCCGATCTCTGCCTTCGCATGCGCGGGGCGGGCTGGCGGCTCCGGCGGATCGATGCGGAGATGACGCTCCACGACGCGGCGATGACCCGGTTCGGCCAATGGTGGCGGCGCACCGAGCGCGGCGGCCACGCGTTCGCCGAACTCGCTTGGCGGCACGGTTCGAACGCCGATCCGCACTGGCGGCGCGAGACGCGCAGCATCGTCGCGTGGGGCATTGCGCTACCGGTAGCGATCCTGCTGCTGGGCGTGGCGATCGGCTGGTGGGCGGTGATCGGCCTGGCGATCTACCCGTTGCAGATGGCGCGGATCGCCTGGCGCAAGCACCGCGCCGGTGATGTGCCCGGCTTCGCGGCGGCAGCGGGCTTCTTCCTCGTCATCGGCAAGTTTGCGCAGGCCAAGGGGCTGCTCCGCTTCCATCTGCGCCGGCTGACCGGCGGCACCGCGTCGCTGATCGAATATAAGGGCGCGGAGGCGAGCGGCGGATGACGTTCCGAGAGCTGCGCGCGCTGATCGGCGAGGATTATCGCGCCAATGGCAGCGATGCGACGCGGGCGGGCTTCCGAACGCTGATGGTCTATCGCTTCGGCGTGTGGCGGATGAGCGTGCGGTCCAGGCTGCTGCGCGCACCGCTGACGATGATCTATCGCCGCGCGTTCGTGCATTGCCGCAATGTCTACGGGATCGAGCTGCCGTTCACCGCCAAGGTCGGCCGGCGCGTGATCATCGAGCATCAGGGCGGGATCGTCATCCACGGCCACGTCACGATCGGCGACGAGTGCATCATCCGGCAGAACTGCACGCTGGGCGTGCGGCGCATCGACCGGCCGGGCGACGCCCCGACGCTGGGCGCGCGGGTCAATCTGGGTGCGGGCGCGGTGGTGCTCGGCGCGGTGACGATCGGCGACGGCGCGGCGATCGGCGCGAACGCGGTGGTGCTGTGCGACGTGCCGGCGGGTGCGTTGGCGATCGGCGTGCCCGCGACGGTGCGGCTGCGCGGCTGAAACCGGACACGCGCTAAGGGCATCTTCAACGCGATACGATAACAAGCTCGTCGTTGACGGCGGCGCTGGGATCGTCTTTGTCGTCGCCGCGCCTGCCGGGCGCAACTCCGGGGGGGCGCGATGCCGTGCCGATGGCCAGCGGGCGGTGTTTGAGCGATGCGGATTGCCTATCTCGTGAACCGGTATCCGACGGTCAGTCATACCTTCATCCGTCGCGAGATCCTGGGCATCGAGGCCGAGGGGCACGCCGTGACGCGATTTTCGATCCGCGCCGCGCCGGGCGACCTGCCCGACGCCGCGGACCGGTCGGAGCGCGAGCGGACGCAGGTGGTGCTCGACCAGCCCTTGCCGACGCTGCTTGCTGCCGCGATCGGTGCCGCGGTGCGAACGCCAGGGCGGACGTGGCGGGCGTGGCGGACGACGCGTCCGATGACGCCGCGAACGCCGCGCGGGTTCGTCGCGCGCTTCGCCTATCTGATCGAGGCCTGCTGGCTGGCGAAGGCGATGCGGTCTGGCGCAGTTACGCACCTGCATGCGCATTTCGGGACCAACCCGGCGGCGGTGGCTCGGCTCGTCCATCTCCTGTCGGGCATTCCCTACAGCTTCACCGTCCACGGCCCCGACGAGTTCGACGAGCCGCGGCAGATCGATCTGGCCGGCAAGGTGGCCGACGCCGCGTTCACCGTCGCGATCAGCGACTATGGCCGCAGCCAGATCTGCCGCTGGGCGGCGCTGCCCGATTGGGAGCGCGTCGTGGTGGTCCGCTGCGGCGTCGACATCGCGTCGATCGCTGCGGGGGGTCCGGAGCACAAGAAGCGCGATTTCTGCTGCGTGGCGCGGCTTGCTCCGCAAAAGGGACTGCCGGTGCTGATCGAGACGGTCGCGCTGCTGCGCGATCGCGGCGTCGTCGCGACGGTGGCGGTGATCGGGGACGGGCCGATGCGCGCCGACCTGGAGGCGGAGATCGCACGGCGGGGGCTGGGCGACCAGATCGAGCTGCTCGGCAGCCAGGACGGCGGCGTGGTGCTGTCGACGCTGCGCGAGGCTAAGGCGCTGCTGTTGCCGAGCTTTGCGGAGGGCCTGCCGGTGGTGATCATGGAATCGCTCGCGGTGGCGACGCCGGTGGTGACGACCGCGATCGCAGGTATCCCCGAGCTGGTCGATGCGAGCTGCGGCTGGACGGTGGCGCCCGGATCGGCCGAGGCGCTGGCGACCGCGATGGTCGCGGCGCTCGACGCCTCGCCGGAACGGCGCGCGGCGATGGGCGCGGAGGGCAGGGCACGGGTCGCGCGCGATCACGACGCCCGCGCCAATGCCGCGCTGATGGTCCGCCACATCACCGGGGCGGCGGCATGATCGATGCGCTGATCCTGTTGCTGTTGGCGCCGCTGATCGTCGCCACGCTGGTTTTCGTGACCGAGACGGGGCTCGGCGCTTTTCCGCCATCGGGGCGCAAGGCGGCGCTGCCCGGCTACGACCCCACGCAAGTGGTCGTGCTGGTTCCCGCGCACGACGAGGCGCTGGGGATCGGCGCAATCCTGGCAGCACAGCGGGCGACGATGCCTGCCGGCATGCGGCTGCTGGTGGTCGCGGACAATTGCAGCGACGACACCGCCGCGGTCGCGCGCGGCGCGGGTGCGGAGGTGATCGAGCGGCATGACCTGTCGCTGCGCGGCAAGGGCTTTGCGCTCGATCATGGCCGTGCCGCGCTCGCCGCTGCGCCACCCGCGTGCGTGATCGTGGTCGACGCCGACACCGTGCCGGTCGGCGACGCGCTGGATCGGCTCGCCGCGATCGCGATCGCGCGTGGACGACCGGTCCAGGGCGCCTATTACCTCAGCGTCGGCGCGGGCGACGGGCCCATCGCGCGCTTCTCCGCCGCCGCCTTCTTTGTCAAGAACATGGTCCGCGAGCTTGGCGCGGCACGGATCGGCGCGCCCGCTATCCTGACCGGATCGGGCATGGCCTTCCCCTGGCCGGTGTTCACCGGCCTGCCGCTCGCCACCGGGCACATCGCGGAGGACCTGATGCTCGGCGTCCAGAGCACTCGCGCTGGGCGACCGCCACTATTCGATGCCGATGCGCGGATCACCGGCACCGGCAGCTCGGACAAGGGCACCGCGGTGCAGCGCCGGCGCTGGGAATCGGGATTCCTGCAGGTTGCGCAGGACAGCGCGCTGCCATTGATCGGTCAGGCGATCCGCGAGGGGCGGCCGGCGCTCGGGTGGCTGGGGCTGCATCTGCTGACCCCGCCGCTGGTGCTGCTGCTCGCACTCGACGGCGTGGCGACGCTGGTCGCGGCGGGGTTGCTCGTCGCCGGTGTAGCGGCGTGGCCTTTCTGGACGATGGCGTCGCTCACCGTTTTGGCGGCGTCGCTGGTCGTGATCGGGCTGGCAGGACACCGCCGGCTCGATCTGCTCAGCGACTGGGCGTCGATCCCCAAATATTTGTGGTGGAAGCTCCGTCTCTCGCTGCTGGCGCTGTTCCGTCGCGAAACCCGGTGGATCAGGACCGACCGGGACTGAAGCATTTTTAACTGGACCATTACCGCATCACGGGTACGGACGGCGGAAAGGGGCAGTTGGCAGTGAGTCCGGAAAGCGAAACGATCGAAGCGCCGGCGCCCATGGAGCGCCGGGTGGCGCGGACGCCGGCGATGCTCGAGATGTCCGGGCTGCTGTCGCGGATTGTCGAATGGCTCGTCGTGTCGGCGGTCGGGCTGTTCGGAATCTGGGCGACGATCGGCGTCTTCAAGCTCGAACCGATCGAACAATATGTCCGCGTCGCCTGGTTGGCCGGCGTCGCCTATGCCCTGATCGGCGAACTGACCGGCTGCTACGACGTCGACGGCCGCTTCACCTTGCGGACCGGCTGGACGCGGGTGCTGACCGCCTGGGTCGGTTGCGGCGTGGCGATGCTCACCGTCGCGTTCTTCATGAAGACCTCGAACGATTTTTCGCGCGGATGGACGGTGTTCTGGTTCGTCAGCGTCGGGCTGGCGTTGATCGTCACGCGCGGGATCAGCACGCTTATCCTGCGATCGATGAAGCGCAAGGGTGTGTTCAACCAGCGTGTCGCGATCTTCGGCTCGGGCCCGCAGAGCGACAGGCTGGCGCGCTACATCGCCGCCAATACCGCGCTGACGATCGATCTGGTCGGCTGTTACGATGATCACGGCAATCGCAGCACCGGCGAGGCGTGCATGCCGTTCCGCGGCAGCCTGCAGATGCTGCTCGCCGACATCCGCGGCGGCCGGGTCGACCAGGTGATCGTCGCGATGCCGCTGCCGGAGGGCATCGACATCGAGACGATCGTCGGCGAACTGTCGATGCTGCCGGTGCTGATCCGGCTGGCGCCGGACCTGTCGGAGTTCGCGCTGGCCGGCCGGACGATGGTGATGCTCGGCGAGATCCCGCTGATGACGCTGTTCGAGCGCCCGATCAACGGCATCAACCAGATTTCCAAGCGGATCGAGGATCTGCTGCTCGGCACATTGTTGCTGATCCTGTTCGCGCCGCTGTTCGCGCTGGTGGCGCTGGCGATCAAGATGGACAGTCCCGGTCCGGTGTTCTTTCGGCAGGACCGCGAGGGGTTCAACCACCAGACCTTCCGGATCTGGAAATTCCGGTCGATGCGCAACGACACGCTCCAGTACGACAACATCAAGCAGGCAACCGCCGGCGACCGCCGCGTTACCCGGGTCGGCCGCATCCTGCGCGGATCGAGCATCGACGAACTGCCGCAGCTGATCAACGTCGTGTCCGGCCAGATGTCGCTGGTCGGCCCGCGCCCGCATGCGCCGTCGACGAAGGTGGCGGGCATCCTGTTCAGCGAGGCCAACCGCAATTATGCCGCGCGCCACCGGGTCAAGCCCGGCATGACTGGCTGGGCGCAGGTCAATGGCTGGCGCGGCGAGACCGACACCGACGAGAAGCTGCTGAAGCGGGTCGAATGCGATTTATTCTACATCGAGCATTGGTCGATCGGCTTCGACCTCTACATCATCATCCGTACCTTCGCGGCGGTGCTGTTTCCCAAATCGGCATATTGATCGCCGGCGGGCGGGGGCGGGCCCCCGACCACCTAGCCGTCATCCCCGCGCAGGCGGGGATCCAGACCGGCAAACGCTGCGGCTTCATCGCTCACGATGTAGGTTCTGGATCCCCGCCTGGGCGGGAATGACGGCGTGGGTGTGTGTAGCGCCTCTAGACCCGCCTTGATGCGACCCCGATCCGTGCCAAGTAAAGACACTTACGAACTGTTAACCAAGAACAGGTCGTTACAATGTTCTTTTGCTGGTTAACAGAAGCTATACGAACTTTACGCATCGGCAAAGCGCTGCTCTATCGACGTCAGGCCGTTCAGCGGCCCGACCGCTCTGATCTTCGACGTGAAGGCAGGGGTTGCACCAAAAGTCGATCAGGGAAATACTCACATGAACAAGATGCTCGTACTGGCGGCTGGCGCCGCCATCGCCGCCGCCGCGCCCGCTTATGCAGCGCCGACGCTGAAGACCACCGCAGGCTCCGCCGCCGCCTTCATGGTGCCGGCACTGCCCGGCATGAAGACCGCGGTGTTCAACTTCAATTCGGCAGCAAAGCCCGCTGGTTTCACCGCGTCGTACGTCAATGCGAGCCGGACGACGGGCACGCATCTGCCCTTCTCCGCGCAGCCGGCATACAGCGACGGCTCCGCTTATCTCGCCGTGCTCGCCAACGGCTCGGCGACCCTGCTGTCGCACACCGGCTACTCGCTGGTCAGCTTCTATCTCGGCTCGATCGATTCGTTCAACAAGGTCGAGATCCTCGGCACCGCAGGCCAGGTGATCAGTAGCTATTCCGGCGCGGACTTCGTGGTGCCCGCCAACGGCAACCAGACGCTGCCGCAGACCAACCGCCGCATCACCTACACGATCGGCAAGGGCGACGCGATGATCGGCGGTATCCGTTTCACGAGCAAGCAGAACGCGGCCGAGATCGACAACGTCGTGTTCGCGGTGCCGGAGCCGTCGACCTGGGCGATGATGCTCGTCGGCTTTGGCATGATGGGTCTGGCGATGCGCAGCCGTCAGCGGAAGACCGCGGTGGTCTACGCCTGATCGCACCCTGAACCGGTAACGAAAGCGCCGCGGTCCGATGGGCCGCGGCGTTTTTGCATGATCAGTACTTCGCAAGATCTTCGGTGCTAGCGTCGCCCACTAGCGTCGCGGTATGCGAATGCGTAGGATCGCGGCTGGGAGAGCGACGATGACGATCTACCGGAACGATGCGGAACGCTACCGGCCGAGCGTGCAACGTCGCGACCGCCGTTGGGAGATCCATGCCGGCAACCGCCGCTTCGCGATCGTCTTCAGCGATCATCGTGCATCCGCGCCCGTCGCCAGCTTCCAGGTTCTGCGCCGGGTGGGCGAGAGCCGCCGGCCCTCGGGCGGTGCGGTGACCAAGGCGATCGGTGCGATACTGGCGGTGATCGGCGGCGCGGTGACGATCGGCATCGCGCTCCAGGCGGACGGCGCGCGGGCGGGCAGCGGCAGCTATGTCGTGAGCGTACCCGTGCCCCAGCGAGCCGCGATCAAGGTCGCTGCGGCGGCTGTCAAACCCGCGTGGCGACCCGCCGCGGCCCCTGTCGCCGGGCCGCATACCGCCGCGGCGACGGTCGGCGCGATGAACGTCCCCACGATCGATACCGCCGAGGCGATCGCCACCGACCCGGCCACTGGGCTGACGACGCGGCAGGGCGCCCTGACCGCCGCGCTGCGCACCGGAAGCTTCCAGCAATGGGTACGCGCCGGCGGCGACGAGCGTGGCTTCGTGGTCGCCGGCCCCGCGCAGAATGGCTGCCGCGACCTGTCCGTCCTGACGCGGCGGTTCGGCGACGACGACAAGGTCGAGAAGGTCCACCAATGCGGCGGGGCGACCGCGGCCGATTGAGTTGGTTGCTCCAGCCGCTACCGGCTAGCATTGGGCAAGTGGCGCAGCCCGGTTCTAGTCGATCGAGCCGGCCGGCTTCTCGAGCGCCGCCAGGATCGCGCGTCCATATGCGGTCTTGCTGAAGAACCGGCCGCGTTCAGCCGCCTGTTCGCGCGAGATGAAGCCCTTGTGGTAGGCGATCTCTTCGAGACATGCGATCTGGATGCCCTGGCGGTGCTGGATGGTACGGACGAACTCGCTCGCCTCGAGCAGGCTGTCGTGCGTCCCGGTGTCGAGCCAGGCATAGCCGCGGCCCATCTGTTCCACGTACAGGTCGCCGGCCTCCATGTAGAGGCGGTTGAGGTCGGTGATCTCGTATTCGCCGCGCGCGCCGGGCTTGAGGTCGGCGGCATAGTCGACGACCCGGTTGTCGTAGAAATACAGCCCGGTCACCGCCATGTTCGACCGGGGCTCCGTCGGCTTTTCCTCCAGGCTGATCGCGCGCCCGCCCTCGCCGAGTTCGACGACGCCGTAGCGCTCGGGATCGTCGACGCGGTAGGCGAACACCGTCGCGCCGTGGGTGCGACGAGTGGCGCTGGCGCAGAGCTCCTGAAGCCCCGCGCCGAAGAAGATGTTGTCGCCGAGCACCAGCGCGACGCTGTCGTCGCCGATGAAGTCGCGGCCGATCGTGAAGGCCTGGGCCAGTCCCTCGGGGCGCGGTTGTTCGGCATAGGCGATGTTCAGCCCGAACATGCTGCCGTCGCCGAACAGGCTGCGATAGTTGCCGAGGAATTCGGGGCTGGAGATGATCAGAATGTCGCGGATGTCGGCGAGCATCAGCACCGACAGCGGGTAGTAGATCATCGGCTTGTCGTAGATCGGCAGCAGCTGCTTGTTGATCGCGAGCGTCGCCGGATGCAGCCGGGTGCCCGAGCCACCGGCGAGAATGATGCCCTTCATGAATTCGGTCCGATCAGTTCGTCGAGGATGTCGCTCAAGGCCGCCTGCCAGGGGCGGGGGCGGATGCCGTAATCGCGTTCGATCGCGGCATGGCTGAGCAACGAGTTGGCGGGGCGCGTCGCGGGGGTCGGGTATTCCGCGGTGGTGATCGGCACGACCGCGGCGGCGGGACCGCCGCGCGCGCTCGCCTGCGCGAAAATCTCCTGCGCGAACCCGGCCCAGCTCACCGCGCCGGCGTTGCTGAAGTGGTAGGTGCCGGTCGGCGCGTCCTCATCCTCTACCAGCCGCATCGCGATGACCGCGAGCGCGGCGGCGAGATCGGCAGCGGCGGTGGGACTGCCGCGCTGGTCGTCGACCACGCTCAGCGTATCGCGGGTGGCGCCGACCCGCAGCATCGTCTTGATGAAGTTGTTGCCGTGCGCGCTGACCACCCAGGCGGTACGGACGATCGCGTGGCGCGGGCAGGTGGTGCGGACCGCGAGCTCGCCACCCAGCTTGGAGGCGCCGTAGACGCCGAGCGGCGCGACCGGATCGTCGACCTCCCACGCGCCTTCGCGGCTGCCGTCGAACACATAGTCCGTCGACACCTGGACGATCGGGATACCGGCATCGCGGCATGCCTTGGCAAGCGCGGCGGGGGCGAGCGCGTTGACCGCCCAGGCAGTGACCGCATCATCCTCCGCCTTGTCGACCGCGGTGTAGGCGCCACCGCTGATTACCGCGGCCCAGGGTCGCTCGGCCACTTTGGCGGCGATCGCGGCGGTGTCGGTCAGGTCGAGCTCGTCGATGTCGATGCCGACCGCTTCCCAGCCATCGGGCCAGGCAAAGCGCCGCAGCTCGGTGCCGAGCTGGCCGTTGCCGCCGGTGACGAGGACCTGCTTCACGCGGCGAGGCCGCGGCGCTGGTCGGCCTTGCTCTCGGCGACGATCGGCCGCCACCACGCCTCGTTGGCGAGATACCAGGCGACGGTCTTTTCGATGCCGCTGTCGAAGCTCTCGCGCGGCTCCCAGCCGATCTCGTCGCGGATCCGGCTGGCGTCGATCGCGTATCGCTTGTCGTGGCCGGGACGGTCGGCAACGTAGCCGATCTGGGTGGCGTAGGACTCGCCATCGGCACGCGGCCGCAGCCGATCCAGGATCGCGCAGACGGTCTGGACGACCTCGAGGTTCTGCTTCTCGGAATTGCCGCCGACGTTGTAGGTACGGCCGGGCTCGCCGCGCTCGAATACCGCGTGCAGCGCGCGGACGTGATCCTCGACGAACAGCCAGTCGCGGATCTGGTCGCCGTTGCCGTAGACCGGCAGCGTCTCGCCCGCGAGCGCCTTCACGATCATCAGCGGGATCAGCTTTTCCGGAAAATGGAACGGCCCGTAATTGTTCGAGCAATTGGTGATCAGCACCGGCAGGCCGAAGGTGTGGCCCCAGGCGCTGACGAGATGGTCCGATCCCGCCTTCGATGCCGAATAGGGCGAGCGCGGATCATAAGGCGTGTCCTCGGTGAACAGCCCCTCGGCGCCGAGCGAGCCATAGACTTCGTCGGTGGAGATATGGTGGAAGCGGAACGCGGCGCGATCCTCGCCCTCCAGGCTCTGCCAATAGCTGCGCGCCGCGGTCAGCATCGAGAAGGTGCCGACGACATTGGTTTGGATGAATGCGCCGGGGCCGTCGATCGAGCGATCGACATGGCTTTCCGCGGCGAGGTGCGTGATCACCTGCGGACGGAACTCCGCGATCGCGGCGGATACGGCGTCGCCGTCGCAGATGTCACCCTGAACGAAGCGATAGCGGTTGCTGCGGGAAACCGGCTCGACCGTCGACAGCGTGCCCGCATAGGTCAGCTTGTCGAAGTTCAGCACTTCGTGTTCGGTGTTGTCGATAAGGTGCCGCACGAGCGCGGAACCGATGAAGCCGGCGCCGCCGGTGACGAAGATGCGCATGATTATCCTTAGGCGAGCGGCGCCAGGGGCTGACCGTCATAGGGGAAGGGCGACTGGAAATCGGCGAGCAGCGGCAGCACCGCATCCTTGGCCGAGAGTTCGGGCGTGGTGCCGGCGGGCATCGGCCAGTCGATCGCGATCGTCGGATCGTCCCAGCGGACGCCGCCGTCGCAATCGGGCGCGTAGAGATCCGAAACCTTGTAGGAGACCTCGCAATCGTCCTCTAGCGTCAGGAAGCCATGCGCGTAGCCGACCGGCACGAACAGCTGGTGGCCGTTTTCCGCGCTGAGCTCCACGCCGACATAATGGCCGTAGGTCGGCGAGCCGGCGCGGACGTCGACCGCGACGTCGTAGATGCTGCCGCGGACGCAGCGCACCAGCTTGGCCTGGCCGTGGGGTGGCGTCTGGAAGTGCAGGCCGCGCAGCGTGTAGCGCGGCACCGACAGCGAATGATTGTCCTGGACGAAGCGGCAATCGATCCCGCGGTCTGCGAAGGCGGGTTCCGAATAGACTTCGGTGAACCAGCCCCGCGCATCACCGAAGCGCTTCGGCACGATCAATTGCGGCGTGCTCATTCGGTGGTCATCCTCGGTCGATCGGCAGCGATGGCCATGAAGGGTTCTTCGGCACGGAGCCGCGCCAACGGGCAGGGCGCTCATATCGGCTTCGCAACGGCACCGCAACGCCGCCGCTGCGCGACTCGGGGTGCCGGTGAGGGACGGCGGCGATAATTAAGCATCTATTAGGCATAAGCAATTCGGGTCCATTTTCGACAAGTTCGGTTCGTTAACCTGCGCGGACTTTCCAAGCACCGTGACGACTGGCAAGGCGTTAACCATCATCCTGTAAAGCAACAGATTAGAGGCATCCGCAGACTAGTTTTTCAGACGTTGTAAACCTGTCCACAATATCCCGGTCTCGACTTAGAACGAGGGGCCGAACAGTCGTGACCATCATTACTACCGCAGCGACATCCACCATGAAGTCGAAGCTGGTGGCAGCCGCGAGCGCCAGCATCATCGCCAAGGTCCTGGCCTTGGTCGCGGTCGCCGGAACCGCCGCCGCCATCGCGGTGACGACGGGGGCGGTAAAGTCGAAGGACATGCCCGCGATTTTGATCATCAAGGAGCCGGTTAAGGCCGCGGCGCCGATCGTCGCGCCGATCGTCGTGATCCCAAGCGGGCCGCGCTTCGAGATCGGCGTCAACGTCGCGCCCAGCACCTATTACAATTCCGAGCGCATCTTCGCGAACCTGGCGCAGGCGTCGGGTGGCTGGAAGGATCCGAGCGCCGGCTGGGGTTACCTGGCCGAGAGCAAGCAGAACAGCTACGGCAATCCGCTCGTCGGCGGCGTGCTGGCGCTCAACGTGCCGCAGCCGGTCTGGGCAGGCAAGGACGTCGCCGTGACCTGCACCTGGCTCGGCGCCGGATCCGTTCGGATCGACGGTGATACGCGGGCGGGCGGTGCGAATAACAGCGTATCGTTCACCTGGCGCGGTAAATCGGGTGCGGGTCGTCCTAACATCTTGGTCTACGTCACCAATGCCAATGCGACGGACCCGTTCCGCGCGCTCGACTGTCGTGAGCCGGGGCTGGTCGCGAACGGGCAGTTCGACCAGCGCTATGTCGACGACATGAAGGCGTTCGGGGTCCTGCGCTTTCTCGATTGGTCGAATACCAACGGTAACCCGGCCACCGTGACGTGGGCGAACCGCGCCACGCCGGAAAAAGCCGGTGTGGACGGGTTGGGGCTCGAGCAAATGATCGATCTCGCCAACGCGGCGGATTCGGATGCGTGGTTCACGGTCGCCTACAATGCCGACGAGACCTATGTCCGCAACATGGCCAAGCTGGTCCACGACCGACTGAAGCCGGGACATCGTGCCTATTTCGAGCTGTCGAACGAGATCTGGAACTTCGCGTTCCCGGTTGCCACGCAGGCGCTGAACGAAGGCATTGCCGAAAAGCTGTCGACCGACAAGTACAGCAACGGCCTCATGCGGTACGCCGAGAAATCGATCTGGATGCACAAGATCCTCACCGAGGCGTTCGCGGACAACCCGTCGCGGCTGGTGCGGGTGGTGAGCACGCAGAACGACAACAGCTGGACCGCGCGCACCATCCTGGCGTTCCGTGACACCGCTAACTGGGTCGATGCGCTCGCGACCGCCCCGTATTTCGGCCACAGCTTCTACAGCGGTGCGAATGCGGGCGTCACCGACGTCGACAAGCTGTTCGTCTCGCTGGAGGCGATGCGGGTCAATGCGCTGGTCAAGGCCAACGAGAACAAGGCCGCCGCGGCGAAGTACGGCAAGCGTTTCATCGCCTATGAGGGCGGACAGCACATCATCGCCTCGGCCGCCAATGCCGCCACCGATGCGACGATGCAGCGCAGCCCCATGATGTACGACATGTACAAGCGCTTCCTGACCGACTGGAAGGCGCAGATCGGCGATACGATGACGCTCTACTCCGCGACCGGCGGGATCGGGCAATCCGGCTCCTGGGGCATGCGCGAATATGCGGGGCAGCCGATGGCCGAAACCCCGAAGCTGCGCGCGGCGATGGAATTCACGCGCAAGTAAGACCGGTTAACGATCAGTATAGCAAGAGCTCGGTGACGCCGCGGCGTCGCCGAGCTCTTCGCGTTTTCCTCACTGACGGGACGCAGTCAGATGATGTTGTCGGTGATGATGGGCCTGTTCGCAGCGTTCATGATTTATTGCCGCGTCCTCGCGCGGAAGGGACGGCCCGCCGCGCCACGGGATGAGACGGTGCGTGGGGGCCGAGCAGGCGGTCGGCGATCAGGACCAGCGCCAGCGACAGGCCGAACAGCGGCAACAGCAGCCCCAGCGCCACCAGCACCACCGCGAAGCCGCGCACCAATGGGGCGGCGGGGCGCAGCGGTGGGGCGCCCAGGCGCCCGGTCGGGCGTCGTCGCCACCACAGGATCGCGCCGCTTGTCGAGAGCAGCACCAGCCCGATCGCGGTGAACAGGTTCAACAGCTGATTCGCGAGGCCGAACGCCTGGCCTTCGTGGATCGCGACTCCCCAGCCGACCAGACGATCGACCAGCCGGCGCTCGGCGAAGTCGTGGCGGGTCAGCACCCGGCCGCTCGCCCCGTCGATCGTCAGATCGGTGCGCAGCGGGCGGTTCGCGGCGTCGGACTTCGCGGTCCACGGCGTGCCCGCGCGGGCGGGCGGTGCGATCAGCACCGGTGCCGCCAGCCCGAGCGGGCGGACCGTCGCCGCGATGCGGTCGAGTGGGGCGAGGCTCGGCGCGGTGGTGCTCGACGGCATCGCCATGTGGTGCTCGCCATGCGCGCTGCTCCAGTCCTGCTTGACGGGTGCGCCCTCCGCGACGTGGCGGATCAGCTTGAGATAGCCGCCCCACCCTTGCGCCCAGGGCAAGCCCGACAGCAGCAGGAACAATGCCGCCACCGACACCCAGAACCCGGTGACCCCGTGGATGTCGCGCCAGAACCGCCGGCCGCCGCTCCGCAGGCGCGGGTAGACCACGCCCGCCAGCCCGCCGCCGCGCGGCCACCACAGCGCCAGCCCGGTGAGGATCATCACGATCGTCCACGATGCGGCGAGCTCGACCAGATACGAACCCGCCGGCCCCGCGAGCAGTTCGCCGTGGAGCCGGAACATCATCCGCATCAGCCGCGACTGCTCGTCGACCGTGTGCAGCACCGCGAGCGTCTGCGGGTGTACATAGACGCGGATTTCGCCGCCGGGCCCGCGGACCAGCATCTGCACCGCCTGATCGGGCGTGTCGGGCAGCTGGTAGGCGGCCAGGGTGGACCCGGGCACCGCACGGACCGCCGCACGCGCCTGATCCGCGGCGGCGGCGGGCGCGCCGGTCAGCGTCAGATGCGCATAGGGCTGGTCGATCCACGCTTCGATCTGCGGACGGAACAGGTAGATCGATCCGGTAAGCGCCAGCCATAGCACGAACGGGATGCAGAACAGCGAGGCGTAGAAATGCCACCGCCAGATCGCATTGTGGCCCGGCCAGCGGCGGATCGCGGCGTCGTCGCGAACATCGTTCATCGGAAGCGGCTCCTGATGCCGGCATAGATGGTGCGGGGCGCGCCCGCGTAGAGCGATCCGGTGGTGGTGCGGAGCACGCTCGCCGAATTCTGCTCGCCGGTCGACGCGGAAAGGCTGTCGCCGATCACCGCGGCGGAGCCGACATGCACCGTGTCGAACACGTTCTGGAGGACCACGAATACGCCGATCCGCGACCAGGCGCTGCCCGGCGCTGCGGGCGGATCGTAATGGAGGTTGAGGTTGACCAGTACATGCCCCGGCACCGTCAGCAGATTGGCATTGTCGATCGCATAGCGCGACCGGTGGACGCCCTCGACGAAGCCGCCCAGGCCCTGCAGGTCACCGCTCGCTCGATCATAGCCGGCGCGCGCATTGACCACGGTCGGCACCACGCCGGGGATGGCGTTGCCGTCGCGATCGAACACCCGCGAGATCCGCCCGGCGGTCAACCGCTCCTGGAAGCGGGTATAATGCTGGTCGTTGTAGCTGTAGCTGCCCTGCAGTCGCGCGCCGGCGACCGGGCGCCACGTCGCGCCGATCTCGATCCCCTGGTGAAGCGATCGCGGCACGTTGCTGGTATAGGCGAGCAGGTCGATCCCCGCCGATTGCCCGACGAGCTCGTCGCGGAACCACTCGCGATAGGCGGTGATCTCCGCGTCCAGCCGCTTGCCGATCGTCACCGCCGCGCCGATGTCGACGCCGACATTACGTTGCGGGCGGAGCGCCAGGTTGTTGCCCGGCACTCCGCTCGCGGTGACGAACAGATTGCCGGCTTGCGGGATGCCGTATCCGGTCGCGACCCGCGCATGCAGCTGCACCGCATCGATCGCCTGCCATCGAAGCGCCGCATCGGGCGCGACGTTCCAGAATACCCGCCGGGCGGGAAGCGGGGTGAGGATCGCCGCGCCAGACAGCGGGTAGGCATACGCGGTCTGCGCGACGTCGATCGTCGATCGCTCGCCGCCGACCCCGACGATCAACCCGAGCCGTGGGGCCAGCGCGAGATCCTCGCGCGCGCGGACACCGACATTGTCGACGGTGCCGATGACGGTCTGGGTCGGCGCACCAAACCCGTCACGGCCCGCGGGGGTCTTGCTGAAGCTGAAGCTGCGGCTGTCGAGATGGTTGTAGAAGAGCCCGACGAACCCCGTCGCGGACAGCCCGGCGATCCGGTGGTCGGCGGTGACGTCGCTGGTCAGATTGTAGCTTTCGAAGCCGCCGCGGAACGGCGTCGAGCTGGTCGGCTGGTAGACGATGCGGCTGTCGAAGGTCGCCTGGGTTCGCCACGTCGCGGTGGCAGAGAAATCATGTTCGTAGCGCGCGCCAAGGATCGCGCGGCGATCGTCGCGGGCGAGATCGCCCTCCGTCGCGGTCTGCGCGATCCGTTGCCCGTTGCGGCCGTTGACGAAGACCTGGATCGTTCCGCAGCCCGCCGCGGCGGTCGCCGCCCGCGCGCACCCCTGTTGATAGGGATTGGCCAGATATTGATCGTAGGAAAGCCGCGTCGACAGCCGGAATTCGCCGGCATTGTAGATCAGCTTCGCGGCGAGCCGATCGTTCGGCCCCAGCTCCGCGGTGGCGAGCGCGTTGATCGTGGCGGTGCGATAGTCGCTATGCCCGGTCGCGCCCTTGCCGCCGACGATGCTGCCGAACACGCTGTAGTCGATCCGGTCGTCGCCATGCCCGAACGTCGCATAGACGTTGCCATAGCCGTCGCCGCCGACATCGGTGCCGACGTCGAGCCCGTCGATATCACGGCCGCGGCGGGTGCGGAAATTGACCGCGCCCCCGAGCGCGTAGTTGCCGTAGCGCGCCGACGACGGCCCGCGAACCACGTCGACAGCGCCATAGGCGTGCGGATCGGCAAGGTCGAAGCGCGCCAGGCCATCTGGCTGGGTAACCGGGAAGTCGTCCTCGAACACCTGGATGTTGCGCGCACCGAAGCTGTTGCGCGCGTTGGACCCGCGAATCGACAGCCCGATGTCGCGCGGGCCGTTGCCCTGGATGATCGCCACGCCGGGCGACAGCTTGACGAGATCCGCGATCGTGGTCGCGGGCACCCCGCGGATCGCGCTGTCGTCGATCGTGGTGGCGGTCTGGCCGGTAGCCTGCGCGGTCGGGGAGAGCGCGCGCGCGGTGACGACGATGTCGCCGCGCGGCTCCCCGCTTTGGGCCAGCACGGCGGCCGGGACGAGCGCGACCGCGGCTGCGGCCGTCGCGAAATAGGATGGTGTCATGATGTCCTGCGCATGAGCTCGCGACGGCGCAGCGCGCCGACCTCGCGATCATGAAGTTCGTGGCGCCCGCGGGCGCCGGTGATGTCAGCGGGCGGGTAGGGGCGGCGCGCGAAGCGGCGGTCGCAGCCGCGACAGCAGCGGTGGCGCAGGCCGCGTGTCGGTGCGCACCGCGACCGCCGCCACATAGGCGATCGCTACCGCGAGCAGGACCGCGTCGACCGCCGCCAGCACCGGCGCCGCCAATCCCGCGAAGGCGCAGGGCATCTCCGCCTTCGATGCGGGCATATGGCCGCGGTGATCGGCGGCAGGCGCCGCCATCGCATGATGAGCCATCGCCGCGGGCGCCTGCGCCATCTCGGCTGTGCCGGGACAAAGCTGCAGCGTGATCCCGGTAACGTCGGTGACCGGCATGTATCCGGTCGGCACCAGCATCTTGACCGCAAGCGCCGCCGCGATCAGCAGCCCGGCGAGCGTGGGATGAAGACGGAACAGGGCGCGCATCGGTGACACGAGCGAGGCTTAGCCGCGTGGCCACACCGGAGCAATCGGCATCGGCCGCATGCGAATCGCCCTGCCGTCACTTGCGTACGGACAGCATGCGCCCGGCTCCGACGTGCTTAATAAGGCTGGAGAAAGCACCGGTCCCGCGTCCGAAAGATGAAGCAGGTTAGTTAACACAGGCAATAGATCTATTACTGGAACAGAATGCAGTTAACACAGCCTATCTTGAATGTTTCCGCTGGGTAAAAACCGGTTCATAAGATCAGGGACGGTGCAAGGATGCATCGGCCAAGATCTTTACAGGGGTTCAACCATGAAGACGCTCACCACATTGTTCGCTGCCGCCGCCATGACGACGCTCGCCGCACCCGCGGTCGCGGCCCCGATCGTCAGCCTTCCCGGCGGTTCGGCGGTGACGCTCGGCGCCTTCCAGGAGACCGACGGCCCCACCGCAATCGCCCCCGGCATCTCCTACAGCGCCACCAACAACGGCTATGTCGGCTACACCGGCCTTTGGGGTTTCGGCGTCGCCCATGACGATTGGGAGGGTATTTCGATGCTCGGCCTGAACAGCGCGACCGGTTCCTTCACGCTGACCTTCGACGCCGCGATCACCGGCTTCCTGGCCGAAGTGAACTGGGACGGCGGGCTCTACGACAACGCGTCGATCACCGCATTCGACATGGCGGGCAACGAGATCGAGCAGATCGCGCTGAGCGATCATGCGATGGACCTCGAAGAGCCCGGCTATATGGGCTTCGGCAACACCGCCGCGCCGATCAAGAGCATCCGCTTCAGCAACGCATTCATCGGCATCCGCAATCTCGCGATCACCCCGACCGCCGCGGTGCCCGAGCCCGCCACCTGGGCGATGATGCTGCTCGGCTTCGGCATGATGGGCGCGACGCTGCGCTATCGCCGCAAGTCCACCAAGGTCTCGTTCGCTTGACTTGAACTCCCTCGCGAACGGGCGGGGCCGTCGGTCGAAAGGCCGGCGGCTTCTTCGCGCGCGGGGATGCGCCCGGCTTGCCTGACGGGCGGGTACTGCTAGAGGGCTTGCCATGCATAAGTCGATCAGCACGGACATGACGGTGGTGGGCTGGACCGTCGTCGCGATCGGCGCCCTGTGCCTCGCCATCACGGTGCTGAAGTTCGCCCCCACCAATCGCGCGCAACTCGGCGCATCGACGATCGGCATGGGGATCGCGCTCATCCTCTGCGCGATTGCCGCGGCGGGCGCCGCGATCGTGGCGATCTGAAAGTCGGTCAGGCGGGGGGAAGGTGCATCCCTATCCGCCAACGCAATCGAGAACCGAAGACAGCCGGCACATCGATGTCGAGAACCGCGACCAGCCTTAAAACTGGTGACCCCTACGAGAATCGAACTCGTGCTTTCGCCGTGAGAGGGCGACGTCCTAACCGCTAGACGAAGGGGCCAAGCGGTGAAGCGCGGCTCCTACGGGAGGGCATCGGGGGCGTCAAGCGGGTTGCTGAACCCGACTCTGGCCAGCTCGCGCGGCGACCCGCTCAGGCGGCGACCTTGCGGCGTTCCGCCATCTCCGCGTTCAGCATCTCGGCGAGCAGGAAGGCGAGCTCCAGGCTCTGGCTAGCGTTGAGCCGCGGGTCGCAATGCGTGTGGTAGCGATCCGCCAGGCTCTGCTCGGTCACATCGACCGCGCCGCCGGTGCATTCGGTGACGTTCTGCCCGGTCATCTCGGCGTGGATGCCGCCGGCATGCGTACCCTCGGCGCGGTGGACCGCGAAGAAGCCGCGGACCTCGGCGAGGATGCGGTCGAACGGCCGCGTCTTGTAGCCATTGGCGGCCTTCACGACGTTGCCGTGCATCGGGTCGCAGCTCCACACCACCGGATGGCCCTCGCGCGTCACCGCACGGACCAGCTTGGGCAGATGCCCCTCGATCTTGTCATAGCCGTAGCGCGTGATCAGCGTCATCCGGCCCGGCACGCGCGCGGGGTTGAGCGTGTCGAGCATCCGCAGCAACGCGTCGGGCTCCAGCGACGGCCCACACTTCACCCCGATGGGGTTGCCGATGCCGCGCAGGAATTCGACATGCGCCGATCCCTCGAACCGTGTGCGATCGCCGATCCACAGGAAGTGCGCGCTGGTGTCGTACCAGTCGCCGGTCAGCGAATCCTGCCGCGCCATCGCCTGCTCGAACGGCAGCAGCAGCGCTTCGTGGCTGGTGTAGAAATGGGTCTGCGCGAGCTGCGGCACCGTCTCGGGATCGATCCCGCACGCCTTCATGAACTCCAGCGCCTCGCCGATCCGGTCCGCGGTCTCGGCATATTTCTTCGACCACGGGCTGCGACCCATGAAGTCATGGGTCCAGCGATGCACCTGGTGGAGGTTCGCATAACCGCCCTGCGCGAAGGCGCGGAGCAGGTTGAGCGTCGCCGCGGATTGCGAATAGGCGCGGATCATGCGCTGCGGATCGGGGATCCGGCTTTCCGCGCTGAAGCCGATGTCGTTGACGTTGTCGCCGCGGTAGCTCGGCAGCTCGACGCCGTCGATCACTTCGGTCGGGGTGCTGCGCGGCTTGGCGAACTGGCCCGCCATGCGGCCGAGCTTCACCACCGGCAGCTTCGACGCGAAGGTCAGCACCACCGCCATCTGCAGGATGACGCGGAAGGTGTCGCGGATGTTGTTGGGGTGGAATTCGGCGAAGCTTTCGGCGCAGTCGCCGCCCTGGAGCAGAAACGCGCGGCCCGCGGCCACCTCGCCCAGCGACTCGGTCAGGTTGCGCGCCTCGCCCGCGAACACCAGCGGCGGATAATTGCGCAACGTCTCGGTCGCGGCGTCGAGCGCCGCGGCATCGGGATAGTCGGGAAGCTGGCGCGCATCGGCGTCGGTCCAGCTGTCGGGGGCCCAGTTTGCGGCCATGTGCTCGGTCCTTTGTTCGGCCTCGGCCATGCCCGCAAAAGCCGGTTTTCGCAACGAAGGAAAGCTTGGGGGCAGGGGTGGCGGCGGCGCCGGGCCGCTACGGTGGCGTTCAGCCTGGCGACGGGATAGGGCGCGCAGGGCATGAACATGCCCGTCCTCACCAGCCTCCGCCGCCGCTTCGCCGCGCTTGCCGTACTCATCGCCTCGCTGCCCGGAGCGGCCGATGCGCAGGCCGATCCCGCCGCGACCTTCACCGCGTTGCGTGCGGTCGATCAGCGGATGGCGACGATCGCCTATCGCCTGACCACGGCCAATGCGCCGCTTTGCCGCGGGCTGGTGCCGGTGCCGGGATGGGCGGTCCACAGCCTCGGCCAATATGATCCGGCGATGCGCGATCAGGCGCGGACGAGCTTCGGTTTCGAAGCGCCGATTGCGGTCGAGGCGGTGGTCGCCGGCGCGCCTGCCGCGCGAGCGGGCGTGGTCGCCAACGATTCGATTTTGGCGGTGAACGGCCAGCCCCTCCGCGGCGCGCCCGGTGCCAAGGCGGACAGCAACGCCCGCGACGCGGCGCAGGCGGTGATCGCGCGCCAGCCGGCGGCGGCGGCGCTGCGGGTCGAGCTGGTCAGGGGCGGGGCCAGACGCACGGTCGCGATCGCGGCCCCGGCGGGCTGTCCCGGTAGCTTCGAAGTGCTGCTCGGCCCCGGTATGGATGCGTCCGCCGACGGCAGCATCGTCCAGATCGCGGTGCGCTTCTTCGAACGCTACACTGACGATCAGGTTGCGGTGGTCGTCGCGCACGAGCTCGCGCACAACATCCTGCGCCACCGCGCGCGCCTCGATGCGGCGAAGGTCAGTCGCGGGTTGCTCGCCGAAGTCGGCCGCAACGGGCGGCTGTTCCGGCAGACCGAGACCGAGGCGGACCTGCTCGGCATGCACCTGCTGCGCAACGCCGGTTACGATCCCCAGCTCGCGGTCGCGTTCTGGCGCGATCATGGCGGCGACGTCGACGGCGGTCTGTTCCGCAGCCGCACCCATCCGTCATCGAAGGCTAGGGCGCAGGCGATCGCCGACGAGATCGCGCGCATTCCCGCCGGTTCGCCGCGGCCCTATCTACCGCCGCTGCTCGCCACCCGCGACACGCCGCTTCAATAGCCCAGGTCGAGATCGACGACGTTGCGCATCGGCTTGCCGCCGACATAGGCGGCGAGATTGTCCAGGAACAAGGTGGCGCCGCGGCGAAACATCTTGGTCTGGCTGCGGCCGGAAAAATGCATCGTGATCATGCAATTGGGTGCCGACCATAGGGGGTGGTCCGCAGGCAGCGGCTCGGGATTGGTCGGGTCGAGGAAGGCGCCGGCGATGCCGCCGCTCCGTAGCGCCGCGATCAGCGCGTCGTCGTCGATCATGTCGCCGCGCGCGATGTTGATCAGCCAGGCGCCGGGTTTCATCGCGGCGAGCTCGGGTGCGCCGATCATCGCCTTGGTCGCGTCGGTCGATGGCGCCGCCAGGATCACCCAGTCATAGTCGCCGAGCTTCGCCTGCCACGCGTCCGGGGTCAGCGTGCCGTCGCGTCCCGATCGGGTGACGCCGGTCACCGCGACCCCGAACGTTGCCAGCCGCTCGCCGATCAGCTTGCCGATCGCGCCATAGCCGACGACGAGCGCGCTGGTTTCGAACAGCTCGATCTTGCCCGGCGAATCGCCCGGCCATTCCCGGCGATCCTGTGCGCGGACGACCTCGTCGAAGCGCTTGGCCGCGGCAAGTACGCCGAGCACCGCATATTCGGCGACCGCATAGGCGTTGATCCCCGCGCCGTTGGTGAGCGTCACCCCGGCGGCGCGTAGCCGGTCGAGTGGGAACGCGTCGAGGCCGGCATAGATGGTCGACACCCATTTGAGTAACGGCCCCGACGCGTGCAGCGCCGCCGCCACCAGATGCGTCGGCTGCATGTCGACCCAAGCGATCTCGGCATCTGCGATCATCGCATTCGCCTCGGCGGGAGAGGCGAACCAGTGGGGCTCGACCACCGCGGGCAGATGCGGCTCGAGCAGACCGCGCGCGATCGCGGGCAAGACAACCTTCATGCGCCGATTCTCCAATCCCAACCAAGGGGGTCGCCGTCCATCACCTCGACGCCGAGCCCCGCCAGCTCGTCGCGGATCGCATCGGACCGCGCGAAATCCTTGGCGGCGCGTGCGTCGCGACGGGCGGCGAGCCGGCCCTCGATTTCTCCGGCGTCGATCTCACTGGAGGCGGGCCGAACGCGAAGGTCCTCGCGGTGGAGCATCAGCAGGTCGAGCCCGAGCACCGCATCGAAATCAGCGAGTGTGGCGAGGCGGTCGGCCGGCGCCAGCCGCTTGTCCGCGATCAGCGAATCGAGCACCGGCAGCGCCTTGGCGGTGTTGAGGTCTTCCGACACCGCCTCGTCGAGCTGGGTGCGGTACGTGTCGGCCGCGGTTCCGGTCGGCGCATCGGCCCGGTGGCGCAGTGCGGTCACGGCTTGCACCAGCCGCTTCAGCCGGGTCGAGGCGGCGGCGAGGTTGTCCCAGGAGAATTCCAGTTCGGACCGGTAATGCGCCTGCAGGCACATCAGCCGGTAGGCCAGCGGGTGGAAGCCGCGGTCCACCAGCGCTTGCAGCGTCAGGAACTCGTTCGAGGATTTGGACATCTTTCCTGCGCGTTCGACGAGAAAGTTGTTGTGCATCCAGATCGTCGCACCGGTATCCGCGCACCCGCAATAGGCCTGGTTCTGCGCGATCTCGTTGGGGTGGTGGATCTCGCGGTGATCGATGCCCCCGGTATGGATGTCGAACGCCGCACCCAGATATTTGCGACTCATGACCGAACACTCGAGGTGCCAGCCCGGCGCGCCGCGTCCCCAGGGGGAATCCCACTCCATCTGCCGGTTCTCGCCGGGGGCCGATGTCCGCCAGATCGCGAAATCCTGAGGATGACGCTTGCCGGCGACCGGATCGATCCGCCCTTCGACCTCGTCGCCGCCGGTGCGGGCCAGCCGCCCATAGTCGGGTACGGAGGTGGTATCGAAATAGAGCCCGTCGGGCAGCCGGTAGCAATGCCGGTCGGCAATGGTTTCGCCGAACGCGATCATCTCGGCGATGTGATCGGTCGCGAGCGGGAACGCGGTCGGGTCCGCGATGTGCAGGTCCTTCAGGTTCTGCTTGAACGCCGCGGTGTAATGCGCGGCGATCGCCCAGATATCCTGACCGCTGCGCTTTGCCGCGGCCTCCATTTTGTCGTCTCCGGCATCGGCGTCCGACGTCAGATGGCCGACGTCGGTGATGTTGATGATGTGGGTAAGCGGATGTCCCTTCCAGCGGAGCACGCGCGCCAGCGTGTCGGTGAAGACATAGGCACGCAGATTGCCGACATGCGCGTAATTGTACACGGTCGGGCCGCAGGAATAGATCCGCACATTGGCGGGGTCGATCGGCCGGAACGGCTCGGCCGATCGGGTCAGGCTGTTGTAGAGCGTCAGCGCGGTCATGCCTCGGCCTTAGCCCGGCCGCGACGCCGCGGCAAAGCGGCGATCCCCGGAGGCGGGAAGGGTTGCCAATCTGGGAGGTCGCTGCTAATCGGCCCGTTCGCACGGCGCGGACTAGGTCCGCAGCCGCGTTTGCTATTTGACTGGAGTCCAGGCGGTTTATGCAGATCATCGTTCGCGACAATAATGTCGATCAGGCCCTGCGCGCGCTCAAGAAGAAGCTGCAGCGCGAAGGCGTGTACCGCGAAATGAAGCTGCGCCGTCACTACGAGAAGCCCTCGGAGAAGCGCGCGCGCGAGCGTGCGGCCGCCGTACGCCGCGCCCGCAAGCTGGAGCGCAAGCGCATGGAGCGCGACGGCGCCCGGTAAGAACCGGCTGCCTCCCCGTCGCGCGCCGGGCTCGTCGCTCGCGCGTGGTGGTGCGACTTTTGTGACTCTTCACCGGTGACGGCCGGCCCGGCATCACCAACTCCAGGTGTTCCGCCATGTCGACCGTTACCGCCGTGCCGCTGCAGCCCGTCAAGCGCAGCTATATCGTCTACCTCTGGATCGGCATCGCGCTGGCGTGCCTCGCCGCCTTCCTGCTCGCCCGCCAGGGGGACGATTTCATGGCGCGCAACGCCCGCGCCAACGGGGTGATCACCACGCCCTCCGGCCTGCAGTACAAGGTGATCGAGCCCGGCAAGCCCGGCGCGGCCAAGCCGACCGACACGGACATCGCGCTGGTGAATTACGAGGGCAAGCTGCTCAACGGCACGACCTTCGACAAATCCCAGCAGCCGACTCCGATGCCGGTCGCTGGCGTGGTCCCGGGCTTTTCGGAAGCGCTGAAGATGATGCCGAAGGGCGCCAAATACCGCGTCTGGATAAAGCCGAGCCTTGGCTACGGCGCCGAGACCAAGGGTCCGATCCCCGGCAATTCGACGCTGGCGTTCGACATCGAGCTGGTCGATTTTCTCCCCGAAGCGGTCGTCCGCCAGATGCAGCAGCAACAGCAGATGATGGGCCAGGGCGGCATGCCCGGTGGCGCCCCGGGCGCGATGCCCGGCGCCCCCACGAGTGGTATGCCGCCGCAGTAAGTTGGCGGGTTCCAGGCGCGCGGAAGCTGCGGAGAGCTTGCCTGCCAGTTAGTTGATCGATTTTCTCGTTCGTGCCGTCACGTGCCCGGGCACTCGAACAAGCAGCCTGGTGCGGCGCTGTGCGGCGATTGTAGCCCTAAGAGGTTTACCTCGTCATCTGCCTCCGCGAAGCCGAGACCTCTGCGAAAGTCGCCGAATACAATCAATCTTTTCGTCACCCCGGACTTGTTCCGGGGTCCACCGTTCCGCGAAAGCAACGGCTTATGCCCGTGCGGAACGGTGGATCCCGGAACTAGTCCGGGATGACGCAGTGAGTTTCAAAGGTCTTGCGGAGGCGGGACACAGTATCAGGCTCCCGCCTCCGCGAGAGCAGATCGGGTGCCGACCGCTTCTCAGTTTCGACGGGACAAACGCTGGAGGGGGGCGATGGGTGGCATGTTCAGCGGCTTTTTCGAAGCCACTGCTTGACGCAAATGACTGGCAGCTGAGCTTCGTCGTATGGCGACCACCGTCCGCTAGCAGCGCACTCCACCATCACTCGAGGCCAATCTACGGAGGGCAAAAAAATAGCGGCCCGAAGACCGCTATTTTCCTCAACTCAGCGGTAAAGCTTAGTTGCTGTCTGCGTTGTCATCGCTGTCGGCGACGATCACAATGCCTGCGACGACCGCTGCTGCGGCCAGGATCGCGACGATCACGCCGCCGCCTGCAAGCTTGTCCTTCTTCGCGGAAACCGAACCGGTGCGAACCGACTTCGAAACCGAGAGGCTCGCTGCCGAATTAACCGGAGCGGCCACTGCCGGAGCAACTGCCATCGTGGCGGCTGCGGCGGCCATGATATACTTACCAAGACGCATGTCGAACTCCCTCTTTTGCTCGTCATCGAGCCCCTTGCCACCACGACGGGATCAAGGCAACCCGAGAACGAAATCGATGCGAATGACTTCCGCACTGTTGCGGCGCTGCAACAATCCAACGCCGTCTCAACTCATAGCAGGTCGGCAAGTAGCGGAAAGGGGGTGTTTAGCGGTCCGTCCGCAAATTCTTGCGGTGTAGCGAAATCAAACTGTAACAATTGTCCAACTCATCGCATCTTCCAGTCCCAGCGCCGACAACTGGCCGCTGGTATAGGCGCCGGTATCGACACCGATACGGTTGCTCCTGAATTCGACCTCGGGCGTAATCGTATGGCCGTGCACGATCATCTTGTCGAAGGATCGATCGAAGTCGAGGAAAGGGTCTCGAATCCACCGCAGGTCGCGACTATGCTGGTCGCCGAGCTCCACCCCGGGCCTGATGCCGGCATGGACGAAGAGATAGTCGCCGATCTCGATCATGTCCTCGAATGAGTCGATGAAGGCGGTGTGTTCGACGGGTACGAGCTGCTTCAGCTCGGCGGCGAACTCTTCGTAGTCGAGGCGATCGTAGCGTTCCGGATCGAGCCCGTAGCTGATCACCGTCTCGCGTCCACCGATCCGACAGAACAGCCGAAGCGCCTTGGGCTCGCCTTCGACCGCGCCGAGGAAGATCTCCTCGTGGTTGCCCTTCAGGAACCGAACGTCGGGGCGATCGGCGGCGAGACGGCGCAGGCGCTCGACCACTTGCGCCGACGCGGGGCCGCGGTCGACCAGATCGCCGAGGAAGATCAGTGTCGTCCGGGCAGGTCCACGCGCCTGATCGTCGGCGTCGATCTGCGCAAGCAGGCGCCCGAGGAGCTCGTCGCAGCCATGCAGGTCGCCGATCGCATAGACCCGTTCGCCCGGCGGTATGGCGAAGACGGGCTTGGCGCGGGATTTCAGGAATTTACGCAGCATGATCGACGAGGGTATCCGGGAAAGCGCCGGCTATAGGTGCGGGCGTCCGCACCCGCAACTCGGGTTAGCCGGCGAGGCGAAGCGCCGCGGAGACGGGCGCGAGACGGGGCTGGTCGGGCCAGATGCCGCGGGTATCGAGCACCCGCTTGTCGGCGCGTTCCTCCAGCGGGACCGAGCGGAACACGTCGTGATCGACGAGGACGATCATGATCGCGCAGCTCGCGATCGCGGCGTCGATGTCGATGAGGGTGGCGGCGGTTTCGGTGAAGCCGTTCGGGAGCGCTGCGGCGTAGGGCTCGACGATGCGCACGCGATTGCCGAACCGGGCGGCGAGGGCGAGCGCGATGCGCAAGGCGGGGCTCTCGCGGAAATCGTCGATGTTCGCCTTGAACGCGAGGCCGAGGCACGCGACCGGCACGCCGGGAAGCGATTCGATCAAGGCGATGGCCTGGGCGACCACATGCGCGGTCTTGCCGTCGTTCACCTCGCGAGCGGTGCGGATCAGCGGCGTGTGGTCGGGATCGGCATGGACCAGGAACCACGGATCGACCGCGATGCAATGGCCGCCGACGCCAGGGCCGGGTTGCAGGATGTTCACGCGCGGATGGCGGTTGGCGAGGCGGATCACCTCCCACACGTCGACGCCCATCGTGTCGGCGACGAGGCTCAGTTCGTTGGCGAAAGCGATGTTGACGTCGCGGAACGCGTTCTCGGTCAGCTTCGTCATCTCCGCGGCGCGCGCGGTGGTCGTGACGCACGCGCCGCGGACGAAGCGGCGGTAGAAGGCGAGCGCCTTGCGGGCACAGCGGGGGGTGATGCCGCCGATCACGCGATCATTGTCGATCAGCTCGACGAGAATGCGGCCGGGCAGCACTCGTTCGGGACAATAGGCGATCGCGACGTCGGCGCCGTCGCCGGTCCGTCCGGGCACGCGAAGATCGGGGCGCAACCGTGCGAGCAGGTCGCGAACCTGTTCGGTGGTGCCGACCGGCGAGGTCGATTCGAGGATGATCGTGTCCCCGGCCTTCAGCACCGTCGCGATCGTCGCCGCCGCTTCGAGCACGTAGCGGATGTCGGGGGCATGATCGTCGGCGAAGGGCGTCGGCACCGCGATGACGAACACGTCGGCGGGCGCGATCTCGGTCGAGGCGGTGAGCGTGCCGCGCGCGACGACGCCCGAGACGAGGCCGTCCAGATCAACCTCCTCGATGTGCACCTTGCCCGAATTGACGATGTCGACCACCGACCGGGTGACGTCGACGCCGAGCACCTGCGCGCCGCTACGCGCGATCACCGCAGCGGTGGGCAACCCGATATAGCCCAGGCCGAGGACCGCGACCTTCAGTTCAGGGGCAGACAGCATCGCCGATCACCTTCGCAATTCGTTCACTTGCGCGACCATCACCGAACGGATTGTGCGCACGCGCCATGGCGGCGTAGGCGGCGTTGTCGTCCAAAAGCCTGAAGACTTCGGAAACGATCCGCGCCTCGTCGGTGCCGACCAGTCGGGCGGTGCCGGCCTCGATGCCTTCGGGGCGTTCGGTGGTGTCGCGCATCACCAGCACCGGCTTGCCGAACGCGGGAGCCTCCTCCTGAACGCCGCCCGAATCAGTGAGCGCAAGGTGACAGAGATCGAGCGCGCGGATGAAGTGCGGGTAGTCGAGCGGCTCGATCCGCGCGATCCGGGGATGGTCGCCGAGGATCTCGTCCATGACCGTGACGACGTTGGGGTTCGGGTGGACCGGGAACAGGATCGCGACGTCCTCGCGCTCGGCGATGCGGCCGATCGCGCGCGCGATCGCGGCCATGCCGCCGCCGAAATTCTCGCGGCGATGCGTGGTGACGAGCACGATCCGCTTGCCCGCAAACCGGGCGGCGACGTCGTCGAGACCCGCGGCGATCGCCGGATCGCCGGCGATCCGCGCGCTGGTCCAGTGCAGCGCGTCGATCACGGTGTTGCCGGTGACGTGGACGCCCATGGCGATATTCTCGCGCGCCAGTGCCGCCGCCGCCGTCTCGGTCGGCGCGAAGTGGAGGTTGGCGATCGGCGCGACGATGCGGCGGTTCACCTCCTCCGGCCAAGGATGGTAGATATCGCCCGAGCGCAGCCCCGCCTCGACGTGCGCGACCGGGATCTTGCGATAATAGGCGGCGAGCGCGCCCGCCATCGCGGTCGCGGTGTCGCCCTGCACGATCACGCGGTCGGGGCGCTCGGCGTCCATCACCTCGCCCAAGCCGGTGAGCAGCCGCGCGGTCAGCCGATCGAGCGACTGGCCGGGTTCCATCAGGTCGAGATCGAGATCGGGCACCAGCCCTGCGATCGCGAGCACCTGATCGAGCAGGCCGCGATGCTGCGCAGTGACGCAGGTGCGCACCGTCAGGCCCGGCGTCGCGAGCAGCGCGGTGACGACCGGGAACAGCTTGATCGCCTCTGGGCGGGTGCCGAACACGACGAGGATCTTCTTCATGGCGCTGCGTTAGCGCCGGGTCCTTTAAGACGATGCTAAGCCGGCCGGGCCGGCCCCCCACGGGACAGAGCGGGCGGACGGCCACGCGAATCGCGTTTGCGGGGAAGGCGGCGGATCGGTAAGCGGCCCCCGACCGAGACGAGAAGGAAGTCGAGATGATCAAGCCCGTGCGCAAGGCAGTGTTCCCGGTGGCGGGGCTCGGTACGCGCTTCCTGCCGGCGACCAAGGCGATGCCGAAGGAGATGCTGACCGTCGTCGACAAGCCGCTGATCCAATATGCGGTCGAGGAAGCGCTGGAAGCCGGTATCGAACAGATCATCTTCGTCACCGGGCGCGGGAAGAGCGCGCTGGAGGATCATTTCGATATCTCCTACGAGCTGGAGGACACGATGCGCGCGCGGGGCAAGTCGCTCGCCGCGATCGACGGTATCCGCCAGAAGCCGGGATCGCCGGTGTATGTCCGCCAGCAGGAGCCGCTGGGGCTCGGCCATGCGGTGTGGTGCGCGCGCGAGATCGTCGGCGACGAGCCGTTCGCGGTGCTGCTGCCCGACGAGCTGATGGTCGGCACGCCCAATTTCCTGAAGCAGATGGTCGATGCCTATGCGGGCGTCGGCGGCAACATCGTCGGTGCGCTCGAGGTGGCCGACAGCGAGACCGACAAATACGGCATCATCTCGCCCGGCGCGGTCGACGGTCGCCTGACCGAGGTGACCGGGCTGGTCGAGAAGCCCAAGGGCAAGGCGCCGTCAAACCTGATGATCCCCGGCCGCTACATCCTGCAGCCCGAGGTGATGCGCATCCTGGAGACGCAGGGCGCGGGCGCGGGCGGCGAGATCCAGCTGACCGACGCGATGGCGCAGCTGATCGGAAAGCAGCCCTTCCACGGCTTCACCTTCGACGGGCATCGGTACGATTGCGGGGACAAGGCGGGGTACATCCAGGCCAATCTGGCGCTGGCGCTGGCGCGCGAGGACATCGGGCCGTCGGTTCGCGCCTTCGCGCAGTCGCTGCTGGGCTGATCGGATGACGATCCTCATCACCGGCATGGCCGGGTTCATCGGCTACCATCTCGCGCACGCGCTGGCGTCGCGGGGCGAGGACGTCGTCGGGATCGACGACCTCAACGCCTATTATCCGGTCCAGCTGAAGCATGACCGGCTGGCCGCGCTGGCGCGCGACCACGGCGACCGCGTCCGCTTCGTCCAGGTGGACATCGCCGACGAGGCGGCGCTGGAGGAGGCGCTGGCCGGGGCCGAGATCGACGGGATCGTGCACCTCGCGGCACAGGCGGGGGTGCGCTATTCGATCGAGAACCCGCGGGCCTATGCGCGCGCCAATCTACTCGGCCACCTCAACATCCTCGAGCTCGCACGCACGCGGAAGACCGCACATCTCGTCTATGCGTCGTCGTCGTCAGTGTATGGCGGCAACAAGGAACTGCCGTTCCGGGTCGAGGACCGGGTCGATCACCCCGTCTCGCTTTATGCCGCCACCAAGAAGGCCGACGAGTTGATGAGCGAGAGCTACGCGCATCTGTATCGGACGCCGATGACGGGACTGCGCTTCTTCACGGTCTACGGGCCGTGGGGTCGCCCCGACATGGCGCCGTGGCTGTTCACCAGCGCGATTCTCGAGGGGCGGCCGATCAAGGTCTTCAACGGCGGCGCCATGCAGCGCGACTTCACCTATATCGACGATATCGTGAACGGCATCGTCGCCGCGCTCGACCACCCGCCTGCCGACGACCGGTCGCAGAAGGCGGGGGGCAGCGTGTCGCCGCACGCGATCTACAACATCGGCAACAACCGCGCCGAGGAACTGGGGCGCTTCGTCGATCTGATCGAGGCGGCATGCGGACGGCCGGCGGTGCGCGAGATGATGCCGATGCAGCCCGGCGACGTCGTCGCGACCTATGCCGACACCAGTGCGATCGAGCGCGATCTCGGCTATCGCGCCTCGACCACGATCGACGTCGGCATTCCGCGTTTCGTCGAATGGTTCAAGAGCACGCACGGCAAATACAAATAACGGGCACCGGACGCCTTCTGTCGGCGTCCGGCGGCTCTGGAGCCAATCTGCGATGAACAATGCCATGGCGGCGCCGTCGCCACGCGATCCCCAGGGCGGTGAAGCGCCGACCACGCTGATGCTGGTCTTGCCGCTGCCGCTCTACAGCGTTCGCGGCGCCCGGATGATCGATGCGCAGGCGCGCAACGGCATCTGTCGCTGGCTCGATAATTTCGACCGGATCATCTACTGCCTGCCGCTGCTGGAGGTCGAGTCGGCGCCGGCGGATGCGGTGCCGCTCGACGAGGCGGGGTTCAGCGGGCGCGTGACGATCGAGGCGTTGCCGAACCGGCGGCATCTCGGCGGCTTCATGACGGCGCTGCCAGCGACCGCGGCGCGGCTCGACCGGCTGATCGACCGGGCGACGCACCTGTCGTTCGCGATCGGTGGTCTGTTCGGCGACTGGGCAGCAGTCGCGGCGCTGCGGGCGGCGAAGAAGAAGCGCAAGTTCAGCGTCTGGACCGACCGGGTCGAATCGGCGGTGACCGCGTTCCATGCTAGCCGATCGACGGGGGCGAAGCGGCTCTACTGGACCGGTGTCGCGTTCGCGATGAAGCATTACGAGCGCTTGGTGATCTCGCGGGCCGCGGTCGGGTTGTTCCACGGCGCCGATTGCTACGCCGCCTATGCGCAGTTCAATCCCGCGTCGCACATCGTGCACAACATCCATCTGTCGGAGACGGCGCGGATCGATCCCGAGGAGCTGGCGCGAAAGCAACGTCGGACCGGCACGCGATATCGGATCGTCTATGCGGGCCGGGCGCACGCCGACAAGGGGGTGTCCGACTGGATCGCGACGCTGGCGCTTCTGGCGAACGCGACGATCGATTTCACCGCCACCTGGTATGGCGATGGGCCGGAACTGGAGATGGCGCGGTCGGCGGTTGCGGCTGCGGGGCTGGACCAGCGCGTCGACTTCGCGGGGGCGCTGAAGGATCGCGATGCGATGATGCGGCATATCCGAGAGGCCGACATCTTCCTGTTCTGCCACAAGACCCCCGAATCGCCGCGGTGCCTGATCGAGGCGCTGATCTCGGGAACGCCGATCGTCGGCTATGGCACGGATTATTCGCGCGATCTGATCGCCGAAGATGGCGGGGGGGTGCTGACCGAGGGCGATCCGGCGACACTGGCGGCAGCATTGATCGCGCTCTGTGGAAACCGGCAAGAGCTGGCGGCGCTGATGGGCCAGGCGGCGAGGTCGGGGCATCATATGACCGACACCGGCGTGTTCAGGCACCGGTCGGATCTGATCAAGGCGGCGACCGTTTAGGGGCGTTGTGCCCGGCGGAGAGGCTCTTCCTTCGATTTGGCCCCACACGCCGCACACCCAGGATCCTTCGGCAATGCCAACGTCCGGAAGCGTAGCGCGAGTGCATCGACCAGCAGCAGCTTGCCCGCGCTGTCGTCGCCGAACGGGACGATCGCGCGCAACACCTCGAGCGCGGCGAGGCTGCCGAGGATGCCGGTGACCGGACCCAGAATGCCGTCTTCGGCGCAGCTATTCGCGGCCTGATCGGGGTCTGTGCCGACGAAGCAGCGATAGCAGGGCTTGTTGGGTTGCCAGCCGCGGTACACCGCGAGCTGGCCTTCGAACTGGCCGACCGCGGCGGAGACCAGGGGGATGCGGAGCGCCAGGGCGGCGTCGGCGACCGCCAGGCGGGTCTGGAAATTGTCGCAGCCGTCCAGGACGACGTCGGCACCGGCGAGCAGCGTGGCCGCGTTGCCGGCGTCGATGCGGCGGCGGTGTGCGTCGATCGCGACGTGTGGGTTGATCCGCACCGCTGCTGCGGACGCGGCGATCACCTTGGCGGTGCCGACATCGTCGGTGGCGAAGATCGTCTGTCGCTGGAGATTGGAGCGGTCGACCACATCGTCGTCGATCAGCACCAGCCGCCCGACGCCGGCCGCGGCGAGATACTGGATCGCGGGCGAGCCGAGCCCGCCCGCGCCGACGATCGCGACCCGCGCCGCGCCGATCCGCCGCTGACCGTCGCCGCCGATCTCCTTCAGGACAATGTGACGGGCGTAGCGCGCGAGTTCGTCGGCGCCGAGGGTCATCCCTGCCATTGGTAGGTGACCGGCAGGCGATACCAGCCCGCCCTCAGCCGCTCGTGGTCGGCCACGGTGGCGCCGCGTGCCAGCGTCGACACGAAGCCGACGGTGAATTGTTCGACGGTCGGGCAGTCGATCGCCTGCGGAACGACCTGACGGATCACGCCGCCCGCGCCGACCAGGATCGCGACCGGCACGTCGAGCCGCGACACGCCGGCGGCATCGGGCTCGACCCGGCATCGGCCCGCCGCCACCTCGCTCTGCACGAAGGCCGAGACGTGGAAGCCGTCGGTGCGCAGCGGCCGAGGGAACAGCGGCAACGCGGCCCAATTCGACGGCATCGGCGTGGTCGCCGCCGCCGGCGGGAGGGCGGGCGGTGGCGGTGCGGGCAGCTGCACCGCGATCATGAGCCAGGCCGTGATCATCGTCCGGTGGATCCAAACCCTCCGCTGCCGCGCGCGGTATCGTCGAGCGAGTCGACCTCGTCGAGCATAGCACGCTGGACCGGTGCCGGCACGAGCTGAGCGATGCGTTCCCCGCGGACCACCGCGAACGGCTCGCCGCCTAGATTGGCGAGGATCACTTTCACCTCGCCGCGATAGTCCGAATCGATCGTGCCGGGGGTGTTGAGGCAGGTGATGCCGTGTTTCAGCGCGAGGCCGGAGCGGGGCCGGACCTGGACCTCGTACCCCGGCGGGATCGCGATCGCGAAGCCGGTCGCGACCGCGTGACGCGCGCCGGGTGCGAGCGTCACGTCTTCCGCGGCGACGACGTCCATGCCCGCGGCGCCCGCGGTGGCGTAGGCGGGGAGGGGCAACCCGGCGCCGTGCGGCAGGCGCATCAGCGCGATGCGGATATCGGTCATCGGTCCTGCTCCAGCGTCCGGGCGATCCGCTCCACCAGCTTGGCGGCGACCGCCGCCTTGGGCAGGCGATCCCAGGATTCGACCCCGTGCGCGGTGGCGATGTGGACGGTGTTGGCGTCGCCACCGAACACGTCGCCCGAGACGTCGTTGGCGACGATCCAGTCGGCGCCCTTGCGGGTGCGCTTGGCGCTGGCGTGTTCGATCACGTGCTCGGTCTCGGCCGCGAAGCCGATCAGCAACCGTGGGCGTGCTGGGCTGCGCGCGACGGTGGCGAGGATGTCGATGTTCTCGGCGAGCGCGAGGATTGGCGGTGCGTCGCCTTTCTTGAGCTTCTGCGGGGCGGCGGCGACGCGCCAGTCGGCGACCGCAGCGACCATCACGCCGACATCGGCGGGCAGCGCAGCATCGACCGCGCGCGCCATGTCGGCGGCGGTGACGACATCGACGCGGTCGACTCCGGCGGGGGTGGCGAGATCGACCGGCCCCGCGACCAGCGTGACCCGCGCACCCGCGGCGGCGGCGGCGGCGGCGATCGCGAAACCCTGGCGGCCCGACGAGCGGTTGGCGATGAAGCGGACCGGGTCGATCGGCTCGTGGGTCGGGCCGGCGGTGACGAGGACGTGGCGGCCGTGAAGCGGTCCGCTGCCGGGGCCGAGGAGCGCCTTGTCGATCGCGGCGGCGATCGCCTCGGGTTCGGGGAGGCGGCCCTTGCCGTATTCGCCGCACGCCATCGCGCCCTCGTCGGGATCGAGCACGGTGATGCCGTCGGCCTGGAGCTGGGCGACGTTGCGGACGGTCGCGGGATGGTGCCACATGCGGACGTTCATCGCGGGCGCGACGATCACGCGCTTGTCGGTCGCGAGCAGGACGGTGGTCGCGAGATCGCCTGCGAGCCCTGCCGCCATCTTCGCGATCAGATCCGCGGTGGCGGGGGCGACGACGACGAGATCGGCCTCCCGGCTGAGCTGGATATGGCCCATCTCGCTCTCGTCCTTCAGGTCCCACAGCGTGGTGTAGACCTTGTCCTCGCTGAGCGCGGCGAGGGTCATCGGGGTGACGAAGTGCGCGCCGCCTTCGGTGAGGACGCAGCGGACCGCGTGGCCGCGCTTGCGCAGCAGCCGGACCAGCTCGGACGCCTTGTAGGCGGCGATACCGCCGCCAACGATCAACAGGATGCGCTTCATCGAACCATCCTCGTCACCGTGATCCGTCGCCGATCGAGCGCGCCGACGACGAGATCGCGCACGCCGTCTAGAGCAAAGGCGAGGCCTACCAGCAGGGTCGGCGCCACCAGCAATCCCCAATAGAAGGTGTCGGTGCGGCCGAACAGGGCCAGCACCAACGCATAGCCCGCCGTTATGGCGAGAACGCGCAGTCCCAGCGGATCGCGCCACGCCGCCCAGCCGAACAGCGCCAGCCCGACCAGCGGCGCGGCGAGCCAGAGCGGGGCGAGGCCGAGCGCGGTCGAGATCGTCATCGTGCGCACGAAGAAGCCGAAGCCGAGCAGCCCGCTCCACCCCGGCGATGCCGGATCGAGCGGGCGGACCACCTGTGCCACCGCGTGCGCGTGGAGCCCGACCGCCAGCGCCAGGACGCCGATCGCCGCCGCCCAACCGAGCGCCTCGCGGCGGTCGCCCTCGATCCAGGCGATCGCGGCCATCAGCGCCAGATAGAGCCCCGCGGTCTCGCGGACGAGCACCGCGACCAGCCCGAACGCCACTGCGGGCATCCAGCGGCCCGGCCGGCGGACCGCCAGCGACAGCGCGACGAACAGCCCCGCCCAGACCTCGTGAAAGGCGACGAGATCGGGCTGGACGAACGCCATCATCCCGCCCGCCAGCAGCGCCATCGCCGCGATCACCGGCGGCGGTCGCGCGAACGCCTCCCGCAGTCGCGCGAACCAGGCGAGGGCGGTGGCGGCGGCAAGGAGGTAGAGCAGCGCGGTCGTCACGAAGGCCGGAAGCGCTGCCTGCACCATCGCGAGGGTCGGCAGGCGGAAGGTGACGAACGGGCGGAGCGGGTAGTTGCCCGCGCGCAGCGCGTCGGCGGTAACCGGATAATAGCTGCCGCCGTGGCGAACCCCCTCGACGATCGTCTCGTAGAGCACGACGTCGGACTGGTCCTCGGCGCGATTGGCGGGATCGCCGCTGACCGGCGGCGGACCCGGCGTGCCGAGCGCGAGCAGCGTCGTGGCAAGCAACAGCACCAGCAGCGCGAGCGCCGCGCGCGCGCGCGACGCGGACAGGGTGGCGAAGCGAGAGGGCTGCGCGAGCCACAGGGGAGACGGAGGGCGGCGCATCGCCTGTGCCTACCGCAGCACCAGCAAGGTGGCCGCGACGCTCGCTGCCGCGGTCAGCACCGCCACTACCGCATAGCGCCAGCCGCCGCCGATGCGGATCACCTCGATCTCGGCGAGCGGCGGAGCGGGGGGCTCGCCGCCGGGCGCGGGGTACCGCGCCTCGATCCGGCGGATCAGCTCGGGAATGCCAACCAGGGTGCGGACGTCGGCGATCAGCCGGTCGGCGAGCGCCGCCTCGGGTCCCAGCTCGGTGCGGATCCATTCGCGGACGAACGGCGCCGCCGAATCCCATAGGTTGATGTCGGGATCGAGCGCGGTGGCGACCCCCTCCACCATCACCATCGTCTTCTGCAGCAGCAGCAGATGCGGCTGGGTGACCATGTCGAAATCGCGCGTGATCGAGAACAGCCCGTCGAGCATCATTCCGATCGACATGTCCTTAACCGGCAGGCCGCGCATCGGCTCGCCCACCGCGCGAAGGGCGGTCGCGAACTCGGCGACATTGTGGTGCGAGGGGACGTAGCCCGCTTCGAAATGGATCTCCGCCACGCGCTTGTAGTTGCCGGTGATCAGCCCGTAGAGGATCTCGGCGAGCCAGACGCGTGCGCGGCGATCGATCCGGCCCATGATCCCGAAATCGATCGCGGCGATGCGGTTGCCGGGCAATGCGAACAGATTGCCCTGGTGCATGTCGGCGTGGAAGAACCCCTCCGCGATCGCCTGGCGCAGGAAGGCGCGGATCAGCGTCTCGGCGAGCTTGGGGAGGTCATAGCCCGCGGCGACGAGCGCGGGGCGATCGGACAGTTTGATGCCGTCGATCCATTCCATCGTCAGCACCTTGGCGGTGGAGCGCTGCCAGTCGATCGCGGGGACGCGGAAATCGGGCTCCGCGGTCATGGCCTCGGCGAGTTCGGAGGCGGATGCCGCCTCGCGCCGGAAGTTCAGCTCGCGGGTGGTCCAGCGCTTGAACGTCTCGATCGTCAATCGGGGACGCAGCCGCCGCGCTTCGACGCTCATCGCCTCCAATTGCGCGGCGGCCCATTGGTAGGTCGCGATGGCACGGGTGAAATCGGCCTCGACGCCGGGGCGCAGCACCTTCACCGCGACCTGGCGACCGTCGGTGGTGATCGCGCGGTGGACCTGCGCGATCGACGCGGCGCCGACCGGGATCTGTTCGATCCGAGTGAAAAAGTCGCTCGTCGGTCGGCCCAGGCTCGCCTCGATCGCAGCGTGGATCGTCTCGTACGGCACCGGGGGCAGCGCATCCTGTAGCCGCAGCAGATCATGCGCGGCGACATCGCCGACCAAATCGGGACGGGTGGCGAGGGTCTGTCCGAGCTTGATCGCGGCGGGCCCGATCGCCTGGAACGCATCGGCATAGCGCGGCACCGCGGGCACCCGCGCACCGAACCGCGCGACCCGGGCGAGGCGGCGGACCGGGGCGGGCGTGTTCGGATCGCGCTCGATCCCGCGCAGCGCGCCGTGCCGCGCCAGGATCCGGCCCCAGCGCAGGAGCCGCCAGACATGAACGATGGGGGCGGTCACCAGCGGGTCAAATCTTCCAGCCGCTATGGATCGCGACGAGGCCGCCGAGCAGCGGTTCGACCTTGGTGCGGACGAATCCGGCCTCGCCGATCATCCGTTCGAAGCTCGGCATGTCGGGAAAGCGGCGGATCGATTCGATCAGGTAGCGGTAGCTTTCCGAATCCTGGGCGAGCAGTTGGCCGAGCTTGGGCACCATCCTGTGAGAATAGGCGTCGTAGATCTCGCGGAAGCCGGGCCACAATGTGGTCGAGAATTCCAGGCAGAAGAAGCGGCCGCCGCGGCGCAGCACGCGGTGCGCCTCGCGCAATGCCTTCGGGATGTCGGTGACGTTCCGGATGCCGAACGCGATCGTGTAGGCGTCGAAGAAGCGATCGGGGAAGGTCAGCGTCTCGGCATTCGCCTCGCTCCAGACGAGGCCGGCGATGCCACGTTTCGCCGCGCGTTCCATGCCGACGTCGAGCATCGCCGGATTGATGTCCGCCACCGTCACCGACGCGCCGGATGCGGCGAGCCGGAAGGCGATGTCGCCGGTGCCGCCGGCCATGTCGAGGATCTGTTCGCCCGTCCGCGGCTGGACCCGGCGCACGAAGCGGTCCTTCCACAGCCGGTGCATGCCGCCCGACATCGCGTCGTTCATCAGATCGTAGCGGCGGGCGACGTTGGTGAACACGCCGCCGACGCGGGCGGTCTTTTCGGTCGCGGGAATATCTTCGTAGCCGAAGGAAACGGTATCGCTCATCCGCCCGCTCTAGCCAGTGCTTGTGGCGGCGGCAAACGCAACCTAGCTGGTGACGGTGCCCGAATTACCCGAAGTCGAAACCACGATCCGCGGGCTCGCCCCCGTCCTGAGCGGCCAGCGCCTGACCAAGGTCGAGCCGCGCCGTGCAGACCTGCGCAAGGCGATCCCGGTCGACCTGCGCCAGCGGCTGACCGGCGCGACGGTGACGACGCTGGAGCGACGCGGCAAATACGGCATGATCCTCACCGATCGCGGCGACACGCTGGTCTTCCATCTCGGCATGTCGGGGCGGTGGCGGGTCGATCCCGGCGAGCTGCTGGCACACGACCATCTGCTGATCGAGACGGGGGAGGGGCGGTCGCTGGCGCTCAACGACCCGCGGCGGTTCGGCTTCCTCGATCTGTGGCCGAGCGAATCGATCGCCGTCTATCCGCCGTTCGCGGCAATGGGGCCGGAGCCGCTCGGGCCCGACTTCACCGGCGAGCACCTGCTCGCCGAGCTCGCGGGACGGAGCGCGCCGATCAAGGCAATGCTGCTCGACCAGCGGATCGTTGCGGGACTGGGCAACATCTATGTCTGCGAGGCGCTGCACCTCGCGCGGATCGCGCCGTCGCGCGCGGCAGGCCGGATCGCGCTGTTTCGGCTGGAACGGCTGGCGAGCGCGGTGCGCGAGGTGTTGCTGGCGGCGATCGAGGCGGGCGGATCGACGCTGCGCGACTATGCGCGGCCCGATGGCGAGCTCGGCTATTTCTCCAAGCAGTTCCTGGTCTATGGACGCGAGGGCGAACCCTGCCATTGCGGCGGCGTGGTGCGGCGCCGGACCGAGAACGGACGCTCGACATTCTGGTGTCCCGGTTGCCAGCGCGGTTGACCCGCCGCGCGCCTCTCGCTAAGGGGCGCACCTTCGAGAGGGCGTAGGGTGTTCCCGGCGCCCCTTTTTCATCGAACAGAATCTACGAGGACCGAACATGGCGAACACGCCGCAAGCCAAGAAGCGTATCCGTCGCAACGAGCGTCGCGCCGAAGTGAACGGCGCCCGCGTCGGTCGCATCCGCACCTTCGTCAAGCGCGTCGAGGCCGCCCTGGCATCCGGCGACAAGGCAGCTGCCACCGCCGCGCTGCAGCAGGTCCAGCCCGAGCTGGCGCGCGGCGTCGCCAAGGGCGTGCTCCACAAGAACACCGCGAGCCGCAAGTTCGCCCGCCTTACCAAGGCGTTGTCCGGGATCGCTTGATCCAGCGCACGTTAGGTTAGCGTTTTCGAGCCCGCCGGATGCGAATCCGGCGGGTTTTTCGTTGCCCGGCGTCGCTGACGGGAACGAAAACAGAAACGTAGGATTCACCGCGATTCGCGGACCGACGATCAAGTCGTGGATTGCTCCCTCTCCTAATTTCCCAAGTAGATTCAGCAGCTTGTTAAATATCCGACGCAAAACTGCGGGCGAAACCGAGTCAATCCGGATTATTTAGGAAATGTGACAGGTCGCGCTCTTGCTCGACTCATCCGCAGGCGCATAGATCGCACCTCGCAGCGGCGGTGACCACCGGTCCGCTTCATGACCAGGCAGGAAATGCCGGACGGCCGATCGGCCGAACGGGGGGATATTTTCCGTCGAGTTGCAGCGGTATCGCACGAACGCTCGTGCGGGCCATAGGAGAGGTGTGCGCGTGGGGAATTGGCAGGGAGGACCGACGCAGACGAGCGAGGCCGCACGGGCCTGGACTCGGGTGCGCACCAACCTGCGCGAATCCGCCGGGGCGCGGCTGTTCGACCAGTGGCTGAAGCCGATCGAGCTGATCGAGGAGGAGACCGGCGGCGCCGACGCGGATTCGATCCGGCTCGCGCTGCCGTCGGCGTTCATGACCAACTGGGTCCGCAACCATTATGCCGATCGCCTGAACCTGGAGTTCCGCTCGCTGCTGCCACAGGTCCGCAGCGTCACGATCGAGACCCGCACGCCGGGGCAGGTGCCGGTGATGACCGCGCCGGTGGCGGATGCGGTGCCCGCCGCCGCTGCGACGCGCTCGGCGAGCGAGCAGCCGATCCTCGATCCGCGCTTCACCTTCGACCGCTTCGTCGTCGATGCGTCGAACCGGGTCGCCTACAACGCAGCGCGCGCGCTCGCCGAGCCCGGCGTGCCGCGGTTCAGCCCATTGTTCCTCCACAGCGGCACCGGTCAGGGCAAGACCCACCTGATGCACGGGATCGCGCACGCGTTCCTGGCGACGCATCCCGACGCCACGGTACTGTGCATGTCCGCCGAGCGGTTCATGTACGATTTCGTCGCGGCGATGCGCGGCAGGGACACGTTCGCGTTCAAGCAGCGGCTGCGTTCGGCCGACCTGCTGCTGATCGACGACCTCCAGTTCATCGCGGGCAAGGACGCGACGCAGGAAGAGTTCTTCCACACCGTCAACGAGATCATCGGCGGCGGCCGACGGCTGGTGATCAGCGCCGATCGGTGCCCGCAGGCGCTCGACGGGGTCGAATCGCGGATCGTGGGTCGGCTATCGATGGGGCTGGTCGCGGACATCAAGGCACCCGACCTGTCGCTGCGCCGTGCGATCCTCGACCGCAAGCTCGCCGACATGCCCGAGGCTTCGGTGCCGGCGCCGGTGCTCGAGCTGCTCGCCGCGCGGATCCACGCCAACATTCGCGAGCTGGAGGGCGCGCTCAACCGTGTCGTCGCCTATGCGCAGCTGACCGGCGAGACGATCGACCTCGACTTCGCGGTCGCGACGCTCGGCGACGTGTTGCGCGGGGCGCAGCGGCGGGTGACGATCGACGAGATCCAGAAGCTGGTGTCGTCGCATTTCGACCTCAAGCCGCTCGACCTGGTGTCCGCGCGGCGGGCACGGGCGGTGGCGCGGCCGCGGCAGATCGCGATGTACCTCGCCAAGCGGCTGACGACGCGCTCGCTGCCGGAGATCGGGCGCAAATTCGGCGGGCGCGATCATTCGACCGTGATCCACGCGGTGCGGCGGATCGAGGAGCTGCGCGACACCGACGGCGACATCGATACCGCGGTGCGTTCGCTGATGCGCGAGCTCGAGGCCTGAACCGTTCGCGCGGGTGACACGTTGGTCCGGGTGCAATCCGGAGACCATGATGACCAACGACGACACCGTGAACACCCGCCAGCGCGAGATCGCCACGGAGCATCTGCTCTTCAAGCTGATCGAATATGTCGAGGACCGGCACCCGGGGCTGCTCGACTTCATGGAGCAGAGCCTGGATCATCTCGGCGATCCGGCGCGGGACGACACCAAGGACGACGAACGGGTGCGCCAGATCGCGCGCGGGATGATCGAGAGCGCCCGGAAGGAAGGGGCGCGGTGAGCGGCTGAAGCTTGCGCTGCGGGAGTACGTGACGGTCGGCGCTAGCGGATCAGATCAGCAACCCCACCGCTTCCTGCGCGGCCTTCAGCGTCGGTGCGGCGAGGTCGCGAGCGCGGGCGGCGCCGCGGTCCAGCACGTTGGCGACGTCGGCCCGGTCGTCGAGCAGGCGGGTCAGGCGTTCGCGGATCGGGCTGAGCGTCGCCACCGCCAGATCGGCGAGGGCAGGCTTGAAGGCGCCGAAGCCCTGGCCGGCGTAGCGCGCGAGGACCGCGTCGACGCTTTCGTCGGCGAGCGCAGCGTAGATCGTGACGAGGTTGCGCGCCTCGGGGCGTTCGGCGAGGCCGGTAGCGTCGGCGGGCAGCGGCTCGGGATCGGTCTTCGCCTTGCGCAGCTTCTGAACGATGAGGTCGTCGTCGTCGACGAGATTGATGCGGCTCATGTCCGACGGGTCCGACTTCGACATCTTGGCGGCGCCGTCGCGCAGCGACATGACGCGCGGCGCGGCTTTCGAGATGAACGGTTCGGGCAGGGTGAATAGATCGACCGCGTAATCGGTGTTGAACTTGGTCGCGATGTCGCGCGCGAGTTCGAGATGCTGCTTCTGGTCGTCGCCGACGGGGACGTGGGTGGCGTTGTAGGCGAGCACGTCGGCGGCCTGGAGCACGGGATAGGTGAACAGCCCGACGCTGGCGCCTTCGCGGTTCTTGCCCGCCTTGTCCTTCCACTGGGTCATGCGATTGAGCCAGCCGATCCGCGCGGTGCCGCCGAGGATCCAGGCGAGCTCGCTATGCGCCTTCACCCGCGCCTGGTTGAACAGGATCGCGCGGTCGGGATCGATCCCGGCGGCGAGCAGCGTCGCGGCCATCTCGATCGTGTTGGCGGCGAGCGCACGGGGCTCGACCGTGCCGGTCAGCGCGTGGAGGTCTGCGAGGAAGAACAGGCAGTCGTCGCCCGGCGCCATCGCATCCTGCATCGCCACCCATTGCTTGATCGCGCCGAGATAGTTGCCGAGGTGGAGATTGCCCGTGGGCTGGATGCCGGAGACGACGCGCAAGGGTTTGGCCTTATCTGGAACGGACGAGCTGGCGGATGTCGCGCAGGCGGATCGCGCCGGTCGCGAACACCCCGGCCGCATAGACGACGGCGCCGGTCGCGACCAGCACCAGCATCGCGGTCCAGCGCTGGAGGCTGGTACCGGTGACGTAGGGTGCGAACAGATCGTTGAGGAAGTACATCACCGCACCCATCATCAGCGCCGCGACCAGCAGGCGCCAGGTACGGCGGCGGAGCTGCGCGTCGGCGACGAAATGGCCGCGCCTCGCCAGCGTGCGGTAGAGTAGCGCGACGTTGACGGTGCTGGCGATCGCGGTGGCGAGGGGCGGTCCCATATGGCCGAGCGGGACGATCAGCGCGAGGTTGAGGATCAGGTTCACGATCATCGACACGGTCGCGTAGCGGACCGGGGTGCGGGTGTCGGAACGGGCGTAATAGCCCGGGGTAAGCACCTTCACGAGGATGTAGGATGGCAGCCCGATCGAGAAGGCGGCGAGCGCCTGCGCGGTGGCGTAGGCGGCGGTGGCGGTGAACTTGCCATGCTGGAACAGCGCGGCGACGATCGGCAGGCCGCAGACGATCAGCGCGACCGTCGCGGGCAGGGTGAGCAGCAGCGCCAGTTCCATGCCGCGGTTCTGGGTCTTCATCGCGTCGGCCTCGTCGCCGCGGCCGAGCTGGCGCGAGATCGTCGGCAGCAGCACGGTGCCGAGCCCGATCCCGATCAGCCCGAGCGGCAGCTGGTTCAGCCGGTCGGCGTAATAGATGTAGGTGACCGAGCCTTCCGGCAGCAGCCGGGCGGCAAGCGCGGTCGAGACCACGAGGTTGATCTGCACCGCGCCCGCGCCCGCGGCGGCGGGGCCGATCAATCCCATCAGCTTGCGGACGTCGGGCGTGAGGCGCGGCCGGCGCAGCGGGAGGACGACGCCCGCCCGCTTGCAGGCATACCAGACCCAGAGGAGCTGGAGCGCGCCCGAGACGGTCACCGCGATCGCCTGGTTGCGCGCGGTGTAGAGCGCCTCGTGACGGTGGAAGAACACCAGCGCCGCGATCAGCGTGCCGTTGAGCAGGATCGGTGCGGCGGCGGCTACCCAGAAGCGGTGCAGCGAATTGAGGATGCCACCGAGCAGCGACACCAGGCTGATCAGCAGCAGATAGGGGATCGTCAGCCGCGAGAGCATGACGACGAAGTCGAATTCGGTGGAGGTTACGTCGTTGAACCCGCCCGACAGCATCCAGGTGATCGGCCAAGCCGCCACCTCCATCACCGCGGTCAGGACGATCAACACCGGCAACAGCACCGACAGCGTGTCGCGGGCGAAGGCGATGCCGGTCGGCAGGCCCTTACCCGCGGGATCGGCGACCTTGCGGTTGAACATCGGGATGAAGGCGGCGCTGAACGCACCCTCCGCGAACAGCGCGCGGAACATGTTGGGCAGCCGGAACGCGACCATGAAGGCGTCGGACGCGAAGCCGGCGCCCACGAAGCGCGCGAACAGCACGTCGCGCACCAGGCCCAGGATACGGCTGGCAAGCGTCAGCCCGCCGACCGATCCCAGTGCCCGGGTGAGGTTCATGTGCGAGGTCCCGAACGGACCTTATACCTGGCCGACGTCGCCGAATTCCTGCTGGGTCTTGGCCTCGGCCTGCTGGAGATAGAGCTGGCCGAAGTCGATCGGCTCGAGCAGCAGCGGCGGGAAGCCGCCGTCGCGGACGCAATCGGCGAGCACGCGACGCGCGAACGGGAACAGCAGCCGCGGTGCCTCGCCGAGCAGGAAGGGCTGGACATGCTCTTCGGGGACGTTGCGCAGGCCGAACAGCCCGGCGAAGGTGAGGTCGACGATGAACGCGGTGGTGCCGTCGGCATCGGCCTTCACGTCGATCTTCAGCACGACCTCGTGGACTTCATCGGCCAATTGGCTGGTGCCGATGTTGAACTGGACGTCGATCGCGGGCGGGTTCTGGTTCTGGTAGATCGCGGGCGCGTTGGGGTTCTCGAACGAGAGATCCTTCACATATTGCGAGATCATGCCAGCCGCGGGGCCGGTATCGGCGCCGTTCGCCAGCGGCTGGGTGTCGAGGCTGGTGCCGTTGTCCTGATCGGCCATGAAGATCATCCTTGCTTTGACTGGAAAAAAGCCGGTTGCGGCTGCTATACGATGTGGAGCGAAGCAGCGTCGCCGCGCGTTCACGCGATATCGCGGTGCGCCTAGCAGCGTGTTCCGAACGTTTCAACGGGCGCGGGTTTGAATTGAGGTCGCCTTGGCCTATGTTGGTTTTAGATCGGAGGCCTGGTGTTATACGTCGTTCTTCTCGCAATGGTCGCAGGGTTCCTGGCGCTGAGGCTGTATAGCGTCCTCGGCAAGCGGACCGGCCATGAGCAACAGCCGCTGCCGCGCCCCGCCGAAGAGCGGATCGCACCCCTGTCGGTGCCGCGTACGGTCGATGCCGCACCCGAGGTGCGCGAGGCTGCCAGCCGCAACATCGACCTGCGCGCCGAGGCCGGGCTGCGGTCGATCGTCGCGGGCGAACCCGGGTTCGATGTGGCGCGCTTCCTGGAAGGCGCGCAGGCGGCGTACCGGATGACGCTCGAAGCCTATTGGAAGGGCGACGAGGAAGCGCTGTCGTTCCTGGCGCAGGACGAGGTGCGCGATGCGTTCGTTTCCGCGATCGAGGAACGCCGGGCGGCGGGACATGTGCTCGACAACCGGCTGGTGTCGATCGAGCGCGCGGTGATCGCGGATGCGTCGCTGAACGGCCGCGAGGCCCGGATCACGGTCAATTTCGACGCGGATATCGCGGCGGTGACGCGCGATGCCGATGGCGCGGTGGTCGCCGGGTCGGTGACCGACGCGGTCGAGACGCACGATGTCTGGACCTTCGCACGGACGCTGAAGAGCAGCGATCCGAACTGGAAGCTCGCCGACACCGACGAAGCCTGACGCGCGTGCGGGGGCAGCGGGGGAGCGGTCGCCGCGGCCTGCGCGGCGTTCGGCTGATGCGACCGGCGGAGATCGCCGGCGCGATTGCGGCAATTGCGATGCTGGCCGGGTGCAGCGGCGGGATCGTGCCACCATCCAGCGCCTCGCGCGAACCGGTACGACAATCGCCGCTTATTGCGCCGCTGCCGCCTGCCGCCACCGGCGCGGGTAGCATCGTCGCCAGCGGGCGCGCCTTCGACGGGCGGATCGCCGCGGCGACGCCGTTCGCGCCGATGCCTGCGTTCGCCAATCCTGCTGCCACGACTGCGGCCGGCGCCGGCGTCATCGCGGGACCGCCGATGAGCGCGCTGCCGATCGTCGAGACGCAGGCCGAGGCGGCACGGCTTGCGTTCCTGTCCACATGTCCGGCGTTGCAGCGGCGTACCGACGCGTCGGGGTTGACCCGCGGGGCGGACTGGCGGCCGGCGTGCGTGGCGGCGGCGTCGGTGGCGCGGGGCGGATCGCGCGACTTCTTCGCGCGCTGGTTCGAGGCCGCGCAGATCGGCGACGGCAAGGCGTTCGCGACGGGCTATTACGAGCCCGAGATCGCAGGATCGCGGACCCGCCGCGCCGGGTACGAGGTGCCGATCTACGCACGGCCGTCCGACCTGATCGACGTCGATCTCGGCAAATTCTCCCCCGACCTGAAAGGCAAGAAGGTCCGCGGGCGTGTCGAGGGCAGCAACCTGGTGCCCTATTACGACCGTGCGGCGATCGTGCGCGGCGCGGTGGCGGACCGGGCGCCAGTGCTCGCCTGGGGTGCGGACGAGGCGGCGGTGTTCTTCCTCCAGATCCAGGGATCGGGACGGATCAGGCTGCCCGACGGCACGACGATGCGAGTCGGCTACGATACCCAGAACGGTCGTGATTATACCGGCATCGGCGCGCTGATGAAGGCGCGCGGGCTGCTCCAGCCGGGGCAGACGTCGATGCAGGGCATCGTCGCATGGCTTCGCGCGCACCCCGAGGAGGGGCGTGCGATCATGGACGAGAACAAGTCCTTCGTGTTCTTCCGCGAGCTCAACACGCCGCCGCTGGGGGCGCTCGGCTATATCGTCAACGGCGGGGTGAGCGCGGCAGCGGACGCGAAGTTCGTACCGCTCGGCGCGCCGCTGTTCCTGTCGATGGACCGGGCCGATGCCAGCGGGCTGTGGCTGGCGCAGGATACCGGGGGCGCGATCAAGGGCGCCAATCGGATCGATACCTTCTGGGGAGCAGGCCAGGAGGCGGAGGCCACCGCGGGCGGTATGGCGGCGCGCGGAACGGCGTTCCTGCTGCTGCCGGTCGGGACGATCGCGCGATTGCAGACCGGTGCGGTCGCTCAGCCCTGACGAAGCGGGGCTGTGGGCGCGGGTCATGGCCAGCGTCAAACCGCTGCGCGGGATCGTTGCGCCTCCGGTCGCGCCCGCCGAGCCAGCCTTGGCGAAGAAGAAGGCGGCGACGTTGAGCCGGGTGCCGGCAGCAGCGCCGCCGTTGCCGGTCAAGCCGAAGCCGCAGAAGCCGGGGGTGACGCTCGACGGGGGGTGGGATCGCCGGATCTCGCGCGGGCTGGTTTCTCCCGACAGCGCGATCGATCTGCACGGCCATACGCTGGCGTCGGCGCATGCGATGCTCGATCATGGACTGGAGCGCGCGATCGCGCGGGGCGACCGGGTACTGCTGCTGGTGACGGGCAACCCGCCGCGGCCGGAAAGCGAGCGGCCGCATGCGCGCGGGGCGATCCGGTCGGCGGTCAGCGACTGGATCGCGTCGTCGCGGCACGCAGGCAACATCGCGGCGGTGCGCGGCGCGCATCCGCGGCACGGCGGGATGGGCGCACTCTACATCATCCTGCGGCGTGGGCGCGGCGGATGACGTCGGCATAGATGTCGGTGAGCGCGCGGAGATCGTCGACCGCGACCGCCTCGTCGACCTGGTGCATGGTCGCGTTGACCAGCCCGAACTCGACGGTCGGACAAAGCTTCGACAGGAAGCGCGCGTCGGAGGTGCCGCCGGTGGTCGACAGGTCGGGCACGATGCCGGTGCGCGCCACGATCCCGTCGGCGACCAGCGTCGACAGCGTGCCTGGCTGGGTCAGGAACGCCTCGCCACTGACCTTGCCGACGACGGTGGCGCCGGGGGCGTGACGCTGGACGAGGGCGGTGATCCGCGCGACCAGCGCGTCGCCTTGCTGTTCGTCGTTGAAGCGGATGCTGATCCGCGCGGCGGCGTGGCCGGGGATCACGTTCGAGGCGGGATTGCCGACGGTGAGATCGGTGATTTCGATGTTCGACGCCTGGAACCAGGCGTTGCCGTGATCGAGCACGATGCCGTCGATCTCCGACAAAGCCGCCACCAGATGACGTATCGGATTGTCGGCGAGGTGAGGGTAGGCGACATGGCCCTGGCGGCCGGGGACATCGATCCAGATGTTGACCGACCCGCGGCGTCCGATCTTGATCGTGTCGCCGAGCCGCGCCGCGGAGGTGGGTTCGCCGACCACGCAGCAATCGGGCGCCAGGCCGATATCGGTCATGCGATCGATCAGCGCGCGGGTTCCGTGGGTGGCTGGTCCCTCTTCGTCGCCGGTGAGGATCAGGCTGACGACACCGTCGAACGGCGCCGATGCCGCCGCGGCGAAGGCGGCGACCGCGCCCTTCATGTCGACCGCGCCGCGGCCGTAGAGCAGGCCACCGCGGATTTCCGCCGACCAGGGCGAGGCGCTCCAGCCATCGCCGGGCGGGACGACGTCGAGATGCCCGGCGAAGGCGAGGTGGGGGCCGCCGCTGCCACGTACTGCGAGCATGTTCTCGACCGGGCCGTCGGGCGCGCTGCCGGCGAAGAAGCGGTCGGTCGCGAAGCCGTGGTCGATCAGCGCGCCTTCGATCACGTCGAACACCGCGCCGCTGGCGGGGGTGACACTGTCGGCGGCGATCAGCGCCTGCGCCAGCGCGACCGGATCGATCACGCCGGGATCACCGAGCGGGCTGCTCATATTGTTCGATCACCCACTCCTCCTCCTGCGCGCCGGCGATCCAATCCTGCATGAAGCGGTGGTGGAGCACCGCGTCCATATAGCCGGCGGCGAAGCGGGCGATCGGCAGTTGGTACGTGACGATCCGGGTGACGACGGGGGCGAACATGATGTCCGCCGCGCCGAACGCGCCGAACAGGAAATCGCCTTCGCCACCGAAGCGCGCGCGGGCCTGCGCCCACAATTCCATGATCCGCGCGAGTTCGGCGAGCACGTCGTCGTCCGGGCGCTTGGCGGGGAAGACCTGGCGGATGTTCATGCTGTGCTTGCGGCGCAGCGCGGCGAAGCTGGAATGCATCTCCGCCGCCATCGACCGCGCCATCGCGCGCGGCGCATCGTCGGAGGGCCAGAAAACATCGCGACCGACCTTGTCGGCGAGGTAGTCGACGATGGCGAGGCTGTCCCACACGACCGCGTCGCCATCCCACAGGATCGGGACCTTGCCAGACGACGGCGCGAACTCGTCGCCCTCCCGGCGCTTGTCCCATTCATTGTCGTAGAGCGGGACGACGACCTCCTCGAAGGCGAGGCCCGACAGCTTGCAGGCGAGCCAGCCGCGGAGCGACCAGGAGGAATAGGCCTTGTTGCCGATGATCAGTTTCATGGGGCCGGGGCTTAGCTGCGTGGTGCAGTCGGGTCCAGCCGGGGGGTGGTGTGATCCTCCCCTTGCAGGGGAGGATTTCGGCCACGGTGCCGGGGCGGATTACCCGATCGCGTCGAGCACCGCGGCGCGGAGTTCGGGGATGCCCATGCCGCCTTCGCTGGAAGTGGCGAGGATGTCGGGGTGCGCGGCGGGGCGTTTGCGGGCCTCGGCCTCGGTCGCCTCGGTCACCGCGGCGAGTTCGCTGGCCTTGATCTTGTCGGCCTTGGTGAGGACGATGCGGTAGCTGACCGCGGCTCGATCGAGCATTTCGAGGATCTCGCGGTCGACGTCCTTGATACCGTGGCGCGAATCGATCAGCACCAGCGCGCGCTTCAGCGCCTGCCGACCGCGCAGGAAATCATTGACCAGGAAGCGCCATTTCTTGACCACGTCCTTGGGCGCCTTGGCGAAGCCGTAGCCCGGCATGTCGACGAGACGGAAGGCGAGCGGCTGGCCGACGTCGAAGAAGTTGAGCTCCTGCGTGCGCCCCGGCGTGTTCGAGGTACGCGCGAGAGCGTTGCGACCGGTGAGGGCGTTGAGCAGCGACGACTTGCCGACGTTGGATCGGCCCGCGAACGCCACCTCCGACACCGACGCATCCGGCAGGAATTCGAGCGTCGGCGCCGACTTCAGGAACGTCACCGGCCCCGCGAACAGCTTGCGCGCGGCCTCGATCGTATCGGGATCGAATTCGGCCATTATTTCGCCGGCGCCGTCTTGAGGTCCGGGTGACGCCCGTAGAGCAGCTTCTGCTGGACGATCGCGAGGCAATTGGAGGTGATCCAATAGACCTGAAGGCCGACCGCGAACGGCGCCATCACGAACATCAGTACCCAGGGCAGCAGCGCGAACACCTGCTTCTGGGTGTCGTCCATCGGCGCCGGGTTCAGCTTGAACTGGAAGTACATCGAGATGCCGAGGATGATCGGCACGATCCCGATCGCGAGGAACGCGGGCGGGGTGAATGCCAGCAGGCCGAACAGGTTGACCGGGGTCAGCGGATCGGGTGCGGACAGATCCTTGATCCAGGCGACGAACGGCTGGTGCCGCATTTCGATCGTCAGCATCAGCACCTTGTACAGCGCGTAGAAGATCGGGATCTGCAGCAGCGTCGGCAGGCAGCCAGCGACGGGATTGACCTTCTCGCTCTTGTAGAGGGCCATCACCTCCTGCTGCATGCGCGGCTTGTCGTCCTTGTAGCGATCCTGAAGCGCTTTCATCTTGGGCTGGATCGCGCGCATCTTCGCCATCGACGCGAACTGCCGCTGCGCGATCGGGAACATCAGCCCGCGGATCGTCACGGTCAGCAGGATGATCGCGACACCGAAATTGCCGACCATCCGGAACAGCCAGTGGAGATAGGTGAAGATCGGCTTCTCGACGATTTCGAACCAGCCCCAGTCGATCGCCTTGTCGAGCTTCTCGACGCCCTGCTGGTCCTGGTAGCGCTGGAGGGTGCGGACCTCCTTGGCGCCGGCGAAGAACCGGCTGGTCTGGGTAATCGTCGCGCCGGGGGCGAGCAGCTTGGGCTGGAACGCGTAGTCCGCCTGGTAGCTGTCGCGCGCACCGCCGCGGAACTGGCCGTCGAAGGTCGCCCGCTGATCGGGGATCAGCGCGGTCAGCCAATATTTGTCCGTAAAGCCGAGCCAGCCGCCGGTGGTGGTGAAGCGCGACGGCGCCTCCAGCAGGTCCTTGAAATTGGGGCGATAATGCGCGCCGCCATTGTCGACCGACATCGGGCCGACATGGATCGTCATGCTCGACGGATCCTTGGAGATACCGGTGCGGTTGACGAAGCCAAACGGCGCGACGGGGACGGGCGCAGTGCCGCCGTTGAGCACCGTCTGGGTCACCGTGAACATGTAGGAATCGTCGACCGCTAGGACGATCCGGAAGCGCTGGCCGGTGGCGTTGGCGGCGTCGAGCGTGACCGGGCGGCCGGGGGCGAGCGTGGTGCCGGTCGCGGCCCACAGCGCATCGGCGGCGGGTGGCTTCAGGCCATCGTCGCGCCAGCCGAAGCCCGCGAAATAGGCACCGGGTGCGCCGCCCGGCGACAGCAGCCGGATCGGCGCGGAGTTCTTCGCGATCGTCTCGTTATACTGGACGAGCACGAGATCGTCGATCCGCGCGCCCTTCAGGTTGATCGAGCCCTTCAGCGTCGGCGTGTCGATCGCGATGCGGGGGCTTTCCGCCAGCACCACGGCGCGGCTGCGGATCGCGCCTGCGGTGTCGGCGGTCGGGTCCGCGGCCTTGTTGGCGACGACCTTGGTCTGGCCGGCCTCGATCTTGGTGACCGGCGGGTTGGCGGTGGGGAAGAACTTGCCCTGGATCAGCGGCCAGCCGAACAGGATCAGCGCCGCGATCACCGCGAACAGGACGAAATTCTGACGATCTTGATTCAAGACGTGGCCCCAGTGCTCAGGGAAAGGGTCAGGGAACTGGATCGGGTCCGTACCCGCCCCAGGGATGACATCGCGCGATCCGCTTCGCCGCCAGCCAGCCACCCTTCGCCGCGCCATAGCGGCGAAGCGCGGTGATTGCATAGGCCGAACAGGATGGCTGGTAGCGGCAGGTGGGCGGCAGGACCGCGGATGGGCCGATCTGCCAGCCGCGGGCCAGCAGGATCAGCAGGCGGGCGATCACCGCGCCACCTTGGCGAGCGCCTTGCCGAGTTCGGTGCGGAGCAGCGCGAAATCGCGCTCGTTGCCGCCGTTGCGGCCGATCAGGACATGATCCGCGCCGGGCGTGCCGGCGGTCGGCAGCAGATCGCGTGCGAGGGCACGCAACCGGCGCTTCATCCGGTTGCGGACCACGGCGTTGCCGATCTTCTTGGTAACGGTAAAGCCGACGCGCATCGTCGGATCACCATCGTTGCGCCGGCGCATCAGCAGCACGAAGCCCGGCATCGGCGCGCGTCGTCCCGCATTCGCCGCGAGGAAATCGCGACGCGCGGTGAGCGTCTTTACGCCGACAGCTTCTTGCGGCCGCGGTTGCGGCGGGCGCGGATCACCGAACGACCGCCCACCGTCGCCATCCGCGCGCGGAAGCCGTGGCGGCGCGCCCGCACCAGGTTGCTCGGCTGAAAGGTCCGCTTCATCGTTCATTCCCTGATCGTCTGAATAGAAAACGGCCGCCCCGGGGACGGCCTTGTCGGCGGTGCGCATAGCCAGACCCGCCGCGCAAGTCAACGCGAGCGCGCCGCCTTGGCGATCGCGTGGCGTCGCAGCGCCGACGGGCGGCGCATCGTCCGGTCGAGCAGATGCCCGATTTTCGGCCAGCGGCGTTTGGCGCGGACGAAGATCGATCGCGCCTTCCGCGAATTGCGCAGCAGCAGGATCAACCCGCCTGCGAACAGGAAGATGCCACCGGGGCCGGGCAGCGGCCCGATCAGCGCCGCCCCGATCATCAGCAGGCCGCCGAGCGTCAGTTGCGCGATACGCATCGCGGGGTGGCGGGGGGCGGGCATGGGCGCCATTTGGGGACGGTGTGTTAGATTGGCAAGGCAGCAGCGCGACTAGGTAGTTGCCGCAAGCATCCCCGCGATCCGCTTTCGCTTAGGACGGTCGCGGCTTCGGGGGATGACAATGGCGACGATCGTACGGACGGTGGCGTATCTGGGGCTGGAAGCGCGCGGGGTCGAGGTGCAGGTGCAATTGATCCCGGGCGTGCCGGCGTTCAACGTCGTCGGGCTCGGCGACAAGGCGGTGGGCGAGAGCCGCGAGCGGGTGCGCGGCGCGATCTCGGCGATGGGGCTGGCGCTGCCGCCGAAGCGGATCGCGGTAAACCTGTCGCCGGCCGACCTGCCCAAGGAAGGGTCGCATTTCGACCTGCCGATCGCGCTCGCGCTGCTGGGCGCGATGGGCGTCGTCGATGTCGAGACGCTGGCGGAGTATGTCGTGGTCGGCGAGCTCGGGCTGGACGCGCGGATCGCGCCGTCGCCGGGGGTGCTGCTCGCGGCGCTGCATGCATCGACGGACGGCGTGGGGCTGGTCTGCCCCGCCGCGCAGGGGGCGGAGGCGGCTTGGGCGGGATCGGTCGAGGTGATCGCGGCGCCAGACCTGCTGGCGCTGATCAACCACTTCAAGGGACACGGGCTGCTCGCCGCACCGCGACCGGGCGAGGCGGAGGAGGTCATCCGCGGACCCGACCTGGCGCAGGTGAAGGGGCAGGAAATCGCCAAACGCGCGCTGGAGATCGCCGCGGCGGGGGCGCACAATTTGCTGATGATCGGACCCCCCGGCGCGGGCAAGTCGCTGATGGCGGCGTGCCTGCCGGGGATCCTGCCGCCGCTCGACGCAGGGGAGGCGCTGGAGGTGTCGATGGTCCAGTCGGTCGCGGGGACGATGACCGGCGGGCGACTGACCCGAAATCGGCCGTTCCGCGCGCCGCATCATTCGGCATCGATGGCGGCGCTGACCGGGGGCGGGCTGAAGGTGAAGCCGGGGGAGGTGAGCCTCGCGCACCTCGGCGTGCTGTTCCTCGACGAATTGCCCGAATTCCAGCGCGCAGTGCTCGATTCGCTGCGCCAGCCGCTGGAGGTCGGGACCATCAGCGTGGCGCGGGCGAATGCGCACGTGACCTTTCCGGCGCGGGTGCAGCTGATCGCGGCGATGAACCCGTGCCGCTGCGGGCATCTCGGCGACGCGAGCCTCGCCTGCGCGCGGGCGCCGCGCTGTGCGGCGGATTACCAGAACAAGGTGTCGGGGCCGTTTCTCGACCGGATCGACCTGACCGTGGAGGTGAGTGCGGTCAGCGCGGTCGACTTGATGCTGCCCCCACCGACCGAGGGATCGGCGGAGATCGCGGCGCGGGTGGCGGCGGCGCGCGCGGTCCAGCGCGCGCGCTATGCGGAGGCGGGGGTGCGAACCAATGCCGAGGCGGATGGCGACCTGCTGGAGCGGGTCGCTATGCTGGAGGACGAGGCGCGCCGGCTGCTCGCCCAGGCCGCGGGGGCGATGCGGCTGTCGGCGCGGGGGTTTCACCGGGTGATCCGGGTCGCGCGCACGATCGCCGATCTTGCAGGCACGGAGCAAGTGGCGCGCATCCATGTCGCCGAGGCGCTGAGCTATCGCCGGCGGACGCCGACCAACTAGGGTCGGCCCGTCTTAAATTGCAGTCGCATCGCTGCGCAGCCAAGTGCCGTCCCGTCAGCGCGGAACATATATCCAGATGGAGCGCGGCCCGCCGGACAGCCCGCGAAGGCTCTTGGCCGCCTCGGGCTGTGCAACCCTACCGGGACAGGGCGCGTCGTAGATCTCGGCCATCCGACGCAAGATCGGCGGAGGCGCGCTGAACAATTCGACGACCCCCGTGATCAGATTACGGTTCATCACACCGACCTGACCCCAGGCATCATGAAGTTGCTTATCGAGAGGACAACGATTCTCGGTGTCGAGCATTTGCCGTATCGCGGCCACCGCCCGCGGATCGCCCCCGATCGCAGCGCCGGTCAGCAGGATTTCTGCCTTCACGGGATCTTTGGGGACGCCCTGACCATCGCGGTAGATCAGGCCAAGGGGATAGCGAGCCGATACCTCACCGGCGGCGACTTCCGCTTCAAGAACAGGCAGCGCTTGAGCAACTTGGCCAGACCGATACATTTTCATCCCGGGCGTTCCCTTAACACCCGCTGCACAGCCGTGCAGTGCGACGCTCATAATCAGTGTCGATACTATGATAAGCAAGCGTGACATCATTCCCCCGTCTTTCGTCATATTGATGTGCATGACTCGGTCTGCCACGGCAAGCGAGAATAGAGCAGGTTCGATGATCCGTTGTCAGGCGACCAAGCGCGACACAGTTGAAATCGAGCGAGCCGGCGGTTAGGAGCCGGTCGCCGGTTTCACCGGCTGTGCGGGTGTGGTGGAATTGGTAGACGCGCTGGACTCAAAATCCTGTTCCGAAAGGAGTGCCGGTTCGACCCCGGCCACCCGCACCATTTACCGATCGACCGTCGCGGGAGCCGTCCCGCTTGACGCGTGCGTCGGATTGGAGGATCGTTTCGAGAACGTTCCTTCCGACCGGGCATATGATCGATGGCTTCCGTGCCCGCTGCTGACCTGACCGACGATGGCGACGATTCGTCGCTGGTGACCCGGCGATTCCTGATGGGCCGCGCGCGCAACACGCTGAGCCGCGAGGAGCGGCAGGCGATCGAGGACGCGATGGGCGCGGTTCGCGATCTCCCGGCGCGCAAGCAGATCATCGGGCGGGGCGAGCGGCTGGAAAGCAGCACCTATCTGATCGAAGGCTATGTCTGCCGCTACATGGACGATCGCGATGGGCATCGTCAGCTGGTGGCGATTCACGTGCCCGGCGACTTCATCGATCTCCACGCCTTTCCGATGAAGCGCCTCGACCATGATATCGGCACGCTGGGCCCTGCGAAGGTCGCGATCTACGATCACCGGGTGCTGACCGAGCTGACCGAGCGGATGCCGCATCTGACCCGCAAGCTGTGGTTCTCGACGTTGCTCGATGCGGCGATGCACCGCGAATGGATCTTCCGGCTGGGACGGCTCGGCGCCGACGGGCGGATCGCGCATTTCTTCTGCGAGCTGTTCGTCAGGTTGACGATGGTAGACCTGGTCGACGGAACGACCTTCCAGCTGCCGCTGACCCAGACGGATCTGGGGGAGGCGTGCGGGCTGACCGGTGTCCACGTCAACCGCACGTTGCGGTCGCTGCGCGAGGACGGGATGCTGGCGTTCCGCAACGGCGAGGTGACGATGCTCGATTTCGCGCGGCTGGCGCGGGTCGCCGAGTTCGACGCGGATTATCTGTACCGCGAGAACGGCGGATGGGCTCAGGAGAGTTGAGCGTCGACCCACGGTTGCGGTCGATCCTCGGCGGGTCGGCGGGCAACCTGGTCGAATGGTACGACTGGTACGTGTATTCGGCGTTCACGCTCTACTTCGCGCCGGTGATCTTCCCCAAGGCGAGCGCGACCGCACAGCTGTTGAACGCCGCGGCGATCTTCGCGGTCGGATTCCTGATGAGGCCGGTCGGCGCGTGGGCGATGGGGATCTACGCGGATCGACACGGGCGCAAATCGGCGCTGACGCTGTCGGTGACGCTGATGTGCGCGGGGGCATTCCTGATCGCGGTGACGCCGACCTATGCCGCGATCGGCTGGGGCGCGCCGGCGCTTCTGGTGGTGGCGCGGCTGCTGCAGGGGCTGAGCGTCGGCGGCGAATATGGCGCGAGCGCGGTATATCTGTCGGAGATGGCGGGGCGGGAGCGGCGCGGCTTCTATTCGAGTTTTCAATACGTCACGCTGGTCGGCGGGCAGATCGCGGCGCTGTGCGTGCTGCTGCTGCTGCAGGCGGTGCTGAGCGAGGCGCAGCTGGAGACCTGGGGGTGGCGGATCCCCTTCGCGGTCGGCGGGTTGCTGGCGATCGCGGTGTTCCGCATCCGTCGCGGGCTGATCGAGACCGAAAGCTTCACCAACGCCGCCGCGGCCGGCCCGCCGCGATCGAGCGCGCTGGCGCTGTTCCGCGAGCATCCGCGCGAGGCGGCGACGGTGATGCTGCTGACCGCGGGGGGCACGCTCGCCTTCTATGCCTACACCACGTACATGCAGAAGTTCCTGGTCAACACCAGTGGCTTCGACCGCGAGACCGCGACCTGGATCATGACCGCGGCGCTGATCGTCTATGCCGCGGTCCAGCCGCTGGCGGGGGCGCTGTCCGACCGGGTCGGGCGCAAGCCGCTGATGGTCGCGTTCGGGGTGGCGGGGGTGCTGGCGACGGTGCCGATCTTCCTGGCGCTGGAGCGGGTGGCGAACCCGTGGGCGGCACTGGCGCTGGTGCTCGCGGCGTTGCTGATCGTGACCGGTTATACCTCGATCAACGCGGTGGTGAAGGCGGAGCTGTTCCCCGCGCATATCCGCACGCTGGGCGTGGCGCTGCCCTATGCGCTGGCGAACACGATCTTCGGCGGGACCGCGGAATATGCGGCGCTGTGGCTGAAGAAGGCCGGGCTGGAACGGGGCTTCTATTGGTATGTGACCGCCATGATCGGGGTGTCGCTGCTGGTATATCTGCGGATGCGCGATACGCGGGTGCATAGCCGGATCGTGGAGGATTGATTGGGGCTGTTCACCCATCCCCTTCAGGGGAGGGGCCGGGGGTGGGGACCCTCCACGAGCATCGACGCCTGGGGAGAGCCCCCACCCCAACCCCTCCCCTGAAGGGGAGGGGCTAGACTCGAATTCGCAAATCCTCCCTTGCAGGATGATCAGCGCGGTTTGCGGGGGAGGGTGATCGTCGCCGCAAGGCCGCCTTCGGTGCGGTTGGTGAGGGCGATGTCGCCGCCGGCTTCCTGGACGATGCTGCGGGCAAGGGCGAGGCCGAGGCCGATGCCGCCGGTCTCGCGGTTGCGCGAGGTTTCGAGCCGGATGAAAGGGGCGAAGACGTCGGCGATGCGATCGGGCGGGATGCCGGGGCCGTTGTCGCACACCATGATCGCGACCTCGTGCGCGCGCGGTTCGACGGTGACGACTGCGGCGTGGCCGTATTTGATGGCGTTCTCGATCAGGTTGCGGATCGCGCGGCGCATCAGCGAGGGGCGGAGCCGCATCGGCAGCCGCGCCGCCTCGACGAAGGTAACGTCGTCGCCGAGGTCGCGGAAATCCTCGACCACCGCATCGACCAGCGCGGCGAGATCGACCTCGGTCAGCGGTTCGCTCGGGCGGCCGAGGCGTGCGAGGGAGAGGATGTCGTCGAGCGTCCGGTTCATCTCCGCGACGGTGTCGGCCATCTTGGCACGATCGGTCTCGTCGTCGACCGATTCGATCCGCACCCGCAGCGCGGCCAGCGGGGTGCGCAGATCGTGGCCGATCGCGCCGAGCATACGGTCCTTTTCGTCGAGCATCGCGGTAACGCGCAGGCGCAGCGCGTTGAACGCGCCGATCAATCGCGCGACGTCGTCGGTGCCCTGAACGGGTACGGGATCGCCGCTGTCGGTCGAGCCGAACCGCTCGGCGGAGCGGGTGAGTTCGCGCAGGCCCTGCGAGATCCGCCGTCCGACCCACAGCACGGGCACAAGGACGACGCCGTAGAGGATCAGCGTCTGGCCGATCAGCCGCCAGATGATGCCGTCGTCGCCGCGCGGCCACACCGCGCGGAGCACCAGCCAACCGCGGCCGGGCTGCTCCACCGCGATCACCAGCTCGTCATTGTCGCGCGCCAGGCGATCAGGGCCGTGGCGCTGGAGGGTGCGAAACGGCGGATCGCGCGGGTCGATCGGGCGTACTGCGGTGGCGATGCGGCCGACCTGAAGCCCGGCTTCGTTCAGTTCCTGGCGGATGCGGCGTTCGACAGGCGGTTCGGACGGCTGGCCCGGCGGAATCGGGTTTGCGGCGAAGCGGCGGACGCGGCCGCGGTCCGGCCTGCCCTGCGCCGTGCGCTCGGCGGCGTCGATCAACCGGGTGACGGCGGGGCCGGTGATCTGCGCAAGGCGGAAGCTCTGGCGTTCGCGCAGCAATAGCCCGAAATTGATCGCCTGCGCCACGAACAGCGCGAGCGCCACCAGCAGCGCCATCTGGCCGCCCAGGCTGCGCGGCCAGATGCGGATCACAGGCGGGTGACTTCGGCCGCGAGCGTATAGCCGCCGCCCCAGACGGTCTTGATGATGTCGGGGTTCTTGGCGTCGGTCTCGATCTTGCGGCGCAGGCGGCTGACCTGGTTGTCGATCGCGCGATCGAACGCGGCGGCTTCGCGGCCTTGAGTTAGATCGAGGAGCTGATCGCGCGTCAGCACCTGGCGCGGGCGGGTCACCAGCGCGAACAGCAGGTTATATTCACCGGTGGAGAGCGGCACCGACACGCCTTCGCGATCGACCAGCGCGCGTTCGCCGGTCTTCAGCACCCAGCCGGCGAAGGCATAGGAACCGCTTTCGGGGGCATGCTGGCGCGCCCCGCCGGCGGTGAGGCGGCGCAGCACGACCTTCACGCGGGTGGCGAGTTCGCGCGGGGAGAAGGGCTTCACGACGTAGTCGTCGGCGCCCATCTCCAATCCGACGATGCGATCGGTTTCCTCACTCTTGGCGGTGAGCAGGATCACCGGAGTGTCGGAGGTCGCGGCGATGTGACGGCACAGGCTGAGCCCATCCTCACCCGGCATCATGATGTCGAGGATGACGAGATCGATCGCATAGGCCGCCAGCCGGGTCCGCGCGCTCTCGGCATCGCCGGTCTGGGTGACGCGGAAACCCTGTTTGGTGAGATATTGCGCAAGCGGTTCGCGGATCGAGCGTTCGTCGTCGACGAGCAGCAGGTGCGGCGAATCTCCCATCGGGTCGGGGTTTACCATGGCGAGTGCTCCAGGGAAGCGCGCGGTTGCATCCGCCGACGGGGATCCGCGCCGGCGGACGATGCGTCTTCAGTAATCGGCGGGTGCGGGCGGACGGCCGCCGGGCGGGCGGCGCCGGTCACGCATCGCGGCGCGTTCGGTCGCGTCGAGCGTGCCGTCGTGATTGGTGTCGAGGCGGTCGAACCGTGCCGCGGAGCGCGCCTGCCACTCCGCCTTGGTAACCACGCCGTTGCCGGCAGGATCGGCGTTGGCCGAGGGAGCCGGCGCAGCGGCGGGCGGCGGTGGTGCGACCGTTTGGGCGGACGCCATCGTGGCGGCGGTCATCGTCATCGCGAGAAGAAGGGGAAGGCGCATCGCGGGGTCTCCAGGCGAGCGGGGCCAGCCCCCGGATCGCTCGACAATCATATCGCGCATGGCTGTCGCGGCCTTGTGTCAGGGGCCGATCGATGTGTCGCAACTTGTCGCGAAGGGCGGTGCAGCGGACCCGCCAAAATGGGCGCCGCGAATAGTCCGGCGACGCCCAGGTGGGTTGCGCCTCAAGTCAGGTTAGAGGCTAATCCGTGCTAGGCGCTCTTCGCCAAGAATCCAAGCGACACATTGTATTTACGAGAGAATTTGCGACGAGCGGATCATACGCATGGTTGGCGGCCGATATGGTGCCTATGCGAAGATCGCGACGCTCTGCATCTGTTCGGCAATCGGTGTGCCGTCGGTGTTCCAGATCGCCATCGCCTGGCTCGAGCTGCCGTCCTTGGCGTAATCGGACGAGGCGCGGAGCAGCCACCAGCCGTCATCGGTGCGCGGCGTGGCGCCGAGCAGGTTCAACTGCCACGTCATCGAGCTGACCGGGGCGGGGCCGCCGATCAGCTTGAGTGCCGCGGGGGGCAGGCAATCGGCGACGCACATCAGTTCGACCATCGGATCGACGCCTTCGCGATCGGCGAGGCGGACCCAGCGCAGCCATTCGGTCGGGCCGAGCGTGCCGTCGCGGCGGTCGAGGAGTTCGAAATTCTGGGTGAAGGAGACCGCGGCGAGGCCCTTGAAAACCTTGTCCTCGGGGGTCGGCACCGGGAAGGCGGGGGCGCCGCCGATCCGGTGATCGACCTTCGAATCGACCGGCCCCATGAACACGAAGGTGGCGCGCAGGCCGAGCCCCGCCTCGCTTTCGACATCGGCCTGGATGAAGGCGGCGTTGCGCCCGCGTCGCAGCCGGGTGGCGCGGACCGTCACCTCGCCGGAGAGCGGGCCGATGAAGGCGACCAGCGCGGAGCGGAGCGGCGGCAGATCGACATCCGACTGCTGCGCGGCGTGGAGCGCGAGCGCGGCGGATAGCCCGCCATAGCTGGTGCGGCCCTGTAGCCAGGAATCGGGGATGGTACCGCGCCAGCCGCCCTCGACGGGCTCCAGCGAGTCGATGATCGCCTTCAAACTGGTCATGCCGTCCCCATCAACCGATCGCGCAATTCGCGCTTGAGCACCTTGCCGATCGCGCTGCGCGGAAGTTCGTCGGCCGGATGCAGCGCGGACAGGCGCTGGGTCTTGCCGACCTGTCCGTTCAGCCAGGTGCGGATCGCGTCGGCGTCGTCCGCGGCGCCGACGCGCGGCACGTAGAAGCCGACGGGGGTTTCGCCCCAGGCGTCGGACGGCGCGCCGACGACGGTGCAATCGGCGACCGCGGGGTGCTGCGCGAGGATCGCCTCCAGATCGGACGGGTAGATATTGTAGCCACCCGAGATGATCATGTCCTTCTTGCGGTCCATGAGGATCAGGAAGCCGTCTTCGTCGAAGCGCCCGACATCGCCGTGGCGGATGTAGCGATTGCCGTCGGCGTCGTGCCATTCGGCGTCGCGGGTGGCGCCCTCGCGGCCGAAATAGCCGGTCATCATCGTCGGCGAGCGGCCGACGACCTCGCCCATCTCGCCCGGCGCGACCTCGACGCCGTCGTCGTCGATCAGCCTGATCTCGTGACCCGGCAGCGGCCGGCCGACGGTGTGGAGCTTGTCGGGGAATTCGTTGGCGTTGAGGCCGGTGGAGGCGCCGCCTTCGGTCATGCCATAATATTCGATCAGCAGGCCCGGCCAGCGCGTCACGACGTCCGCCTTCAGCGCCGCCGAGAAGGGCGCGCTGGTGCTGGTCTTCAGCCGGAAGCTGGCGAGATCGAAGCGGTCGAAATCGGGCAGCGCCATGATCCGCTGATACTGGACGGGCACCAGCATGGTGTGGGTGGCGCGGTGACGCTCGGCGAGTTCGAGAAAGCGGCGGGCGTCGAACTTCTTCATCACCACCGCGGTGCCGCCCCAACCGAGGGTGGGCAGGAAGCTGACCAGCGTGGTGTTCGAATAGAGCGGGGTCGCGAGCATCGTCACCGCGCGATCGAACCCGGCGGCGGCGTTGCGGGAGATGTGCGCCCAGCGCATCGTGTGACTCTGGACGATGCCCTTAGGCGTGCCGGTGGTGCCCGATGAGTAGATGATATTGAACCCGTCGCCGGGCGCGATCGCGACGGGGGCGGGGCGGGTGCCGACGGGGGCAAGCCAGGCGGCGAATTCGGCGCCGAAGCTGACCGCCCGCGCCGAGAGCGTCTCGCTCGCAAGCGCGGCGGCGTTGTCGTCGTCGAGGAACACGATGGGCGCGCGGCAGTCGGCGATCATCGCGGCGATCGAGGCCGGGGTGGCCGAGGGCGCGATCGGGGCGGCAACGCAGCCGGCGCGGAGCGCGCCCAAGAAGACGCAGGCGTAATCGACCGACGGCGCGGCGACGATCGCGATCGCGGTGCCGGGGGCGATGCCGGCGCGCTGCAAGGCGGCGGCGACGCGGTCGGTCAGCAGCTCCAGCATCGCATAGTCGATCGCGCCGTCATCGTCCGCGACCGCGATCCGGTCGCCGCGTTCGCGGGCGTGCGTGGCGATCAGCGCGGGCAGGGTCGCGAAGTCGGACGCGAGCAGGTCGGCGGCGGTCTCCATTGCGCCACCGCTAGGCGAAGCGCCCTGCGAATGCCATACGCGATCTTCGAAAACGCAAAAATGCAGGAGAGACGCCGCCATGCTGTTCTACGATAGCGCCAACCCCGCACCCAATCCGCGGCGGGTGCGGATCTTCCTGGCGGAGAAGGGGCTGCGGGTGCCGATGGCACATGTCTCGATCCGCGAGGGCGAGCACCGGTCGCCCGATTATCTGGCGGTCAATCCGCTCGGGCAGACCCCGGCGCTGGCACTCGACGACACCAGCGTGCTCACGGAGAGCATCGCGATCTGCCGCTATTTCGAGGCACTGCATCCCGAGCCGCCGCTGTTCGGCCGCGATCCGCGCAATATCGCCGAGATCGACATGTGGACCAGACGCGTCGAACTGCGGCTGATGATGCCGCTGGGGATGGTGTGGGCGCATACCCATCCGTTTACCGCGCGCGTGGTGAAGCCGCAGTACAAGGAGTTCGGCGAGAGCCAGCGGCCGCGGGTGACCGCGGCGATGACCGAGTTCGACCACGCACTCGCCCGCCGGGACTGGCTCGACGGGGAGCGGTTCACGATCGCGGACATCGTACTGCTGACGACGATAGACTTCGCCGACTTCGTCGGCATGCCGATCCCCGACGAGCTGGGGGCGCTGCGGGCGTGGCACGCGCGCGCCACCGCGCGGCCGAGTGCGCAGGCATGAGGGGCGGGGTCGCGATCGTCACCGGCGGCGGAACCGGGATCGGCGCCTCGGTGGTGCGGCGGCTCGCGGCGCGGGGGGTGCGCTGCGTGATCAACTATGCGCACAGCCGCGACGAGGCCGAGGCGCTGGCGGGCGAGGTCGGCGAGGGCGCGATCGCAGTGCAGGCGGATATCGTCGACGATGCCGCGTGCCGATCGCTGGCCGCAACGGCGCACGACGCGTTCGGGCGGGTCGACTTCCTGGTCAACAATGCCGGGCGGACCAAATACGCCAACCACGAGGATCTCGACGCACTGGAGGCAGAGGATTTCCTCGACATCTACCGGCTGAACACGATCGCGCCGTTCCAGATGATCCGCGCCTGTGCGCCGTCCCTGCGGGCAAGCGAGATGGGTGCGGTCGTCAACGTCGCCTCGGTCGCGGGGGTGTTCGGGATCGGATCGTCGGTCGCCTATGCGGCGTCGAAGGGCGCGCTGGTGACGATGACCAAGAGCCTGGCGCGGGTGCTGGCGCCAGCGATCCGGGTGAACGCGGTGGCGCCGGGCTATGTCGGCACCGGCTGGTTCGAAAAGCGGCTCGGCAGCGAGGCGTTCGGGCGGCTCAACGAGCGGATCGCGGCGGCGACGCCGATGGCGCTGGCGGCGGGCCCCGACGACATCGCCGGGCCAATCGAGATGCTGCTCGATCCGATCAGCCGGGCGATCACCGGGGAGACGATGCTGATCGACGCGGGCGCGCATCTCGACATCGGGCTGTCGCGGCGACCGGGCAAGGAAAGCTGACCTAACACCCGGGCGGCGGCGGGCGCGCCTATAATGCCTCGGTTCGGCGGCGATCGGCTGTCGGCGGGGTGGGACGGTGACTAGGCCATGACGCTTCGGATGCTCGTCAGGATCGGCGCGGCATCGCTGATCGCGCTGCTGTGCGCGGGGGCGATGCTGGCATCGTGGCGGATCGACCGCATCCGCATCGGCGGGCCGATCCAGGTCAAGCTGCAACAGGCATCCGACCTGATCGCCGACATCCTGCCGCCGCCCGCCTATGTGATCGAGTCCTATCTGGAGGCGACGCTGCTGGTCCGCGATCCGGCATCCTATGCGGATCATGCCACGCGGCTGGCACAGCTGCACAAGGATTACGACGCCCGGCAGCTCTATTGGCGGGCATCCGATCTCGACCCGGCGCTGAAGACCGCGATCACCGCGAAGACCGACGGGCCGGCGAAGGTATTCTGGGCCGAGCTCGACGGCGGGCTGCTGCCGGCGGTGCAGCGGGGCGATGCTGCGGCGACGGCGGCGAGCTATCGGCGGCTGACTGCCGCCTATGCCGCGCACCGGCGGATGGTCGACGAAACCGTCGCGGCGGCAGCAGCTTACCAGACCACCCTCAATGCCGATGCGAAGGGCGAGCTGCGGCTCGGGATCGCGGTGCTGATCGCGCTGGCGTCCGCGATCGTGGCGATGGCGATCGGCTCGGCGGTGTATCTGGTGCGGCGGGTGGTGGTGCCGCTTGGCGAGGTGGCGACCGCGACGACCGCGCTGGCAGGCGGCGGCGAGTGCGCGGTGCCGCACCGCGCGCGCCCCGACGAACTCGGGCTGCTGGCGACCGCGGTCGAACGGTTCCGCGTCGCCGCCGAAACCAGGCGTGCGGACGATGCCCGGAGTGGGGCCGAGCAGCAGGCAGTGTCGGAGCTGCTCGCGGTAGCGCTGCGGGCGATGGCGGCGGGGGATCTCACTGGGCGGGGGCGTCGCGCCTTCCCCAAGAGCTATGCCGCGATCGGCGACAATCTCGACATGACGGTGACGACGCTGCGCGAGATGATCGAGGCGGTGATCGACGGCACCGGGCAGATCGGCACCGCGTCGCGCGAGATCGCGACCGCGTCCGACGATCTCGCCGCGCGATCCAAGCGCAACGCCGCCGATCTGGAGCAGACCGCGGCGGCGCTGGGCGACATCGATGCGCGGCTGAAGGCGACCACCCAGGTCTCGACCGACACCGCCGAGCGGGCAGACCGGACGATCGCCACGGTCGACCAGGGCCGCGCCAGCGCGCGCGGGGCGGTCGACGCCATGGTCCGCGTCGCGGGCAGCGCGCGGGGGATCGACGAGGTGATCGGCGGGCTCGACAAGATCGCCTTCCAGACGCGGGTGCTGGCGATGAACGCCGCGATCGAGGCGGGGCGCGAGGGCGAGGCGGGACGGGGCTTCGCGATCGTCGCCGACCTGGTCGGGGCGCTCGCGATCCGTGCGGAGGCGGAGGCACGACAGGCGCGGGCGCGGCTGACCGCGACCCAAACCGACATCGAGGCGGCGGTGGACGCGGTCGCCGGAGTCGATGGCGCGCTGGTGACGATCGCGAGCGCGATCGGCGAGGTGCACGCGATGCTCGGCACGATCGCCCACGACAATCGCGCGCAGTCGATCGCCTTCTCCGACGTCGCGACCACGGTGGCGGCGATGGATCGATCGACCCGGCAGAACGCGGCGATGGTCGAGCAGACCTCCGCCGCGGCACGGACGCTGGCGAGCGAGGTGGGGGCGCTGGTGGCGAAGGCGGCCGCGTTCGATACCGGGCGGGCGGGGGTGGTGGGGGCGGCAGAGCGAAGGCTGGTGGTCGCCTGAACCTCGATGGCTCGCTAGCCCCGTTCTTGCCGAGGTGAGATCGAGTGGCCCGCAGGGCCTATCGAGAGCTCGCTCGGTTCCGCGCGCCAACGCATCCCTCGATACGGGCTCTCGATACGCCGCTGACGCAGCTACTCGATCCCTACTCGGGACGAACGGAGTGGGTTAGCGAACCGGTGAGGCGGCAGCGTTGGCGGACGGGCGGCGCAGGACGAGGGTGACGATGATCACCAGCGCGGTCGCCGCCATCAGCCCCGCGAGCAGGAACGCCGCGCCACGGAGTGGGTTAGCGAACCGGTGAGGCGGCAGCGTTGGCGGACGGGCGGCGCAGGACGAGGGTGACGATGATCACCAGCGCGGTCGCCGCCATCAGCCCCGCGAGCAGGAACGCCGCGCCGGGGAAGCCGTGGTCGGTGCCTGCGGCGAGGGCCTGGCTGAGCACCAGTGGGCCGATGATCGAGGCGACGCTCGACATGCTCGAGATGCCGCCTTGCAGCGCGCCCTGGCGATCGGCGTCGACCATGTGCGACAGCAACGCGTTCATCGCCGGGAAGACGAAGCCCTGGAACGCGCCGGCGACGAACAGCGCATAGACCATCCAGCCCTGGGTGACGAAGGCCAGCGCGGTAAAAGCCACCGCGCCCGAAACCAGCCCGATGACGACGGTGACGCGTTCGCCGAAGCGCGCGATCGCGCGGCCGGTGAGGGTCATCTGCACCAACGCCATGCACAGCCCGGTGAACGCCAGCGACCAACCGATCGCGCGCGCATCCCAGCCGAGCCGGATCGTCGCCCAGAACGACCAGGTGGCGGGGTAGACCATGTGCGCGAGCTGCCACAGGAACCACGCGCCGAGCAGCGCGGCGGCGTTGCCCGCGGCGAACAACGGGCGGAACGCGCCGACGATGTTGGCGGCCCGCCAATCGAACGGACGGCGGTTTTCGGGGGCGAGCGTTTCCGGCAGCGCGACCATCATGGTCAGCGCGTTGATCGCGGCGAGCAGCCCCGCGGCGACGAACGGCGCCCGCGGGCCGAGGCCGGCGAGCAGCCCGCCGATCGCGGGGCCGATGATGAAGCCCATCCCGAATGCCGCGCCGATCAGACCGAACGTCGCGCCACGTTTCGCAGGCGGGGTGACGTCGCTCAGCACCGCCATCGCGGGCGCATAGACTGCGCCCGCGATCCCCGCGATCGCGCGCCCGACGAACAGCCAGGCGAGCGTCGGGGCGAGCGCCATCAGTCCGTAATCGATCGCGAAGGCGAGCATCGACGCGATCAGCACTCGGCGACGACCAAAGCGATCGCCGAGGCTGCCCATGATCGGCCCCGCGACGAACTGCGTCGCCGAGAACAGCACCAACATATAGCCGGCCAGCCGCGCACCCTGTTCGAGATCGACATGGCCGAGCTCGGTGATCAGCCGCGGCAGCACCGGGATGACGATGCCGAATCCGATCGTGTCGATCAGCACCGCGGCGAGCACGATCGGCACGGCCTTGTTGTCGAAGCGCATCGATGGTCCCCCTGCATGCGACCTACCGCATGCGCTGAAGCGGTTCATCCGCGAAATGGCAGCGGGAGGGAAGGGGGCTGGCATTCCCCCCCCACAAGGCAGACGTGGCGCGGCGCGCCGCTCAAGCGAAACCTTTGCGAGAGCTTCCCGTCACCCCGGACTCGATCCGGGGTCCCGCTTTGCAGCGAAGCCAATGTCTTGACCTCCCAAAGCTCAGCGGGACCCCGGATCAAGTCCGGGGTGACGAAGATGGATGGGCTACCGCAACTTTCGCGTAGCGCTCCCCAAGCGAGGAGGCATCGCTTGTAAACCACCATTGCCTTTGCATCGGGGCGCGATCCGTGCGACATCGACGCCATACCCGATCTTCAGATTGACGTGCAGGAGAGACCGAATGGCGACCGCCGCCGAACTCGACACCACGACCTCGCCACTGGATGCGTTCCGTACCGAGGTGCGCGACTGGCTGGCCGCCAATTTCCCGGCGTCGCTGGCGCACAAGGACAACGCGATGTCCGCGATCGACGGACCGAGCGAGCATAGCGCGGAGGAAGCCGCGTGGCAGAAGGCGATGGGCGACAAGGGGTGGGGCGTTCCGACCTGGCCGACGCAATATGGCGGCGGCGGGCTCGAGCGCGATCAGGTGCGGGTGCTGCAGGACGAGATGGCGCGGATCGGTGCGTGGAACCCGATCGGCGGCATGGGCGTGATGATGTTCGGCCCGACGCTGCTGGAATATGGCACCGAGGCGCAGAAGCAGGAGCATATCCCCCGGATCGCGCGCAACGAGGTGCGCTGGTGCCAGGGCTATTCGGAGCCGGGCGCGGGATCGGATCTCGCGTCGCTGCAGATGTTCGCCGAGGACAAGGGCGACCATTATCTCGTCAACGGCCAGAAGACCTGGACCTCGGGCGGGCAATGGGCGGACAAGTGCTTCGCGTTGGTGCGGACCGACAAGACCCAGAAGCATGCGGGTATCAGCTTCTTGCTGATCGACATGGATGCCGAGGGCGTCGAGGTGAAGCCGATCCGGCTGATCTCCGGCGCGTCGCCGTTCTGCGAGACGTTCTTCACCAACGTGAAGGTGCCGAAGGAGAATCTGGTCGGGCAGGAAGGGCAGGGCTGGACGATCGGCACCCGCCTGCTCCAGCACGAGCGGTCGAGCCTGTCGGGCGGGGGCGGCAGCGCCGGGCGGATGATGGCAGGCAAGCCGGTCAGCGCACTCGCCAAGGAATATCGCGGCGAGGTCGACGGCAAGATCGCCGATAGCGACCTGCGGATGCGGATCGTCCGTCACGAGATGGACACCCGGGCGTTCATGCTGACGCTGCGCCGCGCCGCGCTGGATGCCAAATCGAACCAGGGGCCGTCCGCTGCGACGTCGATCATGAAGAATGTCGGCGCGCGGATCACCCAGGACAAGGCGGAGCTGGGCGTCGAGATCATGGGCATGAACGGCGTCGGCTGGGAGGGCGAAGGCTTCACCGAGGCCGAGCTGTCGCAGACCCGCACCTGGCTGTGGGGCAAGGCGGTATCGATCTACGGCGGATCGACCGAGATCCAGAACAACGTGATCGCCAAGCGCATCCTTGGGATGCTGGATCACCAATAGGTTGGAGAGCGGGGAGAGGCGGGAGGCCGGCAGGACCGGACCTTCCGCCATCCTTGGCTAGCGAGGGGAATGACGAATGGCCGTCCTGAACGACGAACAGACGATGCTGCGCGACATGGCGCGCGAATGGGCCGACAATGAGTCGCCGGTCACCGCCTTTCGCAAGCTGCGCAATGCGGCGACGCCGGGCGGCTTCGATCCCGCGGCGTGGAGCGAGATCGGCCAGATGGGCTGGGGCGGCATCGTCGTGCCCGAAGAGTTCGGCGGATCGGCGTTCGGCTATCTGTCGCTTGGTCTGGTGATCGAGCAGCTCGGCCGCAACTTGGCGGCGACGCCGCTCGCCTCGACCGGGCCGGCGGCGACCGCGATCGCGATGGGATCGTCTGACGCGGCCAAGAAGGACTGGCTGGAGAAGATCGCGTCGGGCGAGGTGGTGGCGACGCTGGCGATCGACGAGGGGCCGATCCACGATCTCGGCAAGATCGCAACGAAGGTCGAGGGCGGGTCGCTGACCGGCACCAAGGCATTCGTGGCGGAAGGAGACACCGCGCAGCTGTTCGTGGTTGCGGCTGTCGATGGGCTGTATCTGGTCGCGGGCGAAGAGGGCGTGACCCGGTCGACCCGCAAGATGGCGGATTCGCGCAGCCATGCGCAGATCGCGTTTGCGGGCGCTCCGGCGGAGCGGCTCGGCGGGCCGGAGCTGACGCGCGCGGTGGTCGATCGCGCGGCGGCGCTGCTGTGCGCGGAGATGCTCGGCATGGCGGAGCAGGCGTTCGCGGTCACCAACGATTATCTGAAGACGCGGGTGCAATTCGGTCAGCCGCTGTCGACGTTCCAGGCGCTGCAGCACCGCATGGCGAAGATGTTCACCGAACTGGAGCTGATGCGGTCGGTGGTCGAGGCGGCGCTGGAGGCGATCGACGCGGGGCGTTCGGACGTCGACCAGGCGGTAAGCCTGGCGAAGGCGGTCGGCGGCGAGACGCTGAAGCTGGTGAGCCGCGAGATGGTGCAGCTGCACGGCGGCATCGGCATGACCGACGAGCACGACGCCGGGCTGTACATGAAGCGCGCGGCGGTGGTCGAGCCGATGTGGGGGAATGCGGCGTATCATCGCGAGCGGTTCGCGCAGCTCAACGGGTATTGAGGCGGGGGCTTGATCTGCGCGGTTGTGGAGTCGGGTCTGTATGGGCCCGCCCGTGCCCTACAACTTGTGCTCTCGCGAAGGCGCGACCGCTGCGAAAGTAGCTGACTTCACCAAATCAGCTCGTCACCGCGGACTCGTTCCGGGGTCCACGGTGCCGCCAAACAAACGGTTTATGCTCCTGCGGAACGGTGGATTACGGAACGAGTCCGGGATGACGGGGCAGTTTTGTAGAACTCCTGCCTAGGCGGGAGCCCAGTGTTGGGTCGCCGCCCTTGCGGGGACACGATGACGGCGGTCCTGCGGATCGACGCGGGGGCAGCTCGGTTGGCTTACGTGGCGTTATCGAAGATTTGGTCTGTTGCAGCGTGATTAGTCGCGTCTGCTGACATGTTTCTTGCCGCCCCAATACCGTAGCATAACGCAACGTTTGTTTCGCTTGACGAGTGCGCCAGCTCACTATCTATTCGAGGATGCGGTACGGAACCATCAAGCGTTCCGGCCGACAGGAGAGGTAGCAATGAGCAAGCGGCATTATATGGCGGCCTGTGCGCTGTCGACATTGGCGATCGCGCTGGCGAGCCCGGTTCAGGCGCAGGTCGGCGGCAGCGCCACCCCGGCGCAGGCGCAGCTCCCCGCAAACGCGCAGGACACCGCCACCGCGGAGGTGCCCAGCACCGTCGATGCAGGTCCCGACATCGTCATCACCGGATCGCTGATCAGGGGATCGTCCGAAGACGCCGCGGCGCCGGTCGACGTGATCTCGGGCGACGAGCTCGCCAAGCAGGGCGCGCCGTCGGCGGTCGACCTGCTGAAGAACCTGCCGACCTCCAACGGCGTGACCGGCGATGCCAACCAGTTCGACAGCCGGTCACAGGGCAACGAGGGCGTCGCCTCGGTCAATCTGCGCGGGCTGGGGCCGCAGCGCACGCTGGTGCTGCTCAACGGCAAGCGGCTGGTGCCGGTCGGCGGCGGCATCCCGATCGTCGACATCAATCTGATCCCGCAGGGCGCGATCGGCCGCGTCGAGGTGCTGAAGGACGGCGCCGCCGCGACTTACGGGTCGGACGCGATCGCGGGCGTGGTCAACTTCATCACCCGCACCGACCAGCAGGGTTTCCTGGCGTCGGGCGACTATCGCTACATCGACGGATCGAAGGGCGATTACGGCGGCGCGGTGAGCTACGGGCATAGCGGCAACGGCTTCCGGATGCTCGCGTCGATCGGCTATCAGCACCGGTCCGAGTTGCGCACCACAGACCGCGACTTCACGATCCAACCCTATGCGAACAATCCGCAGGGTGGCTGGACCGGCGGCGGCAACCCCGGCAACTTCGATTTCAATGCGACCGTGCCATACACCGATCCGTCTGGTCGGCTGTTCACCGGTTATGGCGCGAACGGAGTCGCCAACGGGGTGAACTTCATCCGCGATCTCGGCTGTACCAATTTGGGCGGCTTCCGCAGCGCGCCGGGTTCGTTCGCGCCGACCCCGACCGCGGTCGGGGTGCTCAACCCAGCGACCGATCGCTGCTTCAACAATTACGGCCAGTTCGGCAATCTCGTCGAGCCCGAGGACCGGTTGCAGGCCTATGTCGAGGCTGCGGTCGACATCACCGACAACGTCAAATTCACCGCGAGCGCGCTGTACGGCACCACGTCGACACGGATCACGACGTCGCCGACCTACCTGCCGACGCTGCCGCCATCGGCGAACGCGGCGAGCGGCGGATCGGGGTTCTTCCAGATTCCGACCTATTCGCCGGCGCTGCGCGATTACTGCAACTTCTACGGTGCGCAATCGGGCTGTCTCGCGCCAGCCGGCGTGCCGCTGGCGCCCGCGCTGGCCTTTCCCGTGCTGTTCCGCCCGGCGCTGCTCGGTGGCAATCCGCTGTTCGTCGGGCGCAAGGGCGACGATCGCGGCTCGGCCTATTCGAAGCGGCAGTCGGACCAGATGCGCTTCACCGCGGACCTGTCCTGGGATTTCACTCCCGATCTGAACCTGACCACCAGCGGCACCTATTCGGAATATTACCGCGAGGGCGAGGGCACCGACACGTTCGGCGACCTGCTGCAGAACGCGCTGGCCGGGTTCGGCGGGCCGAACTGCGCCTATGCGAGCACCGCGTCGCGGACCGGGCTGACCGCCGCGCAGGTCGCCGGGCTGGCCGGGACCAACGGTTGTACCTTCTTCAACCCGTTCTCGACCGCAGTGGCTGTCAATCCCGTCACCGGTCAGGTCAACGCCAATTATGCGGGATCGCGCGGCACCAACGGGCTGAGCGTCACGCCGGGCGCGGGGCTGATCAACGATGCCGCGACCTTCGACAATTTCTTCCGCACCACGCGGACGACCTACGACACGCAATTGTTCGTCGGCGACCTGGTGCTGAGCGGCAAGACCGGGATCCGGCTGCCGGGTGGCGACCTCGCCTTCGCCGTCGGCGGCCAGTATCGCCGCAACAAATACAAGGTGAACTACAACAACGACAGCAACCTGGCGGTGAACCCCTGCCCGGGCACTCCGCTGAGTCCCAATGCGATCTGCACCCCGCAGACCGGCGCACTCGGGTTCCTCGGCACCAATCGCAACAATGAATCGGTCGGCGACGTGAAGGCGCTGTTCGCCGAATTGCAGCTGCCGATCATCGAGGCGATCAACCTCCAGCTGTCGGCGCGGTACGAGGATTATGGCAGCGACGTCGGATCGACCTTCAACCCGCAGGCGCGGTTGCGCTTCCAGGTCACCCCGTGGCTGGCGCTGCGCGGCGGCGCGGGCTCGACGTTCCGCGGGCCGCCGGCCCAGCAGCTCGAGGGTAATCTGACCGCGCTGCAGATCATCGGCACGTCGTTCCGCGCGGTCGATATCAGCGGCAACCCGAACCTCGCCCCCGAAAAGGCGAAGACTTATAGCGGCGGCGTGATCGTTCAGGTCGGCGGGCTGAACGCCAGCCTCGACTATTTCCGCTACGACCTGAACGGGCCGATCGAGGGCGAGCCGATCCAGGGCATCGTCAACGCGCTGTTCGGCGCGTCGGGGGCGGCGAACTGCGCCAACCCGACCTACGCCGCGCTGGCCGCACGCTTCACCTTCAACGGCGGCGTCTGCAGCGTCGCCAACGTCCAGCGGCTGCGCACCAACGTGATCAATTCGGCGGACGTCAGCACCTCCGGGCTCGATCTCCAAGCGAGCTATCGCGGCGAGATCGGCGACGGTGCGATCACGGTCGGCGTCAACGGCACCTATGTCATCGACTACAATACCAAGGACATCACGGTCGAAGGCATTGTCGTGCAGCCCGCGTTCGACGGGGTCGGGCTGCTCAACTACCAGACGACGGCGTATCCGCTGCCACAGGTGAAGGGCAATTGGTACGTCCAGGGCGACTTGGGGCTGACCAGCCTGCGCATCCAGTTCAACTATCTGGACGGCTATACCGACCAGCGCGGCGCGGCGATCTTCGGGCCCAATCCGAGCGCACTCGCGGGTGGGTCGGTGACCAGTGGCAAGGAGATCGGTGCGTTCAAGACGATGGATGCGACGCTGCGGGTCGGGCTGCGCACCGGCACGACTCTGGCGCTGTCGGCGCTCAACATCTTCGATCGCGACCCGCCGTTCGCCCGGCTCGACCAGAATTACGATCCGTTCACCGCGTCGCCGCTGGGGTTCACCGCAAAGCTGGCGCTCACCCAGAAGTTCTGACGTCCGGTTCGTTCGGCAATGATTTGCAACGAACCGAATAGTTGACCCGGTCTGGCCCCGCTGCGAGTATCCGCGCAGCGGGGCCTTTGTTTTCGTAAAGCGAGTATGGCGATGACTGGAATTGCGAGCCACCCGGAGATCGCCGCGACGCTGGCACTCAAGCGGCGGGGGATCACGCTGACGCTGCTGACGACCGCCTATTTCTTCAGCTACATGGATCGCCAGATCCTCGCGATCCTCCAGGAACTGATCCGCAAGGACCTGATGCTGAGCGACACCCAATTGGGGCTGCTCGCGGGGTTCGCGTTCGCGATCTTCTACGCCACGCTCGGCATCCCGGTCGCGCGGCTCGCGGATCGTGGCAACCGGGTCAACATCATCGCGATCGCGCTGGCGTTGTGGAGCCTGATGACCGCGGTGTGCGGGCTGGCGCAGAATTTCGTCCAGCTGCTGGCGGCGCGGATCGGCGTCGGCGTCGGGGAAGCGGGGTCGAGCCCGCCAAGCCATTCGATCATCGCCGATCTCTACCCCCCCGAAAAGCGCGCGGGGGCGATGGGGATCTATTCGCTGGGCGTGGTGCTGGGCACCGCGTTCGGAACGATGATCGGCGGTTTCGTCGCGCACCTCTACGGCTGGCGGGTGGCGATGTTCACGGTCGGGCTGCCGGGCATCGCGCTCGCGATCCTGGTCAAGCTGTTCGTGGTCGAACCGCCGCGGGGCATGTCCGAGGCGCAGATCGTCGCCGAGGGGCAGGACAAGGGCGTGATCCCGCCGTTGGGCGAGGGTTTCCGGACGATGCTGGCGAGCGGGCCGGCGTTCAACCTGGTGATGGGCGTGACGATCACGTCGCTGATCGGTTACGGCCATGCGGCGTTCGGTCCGAGTTTCATGCAACGGTCGGTCGGCCTGTCGATGATCGACGTCGCGCGCTACGTCGCGCCGGTCGGTGCGATATGCGGGACGATCTCGGCGGTCGGCGGCGGGTGGCTCGCGAACAAGGTCGCGGCGAAATATGGGCTGCATGCGCAGGCATGGCTGGTGCTGGCGCTGAAATGCATCGGATTGCCGCTGTCGTTCCTGTTCTACTTCTCCAGTGACCCGTATGTCGCGGTACCGCTCTACTGGGTGTCGGTGCTGTTCGTGAGCAGCTATCTCGGGCCCAGCTTCGCGCTGATCCAGGGGCTCGCGCCGCTCAGGATGCGGGCGCTGTGGGCGGCGGTGACGCTGCTGGTGATCAACCTCGTGGGGTTGGGGCTCGGGCCGACCGCGATCGGGGTAATCAGCGACCTGCTGCGGCCGACCTTCGGCGAGGACTCGCTACGCTATGCGATGCTGACCTTCGCCGCGGCGACGCCGTGGGCGCTGTGGCATTATTGGCGGGCGGGGGTGTTGCTGAAGCGCGCGGGGGCTTGAGCGAAGAGTCACAAGAGTCGCACCTATACGCGTGCGGGCGGGGGCGTTTCCGGCAATGTCAAAGAGCGTGGTTCGGTGCGGCACGGCTTACGCTTGCAAGGGTGTGTAGGACAGGCGGGAAGGGGTGGCGGGAACAAAGACCCGCCGCCACCCCGGCGAAGGCCGGGACCCAGGTGCGAAACATGAATTGGCGGCCGCGCCGCTGCTTAACATCGGCCTGCCCACCTGGGCCCCGGCCTTCGCCGGGGTGGGAGTGAAGGTAGGGTGGATTATTCCAGCGCGCGGTCGTCGAAGAGGCCGTAGAGCAGGGTCGACGCGTAGATCGCGATGGCGCGATCGCGGGGCATGGTGCCGGCCCATTTGCGCATGTCGAACGCGGCGTTCTGGAGCGCCATCAGCGTCTGTGCGGCGATCAGCGAATCGACCGGGCGGATCGATCCTTCGGCGATGCCGTCCATCATCGTGCCCGCGAAGCGGCGCGCGATGCGGTTGGACCGATCGACCATCGCAGTGCGGACGTTCGCGGGAAGCCCGCTGAGCGCGGTGGTGCGCAGCAGCGGCGCGCGTTCGGCGAACTGGACGTCGAGCAGCGTGGCGATCGTACTCGACAGGCGCTGCCAATGGGTGCCGCCGAGATCGTCGGCCTGTTGCTGCGCATCGGTGATGGTGTCGAAGCTGCGCTTGTAGCAGGCTATCACCAGATCGTCCTTGGCGTCGAGATGGTGGTAGAAGCTGCCCTTGGTGACGTTCAGCTCGGACGCGATCCGCTGCACCGAGGCACCGCGATAGCCGAGTTCGTTGATCAGCCGCGTCGCCGCGAGCAGGAACGCGGCGCGGCCCGGCTCCGCCTCCTGGTGATCGAGCACCAGCGTGGTCGGCGTCCAGGCGGAGGATCTGCCGGCGATGCCGTGTTCGAACACGTCCATCATCTTGGCCTCGCAGCGGCCATATTGATCGGGTTCGTAGCGCGTCAGCCAGACCGGCAGCCAGAAGGTGTTTTCGAGCAGCACGTGGGCGCGGGCGCCATAGAGATCGGTCTGGGCACGGTTGCCGCTGTTGCCCCACAGGCGGCGGGTGCGGCGGAACACCTCGCGCCAGCCGTTCATCAGCCGGGTGCGATTGGGATCCTCGGTCGCGCGCAGATCCGACAGGATCGCCATCGGTCGTTCCTGCCCGAGCCGGACGCGGTCGAGCCGCGCCATGTTGAGCGACATGTAGCGGCGGACGCGCTCCTGCGGGGTGGGCGCCTCCATCGCGGCGTCGAGCATCACCAGCAGATAGTCGAGCGTGTGTTCGAAGGCGGCGGCGGCAAGGTCTTCCTTGCGCTTGAAGTAATAGGTAACGCTGGTGGTGTTGAGGCCGACGCGGCGTGCGACGTCCGCGAAGGTCATGCCCTTCGCGCTCTGTTCGTTGATCGCTTCTGCCGCTGCGGCCAGTATCGCGTCGCGTTTCGCCCGGAAGCGCTTCGTGCCCGATACTTCGTCGCCGGCCGTTTCTGCCCCGCCCATCCAAGCACAGTATCAGCTTCGTTTCGAAGAGACAGTGTTTTTTCGGCGCGATCCGCGCAGGTGGCAAAAACGCGTTTGCGGGGCGCGCGCGGCGCTTTACCGAATACGCGGTACGGTCTAGACCGCCGCCAACAGACGAGACGACATAGCGGAGAGGCTGCATGGATTTCACGCTCAGCGAACGCGAGACCTATTTTCGGGATCGCGTGAAAAGCTTCATCGATCAGCAGATCAGGCCGCGCCAGGCCGAGCATGACGAGCAGCATCACGAGGGCGAGCGCTGGAAGATCATCCCCGTCATCGAAGAGGTGAAGGAGATCGCCAAGGCGCAGGGCCTGTGGAATTTCTTCATGCCGCCGCATTCGGGCCAGACGCATGTCGACGACAGCTTCGCGTTCGAGGGCACGCAGCTGTCGAACCTGGAATACGCGCTGTGCGCGGAGGAGATGGGCCGGGTCGGCTGGGCATCGGAATGCTTCAATTGCTCGGCCCCCGACACCGGCAACATGGAGGTTCTTCATCGCTACGGTACGCTGGAGCACAAGGAGCGCTGGCTGAAGCCGCTGATGGAAGGAACGATCCGCAGCGCCTTCCTGATGACCGAACCCGCGGTGGCATCGTCGGATGCGACCAATATCGAGACGCAGATGGTGCGCGACGGCGACCATTATGTGATCAACGGTCGCAAATGGTGGTCATCGGGGGTCGGCGATCCGCGCTGCGCGATCGCGATCGTGATGGGCAAGACCAATCCCGACGCCAAGCGCCACAGCCAGCAGAGCCAGATCCTGGTGCCGATGGATGCGCCGGGCGTGAAGATCGAACGCATGCTGTCGGTCTATGGCTATGACCATGCGCCGCACGGCCACGGGCAGGTGCTGCTCGAGAATGTCCGGGTGCCGGTCGAGAACGTGCTGCTCGGCGAGGGACGCGGGTTCGAGATCGCGCAGGGGCGGCTCGGGCCGGGTCGGATCCATCACTGCATGCGCACGATCGGCGTGGCCGAGGTCGCGATCGAGGCGATGGCGAAGCGGTTGCAGAGCCGGGTCGCGTTCGGGCGCAAGATCGCGGAATTCTCCGTATGGGAGGAGCGCATCGCACGCGCACGCATCGACATCGAGATGACGCGACTGCTCTGCCTGAAGGCCGCGGACATGATGGATCGCGCCGGCAACAAATCGGCGCAGCAGGAGATCGCGATGATCAAGGTCCAGGCCCCGACGATGGCGCTGAAGATCCTCGACGACGCGATCCAGGCGCATGGCGGCGGTGGCGTGAGCCAGGACACCGGCCTCGCGCATGCCTGGGCGGCGATGCGGACGCTGCGGTTCGCCGACGGCCCGGACGAGGTCCACAACCGGGCGATCGCCCGGAACGAGTTCGGCAAATATGGCGACTACCGCGCCGACCGGGTGTCGAGCGGGGACGTCGGCGTTTCGAGGTGAGCGTTTTGCCCCGACCCGTTCGCCTCGAGTAGCCGTCGAGCTCGTCGAGACGGCGTATCGAGAGGTCCTCTCTTGGGGCGATGTCTCTCGATACGGGCTCTCGACAAGCTCGATCCCTACTCGAGACGACCGGGGAATGGGGTTGTCGTTCAACACATTCACTTCCGGAGTACCCCATGAAGGCCGCTGTCCTGTTCGAAGCCAAGACCCCCCTCAGCATCGAGGAGGTGACGGTCAGCAAGCCCGGCCCGCGCGAGGTGTTGATCCGCACGGTGGCGGTCGGGGTGTGCCGGTCGGACCTGCACTTCGTCGATGGGGCGTATCCGCATGCGATGCCGACGATCCCCGGCCATGAGGCGGCGGGCGTGGTCGAGGCGGTCGGTGACGATGTCGCGACGGTGAAGGTCGGCGACCACGTCGTCACCTGCCTGTCGGCGTTCTGCGGACATTGCGAATTCTGCGTCACCGGGCACATGTCGCTGTGCCTGGGTGCGGACACCAAGCGCAAGAAGGGCGCGCCGCCGCGGCTGATGCTGGGCGAGACGCCGGTCGCGCAGATGCTCAACCTGTCGGCCTATGCCGAGATGATGCTGGTCCACGAACATGCCTGCGTCGCGATCGACCGGGACATGCCGATGGACCGCGCCGCGCTGATCGGCTGTGCGGTGACGACCGGGGCGGGGGCGGTGTTCAACACCACCGACGTGACGCCGGGGGAGACGGTGTGCGTCGTCGGCTGCGGCGGGATCGGGCTCGCCGCGGTCAACGCCGCCAAGATCGCGGGGGCGGCGAAGATCATCGCGCTCGATCCGGTGGCGGAGAAGCGCGCGGTCGCAGAGAAGCTGGGCGCGACGCATGTGATCGACGCGATGAGCGACACCGCGGCGGACCAGGTCGTCGAGATCTCGCGTGGCGGGGTCCATCACGCGATCGAGGCGGTCGGGCGCCCGCAGTCGGCGGCGACCGCGGTGAAGGTGCTGCGGCGTGGCGGCACCGCGACGATCCTGGGGATGATGCCGCTCGCCGAGAAGGTCGGGCTGTCGGCGCTCGATCTGCTCGCGGGGAAGAAGCTGCAGGGCGGGTTGATGGGATCGAACCGCTTTCCGGTCGACATCCCCCGGCTGGTCGATTTCTACATGCGCGGCGAACTCGATCTCGACACGATCATCGCCGACCGGATGCCGCTGGAGCGGATCAACGACGCGTTCGACGAATTGCGCAAGGGCGATTCCACCCGCAGCGTCATCACCTTCGCCTGAGGAGGACCGCGTGACCGAGACCAGCGCGACCGCGACGATGACCGGCACGATCCCTGCGGAGGGGCGCGACCGGCTCGACGTCGAGCGGCTGACCACGTGGATGGTGGCGAACGTCGCGGGGTTCGAAGGGCCGCTGACCTATGCGAAGTTCGCAGGGGGCCAGTCGAACCCGACCTACCGGATCGACAGCCCGTCGGGCGCCTATGTGCTGCGCCGCAAGCCGTTCGGGCCGTTGCTGCCGTCGGCGCATGCGGTGGACCGCGAATATCGGCTGATCGCAGGGTTGTATCCGACCGGGTTTCCGGTCGCCAAGCCGTACGGGCTCTGCACCGACGAGAGCGTGATCGGGGCGATGTTCTACGTCATGGGGTTGGCCGACGGGCGCAATCTGTGGGACGGGACGCTGCCCGATTACGCGCCGGCCGAGCGGACCGGGATCTATGACGCGATGTGCGATACGCTGGCCGATCTGCACAAGGTCGATCATGTCGCCGCGGGGCTCGGCGATTACGGCAAGCCCGGTAACTATTTCGAGCGCCAGGTCGCGCGCTGGACCAAGCAGTATCGCGCCAGCGAGACCGAGACGATGCCCGAGGTGGAGCGGCTGATCGACTGGCTGCCGCGGACGCTGCCGACCCAGGATCGGACGTCGATCGTCCATGGCGACTACCGGATCGACAACATGATCTTTGCGGCGGGCGAGCCGCGGGTGATCGCGGTGCTCGACTGGGAGCTGTCGACGCTCGGCGATCCGCTCGCCGATTTCAGTTATTTCCTGATGAGCTGGGTGACCGAGCCCGAGGGTCGGTCGGGCGTGCTCGGCAAGGCGGGGGGCGACAGCGGGATCCCGACGATCGAGGCGATGGTCGAGCGTTATTGCGCGGCGACGGGTCGCGACGGGGTGCCCGATCTCAATTGGTATTTCTCGTACAATCTTTTTCGGCTGACCGGGATCGTCCAGGGCATCAAGAAGCGGATCGTCGAGGGCACCGCATCGAGCGCGCAGGCCGAGCGATCGGCGGCGGGAGTGTACCGGCTGGCAAAGGCGAGCTGGGGCTTCGCCGAGAAGGCGGGCGCGTGACGGTCACGCTTCGCTATCTTGTGCTCCCGCGCAGGCGGGAGCCCAGGGCTAAGCAAACCCATGGGCCATTGTCCTGTTTGATCCTGGGTTCCCGCCTACGCGGGAAAACGAAGTAGAAGAAGGAGACGAGCATGTCGCAATTCGATCTGACCGGTAAGGTCGCGGTGATCACCGGGTCGTCGCGTGGGATCGGGCATGCATCGGCGATCGAGCTGGCGGCGCACGGCGCGAAGGTGGTGATCTCCAGCCGCAAGCAGGATGCGTGCGATGCGGTGGCCGCGGAGATCGACGCGCGGTTCGGCGCAGGGACGGCGATCGCCGTCGCGGCGAACATCTCCGACAAGGCGGGGTTGCAGAACCTCGTCGACCGGACCCGCGAGGCGTTCGGGCGGATCGACGTGCTGGTCTGCAACGCCGCGTCGAACCCCTATTACGGCCCGCAGGAGGGGATCGCGGACGACCAGTTCCGCAAGATCCTCGACAACAACATCGTGTCGAACCACTGGCTGATCTCGATGGTGGCGCCGGAGATGCGCGAGCGCGGCGACGGATCGATCGTGATCATCTCGTCGATCGGGGGCTTGCGCGGGTCGCCGGTGATCGGCGCCTATTGCATCAGCAAGGCGGCCGACATGCAACTCGCGCGCAATCTCGCGGTCGAATACGGACCGCACAATGTCCGCGTGAACTGCATCGCGCCGGGGCTGATCAAGACCGATTTCGCACGCGCGCTATGGGAGGACGAGGCCGCCGCCGCCAAGCGCAACCAGACGACGCCGCTGCGCCGGATCGGCGAGCCGCACGAGATTGCGGGGGCGGTGGTGTTCCTCGCGGCGCCGGCGAGCAGCTTCATGACCGGGCAGACGATCGTCATCGACGGCGGGGTGACGATCTGATGGGAGAGAGTGCGATGCGGTTTACCGACAAGTCGATCATCGTCACCGGTGCCGGATCGGGCATCGGCCGCGCCGCCGCGCTGCTGTTCGCGGCGGAGGGCGGCAGCGTGGTGTGCGCGGATCGTACCGAGGGCGCCGACGAGACCGCGCGGCTGATCGGCGACGCGGGTGGCGTCGCCGTGGCGATCCGCATCGATGCCGGGCTGGAAGAGGACGTCGTGCGCTGCGTCGCGCTGGCGTGCGAGCGGTTCGGCGGGCTCGACGTGATGTTCGCGAATGCGGGGATCTCGGGCGGGATGGCGAATATCTTCGATACCGACGTGGCGCTGATCACCGAGGTGCTGCGGGTCAATCTGATCGGGCCGTACCTCGCGATCAAGCATGCCGCGCCGCGGATCGCCGAGCGCGGGCAGGGGGCAATCGTGCTGACCGCCAGCGTAGCCGGGATCAGGTCGGGGGCGGGTTCCCCCGCCTATTCGGCATCTAAGGCTGGGGTGATCAACCTGGCGCAGGTCTCGGCACAGCAGCTGGCGGGATCGAACGTGCGGGTCAACGCGATCTGCCCGGGGCTGACCGAGACCGGAATGACCAAGCCGACCTTCGATTATGCGCGGGGGGCGGACAAGATGGACAAGCTGGGGCGGCTCAATCCGCTGCGGCGCGGGGCGCAGCCGGAGGAGCTGGCGAAGGTCGCGCTGTTCCTGGCGTCGGACGACGCGAGCTATGTGAATGGACAGGCGATCGCGGTGGACGGAGGGCTTTCGTCGAGCCATCCGGTGACGCGGCAGGAGTTTGGCAAGACGGCGGTTTGATGGGGTCCACCCACCCACAATCCGTTCGCCTCAAGTAGCCGTCGAGCGCGTCGAGACGGCGTATCGAGAGGTGCTCTCTTGGGGCAAGGTCTCTCGATACGGGCTCTCGACAAGGCTCTCCCGAGCAACGTCGAGGGGCTCGATCCCTACTCGAGACGAACGGGAGGGTGGCGGAAGGGATGGTTCACGCGAAGGCGCGAAGGCAGGATTGTTCACGCGGAGACGCGGAGACGCGGAGAAATAAGGGTTTAGAGAGGCTGCGCCGCAGGCACCTCCTATCTCTTCCTCCGCGTCTACGCGTGGCCCCCCTTCTTCATCGCGCCTTCGCGCCTTCGCGTGAAATCCCCTACCGAGGCTCGCGCCGGCGGATCAGGCCCTCCTGCGCGACGCTGGCGACCAGGCGGCCGTCTCGGGTGAAGATGCTGCCCCGGTTCATGCCGCGGGCGTGGCCGGCCCAGGGGCTGTCGGTGGCGTAGAGGAGCCATTCGTCCGCGCGGACGGGTTCGTGGATCCAGAGCGCGTGATCGAGGCTGGCGCTTTGCATGCCCGGGGTCATCCAGTTGACGCCGTGCGGCATCATCGAGGTCGCCATCAGCGCCATGTCGCTGGCATAGGCGAGCACCGCGCGGTGCATCGCGGGATCGTCGCCGATCGGGGCGACCGCACGGAACCAGCTATAATTGCGCGGCTCGCGCGTGACGGGCTCGAACCAGCTGCGCGGGTGGAGCGGACGGATGTCGATCGGGCTGGTGCGGCGGCGGAAGAATTCGCGGAAGCGCTCCGGCATCTTGTCGGCGGCGGCGCGGCGCAGTTCGCTTTCCGATTGCAGATCCTCGGGCGGGGGGACGTCGGGCATCGCGTCCTGATGCGCCATGCCGTCTTCGGCAACCTGGAAGGACGCCGCCATGTTGAGGATCGGCTGTCCCTTCTGAAGCGCGATGACGCGGCGGGTGGAGAAGCTCTTGCCCTCGAAATCGCGGACCACGCGGTAGACGATCGGGTGATCCTCGTCGCCGGCGCGCATGAAATAGGCATGGAGCGAGTGCGCGTCCTTGCCCTCGACCGAGCGTTGCGCGGCCTGGAGCGCCTGGCCGATCACCTGGCCGCCAAACACCCGCCCGCGCCCGCCGGGCTGGCGCGCACCGCGGTAGAGATCGGTGTCGATCTCCTCGACGTCGAGCAGCGTCAACAGGCCGGCGGCGAGCGCCTCGGGCGTCGGCGGGACCCAGGGGTCGGCGTCGGGATCGGTCATCAATAGCCTGCCGCGCGGGCGAGCCGATCGGCGTGGAAATTGGCATCGCCGAACATCTCGGCGAGGGCCCGGGCGCGCTTCATGTAGAAGCCGATGTCGTATTCGTCGGTCATGCCGATGCCGCCGTGCATCTGGATGCCTTCCTGGACGCTGAGCGTGGTCGCAAGCGCGGTCATCGCCTTTGCGACCGAGACCGCGGCGTCTGCATCGGCATGCCCGACATCGAGCTGCTGCTGCGCCTTCAGGACCGCGGCGCGGGCGATCTCCATGTCCGAATAGAGGTGCGCGGCGCGGTGCTGGAGCGCCTGGAAGCTGCCGATCAGCGTGCCGAACTGCTTGCGCTGCTTGAGATAGCCGACGGTCATGTCCATCGCGCCGCCGCCAACGCCGAGCAGCTCGGCCGAGGCGCCGGTGCGGCCTGCGCGGAGCAGCCGGTCGAGCGGCGCGCGCCCGGCATCGACCTCGCCGATCACCGCGTCGGCATCGACCTCTACCCCGTCGAACGCGATGCGGGCGGCGAGGCTCGAATCGGCGAGCCGCTCGGCCTCCGCGGAGATGCCGGCGGCGTCCTTGTCGACCGCGAACAGGGTCACGCCGTCGGCGTCGCCGCGTGCGCCCGCCGTGCGCGCGGCGACGATCAACAGGTCGGCGACATGGCCGTGGGTGACGAACTGCTTGGCACCGGTAAGCTTGAAGCCGTTGCCGGAACGCTCTGCCTTCATGGCGATGTGATCGCGGTGCTTGGCGCCTTCGTCGATCGCGAGCGCGGCGACGGTGTCACCGGCGACGATCCCGGGAAACCAGCGGTCGGCCTGGGCGGTGCCCTGCAGCGCGGCGACCGCCGCGACCGCGGTGGTGAGGAACGGCGAGGGCGTCAGGTTGCGGCCGATCTCCTCGAGCACGACGCCCGCTTCGACATGACCCATGCCGAGCCCGCCCTGGTCCTCGCCGATCAGGATGCCGGTGAAGCCCATCTCCGCAAACTGCTTCCACAGGTCGCGGCTGAAGCCGGTGGGATCGTCGGCATCGCGCAGCGCACGCAGGTGGGAGACCGGTGCTTCGGTGGCCACGAAGTCGCGGATCGTGTCCTGCAGGGCGGTCTGGTCGTCGTCGAGGTAGAGGGGCATCGGGTGGTTTCCGTATTACAGGCGTGTCGCTGCTTGGCTCTGGGCTCCTGCGAGCGCAGGAGCACGGCGGTGGCTCACGCCGGCAGCTCGAGGATCCGCTTGGCGATGATGTTGAGCTGGACCTCGCTGGTGCCGCCCTCGATCGAATTCGCCTTCGTACGGAGCCAGGCGCGCGGGGTGCCGCCGCCGTTGGACCGGTCGCTTTCCCATTCGAGCGCGTCGGAGCCCCCTGCGGCCATCATCAACTCGTAGCGGCTCTTGTTGAGCTCGGTGCCGACATATTTCATCATGCTGGGCTGGGCGGGGTGCGCGCGGCCGGCCTTCAATTCGTCGATGAAGCGTTCGGACATCGCCCCGAACGCCTTGGCGCGCACCTCGAACATCGCGATCTGCGCGCGCAGCAGCGGATCGGCGAGGCGACCGTCGTGATCGAGGCCGATGGTGGCGATCGCGCCTTCGATCAGCGGATTGCGGCCGCCGCCGGCCAGGCCCATGCCCGAGATCATCTCGCGTTCGTGGCCGAGCAGGTATTTGGCGACGTCCCAGCCCTTGTTCTCGTCGTGGATGCGGTTGGCCTTCGGCACCTTCACATTGTCCATGAAGGTCTCGCAGAACGGCGAATACCCGCTGATCAGCAGGATCGGCTTGGTCGAGACGCCCGGCGTCTGCATGTCGAACAGCACGAAGCTGATCCCGCCCTGCTTGGATTCCTTGCTGGTGCGGACCAGGCAGAAAATCCAGTCGGCCTTGTCGGCATAGCTGGTCCAGACCTTCTGGCCGTTGACGATATAGTGATCACCGGCGTCCTCGGCGGAGGCGGCGAGGCCCGCGAGGTCGGAGCCGGCATTGGGCTCGCTGTAGCCCTGGCACCAGCGGATCTCGCCACGCGCGATCTTCGGCAGATGGTCGAGCTTCTGCTCCTCGGTGCCGTATTTCAGTAGCGCCGGCCCGAGCATCGAGATGCCGAACGAATTCAGCGGATTGCGCGCACGGATCGCGGCCATCTCCTCGCGGAGGATCTTGGTTTCGGCCGGGGACAGCCCGCCGCCGCCATATTCGGTCGGCCAATCGGGCACGGTCCAGCCGCGCGCGCCCATCTTGTCCATCCACTGCTTCTGTGCAGGGGTCAGCATGCTCTGGTCGCGTCCGCCCCACACCGCGTCCTTTTCGGTGCGGACCGGCTCGCGCATCTCGGGCGGGCAATTGGCGTCGAGCCAGGCGCGGGTTTCGCGGCGGAAGGTGTCGAGGTCGGTCATGCTTGCTGCTCCCGAATATGCTGATCGGCTGGCCAAGATGCTTCGTCACCCCGGACTCGTTCCGGGGTCCACGGTGCCGCACGGCTCGCGAAAGAAGCTCTACCGTAGACTTCGCCGCTAAGTGGACCCCGGAACAAGTCCGGGGTGACGGAAGAGCGGGGAAGGACCGACGTCACTTCAGTTTGCCGTCGCTGGTCGCGGCTTCCTTTAACGACGCGGCGACCGGAAAGCCGTGTTTCTCAAGCCCGGCGACGACCTTCGGCAGGCCCTCGCTCTTTGCCCAGAACATCGGGCCGCCGCGGTAGACCGGCCAGCCATAGCCGTAGATCCAGACGACATCGATATCGGACGCGCGCTGGGCCTTGCCCTCTTCGAGGATCAGCGCGCCTTCGTTGACCATCGTGTAGAGCGTGCGCTCGACGATTTCCTCGTCGCTGATCTCGCGCTTCTTCATGTTCGACTTCGAACGGAAATCCTCGATGATCTCGGCGACACGGGGCGAGGGTGTGGGGTTCCGCTTCTCGTCATAGTCGTAGAAGCCGGCCTGCTTCTTCTGGCCCCAGCGCCCCTCGGCGGCGAGCGCGTCGCGGATGTTCTCGATGCGGGTCGGATCGCGGTGCCAGCCGATGTCGACGCCGGCGAGGTCGCTCATCTGGAACGGCCCCATCGGCATGCCGAATTCGACATGGACGCGGTCGATCTGTTCGGGGGTCGCGCCCTCCATCAGCAGCTTGTTGGCCTCGACCTGGCGCGGCATCAGCATGCGGTTGCCGATGAAGCCGTGGCAGACGCCGGCGACGACGGCGACCTTCCTGATCTTCTTGGCGAGCGCCATGACGGTGGCGAGCACGTCGCCCGCGGTCTTTTCGCCACGTACCACTTCGAGCAGCTTCATGACGTTGGCGGGCGAGAAGAAGTGCATCCCCACGACGTCCTCGGGACGCTTGGTGCAGGCGGCGATCTCGTCGATGTTGAGGTAGGAGGTGTTGGAGGCGAGGATCGCGCCAGGCTTGCAGATCGCGTCGAGCTTGGTGAAGATCTCCTTCTTCACGTCCATATTCTCGTACACCGCCTCGATGATCAGGTCGCACTCGGCGAGCGCGGCGAAATCCAGCGTCGGGTTGAGCGCGCCCATCGCCTGTTCGACCTGTTCGGGCTTCAGCCGGCCCTTGGCCGCGGACGCCTCGTAATTCTTGCGAACGACGCCGGTGCCGCGATCGAGCGCCTCCTGCTGCATCTCGACGATTGTCACCGGGATTCCGGCGGACAGGAAGTTCATCGAAATGCCACCGCCCATCGTGCCGGCGCCGATCACGCCGACGCGCTTGATGTCGCGCAGCACGGTGTCGGCGGGCACGTCGTCGATCTTCGCGGCCTGGCGTTCGGCGAAGAAGAGGTGGCGCTGCGCAGCGGACTGGGTGCCCATCATCAGCTTCATGAATTCGGCGCGCTCGTTGGCGATGCCGTCGGCGAAGGTCGAGCCGTTCGATGCGGCCTCGACGCACTTGATGTTGGCTTCGGGCGCCTCGAACCCGCGGAAGCGCTTGGCATTGGCCTTGCGGAACGCGGCTACCGCGTCGGGGTCGGCGGTCGCGGTCTTTTCGCTGGCGCGGGGCAGGGGACGCGCGCTCGCGATCTCGCGGGCATAGGCGATCGCGTCGGCCTCCAGGCTGACCTCGCCGACCAGCTTGTCGATCAGCCCGGCGTCGAGCGCCTGCTTGGCGGAGATCGGATCGCCCTTGGCGGTCATCTCCAGCGCCAGCGCGACGCCGGCGATGCGCGGGATGCGCTGGGTGCCGCCGGCGCCGGGCAGCAGGCCGAGCTTCACCTCGGGCGTGCCGATCTTCGCCGAGGGGACCGCGACGCGGTAATGGCAGCCGAGCGCGACCTCGCAGCCGCCACCGAGGGCCGTGCCGTGAATCGCGGCGACGACGGGCTTGTCCGCGGATTCGATCATGTCGATCACGGTCGGCAGGCCGGGCTCCTGCATCGGCTTGCCGAATTCGGTGATGTCGGCACCGGCGAAGAAGGTGCGGCCGTCGCAGCGGATCACCACCGCCTTGATGCCGTCGTCCGCGGCGGCTTCCCTGATGCCGGCTTCGAGGCCCTGGCGGACCGCGGCGCCGAGCGCGTTGACGGGGGGATTGTCGCTGACGATGACGAGCACGTCGTCATGGCGTTCGGTGCGGATCGGGCTGGACATATCGGTCTCCTTGCGTGCGCCGGCCTCGGCCTGCGCATCGATGGGTTCAGGTGAGGGCGGAATAGATCATGGTCTTCAGCTCGCGACGGATCGGATAGACGCTGGACGGGCTCATCTGGGTCATGAACACCATCGTCAACCGTTCGACCGGATCGATGAAGAAGGCGGTCGAGAACATGCCGCCCCAGTAATATTCGCCGGCCGAGCCGGGCACCATCGAGCGCGCGACGTCGATGTTGACCGCGAAGCCGAGCCCGAAGCCGGTGCCCGCGTTCGCCGCCTCGCTGAACAGCGACTTGGACATCTGCGACAGATCGCTGCCGCCGGGCAGGTGGTTGCGGGTCATCAGGTCGATGGTCTTGCGGCCGAGGATGCGCGCGCCGTCGAGCTCGCCGCCGTTGAGGCACATCGCGGTGAAGCGGTGGTAATCGAGCGCGGTCGACACCAGCCCGCCGCCACCCGACAGCAGCTTCGGCGCCCGCGCCCAGGCGCTCGCCTCGCCCCGGTCGTACATGATCCGGCCCTTGCCGGGCACGAAGGTGTAGCAGTCGGTCAGCCGATCGAGCTTGTCGGGGGGCACCTGGAAGAAGGTGTCGTCCATCTTCAGCGGCGCGAAGATGCGGTCGCGGAAGAAGGCGTCGAGGGTCTGGCCCGACACGCGCTCGACGACCGCGCCGAGCACGTCGGTCGACACCGAGTAGTTCCAGGCGGACCCGGGGGTGAATTCGAGCGGCAGCTTGCCGAGTGCGGCGACGAAGCCCTGGAGGTCGTGGCCGCCGTGCCAGTTCTCCATCTTCGATTCGCGGTACGCGGCATCGATATTGGTGCGGTTCTGGAAGCCATAGGTGAGCCCCGAAGTGTGGCGAAGCAGATCGACCATCCGCATCGGCTCCGACGTGGGCTTGGTCAGGAACGGTACGCCGCCGCCGCCGCCATTGTAGACGCCGACGCCCTTCAGCTCGGGCAGGACGTGGTGAACCGGGGTGTCGACCGCGACCAGGCCCTGTTCGACGAGCATCATGAACGCGACCGAGGTGATCGGCTTGGTCATGCTGGCGATGCGGAACAGCGAGGTCTCGTCGATCGCGGCGCCGCCTTCGCGCGCGGTGCCGGTGCTGGACAGATGAACGATCGCACCCTCGCGCGCGACCAGCAGCTGCGCGTTGGGGAGCTTACCCGAATCGACATAGCGTTCCTTCACGAACGCACCGACCGCAGCGAGGCGGCGGGAGTCGAAGCCGTGGCTTTCCGGTGTTGCGACTGTCATGGCCACTTCCATACCCCTAATTCGAACTCGCCTGCTCCTATTGCCTTGAGCGCTGCTCGAATCAACAGTAACCTGATCTCAAAAGAGCAAATAGCCGTACCCGATCATCAAGCCTGTGAGGATGCATCTTGGCCAGCGAACCGCTAATCGCCCTTCCCGAAAACTGGCCCGCGATGTCGATCGCGGCGGCGCATGCGCTGCTCACCGCACCCGGCACCAAGTTCGAGATGGAGACGATCGACATTCGCGGCGTGGCGACGCGGGTGTGGAAGAATGCCCCGCCGACCCTACGGTTTCTGATCGAGGCGAGCAGGGCGCATGGCGAGCGGCTGTTCACGATATACGAGGACGAGCGGGTCAGCTACGAGGCGACCTATCGCGCGACCGCGACGCTGGCGACGCGGCTGGCGGCGATGGGCGTCGGCAAGGGCGACCGGGTTGCGCTGGCGATGCGCAACCTGCCCGATTGGCCGGTGGCATTCTTCGCGGCGACCGCGATCGGCGCGATCATGGTGCCGCTGAACGCGTGGTGGACCGGGGGCGAGCTGGAATACGGGCTGAGCGATTCGGGCGCCAAGGTGCTGATCGTGGATGCCGAGCGGCATGCGCGGCTGGAGGAGCAATATGCACGGCTGCCGGCGCTGGAGCAGGTGCTGGTCTCGCGCGCGGCGGCGCCGCTCGACGGGATCGCGTCACGGCTGGAGGACGCGATCGGGACGCCGCACGACTGGGCGACGCTGCCCGAGGTGGCGCTGCCCGCGGCCGATCTGGCAACCGACGACGACGCGACGATCTTCTACACCAGCGGCACCACCGGCGCGCCGAAGGGGGCGCTCGGCACTCACCGCAACCTGATGACCAACATCCTGTCGGGCGGCTATGCGGGCGCGCGGTCGTTCCTGCGGCGGGGCGAGGCGCCTCCCGAGCCGACGCCGAAGGTCGGGCTGACGGTGATCCCGCTCTTCCACGTCACCGCGTGCAGCGCGAGCATGATGGGCACGATCGCGACCGGCAGCACCATGGTGTTCATGCGCAAATGGGACACGGTGCGCGCGATGGAGATCATCGAGCGGGAGAAGGTCAACCTGACCGGCGGGGTGCCGACGATCGCGTGGCAGCTGCTCGAACATCCCGACCGCGACAAATACGACCTGTCGAGCCTGGAGGCGATCGCCTATGGCGGCGCGCCCTCGGCCCCCGAGCTGGTCAAGCGCATCTATACCGAATTCGGCGCGCTGCCCGGCAATGGCTGGGGAATGACCGAGACGATGGCGACGGTGACCTCGCATTCGTCGGAGGATTATCTCAACCGCCCGACCAGCGCGGGGCCTCCGGTCGCGGTCGCGGACCTCAAGATCGTCGCCGACGACGGTGTCACCGTCCTGCCGCTCGGCGAGGTCGGCGAGCTTTGGGCGCGCGGGCCGATGATCGTGAAGGGCTATTGGAACAAACCCGACGCGACCGCGGCCACCTTCGTCGACGGCTGGGTGCGCACCGGCGACCTCGCGCGGCTCGACGAGGAGGGGTTCTGCTACGTCGTCGATCGCGCCAAGGACATGGTGATCCGCGGCGGCGAGAACATCTATTCGACCGAGGTCGAGAACGTCCTCTACGCGCATCCCGCGGTGACCGACTGCGCGCTGATCGGGCTGCCGCACCGGACGCTGGGCGAGGAACCCGCGGCGGTGGTGCACCTGTGCCCCGGGTGCGACGCGACCGAGGCGGAGCTGCAGGCCTGGGTCCGCGAGCGACTGGCGGTGTTCAAGACCCCGGTCGCGATCCGCTTCGTGCCGGAAACGCTGCCACGCAACGCGAACGGCAAGATCCTGAAAAAGGATCTGAAGGCGCTGTTCGACGATCGAGTGGGGGTGGCTGCCTGAGGGGAGATTGTATCCGCCCCTTTCAGAGGTGGATCTTGGACGACGCACACGCCCCCAACTCGCTTGATCCTTCGCGGGACGCGGTTTGCCGCGGCGTTAACTTATCGTTAACTACTGGCTTGCACTTTTCGGTAACGGGCGCAGACCAAGCCCTTACGCGAACGATATCAGCCTTTAGGAACAACGACGATGCGTCGTGCCGCGCCTCTGCTCGCCTATAGTATGCTCGCTCTGGCCGGGTGCGCGTCGGCACCCCTGGCGCCGCCGCCCACGGTGGTCGCGTCCGCGGTCACCGTGGGTAGCGAGCCGACCGCGTGGGACGTGGTCGCGACGCCGGCCGACAAGCAGCGGATCGCGGCGATGCCGGCGATCTGGGCGCGGGCGCGGGCGGCGGTGCCGCGGCGGCTGGCGGCCAAGCTGAAGGCGGAGGGGGCGCTGATCGATCCGGCCGCCGCGCTGGAGGCGCCGACGCTGCCGCCCGGTCCCTATCACTGCCGGCTGGTGCGGTTCGGCGGGCGCGCCGGCTTCGCCAGCTACGCACCCGATTTCTGCTATGTCGAGGTCGAGAAGGACAGCCTCGCCTTTACCAAGCAGACCGGTACCAACCTGCCGGTGGGCTGGCTCTACCCCGATACCGACCGGCGGCAGATCTTCATCGGATCGTTCAAGCGTCCCGGCGAGATCACCGCCCCCGCCTATGGCGACAACCCGGTCCAGGACGTCGCCGGCGTGGTCGAGCGGGTCGCGCCGTTCCGCTGGCGGCTGGTGCTGACCCAGGCCGGCAAGGGCGCGATGCTGGACATCTACGAGCTGGTGCCGGTCACGCCGCTGGTGCCGGGCGCTCGGCCCGCGGTGCCGGCGCCGTGACCTCGCGCGCCACCACCCGACCGCCATCCAGATAGTGCACCTCGTAGCTGGCGCCGTCGGGTCCGCGGACTTCCTCGATGAAGGTGATCCGCGACAGCGGCACCGCCGCAACGATCGCCGCGCGCGTCGCCGGGGGTAGATCGGCCAGCGCAACCTGCCGTTCGAAGACGACATGGCCCTCGCGTTCGAGTTCCGCGGCGAAGCGGCCGACCCCGCGCCAATTGGCCTCCACCTGATGTTCGCCATCGGGCGCGGTGTAGCGCACCCAGGCATCGTGCATCCGCACGATCTGCGACCCCGACATCGCGAACAACGCCGCACCCGATGCGACCATCGCGGCCAGGCCGACCCGCCGGAACGCCGCCTCTTTGATCAGCGGCAACAACCACCGCATCGCCACCGAGGCGAGGATCGCCGCGACCGCGATCAGCGCGCCGGCGACCAGCGCCGGGCGGTCGAGCAGCCCGAAGCCGGCATATAGCCCGATCTTCAGCAGGTGGAGCAGAATCTCGTTGGTGGCGCGGGTCGCGACGATCTCCTCCTTAGCGAGCCCCATGCGATGATAGGATCGGTTGAAGATCAGCCCGACCGCGCCGGTGAAGCCCGACAGGAGCCCGGCTGCGGCGCCGATCAGCCGCAGGCGCGAGCGCGGCAGCGGACGCACGGTCGCAGGTTCCGGAGCCTCACGGCGGAACAGGGCGGGAAGATTGGCGAGCAGGAAGCAGCCGAGCAGGAATTCGATATAGGCCGGCTCGAACCGCGTCAGCAGCCAGGCGCCGAGCGCGGCGGCGGGCAGCGCGCTCGGGACGAACAGCCGCACGACATCCCAGCGGATCGAGCGGCCGAAGGTCGCCATCCGCGCGGCCGAACTGGCCGCGGTTCCGATCGACAGCGCCGCGGGTACCGAGGCGATCGGCAGCATCGTCCGCAACAACGGCACGAGCACCAGCCCCGCGCCGCCGCCCGACACCGCGCTGACGACGAAGGCGGCGAACGCGACGACGAAGAGAAAGAGGACGAGCATCGGCCGGTGGACTTCCGCGGTTGGCGATGCCTGCATTTTAGCGGGGATTGCGGCCCCCGCGTGTAAGCTATCGTTGCCGGTGTCCTACCCGGCCAGCGCCACGACAGAACCGACTGCCGCCTTCCACCCGGCCAGCCGGGCGGTGCGGACGTCGTCGTCGATCGCGGGTTCGAAGGTCTCGACCGCGCCGCGCATCGCTGCGGCTTCGTCGAGGTCCGCGAACCAGCCGGCGCCGATCCCGGCAAGCATCGCGGCGCCGAGCGCGGTGGTTTCCGCGAATTCGGGACGCTCGACGGTCAGCCCGAGCATGTCGGCGAGATCCTGCGCCATCCAGTCGTTGGCGACCATGCCGCCGTCGATCCTGAGCGTACGCCAGTCCTGCCCGTCGGCGGCGAAGGCGGTCTTCAGGTCGTGCGCCTGGTGCGCCATCGCCTCCAGCGCGGCGCGGGCGACATGCGCCTTGCCCGCGGCGAAGCTGAGGCCCGAGATCGCACCGCGCGCGCCGGGTTCCCACCACGGCGCACCGAGGCCGCTGAGCGCGGGAACCAGGAAGACGCCGCCATTGTCGGGCACGCTGCGCGCCAGCCCCTCGGTCTCGGCCGCCGACGCGATCAGTCCGAGCGAATCGCGTAGCCACTGGACCAGGCTGCCGGCGACGAACACCGATCCTTCGAGCGCATAGCTGCGGACCCCGCCGAGCTGCGCGGCGACGGTGGAGAGCAGCCGGTGGTCGGAGCGCGGCTGGGTGGCGCCGGCATGGGTGAGGATGAAGGCGCCGGTGCCGAAGGTCGCCTTGGTCTCGCCGGGGCGGGTGCAGGCCTGGCCGATCGATGCCGCCTGCTGATCCCCGGCGATGCCGCAGATCGGGATCGATCCGCCGAACGCGCTGGTGGTGCCGAAGCGGCCGGCGCAGTCGACGATCTCGGGCAGCGCGGCGCGGGGCACGCCGAACAGCGCGATCATCTCGTCGTCCCAAACCCCTGCGCCGATCGCCATCAGCGCGGTGCGGCTGGCGTTGGTCGCGTCGGTGAGGTGGGCGCCGCCGGTCAGCTTCCAGATCAGCCAGCTGTCGATCGTGCCGACCGCGAGGCGATCGCCCGCCGCGGCGAGCTCCGGCCATTCGCGCATCGCCCAGCCGATCTTCGATCCCGAGAAATATGGATCGAGCAGCAGCCCGGTGCGGTCCTGCACCGCCGCCTCGTGGCCCGCATCGCGGAGCGCGGCGCAGTCGGCGGCGGTACGGCGGTCTTGCCAGACGATCGCTGGAGCGAGCGGTTCGCCGGTGGTGCGATCCCAGAACACCACCGTCTCGCGCTGGTTGGTGATGCCGATGCCGGCGATACGATCCGCGCCGCCGGCCTGTGCGACCATCGCCGCGGTGACGCGCAGGGTCTTGCGCCAGATCTCGGCGGCGTCGTGCTCGACCCGGCCGGGGCGGGGGTAATGCTGGTCGAGCGGGGTGGCTTCGCTGGCGGCGCAGCGGCCGTCCGCGGTGAACAGCATCGCGCGTGTGGAGGTGGTGCCTTCGTCGATGACCAGGAGGTAGCGATCCATGGGGTCGGAGTTAACGGAGATTGGGGCTGGGGCAAGGGGCGGGGTGTGGGGTGGTTCACACGAAGGCGCGAGGGCGCGATGAAGAAGGGGGTCCGCGCGGAGACGCGGAGACGCGGAGGAGAAGGGTAGAGAGCCTGCGGCGCTGAGAGCTACAGGGGTTGGAATAGCTTTCCCCCGAAAAAACCCGTTCGCCTCGAGTAGCCGTCGAGCCCGTCGAGACGGCGTATCGAGAGGTCCCCTCTTGAGGCACAGTCTCTCGATACGGGCTCTCGACAAGCTCGATCCCTACTCGAGACGAACGGACGGTGGGGGAGGCAAAGGCGCGTTAATGGGGCCGGGCGGCCGGTCCCCCCCCCATCACCCCCCCCTCAACTAGCCGCCTTCCACCCACCGCCGTTCCGCCCTAGGTTCGCGGGATGGCCGACCACGACGATACCGAACGGACCCTGACGCCACTCGATCTGCCCGATCGCGAGGGGGCGTTCGGGTTGCCGGTGGGGATCGAGGCGGACGAGGCGATACGGATCGCGCAGCGGCGGGATCGATTATTGGCGGCGTTGACGTTGATCGCGGGGGTTGGGCTCGCGATGGGGCTGCCGTTCGCGTTGAAATCGGGGGCCGAGTTCTTCCTGCCGCTGACCGCGGCGCTGGTGATCGCGATCGCGCTGGTGCCGGTGCTCGAATGGCTCGAGCGCCACCGGGTGCCGTCGCCGATCGCGGCGCTGTTCTGCGTGCTGGCGTTCCTGCTGATGGCCAACGTCGCGATCGCCGCGATCGTGGTGCCGGCGACCGATTTCTTCCGGCTGCTGCCGTCGCGGATCAGCCGGATCCAGGAGAACCTGTCGCCGCTGCTCGATCTCTACTCGACGCTTGAAAAGTCGGTGAACAAGATGCTGCGGCAGGTCGCGACGTCGCCGCCGCCACGGCCGCAGGCGACCGCGGTCGCGCCGCCGACTTCGATCCTGGAACTTGCCGCGACGTCGGCGCCGACGGTGATCGTGCAGTTCTTCTTCGGCGTGCTGATCGTGTTCTTCTTCCTGTCGGGCTGGACCAGGCTGCGGCGGCGGACGATCACCGGGCGGACCAGCTTCGACGGCGCGATGGCGACCGCGCGGGTGATCCAGGACGTGGTCGACGACGTGTCGGCGTATCTGGGGACGATCACCGCGATCAACATCGCGCTGGGGCTGGTGATCGCGGGGGCGCTGCACCTCGTCGGGATGCCCTATCCGCTGATGTGGGGCGGGATCGCGGCACTGCTGAACTACATCCCCTATTTCGGGCCGATCATCGCCGCGTTCCTGATGGCGCTGGGCGGGTTGATGACGTTCCGCGACGTCTGGGTGGCGATGCTGCCGCCGGCTATCATGATCGGGTGCCACCTGGTCGAGGCCAATGCGATCACACCGTTCGTGGTCGGCCACCGGCTGACGATCAACCCGATCCTGATCCTGGTGTCGCTGAGCTTCTGGGGGTGGGTGTGGGGCACCGCGGGCGCGCTGCTGGCGGTGCCGCTGCTGATCATCCTGCAGACCGTGCTGGGCGCGGCAGGCAAGCCCGACATCGCGGGCTTCCTGTTCGAACACGGCACCCTGGTCCAGCAGCGCCGCGAGCGCCGGCACCGCCGGACCGATCCCGTCGACCAAGACGGTTGAGGGCTGTTGACAGGGTGGGGTGGGTGCCATAGTGGGCGCGCCTCACGCTTTCCAAGCGGGTGTAGCTCAGTTGGTTAGAGCGCCGGCCTGTCACGCCGGAGGTCGCGGGTTCGAGCCCCGTCACTCGCGCCACTCCCCTTGTTGCGGGGTGGGTTGATGCAGCGGTTTTCCTTCAGGTATGTGGTCTTGGGATAGGCGCGAGCCTTCCCCCTTGCTTCGTCACCCCGGACTTGATCCGGGGTCCCGCTGTTATTCGACAGTAGCGGGACCCCGGATCAAGTCCGGGGTGACGGTGGAGTGGGCGTATGGGGCGAGCGCCTCACCGCCAGCGGCCGGTCTCCATCCAGAGGAGCACGGGCTTCAGCGGCATGATCCAGACGATGCCGGTGACCAGGTAGAACAGCGTCTGCGCGTACCAGGGCCAGGTGCCGACGATCCCCGACAGGCTGACGATCAGCACGCACCAGATCGTGATGAAGGACAGGATCCCGAGGGTTCCGACGGGCTTGCGCCAGCTTGGCGTCATGGCGTGATCCATTCCAGTTCAGTGACGATCGCGTGGAGCGGGACGTCCCACGCATCGGTGGGGACGCTGTCGACCTCCTGCACCGCGAGCGCAACACCGATCCGCCATGCGTGCGGGTAGCGGGCGAAGGCGCGGTCGTAATAGCCGGCGCCCTGGCCCAGGCGATTGCCGCAGCGATCGAAGCCGAGGAGCGGCGCGAGGATGATGTCGGGCGTGCATTCGGCAGCGGTGTCGGCGGGCTGGCTGAGACCGAACCGGCCCGGGACCAGCGCGTCGCCGGGCGCCCAGGCAAGGAAGCGCATCGGCTGCTCGCGGCCGACGACATGGGGCAGGGCGAGCGTGCAGCCGGCGTCCAGCGCAGCGGCGTTAAGCGGAGCGGGATCGGCCTCGCTGCCGACGGGCACGTAGCTGGTGACGACGAGGCCGCGGCGCAGGCGTGCGCGGAAGGTGTCGGGCACGATGAGGGTGCCGCGATCGCTGCGCTCGCGTGCGGCGCGCAAGGTTGCGCGGAGACTGGTTTTGTCGATCATGCTGATGGGCATCGGGGGAGGGTGGCGGGCCCGCCGTGACCGTTTGCCGGGTTATCCTCTGACGCACGGTACGTCAGGTGGGGACCATATACGTCGGACCAGGATCCGGGCAGGGACAGCCCCCTAGGAAGATGAATAGCCTCAGGGATAATAAAGGCTCGTATCGGGCAGAACCCGCCAAGCCCTATCTAGGCGCTATGCGGCTCGTTCTCAAGGGCCGATGCGAGCGCCTCGAGCCGGTCGGCGATGCGGGCCAGCGCCGATTCGCTGACCGCGGCACCGGCGGGCGGGCGGGTCAGCGCCTCGTCATATTCGTCGGCCAACATCAGCGCCACGAAGAACATCGCGCGTTCGCTGTTGAGCCCGCCCGCGGCGCGGTTCGCGACCGCCCAGCGTTCGTCGAGCATCCGGCCGAGCATGCGCACGCGCGCTTCCTCGCCGTCGCGGCATCCGACGAGGTGCGAGCGGCCGCCGATCGATAGGGTGACCTCCGCCATCAGCCGGCGCTTCCGCGGGCGATGACGTCGTCGAGCGCCGCGACCGCTTCCGCCATCCGCGCCTTCAACGCGGCGTGGCGCTGCGCGAGCGCATCGCTGCTGCGCGCACGGTGTTCGATGGCGTTCTCGATTCGGGCGATCGCCGCATCGACACGATCTGCGGCGCTGGTCGCGGTGGTGGACATCCATCCGCGATAGCATGCGAGTGGTCCGCGACAAGCCGGTTTTGCCACATCGACGCGGTTGACACGGGGCGCCGTGCCCCCGCAAAGGCGAGCCGCTTGCTGCGCCGCGATATCCGCGCGGCCGACCGGGGAACCGGCTTTCGAGGAGACGGCGAATGACGAAGGTTGCGATCAATGGCTTCGGGCGGATCGGTCGCCTCGTCGCACGGGCCATTCTCGAAAAGGGCGGCGAGCTGGAGTTGGTCGCGATCAACGACCTGGCGGACGCCAAATCCAACGCCTGGCTGTTCAGCCGCGACAGTGTCCATGGCCGCTATCCGGGCGAGGTGTCGGCCGAGGGCAACGACCTGGTCGTCGACGGCAAGCGCATCCGCGTGACCGCCGAGCGCGACCCCGCGAACCTGCCGCATGCCGAGCTCGGCATCGACATCGTGCTGGAATGCACCGGGTTCTTCACCGACAAGGAGTCGTGCGGCAAGCATCTCACGGCTGGCGCCAAGCGCGTGCTGATTTCCGCACCGGGCAAGGGCGTCGATCTCACCGTGGTCTACGGCGTCAACCACGAGAAGCTGTCCGCCGAGCACGTCATCGTATCGAACGCGTCCTGCACCACCAACTGCCTGGCACCCGTCGCCAAGGTGCTGAACGACGCGATCGGGATCGAGCGCGGGCTGATGACCACGGTCCACGCCTATACCAACGACCAGAAGATCCTCGACCAGATCCATCCCGACCTGCGCCGTGCGCGCGCGGCGGCGATGTCGATGATCCCGACCACGACCGGTGCGGCGCGCGCGGTCGGCGAGGTGCTGCCGGAGTTGAAGGGCAGGCTCGACGGGTCCGCGATCCGCGTGCCGGTGCCCGACGTCAGCCTGGTCGACCTGACCTTCACCCCGAAGCGCGATACCACCCGCGACGAGGTCAACGCGATCCTGAAGGCGGCGTCGGAGAGCGGACCGCTGGTCGGGGTGCTCGACTGGTCCGACGAGCCGCTGGTGTCGATCGACCTGATGCACACCCCGGCGTCGTCGACCGTCGACAGCCTGGAGACTGCGGTGATCGACGGCAAGCTGGTCCGCGTGGTCAGCTGGTACGACAATGAATGGGGTTTCTCCAATCGCATGGTCGACACCGCCACCGCGATGGCCAAGTTCCTCTAGGCGCTGACGCGATGAGCGGCACCGTGATCGGGATCGCCCGGCATGCGGTGCCGAAGGGCCCGCTGGAGGTGATCGAAATGGTCGAGGTGACGCCGGAGGGCGGCCTCGACGGCGATTACCGCGGGCGGGTGAAGCCAGGCGGGCGAGGTCGCCGGCAGGTGACGCTGATCGAACGAGGCGATTGGGCGGCGGCGACCGCCGAGATCGACCGCGAAATCCCGTGGCAGCAACGCCGCGCCAACCTGCTGCTCGACGGTTTCGATCTGCCGAAGACGCCGGGCACGCTGCTGCGGATCGGAGCGGACGTCGTGCTCGCGATCACGATCGAATGCGCGCCGTGCGAGCGGATGGACGCGGTTGCGCCGGGGTTGCAGGCGGCGCTGATGCCCGACTGGCGGGGCGGGGCCTGCACCCGTGTGAAGGCCGGCGGAACGATCAGAGTCGGTGATCAGATCAGGATCGAGGAACCATGACCAAGCCATTCAAGACGCTCGACGATATTGGCGAGGTTTCCGGCAAGCGCGTGCTAGTGCGCGAGGATCTGAACGTGCCGATGGCCGACGGCCGGGTGAGCGACGACACCCGCCTGCGGGCGACCTTGCCGACCGTCACAGAGCTGGCGGACCGCGGCGCGATCGTGCTGCTGCTCGCGCATTTCGGGCGGCCGAAGGGCGTGCCGACGGTGGAGATGTCGCTGGCGATGCTCACGGAGCCCTATGCCGCGGTGCTCGGTCGCGAGGTTCGCTATATCGATTGGGAGGGCGCCGACGAAGCGGTCTCGACGCTGCAGCCGGGCGACATCGCCATCCTGGAGAATACCCGATTCTTCGGCGGTGAAGAGCGCAACGATCCGGACGTCGTCGCCCGTTTCGCGAGACTGGGCGATCTCTATGTGAACGATGCCTTCTCCGCTGCACACCGTGCGCATGCGTCGACCGAGGGGCTCGCGCACGTGCTCCCGGCCTTTGCAGGACGGGCGATGGAGGCCGAGCTGATCGCGCTGGAAAAGGCGCTGGGCAATCCGGAGCACCCGGTCGCCGCGGTCGTCGGCGGCGCCAAGGTATCGACCAAGCTCGACGTGCTGAAGCATCTCGTCGGGCGGGTCGATCACCTGATCATCGGCGGCGGGATGGCCAACACCTTCCTCGCCGCACGTGGAGTGAATGTAGGCAAAAGCCTGTGCGAACATGATCTTGCGAGCGTCGCCGACGAGATCATGGCAGCTGCGGATCGCGCCGATTGCACGGTGCACCTGCCGTATGACGTGGTGGTGGCGAAGGAGTTCAGGGCAAATCCGGCGACGCGGACGGTCAATGTCCATGAGGTGGCGGCGGACGAGATGATCCTCGATGTCGGCCCCGCCGCCGTCGAGTCGCTCGGCGACGTGCTGAAGAACTGCCGGACGCTGGTGTGGAACGGGCCGCTGGGCGCGTTCGAGACGCCGCCATTCGACGTTGCCACGGTCAGCCTGGCGCGGACCGCGGCGGCGCTGACGCAGGACGGCAGCCTGGTCTCGGTCGCCGGGGGCGGGGACACCGTCGCCGCGCTCAACCAGGCGGGGGTGGCGGACCAGTTCACCTTCGTCTCCACCGCGGGCGGCGCGTTCCTGGAGTGGATGGAAGGCCGCGAACTGCCGGGGGTGGCCGCGTTGACGCGGTGATCCCAAGCACGCACCTTCAACATGTTGGATAAAGGTGTGTCATGCTTGGGATACGACTGCCGATAGAGGCCGAGGAGCGGCTTGCGCGACATGCGGCGGCGACAGGCCGCGGCAAGAGCGTCATCGTGCGTGAATGGATCATGGAGCGGCTGGAGCGCGAAAGCATCGACGAGGAAATTCGGCATGCCGCACAGGTGATCGCCGCCAGCGAGACCGAGGACGATCGCCGTTGGGGCAACGCAATGGACCGGGCATTCATCGAGATGCTGGACGAGGAAGATGGCGGCTACGACTGGGGACCCGACGGGCCGCCGGTTTGAGACTTGTTGATATCCTGCTCCTAGGAAGCGCGCCCGGCTTGCTGAGCAATCGGAGACCGTGCCTGATCCCGCCGATTGCGGTGGCAGCGGGCGCTCGCTACGAGCACCCGAGATGAAGCAGCACGCAGGGGAATTACGATGACGCCGCAGGTAAACGCCATTCTCGACAAGTACGAGGCGACCAGCCCGGCGGTGAAGGCGAACCTCGCTCGTATCCTGATGCAGGGGCATCTCGGCGGCACCGGCAAGCTGGTCATCCTGCCGGTCGATCAGGGGTTCGAACATGGACCGGCGCGATCCTTCGCGATCAACCCCGACGCCTATGACCCCCATTATCATTACCAGCTCGCGGTCGATGCCGGGCTGTCGGCGTTCGCGGCGCCGCTCGGCATGCTCGAAGCGGGGGCGGATACCTTCGCGGGGCGGATCCCGACGATCCTGAAGGTCAACAGCTCGAACAGCTGGGCGACCTCGATCGACCAGGCGGTTACCGGCAGCGTGTCGGACGCGCTGCGGCTCGGCTGCGCGGCGATCGGCTTCACCATCTATCCCGGCTCCGAACAGATCTTCGAGCAGATGGAGGAGATCCGCGAGCTGAGCGAGGAGGCCAAGGCGGTCGGCATCGCGACGGTGATCTGGTCCTATCCGCGTGGCGGCAACCTGTCCAAGGACGGCGAGCTGGCTCTCGACGTCGGCGCCTACGCCGCGCACATGGCGGCGCTGCTCGGCGCGCACATCATCAAGACCAAGCTGCCGACCGATCATATCGAGCAGAAGGAAGCGGTGTCGGTCTACAAGGACGGCGACTGGTCGACGATGGCCAAGCGCGTGAAGCACGTCGTGCAATCGAGCTTCGCCGGGCGCCGGATCAACGTCTTCTCGGGCGGCGCATCGAAGGGCGCAGACGCGGTGTTCCAGGACGCGCGCGACATCCGCGACGGTGGCGGCAATGGTTCGATCATCGGCCGCAACACCTTCCAGCGGCCGCGTGCCGAGGCGCTGGCGATGCTCGAGCGGCTGGTGCGCATCTACAAGGGCCAGGAGTGATCCCGGCGTGACCGAGGACCCGCTCGGCCCGCTCGATCCTGAGTTCGCCGCCAATTTCAGGCGTGCCGATCGGCGGCCGCCGTGCCAGCTCTATCTCGTCTCGCCGATCGACGTCGGCGGCACGTTTCCCGATCGGTTGGCGCGCGCGCTCGACGCCGGGCCGGTGGCGGCGTTCCAGTTCCGGGTGAAGGATGTCGACCAGCATGTCGCCGCGGCATTGGCCGAACCGTTGCAGGCGATCTGCGCGGCGCGCGACGTGGCGTTCATCGTCAACGACGATGTCGGGCTGGCGAAGCGGCTGGGGGCGGACGGCGTCCATCTCGGCCAGGACGATGGCGACCCGCGCGATGCGCGGGCGGCGCTGGGCCCGACCGCGCAGATCGGGGTAACCTGCCACGACAGCCGCCACTTCGCGATGGAAGCGGGCGAGGCGGGGGCGGACTATGTCGCGTTCGGCAGCTTCTATCCGACGACGACCAAGGCGACGACGCATCGGCCGGAGCCGTCGATCCTGTCCTGGTGGTCGGCGGTGTTCGAGATGCCGTGCGTCGCGATCGGGGGGATCACGCCGGCCAACGCGTCGCCGTTGATCGCGGCGGGGGCGGATTTCATTGCCGTTTCGCACGCGGTCTGGGGCGGGGACGAGGCTGCGGCGGTGAAGGCATTTGCGGCGATCCTCGGGGGTTAAGGTGCGTCGTTGGGGCGGGGTGATGAAGTAGCCTAGGGGCTTTCCCTCTCAACGCCTGTCACCCTCACCCTTCCCACCCGGCTGCGCCGGGCGGGCCCCTTCCCTCTCCCGGCGGGAGAGGGAGGGAGGCGCGAAGCGCCGGAAGGGTGAGGGCGATCCAATTCGTTACGCTCTCAAGGCGGAGTAGGGAGCCAATCGGCACCCGAGCCGTTCCTTGCAGCAGCGTAACGGTTGAGGAGCGGGCTATGTGGAAATCGGTCATCGGAACCGCGGCGATCGCCGCATCGGCGGTGGCGGGGTTCGCGCAGGCGCCCAAGGTCACGATCCCGCCGGTCGATCGGTCGATCCTCCACGTGCAGGTGATCCTCGATCATCTCGGCTTCGGGCCGGGCGTGCTGGACGGGCGCGGCGGGCAGTCGCTGGTGGCGGCGTTGAAGGGCTTCCAGGAATCGCGCGGATTGCCGATCACGGGGAAGGCCGATGCGAGGACGCTCGGCGCGCTGTATCAGTATCGCGCGACGCGGCCGGTTGCGGCGGTGACGTTGACCCGTGAGATTCTGGCGGGCCCCTATGTGAATCCGCTGCCGAAGGATTATGCGCTCCAGGCCAAGCTGCCGTCGATCGGCTACCGGACGCCGATGGAGAAGCTCGGCGAGATGTTCCACACCACGCCGGCGGTGCTGATCGCGCTGAATTCGCCCGACACGCGGCTGAAGGTCGGCAACAGGATCGTCGTGCCGAACGCGCTGCCGACGTCGCGCGATTATGACCCCAAGCTGCGCGGCGATTGGCGCCAGACGCTGGCGATGCTCAATGTCGATGCCAACCAGCCGACCGCGGATCACGTCGTCGTCGACAAGTCCGATGCGGTGCTGCGGGTGCTCGACAAGAACGACAAGCTGATCGCGCAATTCTCGGCGACGATGGGATCGAGCAAGGATCCGCTGCCGATCGGCACGTGGAAGATCAACGGCGCCGACTACAACCCGAAGTTCCACTATAATCCCGATCTGTTCTGGGATGCGAAGAAGGACGACGATCCCGCGATGCTGCCGCCGGGGCCGAACGGTCCGGTCGGGGTGGTGTGGATCGACCTGTCGAAGGAGCATTACGGCATCCACGGCACGCCCAATCCCGAGACGATCGGGCGTGCGGAGAGCCATGGCTGTATCCGGCTGACCAACTGGGATGCGGCGCGGCTGTCGATGATGATCAAGCCCGGGACCAAGGCGGTCTTCAAGCCGTGACGTCATGACCAAGCTCGGCTGGTTCATCATCGGGTTCATTGCGCTGATCGTCGCCGCGTTCGTATCGATGACGACGTTCGGGGGCGCGGCGCGGCGTGCCGCTAAGGTCGCCGCGGCGCCGGCCTCGGTGGATGTGCCGGGCCGGTTGGCGGTGCCGGTCGCGGGGGTGAGGCGGAGTCAGCTCGTGCGGAATTGGGGCGACGAACGCGGCGGCGGGACGCGGACGCATCACGGGCTCGACATCATGGCACCGTCGGGCACGCCGGTGGTCGCCGCGGCATCGGGCACGGTCGAGAAGCTGTTCGAGAGTGGGCTTGGCGGCACCACCATCTATGTGCGCTCGCCCGATCGGCGCTGGACCTATTATTATGCGCATCTCGCGAAGTATGCGCCGGGGCTGAGCGAGGGGCGGCGCGTCGCGGCGGGCGAGACGATCGGCTATGTCGGCGACACCGGGGATGCCGGACCGGGCAATTATCATCTTCATTTCAGCACCACCCGGATGCAGCCCGGGGAGCGCTGGTATCAGGGCGAGGACGTCGATCCGTACCCCATGCTTGCCGCTGGCGGGACGGGCGGCTAAAGCCCGCCTCTTCGTCGCCGGGCAGATTGCCGCACGCGGCACTCGCTCTTTGCAGTAGGTAGATCCATGAAGATCAGCGGCGTGGACATCCGTCCCGGCAACATCATCGAATATGAAGGCGGCATCTGGCGCGCGGTTAAGATCCAGCACACCCAGCCCGGCAAGGGCGGCGCCTATATGCAGGTCGAGCTGAAGAACCTGATCGACGGACGCAAGAACAACGTCCGCTTCCGCTCCGCCGAGAGCGTCGAGCGGGTACGGCTGGACACCAAGGACTTCCAGTTCCTGTTCAAGGACGGCGATGCGCTGACCTTCATGGACAAGGACAATTACGAGCAGATCACGCTCGACGCAGGCATTCTGGGCGATGCCGCGGCGTTCCTGCAGGACGGCATGGACGTGGTGCTGGAGCTGTGGGACGAGCGCCCGATCTCGGTGCAGCTGCCCGACACGATCGAGGCGATGATCGTCGAGGCCGACGCGGTGGTGAAGGGGCAGACCGCCTCGTCGAGCTACAAGCCTGCGATCCTCGAGAACGGCGTCCGCGTGATGGTGCCGCCGCATATCGGTGCGGGCACCCGGATCGTCGTCGACGTGTACGAGCAGACCTATGTGCGGCGTGCCGACTGAGCGTCTTTCCCCTCTCCCTTCGAGAGAGGGTGGCCGAGCGTAGCGAAGGTCGGGTGAGGGTGATATCCCTCGCTCGCCCTCACCCTCCCACCGCCTGACGGCGGCGGGCCCCTCCCTCTCCCGTCGGGAGAGGGGAAGCGAGTAATTGAAATGCCCAGCCATTCCGGCCTGATGACCGTGATCGATCGTGCCGCGCGCAAGGCGGCACCGCGGTTGCGCCGTGACTTCAACGAGGTCCAGCAGCTCCAGGTGAGCCGCAAGGGGCCCGCCGACTTCGTGTCGGTCGCGGACAAGCGCGCCGAACAGACGATCTACGAGGAGCTGTCGCGCGCGCGCCCCGATTGGGGGTTCCTGATGGAGGAGCGCGGCGAGATCGCGGGCGATCCCAGCAAGCCGCGCTTCATCGTCGATCCGCTCGACGGCACCACGAACTTCCTCCACGGCATCCCCCACTTCGCGATCTCGATCGCGGTCGAGGAGCCGATGCCCAACGGCAAGCGCGAGATCACGACCGGGATGGTCTATCAGCCGCTGACCGACGAGAGCTTCTGGGCGGAGAAGGGTCGCGGCGCCTGGGTGCAATCGGAGCGGCTGCGGGTGTCGTCCCGGCGTGATCTGGCGGATGCGCTGATCGCGACCGGGATCCCGTTTCTGGGCCACGGCAATTTCGCGGAATGGAGCCGGATCTTCGGCGCGGTCGCGCCCGAGGTGGCGGGGATCCGCCGGATCGGCGCGGCGTCGCTCGATCTCGCCTGGGTCGCGGCGGGGCGGTACGACGGTTTCTGGGAATCCTCGCTGCAACCATGGGACGTCGCGGCGGGAGTGCTGCTGATCAAGGAAGCGGGCGGGTTCGTCACGGATTTCCGTGGCGGCGACCGGTCGATGGAGCGGGGAGAGTTCCTCGCCGCCAACGATGCGCTGCATTCCAAGCTGCACAAGCTGTTGGCGAACGCGCTTCGGTAAGAGCGTTTCCGCCTGGCGGGGGAGGAGTTTGGTCGCCCAACTGCGAGTGATTCTCACCGCCTCGCGGCCTTGCTCCCCCTCCGCCACGGGCCTAAAGCGACCTTCATTGTTCGCACTTGCGAGAAGCCCATTGGTCGACCTGTCACTCTATCTGCCGATCCTGCTGTTCCTCGGCGTCGCGCTGCTCCTGTCGAGCGCGTTCGTGTTCCTGCCGATGCTGGTCGGGCGCCTTACCGGCTCGCACCAGCCTAACGAGCAGAAGCTCAGCGAGTATGAATGCGGCTTCCCCGCGTTCGAGGATCCGCGCAGCCAGTTCGACGTTCGATTTTATCTCATCGCGATCCTGTTCATCATCTTCGATCTCGAAGCGGCGTTCCTATATCCTTGGGCAGTAAGCGTTTTTTCGCTTGGATGGACCGCATGGATATCGATGATGATCTTTATCGCCGAACTGGCGCTCGGCCTGGTGTACGCGTGGAAGAAGGGAGCGTTGGATTGGGAGTAGAGGCACATCCTGGATCGATAGGGTCGGCCGGTCCGATCGGGTTGGTCAACAATCCCGAGAATGGCCTGTCGATCGCGCCAGACCAGGGCTATTTCGACAGCCTCAACGGCGAGCTGAACGACAAGGGCTTCCTGGTCACCTCGACCGAGGACCTGTTCCAGTGGGCGCGTACCGGGTCGCTGTGGTGGATGACCTTCGGGCTGGCGTGCTGCGCGGTCGAGATGATCCACGTCAACATGCCGCGCTACGATCTCGAGCGGTTCGGCGCGGCCCCGCGCGCGTCGCCGCGCCAGTCGGACGTGATGATCGTCGCGGGCACGCTGTGCAACAAGATGGCACCGGCGCTGCGCAAGGTCTACGACCAGATGTCGGAGCCCAAATACGTCATCTCGATGGGCAGCTGCGCCAATGGCGGCGGCTATTATCACTACAGCTACAGCGTCGTGCGCGGTTGTGACCGCGTCGTGCCGGTCGACATCTACGTGCCGGGCTGTCCGCCGACCGCGGAAGCGCTGTTGTACGGGATCATGCAGCTGCAGCGGAAGATCCGCCGCGCCGGGAGCATCGCCCGGTGAGAGCGTCCGCCCCTGCCTTTGCCAGCAACGACGGTGTGATCGACACGGTTCGCGCCACGCTCGGTGCGTCGCTGATCGACGCGGTCGAGCGGGTCGGCGAGATCGCGCTGTATGTCGAGCGCGACGCGGTCGTTGCGGCGCTCGCGGCACTGCGCGACACGCCGGGTCTCGAATACCAGCAGTTGATGGAGATTGCGGGGGTCGATTATCCGGGCCGCGAAGAGCGGTTCGAGGTGGTCTATTGCCTGTTGTCGCTGACCCGCAACCACCGGCTCCATGTCCATGTCTCGACCGACGAAGCCAAGCCGGTGCCGTCGGTTACCGGGCTGTGGCCGGTCGCGGGCTGGCTGGAGCGTGAGATCTACGATCTGTACGGCGTGCTGTTCACGGGCAACCAGGACCTGCGCCGGATCCTGACCGACTATGGGTTTCGCGGTCATCCGCTGCGCAAGGACTTCCCGATGTCGGGCTATGTCGAGATGCGCTATTCGGAAGAAGCCAAGCGCGTGGTCTACGAGCCGATCAGCTTGGCGCAGGATTTCCGCAGCTTCGACTTCATGAGCCCGTGGGAAGGGGCGGCCTATGTCCTGCCCGGCGACGAGAAGGCGGCGCTGCCAGAGGCGAAGGGCGCGCAGACGCCGCTCAGCGCCGACGCGATCGTGAAGGCGGATGCGGCGCAGAGTGCGGCCAAGGCGCCGACGGCGTCCAGTGAGCCCTATGCCAAGGCCGATGCGACGAGCACCGCGCAAACCGGCGCAGGCAAGCCGCACCCGCATGCGGGGCCGAAGCCTGCCGATCCGGACGTCGTGCCCAGCAAGAAGGAAGGGCAGAACCAGTGAACGCTCCTGCCACCACGACGATCGACCCCTATGTCGACGAACTGCTCGGCCAGACCGATGCGGCGGATCCGACCACCGGTGACGTCACGATCCAGAACTACACGATCAATTTCGGTCCCCAGCATCCCGCCGCACACGGCGTGTTGCGGCTGGTGATGGAGCTGGACGGCGAGATCATCGAGCGGATCGACCCGCATGTCGGGCTGCTTCACCGCGGCACCGAGAAGCTGATCGAGTACAAGACGTACACGCAGGCGCTCCCTTATTTTGACCGGCTCGATTACTGCTCGCCGATGTGCATGGAGCATACCTATGTGTTGGCGGTCGAGAAGCTGCTCGATCTCGAGGTGCCGATCCGCGCGCAGTATCTGCGGGTGTTCTTCGCCGAACTGACGCGGATTATGAACCACCTGCTCAACCTGGGCAGCCATGTGATGGACGTTGGCGCGATGACGCCGAACCTGTGGCTGTTCGAGCTGCGCGAGGACACGTTCAACTTCTACGAGCGCGCATCGGGCGCGCGGATGCACGCCAATTACTTTCGGGTCGGCGGGGTTCATCAGGACGTGCCGCTGAAGCTGCTCGCCGACATCGGCGACTGGCTCGACGATCGCCTGCCGCGCTTGTTCGAGGACGCGATCAGCCTGGTCGCGGACAACCGCATCTTCAAGCAGCGCAACGTCGACATCGGCACGGTGAGCCGCGACGACGCGATCGCCTGGGGCTTTTCGGGTCCGATGATCCGCGCGGCGGGCATTCCGTGGGACCTGCGCAAGTCGCAGCCCTACGACGTCTACGCCAAGATGGATTTCGAGATCCCGGTGGGGACGCGGGGCGATTGCTACGACCGGTTCATGGTACGGGTCGAGGAGGTGCGGCAGTCGGCGCGGATCATGAAGCAGTGCCTCGCCGAAATGCCAGAGGGGCCGATCGCGAGCCTCGACCGCAAGGTGGTGCCGCCGAAGCGCGCCGAGATGAAGCAGTCGATGGAAGCGCTGATCCACCACTTCAAGCTCTATACCGAGGGCTATCACGTCCCCGCGGGCGAGGTGTATGTCGCGACCGAAAGCCCCAAGGGCGAGTTCGGCGTGTATCTGGTGTCGGACGGCACCAACAAGCCGTATCGCTGCAAGATCAGGCCGACCGCGTTCAGCCATCTACAGGCGATGGACTTCATGAGCCGCGGCCACATGCTGGCCGACACCACCGCCATCCTGGGCGCGATGGATATCGTTTTTGGTGAATGTGACCGCTGATGGCTGACGCACCGCAGATCCCCGACGAAGCAGAGACCCGCGCCCGCTGGGGCGCGTTTGCGTGGACGGACGAGAACCAGCGCAAGGCGAACGAAATTCTCGGTCGCTATCCAAAGGGACGCGAGCAATCTGCGTCGATCCCTTTCCTCGATCTCGCGCAGCGCCAGGTAGGGGCGGAAACGCAGACCCAGGGCTGGCTGCCGGTACCGGTGATCGAGTTCGTCGCGCGCGCGATCGGCGTGCCGTACATGCGCGTGTACGAGGTCGCGACCTTCTACACGATGTTCAACCTGGCGCCGGTCGGCCGCTATCACGTGCAGGTTTGCGGCACGACGCCGTGCATGCTCGCCGGGTCGGACGACGTGCTCGCCGCGTGCAAGAACCACGGGCTGGTGAAGGGGCGGACGACCCCGGACGGCCTGTTCACGCTGACCGAGGTCGAATGCCTCGGTACCTGTGCCAACGCGCCGATGGTGCAGATCAACGACGACAATTTCGAAGACCTCGATTACGATCGCACCACCGCGATCCTCGAGGCACTGGCGCAGGGGCAGGCCCCGACGCCCGGCCCGCAGACCGGACGCCGTGCGAGCTGCCCCGAGGGCGGGCCGACGTCGCTGCGCGAGATGGTCGATGCGAACCACGATTATCGACCCGCCTGGGGCGATCTGGAGGCTGCACATGGCTGACGAAAACGACAGTGTCGTGAATTTCATGGGTGAGCAGTTCCGGCGTCTCAACGCGCGCTTCGACACGGTCGAGCAGCGGATCGATACGCTGGAAGGTAAGATGGAGGACCGCATGGCGAACATCGAGCGCCGGCTGAGTTCGCAGAACCAGATCGAGCAATCGCTGATCGGGCATCTTGCCAGCATCCATTCCAGCATCGACAATCTACGCGCCGATTTCGTCGGTACGGAGCGGCGCGTCAAAGCATTGGAAGCCCGCTGATGCTTGCCGACAAGGACCGGATCTTCACCAACGTCTACGGTTTCCAGCCGTGGAATCTCGACGCGGCAATGGCGCGGGGCGATTGGGACAATACCAAGGCGCTGATGGCACTCGGCCAGGACGCGATCATCGATGTCATGAAGGCGTCCGGCCTGCGCGGGCGTGGCGGGGCGGGGTTTCCGACCGGCACCAAATGGGGCTTCATGCCCAAGGAGCCGAAGCCCGATCGTCCCAATTTCCTGGTGATCAACGCGGACGAATCCGAGCCGGGTTCGTGCAAGGACCGCGAGATCATCCGCCACGATCCGCACAAGCTGATCGAGGGCGCGCTGATCGCGGGCTATGCGATGCGCGCACGGGCGGCGTACATCTACATCCGCGGTGAGTATATTCGCGAGGCCGAGACGCTGTTTGCGGCGGTGGCGGAAGCCTATGACAAGGGGCTGATCGGCAAGAACGCCTGCGGATCGGGCTATGACTTCGACGTGTTCGTCCACCGCGGCGCGGGCGCGTATATCTGCGGCGAAGAGACCGCGATGCTCGAAAGCCTGGAGGGCAAGAAGGGCCAGCCGCGGCTGAAACCGCCGTTCCCGGCAGGGGCGGGGCTCTACGGGTGCCCGACGACGGTCAACAACGTCGAATCGATCGCGGTCGCGCCGACGATCCTGCGGCGAGGCGCGGCGTGGTTCTCGAGCTTCGGCGCGGAGAACAACCGCGGCACCAAGCTGTTCCAGATCAGCGGCCATGTCGAAAAGCCGTGCGTGGTCGAGGAGGCGATGAGCATCAGCTTCCGGGAGCTGATCGAGACGCATTGCGGCGGCATCCGCGGCGGGTGGGACAATCTGCTCGCGGTGATCCCGGGCGGATCGTCGGTGCCGCTGGTGCCCGCGGCGCAGATCATGGACTGCGCGATGGACTTCGACGGGCTGAAGGCGGTCGGATCGGGCCTCGGCACCGCGGCGATCATCGTCATGGACAAGTCGACCGACATCGTCCGCGCGATCAGCCGGATCAGCTATTTCTACAAGCACGAGAGCTGCGGCCAGTGCACGCCGTGCCGCGAAGGCACCGGGTGGATGTGGCGGGTGATGGAGCGGCTGCGTACCGGCGACGCCGATATCGGCGAGATCGATACGCTGTTCCAGGTCACCAAGCAGGTCGAGGGCCATTCGATCTGCGCGCTGGGCGACGCCGCGGCGTGGCCGATCCAGGGCCTGATCAAGCATTTCCGCCCCGAGCTGGAGCGGCGCATCAACGAGCGTGGCGGCGACCTGTCGCCGATGATGGAAGCTGCCGAGTAATGCCGAAAGTCAAAGTCGACGGTGTCGAGATCGAGGTGCCGCAGGGTGCCACCGTGCTGCAGGCGTGCGAGCTGGCGGGCAAGGAGATCCCGCGCTTCTGCTATCACGAGCGGCTGAGCATCGCGGGCAATTGCCGGATGTGCCTGGTCGAGGTAAAGCCGGGTCCGCCCAAGCCGCAGGCGTCGTGCGCGCTGCCGGCGGCGGACAATCAGGAGATCTTCACCACGACGCCGATGGTGAAGAATGCCCGCGAGGGCATGATGGAATTCCTGCTGATCAACCATCCGCTCGACTGCCCGATCTGCGACCAGGGTGGCGAATGCGACCTGCAGGACCAGTCGATCGCCTATGGCCGCGGCCATTCGCGCTACACCGAGAACAAGCGCGCGGTGACCGAGAAATATATGGGCCCGATCGTGAAGACGGTCATGACCCGGTGCATCCAGTGCACCCGTTGCGTCCGGTTTGCGGAGGAAGTGGCAGGCGTCGAGGAGATCGGCGCGATCTTCCGCGGCGAGGACATGCAGATCACCAGCTATCTCGAGGAAGCGGTGACCAGCGAGCTGAGCGGCAACGTCGTCGATCTCTGTCCGGTCGGCGCGCTGACCAGCAAGCCCTATTCGTTCGAGGCGCGCCCGTGGGAGCTGCGCAAGACGCAGACGATCGACGTGATGGATGCGGTCGGCACCAACATTCGGCTCGACGCGCGCGGCCGGCAGGTGCTGCGCTGCGTGCCGCGGATCAACGACGACGTGAACGAGGAATGGGCGACCGACAAGACCCGCCACGCCGTCGACGGTCTGGTGCGGCGGCGGCTCGACAAGCCCTATGTGCGGCGCGACGGCAAGCTGGTCGAGGCGAGCTGGGACGAGGCGTTTGCGGCGATCGCGGCGGTCGATGCCGGCTCGAGCGTTGCGGCGGTCGCGGGCGATCTGGTCGATTGCGAGACGATGTTCGCGGCCAAGGCGCTGCTGGCGCGGCTCGGGTCCGATCGGCTCGAGGGGCGGCAGACGGGCATGGACTACGACACGTCCAGCCTTGCCGCGGTGAACTTCAACACCACGATCGCGGGCGCCGAGCGCGCCGACGCGATCCTGCTGGTCGGCACCAACCTGCGCTGGGAAGCGCCGCTGGTGAACACCCGGATCCGCAAGGCCATCAAGCGCGGCGCCAAGGTGTTCGCGATCGGGCCGGAGACCGAGCTGACCTACCGCGCCGAATGGCTCGGCAACGACCTGGCGCTGCTCGGCGATCTGCCCGAGGCGGTGACCGAGGCATTCGGCAAGGCCGAGCGGCCGATGGTGATCGTCGGCGGTGCCGCGATGAAGGGCGGGCAGGGCGCCGCGTTGGCATTGGCCAAGTCGCTGAATCTGCTGCGCGATGCCGCCTCGACAAGCTCGGGACAGGATTGGAACGGCTTCAACGTCGTCCACATGGCGGCGAGCCGGATGGGCGGGCTGATGCTCGGCTATGCGCAGAAGGGCGGCATCGCCGATGTCGCGGACGCCAAGTTGACCTTCTTCCTTGGTGCCGACGAGGTCGACTTCACGCGCTTCACCGGCTGCAAGGTCTATGTCGGGCATCACGGCGACAAGGGCGCGCAGGCGGCCGATATCGTCCTGCCCGGCGCGACTTACGCCGAAAAATCGGGAACATGGGTCAATCTCGAGGGTCGTGTTCAGCGTGGCGAGCGGGCGGTGTTTCCGCCGGGCGACGCTCGTGAGGACTGGACGATCTTCCGGGCGCTTTCGGAGACGCTCGGCCATACCCTGCCGTTCGACACGCTGGCCGACTTGCGGGCGGCGATGGCGGCGGACACGCCCGCGCTGGGTACGCTCGGGCTGGCGCGGTTCGACTGGAACCCGCCGGCGCTCGACGCGAGCGGATCGGGCGAGGTCGTCTATCCGATCAAGGACTTCTACCTGACCAACGCGGTGTGCCGCGCGTCGCCAACGATGCAGCGCTGCTCGGCGGAGCTGATCCACGGCGACGACAGCTTCGCGGAGGCGGCGGAATGACCGGCTTCTTCACCGAGAGCGTCGGCATGTCCTACGGCTGGGCATGGTTCACCGCGACGATCATCGGTATTCTGGTCATCGCGCTGCCGCTGATGCTGGCGGTGGCGATGATCATCTACGCCGATCGCAAGATCTGGGCGGCGATGGCGCTGCGGCGCGGGCCCAACGTGGTCGGGCCGTTCGGGCTGCTGCAGAGCTTCGCCGACGGGCTGAAGGTGTTCCTGCAGGAAACCATCATCCCGTCCGCGGCGAACCGGGTGCTGTTCCTGCTGGCGCCGATCATCACCTTCACGGTCGCGCTGATCGTCTGGGCGGTGGTGCCGTTCCAGTCGGGCGTAGTGCTCGCCGACATCAATGTCGGGCTGCTCTACGTGCTCGCGGCGTCGTCGCTCGGGGTTTACGGTGTGATCCTGGCGGGATGGGCGTCGAACTCCAAATACCCGTTCTACTCGGCGCTCCGCGCGGCGGCGCAGATGGTCAGCTACGAGGTCGCGATCGGCTTCATCCTGATCTCCGTGGTGATGTGGGCGGGGACGTTCAACCTGTCGGGCATCGTGGTGAAGCAGCAGGGGCTGTACGGCTTCATCAACGGCTTCGCGTTCAATCCGCTGCTGTTCCCGATGGCGGTGATGTTCTTCATCTCGTCGCTGGCCGAGACGCAGCGCGCGCCGTTCGACCTGACCGAGGCGGAGAGCGAGCTCGTCGCCGGCTATCAGACCGAATACAGCTCGATGAGCTTCGCGCTGTTCTGGCTAGGCGAATATGCCAACGTGCTGCTGATGTGCGCGCTCAACGCGACGCTGTTCTGGGGCGGGTGGCTGCCGCCGTTCGACTGGGCGCCGCTGTACGTGGTGCCGGGGATCATCTGGCTGTTCGCCAAGATGCTGTTCTTCTTCTTCCTGTTCAGCTGGGTGAAGGCGACGGTGCCGCGCTATCGCTACGACCAGCTGATGCGGCTGGGGTGGAAAGTGTTCCTGCCCTTGTCGCTGTTCTGGGTCTTCTTGGTATCGGGCGTGCTGATGTTCATGCGCGTGGGAATTGGTCAATGAGCGTCGCACACATCATCAAGTCGTTCACCTTATGGGAATTCCTGAAGGCGCACGCGTTGACGCTGAAGTATTTCTTCAAACCCAAGGCAACGATCAACTATCCGTTCGAGAAGAACCCGGTCAGCCCGCGGTTCCGCGGCGAGCATGCGCTGCGTCGATACCCGAACGGCGAGGAACGCTGCATCGCGTGCAAGCTGTGCGAGGCGGTGTGCCCGGCGCTGGCGATCACGATCGAGGCCGAGCCGCGCGACGACGGCAGCCGCCGCACCACCCGCTACGACATCGACATGACCAAGTGCATCTATTGCGGCTTGTGTGCCGAGGCATGCCCGGTGGATGCGATCGTCGAGGGGCCGAACTACGAATTCTCGACCGAGACGCGCGAGGAACTGATCTACGACAAGGCGAAGCTGCTGGATAACGGCGATCGCTGGGAGCGTTCGATCGGGGCCAACCTTGCCGCCGATGCGCCGTACCGTTAGGCGACGCCGGATGATTCAGATGACTCAGTCCTCCCCGGTACGGGGAGGGGGACCAGCCGCAGGCTGGTGGAGGGGGCTCGCCGCGAGCGCCGTCCTTGCTGCACGCCCCCTCCACCACCGGCTTCGCCGGCGGTCCCCCTCCCCGCGAGCGGGGAGGATGCTATGATCCAGGCGATCGCATTCTACCTGTTCGCGGTGATCGTCATCGGATCGGGCGCGTTGACGATCTCGTCGCGCAACCCGGTGCATTCGGTGATGTGGCTGATCCTCGCCTTCTTCAACGCGGCGGGGCTGATGGTGCTCGTCGGGGCAGAGTTCATCGCGATGCTGCTCGTCATCGTCTATGTCGGCGCGGTCGCGGTGCTGTTCCTGTTCGTGGTGATGATGCTCGACATCGAGGTCGCGCAGCTGCGGATCGGGATCGCGCGCTATTTCGCGCTGGGTCTCGCGCTCGCCGTGGCGCTGGCGGCGGAGATCATCATCGGGCTGGGCGCGTGGAGCGCGGGGACGATCGAACTCGGCCGCCGTGCCGCGCCCACCGACGCGAAGATCCCTAACATCGAGGCGATCGGCAACCTGCTCTACACCCGCTATCTGTTCGTGTTCGAGGGCGCCGGGCTGGTGCTGCTCGTCGCGATGATCGGCGCGATCGTGCTGACGCATCGCCAGCGGGGCGGCGTGCGCGGCCAGAACATCTCGCGCCAGAACGCGCGGCGTCCGCAGGACGCGACGCGCAACATGCGCCCGACGGTCGGCGAGGGGATGCAGCTGTGATCCCCTTCGGCGGAGTGCTTCGCACGTGATTGGTCTGGTCCATTACCTGGTCGTCGCGGCGATCCTGTTCACGATGGGGGTGCTCGGCATCTTCCTCAACCGCAAGAACCTGATCGTCATCCTGATGGCGATCGAGCTGATCCTGCTCGCGGTGAACCTCAACCTCGTAGCCTTCTCGGCGTATCTGCACGATCTGGTCGGGCAGGTGTTCGCGATGTTCGTGCTGACCGTCGCGGCGGGTGAGGCTGCGATCGGGCTTGCGATTTTGGTGATCTATTTCCGCGGCCGCGGCACGATCGCGGTCGACGACGTCAACCGGATGAAGGGGTAGGTCGGTTGATCTCGCTGATAGTCTTCCTGCCGTTGCTCGCGGCGATCGTCGCTGGGCTCGGCAATCGCGCGATCGGCAACGTGCCGGCCAAGGTCGTGACGACCGCGGCGCTGTTCGCCAGCGCGGCACTGTCGTGGCCGATCTTCATCGGCTTCCTGTCGGGCGCGAACACCGCGTCGGTGACGCCGGTGCTCAACTGGATCCAGAGCGGCGGCGTCGATGTTGCCTGGTCGCTTCGGGTCGATGCCCTGACCGCGGTGATGCTGGTGGTGATCACCAGCGTCTCGGCGCTCGTCCACCTGTATAGCTGGGGCTATATGGACGAGGATCCGGATCAACCACGGTTCTTCGCCTATCTGTCGCTGTTCACCTTCGCGATGCTGATGCTGGTGACCGCGAACAACCTGGTCCAGATGTTCTTCGGCTGGGAAGGCGTCGGCCTCGCCAGCTATCTGCTGATCGGCTTCTGGTTCAAGAAGCCGTCGGCCAATGCCGCGGCGATCAAGGCGTTCGTGGTCAACCGCGTCGGCGATCTCGGCTTCATGCTCGGCATCTTCGGCACCTATCTGGTGTTCAACACCGTCTCGATCCCCGAGATCCTGGCGGCGGCCCCGTCGATGGCGGGATCGACGATCGGTTTCCTCGGTGCGCGCTTCGACACCATGACGGTGTTGTGCCTGCTGCTGTTCGTCGGCGCGATGGGCAAGTCGGCGCAGCTCGGCCTGCACACCTGGCTGCCCGACGCGATGGAGGGCCCCACCCCGGTGTCGGCGCTTATCCATGCGGCGACGATGGTCACCGCGGGCGTGTTCATGGTCTGCCGCCTGTCGCCGATGTTCGAGACGAGCCCGGCGGCGCTGACGGTGGTGACGACGATCGGCGCGGCGACGTGCCTGTTCGCGGCGACGGTCGGGCTGGTGCAGACCGACATCAAGCGCGTGATCGCCTATTCGACCTGTTCGCAGCTCGGCTACATGTTCTTCGCGGCAGGGGTCGGTGCCTATGGCGCGGCGATGTTCCACCTGTTCACGCACGCCTTCTTCAAGGCGCTGCTGTTCCTGGGTGCGGGATCGGTGATCCATGCAATGCACCACGAGCAGGACATGCGCTATTATGGCGGCCTGCGTAAAAGCATCCCAATCACCTTCTGGACGATGATGATGGGGACGCTGGCGATCACCGGCGTCGGCCTGCCGGGTATCTTCGGCAACACCGCGTTCGGCTTCGCGGGCTTCCATTCCAAGGACGCGATCATCGAAGCGGCGTGGGCCGCACAGCAGCCGGGCGTGTGGTTCGTCGGCGTGCTGGTGGCGTTGCTGACAAGCTTCTATTCGTGGCGGCTGATGTTCCTGACCTTCTGGGGCACCCCGCGCTGGGCCGCGTCGGAGCATATCCAGCACGCGATCCACGATGCGCACGGGCATGATCACGGGCACGACCATGCTCATGACGATCACGCGCACGCGCACGCCGATCACGCCCATGCGCATGGCGACGAGCCGGCGGCGGAGGATGCGGGGCATCGCCCGTCGACGCACGGGCCGGCGCAGGACGATCTCCCTGCGGGGACCGGCGGCTATCATCCGCACGAAAGCCCGCTGACGATGCTGGCGCCGCTGCTGGTGCTGTCGCTCGGCGCGGTGTTCGCTGGGTTCGCGTTCCACGGCTATTTCATCGAGCCGGAATCGGGCGAGCGCTTCTGGCGCGGCGCGATCGCATTCCGCGAACACCTGATGCACGAGATGCACGGCGTGCCGACGATCATCAAATTGTCGGCGACGATCGCGATGCTGATCGGGCTGGTGTCCGCCTGGTACGCCTATATCCGCTCGCCGGGGGTGCCGAGGGCGGTCGCGGACCAGCTCCACGTGCTGTACGATTTCCTGCTCCACAAATGGTATTTCGACGAGCTGTACGACCTGCTCTTCGTCCGCCCCGCCTTCGCGATCGGGCGGCTGTTGTGGCACCGCGGCGACGAGAAGACGATCGACCGGTTCGGGCCCAACGGATCGGCCTGGCTGGTCCAGGTCGGCACCCGCGCGGCCGGCCGCCTCCAGACTGGATATCTCTATACCTATGCGTTCGTCATGCTGATCGGGCTCACCGCCGCGGTCACCTGGGTCATTGCGGGTTGATCGGCTGATGCAAGGCTTCCCCATCCTGTCGATCATGCTGCTGGTGCCCGCGCTGGCCGCGGTCGCGTGCCTGTTCGTGTCGGGCGACCTGGCCAAGCGGCTCGCGCTCGGCGCGACGCTGGTCGATTTCCTGCTCGGCATCCTGCTCTGGACCAGCTTCGACATCGGCGGCGCGCAATGGCAGTTCGTCGAGCATGCCGATCTGCCGCTGTTCGGGCGGTTCGGATGGTCGCTCGGCATCGACGGCTTCGCGCTGCTGCTGATCATGCTCAGCGTCTTCCTGATGCCGATCTGCATCGGCGCCAGCTGGAAATCGATCACCGAGCGCGTGCCCGAATACATGGCCGCGTTCCTGTTCACCGAAGTGCTGATGATCGGCACGTTCGCGGCGCAGGACCTGTTCCTGTTCTACATCTTCTTCGAGGCCGGCCTGATCCCGATGTACCTGATCATCGGCATCTGGGGCGGCGCGAACCGGATCTACGCATCGTACAAGTTCTTCCTGTATACGCTGCTCGGGTCGCTGCTGATGTTCATCGCGATGCTCTACATGGCGCGCGCGGCGGGCACGACGAGCATCCCGGTGCTGATGGCGCATGATTTCCCGCCGCAGGTGCAGACCTGGCTGTGGCTCGCCTTCTTCGCGTCGTTCGCGGTGAAGATGCCGATGTGGCCGGTCCATACCTGGCTGCCCGATGCGCACGTGCAGGCGCCGACTGCGGGATCGGTGATCCTGGCGGGCGTGCTGCTGAAGCTCGGGGGCTACGGCTTCCTGCGCTTCTCGCTGCCGATGTTCCCCGAAGCATCGGGGCAGCTGACCTGGCTGGTGCTTGGGCTGTCGGCGGTGGCGGTGATCTACACCTCGCTGGTCGCGCTAGTGCAGTCGGACATGAAGAAGCTGATCGCCTATTCGTCGGTCGCGCACATGGCGATCGTCACGATCGGGCTGTTCGCGTTCAACCGGCAGGGCATCGAGGGCGCGATGCTGGTGATGCTCAGCCACGGGCTGGTATCGGGCGCGTTGTTCCTGTGCGTCGGCGTGATCTACGACCGGCTGCATACCCGCGAGATCAGCCGCTATGGCGGGCTGGCGATCACGATGCCGCGCTATGCGGTGTTCTTCCTGCTGTTCACGATGGCCTCGATCGGGCTGCCGGGCACGAGCGGGTTCGTCGGCGAGTTCCTGTCGCTGATGGGCACCTACCAGGTATCGACCTGGATCGCGCTGCTGTGCACCACCGGGATCATCCTGGGCGCGGCCTACATGCTGTACCTCTATCGCCGGGTCGTGTTCGGCGAGGTGAAGAGCGACGAGGTCCGCGCGATGAGCGACATGTCCGGTCGCGAGATCTGGCTGCTTGCGCCGATCGCGGCGGTGGTGTTCTGGATGGGCGTCTATCCCGAGAGCTTCCTGGCGCCGATGCGCAAGGACGTCGGCACGCTGCTCGCCCGGATCGACCGAGCCACCCCGCATGGCGACAGCAACCCAAGCGCGGGCAAGCCGGTCGCGGCTGGCGGTCATACCACCGCCGCTCACACAACCGCCGCACATGAAGGCGCGCATCGATGAACTACGCCGCCAATCTCGCCATGACCCTGCCCGAGGCGGTACTCGCCATCGGATCGATCGTTCTGATGCTGGTCGCCGCCTGGGGTGGCCAGGCATCGACCCGCGCGATCTCCTGGGCATCGGTGGCGATCATCGCCGGCGCCGGCATCGCGCTGATCGGACCGGCGTCGTCGGGCGGCGAGGCGTTCGACGGTCTCTACCGTGCCGACGCATTCGCGACCTTCTCCAAGGTGCTGATCTTCATCGCCGCGGCGATCTCGATCGTGCTCGCGCCGCGCTTCTTCGAACGCACCGCGGGCGACGATCTGCGCCCCGAATATCCGGTGCTGATCCTGCTTTCGACCTGCGGCATGGGCATCATGGTGTCGGCCAGCGACATGCTGACGCTGTATGTCGGCCTCGAGCTGCAGAGCCTGGCGGCGTACGTGCTCGCCAGCTTCATGCGGCGCGACACGCGCTCGGCCGAGGCGGGGCTGAAGTACTTCGTGCTCGGCGCGCTCGCCAGCGGCATTCTGCTGTACGGCATCTCGCTGGTCTACGGGTTCAGCGGCACGACGACCTTCGACGGCATCGCCGACGCCTATACCGGCGGCGGCACGCGGTCGCTGGGGCTGATGTTCGGGCTGGTGTTCGTGTTCGCCGGGCTCGCGTTCAAGATCGCGGCGGTGCCGTTCCACATGTGGACCCCCGACGTCTACGAAGGCGCGCCGACCCCGGTCACCGCGTTCTTCGCGTCGGCGCCCAAGGTGGCGGGCGTCGCGCTGGCGGTGCGGGTCGCGGTCGAGGCGATGGGGCCGGCGGTGGAGCAGTGGCGCCAGATCGTGATCTTCGCGGCGCTGGCGTCGATCGTGCTCGGCGCGGTCGCGGCGATCGGCCAGTCCAATATCAAGCGACTGCTCGCCTATTCGTCGATCAACAATGTCGGCTTCGCGCTGATCGGCCTCGCCGCGGGCACGCCCGAGGGCGTGGCGGGCGTGCTGACTTACATGACGATCTATATCGCGATGACGCTCGGCAGCTTCCTCGTCGTGTTGCAGATGCGCGATCACGACAACCAGCCGGTCGAAACCGTCGCCAGCCTTGCGGGGATGTCGCGGACACGACCGGGGCTGGCGCTGGCGCTGGCGATCTTCATGTTCAGCCTGGCGGGCATCCCGCCGCTGTTCGGCTTCTACGCCAAGTTCGCGGTGTTCGACGCGGCGGTCGCGGCGGGGCTGTTCCCGCTCGCGGTGGTCGGCATCTGCGCGTCGGTGATCGGTGCCTATTATTACCTGCGCGTCGTCAAGACGATGTACTTCGACGAACCCGCCGCGGCGTTCGCGCCGAGCGACAGCAAGGTCGAGGGCGGATTGATCGTGCTGACCGCGGCGTTCGTGTCGCCGCTCGGCTATCTCGCGATCCCACTGATCGGCGGCTGGGCGATGGCCGCGGCGCGGGCGCTGTTCTGACGGTGATCCGTACCGTCGCGGAGACGGGCTCGACCAATGCCGACATGATCGCGCTGGCGCGGTCGGGGGTCGAGGAGGGCGTGTGGCTGCGCGCCGAGCGGCAGACCCAGGGGCGCGGGCGCCACGGCCGGGGCTGGTCGTCGCCGACGGGCAACCTCTATGCGAGCACGATTGTGCGGCTGCGCGCATCCGATCCGCCCGCGCCGACGCTGGCGCTGGTCGCCGCGGTGGCGCTGGAGGAATGCGTCTCGGCCTATCTGAAGCGCGAGGCGCTCCGGCTGAAATGGCCGAACGACCTGCTGCTGGACGGCGCCAAGCTGTCCGGCATCCTGCTCGAACGCGCCGACGCCGCGGTGGTGATTGGCATCGGGGTCAATCTGGCGGATCGTCCCGACCTGCCCGACCGGCGTACCACCAGCTTGGCCGAGCACGGTGTGACGGTCGATCCCGCGGAAATCGTCGAGACGCTGGCGGCGACGTTCGCACGCTGGATCGGGCGGTGGCGCGGGGAGGGGCTCGCCCCGGTGCGCGCGCGGTGGCTGGAACGCGCGCATCCGCCGGGCACCGCACTGAGCGCCGCGTCGGCGGAGGGCGGCACCGTCGAGGGGTTGTTCGACGGCCTCGACCGCGACGGCGCGCTCATCCTGCGCTTGGCGGACGGCACCCGCCGTGTCATTCACGCCGGCGACGTGTTCCTCCTCTAACCGAAGGCTGTCCGCATGCTGCTCGCGATCGACGCCGGCAACACCAACGTCGTCTTCGCGCTCGTCGACGGCCGGCAGATCAAGGCGCGCTGGCGGATCGCGACCGATCCGCGCCGCACCGCCGACGAATATGCGGTATGGCTCAGCCAACTGCTCGCGCTCGAAGGCTATGACCGGTCTCAGGTCGACGGGGTGATCGTCGCCACCGTGGTGCCGCGCGCGCTGCACAACCTCCAGGTGCTGAGCAGCAAATATTTCAAGACCGAGGCGCTGATCGCGGGGCGGGCGCCGGTCGAATGGGGCATGGCGATCGACGTCGACGAGCCTGCGTCGCTGGGCGCGGATCGCGCGGTCAACACGATCGCGGCGCACGCGCTCCACACCGGCGACCTGATCGTGATCGACTTCGGCACCGCGACCACATTCGACGTCAGTGATTATTCGGGTGCGTACAAAGGCGGCATCATCGCGCCGGGCATCAACCTGTCGCTCGACGCCCTCGTCACCGCCGCCGCGAAGCTGCCGCGGATCGCGATCGAGAAGCCCGCAAGCGCCAGCGTGGTCGGAAGAAACACGGTCGATCAAATGCATATCGGGATCTATTGGGGATATATCGCGATGATCGAAGGGCTGGTCGAACGCCTGCGCCGCGAGATCGCGCGACCCGCCAATGTGATCGCGACCGGCGGCCTGGCGACGCTGTTCGAGCATAATACCGACGTGTTCGACGTGATCGAGCCCGATCTCACCATCCAGGGGCTGGCGATGATGTGGGAACGCGCCCATATGGGATGACGTGCTCGCGCCCATCTTGGCCTGCGGGCGCCCCTGTTTCTTGAAAGCGATGAATGACACCGAAGAATAACGAACTCCTTTTCTGCGCCCTGGGTGGCTCGGGCGAGATCGGCATGAACGTCAACCTGTACGGCTGTAACGGCAAATGGGTGATGGTCGATTGCGGCATCACCTTTGCCGATGCGGGGTATCCCGGCATCGACGTGATCCTGCCCGACCTCTCGTTCATCGAGGATCGGCTCGACGACCTGGTCGGGATCGTGCTGACGCACGGCCACGAGGATCATATCGGCGCGCTGCCGTATCTGGCCGAGGACCTCGGCGTGCCGCTGTACGCGACGCCGTTCACGACCGGGCTGATCCGCGGCAAGCTGGAAGAGGAGGGGATCGCCAACCGCGTCAAGCTCCACATGATCCAGCCGGGCAAGTCGTTCCAGCTCGGGCCGTTCGGCTTCACCTTCGTCGAGCTGTCCCACTCGATCCCCGAGCCTAACGCGCTGATCATCGACACGCCGGCGGGACGGGTGTTCCACACCGGCGACTGGAAGCTCGACGCGACGCCGGTGATCGGCAAGCCGACTAGCCCCGAAGCGCTCGCCGCGATCGGCGACAAGGGGATCGACGTGCTGGTGTGCGATTCGACCAATGTCTTCAACGCCGAGGCATCGGGGTCGGAAAGCACGGTTCGTCGCGGGCTTGCCGAGGCGATCGCCAAGGCGCGCGGGCGCGTCGTCGTCACCACCTTCGCATCGAACGCGGCGCGGCTGCAGACGCTGGGCGAAGTCGCGCGCGAGACCGGGCGCAAGCTGTGCGTCACCGGGCGATCGCTGGACCGGATCCTGAAGGTCGCGCGGGCGTGCGGCTACCTGAAGGACTTCCCCGAGACGGTCGACCCCGAGACCGCGATGCGGCTGCCGCGCAACAAGGTGCTGATCGTCGCGACCGGCGGCCAGGGCGAGCCACGCGCGGCGCTGGCGCGGATCGCGGACGGTTCGCACACGGTGAAGCTCGAACAGGGCGACAGCGTGATCTTCTCGTCCAAGCAGATCCCCGGCAACGAGGTCGCGATCGGACGGATCCAGAACATCCTTGCCGGACGCGGCGTCGAGATGGTCACCGAGCGGCAGGCGCACGTCCATGTCTCCGGGCATCCGGGCCGACCCGAACTCGCGCAGATGTACCAGTGGATCCGGCCCGAGCTGCTGGTGCCGGTGCATGGCGAGATGCGGCATCTGATGGAGCAGGCACGGTTCGGGCTGTCGGAAGGTATTCCGCAGACGATCGTGCAGTCGGACGGCGACATCCTGCGACTGCTGCCCGGCGGCGCCAAGAAGATCGGCAATGCCGAGGTCGGACGGCTGGTGCTCGACGGCGACGTGATCCTGCCATCCGACGGAACGACGATCAACGAGCGGCGCAGGGTATCGCTCAACGGCCAGATCTCGGTCGCGGTGGCGATCGGACGCGACGGCAAGTCGATCGGTGCGCCGCAGGTGCGCTTGCAAGGCATCCCGGTCGAGGAAGACCGGATCGCCTTCGTCGACGATGCGGTCGCGGCGGTTGCCGACGCAATGCGCAGCGGCGGCCGGCGCGAGCGCGACCGGCTGCGCGAGGACGTGCGGCTCGCAGTGCGCAAGGTGGCGACCCGGTGGACCGGCAAGAAGCCGATTGTCGATGTGTTGATGATCGAGGCCTGACGCGATGCGCTGGACCTCGCTCATCGCGATCTACGTGCTGTTCTGGTCCTTCACGGTGTTCCTGGTGCTGCCGTTCGGCGTGCGGACGACTCACGAGGTCGGCGGCGAGGTCATCGCCGGCCAGGCGGAGAGCGCGCCGCACGAGTTCGACATTGTGCGCCTCGCGGTGCGGGTGACGATCCTGTCGACGCTGCTCTTCGCGCTGTTCGTGGCGAATTATACCTATGGGTGGGTGACGCCCGAGATGCTGAACCTGTTCTCGAGCCACAAGCCGGAGTGACGGTTGCTGCCGATCCTTCCCGCCAGGGGGAGGGGGACCGCTCGGCGTAGCCGGGTGGTGGAGGAGAAGACTGGCTGTCTCTCCCGACTTGGCTCCGCGCTTGCCTCCCTTTCGTCACCGCTTCGCGGCGCCACCTCCCCCTGAGGGCAGGATCTAGGGCGCGAACGGCCGGTCGATCGACGGCTGCGGTGCGGTGAACCATGCGGCGCCCGTGTCGGTGACGTGGAAATGATCCTCCAGGCGGATGCCGAAGCGGTCGGGCACGACGATCATCGGTTCATTCGAGAAGCACATGCCCGACGCCATCGCGGTGCGGTCGCCGCGGACGAGGTTGGGGGCTTCGTGGATCGACAGGCCGATGCCATGCCCGGTGCGGTGCGACAGCCCGGGTAGGCGGTAGTCGGGACCGAGACCTGCGCGTACCAGCACGGCGCGGGCGGCTTCGTCGGCGGCCTCGCACGGGACGCCGGGGGCCGCTGCCGCGAAGGCGGCGGCTTGGGCGGCGTGTTCGACCTCCCAGATGTCGCGGATCTCCTGCGACACCGTGCCGAAGGCGTAGGTGCGGGTGATGTCGGAGTGGTAGCCGTGGACGCGGCAACCGGTGTCGACGAGGACGAGCTCGTCATCTCCCAGCAGCTGGTCGCCGGGCAGGCCGTGCGGGAAGGCGGTGGCGCGGCCGAACTGGACCGCGCAGAAGGACGAGCCGCCACCGCCGATCGCATGGTGCGCGGCGTCGATGAAGCGGATCACCTCGCTGGCGGCGATGCCGGGGCGAAGGATCGCGGCGGCGCGGCGGTGCACCTCCAGCGTCATCGCCTTGGCTTCGGCGAGGCAGGCGAGCTCGGCGGCGGACTTGATCATCCGGCAGCCGTCGATCACGGGAGTGGCGTCGACCAGCGTGGCGCCGCGGGCCCGGAGCTTTTCGGTCCAGGCGAAGGGCATCAGCGGATCGACCGCGATGCGGCCCCGCCCCCGGGCGGCATCGGCGGCGAGCGCGATCGGGTCCTCATCCTCTTCCCACAGGCGCAGGTCGGCGCCGATCGCGAGATCGGCCTCGAGCGAGCCGCGTTCGAACCGCGGGCAGATCATCACCGGCTCGCCCGCGACCGGCAGCAGCAGCGCGACCATCCGCTCGGTCGCACCCCATGGCACTCCGGTGAAGTAGCGCAGGCTGGCGCCGGTATGGACCAGCAGGGCGCTGGCCCCCGCGGCAGCGGCGAGCGACCGGGCACGGTCGATCCGGGCGGCGTATTCTGCTGCAGCGATCGGCGGGACGCGGGTGAGTGGCGGTGCGATCGCGGCGAGTTGGGTGGCGGCGTCGGAGGTGCCGATGGTCATGGTGGTTCCTTCAGCGGATCGCCGGTGGTTGTTATCGTTATATAAGCTTTTGACGTTTGATGCCGTGATTTGGCGAATGACAGCCTTCGAAAGACCAGTTCGTCACCTCGGATCAAGTTGATGCTTATCCCGACCGATCATGAATTGCTGAAGCTAAGCCGATTGTGCTCCCGCGAAGGCGAGACCCCTGCGTAACCCACTCCGTCATCCCGAACCCTTCGACTTCGGTCAGGAGAGCCTTGTTCCGGGACTCACTGCTCCGCACGGGCATAAGCCGTAGATTTTTGCGGGACGGTGGACCCCGGAACGAGTTCGGGGTGACGAACGAATTTGGCGAACCCGGCGACTTTCGCGGAGGCCAGCTTTCCCTATCGCAACCGCTCGATCGCCTGCGCCAGCGCGACGTACAGCTTGCCCATGTCGGAGGACAGCAGCGTCACGCCCAGTGGGGTGCCGTCGCGCAGGGCGAGGATGGTGCGGAGCATGCCTTCGAAATCGTGGATGTAGCGGTTGACCGATTCGCGGAACGGCCCGTCGTCGTCGTAGAGCCGCGCGATCTCGCGGGCGTCGCTGGGGTCGAGGATGCGGACCGCGCGGCGGGTGAAGACGCCGCGGTCGCCCTTCAGATAGGCGGCCCAGGCGCTGTCGGAGACCTCGGGTGCGAACGCCTTGGTGATGTCGATCGAGGCGGAGTTGAGCGATTCGATCAGCAGCGACACGCGGCGCGCGAAGGTGTCGCGATCGGCTTCCTCGCGCTCGGTGCGCGCGTCCTCGATCCGGGTCTCGACGATCGCGGTCTGATCGAGGATCGCCTGGACCTGCAGCGACAGCCGCTCGGTGGCGCGGGTGGCGGCGTCGACCGCGCCGTCGCTGGCGTCGGCGATCGCGCGAACTTGGCGCTCCACGGTGTCGGCGGTGGCGCGGCGCATCGCATCGACGCTGGCGCTTTCCAGCGCGTCGACGGCTTCGGGGATGACCGTCGCCAGCGTCTCGCGCGCCTTGTCGGCAGCGACCGCGGCGGTGTCGCGCACGCGCAGGAGAAGGTCGATCAGGCGCGGCGCGGCCTCCTCGGCGAAGCGGTTGGTGCGCGCGATCGTCTCGTCGATCATGCCGCCGAGATCGTCGGCGCGGGCGCGGCCGTCGGTCAGCGTCTGGAGCAGCATCGCGGACAGCGTGTCGAGCGTGCGGCGCTGGTCGGCGATGACCCCGGCGATCGATTCGATCGCGTCGTGGGTGCTCTCCGCGGCAGTGACCAGCGCGAGCAGCTCGGGCTTGGCCTGGACGACGATGCCGTGGGTCGCCTCGATCCGGCGATCGAGCCGGCTGAGCGCCTCGGGCAGGGTCTCGTCGATCTCGCGTGCGGCGGCGTCGAGCGCGATCAGCAGGCTTTCGGTGGTGCCGATCGTCCGGGTCGCCATCGTCTCGCCGGCCTTCAGCGCCTCGGTCATCGCGTCGGCGGAACCGCCGAGCGCGCTGATCGACGCGGCGAGCATCTGCGAGCGGTCCACGCCCTGGACATGGAGGCGATCGAGCTGATCCTCGACCCCCGACAGGCCGGCGCCGAGCCCGGCGACGAGATCCTCGCCGACCGCGCGATGCTGTTCGAGCCGGTCGGTGACGCGGTCGATGACCTCGTCCACCGAGGCGATACGGTGGGCGAGCGCGTCGGCGCTCTCGCGCGCGGTGCTTTCCAGCGTCGCCTGGTGCGCGCCGATCATCGCCAGCATCGCGTCGCCCTGCGCGGCGATGCCCTTACGCGCCTCGTCGACCGCGTCGGCGGTGCGGCCGAGCAGCGCATCGACCGCGGTGGACATCTCCGCAGTGACGGTCTCGAGGCGGGCGCCCGCGGTCTCGCTGGTCGCCTCCATGCGGACGATGTGCGCGGCGAGCTTCTGTGCGGCGCCGCCGGCGACCGCATCGGCCTCGCGCCCGCGCTCGGCGAGCGCGACGATCTGCGCATCGAGCGCGGCGGCGTGCTGGCTGGCGGAGAGGCCGGTGGTCTCCAGCAGCTTGCCGACCTGCTCGGTCTCGGCATGTGCGCGGGGCAACGAGGCGAGCAGTACGCCGAGGCTCGACTGCACCCCCGATGCGGCGTCGGCGAGGTTCAGGGCGTGCGCGTCCGCCTGGCCGATATCGGTGGCGAGGCGCTGGCCGATCGAGGCGAGGCGATCGTTGGCGGTGTCGCCGATCGCGAGCAGGGTATCGACCTGGTCGGCGAGCTGGCGGCGGTTGGCGTCGATGGTGCGCGACAGCAGCGCGACGGTGCGGTCGAGGCTCAGCGCCTCCGCCCGCATCGCCCGCGCGGTGGCGGCGAAGCGCCGGGCCTCGGCGCGGCTGGTGCGCTTGGCGAGCAGCCAGATCACCCCGACGAGCATGGGCGGCACCGCGAGCGCGGCGACGAACTGCGCCAGCGCGACCGGCGCCAGCGTCGGGATCGCATCGCGTGCGAGCCACAGCATCGCGCCGATCCAGGCCAAGGCGGCCAGGATCGCCAGCGCGGGGAGGAGCCAGCCACCACCGAGCGGCGCGAGCTCGTCGTCGGAATCGAGTTCGTAGAGGTCGGTCACCTCGATCACCGGAGCATCGAGGCCGTCGCTGCCGATCGGGGGCGGTGGCGGCAGAGGCGGAAGCGTGCCCTTGCCCGTGTCAGCCCGGAAATCGACGATCATAATACCCCCCGTAGAGCGGCAATGTTACCATGATTCCGGTACGGGCAAAGCGAATAGCGTAACCTTTCGTTAAGCACCGAGCGCTAGATCGATACGATGGCTTACGACCCCGGTGCGATCGATGCGACTTTGGCTGCGGCGGTGGGCGACGAGCCCGGGCTGATCGCCGAACTGCGGCTTGCCTTTGTGGAAAGCGCCGAGCGCGCCTACACGCTGATGGCGGAGGCCGTGACGGTCGAGGCGTGGAAGGCGGCTGCGTGGCGGCTGAAGGGCTTGGCCGCGAGCTTCGGCGCGATCCGGCTGATGGCGCTCGCGACCGATGCGGTGACCGCGCCGATCGGCGATCCGGCGACGCTCGCCAAGCTGAAGCGGGCGATCGAGCGGCTGTAACGCCGTCCCGCATCCCCCGCGGGGTTGCATCATCGGCGGCACCCCGTAACAGCGCTGCGATGCTCGCAGGGCTTCTTCTGGCAATACAGGATGCTGACGATCGGCCCGGTGTCCTCACCGCGACGCTGCCGTTCGGCGGACTGACTCTGATCGAGTTCCAGGCGCGGTTGCTGATCGCGGCGGGGGCGTCGCAGATCGTGGTGATCGCGGCGCGGTTCAGCCCCGAACTGCTCGGCGCGCTGAGCCGGATCGGGCGGCGCGGGATCGCGGTCGACACGGTGCGATCGGCGGCGGAGGCGGCGGAGAAGCTGCATCCGCTGGCCAAGGTCGTGATGCTCGCCGACGGGCTGACCGCGAGCGCGGCGACGGTCGCGGCGATGGCGGCGGACGACATGCGCGACACGCTGTTGGTGGTCCCCGACGATCAGGACGCCGGCGCGTTCGAGCGGGTCGGCGGCGGCATGCTGTGGGCGGGGATCGCGCAACTGGCGCCGCAACGCCTGGACGAACTCGCCGAAATGCCCCGCGACTACGACGTCCAGTCGACGCTGCTGCGGCTCGCGTCGCAGGCGGGGGCGCAGCATGTCGTGCTGCCGTACCAGATGATCCGGCAGGGGCATGGAATCGAGCATCAAGCCGCGCTGATGGAGACGCGCAGCCGCACCGTGCTGAGTGCCTTGGTGTCGGCGCGGCGCGGCTGGTTCGATCGCTTCGTGGTGAACCCGCTGGCGCGGCCGGCGCTGGCGCCGCTGGTGCGACGCGCGGTTCCGGCGGCGGCGGTGATCGCGGTGGCGATGCTGATGGCGATCGGATCGATGGCGGCACTGTGGTTCGATCGTCCGGTGGTCGGCCTGATCGGCTCCATCGTGGCAGTGATCGGGCTGTCGATCGCCGGGCTGCTCGCCGATCTTCGCGACGAACCCGCGAGCCTGCGCACCGCGTCGTGGGGCGCGCGGGCGGTGCCGGCCCTGGCGGTGCTGCTGGTCGGATATCGTGAGACCGTCGCGACCGCGGACCATGGCGCGATCGCGGTAGCGCTGGCGGCGCTGGTCGCGGCCGGGCTGGTCGAGCGTGCGCGACCAAAGACGGTGCCCGCCTGGTGGGGAACGCCGCCCGCCTATCCGTTCGTGCTGCTCGCGGGCGCAGTGCCCGGCGTGGCGACAGCCGGGCTAGTCGCTGTCGGCGTCTATGCAGCGGCGACGCTCGCGGCGGCGATCGAGCGGCTGGTGCGGGAGCCTTAGCGTCGTTTTAACGACGAGGGGCTAGTTCGGCAGCATGTCGACCACGCCAGACCCGCGCGACCAGATTTCCGCGAGCGCCGCCGACGCGGCGCAACGCGCGCGTATCGGCATGCGGCGCGACGCGCTCCGCCTGTCGGGGACGATCGCCGATTTCTTCCTGCCCGACGACGCGCGGCTCGACGATCGCACGCGGCTCACACTGGCGACGGTGCTCGGCGCGATCGTCGGCGCGATCGAGGGCGATATCAGGCGCCACGCGGCGCGGGTGCTGGGCAATTGGGCCGAGGACGGCGCCGCGGCGGCGTTGATCGCGGCGCAGGGGAGGGCGCTGGACCGGCTGCTCGCGTCGCAGGTGCTGCGCGACCGATCGTTGATGGAGGAACTGATCGGCCGGGTGCGCCAGGACCTGCTGGCCGAGCTACTGCCGACCGCGGTGTCCGAGCCCGACGAGCCGAGCGTCGTCGTTCGCCTGACCGATGTCGGCGACGGCGTCGTCGCGAGCGCGGCGGGCGCGCTGCTGGCCGCGCAGAGCCGGCGCCGCACCGCCAACGACCTCGGCATGGCGGCGGGGAGCGAGCTGACCGCGGACAATCATCACCGCCTCGTCTGGTGGACCGCCGCGGCGGTGCGCGAGGGCGCAGGCGATAACGCGCTGGTGGATCGGGCGATCGAGGAGGCGGCGTTGCGCAGCCTCGCCGCGCATGACGAGGGCGAGCGGCTCGAATCGCTCGCGGTACGGCTGGCGATCGCGATCGACGCACGGCCGAGTGAGGTGCCGACGCTGCTGGTCGACATTCTCGGCGATCGGGCGCTGGCGCTGTTCATCGCGGTGCTCGCACGCGCGATCGGGCTCGATTATGCGCAGATGCGACGGATCGTGCTCGATGCCGACGGCTCGCAGCTCTGGTTGGCACTGCGCGCGGTGCAGCTCGATCGGGCCGCGATCGCGAGGATCGGCCTGTCGCTGGCGGACGCCGACCCGACCCGCGATGTCGAGGCGTTCGCCGATCGGCTCGACGAGATCGCGGCGATCGCGCCCGAGGTTGCGCAGGCAGCGCTGGCGCCGTTCGCGACGCATCCCGATCTGCGGCGCGCGCTCGCCGATCTCGCCGAGGCTCCGTTCGCATGACCGAGGCCGAACCGACGCGGGAGGCCGTGGTCGCGGTCGCGACGGTAGATGCCGAAGGTCGGCTGGTCAGTGCCGATCCGGCGATCGCCGGCTTGAACGACCGCGCCGGTGGCGCGATCGACCGGCCGGTGGCGGTGCCGCAGCTGGCGACGATCGCTCGGCTCGCGCGGCGGCTCGGCATCGTCGTGTCGCGCGGGGTTGTCGTCGCGGACCGCGACGGTGCGCTCGACCTTTGGGTCCGAGCGCAACCCGAGCGCGACCGAGTCCGGCTGGCGGTGACCGGATGGCAGCGGCCGCACCGGACGATCGCGCCAGATCATCAGGATTACGGCGCCCCGGCGGCGGCGCTGCGCTGGGAGACCGACGCGTCGCTGCGGCTGACGCACCTCGTCGGCGACGGCATCGAGCTGGCATCGATCCTCGGCAAGCCGCTCACCATCCTGCTGAGCTTCGACGAGACCGAGGACGGATCGCTCCCCATCCTGGAAGCGATCGCGCGCCGCCGCGCCTTCGTCGATCAGCCCGCGCGGATCCGCGCGACCGGGCAGCGCGTGACGGTATCGGCCGACCTGCGGCGCGGCGCGGACATCGGTTTCGCGGGCTTCACGGGTATCGCGATGCCGGCCGGCGAAGCCGCGGAGGATCGCACGCGAACGCTGACGCCGTTCTTCACCAGCGGTCTCGACAAGGTGCTGCGCGCACCGCTGTCGCGGATCATCGCCAATGCGGACAGCATCAACGCCGCCGCGGACGGACCGGTGCAGCAGGATTATATCGACTACGCCGCCGACATCGCCAATGCCGGGCGGCACCTGCTCGAATTGGTCGACGACCTGGTCGACCTGCAGGCGATCGAGGGCGCGGACTTCGCGCTGAGCCCCGAGCCGATCGACCTGGCCGACGTGGCGCGGCGGGCGGCGGGGCTGCTCGGGGTTCGTGCGGCGAGTGCGGAGGTGGTGATCGCGCGGCCGGTGTCGGACCTGTCGGTGCCCGCGGCGGGCGATTTCCGCCGGGCGCTGCAGATCATGGTCAATCTGATCGGTAACGCGGTGCGCTATGCGACGCCGGGATCGATCATCACGGTGACCGCCGCCGAGACCGAGACGCACGCCACTGCGATCGTCGACGATCAGGGCAAGGGCATCGCGCCGGCGGACCAGGAGCGGATCTTCGAGAAGTTCGAGCGGGTCGATCCCGCCGAGCCGGGCGGCAACGGCCTCGGCCTCTACATCGCGCGGCGACTGGCGCGGGCGATGGGCGGCGACCTGACGGTGGAAAGCGCGCCGAACGAAGGCGCGCGGTTCATGCTGACGCTACCGAAGGCGGCGGGCGGCGAGGATCAGCACGAGCCCGAGCACGGCTAGCACCGCGCCGCGATCCGCCCATGGCCGCTGGTCGAGCATGAAGCTCGACGCCGGCCAGTGGATGTAGCCGAGACCCTGGCCGATCCACAGCAGCCCCATAAGCGCCATGAGGATGCCGATGCCGACCAGGATCCGACGCGCGATCATCAGCGCTGGCCGACCGGCACGTAGGGACGCTCGGTCGGGCCGCTATAGAGCTGGCGCGGACGGCCGATCTTCTGGTCGGGATCGGTGATCATCTCGTTCCACTGCGCGACCCAGCCGACCGTCCGCGCGAGCGCGAACAGCACGGTGAACATCGAGGTCGGAAAGCCGATCGCGGACAGGATCACGCCCGAATAGAAATCGACGTTCGGGAACAGCTTCTTCTCGACGAAATACGGATCGTTCAGCGCCATTTCCTCGAGCTGGATCGCGACATCGAACACCGGATCGGTGACGTTGAGCGCGCCGAGCACTTCGCGCACCGTCTGCTGCATCACCATCGCGCGGGGATCGTAGTTCTTGTAGACGCGGTGGCCGAAGCCCATCAGGCGGAACGGATCGTTCTTGTCCTTGGCGCGCGCGATGAACTCCGGAATGCGATCGGGGGTGCCGATCTCGCGGAGCATGTTGAGCGCGGCCTCGTTGGCCCCGCCGTGCGCGGGCCCCCACAGGCAGGCGATGCCGGCGGCGATGCACGCGAACGGGTTGGCGCCCGAGGAGCCTGCAAGCCGGACGGTCGAGGTCGACGCATTCTGTTCGTGATCGGCGTGGAGGATGAAGATCCGGTCCATCGCCTTTTCGACCACAGGGTTCACGACATAGGGCTCGGCCGGCACGCCGAAGGTCATGCGCAGGAAGTTGCCGGTATAGCTGAGCGAATTGTCGGGATAGAGGAACGGCTGCCCGACGCTGTACTTGTACGCCATCGCCGCGATCGTCGGCATCTTGGCGATCAGGCGATGCGACGCGATGGTGCGCTGGACCGGATCGTGGATGTCGGTCGAATCATGATAGAAGGCCGACAGCGCGCCGACGACGCCGCAGAGGATCGCCATCGGATGCGCATCGCGACGGAAGCCGCGATAGAAGGTCGCGAGCTGTTCGTGCACCATGGTGTGGCGGCTGATCGTGTAGGTGAAGGTGTCGAGCTCGTCCTGGTTGGGCAGCTCGCCGTTCAGCAGCAGATGCGCGACCTCCATGAAGGTCGATTGTTCGGCCAGCTCGCCGATCGCGTAGCCGCGGTGGAGCAGGACGCCCTGGTCGCCGTCGATATAGGTCAGCTTCGACTGGCAGCTCGCGGTCGAGGTGAAGCCCGGATCATAGGTGAAGGCGTCGGTCTGGGCGTACATCTTGCGGATATCGACGACGTCCGGCCCGACCGTGCCGGACATGACCGGGTATTCGAAATCCTTACCGCCCAGGGAGATTTTCGCGGCGTCGCTCATGTCAGTCGTCCTTCCTGTCCGGCGGCCATGCGATCGGCGATCCGACCGAGGCTTTCCTCGCGCCCGAGCAGCACGAGGACATCGAAGATGCCGGGCGACGTCTTGCGCCCGGTGAGTGCGGCGCGGAGGGGTTGAGCGACCTGGCCGAGCTTGAGGCCCTGTTCGGTCGCGACCTGCCGTACCGCAGCTTCTAGCGCTTCCGTATCCCAGTGGTGCACCGCGTCAAGCGCGGCGTGTGCGGCGGCCAGCGTGGCAGGCGCGTCGCCCCCGAGCAAGTCGGCCGCGGCGGGGGCCATCGCCAGCGGGCGGACGTGAAAAAGGAACGCCGCGCCGTCGGCGAGTTCGTTCAGATTGGCGGCCCGCGGCTTCAGCGGCGGCATGGCGCGCTGCAGCAAAGCGAGCGCTTCGTCGCCGTCGAGCCGGGCGATCGTGGCGACCAGACCCGCCAGCCGCGCATCGTCGGCCTCGCGGATGTAATGGCCGTTGAGGTTCTCGAGCTTCTTCAGGTCGAAGCGCGACGGCGACTTGCCGACGCCGCCCAGATCGAACCATTCCACCGCCTGTGCGCGGCTGATGATCTCGTCGTCGCCATGCCCCCAGCCGAGGCGGAGGAGGTAATTGTCCATCGCTTCGGGAAGGATGCCGAGTTCGTCGCGATACGCCTCGATCCCGACCGCGCCGTGGCGCTTCGACAGCTTGGCGCCGTCGGTGCCGTGGATCAGCGGGATATGCGCGTAGATCGGCTCGGGCCAGCCCATCGCCTTGATGATCGGCAGCTGGCGAAACGCGTTGTTGAGATGATCGTCGCCGCGGATGACGTGGGTCACGCCCATGTCGTGATCGTCGACCACCACCGCGAGCATATAGGTCGGCGTGCCGTCGGAGCGCAGCAGGATGAGGTCGTCCAGCTCGGCATTCTGGACGGTGACGCTGCCCTGGACGCGGTCGTCGATCGTCGTCGCGCCCTCCAGCGGCGCCTTCAGCCGGACCACATAGGCGGCGTCTGCGGGGACGGTCGCGGGATCGCGGTCGCGCCACGGGCTGCGGATGCGGAGCGGCTTCTTCGCGGCCTCGGCCTCGGCGCGCATCGCGGCGATCTCGTCCGCGGTCATGTAGCAACGATAGGCGTGGCCGCGGTCGATCATCTCGTGCGCGACCGCGGCGTGGCGGGCGGCGCGCTCGAACTGGAACACCGGCGGTTCGTCGGAGTCGAGCGCTAGCCAGCGCATGCCGTCGAGGATCGCGTCGATCGCGGGCTGGGTGGAGCGCTTGCGGTCGGTATCCTCGATCCGCAGCAGGAACTTGCCGCCGTGATGCCGCGCGTAGAGCCAGTTGAACAAGGCGGTGCGCGCGCCGCCGAGATGGAGGTATCCGGTCGGCGACGGCGCGAACCGGGTGACCACGGCGTCCGACCTAGGGCGAATACCTACGTCGCTATCATTCGTTGCGCCCAACCGAGCGTGCTCCCAATGTTCGATACATGTTGGCCGAAACAGCCGTCGAGGCCCCTAGCACGCACCCCTGGCGCGGACAAACCGCGTGGCGCGAGGCGGGCCGCGCGATCGAACGGCTGCTGGAGGCGGAACGCGAGCAACTGCCGCTGTGGATGCCGGTCGCGATCGGCGGCGGGGTTGCGTGCTGGTTCGTGGTGCCCGATCCGCAGGGCTGGGCGGTGGCGCTGCTCGGCTTGGTGGCGCTGGCACTGGCCGGGGCGGCGGCGGGCGGCACCGGGCGCGCGGCGCGGGTGGTGGCGGTCGCGGCGCTGTGTGCGGGGATCGGGCTGGCGCTGATCTGGTGGCGCGCGGAACGGGTGGCGGCACCGGTGCTGGCGGGGCCGACGATCGCGGCGTTTGGCGCTCGCGTCGAGCAGGTCGAGCCGCTTGCCGCGCGCGACCTGGTGCGGCTGACGCTCGCGCCGGTGGCGGGCCCTGCGCTGCCGCGGCGGATCAGGGTCAATCTGGTCACCGGCGACGTGCCCGCGGGGGCGGTGCGCGGTGCGACGATCCGATTGCGCGCGCGGTTGATGCCGCCGCCGCAGCCCGCCGTGCCGGGCGCCTACGACTTCGCACGGGTCGCGTGGTTCGCCGGGATCGGAGCGACCGGGCGCGGGTTCGCGCCGGTGACGGTGGAGCGCGGCGGCGACGCGGGCGGTGGACCACGGGCGGCGCTCACCCGGCACATCACCGGGCGGCTCGACGGCAGCATCGGCGGGATCGCGTCGGCGCTGGCGACCGGCGACGAGGGCGCGATCGAGGAGGCGGATGCGGAGGCGATGCGACGCGCGGGGCTGGCGCACCTGCTGTCGGTGAGCGGACTGCACATCACCGCGGTGGTGGCGGCGACGATGGTGGTGGTGGCGCGGTTGCTGGCGCTGAGCCCGTGGCTGGCGCTGCATGCGCGGATTCCGCTGATTGGCGCACTGGCCGGCGCGACGGCGGCGATCGGCTATACGTTGCTGACGGGCAGCGAGGTGCCGACGATCCGATCGTGCGTCGCGGCGCTGCTGGTGCTCGTCGCGTTGGCGCTGGGGCGCGAGGCGATGACGCTGCGGCTGGTCGCGGTCGGCGCGACGGTGGTGCTGCTCGCCTGGCCCGAGGCGCTGGCGGGCCCGAGCTTCCAGCTGTCCTTCGCCGCGATCACCGCGATCGTCGCGATCCACGAACAGCCGCGGGTCCGCGCATTCCTGGAGCCGCACGACGAAGGGTTGGGGCGGCGGGCGGCGCGGGGGCTGGCGGCCCTGCTGCTGACCGGCATCGCGGTCGAGATCGCACTGATGCCGATCGCGGTGTACCATTTCCACAAGGCGGGCATCTATGGCGCCGCCGCCAACATCGTCGCGATCCCGCTGACCACTTTCGTTATCATGCCGCTGGAGGCGGCGGCGCTGGTGCTCGACCTGGCGGGGGTGGGGGGGCCGTTGTGGTGGCTGGCGGGGCGGGCGATCGCGCTGCTGCTGTGGCTGGCGCACGCGGTCGCCGCGGCGCCGGGATCGGTGGCGGCGCTGCCTGCGATGCCCGACGGCGCGTTCGCCGCGATGGTGATCGGCGGCGTGTGGCTGGCGTTGTGGCGGACGCGCTGGCGGCGGCTGGGGATCGTCCCGGTCGCGGCGGGTGCGATCTGGGCGATCGCTACCCCGCCGCCCGACCTGCTGATCACCGGTGACGGTCGCCACGTCGCGGTCAGGACCCGCGCCGGGCTGGCGATCCTGCGCGACCGGGCCGGCGATTATACGCGGTCGACGCTCGCGGAGAATGGCGGGGTGGACGGCGAACCACTGCTGCTCGCCGAACAGCCCGATGCGCGGTGCAGCCGCGACCTGTGCCTGGTCGATCTCGTCGCCGGCGGGCGGACGTGGCGGATCATGGCGCTGCGCAGCGCCTATCCGGTGCCGCGCGCCGCGCTGCTGGCGGCGTGCCGGGCGGCGGACATCGTCGTCAACGAAGGCGGACTGCCGCGCGGTTGCACGCCGCGCTGGCTGCGGCTCGACAGGAAGACGCTACGCCGGACCGGCGGCATCGCGCTGACGCTCGGGAGCGAACGAGTGACGACGGTGCTGGCCCCGGCGGATCGCCACCCGTGGCGCGATCCGCCGGTGCTCGACCGGATCAGTCGTACCGGCGCAGGATACCCGAGAGCTTACCCTGGACGCGGACGTGCGCGGGGGGATAACGCTGCGGATCATAGGCGCGGTTGGCGGGATCGAGCCGGATCATCGCGCCCTCCCGACGGAAATATTTGAGCGTCGCTTCGCTGTCGTCGATCAACGCGACCACGATCTCGCCGTCGCGTGCGGTCTCGGTCCGGCGGATCAGCGCATAGTCGCCGTCGAGGATGCCCGCCTCGACCATCGAGTCGCCCGATACCTCCAGCGCATAATGTTCGCCGTTGCCGAGCAATGCCGCCGGCACCGCGAGCATCGCGCTGCCTTCGAACGCCTCGATCGGCACGCCGGCGGCGATCCGGCCGTGCAGCGGGATCTCGATGACGTCGTTCGCGGGCTGCGGGACCGCGCGGACGTTGGCGGGGGGGGGCGCCGCCGCGGTGGTGGACGGCTTGGCCCGCGCCGCCTTTTCCGGCCGCTCGGGCATCCGCAACACCTCGAGCGCGCGAGCGCGGTTGGGCAGACGGCGGATGAAATTGCGCTCCTCCAGCGCCGAGATCAGGCGATGCACGCCCGATTTGGATTTCAGGTCGAGCGCCTCCTTCATCTCCTCGAACGACGGGGAGATCCCGGTTTCGTCGAGCCGATCGTTGATGAAGCAGACGAGCTCGTGCTGCTTGCGCGTGAGCATGGATATTCTCCGTCCAGAACAGACGCAGAACTTCTATGGAACATCTTGGAAGCCGTCAAGCGATGACGAGGATTTCCGCCGAGTCGCCTGCCGACGCCGGCGGCGCGCCCGCTTCGCGGACGATCAGGCAGGTCGACCGGGCGAGCGTCAGCAGCATCGAACTGTCCTGGATCGTCGAGGCAAAGGCGCGCCCGTCGCGTAGTTCGGCGCGCAGGTAATCGGTTCGCGCGCCGTTGGCGGCGAGGTCTTCGCCGAGCAACGCATGGGTGGTGCGGGGCAGCGGATCGGCGGCACCCGCAAGATGCGCGATCAGCGGGCGGGCGAACAGGACCGCGGTGACGAAGGCGGAGACCGGGTTGCCGGGCAACCCCAGCACCATCGCCTCGCCCAATCGTCCCGCCATCATCGGCTTGCCGGGCCTCAGCGCGATCCGCCAGAAGTCGATCACCCCGCCCGCGATCTCCAACGCGGGTCGGACGAGGTCGTGATCACCGACCGACGCGCCGCCGGTGGTGATCAGGAGATCGGCATCGACCGCGGCGAAGGCGGCGGTGAGCGTCGCGAGATCGTCGGCGAGGATGCCGAGGCGGACGATCTCGACCGGCAGATCGGCCAGCATCGCGGCGAGCATCGACGAATTGCCCTCGGGCAGCGACAGCGGATTCAGCGGCGCACCGGGCGGGATCAGCTCGTCGCCGGTCGCGGCGATCGCGACCCGGACCCGGCGGTGTACGGGGAGGTTGGCGGCGCCCCCGGTGATCGCGAGCGCGATCCGCGCGGGAGTGATCCGGTCGCCGGCGCGGATCAGGCGGTCGCCTTCGCTGAAGTCGAGCCCGCGGCGGCGGACATTGCCGCCGCGCCGGGTGGGGCCCTCGCCATCTAGCGACAGGTGAGCGCCGTCGCGTCGCGCCTCCTCCTGCACCAGCACCGCGTCCGCGCCGGCGGGCATCGCGGCGCCGGTGAAGATGCGGACGGCCCCGCCCGCTGCGATCGACCCGGCATAGGGGCGGCCTGCGGCGCTTTCGCCGATCACCTGCCAAGGGCCGGGCAGGTCGTCGTAGCGGATCGCATAACCGTCCATCGCGGACAGGTCCGCCGCGGGCTGGGTACGGCGCGCGAGGATGTCGGCGCTGGCCCAGCGGCCGGCGGCGTCGGCGATCGGAAGATGATCGGCCGCGACGGGGGCGGCAGCGGCGAAGAGGCGCCGTTGCGCTTCGGCGACGGGGATTAGGGTGGGTGGCGTGTTCATGGCGTCATCTGGCATGGTCGGGCGGGTTTTGGCACCGAGTTTCGGGGGCGGCGGTAACGCGACCCGCATTGGGTCCCCGCGAAGGGCTCCCGCGTCTGCGAAAGCACGATGAGGTTGGGGAATGCCGCTCGTTTGTCTTACGTCGTCGACCAGTCACCTCGCCGATGATCACGGCCCGTTTACTTCCCTTCTAACGGGGTGTTACCATCCGTTTACCATAATAAAAACGGGAGAGGTCGATGAACTGGAAGTTGACGCTGGGCGTGTGCCTAGCGAGCGCGGCGATGGCGGTGCCGGCCGAGGCTGCGCCGAATTATACGTCGTTGACGGTGTTCGGCGACAGCCTGGTCGACGCCGGCAACATCCTCAAGCTCGGTGCGGGGGCGAACCCGACTCAAGGGTATTTCGAAGGCCGCTTCACCAATGGCTACGACTATACCGACCTGCTGAGCATCGACCTGTTCGGAAAGCCGACCACCGCATCGCTGCTCGGCGGCACCAACTTCGCCTATGGGGGCGCACGGGCAACGACGACATCAGCGTCGGCCGATCTCGGCGAGCAGCTCTTCTTCTACAACCAGTATCTGGCACTCGGGAACAAGGTCGATTCGACTGGCCTGTTCGTGCTCAATTTCGGCGGCAACGACGTTTTCGCGGCGATCCAGCCGGGCACGCCGACCGGGTATGGCAGTGACAGTGCGTTCCTGAAGGCGGCGGCGTCCGACTATGCGAGCGGGGTGGAGACGCTCAACAAGCTCGGCGCGCGCAACATCCTGATCACCGGGTTCCCGGTCGCGACCGGCGCGGGACTGGCGGCGTCGCTGGAGGCCGAAGCCTATCTCAACGAAGCGCTGTCCGGCCTGACGCTCGCCGATGGCACGACGTTGTTCCGCTTCAGCTATCTCGATTTCTTCGGGCGGCTGCAGGCTGATCCAAGCGCGTTCGGCTTGCCCGAGCCGCTGATCCTGCCCGATGCGACCCGCCCCGACGGCGGCACCTGCCGCGGTGCGGCGGCGTTCCCGGCGTGCACCGGGTATTTCTCGTTCGACGGCACCCATCCGACTGCCGCCGTGCAGAAGGCGCTGTACAACGACATCAACCGGCAGTTCGCGCTGGCGGTGCCGGAGCCGGCGACTTGGGCGATGATGATCCTGGGCTTTGCGCTGATCGGCGGGGCGATGCGCGGCGTGCGGCGTCCCTCGGTCCGCGTCACCTTTGCCTGAGCGAAGGCGACCGGCTCTCCCACATGGGCGAGCCGGTCGCTTCAGCGCGTGGGCGCGGTCCAGGGTTCGGATTTGCCGCCGGTCTTGGCGAGCAGGCGGATGTCGGTGACGACCATCGCCTTGTCGATCGCCTTGGCCATGTCGTAGATCGTCAGCAGCGCCACCGATACCGCGGTCAGCGCTTCCATCTCCACCCCGGTCTTGCCGTCTGTCGCCGCGGTCGCGGTGACGACGATGCCGGTGTCGTCGAAGGCAAGATCGACCGCGACCCGGCTGAGCGGCAGCGGGTGGCAGAGCGGGATCAGGTCGCTGGTGCGCTTCGCCGCCATGATTCCCGCGATCCGCGCGACCGCGATCACGTCGCCTTTCGCCGCGGCGCCGTCGCGGACCGCCGCGAGCGCGGCGGGGCTCATCGTGATGCGGCCTCCGGCGATCGCCTCGCGCGCGGTCGATTGCTTGCCGCCGACATCGACCATATGCGCGGCGCCGTCGGCATCGAGATGGGTGAGGCCGGTCATCCGATCAGGCTGCGGGTCGCCGCCTCGACATCGTCCTGTCGCATCAGCGATTCGCCGACCAGGAAGCAATGCACGCCCTCCGCGGCCATCTTGTCGAGATCGTCTCGCGTGGTGAGCCCGCTTTCGGCGACGAAGGTGCAATCCTTCGGTGCCTTGCGGACCAGATCGTAGGTGCGCTGGAAGTCGACCGTGAAATCGCGCAGGTCGCGGTTGTTGACGCCGATCAGCCGTGATTTCAGTGCCAGCGCGCGATCGAGCTCGGCCTCGTCATGAATCTCGACCAGCGCGTCCATCCCGCATTCGAGCGCGGCTGCCTCGATCTCCCTCATCTGCACGTCGTCGAGCGCGGCGACGATGATCAGGATCGCATCGGCGCCGATCGACCGCGATTCGGTGACCTGCCAGGGATCGACCATGAAGTCCTTGCGCAGGACCGGGATCGACACGGCGTCGCGCGCGGCGATCAGATAGTCGTCGGAACCCTGGAACCATTGTTCGTCGGTCAGCACCGACAGGCAAGCGGCGCCGCCGGCCTGATAGGCGCGGGCATGGGCGGGGGGATCGAAGTCGGCACGGATCAGCCCCTTGGACGGGCTCGCCTTCTTGATCTCGGCGATCAGCGCGTGACCCTGATGCCCATCGAGCGCGGCGCGGAAGCCACGCGGTTTGGTGCGCGCGGCGATGCCCGCGTCGATATCCGCGAGCGAGGTGGTCGCCTTTCGGGCAGCGACTTCGGCACGCTTGGTTTCCATGATCCGGGCGAGGACGTTCATCGGTAGGCGATCCAGCGATCGAGAAGGTCGGCGGCGCGGCGATCGTCGATCGCATCGGCCGCGGCGTGGGCGGCACTGGGCAGGTCCGGCTGCGCGCCGGCGACGACCAGCGCCGCGGCGGCGTTCAGGAGCACGGCATCGCGGTAGCCGTCGCGCGCGCCGTCGAGCAGCGCGCGCAGCGCCGCGGCGTTGTGCGCAGGATCGCCGCCGCGGATCGCCGCGATCGGGTGGCGCGGCAATCCGGCGTCCTCGGGGGTGATCTGCGCGGGTAGCGGCACCGCACCGACGGTGACCGCGATGCTGGGGCCGGCCCCCGACAGCTCGTCCAGGCCCTCCTCGCCCGACACCACCAGTGCGGCGGTGGTGCCGAGCCGGTCGAGCGCCTCGGCATAGAGCCCGGCGTAATCGGGGCGCGCAATGCCGATCAGCTGGCGGCTGACCCTGGCCGGGTTGGCGAGCGGCCCCATCAGGTTGAAGATCGTGCGCCGGCCGATCCGCTGCCGGATCGGGGTGATCCGGCGCATCGCGGGGTGGTGGTTCGCCGCGAACAGAAAGGCGATGCCGAGATCGCGAAGGCTCGCCTCCGCGGTCGCTCCCGCGATCGCCATGTCGAGGCCGAGCGCCTCGAGCGTGTCCGCCGCGCCCGCCTTCGACGAGGCGGCGCGATTACCGTGCTTGGCGACCGGCACGCCGCAGGCCGCCACGACCAGCGCGACGGCGGTGGAGACGTTGAGGGTGTGGTGGCCGTCGCCGCCGGTGCCGCAGACGTCGATCGCGCCCGCGGGCGCGTCGATCGGGATCATCCGCGCCCGCAGCGCGCGCGCGGCCTCGGCGATCTCGATCGAGGTCTCGCCGCGATCGGACAGGCCGATGAGGAAATCCGCGATCGCCACCTCGCTCGCGCGGCCGTCGAGGATATCGCGGAACGCCAGCGACGCCGACTCGCGCGACAGCGGCGTCGCCGTGTCGGGCAACAGCGCGAGCGTGGTCACGCCGCGACGTCCCGCGGCGCGCGCACCGCGATGCCGGCGGCGCGCAGGAAGTTGGCGAGCAGCGCATGGCCATGTTCGGTGGCGATGCTCTCCGGATGGAACTGGACGCCGTGGATCGGCAGCGTCGCGTGGCGGAACCCCATGACGATCCCGTCCTCGGTCCGCGCGTTCACGACCAGCGGCGCGGCGACGTCGTTGACGATCAGCGAATGATAGCGGGTCGCGGTGAACGGCGAGGGCAGGTCCGCGAACACGCCGCTGCCATCATGGACCAGTGCCGAGGTCTTGCCATGCATCAGCCCGCCGCGTTCGACCTTGCCGCCGAAATGCTGGCCGATCGCCTGATGGCCGAGGCACACGCCGAGCAGCGGCCGCCCCGCATCGGCGCAGGCGGCGACCAGATCGAGCGACACCCCCGCCTCGGTCGGGGTGCAAGGACCGGGGGAGATCAGGAACGCGTCGGCGCCCGACGACAGCGCCTGGCCGGCGGAGATCGCATCGTTACGGACGACCTCGACCTCGGCGCCCAGTTCCATCAGGTAATGGACCAGGTTCCAGGTGAAGCTGTCGTAGTTGTCGATGACCAGGATCATCGCAGCGCCATAGCCGATGGCGGATCGTGCGCAACGCCTGTTACCGCGGGCGACGGTCCGCTGTGCGGCGCGTCGTTCAGCATGGAGCCATGCGCGATCACGGACGTTCGGCATGATGAAGGAGATCATGATGTTCCGTCCGCTGCTGATCGTCGCTTTGCTGGCCCTGCCGACCCTCGCGTCGGCGCAGGCGCAGGCGCAGGCTCCGGCCACGGCCCAGCCGGTGGCGCAAACCGAATCCGGCGCGGCGCCCCAGCGGATCCGCAGCGTGACGCTGAAGGCGGGCGAGAAATGCCCGGCGAGCACCGACAGCGACATCGTGGTCTGCTCGACGCTCGACCAACCCTATCGCATCCCCAAGCAGTTCCGCGACGACGCACCGATCAAGGCGCAGAACCAGAGCTGGGTGAACCGCACCGCGACGATGGACCAGGTCGGTCGCGTCGCCGGCGGCTTGCCGGACACGTGCTCGCCGGTCGGCACCGGCGGCCAGAGCGGCTGCGCCCTCGCGACGAACCAGGCCTGGGCAGCGGAACGCCGCGCGCAGCAAGGTGCTGCAACGCGGGTGCCATAATAACGCTGCTCGATCGGTCGATCAGAAGTTGAACGCAAGCTGCAGGCGCGCGTTGCGGCCGCTCTGGTATTCGGTAGGCGTCCGGTAATAGGGATTGGCCACGCCTTCGTCGTTCGTGCCGGTTTCGTTGAAGTTGAGCTTCGCCTTCCTGTTGAGGACGTTGAAGACCGACGCGCGTAGCGTCATCGATGCTTTGCCGACGTTGAATTTATAGGCCACGTCGACGTCGTTGATGAATAGCCAATCGCTCTTGAAGACCGAACCACGACGGATCAGCGCGACCGGTGTCGTGGTATTTGGCTCGGTGTTGATGCTGCCGTCGGGTCTGACCTGGCAGAATAGCCCGGAGGCACCGTAAGCTGCTGCGTAGCGATCCACACCGATCGGAACCTGGCCGATGCAGCCATAACGACGCGGCGCATAGGCCTGGAAGACGCCGCCGACGTTGACTGGTCCGATCTGGTAGCTGCCGGCCAACTTGATGACGTGGCGTTTGTCGTTCGGTGAATAACCGTAGGTGCCGAGGGTCAGGCCGGGCTGGTCGAAGTCGGTGGTCAGGCCGGTGTCGCTCTGGCCATTGTCGGTCTTAACGCCGCCCTCGTAATTGCCGATTGTCTTCGAGAAGGTGTACGACGCGTCCAGACTCCAGACGCCATCGAATTCACGATGCGCTTCGAAGGTCATCGCCTTGTAGGTTCGCTCGGCCTTGGGGTATCCGAGTTGTTCCGGGGTGAACGCCACCGTACGCAGCGTCTGCTCTCCGTTGACTGGATCCGAGAGCGTGATCGACGCGCCGCGACCCGGATTGATGAGAACATATTGGTGGAACCCGTCCCAAACCGAGTCGCAGCCCGTGATCTTTTCGGCTTTGCAATAATTGTTCACGGCGGCGTCGATTGCAGAGTCTTCCAGAACTTCGTTCAGCTTCGAATAGTTGAAGAAGGCGCCGACGCGCCACTTGGCTCCCAATCGTTTCTCGTAGCCGAGGATGAATTCATCCTCGGATTGCGGCATCAGGTCGCGGGCGACCGTCGTCTCGGCGTCCTTGGGTTTGCCGTCCCCGGTGACCGAGCAGTTCCGAACGTTGTCATCGGGGCAATTTCCGGCCGTAGGATAAAGCACGGGTGCGCCGAGGATCGGTATGTTGCCTGCGCCAAGCCCACCGAAGAGATTGGTACGCGTGTAGAAGAATTCGCCGCCGGTCAGGCGGATGTTGGTGTTGGACGCCACCGGCAAGTACATGCGACTGAAGCTGCCATAGATCTTGTCGCGACGTTCCCCGATAGGGTCGAAGGTGAAGCCCAGGCGGGGCCCCCATTGATTTCCGCTCTTGTAGAAGGTCTCAGCGGACGCGTTATCGTTGGAGAAGCGATCGTTCCGGATGCCGACATTCAGGTTCAAGCGGTCGCTGATCAACGACCAGCTGTCTTGGATGTAGAATGCTTCGTTGCTAGAGGCGAATTGACCCGCTTGGAAGTAGCGGGTCTGACGAACATATTGGGTGCCTGGTGCGAGGCCGTAGATGTTCCCGGCACGTGCCGAGAAGATGTTGTAGCTTAGACCTTCGCCGGTGCCTTGGCTGAACGAAGTCGATGACAGCGCCTCTCGATCATACCCAAAGCGGATATGATGCGAGCCCAGCATCTTGAAACGCAGGTCGGCATCCGCTCGGTAGAATTTGCGGACATCGAGATCGCTGCCCCGACCGCCCCCGGCGATCGTCAACGGCACGATCCTCAGTGGATCACGGCTGTCGATTACCGATGGCGTGCTGACGTTGGTCGCGTTGAACGATTCAAAGGATGCGATGTTTTCGTTGCGACCGTAAGCAGCGGATAACGTCAGCCAATTCGTGAACACGCCGGTATAGCGACCAACATAATTGGCGCCACCGAACGTCTGCTTGGATCCACCCGTATACGGTCCGTCAGAATTCGTGCGATAATTGTAGCGATCGGCGAGAGTACCCGCACTCGTGCCGAACGTGCTGGTATTGCTCCGGTAGCGGGTGTTGAAGTAAGTAAATTCGAGTCGCTGGCCGTCGGTGATGATGGCATCGATCTTGGCCGCGTAAAACGGTGTGTCGGATCGCGAGTAGCTGCGCGATGTCCCCAGATATTGCGCCGGATCGTCGACTTGCGATTGATTACGCGGATCCCCAAGGAACTGCTTGCCCGCCGCGCTGGAGGTATTGTTGCGCGCCTGATAAAGACCGTAGAAGAACAGGTGATCCTTGATGATCGGGCCGGAAAGCTGCGCGATCACTGACCGATATTCGCTGGCACCGCCATTGTTATCTGAAAAAAAGGTGTTAGGCCGGTTAGAACGCAGTCCATTTGGATTCCAGGTCATCAGCAAGCCGCCGTGGAACTCGTTGGAACCGGATTTCGACGTCGCGCTGGTAAAACCGCCGGTGGTGCGACCGAACTCCGCGGCGTAGCCGCCCGTCTTTACCTCGATCGTCTGGTAGAATTCGAACGGTACTTCAACGGGCGACAGGCCCTTGCGGAAATCGGTGATGTTGAGGCCGTTGATGAAAAAGGCATTTTCCGACACCGCGCCGCCATTTACCGAAGACAGATTGTTGAACGCTCCCGAACCCGCGCTGGTGCCCGGCACCAACTGGATGAGCGCGGCGAGGCTGCGTGCCACAGGGATACGGGTGGCGACATCGGCGACGTTGATGACCTGCCCCGTCGTCGTAAGATCGAACTCCGATGTGGCGACCCGGCGACCCGTGACGAGGATGTCGCCGCTGGTACCGATCGACGCGAGACGGAACTCGTTGCCCGCCGAACCAGTAGCAAGGCGAACACCTGACTCGGAGTACGGGGCATAGCCCTCTACTTCGATGCTGAAGGTATATTGCCCCTCACGCAATTCGGGCAGCGTGTAGCTGCCGCTTTTGTTGGTCCTGGCGCTGCGCGAGAACCCCTGATCGTCCGAACGGGCGGTAACCGTCGCGTTTGCGATCGGCTTGCCGTTATCGTCGACGACGATGCCGGTCGCCGAGAAGCTCGAAAAGCCCTGAGCATGAGCCGCGGTAGATAGCGCGATCGATCCGGTGGCGAGCAGTAGCGCGCTTACCGCCGAGCCCATGATCCGAAAGCGCCGAACACCCTTGTCGATGGCCATCATTTTTCCCCCTGCAGCGTGAACCGCCAAGGGGAAAAGAGCTTATATCCTATACCGAAGCAATGGCGCCCAACTTGTTTTGGTACAACGTGAAAGTACTAACACAGCGAGATGAACTATAGGCTAGCTTTCAAGCAAAATAACGAACACTTCACTAAGCATCTAACTGTTCGCTATTCGATCGTATGTCAGCGATTACTGCCCGTACTTCCCCGCTGCCGCGCGCTCCACAGCCTCGCGGGCGGCCGCCAGGATCGCGCCGGCTTTCGCCTCGCACTCGCGTTGTTCGGACGCGGGGTCGCTGTCGGCGACGATGCCGGCGCCGGCCTGGACGTGGATGGTGCCGTCCTTCACCACTGCGGTCCTGAGCACGATGCACGAGTCCATCGATCCGTCGGGCGAGAAATAGCCGACGCCGCCGGCATAGGCGCCGCGGCGTTCGGGTTCGAGTTCGGCGATGATCTGGCAGGCGCGGACCTTGGGGGCGCCACTGACGGTGCCGGCTGGGAAGCCCGCGAACAGTGCATCGAGCGCGTCGTGCGCAGGAGACAGATTGCCGACGACGTTGGAGACGATGTGCATGACGTGGCTGTACAGCTCGACGCCGTAGCTGTCGGTGACCTGGACGCTGCCCGGCGCGGCGGCGCGGCCGACGTCGTTGCGGCCGAGATCGAGCAGCATCAGGTGTTCGGCGCGCTCCTTCGGATCGGCGAGCAGGCTTTCGCGGTTGGCGTCGTCCTCCGCCGCGGTGCGGCCGCGAGGGCGGGTGCCCGCGATCGGGCGGATGGTGATGCGATTGTCGCGGACGCGGACGAGGATCTCGGGACTCGATCCGATCAGCGCGAAGCCCGGCAGGTCGAGATGGTAGAGGAAGGGCGAGGGATTGATCCGCCGCAACGATCGATAGAGCTCGAACGGCGGCAGCGCGAAGGGGGTGCTGAAGCGCTGCGCCAGCACCACCTGGAAGATGTCGCCGGCGAGGATATAGTCCTTGGCCGCCGCGACCATCTCGCCGTAGCGGCCGGCAGGCAGCGCGGGCGTGTAGTCGGTGGCGCACGCGGGCGCGTCGATGGCGACGGGCAGCGGGGTGCCCGCGAGGCGCGCGGCGACCGCGTCGAGCCTTTCCTCCGCCGCGGCGACCTGCGCTGCGGGGTCGGCGCCATCGGTTGGCCAGACCGGCGCGACGAGGTAGAGCGTGTCGGCGAGCCGATCGAACACCAGGATCGTGGTCGGCCGCACGAAGATCATGTCGGGCAGCGCGAGCGTGTCGGCGGCGGGCTGCGGCAGGGTCTCGACCAGGCCGACGGTCTCGTAGCCGAAATAGCCGACCAGGCAGGACAGCGCCGGTGGCAGCCCCGCCGGAACGTCGCCGCGACATTCGGCGACGAGCGCGCGGAGCGCGGCGAGCGTCGGCTGCGTGGCGGGCGCGAATGCGTCTCGGTCGTAAGCCCAGCGGCGGTTGATCTCCGCGGCGCCGCCGTTCGCGCGAAACACCAGGTCGGGGGCGAGGCCGATCAGGCTGTGGCGCCCGCGGGTCGATCCGCCCTCGACCGATTCGAGCAGGAAATCGCCGCGGCCGGGCTCGATCAGCTTCAGCGCCGCGGCAACCGGGGTTTCGGTATCCGCGACCTGGCAGCGCCAGACGAAGCCGGGCTTGCCGGCCGCGAGAGCCGCCTGCGCGTCGGTCATCGCGATGTCAGTTGGCCGGAGCCGCGGCGCCGGTCAGTTCGCCGCGGACGCGTGCGAGCGCCGCGGGATCGGTCTTGACGCCGACCGTGGTGCGGACCGCGCGCGCGAACTGTTCGGCATATTCGCGGCCCACCAACCGCCCGATGCTGCCGCGGGCACCGTTGACGATCTGCGGCTGGCTGGCGGCGTTGCCGCGGTCGATGCGGTCGAGCTTGACGATCGCCCAGCCGGCCTGAGCCGGCGTGCTGCCCGGCGCCTCGATCGTCTTGGCGGTGCCCTGTGCCATCGAGAACATCAGCGCCAGCGGGGGCGGCGCGCCTTCGCGGTTCTGGGTGAGATCGAGCCGCGACGCACCGAGCGGGCGTGGTGCCGGCAGCGGTACGCCCGCCTGCGCGATCGCCTGGGCGAGCGGGGTGCCGCGATTGACCTTGGCGACGATCGCATTGGCTAGCTGGCGCGCGGCGCTGCGGGCGCGATCGGCGGCGAAGTCGCGCGCCACCGTGTCGCGGACCTGCGCGAGGGGACGGGGCGCGGCGGGCACGATGCGGCCGAGCGCGACCAGCGCGAAGCTGCCGTCGGCGCCGGTCTGCACCAGCTGGGGCGGATCTCCCTCCTGGCTCTGGAAGCCGGCGGCGACGACCTGCGCCAGCGCAGGATCGGGCTTGGAGCCGGCGATGTCGGGATCGGTGCCGCCGGCGGTCAGCTGGGGCGTGGTCAGCGGCTGCAGCTTCTGGTCGCCGACCAATTCGTCGAAGGTGGCATTGCTCGCCAGCGACGTGTCGAGCGAATCGTGCAGCGCGCTCAACGCGTCGGCGCTCTTGCGGGTGGTAAGCGCGGTGACGATCTCGCCGCGTGCCTCGGCGAGCGTCTTGCCGGCGACCTGCTGGATGGCGCCGACCTGCGCGACGGTCCAGCCGAGCGGCCCACGGACCGGGCCGATCACCGCGCCGCGCGCGGCGGCGAAGACGCTGTCCGCGATCGCGGCGGAGGTAGCGGCCGCGTAGGTCGACTTGTCGACCGCGGTTTGGGTCGAGGCTTCGAGCCCGGCGGCGCGGGCGGCGTCGGCGATGGCGGTGCCGCCCTTCACCCGCGCGGCGATTGCATTGGCACCGGCCTGGTCGAGCACGACGACCTGGCTGATCGTGCGCTTTTCCGCGGCGGCGTATTTCGCCGCGTCGGCCTTGTAGGCCTGCGCGATCTCGGCGTCGGTCGGCACCGCCTTCGCCGCGACCATCGCGGGGGTGACCAGGGCGTAGCGCATCACCCGCCGCTGCGGCACGGTGTAGCGCGCGACGTTGCGGCGGTAGAAGGTGTCGAGTTCGGCCGCGGTCGGCGTCGCGCCCGCGCCCATCGCCGCGACCGGCACGAAGCCGACCTGGCCCGCGCGCTTTTCGAGCAGCAGCGAGGCGTAGGGCAGCGCGATCTGGAGCGGCACCTGGGTCGCGCCGACGGTCGGCAGGGTCAGCTGGGTGCTGAGCACGTCGCGCTCGATCTCGACGCGGACCTGCGCGTCGGTCAGGCGGCGCTGGGCGAGCAGCCGCTGGTAGATCGCGGGATCGAACTTGCCGGTCGGGCCCTGCAGGCCGGGAATGCTGGCGATCTCGCCGTCGACCGCGCGCTTGCTGACGACCATGCCCTGATCGCGCCCGAACTGCGCGAGCGCGAGGCTGTTGACCATCTGGTCGAGCACGCCTTCGAAGCCGCCCTGCGCGATGAACTGGGTGATGTCGATCGTCGGCTGCTGCTGGCGGACATTCTCGAGCGCGCTGCCGATCCGCGACTTGAAGTCGGCGACCGTGAGTGATTGATCGCCGACCTTGGCGACGCTGTTGCCCGCGACGGCGCCGCCGCCGTTGCGCAGCCCGGTGACGTCGCCAGCCGCGAACGCCAGCGCGATCACGCCGAGCACGACGAAGGTGACGATCACGCCGGCCTTGGAATTGATGATCCGGCGGAAGAAGGTGAGCATGATTGGCCGATCGCGGAACGGGGAAAGGCGCTGCTTTAGGGGGCAGGCGGCTTGCCATCAAGCGTGGCGCGCTGCATCGCGACGGCAAAGAAACGGGCGGGGACGTGCGATGATGCGGCGCAAGCTGGTGGCGGGCAATTGGAAGATGAACGGCGACCGGGCGAGCCTGGCCGAACTCGACGCGATCGCGGCGGCAGCACAGGCGGCGCCGCAGGTCGACGTCGGCGTCGCGGTGCCGTTCACGCTGATCGCGGCGGCGGCGGACCGCGTGCCGACGCTGTCGATCGGTGCCGAGGACGTCCACGAGGCGGATCATGGCGCGCATACCGGCTGCGTCTCGGCGCCGATGGTGCGCGAGGCGGGCGCCCGCTTCGCAATCGTCGGGCATAGCGAGCGCCGCGCCGACCAGCACGAGACCAGCCACGACGCCTGGGCGAAGGCGGCGGCGGCGCACCGTGCGGGCTTGTCGGTGATCCTGTGCTGCGGCGAGACCGAGGCGGAGCGCAACGCCGACCGTGCCGAGCGCATCGTCCAGGCGCAGATCGAGAAATCGGTGCCGGACGACGCCGACGGCAGTTGGCTGACGCTCGCCTACGAACCGCGCTGGGCGATCGGGACCGGACGCACCCCGACCCCCGAGGACATCGCCGCGATCCACGCGATCGCACGCGCCAAGCTGCGGATGCTGATCGGCGATCGCGCGGACGGGGTGCGGATCCTCTACGGCGGATCGGTGACCGGCGCGAACGCGGCGTCGATCCTGGCGCTGGAGAATGTCGACGGCGCGCTGGTGGGCGGCGCGAGCCTGACCGCGGCGAAGTTCGTGCCGATCATCGAGGGCGCGGCGGGGCTGTAGGGGCGTGCTTCCGAAGTGATCCTCCCCTGCAAGGGGAGGTGGCAGGGCGCTGCCCTGACGGAGGGGTGACCCGCTATCCGGACAGGGCGTCACCCCTCCGTCTGGCATGCGCCAGCCACCTCCCCTTCCAGGGGAGGATGCGCGTTGGTGGGCTTGCCGACGTGATCGTTTCTAACCCACTCCGTTCGTCCCGAGTAGGGATCGAGTAGCTGCGCCAGCAGCGTATCGAGAGCCCGTATCGAGGGATGGTTGGCGCGTCACAACAGCGCCTCGACACGAACGGTGGTCTGGGGGCTTCCGGCTACCCCCCGTAGCGCGCCTTCAGCACCGCGAAGGTCGCGCGAAGGGCATAGGCGTCGCCGCCCTTGGCACGGCCGGGTTTCGCGGTGGGGCGCCAGGCGAAGACGTCTATGTGCGCCCAGGGGATGCCCGCCGGCACGAACCGGCGAAGGAACAGTGCGGCGGTGATCGCGCCCGCGAAGCCGCCGTCGGGGGCATTGACGAGGTCGGCGATGTCGGACTTCAGCAGGTCGTCATACCCATCCCATAGCGGCATCCGCCACAGCGGATCCTCGGCGGCGACCCCCGCCGCGAGCAGCTCGTCGGCGAGGACGTCGTCGTCGGTGAACAGCGGCGGCAGATCGGGGCCGAGCGCGACCCGGGCGGCGCCGGTCAGCGTCGCGAAATCGAGGATCAACGCCGGATCGGCTTCCGCCGCCTTGGCGAGCGCGTCGCCGAGGATCAGCCGGCCCTCGGCATCGGTGTTGGTGTTCTCGACGGTGAGCCCGAGCCGGCTCGGCAGCACGTCGCCGGGGCGGAAGGCGTTGCCGGCGATCGCGTTTTCCACCGCGGGGATCAGCACGTGCAGCCGGACCCGCAGCCGCGCCGCCATCACCAACCCGGCGAGCGCGAGCGCGTGGGCGGCGCCGCCCATGTCCTTCTTCATCAGCCGCATGCCCGCGGACGGCTTGATGTCGAGACCGCCGGTGTCGAACGACACGCCCTTGCCGACGATCGCGACGCGGGGATGGGCGGGGTCGCCCCATTCCAGTTCGATCAGTCGCGGTGCGCGGTCGCGGCTCGCGGCCTGGCCGACGATGTGGATCATCGGATAACCCTGCGCCAGCGCATCGCCGCGGGTCGTCGTGACGGTGGCGCCGTACCGCTTCGCCAGCGCCTCGGCCTCGGCCTCGAGCTCGGCGGGCCCCAGATCGCCGGCGCCGGTATTGACGAGGTCGCGGACCGTGGCGGTGGCGGCTGCGAGGCGGACGGTCTCGTCGATCGCGGCGGCGTCGGCGCTGAGCAGCACGCGCGCGCCGTGATCGTCGGCCTGGCGATAGCGATCGAACCGGTATTGGCCGAGCAGCCAGCCGAGCGCCCCGCCTTCGGCGCCGGGTGCCCGGTAGCTGCCCTCAGGCAGGCGATCGGCGAGCGTCGCGAGCGACCAGGGCGAGGTTGGGTCGTCGATCGCCGCGACCACGCTCCAGCCTTCGGGCGTGGCGAGGATCGCGTGGGTGCCGGGCTTGCCGGTGAAGCGCTGCCCCGCAAGCCCGGCGCGGGTGGCGGCAGGATGGCGGGCCAGCCAGGGCTCCAGCGAGTCGGCGGTGACGATCTCGATGGTGCGGGCGGGCTGGCCGCGATCGGGGACGAGCAGCGAGGCGAAATCTTGCATCTGTGGCAAGAAACAGAAACCGGCATGGCGCGCAACAACCGCCGCCTTGTCGCGGCCGCGGGCGGGTTCTAGCCTCGCGCCATGAAGCTTCACCGCGCTCCGCTGTTCCTGCTCGCCGCGATCGTCACCCCGGCCTTCGCCATGCCCCGCGACGTGACGATCGTCCGCGACGATCACGGCATCGCCCATGTCACCGGCAAGACCGACGCCGACGCGGTGTTCGGCGCGATCTATGCGCAGGCCGAGGACGATTTCCCACGGATCGAGGCGAACTACCTCACCGCGCTCGGGCGCACCGCGGAGGCGGAGGGCGAGGGCGCGATCTGGCAGGATCTGCGCCAGCGGCTGTTCGTCGATCCGGCATCGCTGCAGACGCAGTATCGCGCCAGCCCGGCCTGGCTGCGGACGCTGATGACCGCATGGGCGGATGGGCTGAACCATTATCTCGCAACGCATCCGTCGGTGAAGCCGCGGGTGCTGACCCGGTTCGAGCCGTGGATGGCGCTGTCTTTCACCGAAGGCAGTATCGGGGGCGACATCGAGCGGATCTCCCTGTCGGAGCTCGCCGCCTTTTACGGCCAGGCGCGGGTGGCACCGACCCCGGAGGAGATCGGCATGATCCCGCAGGAACCGCGCGGGTCGAACGGCATCGCGATCGCGCCCGCCAACACCGCCGACGGTCGCACGCTGCTGCTGATCAACCCGCACACCAGCTTCTATTTCCGCAGTGAATTGCAGATGCGCAGCGGCGAGGGACTGAACGCCTATGGCGCGTCGACCTGGGGGCAGTTCTTCATCTACCAGGGGTTCAACCCGCGGATCGGGTGGATGCACACCTCGTCGGGGGTCGATTCGGTCGACGAATTCGCGGAGACGATCGTGCGGGGGCGGGGCGCGCGGCTCGGCTACCGCTATGGGCGAGCGGTGCGGGCGGTGATGCGCCGTCCGGTGACGATCGCCTACCGCACCGCAGAGGGCAAGCTTGCCTCGCGCAGCTTCACGACCCTGCACACGCATCACGGCCCGATCGTGGCCGCGCGCGGGGATCGGCGGATCGCGACCGCCCTGATGTGGCGGCCGGTGCTGGCGCTCGAACAGAGCTGGCTGAGGACCAAGACCAGCGACGTGGCGTCGTTCGTGAAGGTGTCCGCGCGGCGGGCCAACTCGTCCAACGCGACGATCCTGGCGGATGCGGCGGGCGAGATCGCGTATCTCCACCCGCAATTCGTGCCGCGGCGGAGCGACCGGTTCGATTATACCCACGCGGTCGACGGCGCCGATCCCGCGACCGATTGGCATGGGCTGCACCCGCTCGCGAGCCTGCCGCAGGCGGTGAGGCCGCGGGTCGGCTATGTGGTCAACACCAACAACTGGCCGTGGACCGCGGCGGGAGCGGACAGCCCGAGGGCGGCCGACTTCCCGCGCTACATGGACACTGCCGGCCAGAATGCGCGCGGGGTGCATGCGGCGCTGCTGCTGAAGGACCGGCACGACTTCACCGCCGAGCGGCTGATGGTCGCGGCGTACGACAGCTACCTGCCCGCGTTCGCGACGCTGATCCCGCAGCTCGTTGCAGCGCATGCGGCGCTGCCCGCGGCGGATCCGCGCAAGCGCGTGCTGGCCGACCCGATCGCGTTGTTGAAGGGCTGGGACTATCGCTGGTCGGCGGCATCGACCCCGACCGCGCTGGCGGTATTCTGGGGCGATGCGCTGTGGCGGCAGGTCGGCCCCGCGGCACGCGCGGCAGGGATGAACGTGCCCGACTATATTGGCGTCCGGGTCGGCGCGGACGCCAAGCTGGCGGCCTTGACGCAGGCGGTGGCGACGCTCGGTCGCGACTTCGGCGACTGGCGCGTGGCATGGGGCGAGATCAACCGGTTCCAGCGGCTCGACGCTGTGATCGAGCCGCATTTCGACGATCGTCGGCCGAGCGTTCCGGTGCCCTTCACCTCGGCACAATGGGGATCGCTCGCCTCGTTCGGCGCCAAATCATACCCGAACACCAAGCGATATTACGGCACCAGCGGCAACAGCTTCGTCGCGGTGGTTTCGTTCGGCGCGACCCCGCGCGCCTGGGCGGTGATGGCGGGCGGCGAGAGCGGCGATCCACGCTCGCCGCACTTCGCCGACCAGATCGAACGCTATGCAGGCGGCCGGTTGCGCCCCATCTACCTGACCCCGGCCGATCTCGCCGGGCATGTCGAACGCACCTACCGGCCCGGCGAGTAGCGCCCGGCGCAATTGGAAAGCCCATCATGACCGACCAAGCCGATTATGTCCCGCCGAGCGTTTGGACCTGGAACAAGGAAAGCGGGGGCCGCTTCGCCGCGATCAACCGGCCGATCGCGGGCGCGACCCACGACAAGGAGCTGCCGGTCGGCAAGCACCCGCTCCAGCTGTATTCGCTCGCGACGCCCAACGGGGTGAAGGCGACGGTGATGCTCGAGGAACTGCTCGCGCTCGGCCATGCGGGCGCGGAGTACGACGCCTGGCTGATCCGCATCAACGAGGGCGACCAGTTCGGCAGCGGCTTCGTCGCGATCAATCCCAATTCCAAGATCCCGGCGCTGCTCGACCGCAGCGTCGATCCCGCGGTGCGGGTGTTCGAATCGGGATCGATCCTGATGTACCTCGCCGAGAAGTTCGGCGCGCTGCTGCCGACCGACGGCGCGGCGCGCGCGGAATGCCTGTCGTGGCTGTTCTGGCAGATGGGCAGCGCGCCCTATCTCGGCGGCGGCTTCGGGCATTTCTATGCCTATGCGCCGACCAAGATCGAATATGCGATCGACCGCTTCGCGATGGAGGCGAAGCGCCAGCTCGACGTGCTCGACCGGCGGCTGGCGGAGAGCGAGTATCTCGGCGGCAGCGACTATACGATCGCCGACATCGCGGTCTGGCCCTGGTATGGCGGGATGGCGAAGGGGCTGCTCTACGAGGCCGGCGAGTTCCTCCAGGTGCACGAATACACGAACCTCCAGCGCTGGGCCGACGCGATCGGCGCACGGCCCGCGGTGCAGCGCGGGCGGATGGTCAACCGGGTGATGGGCGATCCCGCGAGCCAGTTGCGCGAACGCCACGACGCGGACGATTTCCTCACCCAGACCGAGGACAAGCTGAACCCGGCGGCGGGTTGAGCGGTGAGGGCATCGACGCAGGCGCCAAGCTGGGGCAGGAAGCGGTGATGGATCGTTTCGACATGGCACTCGCCACCGCGACCGGCCGGCGTCGGATGCTCGCCGCGCTCGGCGTCGGCGGCGTCGCGCTCGCTGCGCCGGCGCTCGCCCAGGAATTGGCACGGCTCGGCTTTCGCGGCGCGCGCGACGAACGGCCGCTGACCGGCGCCTTTCCGGGCAAGGGCACGATGATCCTCCAGCGCGCGACGCCGCCGCTGCTGGAAACGCCGATGTCGGCGTTCGACGGCGACGTCTTCACCCCGAACGACCGGTTCTTCGTGCGCTGGCACTATGCCGACATCCCGAGCTCGATCGACGTCGGCACGTTCCGGTTGAAGGTTCGCGGCGCGGTCGGCCGGCCCTTGTCGCTGTCGCTCGCGCGACTGCTGCGGATGCCGCGGGTCGAGCTGGCGGCGGTGAACCAATGTTCGGGCAATTCGCGCGGCTTCTTCTCCCCGCGGGTGCCCGGCGCGCAATGGGGTCACGGCGCGATGGGCAATGCGCGCTGGATGGGGGTTCGGCTGCGCGACGTGCTCGATCTCGCCGGGGTTCGCGCGGGGGCGACCGCGGTGCGCTTCGGCGGACTGGATCGGCCGGCGACCCCGGGCGCGCCCGATTTCGCCAAGACCCTCGCGCTCGATCATGCGCGCGACGGCGAGGTCATGCTGGCCTTCGCGATGAACGGCGAACAGCTGCCGCTGCTCAATGGCTTCCCGATCAGGCTGGTCGTGCCCGGCTGGTATTCGACCTATTGGGTCAAGATGCTCGACGACATCGAGGTGCTGACCGGCGCCGACGAGCAATATTGGATGGCGAAGGCATACAAGATCCCGACGACGCCGCAGGCGAACGTCGCCCCCGGCACCAAGGATTTCCCGAGCGAACCGATCAACCGCATGGTGCCGCGCAGCTGGGTGACCAGCCTGGCGCCGGGGCAGACGATCGGCTTCACGCCGACGATCCCGCTCGGCGGCATCGCGATGGGCGGCGACCACGGGGTGGCGCGGGTCGACGTCTCCGCTGACGGCGGCCGGCGCTGGCACCGCGCGGCGCTGGGGCCGGATCACGGACGCTACAGCTTCCGGCGCTGGGATGCCGAGGTGCCGTTGCGCGGTCGCGGCCGCGCGACGTTGCTGACGCGGTGCTGGAACGCCGCGGGGACCGCGCAGCCGATGGTCGCCAACTGGAACCCGGGCGGCTTCATGCGGGGGGTGGTCGAGGCTACCGACATCGTGATCGCATGAGGATGACGGCATGAAGAGCTTCGGCATCGGTGCGCTGTGCGCGGTGGTCATCGGCGGTGCGGCGCTGATGCTGACCACGATCGGCACCCCCGATCGGCGCAAGGCGCCCGAGCGGATCGTCCCCGCCGCCGCGCCGCCGAGCAGCGTCGCCGCCGGCGGGTTTACGCTGGTGTCGACCGCGGTGGCGATGCCGATCGACGAGGCGCGGTTCCCGGGCGGCGCGTCGGCGGATGCGATCAACGCGAATTGCACCGCGTGCCATTCGACCAGCATGGTGCTGAACCAGCCGTCGCTGACCGCGGCGCAGTGGCAGGCGACGATCACCAAGATGCGCGAGGTCTACCACGCCGACATCGCGGAGGGCGACGTGCCGGCGATCCTCGCCTACCTGACCGCGTCCGACGGCGGCACGAAGGTGGCGGCGCGGTAGCGAACCCGGGATGGTTAGCGGGATGGTAAGATTTGCCCGCCACCTAGGCCAGGATGCCCGCACTCCCGCTCGACACCCGGTATGAACCGGCCCGCACGGGCCCGCGCGGTTACGTGGTCCGTACGGAGGTGCTGGTCGCGGTCGTGTCGCTGTTGCTGGCGGCGACGTTCCTGTTCGTCGATCGTGCGACGATGCCGATCCGGCTGTGGGACGAATCGCGCAACATCGTCAACGCGCTGGAGATGCACCGCGCGGGTATCGGCCTCGTCACCACCTATGGCGGCGCGCCCGATCTGTGGAACAGCAAGCCGCCGCTGCTGATCTGGCTGATGGCCGCCAGCGTCGATGCGTTCGGCCCGTCGCTCTGGGCGCTGCGCCTGCCGAGCATGGTCGCGGGGCTGGCGACGATCGCGCTGGTCTTCTGGTTCGTGCGGCGGGTGTCGGGATCGGCATCGACGGCGTGGCTGGGCGCGGCGCTGATGGTGGCGAGCCCCGCCTATTTCGGCGAACATAGCGCGCGCACCGCCGATTACGACGCGGCGCTGCTGTTCTTCGTGACGGCTTATGCGTGCCTCCTGTTCCTCGCCGTGCACCGGCGCTGCCCGTCATGGTGGTTGCTGGGCGCGGCCGGCGCGGCGATCTGCTGTGCGTGCCTGACCAAGAGTGTGGCCGGGCTGGTGCCGGGGGCGGGCGTGGCGCTGTACGTGCTGCTGGCGGGGCGCCGGCGTCGGCTGGTGGCGTCGTCGCACTATGTGGTTGCCGGCGCCGCGGTGCTGGCGGTCGCGATCGGGTTTTTGGTGCTGCGCGAGACGCGATCGCCGGGATATCTGCCCGCGATCTGGGCGAACGATGTGGGCGGGCGGTTCGCCTCGTCGCTCGTCCTCCCGAAGCCGTGGACCTATTATCTCGGACTGCTGCGGGCCGGCTATTTCGCGGCGACGCCGCTGCTGTTGCTGGCGCCGGTCGCTTGGGTATTCGCGCGGGGTCGGCAGCGGGTGCTGCTAGGCTTCGCGCTGTGCATGGTCGCGAGCATCCTGGCGGTGTTCTCCTTGGCCGCGTCCAAGCTCGACCATTATATCCTGACCGCGCTGCCATTCATGGCGATCGCGGCGGCGATCACGGTGCGGGTCGCGACCGATCGGGCGCGGGCGGTGCTGGCCGGTGGCGGGCGGCATTCCCGGGTGGCGGCGGCGACTTTGATGCTGGTGGCGACGGTGCCGCTGCTGACGGGCGCGGCGGCAGCGGTCGCGCGCCGCTATTATCTGCCGCCGGTCGGGGAGGGGGCGGAGGCGGGCCGTTACGGCGCGCTGTTCGCGGCGATCGCACCGCGTATTGATGCGCCGATCGTCGTCGTCGATCCCGGCTTCTCCTATGACGGCTGGCCACACTACGCGCCGACGCTGCTGGCCTATCGCGAACTGTGGCTGGCGCGGGGCGTGCCGATCGGCCACCGCGTGGCGCTGGCGCGACCGACATCGACGGCGCTGGTCGCCAGTTGCGCCCCGTCCGTCGTCGCCCGGCTGCTGCGCAGCGGCCGAGACGAGGCGGGGGTGGCGGGTTGCGCGGCGGTCAGGATGGCGCCGCGGCTTTTACCACCCCGCTCGTCAGGCGCGTAACGTGCCGGCGACCTGACGGCGGACCAGCTCGGTCGCGCTGCCGAAGACGAGGTGCGAGGCGTAGGAATAGAGGTTGCTGGTAAGCCCTGCGTCCCACGGCGCCGCGCCCAACCCGGCCGCGGGCACGGCGGCTTCGTCGAGCAGCGTCGCGGTGCCGATCCCGAAGGCGGCCCCGTAGCCGGCGGTCACCTGGGGCCGGAACTCGGCGGCGATGCCGTACGCGACGCCGAGGCCGATCCCGAGCGCATAGTGGATGGCCTGCCCCGCCAGCGGCTTGTCGGCGGCGGCGATCTCGTCGCCGGTCACCGTCCTGGCGATCGCATCGGCGGCCTTTTGCGTGGCGGGTTCGGACTGCTCGTCGTCGTCCGACGACAGCGCCGCCACCGCCGCCTGGAACGTATCCATCACGAACGACGCCGCCGCGCCGGCGACGAGGCCGGCGAGCGCCCCGCGCAAGAGTTTGGCGGTCGGGCGATCGTCCTGTTCGTTCATCGGCGTTCCAATCTCATTGCTGGCGAGGAGAGAACGAGACGGCGATGACGGCGTTCCGGAACGATCGGTCGCCGGATCGATCGTGAGGGTGGGTCAGCTCGGCGGCAGATCCGCGACTTCGTTCGACACGTAGTTGGACGGGGTCGCCGGTGGCGGCATCGTCGGCGACGACATCTCGCCATTGTCGGGATCGTAGCGGAAGGTTTCGACCAGATCGTCGGTGGCGACCGTGAGCATGCCCTTCGCGATATCGTCCTTCACCGTCAGCCGACGGGCAGGGGCGCCCGCGCACTGGACGATCGCCCCGGCCTGAAACCCGCCATCGCCGACCGGACGGATCAGACAGGAACGACCCGCGGGCCGACCGATCTCGAGCCACCCTTCGGAAGTGATGCGGTGGAAATAGAGGCCCTTGCCGTCCGGGCCGACCGAGGTGAAGGTATCGCCTCGATTGAAGCGGCGCTCGGTGTCGGGGACACCGCTGACCCCGGCCAGATTGTGCGTCAGCAGGCCGTCGGGGCCGAGATAGAAATGGCCGATCTGCGTGCCGGCGTTGCGCGGCCAGCGCAGGTGCATGTGGATGTGCGGCGGCGTATCGACATGGTTGTGCGGCGCATTGGTGTCGAAGCCCATCACCTGGATGCGCCCGAGGTCGCGGCGCTCGGCCTCTTCGCCGAGCGCGAGTTCGCGGATGACCTCGCGCTGCGCGAACTCGAGCGCGTTGGCGGCGAGACGCTCGGTCTCCGGAAACCGGCCGGTCGCATAGGCGCCCGCCCGCCGCGCCGGATCTGCATGTTCGAAGCGCAGCACCATGCCCGGCTCGACGATGTGCGTCGCCACCTCCGCCGCGGTGATGACGTTCTGCGTGAGCGGCGGCAGATCGACGACGATGGCGTCCCGGTCCTGCCGGAACGCCAGGTCGCCGTTCTCCAGCAGCACCCGGCGGATCGCATCGCGCGGGCCGGTGAAGCGCAGCTCCAGCGTCCGGCGACGCGGCACCGCCAGCGCGATCACCGTCTCGCGCGGGTTGTCTGCATTGTAGAGCGGCGTGGTGACCGGCGTGCAGACCCGGCAGGAAGCGGGATCGAACCGCAGCGTCGCCGCCGCCGCCGAGCTCCGCTTCACGAACTTCAGCACCACCGTCACCTGCCCGGGTGCAGGCTCAGCCGCGGGGAGTGCGGCCGACCAGCAGAGCGCCGCGATCGCGGCGATCGACCCGCGCCTCACAGGTTCGGCTTCCACGACAGGCCGAGCCAGAAGGTGCGGCCGACGGGGAAGAAATAGTTGAGGTAATCGCGGCCGGTGCCCTGGCGGACGACGAACGCCTCCTTGGTCAGGTTCTGCACTTGGCCGACCAGGTCCAGCCCGTCGCGTAGTGTCAGCCGCGCCTGCACGTCCACCTGCTGGCGGGGTTCCTGGTAGAGGTCGCGCGTCCGCGTGTCGCCATCGGCGGACTGCAGCGCACGACCGATGCGGTTGTACGACCCCCGCAGCTCGACCGGCCCGGTGGTGTAGAAGAGCGTGAGGTTGGCGATATAGGCTGGCTGCTGGATCAGCCCGGTGGTGTCGCGCGCGGCGGGCGATCCGGCGGCGACGCCGGCGGGGCTCACCGGCTGACGGTAGGATCCGTCGAGCAGGGTGAAGTTCGCATTGAGGCCGAGGCCCGGCAGCGCCGTGATCCGATCCATCGAATAGCCGAACTCGAGCCCCTTCATCTTCGCCGCCGCGGCGTTGCGCGGGGTGCTGATGAAGACCTGGGGGTAGGTCACGCCCTGGAAGGTCGTGGCCGGCGCCTGTTGCGTGCTGGTGAAGATCTCGTTCTTGATGTCCTTCGCGAACGCCGCGACCGACAGCATCCCCGCGGGCATGTACCATTCGTAGGACAGGTCGTAATTCCACGCCTCGCGCGGTTTCAGGTCGGGGTTGCCGGTGTTGATCGACAGCGTCTGCCCGTCGGTGCCGATCCCGAACGACGTCCGCGCGGCGTATTGGCTGTAGTCGGGGCGGCCGATCGTCTTCGACACGCCCGCGCGCACCCGCATGCCGTCGCCGATCTGGTAGGTGGCGAGCGCCGAGGGCAGCCAATAGGCATAGTCGGTGGTGCGCTGCGTCGGCGCATAGGCGGTCGCCGCCGCGGTGGTCGGTTGGTTGGTATCGATCCTGAGATGCGTGCTGTCGTAGCGCAGCCCGGCCTGGACGTCGAAGCGATCGGCGCGGAACAGCGCCTGCGCATAGGCGGCCTTGGTGGTCTCCACGTCGCGGAAGTCGTCCGCGGCGTTGTTGGCGACCTGGTTGGTGGGAATGAAGGAATTGCGGTTGGCGTCGAACAGCTGCCACGCCGCGGGGCGATTGACGAGCAGATACGGCACCGCCGGGGTCAGATAGGGTGTCGGGCGCTGATCGTAGATGATCCCGCGCAGCGAACCGATCGCGGTCTGCCCCGCGGCGTTGCCCGGTACGTATTCCAGATAGCGCTGGTCGTAGGAGAGATCGGTCCGCGTCACCGCCGCACCGACATTGGCGCCGAACCCCCGATCCGAGGCGGCGGCGTTGACGCCGAGATTGACCTTCAGGAAATCGACCGTCGAATCGAGATCGCGGTGGATGCGGCGATAATAGAGGGCGCGGTAGCTGTCGGGGTTCCCCGCCGCCGCGGTGTCGTTGATCGTCAGCCGCGGCCGGCCGTCGACGAGATTATAGCCATAGCCATAGGCCGGGAGGAAGTTCGACGTCGCGGCGCCGGGGCGCGGCGAGGTGTCGTATTTGATCATTTCGCGCAGCTCGCGATATTGCGCCTTCGACCGCGCCAGCGTGGTGTCGAGCACCACGCCGCCGCCGAAATCGTGACGGCCCTTCAGGTCCGTCAGCCAGGTGTCGCGCGCGACCGGCTGGTAGGTGACCCCCTGCTGGATGTCGCCGAGCGCGAAGTTGCCGCTGGTGGCGGTGACGTTCCTGGGCGCGCCGGTCGGCGTGGTCAGCACCTCGTACCGGCTCTCGGTATCCTTGTCGCGGTAATAGCCGCCGAACAGCGACACCTCGGTCGCATCGTCGGGGCGCCATTCCAGCTTCAGGTTGCCGCTGAGCCGGGTGCGCATGTTCTCGAAGAAATAATCCTGGTTGCGCACCGGCACCAGGAACCCGGTGGAGCGGTTCGGGAACGGCGTCCGCGCGCCGGCTGTGGTGAAGTAGGACCAGCCGGCGCCGCCGGTGTCGCCGGGCAGTTCGGCGCGCGCGGTCGATGGCAGTCGCTGATATTCGACCGAGGCGACGACGCCGAATTCCTTGTTCGGCCCGAAGCGGGTCGCCGCGGTCGCATCCGCGCGGATCGCCGGACCGCCGCCGCGCACCAGCTTGCCCGCGGTGTCGTTGTAGCCGCCATTGGCGTTGACGACGAGGAAATGGTCGCTGCGCCCGTCGAATGCGCTCTTCGACACGATGTTGATCTGGCCACCAAGCGCGTGGGGATCATATTGCGCGGTGACGCTCTTGATCGCCTCGATCCGCGACACCAGCGACGCCGGCAGCGTGTCCAGCCGCGCGCCGCGGAAGATCCAGTCGGGCGAGGCGAGCGGGATGCCGTCGATCGTGACGAGATTGTAGCGCGGATCGAGCCCGCGGATCGTCGCGCGCTGATAGATGTCGCGGTTCTTGGTGGGATCGGCGCCGCCGACCACCGACACGCCGGTGATCCGGCGGCTGGCCTCGACAATGTTGAGATCGGGCAGCCGGCCGACATCGTCCTGCGACACCGCGTCGAGGATCACCGACGATTCACGCTTCGCCTTGGTCGCCGACCGTTGCGACGCGCGGTAGCCGGTGATGACGATGTCGGTGCTTGCCCCGGCATCCGCGGTGGCGGGCGTGGTCGTGATGGGATCGGTCGTCTGCGACTGCGCGAGCGCCGGAATCCCCGCCAGCATCGTTCCGGCGGACAGGGCGCAAGCCCATTGTTTGCGATAGCTCATTTCGAATCATCCCCTCTGGTACGTTTATCCTTTATATATCCTATTGTATGATATTAATGTAACGGCTCGCAAGCCCGAATTGGTTTCGGCCCGATCTGACGGTTTGCCGGGGAGGAAATTCGTTCGATGAAGGCCGGCGAGATATCCGCGCGATCGCGCAGCGTGCTGGCCGCGATCAGGCGGCACGGCAGCGTCTCACGGTCGGTATTGATCCACGAGCGGGGCCTGTCCGGCACCGCGATCTTCCGCGCGACCGAGGAGCTGGAGGCGGCGGGGCTGGTGCGCGCGGGCGACAGCGTCGCGGCCGGCCGCGGGCAGCCGAGCACGACGATCCATATCGAGCCCGACGCCGCCTTCGCGCTCGGCCTGTCGGTGATGACCGATCGCGCCGATGTCGTGCTGCTGGACCTGGCGGGCGCGATCCGCGCGCGGTGCGAGGTGACGATGCCGGGGATGCCGCGCGCCGCGCTGCTCGACGCCGCCGCCTCGTTCGGCGCCAATACGCTGTCGTCGATCGGCATCGCGCCGGGCAGGTTGAAGGGGTTGGGGATCGCGGTCGCCGGCTATTTCGTCGCCACCGACACCGTCAATCCGGGCGAGGAGCTCGAGGATTGGGCGCTGGTCGATCTCCACGCCGCCGCGTCGCGCCAGCTGTCGCTGCCGGTCGCGGTCGAGAACATCGCCAGCGCGGCGGTGTTGGGCGAGCGGCTGCTGGGCGTCGGTTCGCGGTACGCCAGTTGCTGCTATGTCAACGTCGCCGCGGGGTTCGGCGCGGGCGTGATCGTCGACGGTGCGCTGATGCGCGGACGGCACGGCAATGCCGGCGAGATCGCGCCGCTGTTCCCGCTGGTCGGGCGCATTCCGCCCAATCTCCAGACCCTGCGCGCCTGCCTGGCCGACCACGGCGTGGCGACCACCGGCATCGCCGACATGGTCGCGCGGTTCGATCCGGCGTGGCCCGGCGTCGAGGCATGGCTGGCGGCGCACCAGGCCAGCTTTTCCTACCTGTTCGGGGCGCTGCGCTACACGCTGGATTGCGAGGCGCTGATCCTGGGCGGGCGATTGCCGCGCGTGCTGGCGCGGCGGATCGTCGAGGCGGTCGACTGGCCCGAGGAGCGGCTGCCGGCCCGCCGCGGCCGGCGGGCGCCGGCGACGGTTTTGGACGTGGCCGCGCTGGAGCCCGATCTCGCCGGCCCGCTGGGCGCGGCGTCACTGGTCTTCCACCGAACCCTGTTCGACTGACCGCCGATCCAAAAAGCGCACGCGCCGCGGCCGCGCGCTCCGGCTAGATCGATTTGAAAGCGATCGACACTGTCGTGCATCGTCAGCGGGCGAATTGCGTCAGTATAGAGTGAATTACCGGATGCATTCGCGCGCACGGTATACGTTTACATTAGATGATCTGCCATTTAACGGGGGGCCGGGCGAGTAGGGAACTATTGCGTGAGAAGTGTAACACGCTCGTCATGTAAATAAATGCTTTGTTTGTGTAGCGCTGGTATCTCGCTTGCCCAGCTAGTCGGCTTACCATTTTCATCAATACCGATAACCATTTGCATGAGAGGATATATGATGCGTTTCCCCAGGACAGGCATAGGAATGCTGGTGGCTTTGTTGCTGCCCGTATGTGCGACGCCGGCTGCGGCCCAGTCGAACTACGAAACGATCGCTCATCGCGGGGTCTACCACGACGTCGATCCCAAAATGGGCGAGGCGGAAAATTCGCTCGATAGCGTGTCGCGTGCCTATATCCTGGGCATGAAGGGCGTGGAACTCGATCTCCGCCTGGATGCCGACGGCAGGGTCATCGTGACCCACGATATGGTCGCGAACCGAGCGATATGCCTCGATAATGCCGGCGGCGTGATGAACCCGATAGACGTTTCGCTAAATCTGCAGGCCAAGCCGAACCGGATCTGGTGGAATACCATACGAAAAGATACCTTGAATAATCGCCAGCTGAAGGTCTATCAAAGAAACAGTCAAATGACTGTCAAATGTAACGATACGAACGACGTGACCAGGCTGCAGACGTTGGATAGCATGCTGAGCAACATCAAGAAGAAATTTCCCAGGATCGTGGAAAGCGATCGTTTCATGATCGTCCTCGACGTTCAGGATCACAGGATCTTCAAGCTCGCGGCTGACTCCATCAAGCGCTACGGCATGCAAAACGACGTGTTTCTCAAGTTCTTCGCGAGCAAGGCGCTGGCCAGCGGCTACACCTATGCCGGCTACAGCACTTGCTATCAATACGCCAAGAATAACAACCTGTTGGGCCTGAAGATCATCCCGCAGATCAACGACGGCGAATTGAGCGCATTCGAGAACGACGATCGTGGCATATGGGCGTTCGGCAAGACGCTGCCGATCCCGACCTATCTATCGTGCTGGGCGGATGCCGAGAAGAACCATCGGGACGCGCCGCGGATGCCGATCGTGAGCGCAAGCGTGCCCGCGGACAATCCGAAGGCGACCGACGGCGCCTACAAGGCGGTACGTTGGACGAAGCTGTCCGGCCGCAAGTTTATGACGATCGTGCCGAACCCGGATGCGGGCCGTCGGATCGGCGGTCAGTGCCGGCTCTTCTCGTTCCAGTCGACGGACACCAGCGCCAATTCGTTCGACATCAACGCTCGCCACGCCAAGACCGCTTTCGCGAGCAACGCTAATACGAGGCCCGACTACATCGTCTTCGACGTGATGGGCAACAGGACCGCCAGCACCTGGTCGACCGAATATTATTATTTCACCGCCAATCTTTGCTGATCGCGACGCACTGAAGATGATCCGGCGTGGGGGGGCCTGCGCCGGATCTTCCGTGTGGATCGAACGAATGAAGGAGATCGTGATGAGGACAATATTTGCGGGCTCTGTCGTGGTTGCGGCCATCGTCGTGGCGACGATCGTGATCGCGGGGAGCGGATACGCAGGTGGGGCCGGCCGGCAGGATGCGACGGGCCAGGCGGGTAGCGACATCGTCTTCGTGTCCGCTCCCGGTGGGGCGCCGCGGGCCGGGACGAATGCGGCTGCGGATACCGCCGCCGCAACCGTGATCTCGGGTATCGGCACCGATCCGGCCGCGACGCAACCCGACATGGCGGTCGAGGCGGCGCTGGATCATGCCGGGATGGACGACCGGTCCAACAGTCGACGACGCGCGATGGAGCGGCAGGCGGAACTCAGGCGCGACGGCATGCCGCTGGATCCATGACCCGGTCGCCCGGCGCGCGCTTCGCTCGGCGCCAGGCCAACGCGCATGATAGGCCGCCGACGAGATTGATCGTCGCCAGCAGGGCGAGGGTCGATCGCTCGTCGGCGGCATAGCCGTCCAGGATGAAGGCGAGCGCGCCGTTGCCGGCGGCCATCGCGATCTTGGTCACGAAGGCGAACGCGGCGAAGGCCATGCCCGCCGACGCGCCGCTGCCCTTGCGGACGAGATGGCCGATCGCGCCGATCAGTTCGGCCCCGCTCGCGCCCAGCCCGATGCCGTAGCCGCACGCCGCGATCAGCTTCACCGGCAGGGGCAGTCCGGACATCAGCAGCACGCTCGCCGCGATCGCGGCCACCGCGACGGCGACGGGGAAGGAGAGACGACGGCACCTCCCCCATAGGAACGGCCCCGCGGTCAGGCCGCACGTCCAGGCGGTGAGCACCCAGGGTCCGCTGACCGTCGCCCCGTCCGCCTGCGGCGCGAACAGGAAGAGCCGCGACATCATGAACAACGCGCTGGCATGGAACAGCGTCGTCGCGAGCAGCCAGGTCAATCCGGCCGGCCAGCCTCGGTCGTCGGCGGGATCGCTGGGCAGGGTCGACACGGTGGGGCGCGCACCGACCGCCAGTTCGAGCAGGAGCACGGTGACGACGCCGAAGCTCGCCAGGGCGACGACCCAGCCGAGGTGGATCGCCGACCGCGCGGGATCCACCGCGTCGACGATGAGGAAGGCGGTGGCAGCGGTGACGAGCCGCGCGAACGCCCCCAGCGCGGTGTGGAGCGTGACGAAGAGCCGCCGCTCCCCCGCATCCTCAGGCAGGATCGACAGCAAGGTCGTTTGCGGCACCGTGTAGAAGGAGAAGGCGATCCGGAACGCGCTGCCCCAGAACAGCGCGCCGATCATGCCGATCTCGGGCAGGAACAGCGGCACCAGTGCGACGGCCGCGAAAATTGCGCCGATGCGCTGCATGACGAACACCGCACGCGCCCGGCTGCGCCACCGCCGCAGCAGCAGCCCGGCCGCGACATCGGCCAGCGCGCCGGCGGAGAGCAGCACCAGCAGGGTCGCGCCGGTCTCGGCGCTGCTCAACCCGGCGCGCGCATGGAGATGATAGCCGAGGAACATGTCCGCGAAGCACCGCGTCAGCCCCCGCGAGAACGCAGCCGCCGCGAATGCCGCGCGTACCGGCAGTGGGCCGTGGGATGCTCGGGCGGCGGTCACATGCGGCATCTCCGCAAATCCAAGTATCTCGTAACAGCCGTGCTGCTATCCCATCTCCATCCTATGCAACAGGCGAGATGGCTGCAACCGCCTCCGCGATGCTGTCGTAGATCAGGTCGAGATCGTCGTCGTCGATGCAATAGGGCGGCATGACGTAGACGGTGTTGCCGAGCGGGCGAAGCAGGACGTCGTGCTGGCGGAACACTGCGGTCAGTCGCGGCGCGAGGTCGGACAGATACCCCTCGCCGTCGTCGATCTCGACCGCGGTGATCGTGCCGATCCGCCGGGCATTGGCGACGGTCGGCAGAGTCTCGAGCGCCGCCAGCCGGTCCGCCTGGCGGCGTGCGAGATCGGTGATGCGGTCCAGCACCGGCTCCTCCCGCCAGATCGCGAGATTGGCGTTCGCGGCAGCGCAGGCGACGGGATTGGCGGTGTAGCTCGACGAGTGGAAGAACATCCGCGCGCGATCGGTGCCGTAATGTGCGGCGTAGATCGGCTCGGTCGCCATCGTGACGGCCAGCGGCACCGCGCCGCCGGTCAGCCCCTTGGACAGGCACAGGATGTCGGGCACGATCCCTGCCTGTTCGCAAGCGAGCAGCGTGCCGGTGCGACCCCATGCCGTCATCACCTCGTCGGCGATGAACAGCACGTCGTGGTGGGCGCAGATCCGGCGCATCTCGGCGAGCGTTGCCGGCGAATAGATCAGCATCCCGCCCGCGCCCAGCAGCAGCGGCTCGACGATGAACGCGGCGGCTCCACCCCGGCAGGCTCTGTCCAGCGCGTCGAGCGTCGCCTGTTCGCGTCCCGCAACGGGGAAGGGGATGCTCTCGACTTCGAACAGCAGCGGCGAATAGGCGCGGTTGAAGACCCCGCGCGCACCGACCGACATCGCGCCGATCGTATCGCCATGATAGCCGTGTTCGAGCACCAGGATGCGATGCCGCCGCTCGCCGCGATCGAGCCAATAACCTAGCGCCATCTTCAGCGCGACCTCGACGCTGGTCGAACCGGAATCCGAGAAGAACACCCGGGTTAGGGCGGGCGGCATGATCGCGCGCAGCCCCGCGGCGAGCGTCTCGGCGGGTTCGTGGGTCCAGCCCGCGAAGATGATCTGGTCGAGCTTGCGGGCCTGATCGGCGACTGCCGCGGCGATCCGTGGATGCGCGTGGCCGTGCGTCGTCACCCACCAGGACGAGATCGCATCGACGATCCGGCGACCGTCGGCGGTGAACAGCGCGGCTCCCTCGGCGCGATCGACCAGCGGGATCGGCTCACCGAGGCCATGCTGGGTGAAGGGATGCCAGATCGCGGATCCGCTCACCGGAAATCGTCCAGCCGGAAATTCGCGGCGAAGGCGGCGGTAAGGTCACGCGCCGTCAGCGGGGCGAGGCGGGGGAGGCGGCCGAGGCGCCTGACCTGGCCGATGTCGGCGACGATCGCCTCGCTGTCCTCGTTTGCCGTGCCGATGAAGGCGATGCCGAGCAGCGGCACGCCGCGCGCGCGGAGCGCCTCGATCGACAACAGGCTGTGGTTGATCGTGCCGAGCCCGGTGCGCGCGACGATCACCACCGGTTGGCCCCAGCGCGCGAACAGATCGGCATAGAGCAGCGTCCGGGTGACGGGCACCAGCACGCCGCCGGCACCCTCGACGACCAGCGGTCCGCTCGTCGTCGGGGGAACGAGGCGATCGGGATCGATCTCGACGCCGTCGATCTCGGCGGCGCGGTGCGGCGAGCACGGGGTGGTCAGGCGATACGCTTCGGGCAGGATGCGGTCGCGCTGCACGCCGAGCGCGGCGACCGTCGATGCGTCGCCGCCTTCGTCGAGCCCGGCCTGTACCGGCTTCCAATAGGTGGCGCCGAGGGCGGTTGTCAGCGCGGCGGCGAAGACGGTCTTGCCGACGTCGGTGTCGGTTCCGGTCACGACGATCGTGGTCACAGATGCTCCCGAAGGACGGTCGCGAGCGCGGTCACCGCCGCCGCGTCGATGTTGAGCGTGAACGACAGGCGCAATCGCGAGGTGCCGGGCGGGACGGTGGGGGGCCGAACCCCGCGCACGTCGAACCCCGCGGCCTGCAACGCCGCGGCGATCGCCATCGTCCGACGCTCGTCGCCGATGACGACGGGCTGGATCGGCGATCCCGAGACCGGAAGGCCGATGCCGCGCAGCGTGTGCCCGGCGGTGTCGAGCAGCGCATGCAGGCGGTCGCGGCGCTCGGGTTCCTCGCGCAGGCTGCGCAATGCGTCGCGTACGGCGGCGGCGATCAGCGGCGACGGTGCGGTGGAAAAGATGAAGCCGCGCCCGCGGTTGACGATGAAGTCGCACACCGTCCTGGGCGCGAGGATCAGCGCACCTTCGCACCCCAGCGCCTTGCCGCAGGTCCGCAGCACGACGACGTTGGCGCGCCCGTCGAGATCCGCGGCCAGCCCGCGTCCGTCCGGGCCGAACACCCCGGTGGCATGGGCCTCGTCGATCAGCATCATCGCGCCTTCGCGGTCGGCGAGCGCCTTCAGATCGGCGAGCGGCGCCTGATCGCCGTCCATGCTGTACAGTGTCTCGACCGCGAGCCACGGCGTGCCGGTGCCACCCTGGCGGCGCCAGGCGGCGATCGCGTCGGCCGCGGCATCGACATCGTTGTGCGCGAACGCCTGCGACTCGGCCCGCCCGAGCCGGATCCCCTCATGCGCGCTGGCATGGATCAGCGCGTCGTGGAGGACGAGGTCGCCCCGCTGGGGCAGCGTCGAGAAGAGCAGCGCATTGGCGCCGTAGCCCGCCCCCATGAACAGTGCCGACTCCGCGCCGAAGAAGCGCGCCGCCTCCTCCTCGAGCAGCGCATGTTCTTCGCAATTGCCGCGCAGCAGGCGCGACCCGCCCGAGCCGATCGGGACCCCGCGCGCGATCGCCGCCAGAACCGCATCGCGCAGGCGGTTCGACCCGGCGAGCCCGAGATAATCGTTGGACGAGAAATCCAGGCCGGCGCGGGGCAGCAGCGTCCGGCGCCGTCCGTGCGCGGAAAGCTGCGCCAATCCGGTCTCAAGAGTGTCGAGTGCGGCCACGCGGTCTCGCTAGCGGCGCCTCGGGCATTTGCCGAGGGGCAAAGCGATTGGGGCAAGAGGAGGATAGCTATGGGAGGAGTGCTGCGTTCCTCAACCGGTCTGCTTGGCACGCTTCGACGGCTTGATTTTTGGGGCGGGCAGCTCGGCGGCGGTGATGCGGGCGAGCTCGCTCATCCACTCGCGATCGTCCCAGCGATCGGGCTCGATCAGCAGACATGGCTTTGCACCGGGATAGGGTGAGGCTTCATCGACGCCCGCGGCCCAGAGACGACCGCCTTCGGTAGGTTTCACGAACAGCTGTTCGTCGGCGATGATCGCGATCATCTTGCCGTCGCAATATAGACCGAACTCGCCGAACATCGGCTTGGCCGCGACGAGGCCGGCATCTCCGATCTGATCGACGATATAGTCGACGGTTGTTCGCGCGGTCGCCATCGCAGGATCGTGGCAGATAAGCGAACGATCGGCGAGCGGTATATAGGGTCCGGCTCGGGCCGTTATCATGCGGTCTAATGGATGACCTCGGTTCCAGCATGCGTTAGGCTCGCTTGATGTCCGAAGAACGCCAGCAACAGGATCGAGCAACCCCGTCGGCCGGGAGCGCGTTCGAACGAGACGATCCCGATTCCCACGCGGATAGCGATGCGCTGCGCCAATCGCACGTGCTGGAGGCGAGCGAACGGCTGGTGACCGCCGACTCGCTCGACTCGGTCGTGAAGGTGTTGCGCGATACCGCACGGGCCGCGATCGGCGCGGAGGGCGTCGCCGTGATCCTGCGCGACGGCGATCGCTGCTCCTATGTGGCGGAGGACGCGGTGGCGCCGCTCTGGCAGGGTCAGAGCTTCCCGGCCGACGACTGTGTCTCGGGCTGGGCGATGCGCGAGCGCCAGACGCTGGCGATCAGCGACGTCCGGCTCGATCCGCGCGTTCCCCAGCATGCCTATGCGCAGACCTTCGTGCGCAGCCTGGTGATGGCGCCGATCGGCCGGCCGACTCCGATCGCGGCGATCGGCGCCTATTGGTCGACGGTGGCGGAGCATGACGGCGCCACGATCGAACGGCTCGAAAGCCTGGCGCGGCTTGCGACGATCGCGATCGAGAACGCCCGCCTCGCCGAGGCGCGGGACCAGGCGGCCGCGCTGGGCAAGGCGCAGAATCGGATCCTCGAACTCGCGGTGGAGGAGGCGCCGCTGCGGTCGACGCTGGAGGCGATCGTCCGCGAGGTCGAGGGTCTGTCCGCGACCGGCCTGCTGGGGTCGATCCTGCTGCTGGACGAGGACGGCACGCATCTCCGCCATGGCGCGGGGCCGAGCCTGCCTTCAGCCTATAACGACGCCATCGACGGTGTCGCGGTCGGCGCCGCGGTCGGTTCCTGCGGAAGCGCGGTGTTCCGCAAGGAGCCGGTGTTCGTCGCCGACATCGCGACCGATCCGCTTTGGACCGACTTTCGCGATCTGGCGCTCGAGCACGGACTGGGCGCCTGCTGGTCGATCCCGATCGCCTCACCGCAGGGACAAACCCTCGGCACCTTCGCGATGTATTATCGCGAGCCCCGCCAGCCCAACGCGTCGGATCTCGAGATCGTCGATTTCGTGGTTCGCACCGCGGGCCTGGTGATCGCGCGAGCGCGCACCGAGGACAGCCTTCGTGGCAGCGAGGCGCGGCTACGATTCTTCGGGGAAATGGAGGATCGCCTGTTCGGCGCGGCGGACGCGACCGAGGCGATGCAGTTCGCGGCCGAGATGCTGGGTCGGCGGCTCGGTGCCTCGCGCTGCGCTTATGCCGATGTCGATGCGGACAGCGACAGCTTCTGGATCCGCAGCGATTACAACGCGCCCGGGGTCGAAAGCTCGGCCGGCAGCTACAGCCTGGATCTGTTCGGGGCGCGGGCCGCGCACGACATGCGGCAGGGTAGGACGCTCGTTGTCCGCGACGTCGCCGGCGAAATCGCGCCGGACGACGGCCGCGCAATGTTCCAGTCGATCGGGATCGACGCGATCGTCTGCTGCCCGCTGGTGAAGGATGGGCGGCTCGCGGCGATGATGGCGGTCCATCAGGACCGCGCCCGCGACTGGACGCTGGACGAGATCTCGCTGATCCGGGAGGTCGTCGAGCGATGCTGGGCGCATGTCCAGCGCGTCGGTGCGGAGACCCGTCTGCGCGAGAGCGAGGAGCGGCTGCGGCTCGCGGTCGAGAATGCGGAGGTCGGCTTCTGGGACGTCGATATCGTCGACGATCGCCTGATCTGGCCAGCGCGGACGAAGGCGATGTTCGGCATTTCAGCGGACGTGCCGGTCACGATGCAGGATTTCTATGACGGGCTGCATCCCGACGACCGCGAGACGACGACCGCAGCTTATTTGGCCGCGTCCGATCCGGATCGGCGCGCGCTCTACGATGTGGATTATCGGACGATCGGCAAGGAGGACGGCGTCGAGCGGTGGGTTGCGGCGAAGGGGCGGGGCGTGTTCGACGCGTCCGGCCGCTGCCTGCGCGTTGCCGGCACCGTGCTCGACATCACCGCCCGCAAGCTGGCCGAGGAGGCCTTGCGCGATCTCAACGCGACGCTGGAGGCGCGGGTGACCGAGGCGGTCGCCGACCGCGAGGTCGCGCATGAAGCGCTCCGCCAAAGCCAGAAAATGGAGGCGATGGGGCAGTTGACGGGCGGCGTGGCGCACGACTTCAACAACCTGCTGACGCCGATTGTCGGATCGCTGGACATGCTGCTCCACAAGCGTGTCGGCAACGAGCGCGAGCAGCGGCTGATCGCCGGCGCGATGCAATCCGCCGAGCGCGCGAGGACGCTGGTCCAGCGCCTGCTCGCCTTCGCGCGGCGCCAGCCGCTCCAGTCGATGCCGGTCGACGTCGCCCGGCTGGTGTCGGGCATGGGCGATCTGGTCGAGAGCACGACCGGGCCGCAGATCAAGGTCGTGGTCGAGGTCGCCGACGATCTGCCGCCCGCCAAGGCCGATCCGAACCAGCTCGAGATGGCGCTCCTGAACCTGTCGGTGAACGCGCGCGACGCGATGCCCGACGGCGGCACGCTGCGGATCTCCGCGACCGCCGACTCGGTTGCTTCGAACCATCGCTCCAGGCTGGTGCCGGGCGACTATGTCCGCCTGTCGGTGGCCGATACGGGATCGGGCATGGACGAGACCACGCTGGCGAGGGCGGTCGAGCCGTTCTTCTCGACCAAGGGTATCGGCAAGGGGACCGGGCTCGGACTGTCGATGGTCCACGGCCTGGCCTCGCAGCTCGGCGGTGCGCTCACCATCCAGAGCCGGCAGGGCCTCGGCACCAATGTCGAGCTGTGGCTGCCGGTCAGCTTCATCGTCGCCGAGGAGCCGTCGACCACGACGCGCGACACCGCCGACGCCGAGCATCGCGGCACCGCCCTGCTCGTCGACGACGAGGAGCTGGTGCGGATAAGCACCGCAAGCATGCTGTCCGATCTCGGCTATGCCGTGATCGAGACCGCGTCCGCGGAAGAAGCCGTGAGGATCCTCGGCAGCGGCCAGGCGATTGACGTCGTCGTCACCGATCATCTGATGCCGGGAATGACCGGTGCCGAGCTCGCGGGGCACGTCCAGTCGGCCTATCCGGCATTACCGGTGCTGCTGGTGTCGGGCTATGCGGAGCTGGAGGGAGTCGATGCAGATCGGCCCCGGCTGACCAAACCGTTCCGCCAGGACGAACTCTCGGCGATGCTGAAGGCGCTTGGCGACTGAGCGAATCGCATTGAATCTTGGTGAAGCCGGGCAACAGCGTCGCGCATCCTTATGATAATTCATCATTCCCATGCTTCTTTCCATATACGACCATAAAGTTGTCGACGGATATCGAGAGATCGCCGACATATCGGTCGCGAACGGAGAGGGTTTTCCGACGGGATCAGGGGCGCGGCCGAGCGTAGAGTCGCCGGGCGCCGTGCGCGATAGGCGCCACCCCTAGTTACGTCGACCCCGCCCGATCGGATCAACGGGAGGGAGGGGATTTCATGACGGCATCTTCATTCGGGCAAGGGCTCAACATAGCGACGCGTCGGTGGGCGCTGGCGACCGCCAGCGGCGCGGCGTTGGCGGTGATGCTGGCATCGCCCGCCGCCGCACAGACGGTTCAGGCACCGACGACGACGCCCGGCACGTCGGCGGCGGCCGAACCGGTCGCGCCGACATCGACGGCGACCGTCGATACGCAGACCGACGACGATATCGCGGCGGTGCGGGACATCATCGTCACCGGTTCGCGGATCACCGCGAACGGCTTTTCCGCACCGACGCCGACCCAGGTCATCGGCGCGGCCGACATCGACCGCCTGGCGCAGCCCAACGTGTTCAACGCGGTGACGCAGTTGCCTTCGCTCCAGGGCAGCACGGGTCGCGCGACGTCGGTGGGCAGCACGTCGAGCGGCATCCAGGGCCTCAGCTCCTTCTCGCTGCGCGGCCTTGGCGCGATCCGCACCCTGACGCTGCTCGACGGACAGCGCTTCGTCGGCGCCAATTATTCGGGCGTGGCGGATGTCAGCCAGTTTCCCCAGTTGCTGATCCAGCGCGTCGACGTGGTGAATGGCGGCGCCTCCGCCTCCTACGGCTCGGACGCGGTCGCCGGTGTGGTCAACTTCATCACCGACAAACGGTTCAAGGGCTTCAAGGCGAACGTCCAGGGCAGCATCACCACCTATGGCGACGATGCCGGCGGCACCGCGCAGGTCGCCTGGGGCAACAGCTTCGCGCAGGATCGCCTGCACGTCGTCGTCAGCGGCGAATATGGCTATCAGGGCGGCGTCCCCAATCCCGGCTTCGGCGTCGTCGGCGCCAATGGCCGCGACTGGTTTACGTCGCCCGCCTTCGTGCAGACCGGCGTCACCAACACCCCGGCCGGCCAACCGCGCATCAAGTACGTCGATCGAGCGCAGCAATATCAATATGCGAAGTTCGGCCTGATCACCTCGGGTCCGCTGCAGGGCACCGCCTTCGGCGCGAACGGCCAGCCCTATCAATTTCAATACGGATCGAACGGCGTCCCGACCGGCACCGGAGGGGTGACCGGGTGTACGCCGTCCTTCTGCTCGGGCGGCGACACCAGCGGCGTGGTCGGGGCGGGCACTACCCTGGCCGGCAAGCTGGAGCGGTTCAACGGCTATGGCCGCGTCGGCTATGATTTCGCGCCCGACAACGAGATATACGCCACCTTCAACGCATCGCGTGTGAAGGCGGAAAACTCGCCCAATCCGGGCTTTGCCCAGCAGGCGAACCTGACCATCCAGTGCGGCCTGGCCAATCTCAATGCCAATCCGTTCGTCCCCGCCTCGATCCAGCAGGGCTGCACCAATGCGGGGATCACCCAGTTCCAATATGGTTCCGCGCTGGCGCAGCTCGGCGACTTCATCAAGGTGCGTCCGGTTCGCACCAATCTGCGCGGCGTGATCGGTGCGACCGGCAAGTTCGCCAGCCTGGGATCCACGTGGACCTACGACGCCTATTACGAATACGGACACAATTACACCGACCTGCACGTGTCCAACATGCTCAACATCTCGCGCTTCAGAACGGCCTATCAGGCGGTGCGCCTGCCCAACGGCACGATCGCCTGCGCCAATGTGGCGGCGCGCGCGGCAGGCTGCGTGCCGCTCAACATCATCGGCGACGGCGGGGTCACCGAAGCGTCGCTCAACTACGTCAAGCCCGCGATCGGACCGTACCAGCATACCTGGTCGAGCCAGAATGCCGCCGCGGTCAACCTAAACGGCCAGCCGATGCAGACCTGGGCCGGCCCGTTGTCGGTCGCGTTCGGCTATGAATTCCGGCGCGAATGGTATCGGACGAAAGCGGACCCGTACGGTAACGGCGTCACCGCGGCCAACCCGAACACCGCCGACTATCCCGCCGATCCGACCCAGAACACGCTGACCGGCGGCAACTGGTATGCCGGCAACTACAAGAACGGCACCGGCCGGTACAACGTCCACGAAGGCTTTCTGGAACTCGACATCCCGATCTCGAACGCGGAGCAGATCGGCCGCGCGAACATCAACGCCGGCGTCCGCCAAACGCATTACAGCACGTCGGGCTGGATCACGAGTTGGAAGGTCGGTGGCACCTGGGACACGCCGCTCACCGGCATCCGCCTGCGCGCCATCACCTCGCGCGACGTGCGTGCGCCGAACCTGTCGGAACTGTTCCGCACACCGACCTTCGCGAACGCGACCTACCTGGATACCCGGCCGCCCGGTGCATCGCCGAGCGCAGGGCAGTTCGTCCAGGCGCCGACCAACACGATCGGCAACACCGCGCTGAAGCCGGAAACCTCGCGCAACACCACCGGCGGCATCGTCTTCGACGGCAGCGAAGCGGGCTTCCTGCCGGGCTTCAACGCGTCGGTGGATTACTACAACATCAAGGTGAAGGGCATCATCATCCCCTTCAGCGGACAGGCGGCGATCAACCAGTGCTTCCAGCAGAAGATCGACGAATTCTGTTCGTCCTTCAACCTGGACACCGCCGCGGGGTCGCTGTTCGTCAATGAACAGCTCTTCAACTTCTCGCAGGTTCGCACCAACGGCTTCGACATCGAGGCGAGCTATCGTCGCCCACTGAGCGGCATCGGCCTGCCGGGCTCGTTCATGATCCGCGGCCTCGCCACCCGGGTCCTGCACTATACCGAGACTTCGGGCCTGCCGGGGACGATCCCGACCGAACAGGCAGGCAACAACCGCGGCAATACGCCGGACTGGAAGCTGCTGGGGATCCAGAGCTGGGATACCGACGACTTCTCGCTGTCGGTGACCGAGCGGTGGTTCTCGAACGGCGTCTATTCCAACGAATATATCGAATGTACGCCGGGCAGCTGCCCGGCGACCGATCCGACCGGCAACACGTCGACGATCGGGGACAATTCGATGCCCGGCGCCTTCTATGTCGATGTCGGTGGGTCGGTGGATTTCTCGAAGCAGATTTCGATCTATTTTAAGATCGACAACGTCGCCAACAAGGCCCCGGAGCAATCCCCGCAAAACGGCGTGAGCTACGGCTTCAACCCGGTGCTCTACGACGTGCTGGGCCGCACCTTCCGCCTGGGGGCTCGATTGAGCTTCTGAGCGGGGGCGACCCCCTACCTTCGGATCGTTGCGCGTCACGGGTCACATGTGCCATCGCTGGCTCAATCTGCTGGAGATATCGTGGGCACCTACCTTTCCGATCACGCCCGTCATGCTTGCGGGCAGGCGCCGGACGGGTGGGGCGGGGGTTCGTCGATGAGCCGCCGTCGGCTGGTCACCGGGGTGGCGGCGGCGCTCGTGGTGCCGGGTGTGGCGCCCGGGATCGGCGCGCGGGCGATGGCGGCGCCGATGCCCGCGGATAGGAGCGGCTGGCACGACGTGCGGCGCTTCGGTGCGAAGGGCGACGGCGTCGCGATCGACAGCGGTGCGGTCAACGCCGCGATCCTGCACGCGGCGTCGCGGGGTGGTGGCACCGTGCATCTGCCGGCCGGGGTGTATCGATGCTATTCGATCCGGCTGAGCAGCCGCATCACGCTGCATCTCGATCCGGGGGCGACGATCCTGGCGGCGTCGGTGCCGTTCGAGGGGATGACGACGGGCGGCTACGACGCCGCGGAGCCGATCGACCCAAGCTACCGCGACTACCAGGATTTCGGCCATTCGCATTGGCACAACGCGCTGATCTGGGGCGAGGGGCTGCACGACGTCGCGATCGTCGGCGGCGGGCTGATCGACGGCGCGGGGCTGGCGCGCGACTGGGGCGACGAGCCGGGGGTCGCGGGATCGCGCAAGCCGGGAGTGGGCGACAAGGCGATCGCGCTGAAGAACTGCCGTGGCGTCATTTTGCGTGACGTGCGGATCGTGCGCGGTGGGTGGTTCTGCCTGCTCGCGACCGGAGTCGATCGGCTGCTGATCGACAACGTCACGGTCGACACCAATCGCGATGGCTTCGACATCGATTGCTGCCGGGATGTCCGGGTCGTCGGGTGCACGGTCAACAGCCCTTATGACGACGGGATCTGCCCCAAATCCTCGTTCGCGCTCGGCTATGTGCGCGCGACCGAGAAGGTTGTGATCGAACGCTGCCTGGTGACCGGTGGCTACGCGGTCGGATCGGTGATCGACGGCAGCTGGCGCCGCCTGCCGCCCACCTTCAACGGCACCGGGCGGATCAAGTGCGGGACCGAGAGCAATGGCGGGTTCCGCGACATCGTCATCCGCGACTGCGTGTTCGATCAGTCACGCGGGCTGGCGCTGGAGACCGTCGATGGCGGAATCATCGAGGACATACGCGTGACCGACATCAAGATGCGCGGCGCGCAGACCTCGCCGATCTTCCTGCGGCTGGGGCGGCGGCTGCGCGGGCCGCCGGGGACGCCGGTCGGCGGGTTGCGGCGGGTGACGATCCGCAACCTGATCAGCCGCGACGCCGCGATTCTGCCGTCGACGATCGCGGGCGTGGTCGGTCATCCGGTCGAGGATATCGAGATCGCCGACGTGCAGCTCCACCAGTTGGGCGGGCAGAGCCAGACGCTGCTCCACTATTTTCCCGCCGCGGCGGAGGACGCCTATCCCGAGCCCGGCATGTTCGGCGCGCTGCCCGCGACCGGGCTGTGGGCGCGCGACGTGCGGAACCTCGTGCTGCGCGACATCGAGGTCGCGACCACCTATGCGGATCGCCGCCCGGCGCTGTGGTTCGAGCGGGCGGGGGGCGTGACGGTCACCAATTTGCGCTCGCCCGCGCCCGCCGTCGGGTTGCGCAAGGTGACCGATTTCCGGCGCAAGGATGCCGATGCCGCGCGCAATGTCGCGATCGCGGCTGCCGAGGAGCGGATGCTGTGACGATCCTCGCTGTCCTGATCTCCGTCGCGCTGCTGATCGTGCTGATCTCGGTCGCCAAGCTGCATCCGTTCGTCGCCTTCCTGATCGCCGCGCTGGCGGCGGCGCTGCTGCTGGGGCAACCTCTGGACACGATCGCGGCGTCGCTGACCCGCGGGATCGGCGACATGCTGGGGTCGCTTACCGCGATCCTCTGTCTCGGCGCGATGTTCGGCAGGATCATCGCGGACAGCGGGGCGGCGAAGCGGATCGCCGACACGCTGATCGGCGCGGTGGGGCGCGGATCGATCACGCTGGCGCTGGCCGCGACCGGGTTCATCGTCGGCATCCCGCTGTTCTACAATGTCGGGTTCGTGCTGATGGTGCCGCTCATCCTGTCGGTGGCGCGGCGTTCGGGCTTGCCGACCGTCTACCTCGCGATCCCGATGCTGTCGGGGCTGTCGATCGCGCACGGCTTCCTGCCGCCGCACCCCTCGCCGACCGCGCTGGTCGGGCTGTTCAAGGCGGACATGGGCTGGACGCTGATCTACGGCGCGATCGTCGGCGTGCCGACGCTGCTGATCGCGGGGCCGCTTTTCGCGCGCAGCCTGCGGGGAATGACCGCGCGGCCGCAGGCGGCGCTTGGCGACGTCGAGGTGGTGGCGGCGGATCCGCCGAGCGCGACGGCGAGCTTCGCGGTGGCGCTGCTGCCGGTGGTGCTGCTCGCCGGGACGACCGCGGCGCTGGCGCTGGCCGGCCTGTCGCCCGCTGCGAAGGGGTGGCTGACGTTCGGCGGCAACCCGGTGGTGGTGATGCTGGTGTCGCTGCTTGCCGCGATCGTAATGCTGGGGGTGATGCGCGGCACGCCGCTGGCGCGGGTGTCGGGCGGCAGCGTCGATGCCGTGAAGGACATCGCCGGGATCCTGCTGATCGTAGCGGGGGCCGGGGCGTTGAAGCAGGTGTTCGTGGATGGGGGTGCCGACGCGGCGCTCGCGGGCTGGCTGGGCGGGCTGAGCCTGCCGCCGCTGGTGCTCGGCTGGGGGCTGGCGATGGCGATCCGCATCGCGCTCGGCTCGGCGACGATCGCGGGGCTGACCGCGGCGGGGATCGTCCAGCCACTGGTCGCGGCGGGCGGGGTCGACCCCAATCTGATGGTCCTCGCGATCGGCGCCGGCAGCCTGATGTGCAGCCATGTCAACGATTCCGGATTCTGGATGTTCAAGGAATATTTCGGGCTGACGCTCGGCGAGACGTTCCGGTCCTGGTCGGTGATGGAGACGCTGGTCGGCATCTTCGGACTGATCTTCACCCTGGTGCTGAGTGTCGTGATATGACGAAGCGCGCCGGCCTGATGGCGATCCTCGGCCTGGGCGCGCTGATCGGCCAGGGGGTGACCGCGCAGCAGGTCGACTGGCCGTCGCCGCGGCTGCCGCGTCCCAAGCTTGCCGTGCTCGGCCCCTATGATGCGGCGTTCATCGCGGGCGGCGACGGCATCGCCAAGCCGGCACAGGGCTATGCCGAGGGCGAGCGCTGGCGGCCCGGTCCGGCATGGACGGTGTCCGCCTGGGTGAAGCCGGCGCGGCAGGTGGCGGGACGGGTGATCGTCGGCGGCGTCGGCAACCCTGGGGCGAGCGACGCCCGCTCGCTTGCGTTGGTCGACAGCCGTGCCGCGGTGCTGGTCGGCGACATCGTGCTGAGCGCGGGCGCGCCGCTCGCCCGCGACCGCTGGCACCGGCTGGCCGCGATCGGCGACGGCGACACGCTATCGCTGTTCCTCGACGGACGGCGGATCGCGACCCGCACGCTGCCACGGCTGGCCGACCCGGTCGCGATCGTCACGATCGGCCCGCGGGTGCCGGGGCAGCCCGTCTTCACCGGCCGCGTCGCCGGCCTGACCGTCGCACCGGGCGCTGCCACCGCGACCGCGCTGCGCGACGCCGCGCGCACCGCGCCGAACGACGACTTGGTCCGCTTCGAGAGCAACAGCCCCAGCTGGCCGCTCCAGGTCCGCACGCAATACGGCGAGGCGGTGCCGCAACGCGCCTGGACGTTGCCGACGAGCAAGGCGCCCGCCGCGACGCCGCGCGCGGTCCCCGCCTCGACCCTGCCGCCGCTCGTGCCTTCGGAACAGGGTCGGTTTTCCGTCAACGGCTGGCGGATGGCGGAGGCTCCATCGGTGAGCGCGGACCCCGCCTCGCTGTCGCGCGCCGGCTTCGATGCACGTCGGTGGTACGCCGCGACGGTGCCCGGCACCGCGCTCACCACGCTGGTCGATCGCGGCGTCTATCCCGATCCACGGATCGGGCTCAACAACATGGCCATCCCGGAACGGCTGGCGCGGCAGGATTATTGGTATCGCACCGAGTTCGTGCTGCCCGCGGAGCAGCGCGGCAAGCGGCTGGAATTGTTGTTCAACGGCATCAACTATGCCGCGGAGATCTGGGTCAACGGCCGGCGCATGGGCGACGTGAAGGGCGCCTTCATCCGCGGCCGGTTCGACGCGACCGGCCTGCTGGTCGCCGGACGGGCCAATGCGATCGCGGTGCGGGTCTCGCCGCCGCCGCATCCGGGCATCCCGCACGAACAATCGATGACCGGCGGGCGCGGCGAGAATGGCGGCGCGATGATGATCGACGGGCCGACCTTCACCGCGACCGAGGGGTGGGACTGGATCCCCGCGGTCCGCGACCGCAACACCGGGCTGTGGCAGGGAGTGGAGCTGGTCGCGACCGACGCGCTGGCGCTGGGCGACCCGGACGTGGTGACGACGCTGCCCAACGCCGACCTGTCGGTCGCCGACATCGAGATCACGGTGCCGGTCAGCAACGCCGGCGACGTCGCGGCGGAGGCGGTCGTCCGCGCGGGGTTCGACGATGTCGCGGTCGAACGGCGCGTCTCGGTGCCGGCGCATGCGACGGTGCTGGCGCGGTTCGGCCCCGCCGACCACCCCGCACTGCGCGTGCGGCAGCCGCGATTGTGGTGGCCGAACGGCTATGGCGAGGCGGCGCTCCACGATCTCCGGCTGAGCGTCGAAAGCGGATCGGGCGTGTCCGACCGGCGGCAGCTGCGCTTCGGGATGCGGCAGGTGACCTACGAACTGTCGTCGCTCGACCAAGCGGGCGACCTGCGCCGCATCGAGGTCGATCTCGCGAAGGCGAAGCGGCTGGGGACGCCGATCATCGACGAGCGCCACCCGGCACTGCGCAAGGTCGCTGGCGGCTGGGCGAACAGCCTGTTCCCCGGTGCCGAGACCTCCCCCGCGGTCACGCCCGTGATCAGCGATCCGCGGCTGTCGCCGCAGCTGGTGCTGCGCGTCAACGGCGTGCGGATCGCCGCGCGCGGCGGCAATTGGGGCATGGACGAGATGATGAAGCGGGTCGAGCGCACCCGCCTCGAACCCTATTTCCGGCTGCACCGCGAGGCAGGGCTCAACATCATCCGCAACTGGATGGGGCAGAGCACCGAGGAGAATTTCTACGCGCTCGCCGACGAATACGGGATGATGATCCTCAACGATTTCTGGGAATCGACACAGGACAACGATGCCGAGGCGGAAGACGTGCCGCTGTTCGTCGCGAATGCGCGCGACACCGTCCGCCGCTTCCGCACGCATCCCTCGATCATGCTGTGGATCGGTCGCAACGAAGGCGTGCCGCAGCCGATCCTGCAGACCGCGCTGCAGGACATGGTGTGGGAGGAAGACGGCACGCGGATGTACAAGGGCAATTCGCGGATCATCAATCTCGCCGGATCCGGCCCCTACAACTGGCGCGCGCCCGAAGGCTATTTCACCGAGTTCGCCAAGGGCTTCGCGGTCGAAGTCGGCACGCCCAGTTTTCCGACCCGCGAGGCGTGGGCGCGGTTCGTGCCGGCGGCGGATCGCTGGCCGGTCAACGACAGCTGGGCCTATCACGATTGGCACCAGGAACGCGCGGTATCGGTGCAGAGCTTCATGGATGCGATGGCGACCCGTTTCGGGGCACCCACCGACCTCGCGGATTTCGAGCGCAAGGCGCAGATGCTCAACTATGAATCGCATCGCGCGATCTTCGAGGGCTTCAATGCCGGGTTGTGGACGACCAACAGCGCACGGATGCTGTGGATGTCCCACCCCGCCTGGCCGTCGACCGACTTCCAGATCTATTCCTCCGACTACGACACGCACGCCTCCTTCTACGGCACCAGGAAAAGCACCGAGCCGGTGCACGTCCAGCTCGATCAGCCCGATCACCGCGTGCTGATGGTCAACACCACCCGGGCGCCGCTGGCGGGGGTTCGGGTGACCGCGCGGGTGTTCGCGCTCGACAACCGGCTGCTGCTGACGCGCGATGCCCGGATCGACGTGCCCGCGAACGCGACCGCGGCGGCGATGACGCTCGATCTGGCGGCGGCGATGCAGGCCGGCCCGGTGCTGGTCCGCCTGGCCGCGACGGGCGCGCGCGGCGAGACGCTGTCGGACAATCTCTACTGGCAGGCGCGCGATCCGGCCGACCTGAAGGCGCTGGACAAGCTCCCCAAGGTCGCGCTCGACATCGACGCTCGCAGCGGCGCGACCGGGGGCGGGGAGGGCACGCTGTCGGTGCGGCTGAACAACGCGGCCGGCGTGGCCGCGCTGCAAGCCAAGCTCACTCTCCTCGACGCGGGCGGCGCGCAGATCCTGCCCGCTTATTTCACCGACAATTACGTGTCGCTGCTCCCCGGCGAGGCACGCGAGATAACGATCCGCTTTCCCCAAGCGAGCACGCCCGCCACGCTCCAGCTGCGCGGCTGGAACGTCGTCGATCGTACGCTGTCGCTCCGCCCTTCACCCAAGCCCTAGGATAGCCGATGATCCGTCCCTGCCTCGTTTCGGTCGCCGCCCTCACCTCGCTGTCCGCCTGCGGGCAATCGGCGCCGCCGCCGCCGGCCGCGACGAAGACCGCCGCCCAACCCGCCAATTTCGGCGACCGCAAGGCGACCAGCGCCAAGCCCTTCAACGTCGCCTCGATCGCGAGCTTCGAAGATCCCTGGGCGCTCGCCTTCCTGCCCGACCGGCGCATGCTCGTCACCGAGAAGGCGGGCAAGCTCTGGCTGGTCTCGCCCGACGGCACCAAGGCGGCGGTGTCCGGAGTGCCAAAGGTTCATCATGACGGGCAGGGCGGGCTGCTGTTCGTCGCGACCTCGCCCGCTTTCGCGACCGATCGGCACGTCTACATCACCTATGCGGAGCCCGGCGAAGGCGGCGACGGCCTGGCGCTCGCTCGCGCGACGCTCGACACCGCATCCGCCAAGCCAGCGCTCACCGGCGTCGAAGTGATCTGGCGGCAGTTGCCACGCGGGAAAGGTGGCCAGTTCGGCGGCTACATCGCCTTCGCGCCCGACGGGCAGCACCTGTTCCTCGCCTCGGGCGACCGGATGCGCATGACGCCCGCGCAGGACCCCGACCAGGCGGTCGGCAAGATCCTGCGCCTGACGCTCGACGGCAAGCCGGCGCCCGGTAATCCCGGTGCGGGCAAGATCGGCGCGACCACGATCGGCGTCATCGACCCGCCGGAAAACACCGGCGCCGCGCGGGGCGCACCGACGCGGCAGATCAAGCTGGGGGCACCTAATCTGGTCCCGGCGGAAACCTGGAGCACCGGCCACCGCAATCAATACGGTCTCGCCTTCGATGCGCAGGGCCGGCTCTGGGAAACCGAGATGGGGCCAAAGGGCGGCGACGAGCTGAACCTGATCGAGCCCGGCAAGAATTACGGCTGGCCGCTGGTGTCCTACGGATCCAATTACGACGACACGCCGATCCCCACCCCGTCGACCCGACCCGATCTGGCCAAGCCGGCGCTCTACTGGAACCCGGTAATCGCGCCGGCGGGGCTGGCCTTCTACGACGGCAATATGTTTCCCGAATGGCGCGGCTCGGCGTTGATCGGCGGCATGGCGGCGACCGCGCTGATCCGCGTCGCGTTCGACGGCACCGAAGCCAGGGAGGTCGACCGCTTCGACATGGGCGAGCGCATCCGCGCGGTGATGGCCGCGCCCGATGGCGCGGTGTGGCTGCTGGAGGACGGGCCGACCGGGCGATTGTTGCGGCTGACGTCGAAGCGGGCGGGGTGAACTCGCGCGCGGTGCGGACTTGTGCGATCGGCCGGTGTAATGTTGATCGTGCAGGTTCAAGCGGCCGCGGCCGGCAGACGTCGATTGAGCCGGCGCCTTTGAGTGACAGGGGTGACGACTGGACCCGGCCATGGTAGTCGACGCTGGAATGCGCGCCCTGATCACCCTCCTTGTCTGCATGATGCTCGTCGTGACGGCATGGGGCAGCGTCGCGCAGGCCGCGGCTCCGACATGCGCCGAGACGACGAACCAGATGGCGGTCCACGCTGCCGGAGACTGCGACGAGGTTCCGGCGGACGCCGACAGGAACTACCCGCACTGCCATACTGGTTGCCACGGGCATCACGTCGCCGCGCCGGTGCCTGCGGGCTCGCTCGGCCAGGCGTCCGCGACGTCCTTTGCCTACGCTCCCGCGGCTCATCGGTCGCTGGACGGCCACCGGATCGAACTGACGCTGCGACCGCCGCAGGCCTGACGCAGCCGCGCGGGCGCGACCTCGCCCGCTCCGCAAACGTCAGGAGCACTCCATGTATCGAATATTCGCGGCCGTCCTGGCCGCTGGCGCCTGCGCATCGTCGCTGCAGGCGCAGAACGCGGCGTCCGTCCCGGCGCCGCCAGCGCTGACGCTGGACGACGCGCTGGCCCAAGCCGGGGCGACCTCGCCTGCGATCGAAGCGGCGCGCTCGGGCGTGGAGGCGGCACAGGCGCAGCGCACCGTCGCCGGGCTACGGCGTAATCCCTCCATCGACGCCATGGCCGAGAACATCGGCGGCTCGGGCGCCTATCGCGGTTTCCGATCGACGGAGACTACCGTCGGCCTGTCCCTGCCGCTCGAACTCGGCGGGAAGCGATCGGCACGCGTCGCCGTCGCCTCCGCCCAGCTGGATCGCGCCTCGCTGGAGGCCGCCGTCGTCCTGGCCGACTTGCGCCAGCGCGTGACCCAGGCGTTCATCGCCGCGAGCGCCGACAGCCGCCGCGCGACGATTGCGCGGGAGCAGGTCGGCATCGCCGCGGAGGTGCTGCGCGCGGCGCGCGTCCGTGTCGCGGCGGGTCGCGCATCGCCGCTCGAGGAGCAGCGCGCCGACGTCGCGCGCTTGAACGCCGGGGGCGCGGCGGAGCGCACCGAACGCTCCGCGCAGATGGCCGTCGGTAACCTGGCTCGACTGACCGGGCGTCCGGTGGCGGGCATCGATCTATCCTGGTTCGGGCGGGTCGACGGGGCCGGGCCGCGCCGCCCAGCCGATGTCGACGCCACCCTCGCCGTCGCGGCGGCAAAGGCGGATCTCGGCTCGGCCGCCGCGCAGGTGAGGCTCGCGCGCAGCCAACGCATTCCCGACGTGACGGTCAGCGCGGCGGCCAGGCGGCTGGAGGCGACGAACGACGTCGCGGGCGTCTTCAGCGTGTCCGTGCCGCTGCCGCTGTTCAACAACGGCCGGGCGGCCGTCGACCTCGCCGACGCGCAGCGCCGCCAGGCCGATGCGAGCCGCCGCCTCGCCATCCTCGATGCCGAGCAGATGATCGCTGCGGCGGGCGCGGAGGCGGCCAACGCCGCCACCACTGCCCGGAACGCGACGGGCCCGGTTCTCGCCGCCGCGCAGGAGGCCGCGCGTATTGCCCGCATCGGCTACCGTGAGGGCAAGTTCGGCCAGCTCGACTTGCTCGAGGCGGAGCGAACCCTCTCCGATACCCGCACGGCCGCGGTCGATGCGCTCGCCGCCTATCATGACGCACAGGCCCGGCTGGAACGGCTCACCGCCCCGGCGCCCACCGACGCGGAGCAACAACGATGAACATCAAGATCGCCCAGGCACTGCTGCCGCTGGCGCTCGCCGCATGCGGTGGCCCGGAAAAGAAGGCCGACGACGACAAGGCGGCCATGCAGAAGGGCGAAGCCGCCAAGCCTGCCGACAAGGACGCGGTCACGCTCGATGCGCAACAGATCGCCGACGCCGGCATCGAGGTCGCCCGCCCGATCACCGGCGGCATGGCGGGCGCCATTGATGTGCCCGGCATGATCCAGGGGGATCCACAAGGGGTCCAGGTCGTCTCGGCCACCCTGGGTGGTCGCGTGGTCTCGCTGACGCGCAACCTCGGCCAGACGGTGCGGCAGGGCGATCCGCTCGCCGTCATCGAGAGCCGTGAAGCCGCCTCGCTGAAGGCCGAAGTCGAGGCGGCACGCGCGCGTGCCGATCTCGCCCGGTCGATCCACCGCCGGGAACAGCGGCTGTTCTCCGAGCGGGTCTCGCCCGAGCAGGATCTGATCGCCGCTCGCACCGCCGCGGTTGAGGCCGGCATCGCGCTGCGCCTCGCTCAGCAACAACTCGGCGCAACGGGTGGCGGCGGCGGGGCGCCGAACCGCATCGCGATGCGATCGCCGATCTCGGGTCGGGTAATCGCGCGACCGGCGACGCTCGGCCAGGCGGTGGAGGCGAACGCGGAGCTCTACCGTATCGCCAACCTGTCGACGGTGGCGCTGATGGCTTCGCTGCCGCCGGCCGACGCAGGCCGCGTGCGCCCCGGCATGCGCGTCGAGGTGACCGCGGGAGGGCGGCGACAGGATGGCCGCGTCACCTTCGTGTCGCCGGTGCTCGACGAGACGACACGCCTCGTCCAGGTCATCGCCACACTCGATAATGCCGGCGGGCGGTGGCGCCCCGGCGAACCGGTGACCGCCTCGATCCTGCTGCCCGCGATGGCCGGCGATCGCAGCGTCGCGGTGCCGTCGACCGCCGTGCAGTCGATCGAGAACCGCACCGTCGTGTTCGTGCGCACGCCGACGGGCTTCCGCGCCGTGCCGGTCCGGACCGGTCGCAGGAACGGCGACCAGGTGATCGTCACATCCGGGCTCGTCGGCACGGAACGGGTCGCCACCACCAACAGCTTCACGCTCAAGGCCGAACTCGGCAAGCGCGGCGAGATGGAGATGTGATGTGATCTCCCGCCTGGTCACCTTCTCCGTCGAGCGCCGCTGGCTTGTCCTGCTGCTCACCGCCATCGCCGCGCTCGTCGGCGTGTTCGCCCTTCAGCGCCTGCCCATCGACGCCGTTCCCGACATCACCAACAACCAGGTGCAGGTGAACGTCCTCGCGCCGTCGCTGTCTCCGGACCAGATCGAGCGTCAGGTCTCCTTCACGATCGAGACGTCGCTCGCCGGCATCCCCGGTCTGCAATTCACCCGGTCGCTGAACCGCAACGGGTTCGCGCAGATCACGGCCGTCTTCTCGGACTCGACCGACATCTACTTCGCGAGGGCGCAGGTGGCCGAGCGGATGCGCATGGCCGAGGGCCGGCTGCCGGCGGGCGTGACGCCCGAGATGGGCCCGATCGCGACCGGGCTCGGCGACATCTTCATGTGGACGGTCGAATTTCGCGAGCTCGACAAGATCCGGCACCGCGATGGAGAACCGGGCATCCAGCGCGACGGCAGCTACATCACGCCGGAGGGCGAGCATCTCGTCTCCGAGCGTGACAAGGCGACCTATCTCCACACCGTACAGGAATGGATCGTGGCGCCGCAGCTACGCGGCACCGAAGGCGTCGCGGGGGTCGATTCGCTCGGCGGCTACGACCGCGAATATCTCGTCGTGCCCGACGTCCAGCGTCTCGCGTCGGTGCGCATCACCATCCAGGACCTCGCCACCGCGCTCGAGCGCAACAACACCAGCGTCGGCGCAGGAACGGTGGACCTGAACGGTGCCGGGCTCTTCGTCCGTTCGGATGCGCGGGTCCGCACCGCCGATGAACTCGCGCGCACGATCGTGGCGTCCCGCGACGGGGTGCCGATCCAGCTCAGCCAGGTTGCGACCGTTCGCCCCGGCCAGGGCATCCGCACCGGCTCCGCGTCGGAAAACGGGCACGAGGTCGTGGTCGGGACCGCCGTGATGCGGATCGGCGAGAACAGCCGCACCGTCGCGTCCGCGGTCGCCGACCGGCTAAGAGTCGTCGGCCGCTCGCTTCCCGCGGATATCGTTGCCAAGACGGTGCTCGACCGCACCGAATTGGTGAATTCCACCATCTCGACCGTCACGCGCAACCTCGCCGAAGGCGCGGTGCTCGTCATCGTGGTGCTTTTCGCGCTGCTCGGCAACTTTCGCGCCGCCCTGATCGCGGCGCTGGTGATCCCCACTACCATGTTGCTGACCGCGATCGGGATGCTGCGCGTGGGGGTGTCCGCCAATTTGATGAGCTTGGGCGCGCTGGACTTCGGCCTCATCGTCGACGGCGCGGTGATCATCGTCGAGAACGCATTGCGGCGCCTCGGCCAGCGGCAGCACGAGACGGGCAGGCCACTGCTCCTTGACGAGAGGCTCTCCGTGGTCGCGGCCTCGGCGCGCGAGATGATCAGGCCGTCGCTCTACGGACAGGCGATCATCATCCTCGTCTACACGCCGCTGCTCACCTTTTCGGGTGTCGAGGGCAAGATGTTCGAGCCGATGGCGCTCACCGTCATCATCGCGCTGCTGTTCGCCTTCGTCCTGTCGGTGACCTTCGTGCCCGCCGCGATCGCCGCCTTCCTCGCCGGCCATGTCGACGAGAAGGAGAGCCGGATCGTCGGCTGGCTGAAGGCGCGCTACGAACCCGGCCTCGAGATCGCGATGCGGCGGCCGCGCGTCACGATGGCAGCCGCGGTCGGCGCGGTCGCACTGGCGGTCGCCGCCTTCACGACGCTCGGGCAGGAATTTCTCCCCCAACTCGACGAGGGCGACATCCTCGTGCAGGCTTGGCGTCCGCCCGGCACCTCCGTCGATCAGAGCCAGCTTATGCAGTTCGCGGTCGAGCGGGCCATCAGCCGCGTGCCCGAGGTGCGCTACGCCTTCTCCCGCACGGGCACGTCCGAGATCGCGTCGGACCCGATGCCGCCCAACGCCACCGACACCTTCGTCATGCTGAAGCCCCGCGCCGAGTGGCCGGACCCCGGCCTGCCGAAGGAGGAGCTCGTCGAGCGCATCCAGCGGAAGATCGCGACGGTTCCGGGTAACGGCTACGAGATCACCCAGCCGATCCAGATGCGCTTCAACGAGCTCATCGCCGGGGTCCGCGGCGATATCGCGATCAAGGTGTTCGGCGACGATTTCGCCACCATGAACGCCACCGCCGCGCGTATCGCCGAGACGCTTGCGAAGGTCCGCGGTGCTGCCGACGTGCGCGTGGAGCAGACCGAGGGGCTGCCGCTGCTCGACGTGCGCCCGAACCGTGACGCGATGGCCCGGGTCGGCGTCACCGCCGGCGACGTCCAGGACCTCGTCGCCGCCACCGTCGGCGGACGACAGGCTGGCGTGATCTTCGAAGGCGACCGGCGCTTCCCCGTCGTCATCCGGCTTGCGGAGAACTCGCGCTCCGACATCCAGACGCTCGGGCAGCTGCCCGTACCCACCGCGAACGGCTCCTCCGTACCCCTCGCCACCGTCACCAACATCGTGATCGGGGATGGCCCGAACCAGATCAGCCGCGAAAACGGCAAGCGCCGCGTCGTGGTCCAGGCGAACGTCCGCGGTCGCGACGTCGCAGGCGTGGTGGCCGACGCACAGGCGGCGATCGGGGCCCAGGTACAGCTCCCGCCGGGCACCTACCTGGAGTGGGGCGGCCAATTCGAGAACCTCGCCACGGCGCGCCAGCGGCTCACCATCGTCGTCCCGATCTGCTTCGCAATCATTATGCTCCTTCTCTACGGAGCGCTCGGTTCGGTTCGCGACGCGCTGATCGTCTTCACCGGCGTCCCGCTCGCGCTGGTCGGCGGGGTGCTGGCGCTGTGGCTGCGAGGCATGCCGTTCTCGGTCTCGGCCGCGGTCGGATTCATCGCGCTGTCCGGTGTCGCGGTCTTGAACGGCCTGGTCATGGTCTCCTCCATTCACGACCTCCGCGGTCGAGGCATGGAGCGAGCCCGCGCGGCCCGCGACGGCGCCCTGATAAGGCTGCGGCCGGTGGCGATGACCGCGCTCGTGGCCAGCCTCGGCTTCGTGCCCATGGCGCTCGGCCACGGCGCGGGCGCAGAGGTGCAGAAGCCACTCGCCACCGTGGTCATCGGCGGTCTTATCTCAGCGACGCTGCTGACGCTCTTCGTGCTGCCTACCCTCTACGCTCGCTTCGGCGGGTGGAAGCCGCGAGAGGCCGTCGATCCCATTGCGGCCGGCGGCGCGCCGGAAGCTGCATCCTGATGGCAGACCGCCCGATCGCGAGCCCGGCACCTTGTCGGTCTTCGACGCCGACTATGTGGACAAGCGGCAGCGCAAATGCACCCGGGTCGGCGGCTCGTCCGACGTCGCGCTTGGCCCATTGGCGCTGCGGATGCTCGTCGGCATGATTATGCCGGTGATGGGTTCTGTTGCCGATCACCGGTGTCGGCCGTAGATCAGAACGATGACGCTCACTCGTCCTCTATCTATCGCAAACATCCGGCACGTGTTGCTGGCTCTGCTGGCGATCGGGCTGGTCCTGCGCATGGGCGCGGGGTGCGAAGCCTTGGCCGCCGTACCGACAACGACCTCTGCCGCGGCCTCGCACTGCGACACAATGCCCGCCACGCCGGGCAAGCCGATGAAGGTCAATCTCGCGAGTTCCGCATTGTGCTATGCCTTGCCCGACGCTGCAGGGACGAAGGATAGCCCGGCAAAGCCCCGCGCTCTTGAACCAATAGCATCTCCGATCGGCGGCCTGTTCCGCCTGGACGGCGCTCCCGCGCCGCCGCCGCCGAAGGTGGCGTGACTTCGAACGACATCGAACGTCACGATACCTAAGGAAAACGACAATGAAGAAGCTCGCTATTATCGGCGCGGCGCTCGCGTTCGCCAGCCCGATGACCGTCAACGCGGCGACCGACTGCGGCAACGGAGGCACGGGCGATTGCTGTGCGGACATGAAGCATCGCGGCGACCACGACGGCCACGACGTGCAGATGGCAGCCGCCAAGTAACGAGCCGGGGAGCGCCCGTCGTTCCCCGGACGCTGGAAAGACCCGAGGAGCTCCGGCACCGCCGCGTACCCTGTCACGCGCCGCCCGCGTGCACTCGAGCACGAATGGACCACATCATGTTGATCAGGACCTTCCTCGCCGCGACGGCGCTATGCACGCCCGCCACGGCTCTCGCCCAGTCCATGCCCGGTATGGACATGGGCGGACACCCGCACCAAGCGCAATCGCCGGCAGAGGCGAAGCCGGCACCCAAGCGCACCACCGCGCCGCCTGCCGCTGATCCGCACGCAGGGATGGATCACGACGCGATATCCGGAATGGCCGGCACACCGGCCGTGCAGGGCGAGATGCCCGCCACGGACCACGGGACGATGGACCATGGCTCGATGGCCGGGTCGGATAACAGCGCGATGGCTGGCATGGACATGCATGGCATGAAGGGGATGCTCGGACCCTACGGCATGATGCGCGACGCGTCCGGCACCGCCTGGCAGCCGGACAGTTCGCCGATGTGGGCAATCATGGGTCGCCACGGCGCCTGGTCGACTATGGTCCACGGCTACGCAACTCTGGTCTACGACAATCAGGGCGGGCCGCGCGGCGACGAGAAGTCGTTCGTGGCATCGATGCTGATGGGCATGGCGCAGCGTCCGATCGGCCACGGCACGCTGACGCTGAAGGCAATGGGCAGCCTCGATCCGCTGATGGGCAAAGCCGGCTATCCGCTGCTGCTCGCCACGGGCGAGACCGCCGATGGCCGCACCGAGCTGGTCGACCGCCAGCACCCCCATGACGCCTTCATGGAGCTGTCCGCCACTTACAGCCGGTCGCTCGGAAGAGACCTCGCCGGGTTCGTGTACCTCGGCCTGCCGGGCGAGCCAGCTCTGGGGCCGGCGACTTACATGCATCGCTTCTCCGGCGTCGCCAACCCGGAAGCGCCGATCTCGCACCACTGGCTCGACAGCACCCACGTGACGTTCGGCGTCGCCACGGCAGGCCTCGTCTATAAGGGGCTGAAGCTCGAAGGGTCCGTCTTCACCGGCCGGGAGCCCGACGAGAACCGCTGGAACATCGAGCGACCGCGGATGGACAGCTGGTCGGTGCGCGTCAGCGTGAACCCCACGGCTAACCTATCGGCGCAGGTCAGCCACGGCTTCCTGCACAGCCCCGAGGGGCTGCACCCCGGGGAGGACGTTCGCCGCAGCTCTGCGTCGGTCACCTGGAACCTGCCGTTGGGCGACGATCGCAACTGGCAGTCGACCTTTGCCTGGGGGCGCAACGACCCGGCGGGTGGCGATCACGGCCACGTCACCGACGCGTTCCTGCTCGACAGCGCGGTGCAGCTCGGACGCTGGACGCTGTTCGGGCGGGCGGAGAACGTCGACAAGGACGAGCTGTTCGGCGACGAGGGCGGCGATCCGCTCGCCGGTCGCGTGTTCAACGTCGGCAAGCTCAGCCTCGGCGGCTACCACTCCATTCCGATCGGAAAGCTGGCGCTCGACCTCGGCGGGCTCGTCAGCAGGTATGACCTGCCGAACGACATTCGGCCGCGTTACGGATCCGACTTGTCCAGCTTCATGCTGTTCACCCGCATCCGCATCGTCGGTTAGCAGCAGGCCTGAAGGACGGCGAGTTTCTGGCGATCGGATGACCAGGGCGATTTCCGACGATGGTGACCCCTACGGGAATCGAACCCGTGCTTCAGCCGTGAAAGGGCCGCGTCCTAACCGCTAGACGAAGGGGCCTGCGCCGGTGAATGCCGGTTAGGCGAGGTCGGGCGGGGGGTCAAGTCGATCATTCCGCCCAGGCGGCGTCGTCGAGGTGGAGTTCGGCGGCGGGGCGGCTGGACCAATCGTCGATCTTGGCGCGGCCGGCGAGCCACAGCTTGCGGTGCGGCGCGGCGCCGAGCAGCGCCTGGCCGAGCGGGGTCTCGGCCGAGCGGAACGCCATCGCCTTCAGGCTGCGGCCGTCGTCGCCCGCCACCACCGCGCGGACATGGCCGTTGCCGACGATATCCGCCTTCACGACGCGGACCGGGCCGGCGGCGATGCGCGGGGAGGGCCAGCCCATGCCGTAGGGGCCGCCGACCTCGAGCGATTCGACGAGCGCGGGGTTGACCCCGCCGGGCGCGAGCACCGCGTCCAGCAGCAACGCCCGATCGCCGCGGGCGACGTCGACCGCCTCGGCGAGGCGGCATTCGAGGAAGTCGGCGAAGGCGGGGATGTCGTCGGCGGCGATGGTGAGGCCGGCGGCCATGGCGTGGCCGCCGCCGGCGACGAGGAGCCCGTGGTCCTTGGCGGCGAGCACCGCACCGCCGAGATCGATGCCGGGGATCGATCGGCCCGATCCCTTGCCGACGCCGTGTTCGTCGACCGCGATGACGATCGCCGGGCGGCCGGACTTCTCCTTCAGCCGGCCGGCGACGATGCCGATCACGCCGGGGTGCCAGCCGCGGCCGGCGACGACCGCGATGCGGCGGTCTCCCGCGGCCATCGCTTCGGCCTGCTGCTGGACGTCGCCCTCGATCTGGCGTCGTTCGTCGTTGAGCCGGTCGAGCTCGGCGGCGATGACGCCGGCCTCGACGGGATCGCGGGTGGTGAGCAGGCGGACGCCGAGATCGGCGCGGCCGACGCGTCCGCCGGCGTTGATCCGAGGCCCTAGCGCAAAGCCTAGATCTGTGGCGGTGGGCGCGCGGGTGAGACGCGACGCCTCGATCAGCGCGGCAAGGCCGATGTTGCGGCGCTGCGCCATCACCTTCAGCCCCTGCGACACGAAGGCGCGGTTGAGGCCGCGAAGCTGGGCCACGTCGGCGACGGTGCCGAGCGCGACGATGTCGAGCAGGTCGATCAGGCGCGGTTCGGTGCGAGCGGCGAAGTAGCCGCGGGCGCGCAGGGTACGGACCAGCGCGGCGGCGAGGAGGAAGCAGACGCCGACCGCGGCGAGGTGGCCGTGGGCGGCGCCATCGGTCTCGTCGAGGCGATTGGGGTTGACGAGCGCATGGGCGACGGGGAGCGAGGCGGCGCATTTGTGGTGATCGACGACGATTACGTCGACCGGCGCGGCATGCGCCATCGCCAGCGCCTCGAACGCCTGGGCGCCGCAATCGACGGTGACGATCAGCGACGCACCTTCGGCCGCGAGGCGGACCAGCGCCTCACCGGACGGGCCGTAGCCTTCGAGCAAGCGGTCGGGGATGTAGGGGCGTGCCTCGATGCCGAGATCGCGGAGCACGAGGATCATCAGCGCGGCGGAGGTGGCGCCGTCGACATCGTAATCGCCGAAGACCGCGACGCTTTCGCCCGCCTGCACCGCATCGGCGAGGCGATCGGCGGCGCGATCCATGTCACGGAAGATCGACGGATCGGGCATGAAGCCCCGGATCGAGGGCGCGCGGTGCTGGTCGAGCGTCTCGCGCAGCGCGCCGCGCGACAACAGCAACTGGGTGACGAGGTCGTCGCCGCCGAAGCCGTCACGCGCGTCCGCGGCGAGTGCGCGCCAGCGCCATGGCTGGCCGAGGATCGAGCGGGTGACGCCGAGGACGGGGCTCATCGGGAGCTTGTCAGATGGCAAAAGTCACAAGAGTCGCACCTACACGCGCCGGCGCGGGAGGGTGGGGTGCGGGAGCAGGTGGGCATCGCGGGTCTATGGCAGGGTGTAGAGGCGTAGGACAGGCTGGTGATTTGCTTTGGCCGGTCGTCTGGTGGAGAGGGCCCTATTGACTACTAGCTTCGAGAGCGGTCCCCAGCACAGCGTCGATCGTGTCCCGGGCACGATCTTGGATTGCCCGGGGGCAATCGCACCTGCACTCCCGCTACGCGAGACCTCTGCAAGAGTCGCCGAATTCGCCAAATCCGTTCGTCACCCCGGGCTCGATCCGGGATCCCGCTTGACCCGAATCTCACGGCTTCAGCTAGCGCGGTAGCGCCACCCCGGATCAAGTCCGGGGTAACGAACATTAGAGGTCCCAACCGCTACCGTCTGATCCACGACTCCTCGCGGAACCACTTGGTCACGATATACTTCACGCCCGCGACGACGGCGGTGCCTTCGTGGATGGTGCGTTCGTTGGGGCTGCCGTCGGGTTTCATGTTGTTCCAGGCGAGGAGGAGGCCGCGCGTCGGGGCGATCCGGACGCCGGCTTGGGGAAACCACGTCGCGCCGCCTTCCTCGACGTCGTTGAGGTAGATCATCGCAGTCCAGGTGCGCTGACCACCGGACTTCTTCATCGTCTGCCAGTAGCTCTCGCCTTCGTGGAAATAATCGTGATGGGTGCGGAACTGCTGACCGGGGGCGTAGCGTTGGCCCTGGATCGTCTCGCCGTGATCGGGATCGATGCCGAGCAGCGACGCGATCGATTCGTCGATTGGGCGGACCTCGGGCGACCAGCGGTCTAGGTCGCAGCTCTCGCTGGTGCGAAAGCCGGTGCCGGCGCGATCCGAAAGCAGGGTGGAGGGGCGGCGGCCCGCGTCGATCAGCGCGATGAGGCGATCGCATTGCGCGGCATCGAGGAAGTTGTCCGCAAGGTAGACCTGCGCGGCGTCGGTATCGGAGCGCCGGATGCGCGGATCGGCCTCCAGCAACCGGGCGACGTCGGCGCCGATGCTGGCGCGGCGCTTGTCGGGCGCATTGGCGGCGGGGGCTCTGCGGGCGAACATGCGGCGGGAGGTGGCAAGCTGGCGGCGCAAAGGCAAGGGCCCGGCGTGGTCGCCGGGCCCAGCAGTCTCACCGATCAGTAGAAGATGCCGTAGACGCTATCGACCACCTGGCCGCTACGGATGTCGACGAGCAGTGCGTCGTCATAGTAGCGGACCCAGCGGTAGGGGCCGTACGCCTCGGGCAGGCGATAGGACCATGGATCGTCGATCCAGTAATCCTGATCCCACAGCACCGACGACAGCGTGATCCCTACCGAGAAGCGGCGATACCCATTGCCCCAGCCGTTCGGCGCGTAATAGCGCGGCAGGCGGTAGAGGCTCGAATTGCCGCTGCGATAGCGGTTCCAGTCGTAGCGATCGTCATTGCGCCAGCCACGGTTCCAGCCCTGGCGCTGGTCGTAGCTGCGGCCGTAGCTGCCGCCGCCAAAGCTGTTGCCGTTGCGGCCTCCATAGGCGCGATCGCGATCCCATTGCTGGCGCTGGCGATCGCGCGCGACGTCCTGTCGATCGTCGCGCCGGTCGTTGCGATAGTCGCGCTGGCCATCACGGCGGACGTCGTCGCGGCGGTCCGGACGACCCTGGAAGCCGGCGCCGGCGTCCGGGCGGCCGCTGCGCCAATCGTTGCGACGATCGTCGTTGCCGAATTGCTGGCCCAGATTCTGCCGGATCGCGGAGCGGCGCTGTTCGCGCATGTCGGTGCCCGGGTCGCGCTGGCGCTGTTGCCACTGACCGCCGGCCTGTGCCTGCACGCCGGGGTTGCCGCCGCGATCGCTACGAAACTGCGGCGCCGGGCGGGATTGAGCGGGTTGCTGGACCTGCGCCTGTGCTTCGGACGGAACGCGAGGCTGGAACCGGTCGCCCCGATCGCCGCGCTCACCGCGCGATTCCATGCGGCGTTCGGGACGGTCATCCTGTGCCTGCGCCGCGACCGGCATCAACATCGATGCCGCGAGCAATGCCTTGATCAAGGTCTTCATGGTCGTTCTCACTCCCGCCGGCGCACGAGCCGGCCCCGATGATGCATCCTTGTGCGCCGGAGCCGGTGTCGCATGTCTGAACCCGATCGTCAGCATTGCGAAAGCTGGCGGATCAGCGTGGGCGGGGCAGGGGCGAGGCGGTCGAAGAAGGGGCGGGGGCGCCCAGGACATTGATGTTGAGCTTGCGGGTGTCGATCACGTCCTGTGCCAAGGCCCGCTGCAACGCCGCGCCGGTGAGATGCGGCGTCTTCTGCCATCTGGAGGGGGTGGCGTAGGGCTGGGGTGCGGGTTCGGGAGCCGCTGCCAGTGGCTTGCGCGCGGCGATCGGCGGCAGGCTCGGTGGACGCGAGAGCGCGAGTTGCACGGGGACGAATGGAGGAACTGGCTCGATCGCGGGTGCCGGCGCGGGTTTGGGGACGGCGGCGAGGAGCGGCGTCCGGCTGGGCGCCGGCGACGGGATCGGCGTGGGCATGCGCATCGGTGTGGCCAAGGGCGTGGCCAGATGGCGCGAGGCGGCCAGTCCGGCGAGGCCAGCTAGCATCGCGACGAGCGCAAAGACGATGAAGACGGCGCCGCGCGATGCGCGGTCGGGCGGTGGAGCAGAGGCGAGGTGGCGGACATGGGTCGGGGTGCGGTCTGCGCTCGGCGCGAAGATGCTCGCCATCTCGTCATAGGCGGGGTCGCTGTCGAAGCGGGTGGCCGGTCGTGTCTGCGCCTCAGGTAGCAAGTCGTTGTTCCGCCAGTAGTTCCGGTTCGTGAAGCTACGCGGCGGGGCGGCGTGTGGATGCGCTTTCTTTGCATCCTCCCCTGCAAGGGGAGGTGGCTGGCGTCAGTCAGGCGGAGGGATGACACGCTATCCGGATGAGGTGTCACCCCTCCGTCAGGGCTGCGCCCCGCTACCTCCCCTTGCAGGGGAGGATCACGCGGAGCTACTTTACCGGGACCAGCGCGGGCACGGCGCGGGCGGCGTCGGCGGGGTCGATGTCGGGCCGGGCGCCGGCGGCGATGATCTCCTCGCCGCGGGTGGCGCGGGCGGCGAGCTGGACCGCTTCGACGACGCGGGGGTAGATGCCGCAGCGGCAGATGTTGGTCAGCGTCCGGCGGATCGCCTCCTCGCTCGGATCTGGCGTCTTCTTGATCAGCGCGGCCGCGGCCATGATGAAGCCGGGAATGCAGAAGCCGCATTGCGAGACGTTGTTGGCGATGAAGGCGAGTTGCACAGGGTGATTACGCTCGCGCGACAGCCCCTCGATGGTGGTGACGAAGCTGCCTTCGATGCTGCCGATCGCGACGCGGCAGGATCGGACCGCAGCGCCGTCGACATCGACCGTGCAGGCGCCGCAATGGCCGGTGCCGCAGCCATATTTGCTACCGGTCAGGTTGGACGCGTCGCGCAGCGCCCAGAGCAGCGGGGTCGCAGGGTCGAGCCGGTATTCGACCGGCTGGTTGTTGACCGTGAAGCGCGTCATCGCGGCCTTCTAGCCGAGGCGCCGGGCAATGGAACAGGCGTCAATGGCCGAGCGCGGCAATCTCGGCGGGATCGAAGCCGAGATCGCGGAGCACCGTGGCGTCTTCGCGCTCGCCGGGCATAACGGGCGCGACGGTCGTGCTGGCCGAATAGCGCGGGGCGGGGGCGGGCTGGACGACGCCGCCGCACTCCACCAGCGTGCCGCGCGTTCGGTTGTGTGGGTCGGCGGCGGCCTCGTCGAAGTCGAGCACCGGGGCGAAGCAGACCTCGTGGCCCGCGAACGCCGCAACCCATTCGGCGCGGCTGCGGGTCTTGAAGATCGCGGTCAGATCGTCCTTCAGCGCGGGCCAGGCGGCGGGGTTCATTTGTGCGGACCAGCGATCGTCGTCGAGCGCCATGACGCGGCGGAGCGCGGTGTAGAATTGCGGCTCGATCGCGCCGATCGCGACGTAGCGACCGTCCGCGGTCTCGTAGGTGTCGTAGAAGTGCGCGCCGGTATCGAGCAGGTTGGTGCCGCGCGGGCCGCGCCAAACACCGGCGGCGCGGAAGCCCCAGATCATGCTCATCAGCAACGCGGCGCCGTCGGTCATCGCCGCGTCGACGACCTGGCCCTCGCCGGTACGCTGCGCGTGGAGCAGCGCGGCGAGCATGCCGAAGGCGAGCATCATCCCGCCGCCGCCGAAATCGGCGACCATGTTGATCGGCGGGGTCGGCTTCTCGCCCGCGCGGCCGAAGGCGTCGAGCGCCCCTGAGATGGCGAGATAGTTGATGTCGTGGCCGGGCTGGTCGGCCATCGGGCCGGTCTGTCCCCAGCCAGTCATGCGGCCATAGACGAGCCGTGGATTGTCGGCGTGGAGGATGTCGGGGCCGAGCCCGAGCCGTTCCATCACGCCGGGGCGGAAGCCCTCGATCAGGCCGTCGGCGCCGGCGGCGAGGCGGCGGACCGCGGCGATCGCTTCGGGGCGCTTGAGGTCCAAGGCGATCGATCGCCGCGAGCGGAGCAGCGGGTCTAGCGCGGCAGCGGCGATGCCGCTGGTGCCGGGGCGATCGATGCGGATGACCTCGGCACCGTGATCCGCGAGCATCATGCCGCAGAATGGGCCGGGGCCGATGCCGGCGAGCTCGACGATGCGGATGCCGTGAAGCGGCGGCGTGGTCATGCGGGGCTCTCCTTATGGGGAGAGGGTAGGCAAGTGGGGCAGGGGCCACAACAAATGTTATGTTGGATGGAGGGCGATAGGTAGTCCGGCCCGGCGGAGGCCGGGGCGCAGTCGGGCGCCGCCATTTGGCTGATGCTGCTCGTCCTTGTCTCCACCTCCGCTACTGGGCCCCGGCCTCCGCCGGGGTGGTAGGATCAAGTAGAAGCTGGCTCTTTCACTCGCCCGACCCCAGCCGCGGCGCCGGCCTTCCCGTGGCCAGATCGGCGTCGGAGAAGCGGATCGGTGTGCGCAGGCCGGCGATCGCATCGCCGGGCACGACCATGCCGCGGGCACGGACCTGCGGGTCTTCGAGCGCCTGGGCGACGGTGTTGATCGGGCCAGCCGGCACCCCCGCCGCCTCCAGCCGGGCGAGCAGGTCGTCGCGCGCGAACCGCTTGGTCGCGGCGGTGATCGCGGCGAACAACGGCTCGCGGTGGTCGAGCCGGCCGGCGTTGGTCGCGAAGCGCGGGTCGGCGGCTTCGGCTTCCAACCCGGCTACCGCGCAGAAGCGGCGGAACTGCCCGTCATTGCCGACCGCGAGGATGAACCAGCCGTCCGCGGTCTCGAACACCGCATAGGGCGAGACGTTCAGATGCGCATTGCCGACCCGCGGCGGCGTGACGCCGCTCGCGAAATAATTGGCGGCCTGGTTGGCGAGCATGCCGGTCATGGTGTCGAGCAGCGCCATGTCGATCTGCTGCCCGCGCCCGGTGCGCTCGCGCATCGCCAGCGCGGCCTGGATCGCGATCACCGCGTAGAGCCCGGTGCCGATGTCCGCCATCGCCACGCCGATCTTCTGCGGCGCACCGTCGGGCTCGCCGGTCAGGTCCATGATCCCGCTCATGCCCTGGACGATGAAGTCGTAGCCGGCGCGCGGGGCGTAGGGGCCGTCCTGCCCGAAGCCGGTGATCGAGCAATAGACCAGCCGCGGGTTGAGCGCGGAGAGCGCGGCGTAATCGAGCCCGTATTTGGCGAGGCCGCCGACCTTGAAGTTCTCGATCAGCACGTCGGCGTCGGCGGCGAGATCGCGGACCCGCTGCTGGCCTTCCGTCGTGGTGAAGTCGATCACCAGCGAGGTCTTGCCGCGGTTGCAGGCGTGGAAATAGGCGGCGTCGCGCGTGCCGTCCGGGTTGTCGACGAAGGGCGGACCCCAGCTGCGGGTGTCGTCCCCGGCGGGCGATTCCACCTTGATGACGGTGGCGCCGAGATCCGCGAGCACCTGCCCCGCCCACGGCCCGGCGAGAATGCGCGCGAGTTCGAGCACCTTCAGGCCGGCGAGGGGGGCGGGCTTGGTCACCCTGCCGCCCCTGTTTCAGCCCTTGTTACTACCCCGGCGGAGGCCGGGGCCCGGTCCGGCGACGCCCTTTGGCCGATGCTGCGCGTCGTTACGTCCACCTCCGCTACTGGGCCCCGGCCTGCGCCGGGGTGGTAGAAGGGAAGGCGCCCGAGGTTCATCAGAACGCCGCCAGCCCGGTGATCGCGCGGCCGAGGATCAGCGCATGGACGTCGTGCGCGCCTTCATAGGTATTGACGGTCTCCAGGTTCATCAGGTGGCGCATCACGTGATATTCGCCCGAAATGCCGTTGCCGCCGTGCATGTCGCGGGCCATCCGGGCGATGTCGAGCGCCTTGCCGACATTGTTGCGCTTGACGATCGAGACCATCTCCGGGGCGAAGCGGCCCTCGTCCATCAGCCGGCCGACGCGCAGCGACGCCTGCAGCCCGAGCGCGATCTCGGTCTCCATGTCGGCGAGCTTCTTCTGGAACAGCTGGCGCCCCGCGAGCGGCGTGCCGAACTGCTGGCGGTCGAGGCCGTATTGCCGCGCGGCATGGAAGCAGAATTCGGCAGCGCCGAGCGCGCCCCAGCTGATCCCGTAGCGGGCGCGATTGAGGCAGGAGAAGGGGCCCTTCAGGCCCTGCACGTCGGGCAGCAGCGCATCCTCGCCGAGCTCGATCTCGTCCATCATGATCATGCCGGTGATCGAGGCGCGCAGGCTGAGCTTGCCCTCGATCTTGGGGGCGGTGAGGCCCTTCATGCCCTTTTCGAGGATGAAGCCGCGGATGCCGCCGCCATGCGCGTCGGACTTCGCCCAGACCACGAACACGTCGGCGATAGGTGAATTCGAGATCCAGGTCTTGGACCCCGACAACAGATAGCCGTTGTCGGTCTTGATCGCGCGGGTCTTCATACCGCCGGGATCGGAGCCCGCATCGGGCTCGGTCAGGCCGAAACAGCCGATCCATTCGCCGCTCGCGAGCTTGGGCAGATATTTGCGCTTCTGCTCTTCGGAGCCGAACGCGTTGATCGGGTACATGACGAGGCTGGACTGCACGCTCATCATCGACCGGTAGCCACTGTCGATCCGCTCGACCTCGCGCGCGACCAGCCCATAGCTGACATAGGAGGCGCCGACGCCGCCATATTCCTCGGGGATGGTCGGCCCGAGCAGGCCGAACTGGCCCATCTCGCGGAAGATCTCGGGGTCGGTATGTTCGTGCTGGAACGCATCGACGATCCGCGGCGCGAGCTTGTCGTCCGCGTAAGCGCGCGCGGAATCGCGGATCATGCGCTCGTCTTCGCTCAGCTGATCGTCGAGCAGGAACGGGTCCGCCCAGTCGAATGCGCCCATACCGGCCATGGTGATCTCCTTTTGAGATGGCGGTACGGCGGGACGGGGGGCGGGGCAAGCGGCTACTATTCCTCCCCCTGGCGGGGGAGGAGTTTCGTCCGGGGAGGAGTTATAGGCCGAACTTCAGCGTAAGGCGGATGTCGCGGCCGGCGAGTGGCGCGAAGTCTTTCAGAAAGCTGGCGTGCCTCCGCGCGACGACGTCGAAGATGTTGTTGGCGGATAGCAGCAGGCTGGTCTTGCTGTCCTTGCCGAACGGCGACAGGCCGACCGAGGCGTTGACCATCGTATAGTCGTCGGTGCGCGTCTCGAACGGGGCGATGCGGTTCTGCGGGAAGACGTGCTCGACCTCGACGCGGGCGTTCGCCAGGTCGCCCTGCGCCTCGACGCCGCCGAGGACACGCGCGGGAGGGATGCGCGGGATCGGACTCTCGTCGACGATCGTCGCGCGAACATAGTCGCCGAGCAGGTCGGCGTTGATCGTGTAGCCGCCGATCCGCGCGACGCGGGCGGACGCATCCGCCTCGAACCCGTAATAGGTCGCGTCCGACTGCTGGTACTGGAAGCAGGGTAGGTCGACATCGCGCCCCGACGGTGCCGCGGCGGCCTGGCAGATCGCCGGACCGACCTGGTTCTCCGATATGTAGTTGCTGAAGCGGTTGTAATAGGCCGACGCGTCGATGCTGAAGCCGTCGCCATGGACGTGCGCGGTCGCCTCGGCGCCCCAGCTCTTCTCCAGCTCGAAGTCGGGATTCCCAAGCTCATAGGCCTGGGTTCCGGCATGGCCGCCATTGGCGAACAGCTCCTCGCCTGAAGGCGCGCGCTCGGTATGCGACAGGTTGATGCCGAAGCGGACCGCGTCGGTGACGCCGTAGCTCGCGCCGAGCGAGCCCGAGACCGCGTCGAATTGGCGGCTGCCGCGGAAGAAGCGGGGGTCGTCGGGCACGGTGCGGGCGGCGAGATCGGTGTTCTCGTAACGCAGCCCGCCCTCCGCACGGAACCTGCCGCTGCTATATTGTTGCAGCGTGAAGAAGCCGGTCTGGTTGGTCTCGTTCTTCGGCAGGAAGGCCTCGTCGCCAACGACGTTGAACAAGCGGTTGAAGAATTGCACCCCCGACGCGCCCTGCCAACCGCCGCGGTTCGCCTGGACGATCTCGAGCCGGCCCTCCAGCCCCTTGTTGTAGAAGGCGGTGCCAACGCTGCCATCCTCCTCCAGCTCGAAATGGCGATAGCTCGCCTGACCGGCGCGGATGCGGATGCGATCGATGAAGCCGCCGCCGGTCTTCACCTCGCCGCGCAGATCGAAGCGGTTCTGGACCACCGACAGACGCGGCGCTTCCTGCCCCTGGCCGACCGCGGTCGCGAAGCGGATCGGGACGCCGTAGAGGCTGTCGTAATGGCTGTACGAGACGCCGAGATTGCCGGTGTCGGTGATAATCGACGCGCCCGCGCCCGCGGTCCAAGTCTCGGCTGCGGAATTGGGCAGGCGATCGCGGAGTGCGGCGGAGGCGGCGAAGTCGATCGGTTCATCGGTGCCGGGCTGCGGCAGGCCGACCTGGCTGAGCGCGGCGCTGCGCGCGGCGCGCGAGAGGAGGTAGCCCTTGCCGGTGCGCAGGTCGTCGCTCTTCAGATAGGAGCCGTCGGCGTGGAGCACGAGATGCTCGCCGACCGCGACGTCGCCCGCCGCCCCCCCGGAACGCTCGTTGGCAGCGGACCCGTAATTGGCGATCGCGTTGAGGCGGAAGCCGTCGGCGGGCACGGTGCGCGGAATGCGGGTATCGATGACGTTGACCACGCCGCCGACCGCGGACGAACCGAACAGCAGCGCCGAGGGACCGCGCAGCACCTCGACCCGCTCGGCGAGCAGCGGATCGATGATCACCGCATGATCGACCGAGGTGTTCGACACATCGATCGAGCCGATGCCGTCGGTCAGCACGCGGATCCGCTCGCCCTGGAAACCGCGGAGGATCGGTCGGGACGCGCTGGGGCCGAACGAGGTAGCAGACACGCCGGGCTGGCGGGCGAGCGTCTCGCCGATCGTCGGACGCAGGTTGCGGGTGAGCTCCTCGCCCGAGATGACCGACGTCCCCTGCAGCACGTCGCGCTCGCTGGTCTCGACGATGCCGGTGACGATGATGTCGCGCCTGGCGTCGGGGTCGGCCGCGGCGGCGGGTGCGGCCGATTGCGCGAAGGCGGGCACTGCGAGCAGGGCGGCACCGCTGGCCAGGACGAGCTTGATCATGGGAGACTCCGGGGTAGGCGAACTGTACCGCGGCTCCCTAACGGCCATGTTACAACATATCAAAGCGTATTTTGCTGCGGATGCTCAGTTCGGCTCAATCGGGTTTGCCGGCGTCGACCCATTCACGCATCGCCGTCACTACTTGCACCGTAGGATAGGCTCTGATGTCGTCGTCGCCCGCGCCCCGTGCAGTCTCTCGCTCCCAATACCATTCCTGGAACGTCGCATAGTCGTCTTGGATCTTGGTAGCACCAAGCGGCTCGGCGCCGGCCTGTCGCACAAGCCAATCGCGAACGATGCGCACGATCTTGATGTATTCACCATCATGGGCGTGGATGTCCCAGCCGGAGATATCTGACAGCCCCTTCTGATAGTCGTAGCGGGTCTCCTCCAGGATGAGGATCGACTTCTCCGCCATGTCTCCGCCCCCGAAGCGAGCACAAGCATGGTCGAGGCCAAGCTCAAATGGCATATTCAAACGAGCATACTCATCCGGAGCAGTCGATTTGCACCGACTAAGATCATGGATTCCGTACTTTGATCCGCGGATCTGTTCGACGATCCGATCGAGCCGGCTTTTAGCGTTATCGGCATTTTCCGGCGCGATCCGTGGGAAGAAATCCAGATCGGTGATGCAGAAGGCGATAGCCTGAAGAAGTGGCGCGAAGGCGGGATCGAACGGGCAATTGACGAAAACCGACCGCTCGAAAGGAGGCGCTTCGATCATCCCCTGGGCGGCAAAGGGTCAGTGCCATATGAGATGCGCTCGCGGATGCGTCCGTCGCGACCATGAATGTAGAGTTCGGTACGCTGATTGCGCGCGATCGTGGTTGCAGCCCGAATGGCTTCCTGCTGGGTGGCATGCGTACTCGATGCCCTGGCAGCGCCCGCTTTTCTGACGCGCCATCCGGCTGTGGATGGTACGACGTGTTGGCCCTTCTTCGACATCGACGATCCCTAATCCAATCTCAAGATAGGCACCTGGCGGCGCTTTGAACAGCCCGTTCGGTGCTAGGCATGCGCAGCGTCGCCGCGCTTGCCGTAAGCAGCCTACATCCGCGTTCGTACATCGAGGAGTTCGGGGAAGAAGCGTTGTTCGACGACCTTGGCGAGGTAGGGGACGCCGGGGGTGCCGCCGGTGCCGGTCTTGAAGCCGATCACGCGTTCCACCGTCTTCAAATGGCTGAAGCGCCATAGTTGCAGGTGATATTCGAGGTCGACGAGCTTTTCGGCGAGCTCGTACAGGTCCCAATAACGGTCGGGCTCGCGGTAGACGGTGGCCCAGCATGCCTCGACCGCGGGCGACGAGACGGCGCTGATCGCGACGTCGCGGTCGAGGCGGTCGGCGGGGACGGGGAGGCCGCGGCGGGCGAGGAGGCGGAGCGCCTCGTCATAGAGGCTGGGGCGGCGGAGTTCGTCCTGGAGGCGTTCGCGCACGTCCAGTTCGTCGAAGATCGCGACCATGGCGGCGTTGCGGTTGCCCATCACGAATTCGAGCTGGCGGTACTGGTCGGACTGGAAGCCCGAGCTGCCGCCGAGCGAGCCGCGCATCGTCGCATAGTCGGCCGGGGTCATGGTCGCGAGGACCTCCCATGACTGGATCAGCTGCGCCTGGATGCGGCTGACCCGTGCCATCATCTTCAGCGCGGGCTGGAGATCATCCGCCGCGATCCGGCGCCGTGCCTCGTCGAGTTCGTGGAGGCACAGCTTCATCCACAGTTCGGAGGCCTGATGGATCGTGACGAACAACAGCTCGTCATGGACCCCGCTGCGTGGCGATTGCACCGCGAGGAGTTCGGGAAGGCGGAGATAGCTGCGATAGGTGACGTCGGTCATGCCCGCGGCGTAGCGCCGGGCGCCGCGGTTTACAAAGCGGGGCGCGTATCGTCAGCCGGCGTCATGTTCGATCGTCAGGGCCTCGATCCTGGCCTGGTCGCCGTCGCGCGCGACGACCAAGTCCGCGACCAGGTGGCCGCGCATCGGCAGCTCGGCCTCGGCCAGACCCGCAAGCCAATCGAGGGTCGCGTTGTCGGGTTCGATCGCGAGGTCGATGCGGTGGCGGATGCCGGCGAAGGTGGCGCTCGCCCAGCAGCGCTCGGCGGTCGCGCGGATCGTGACGGTGGCACCCGCGGCGCGCGCGGCGATGCGCAGCGCGCGGAGCAGCAGCACCGCGGCATCGGTGACGGGCGCGGCCGTCATGCGCCGTCGGCCCCGATGAAGGCATCGATCCGCGCCATCATCTTGGGCCCAGGGTTGCGGCCACGCTTGAGATCGCCGACGAGCCGCGGGTCGTTGACGGCGAGCCGCCCGAATTTGGTCGGCGGCATCTTGGTACGGCGTAGGTAGCGGTCGATCTTGACCAAGGGCGTCATCGTCTATCTCCCGAGTCTCGGACGATGTTCTAGTTCTGTTCCATTATCCAACTTGTCTAGGAAAATTTCCTACGCTAGGTATTCGCCCGTGGATGCCGAGGATCCGAGGACGTCATTGAGGACGCTGGCAGCGACGCGCGGGACGAGCCTTGCCGCGCTGTCGGCGATGCTCGGGCGCAATGCAGCGTATCTGCAGCAGTTCGTGACCCGGGGATCGCCGCGTACGCTGGACCGTGAGGACCGGCGGCGGCTGGCGGACTTCTTCGGGGTGGACGAGACGGTACTGGGTGGCGCGCCGGTGCGTCGCGGATTCATGGTGCCGCGGCTCGATGTGGCGGCATCGGCGGGCGCGGGGGCGTTCGTCGATGGCGAGATCGTGGTCGGAGCGGATGCGATCGATCCGGCGCTCGCGGCGAGGCTGGGGCTGAGCGAGGGGCAGGCGGGAATCATCCGGGTGCGCGGGTCGTCGATGGAGCCGGGGCTGCTGGACGGCGACCTGATCGTGGTCGATCTGTCGCGCCGGCTGCCTGGGGTGCGGGGCGAGGTGTTCGTGGTGCGGATCGACGGGACGACGATGGTCAAACGGGTCGCGCGGGGACCGACGGGGCCTGTGGCGACGAGCGACAACGCCGATGCGCCGCCGCTGCCGGACGCGCCAGTCGAGGTGATCGGCCGCGTGGTCTGGCTGATGCGCGCGCCGCGGTGAGCGTCAGGCAGCCTTCGTCACTGCCGCGCAGGGATCGCGGAGGTTGGCGGCGAGGAAGGCGATCAATGCCTCGACCCGCGCGGGGCGCAGGGGGCTCGGCGGGGTCAGCAAATGCAGGCCGATCGGGCCCGGCGCCCAATCGGTGAGGATCTCGACGACGCTGCCGTCGGCGATGTTGGGGCCGATGATGAAACCGGGCAAGCGCGCGATGCCAAGGCCGGCGACGATCGCGGGGATCAGCGCCTCGCCGCTGTTCGCGACCAGCGGCCCTTCGGCGCGAACCGCGACCTCCGCGCCACCCGGACCGCGGAAGCGCCACGGGCCGGTGACGTTGGCATAGCCGAGCAGCCGGTGCTCGCCGAGTTGCGCAGCGTGGGTCGGGGTGCCGTGCGCGGTGAGATAGGCGGGCGAGGCGACCAGATGAGTGGAGATGCCGCACAGCCGCCGCGCGCGGAGCGAACTGTCGGGCAGGTCGGCGATCCGCAGCGCGATGTCGAAGCCCTCTGCGACGATGTCGACCCGGGCATCGGAGCAGTGAAGGTCGATCTCGATCCCCGGATGTGCGACGAGGAAGTCGGCGACGAGTTGCGCGACGTTGGTGATCCCAAAGCTCATCGGTGCGGCGAGGCGGATGCGACCGCTATGCCCCGACGCGCCGTCGCGCGCAGCTTCCTCGGCGGCCAGCGCCTCGGCGAGGATTCTTGCGGCGTGTTCGGCGAGCGGCTTGCCGGCTTCGGTGAGCGCGAGGCGCCGCGAGGTGCGGTGGAACAGCGACTGGCCGAGATGCGCCTCCAGTCGGGTGATCGCCTTGGAGACCGTCGCCTTGCTGAGCCCGATCGCGTCGGCGGCGCCGCTGAACGAGCGGTGCTCGACGATCGCCGCGAAGATCGCCCAGGCTTCGAGATCGGGTAAGCGCATCGGTGGTCCTCCTTCCGGTCCGTGTGGAAGCTATCACTTGAAACGATAGGTTTCTACCGTTTCCATTTAAGTCGTGATCCGAACGACTATCTTGGCGTCAACAACTTGGAGACAGTCCATGATCGACACCGACACCAAGATCGACCGCCGGCCCTTTTCGACTTTGGGCCATGCCAATCATGGCTGGCTCGACGCGCGGCATCATTTCTCGTTCGCCAACTATTATGAGCCGAGCCGGATGGGCTGGGGCGCGATCCGTGTTTGGAACGACGACGCGATCGCCGCGAACTCGGGCTTCCCGCCGCACCCGCATAAGGACATGGAGATCATTACCTATGTCCGCAGCGGCGCGATCACCCACCAGGACTCGCTCGGCAACACCGGGCGCACCGAGGCGGGTGACGTACAGGTGATGAGCGCCGGGTCAGGTGTCCGCCATGCGGAGTATAATCTCGAGAACGAGACCACGACGCTGTTCCAGATCTGGATCGAGCCGACCCGCACCGGTGGCAGCCCGAGCTGGGGCGCCAAGCCGTTCCCGACGAACGACCGCACCGGCAAGTTCCTGACGCTGGCGAGCGGCTTCGCCGACGACGGCGATGCGTTGCCGATCCGGGCCGAAGCGCGGGTGATGGCGGCGACGGTGTCGGCGGGCGATACCGCGACGCACGAGATCGGCGACGGTCGCCACGTCTATCTGGTGCCCGCGACCGGCCGGATCGAGATCGACGGCGAGCGCATCGACACCCGCGACGGCGTCGCGCTGTTGGGCCCGCAGATCGTGACGATCACCGCGATCGAGGATGCCGAGATCGTGCTCGTGGATTCGCTCTAATGCTGGCGCGCCACCGTGCTCCTGCGAACGCAGGAGCCCAGGGCTACAAGCATAGTTGTCCGTAACTCTGGGTTCCTGCGGTTGCAGGAATACGGGTTCAGAATAGTCGCACATCATCGAAGGAAACCGACATGACCAAGGTTCTCGTTCTCTATTATTCCTCCTACGGCCATATCGAGCAGATGGCCGATGCGGTCGCCGAGGGTGCGCGCGAAGGCGGTGCCGAGGTCGACATCCGCCGCGTCGCCGAAACCGCACCGGCGGCGATCGTCGAATCGGCACACTTCAAGACCGACACCGCACACCCGCTGATCGAAAGCCCCGACGCGCTGGTCGATTATGACGCGATCATCGTCGGCGCGCCGACCCGCTACGGCCGCATGCCGAGCCAGATGGCGAGCTTCTGGGACACCACGGGTGGCCTGTGGTTCCAGGGCAAGCTGATCGGCAAGGTCGGCGGCGCGTTCACCTCGACCGCGAGCCAGCATGGTGGCCAGGAGACGACCCTGTTCTCGATCATCACCAATCTGCTGCACCACGGGATGACGATCGTCGGGTTGGATTACGGCTTTCAGGGCCAGCAGGGCGTCGACGAGGTGAAGGGCGGCACGCCTTATGGCGCGTCGACGATCGCCGGCGACGGATCGCGCCAGCCGAGCGAGGTCGAGCTTGCGGGTGCGCGATATCAGGGCAAGCGGATCGCCGAGGTTGCGGCCAAGCTGGGGTAGCTTCCGGCGTCACCTCCCCCCTCCACTGCTCGCGATGACGCGCGGAGGAGGGGGCCCGGCCGCGCGCGCTACGCCGCTCAACGCCGCCGTCGACGCTGCTTCTTGCCGGTCCAGGTCGGCGCCGCGACGAAGGTCGGTGGCGCCGGGACGTCGGTGAGCACGTACAGATCGACCACCGCGGGATCCGCGGGGTAATCCTGCCGCGCCTTGGCGAACACGAAGCGGGCGCGGGCTGCGCCGGGGGTGGCGGCGGTTGCGCCGACCCAGCGCCAGTGCCACGGTTCCCATTTGACGTTCTGCTTGTTGCCGCCGGGGAACGACATTTCGAAGCCGAAGCGCGGCGCGTTGGCGACCAGCCAGCGGGCGGCGGGGGCCGCGGCCATGCATGCCTCCGCGTCGGGACAATCGGTACGGGGGCGCACCGCGAAATCGATGACGTAGCCGGTCGAATGCTCGCTGTGTCCCGGCGGCGCGACCGAGATCGATCGGTCGGCGGCGCCACCCGCGGGGCGTTCGCGGCAGAACACGTCGGCCTGACGGATGATCGAGCGGTGGCACGACAGCCCGCGCAGCGTTCCCGGCGGTGCGGCGGCGAGCAGGCGTTCGAGGTCCGGGACCATGTCGCGCCGGATCAGGCAGGCGCCGAGCGCGAAGCCTGTGGGAGCAGCGACCAGTTCGGTGGGCGGCGCGTCGCCATAGGACAGATGACCATAGACGCGGTCGGCGCTCGACATGCTCGCCTGTGCCGCCTCGCACAGCTGCGCCTGCGCACCGGCGGGCAACCCGAGTAGCGCGGCGGCGAGAAGGAAGGGGCGCTTCATTCGACGCGGCTCTGGCATGGCGGGCGCGCAGGTGGCAAGGGCGGGGGATGCATGGTGACCACGTCCTGTTCCTCGATGGCGAAGCGCTGGTGATCGACAAGCCCGCGGGCCTGCCGGTCGATCCGCCGCGCGACGGTTCGCTTAGCCTCGAAAACCATCTCGATTCGCTTAAGTTCGGCTTCAAGCGCTGGCCGCATCCGGTGCACCGGCTCGATCGCGACACCAGCGGGTGCCTGCTGCTGTCGCGCAATCCGAAGGCGCACGCGCGATTGCAACAGGCGTTCGAGCGCGGGGCGGTCGAGAAGACGTATCTCGCGGTGCTCGACGGCGTGCCGGGCGGCGAAGGCGGGGTGATCGATCTCGCGCTCGGCAAGGTCAGCACGCGCGAGGAGGGTTGGCGGATGGTCGCCGACCCGGCGGGGAAAGCCGCGCGCACCGCCTGGCGGCTGGTGTCGGTGGCCGACGGGCGCGCCTGTGTCGAGTTCAAGCCGGAGACCGGGCGGACCCACCAGATCCGCGTCCATGCCGCCACCGGGCTCGGCGTCGCGGTGATCGGCGACCCGGTCTATGGCCGTGCCGATCCGCGCGGGATGATGCTCCACGCGCACAAGTTGGTGGTGCCGCGCGAGGGCAAGGAGCCGGTGGTCGCCGAAGCGCCGATGCCCGATCGATTCGCGGGGCTGATGTGATCGCGGTGCCCGAGGATGCGATCGAGGAACGCTTCCTCGCCGCCTCGGGACCGGGCGGGCAGAACGTCAACAAGGTCGCAACCGCCTGCCAATTGCGCTGCGACGTGTGGAAGCTGGGGCTGCATCCGGAGACCTATCGGCGGCTGAAGCTGGCGGCGGGTAGCCGGATGACCGCGGGTGGCACGCTGGTGATCACCGCCCGGCGCTACCGCACGCAGGAGGCGAACCGTGCCGATGCGCGCGAGCGGCTCGCGGCGCTGCTCGCCACCGCGGAGGAACGCGAGGCGCGTCGGGTGAAGACCAAGCCGTCGCGCGCGGCGAAGGCGCGGCGGGTCGACGAGAAGAAGGGGCGCAGCGCGGTGAAGGCCGGGCGCGGCCGGGTCAGTGCGGAGTAGCGACATGTACCAGTTCGACATCACGAGAGGATCCAAGGCCGATCTCTACCGCGACCTGATCGCGGCAGCGGATGCGCTGACCGGCGACGAACCCGATGCGGTCGCCAACATGGCCAACGTCGCGGCGTTGCTGTGGGAATATATGCCCGACGTGAACTGGACGGGATTCTACCGGATGGTCGGCGGCGAGCTGGTGCTCGGGCCGTTCCAGGGAAAGGTGGCGTGCATCCGCATCGCGGTCGGTGCGGGCGTCTGCGGCACGGCGGCGGCGACGCGCGAGACGCAGCTGGTGGCGGACGTCCACGCCTTTCCCGGGCACATCGCGTGCGATGCGGCGAGCCGATCGGAGCTGGTGGTGCCGATCGTCGTCGGCAACGCGCTGGTCGCGGTTCTCGATCTCGACAGCCCGATCGCGGCGCGGTTCGATGCTGAGGATGCGGCCGGGTGCGAGGCGCTGGTCGCGTTGATCGCGGCGCGCGTGGTCTGATCCAGAACGGGACGGTACGCATGCTGGCGACTCGCTGGCGCCGACGGTAGCTTCCGACGCATGATTGCAGCCGGCTGGGGGCCGGACCGACGGGAGAAGACGATGCGCACGGTGATGATCGCGACGGCTCTGCTGGGCATCGCCACCACGGACGCTGCGCTGGCGGGGGCCGCCAAGCGCCACCGCGTGGTGCACGCCGCGGCGGCACGACCGGCGGCGCTGCCCGATACCTATCGCCGGCCGACCCGCGGCTGGGCGCTGCCCGCCTATTGGCAGTCGCCGCGCTTTGCGGTCGCCGACTGGCGCGCGCTGGGCCTGCGCGAGCCGCTGCCCGGCTATCGCTGGACGCGCTATCACGGCGATGCGGTGCTGGTGGATCGCAACTATTCGATCTTCGACGTGGCGCTGGCGGTCGACCGCCGCGGCAGCGATCCGTTCTACGCCAATGACGACCGCGTCTATGCGGGCACCGCCGACCGCCACGACGTTGCCCCGCCCGCGCCGGTCGCGCCGCGCCGCCCGCGACTGCGCCCGCAGCCACCCGCGGCAATGCCGCCCGAGCCGGTCTACGACGCCGACGAGCCGCCGATCGCGCCAGACCGGATGCCGCCGCCGCCGGCCGATCATGCGGACGACGATTGGGTCTCTCCCGATGGGCGGACGGTGGTGACCAGCCGGGGGGATGTGCGGTACGATGGCGGCAGCGTCACGACGGTGACGATCGGCAATCCGGTGACGACCACGACGACGACAACCACCGAGACCTATGACGCGCCGGTGCGCGCACGCCGGGTGCAGCGATCCCAGATCTATCGCGCGCGACGCTGGTGAGCCCAAAAAAATGGGGCGGCACCTGGAAGGAGCCGCCCCGTAGTTCGGGGAGGATCGGTCGACAGGGGAGACGACCGACCGGTCGCTGCTCGCAAGGGGGAGGGCAGCAGCGATGATCCCGATATGGGGCGGGTTTGTTGCAGATGCATGTCACGTTTGTAGCAATCCATCGTTTCCGGATGAAATGTGGTGGGGAGGGGACGTCGTCCCCTGCAAGGGGAGGTGGCAGGGCGTAGCCCTGACGGAGGGGTGACACCGCATCCGGATAGCGGGTCACCCCTCCGTCTGGCTGACGCCAGCCACCTCCCCTTGCAGGGGAGGATGGTATCGTATCGCGATGGTTCATCCGGCCGCGTCCTGCGGTAAGGCTGGGGCATGACCACTGCCTCCACTCGCCGGATCCTGACCGCAAGCCTTGTCGGCACCGCGGTAGAATTCTACGATTTCTACATCTATGCGACCGCGGCGGCGCTGGTGTTCGGGCCGTTGTTCTTCCCGGCGGAGAGCGCGTCGGCACAATTGTTGCTGGCTTATGCGAGCTTCGGGCTGGCGTTCGTCGCGCGGCCGGTGGGCGCAGTGGCGTTCGGGCACTTCGGCGACCGGGTCGGGCGCAAGTCGACGCTGGTCGCGAGCTTGTTGCTGATGGGCGGATCGACCGTCGCGATCGCGTTCCTGCCGACCTATGCGCAGGTCGGCTGGGTGGCGCCGGCGCTGCTCTGCGTGCTGCGGTTCGGGCAGGGTCTGGGACTGGGCGGCGAATGGGGCGGGGCGGCGCTGCTCGCGGTGGAGAATGCGTCGCCGCACCGGCGCAATACCTGGGGCATGTTCCCGCCGCTCGGCGCGCCGGTCGGCTTCATCGCGGCCAACGGGCTGTTCCTGATCCTCGGGCTATGGCTCGACGATGCGCAGTTCCGCGCCTGGGGCTGGCGACTGCCGTTTCTGGTGAGCGCGGTGCTGGTCGGGCTGGGCTTGTGGGTGCGGTTGAAGCTGACCGAGACCCCGGCCTTCCTCGCCGCTGCTGAGGCCGAGGCGCTGCCGCGGGTGCCGATCGCTTCGCTGGTCAGGGATCATGCGCGCGCGGTGGTGGCGGGGACGTGCGCGGTGGTGGCGTGCTTCGCGCTGTTCTATCTCGCGACCGCCTTCGCGCTCGGCTACGGCACCACTGCGCTCGGTTATAGCCGCGAGCAGTTCCTGGCGGTCGAGCTCGGCGCGATCCTGTTCCTCGCCGCCGGAGTGGTCATCGCGAGCATGATCGCGGACCGGAGCAGCGCCGAACGGATGCTGGTAATCGGCTTCGTCGGCTGCATCGCGGCGGGGCTGCTGATGGGGCCGATGCTCGGCGCCGGATCGATCGGCGGAGTGTTCGCGTGGCTGGCGCTGGCGTTGTTCGTGATGGGCTTCGCGTACGGGCCGCTGGGCGGCTGGCTGCCTAGCCTGTTCCCCGCGGGGGTGCGCTACACCGGCGTGTCGATGACCTTCAACCTCGGCGGGATCGTCGGCGGTGCGGTGGCACCGATCGCGGCACAGGCGCTGGTCGAGCGTGGTGGGCTCGGCTGGGTCGGCGGCTATCTCGTCGCGGCGGGGGTGCTAAGCCTGGGCGGACTCGCGCTGCTGCGGCGCTAGGCGGCGCGCAGCAGCGTGAGCCGCGCCTTCCCGTGAACGCGGGTCGCGTCGATCGTAAAGCCGGCGAGATCGATCTCCTCCGCCTTGGCGGTCTCGATGCTGATCCACGTCGCGGGACTCGTCCAGCCGAGCCGCGCCAGCTTGTCGAGCGCGACGTTGCCTGCGCCCGACGCATAGGGCGGGTCCATCAGGATCAGGTCGAGCGGCGCAGGGGCGAGGCCGAGCGCCATCACCGAGGTGGCGCGGACGTCGATTCGGTAATCGGGCGCGCGGGCCTCGAGCTTGGCGAGGTTGGCCTTCAGCGCGTCCACGGCGGCGCGATCCTGTTCGACGAACAGGCACGACCCCGCGCCGCGCGACAGCGCCTCGATCCCGAGCGCGCCCGAGCCGGCGAAGAGATCGGCGACGCTCAGCCCCTCGAAGCTGCCGAGCCGGCTGGCGAGCATCGAGAACAGCGCCTCGCGGGTGCGATCCGCGGTAGGGCGGGTAGCGTCGCCCTTGGGCGCGACGAGCGGGCGGCCGCGCCAGGTGCCGGCGATCACGCGCATCTCAACGCTTCCCCTTGGGCGCGCGGGGCGGGTGGCCGCGACCGCCGGACGGGCCCTTGGCGGGACCCTTGCCGGGACGGGTGGGGCGCGGGCTATCGCCACCCCGCGGGGTGGTGCGGTCGGAGGGCTTCCCCGATGCCCGTGCGGCCCGTGCCTGCCCTTCGTCGCTGCGGGTGCGCGAGGGTGCGCCGCGCACCGGGGCCGGACGATTGCCGGTGTCGGGCCGCGCCCAGGGCGACTCGCCGGAGCGATCGGGGCCCCGCGGCGGAGCGCGGTCGGCGGGTTTGTCGGCGCGTGATCGCGGGGCGAACGCCCTGGGCTCGGTGCGGTCGTCGTCGGTCCTGCGCGCGCGGGGCGATGCCTGGGCTTCGGCGGCCTGTTGCTGACGGCGGCGCTGGCCGACGCCGAACCCTTGCGGACCGGTGCGTGGCTTGGCGGCGCGCGGCGGCGTGGGCGCAGGCGCGGTGGCGCGTTCCTCGCGGGCGGGGCGCTCCGGCGCGCGGTCGTCGCGGCGCACCGGCCGGGGCGCAGGCCGGTCGCTGCCCTCGCGCGGCAGTCGGGCCCGGGGGGGCGGGGCCGCGCGCGGCTCGTTCCGGGCTGGTTTCTGCGCCTCGACCTCGACCGTCACCTGTTCGCCTGCGACCTTGCCGCGCTTGGGGCCGTCGAGAACCTTGCGGAACGCGACGAGGTCGTTCTGCTTGACCTCGCCGATCTCGCCGGGGGCAAGCTCGCCGAGCAGGAACGGGCCGTAGCGGGTGCGGATCAGGCGGCTGACCTGCAGCCCGAGATGTTCGAGGACGCGGCGGACCTCGCGGTTCTTGCCCTCGGTCAGCACCAGTTCGATCCAGGCATTGGCCCCGGTGCGGCGTTCGAGATTGGCGTCGATCGAGCCGTAGCGGATGCCGTCGATCTCGACGCCCTCGATCAGCTCCTCGAGCTGGGCTTGGGTGATCGGGCCGTAGGTGCGTGCGCGATAGGCGCGCTCGACGCCGGTGGCGGGGAGCTCGAGCTGTCGCTTTAAGCCGCCATCGGTGGTGAGCAGCAACAGCCCCTCGGTATTCAGATCGAGCCGCCCGACCGGCACCAGCCGTGGCAGGTCCGCGGGCAGCCGGTCGTAGATCGTCGGGCGCCCGGCGGGATCGCGTTCGGTGACGAGCAGTCCGGTCGGCTTGTGGTGGAGGAACAGCCGCGCGCCCTGCGGCGCCTCGACCGGCTCACCATCGACGGTGACCCCAGCGAGCGAACGGATGATCGTCGCTGGGGTATCCAACACGACGCCATCGAGCGCGATCCGCCCCTCCACGATCATCCGCTCGATCTCGCGCCGGGACGCGACGCCCGCCCGTGCGAGCAGCTTGGCGATCCGGTCGCCGCTGCGGGTCTCTGGCGTGCCGGCGGTCGGCTGATCTGGTTTGTCGGTCGGCATGCCGCGGCTGATACATGCGATTGCGTCCGAGGTGAAAATAATTGCGACCGTTGCCCACAGCGCGCGTTATGTGCGCGAGCGTAACGAACGCTCACCGGGAATTTCGATGATCTTCGGCAGGAAGAAGCGACAGCTCGTCCGGCTCCTCGTCGTCGAGGACGAGCCGCTAGTCGCGTTCGATACCGAGTATTTCCTCACGGAATCGGGGTTCGAGATCGTCGGCACGGTCGACAGCGCGGCGCAGGCTATCGCGCTGGTCGGCAGCGCGGCGTCGATCGACTTGGTGCTCGCGGACATCAACCTGGCAGGTGGCAGCGGCATTGACGTCGCCCGCGCTGCCCGGTTGCGCGACATCCCGGTACTGTTCGTGACCGGCAACTGCCCGGCGGAGGCCGCGGAGGTTGCGGCGGGGTGCCTCGACAAGCCCTATGCGCAACGCGACCTGCTGGCGGCGATCGCGGCGATCGAGGCGCGGCTGGACGGGAAACCGACCAAGCGCCTGCCGGGCGGATTGCGGTTGTTCGCGCCGCTGGGGTGAAGAAGGCTGGGAAACGCGGAGGTGGGGATCGGACTGCCCGACACCCCGGACCCTTCGACTTCGCTCAGGAGAGCCCTGATCCGGGGTCCCGCTTATCAACGATGCAACGCAGGTTGCTCCTGCGGCTTAGCGGGACCCCGGATCGAGTCCGGGGTGACGAAGATGGATCGGCGGCGGCCTTCCCGGGAGATGTTGCTTCGCGGGAATGACGCCGATCGCGGAAGCGGTTCTCCTTCAAGTCGTGCTCTTCTCTCGCTAGGGTCCGGTAATATCGGTTGGGGGCGCGTGAATGAGCGAGGTGGCGGGGGACTGGAAGGCGGGGCTGAAGCCCTATGTCGAGAAGGAGCCGATCGCGGCGTTCACGCTCGGCATGTCGTCGGGGTTCCCGATCGCGATGATCGGCGCGACGCTGACCAGCCGGCTGGCGCAGGACGGGCTCGACAAGAAGACGATCACCGCCTTCACGCTGGGCTTCCTGGTGTACAACCTCAAACCGCTCTGGGCGTGGCTGATCGACGGGGTGCGGTTGCCGGTGCTCGGGCGGCTGGGGCAGCGGGTTTCGTGGTTGCTGTTCGCCGGGATCCTGGTGGTCGCCGCGGTCGCCAATCTGGCGTTCGTCGATCCAAAGGCCGATCTCGGCGCGACGATCGTCGCCGCGGTGCTGGTCGGGATTGCGGGTGCGACCTTCGACATCGTCATCGACGCCTATCGGATCGAGACGCTGAAGCCGTATCAGCTCGGCGTCGGATCGGGGATGGCGCAATATGGCTACCGGATCGGCAACGTCGCCGCGGCGTCGCTGGCCCTGGTGCTGGCGGCGCGCACGGGGTGGGCGATCGGTTATCTCGCCTGCTCGCTGTTCGTGCTACCCGCGATCGTGACCGGATTGGTGCTGGGCGAGCCGCCGCGGCACCGCGAGCCCGCCGCCCGTCGCGGCGTCGCAGAGGTGGTGGCGTCGATCGTCGGGCCGTTCGTGGAGTTCTTCCAGCGTGCGGGCGCGGTGATCATCCTGGTGTTCATCCTGATCCACAAGATCGGCGACACGCTCGCCAACATCGTGTTGCGGCTGATGCTCAACGACCTCGGCTTCACCAACGACGAGATCGCGATTTACGACGTCGGCGTCGGCTTCTGGGCGTTCCTGATCGGGGTGTTCGTCGGCGGTGCGATCTATGCGCGGCTGGGGCTGAAGCGGTCGGTGATGATCAGCCTGGTGCTGATGGCGGTGTCGAACGCGAGCTTCGCGTTGCTGGCGGCGGCGGGGCATAGCAACGCCGGGCTCGCGGGAACGATTGGGTTCGAAAACTTCACCAGCGGCATCGGCAGCGTTGCGGTGACCGCCTATTTCTCCGCGCTGTGCGACCTGCGCTTCACCGCCGCGCAATATGCGCTGATCTCGGCGGCGGCGAGCGTGGTCGGGCGGCTGCTGACCGCGACCACCGCGGGGGCGCTGGTCGAGCGATTCGGGTTCGTCGACTTCTACTGGGGCACGACGGTGGCCGCGGTGCCGGGGGTGCTGCTGTTCTGGTGGATGAGCCGGAGCGGGCTGGTCGACCGCTCGATCGGCAGCGCCGGGATCGCGGGCGAGGGCGATGCGCGGGAAGGGGCAGCGGTGCGAGACCAGTAGCTGACGAGATAGGGGGTTCGCGGAGAGACGCGGAGAACGCCGATATGCGTGTGCTTGCGGTTGCTCCGGTTCGAGTCTCTGTCTTGGACCCGTTGCGCTTCGTGTAAAGTGATTGCCGCAGCTGCGGCATGAGGTCGATCTCTGCGTCCTCCGCGCCTCTGCGTGAACGAGTATCTAGCCCCGCTCGCCGATCGGGCGGCCGGCGTCGGCGAAGGCGGTGGCGACCACGACGGCGCTGGCCAGGACGCCGTCGACGCGGCGGGCGCCGAGCAGGTCGGACAGCAGGTAGCGTGCGGTCTCCGGCGCAGTCTCGATGCGGGCGAGGATGGTGAGGAGCGCGCCCTCGGCGGGGGTCATCCGCGCGCAGCAGCAGGGTGCGATCGCGATCGTGCCGCTGGCGTGGGTGGCGAGATCCGCCATCAAGTTTCGCATCAGCAGCAGCGGACGGCGGAAATCCTGGCCGAATGCGTTGATCAGCAGGTTCGCGGCGCCGGCATCGTGGAGGCCGTGCGCGCCCATTCTGCGGATCGCGAAAAGGACGATACGCGCGTTGGTGCAGCCGGGCAGGGCATGGGGCAGGATCGTCGTTGCGGGGGCGGCAAGGGTCATGTTCGCGGCGTCTCCAGTAGATGCCGCGAGGATCGCTTGTTCGTTATTGCAAGTCAATAGCAATAACTCGTCAGGTGGGGGGCTCGTCGTTCAACGCGAGCGCTTCGCCTGCGAGGTAGAGCGAGCCCGCGATCAGGACCAACGGGCAATCCGTCGCGCGATCGATCGCCTGGGGGATACCGTCGGCGGTGTCGGCGGCGAGGCCGATGTTTCGCGCGATCGTCGCCAGCGCCGCGGGAGCGTGATGATCGTGGCCGGGGACGGGAACCGCCACGACCCGTGCGAGCGAGGGAGAGAGCGCGGCGAGGACGCCCGCCGCATCCTTGTTGGCGAGCATGCCGGTGACCAGCGCGACCGGGCGGCCCCTCGCCAGCGTGCGTAGCGCCTTGGCGACCGGTTTGGCCGCGGAGGGGTTGTGGGCGCCGTCGAGCCACAGCTCGCTCGTCGTCGGCAGGCGCGCGGTCAGTGGGCCGGCACCGAGCCGCTGCATCCGCGCCGGCCACGTCGCCCAATCCGCAGCCGCGCGCATCGCGGCCTCGGGCACCGTCAGCGCCCCCTGGTGGCGCAGCATCGCCAGCGCGAGGCCGAGGTTGCGCGACTGGTGTGCGCCGACCATCCGCGGCCGGCTGGTAACGACCGCGAACCCGGCGTCGCTGTAGCGGAGCGTGGTGTGCGCGGTTTCGCTGTGCCACGCCGATCCGCGCGCGATCACCGGCGCGCCGGCCTGCGCGGCGACGGCGGCGATGCGATCCCGCAGCGGGCGTGGGTAATCCATCGTCACCAGCGGGACGCCGGGCTTGGCGATGCCCGCCTTCTCCGCGGCGATCGTCGGCAGCGCGTTGCCGAGGAAGGATTCGTGATCCATCCCCAGCGCGGCGATGCCGCATACCGCGGGCGCGGGCAGGACGTTGGTCGCGTCGAGCCGGCCGCCGAGCCCGACCTCGACGATGCAGGCCGCGGCGGGGCTGCGTGCGAAAGCGAGGAAGGCGGCGGCCGTGGTGATCTCGAAGAAGCTGGCGCCGACGCCGTCCGCGACGTCGAGCACCTCGGCGAGCACTGCGGCGAGCGGGTCGTCGTCGATCAGCGTGCCGGCGACGCGGATGCGTTCGTTGAAGCGCACGAGATGTGGGCTGGAATAGACGTGAACGCTATGCCCCGCCGCCTCGATCGCGGCGCGCAGGAAGGCGCAGGTCGATCCTTTCCCGTTGGTGCCGGCGACATGGAACACCGGCGGCAGCGACAGATGCGGATCGCCGAGCCGGGCGAGCAGGCGGGCGATGCGGTCGAGCCCGAGCACGTCGGCGCCGGGCGATACCAGCGAGAGCTGGTCGAGCTGCGCCTGGACTGCGGGCGAGGTGGAGACGGCGTGATCGGGCATGGTCCGCGCCGCGCGATCAGGCGGCCCGGCGCTCGCCGCACAGATACGCGGTGACCGAGGCGAGCGTGTCGCGCAGGTCCTTGCGATGCACCACCATGTCGAGCATCCCGTGATCGAGCAGATATTCCGCTCGCTGGAAGCCTTCGGGTAGCTTTTCGCGGATCGTGTTCTCGATCACCCGCTGCCCGGCGAACCCGATCAGCGCGTTCGGCTCGGCGATCTGGACGTCGCCGAGCATCGCGTAGCTGGCGGTGACGCCGCCGGTCGTCGGATCGGTGAGCACGACGACATAGGGCAGGCCGGCATCGTGGAGCATCTGGATCGCAACGGTCGCGCGCGGCATCTGCATCAGGCTGAGGATGCCTTCCTGCATCCGCGCGCCGCCGGCCGCGGTGAAGATGATGTAGGGCGCGCGGTCCTCGATCGCGGCACGGACGCCGCAGACGAACGCCTCGCCGACCGCGAGCCCCATCGATCCGCCCATGAAGGCGAAATCCTGGACGCCGACCACCACCTTGTTGCCCGCGATCGTGCCGCGCGCATTGAGCAGCGCGTCGGGTTCGTCGGTCGCAGTGCGGGCGGCCTTGATGCGATCGACGTAGCGCTTTGAGTCGCGGAACTTCAGCGGATCCTCGGGCACCCGCGGCGCGGCGAGCTGGACGTAACCGCCGTCGTCGAACAGCTGCGCGAAACGCTGCCTGGGACCGATCCGCTCGTGATGGTCGCACCGCGGGCAGACGTACAGGTTCTCCTCCAGCTCCTTGGTGAATACCATCTGCCCGCAGCCCTTGCACTTGTGCCAGAGATTGTCGGGGGTCGCCTTCTTGGCGACGAAGGGCAGCGCGTTGCGGACGCTGTTGAGCCAGCTCATGCATGGACCTTTCGAGCGGCGCGGAGCGCGTCCGCGAGCGACTGGATATAGGGGCGAACCGCAGCCGGCGCATCGGCACCGTGGGTACCGACGAGATCGACGATCGCGGAGCCGACCACGACGCCGTCGGCGACGCGGCCGATCGCGGCGGCCTGATCGGGGGTGCGGACGCCGAAGCCGACCGCGACCGGCAGCTCGGTCGCGGCCTTCAGCCGGGCGACCGCCGCCTCGATCGACGCTTGTGCCGCCTGTTGCAGGCCGGTGATCCCCGCGACCGACACGTAATAGAGGAAGCCACTGGCCCCATCCAGGACCTGCGGCAGGCGCGCGGCGTCGGTGGTGGGGGTGGCGAGGCGGATCAGGTCGACGCCTTGCCCGCGGAGTGCGGGACCGAGCGCGTCGTCCTCCTCGGGCGGAACGTCGACGCAGATCACGCCGTCGACCCCGGCATCACGGGCGGCAGTGGCGAACCAGTCCGCACCGCGGCGGAGCATCGGGTTGGCATAGCCCATCAGCACCAGCGGCACCTGCGGGTGTCGCGCGCGGAATGCGGTCGCGATCGCGAGAATGTCGGCGGTGGTGGTGCCGGCGGCGAGGCTGCGCAGGTTGGCGGCCTGGATCGCGGGGCCGTCGGCCATCGGATCGGTGAACGGCATGCCGAGCTCGATCACGTCGGCACCGCCCGCGACGAGCGCGTCGAGGATCGCGGGAGTCGCCGCGGGAGTGGGATCGCCCGCGGTGACGAAGCAGATCAGCGCCGGGCGCTCTGCGGCGAAGGCGGCGGAGAGACGGGTCAAAGCTTTCCCTCCCGCTTGCGGGACAGGTCTGGGGAGGGCTTGTCGAACGGGCGAGGAGACCCACAGCGCCTCCCGCAAGCGGGAGGGCGGCTTCGGTTTCTCATATCGCTACGCCTAGGGCTTCGGCGACGGTGAAGATGTCCTTGTCGCCGCGGCCGCACAGATTGGCGAGGATGATCTGATCCTGGCGCATCTCACGTGCCTTGCGCGCGACCGTTGCAATCGCGTGGGAGGGTTCGAGTGCGGGGATGATGCCTTCGGTGCGGCACAGCAGCTGGAAGGCGTCGAGCGCTTCGGTGTCGGTGGCGCTGTCGTACTGGACGCGGCCGATGTCGCGGAGCCAGGCATGCTCGGGCCCAATGCCGGGATAGTCGAGCCCGGCCGAGATCGAATGCGCCTCGGTGATCTGGCCGTCCTCGTCCTGCAGCAGATAGGTCTTGTTGCCGTGGAGCACTCCCGGAAAGCCGCCCGCGAGGCTCGCGGCATGCTGCTTGTCGAGCCCGTGGCCCGCCGCCTCGACCCCGAGCATCGCGACGTCGGCATCGTCGAGGAACGGGTGGAACAGGCCGATCGCGTTGGATCCGCCGCCGATCGCGGCGACCAGCAGATCGGGCAGGCGGCCAACGCGCGCCAGCATCTGTTCGCGGGCCTCGCGGCCGATCACCGACTGGAAGTCACGGACCAGCTCGGGATAGGGGTGCGGGCCGGCGGCGGTGCCGATGATGTAAAAGGTGTCGTGGACGTTCGCGACCCAATCGCGCATCCCCTCGTTCATCGCGTCCTTCAGCGTGTGTGCGCCGCTGGTCACCGGGCGGACCTCGGCGCCGAGCAGCTTCATGCGAAAGACGTTGGGCTGCTGCCGCTCGATGTCGCGCGCGCCCATGTAGATCACACAGGGAAGGCCGAAGCGCGCGCAGACCGTCGCGGTGGCGACGCCGTGCTGGCCCGCACCGGTCTCGGCGATGATCCGGGTCTTGCCCATCCGCATCGCCAGCAGGATCTGGCCGATGCAATTGTTGATCTTGTGCGCGCCGGTATGGTTGAGCTCGTCGCGCTTGAACCAGATTTGTGCGCCCATCCCCTCCGGCGCGGACGCGCGCAGCGTCTCGGTCAGGCGTTCGGCGAAATAAAGCGGGCTCGGGCGGCCGACATAATGTTCGAGCAGATCGTCGAACTGCGCCTGGAACGCGGGATCCTGCTTGGCGGCGCGATAGGCGGCGTCGAGTTCGAGCACCAGCGGCATCAGCGTCTCGGCGACGTAGCGGCCCCCGAACTGTCCGAAATGGCCGCGTTCGTCGGGCTGTGCGCGGAAGGAGTTTGGGGTGGGAATGGGCGCGTTCATGACCGCGCGTTTAGCATCTCGTGATAGCCTGTCACCCCTCGTCGCGCTGCCCTCAGGCACCCGCCACCGCGGCGAGGAAGGCAGCGATTCGCGCTTCGTCCTTCACGCCCGGTGCGGTCTCCACGCCCGACGAGACGTCGACCAGCTCGGCGCGGGTGCGCGCGATCGCCTCGGCAACGTTCGCGGAATCGAGCCCGCCCGACAGCGCCCAGGGCAAGGGATGGCGAAACCCGTCGAGCAGCGCCCAGTCGAAGCGCTGGCCCACGCCGCCGGGCAGCGCCGCGCCGTCGGGCGTCTTGGCGTCGTAAAGGATGCGATCCGCCGCCCCGGCGAAGCCGCGCGCGGCGTCGAGATCGGCACGGGTCTTGACCGCGACCGCCGCCCAGATCGGGCGGGCGGTCCGCGCGCGGATCGCGGCGGCGCGCGCGGGGGCAGTCTTGTGGAGTTGCAGCGCGTCGAGCTGCCCGGCCTCGATTGCGCGATCGAGCAGGTCGTCGGTGGGATCGACGAAGACGCCGACCCTGGCGACCTGGGCAGGAACGCGGGCGGCGAGCCGCGCGGCGCGATCGGCGTCCAGGTGGCGAGGAGAGGGAGGGTAGAAGACGAAGCCGACATGCGTAGCGCCGTGGCGAAGCGCCGCGTCGAGGGTGTCGGGGGTGGATAGGCCGCAGATCTTGGCGGTGGTCATCGGGTGGGCTTTCGTTGTCGCTGGGCTTCCGGAGTTACCTCCCTCTCCGTCAGTGCTTCGCACTGCTACCTCCCCCGCCAGCCAGGGGGAGGGGTACCGCTCGCGCTAGCGAGTGGTGGAGGGGGCCTCTCCGCGGGTGCCGACCCCTCTACAAGGTCGCCCCGATCGCACGGGCCGCCGCATCCGGGTCGTCGGCCTGGGTGATCGGGCGACCGATCACCAGGATCGAAGCGCCGGCGTCGATCGCAGCCCGAGGCGTGACGACGCGCTTCTGGTCGCCGATCGGGCCGTCGTCGGGGCGGACGCCGGGGACTACGAAGAAGCCGTTCGGCCATGCGGCCTTGGCGGCGGCGACTTCGGCACCGGAGCAGACGATGCCGTCGAGTCCGGCGACGCGCGCGAGATCGCTCAGTCGCGCGACCTGATCGTGCGCCGAGCCGGTCACGCCGGTCGCGGCGAGGTCTTCCGCGTCGAGGCTCGTCAGCATCGTCACCGCGACGACCTTGGTATGCGCGGGGGCGGCGGCCTTCGCATCCTCGAGCATCGCGCGGCCGCCGCTGGCGTGCACCGTCAGGATCGCGGGTTCGAGCGGGGCGAGGGCCATCACCGCCTTGGCGACGGTGTTGGGAATGTCGTGGAGCTTGAGGTCCAGGAACACCGGCAGGCCCAGCTCCGCCATCTCGCGCACCCCCGGCTGGCCGTGCGCAGCGAAGAATTCGAGCCCGAGCTTGATCCCGCCGACATGATGGCGGACGCGCTCGACGATCCTCTTCGCGCGGGCGAGATCGGGCGTGTCGATCGCGACGTAGATGCGGTTGGTCATACCAGCCGGCCCTCGGCGAGCGGGGTCAGCGGATCGACCGGCGGGGCCGGTTCGACGACCGGCGCCGGGATGTAGGCAGGGGGCGTCGGTGCGACCACCGCGCGCGCCTCGGCGAGTGAGCGCTCGGTCGCGTTCAGCCGCTGGCGCAGCCGCCAGCGCACCGCCCGGTTGTAGACATAGGTCGGCAGGAACCCGAGCAGGAACGCGATCAGCAGCAGGAAGGGCAGCTTTACCAGCGCCTCCATCCCGCTCCACAGCTGCAGCGGCACCGACGTCCAGTTGCCATAGGTGAACAGCGCGGCGACGAACGCCAGCAGGCACCAGAAGAGGATCTTGAGGAACTGCATGGCGGATCTCCCTGAACGGCGGCAAGGCTATACAAGGGGAAGGGGGAAGGCCAGCCTTCAGCCGATCTCCGCGCGCAGGGTGGCGAACAGCGGCGCGATCGCGGTCAGGCGGGGCTCCTCCTCGGCGATGATCGCGCGGAACGCGTCGCGCTTGATGGCGGCGACGCGGCCGGCGCGCATCCGGGTGGCGCTGGGCAGGGTCGAGACGACGATGTCGATCATGCGTTCGGCGCCGTGGAGGCGACCCCATAGATAGTCGTTCTCGCGGTAGGCGCGGCTGAAGAAGGCGCCGAACTTGCTGAACTGGATGCCCTTCAGCGTGGCCTCCGCGCCGCCCGGCCGGATCGCGGTGGCGTCGTCGGGAGCGACGCGATCGACCTTGATCGGGTCGAATTCGTCGAGCCCCTCGCCCTGGAGCAGCGGCAGCGTCGCGGTGTCGAAGAACGGAAAGCCGAGATAGGTGAGCAGCATCGCGCGGCGCGGCTCGCGATCGAGCGCGGCGAACGCCCCCGCCAGCCGCACGTCGGTCGCGGCGTCGAGCGCGGGCAGGTCGAGCGCCGCGGCCAGTGCGTCGAGCAGCGGCGCCGCGTCGCCCCGAAGCGAGCGCACCTGGGTCCGCAGGTGGCGGTGATCGTCGGCGCGCTGGCGCTGGAGATAGGTCGAGAGCGATTCGTACACCGCATCGCGCATCGGCGCGAGATCGGCGCCGTCGGTCTCCAGCTGGGTCAGCCGCCGCGCCATCAGCCGCAGCCGCCTGATCCGGAAGCCGATGTCGAAGGTGCGCAGGAAATCGATCGAGGCGGCGCTTTCCTTGCCGGTGAAGGAGGGGCCGAGATCGCCGAAGCCGCGGGTCGCGATCGCGGCGTCGATCGCCGCGCGGATGCGCCGCCACCGGGTCTGCCCGGGCTCGCCGCCGGCCTGGTAGAGGAGCGCGGTGATCGTCTCGACGACGCCGGTCAGCTTGAGATGGCCATAGGCGGCATAGGCGTAGCCGGCCTTGTCGGCGGCGGCGGACTGCGCGCGGCGGCGCCACCCGATCAGCCGCGTCGCGGTCGGGCGGTCGAGGAACAGGGTGTGGCCGAACAGCCGTTCGATCTCGCTCTCCACCTCCGGCCGCAGCGCGGTGACGATGCCGCGCATCCGGTCGATCCGCGCGGACCGGGTCGCGATCGCCTCCAGATTGTCGCGGATCGGCTGTTGCCGGGGCAGATCGGAAAGCGCGCCCAGGATCGTCTGGAAGAAGCCGGGCGACGCGTCCTTGCTGGCGACGTGCAGCTTGGTGCCGGGTGAGGGATCGATATAGACGAAGCGGCGGTCGATCTCGCGGCGCGCGGGGCGTTCCTTCAGCGCGTCGATCGCGGGGCGGAACGGCGCGTTGGCGAGCACCGATCCGTCGATCAGCACCGCCTGTTCGGCCTGCCTGACCGCGAACTGGCGCGGCAGGACACGTTTCAGGAACTCGGCACGCTCGGGCCAGTCGACGGTACGGTCGGCGAGTACCTTGTCGAGTTCGCCGACCTGGAACGGCGGGAAGGCGCCCGGAAAGCTCGACGTCGCGCGCGCGCTGAACACCAGTTCCGGGATCGCCGCCAGCGTGTCGCAGGGCTGGCCGTGATCGCTGAAGTCGATGATCAGCCGGTGTTCGGTCTCCAGCACCTCGGGCGGGGAATTGAGCGTCAGCCGTTCGGGGTGGCCGGTGAAATCGGTGACGGTGACGAACAGGTCGAGCGGCTGATCGGGGGGCAGCAGTCGCGGGCCGCGCTCGCTCGCCGCCATGGCGTCGAACGCGTCCATCAGCAGGTTGGTGAAGGTGGCGCCGCCGAACGGAGGCTCGAACCAGCGCGAGCGGACGAAGTGCGACAGCTTGGCGCGCACCTCGTCACGGGTGGCCTCGTCGAGCGCCTCGACCTTGGCGGCGCTGCGGCCCGCGGCCATCCACGCGATCGGCAGCGCCCAGACCTTGGAAAAGCGCGAGGTCGGCGCGGCATCGGGGGCGATCAGCGCCTCGACGTCGGCGGAATCGAGCCACAGCGCGGTGAGCGGATCGAGCGACTGGCCGGTGGCGATCGCCTGACCCAGGAAGATGCCGTTGATCCCGCCCGCGCTCGCGCCCGCGACGATGTCCGCGATCACCCGGACGCGGACGCCGGCATGCGCCTCGATCTCCGCGAGCAGCGCGCGGTACACCGCCATGATGCCGTCCGACGATGCGTCGCCCCCGTCATCGCCATCGTGGAATGCGCGGCTGGCGCGGACCAGCCGCCAGATCTCCTTGGTGATGCCGTGCATGTAGACCGCGAGGCTGATGCCGCCATAGCAGACGAGCGCGAGGCGAAGCTCCTTCTCGCGCATCAGGCGGGGACCAGGGTCGCCCAGATCGGCAGATGGTCCGATGCCTTGCGCGCGGTGGCGCTGGCATGGACGCCGCATTCCTCGACGCGCCAGTCATGCGAGACCATGATGCGATCGAGCCGGCCGACCGGGCGCCGCGCATGGAAGCTCGGGCCGGTCGCGGCGAAGGCATAGTCGCGCGCGAAATCGCGCAGGCATCCGGACCCGCGAGTCCATTCGTTGAGATCGCCCATCAGCACCGTCGGGTAGCGGTGCGTGCAGCTTTCGACATGCGCCATGATCGCCGCAGCCTGGCGCCGCCGCCACAACCCCGACAGATCGAGGTGCATGCCGACGACGCGGATCACGCCGTGCGCGGTGCGGATATCGGCCATCACCGCGCCACGTGGTTCGAGTGCGGGGAGGTGGATCGCCTCGCAATCGACGACCTGCGCCGATTTGCGGACCAGCAGCGCGTTGCCGTGCCATCCCATGCTGGCGGCGCGCAGGCCGACCGCGACCGCCTGCCAGTCGCTATGCTCGTCGAGCAGGTGCGGCGTCAGCACGCTCGCCCGCTCGCCGAAGCGGCGGTCGGCCTCCTGGAGCGCGACGACATCGGCGTCGATCTCGCGCAGCACCTCGAGGATGCGGTCGGGGTTGCGTCGGCGGTCGGTGCCGATCCCCTTGCGCATGTTGTAGCTCGCGACCTTCAGCATGGATGGTTCATTCCCGATGCGAAACGTCGGAGCGGGCTCCGGTATCCCGACATCGTCGGATCGAGGCGCGGGGGGAGACGGCGGCGGGGCGCGGGCAGTCCGATGGGGATGGCGGAGACCACCCGCCACTCGCGTGCCCAGCGCGCGACGACCGCCGGCATGACGATCCCGACGACCAACCGGCAGCCGACGCCGGGCATTCCCGACAGCCCTGCGGGTACGATCACGACCTGCTCGACCGCGACGAACCAGGGCAGGTGCCATAGGAAGACCGGGAAGCCATAGCGGCCGATCAGGGACAGCATCGCCGACTGCGGCGCATGATCGAGCACGAACAACCCCGCCGCTGCTCCAACCAGCATCGCCGGGATCGATGTCGGCGCCCAGCCATCGCTGTCCGCCCCGGCGATCAGATGCTGCACGACCAGCACCGCGGCCATGGCGTACAGCGAATAGGGGAGCAGGGCCGGGCCGAGCGCGGTCGACCCACGTCCGATCCACGCGCCGAACAGCAGGAACGGCAGCAGGTCGACCGCGCGATTCAGCGAGAACAAGGTCGGCCGCCCGGCAACGCCCGACCAGGCGAGCAACGCCGCCGCGATCGCCAGCCCAATCATCGGCGCGGCACCCGGCCGCCATCGTGCATCGAGCGTGACGAAGGCGATCTTCAGCAGGATAAGCACCTGCAGATACCAAAGATGCCACACGCCGAACAACAAGGCCCGGGCGATCGGCCACGGCTCCCCGCGGCCATGCAGGATGGCGACGCAGACGATCGTGACGGTGACGAGCGGCCAGACGACCCGCACGATCCAAGGCCGCAACGAACGCAGCGCCGCGCCGACGCTCACCGTGGTGGCGCGCGTCCCCAGCAGGTAGCCGGTGATGATCATGAACAGCGGCATACGCACGAGGGTGAGCGCATCGTTGGCCTGGTAGAACAGGCTCGCGGCGAGGTTCGGTTCGGCCCTGGTCGCGTGAAACGTCACCACAAGCAGCGTGGCGATGCCGCGTGCCTCGTCGATCCGCGCACCTCGGTCGATCCGCAATGCCCGGCTCCCATGATCCCTTGGGGATTATAGGCGGGCTGCCGCGGTGGCGGGCGGAGAGCGGGTGCGATGGTGGTGATGCGGAGCCGACGCGCGATTATCTGGGTCGGTTGCGCAGTGCCTGATCGGTGCCGGCCTGGGTGGCTGCGTCGATCGCCTGCCATTCCGCCTTGGTATGGCAGGTCTTCACCTGCATGTTCGATCCGGTTGTGCTCTCGCGACGGCAGATCGGCTTGTCGGCGGGGGCGGGCGGGGTCTTGGTCGGGTCGGCAGCGGCGGGGGTCTGGGCCGCGATCAGGGCCAATGCGATGATAATCATTCGAGCTCCGTGAGGATCGAGGGGCGATGCCCGTTCGAGCATCGCCTCCGATAGATCAGATCGGCTTGGCGCCTGCGGTGCCGCATTTGGCGAACTTGCCATTGGCGGTCTTGCAGCGGGTCGCCTTGGCGGCGGGGGCCGGCGGGCATTTGGTGAACTTGCCCTTCGCATCCTTGCAGGGGGCGGCGATCGTCGGCGAGGCGGTTGCCAGCAAACCCATGCTGACGACGGCGAATAGAAGCTTGCGCATTTGAAGTCCTCCAGCCCGATTGTCCCGGTGTGTCGATCCGGGTTCCGCGACGTCGACGATCCGACCGGGAGGTCCGATCCTCATAATTCGCACGCGCATCGTAACGCTCGAGCGCGGGGGAGTAAACGCGCGCGATCGCCGCGTTAGGCGGGGCTAGGGGGTGAGGTGGTGCCGGTTGCAGGAATCGAACCCGCGACATCCAGTTTACAAAACTGGCGCTCTACCAACTGAGCTAAACCGGCTTCGCGCGTTCCATGCGTCAGGCGACGCCGAAGGTCCAGCCCTCGGTCGCGGCGATCTCCGGCGTGAGCGCCGCGGGGTGCCAGAGGTCGGCGCGCCCGACATTGGCGCGCAACCAGGCGGCGGTGAGGATCGCGTCGGTGGCGTGATCGTCGTAGCGGTCGAGGGCAGCGTGCGGTCCGCTGCCGATCGCGGCGAGCGCGATGTCGAGCGACGCGCCGTCGCGGATCTTGCTGATGCCCTTGCGCATCCCCGCCGCGCGCGCGGCGATCGCGGTGTAGATCTCGACGATCGCGGCGCCGCTGGCGGGGAGCGGGTCGAACGGCCAGATCGGGATGCGCCCGTCCAGATGGTGGAGCAGGCGCATGCCTGCGAGCGACGCCTTGGCGACCTGCGCGGCGCCGATGGCGTCGTAGACGGTGGAGGGTTTTCCCGCCTGCTCGCAGGCACGGTAGTGGAGGAAGCTGGCCTTTTCGCCATCCGCCTTGCCGAGATAGAAGTGGCTGCCGCGCCGCCGCTCGATGAACGACGCCGCGCCCAGATCGGTATCGTCGCCGTCGGCATCGACGAACGCCCACAAGGCGCGGGCATCGGCCGTCGCCGGCTCGCCCGGCAGATGCGCGCCGCGCTGCACGAAGGGCGCGGAAAAGCTGAAGTCGAAGCCGACCAGCAGCGCCGCGCCACGCCGCGCGACCAGCCAGTCGAGGACATCCCGGCGCGACCACGCACCGGCGGGCGGATCGACCAGCACCGGCGCGGCGACGCCGGCGGCGCAGATCGCGACCGCGATACCGCGGTGACGGACGCCCTTGGCACCCGACCAGTCGATCGCCGCGAACTGGGTGAAGCGATCAGGCGCTATCGTCCGGTTCCCCACCCCCACGCCGTGCGTCCCACCACGCCAGCCGCTCGCTCACCCGCTTTTCGTAGCCGCGATCGGTGGGTTCGTAGAAGCGTTGCGGCGGCAGCTCGTCGGGCCAGTAGTTCGCGCCGGAGAAGCCGTCCGCCTGGTCGTGGTCGTATTCATAGCCCTTGCCGTAGCCGATATCGCGCATCAGCTTGGTCGGCGCGTTGCGGATGTTGGCGGGTGGCATCAACGAGCCGGTCTCCTTGGCGCTGCGCCACGCCGCATTCTGCGCCGCATAGACCGCGTTCGATTTGGGGGCGGTGGCGAGATAGACGCAGGCCTGCGCGATCGCGAGCTCGCCCTCCGGGCTGCCCAGAAAGTCGTAGGTGTCCTTGGCGGCGATGCACTGGACGAGCGCCTGGGGGTCGGCGAGCCCGATGTCCTCGACCGCGGCGCGGGTCAGCCGGCGGAGCAGGTACAGCGGTTCCTCGCCCGCGGTCAGCATCCGCGCGAGATAGTAGAGCGCGGCCTGCGGATCGCTGCCGCGGATCGATTTGTGGAGCGCGGAGATGAGGTTGTAATGCCCTTCGCGGTCCTTGTCGTACACCGCCACCCGGCGCTGGAGGAAGGCGGAGAGCCCGGCAGGGTCGAGCGGCTCGGCGAGATCGACCGAAAACAATGTCTCCGCCTGGTTGAGGAGGAAACGGCCGTCGCCGTCCGCGCTTGCGATCAGCGCGTCGCGGGCGGGCGGGGTCAGCGGCAGCGGGCGGTCCATCACCGCGTCGGCGCGTTCGAGCAGCTGTTCCAGCGCCGCGCGGCCTAACCGTTCGAGGATCAGCACCTGCGCGCGGCTGAGCAGTGCGGCATTGAGTTCGAAGGACGGGTTCTCGGTGGTGGCGCCGACCAGCGTGACGGTGCCGTCCTCGACATAGGGCAGGAAGCCGTCCTGCTGCGCGCGATTGAAGCGGTGGATCTCGTCGACGAACAACAGGGTTCGCTTGCCGATCCGGGCATGCTCGCGCGCTTCGGCGAACGCCTTCTTCAGGTCGGCCACGCCCGAGAACACCGCCGAGATCGCGACGAAGCGCAGATCGACCGCGTCGGCGAGCAGACGCGCGATCGTGGTCTTGCCGGTGCCGGGTGGCCCCCACAGGATCATCGACGAGAGGCGCCCTGCCGCGACCATCCGCCCGATTGCGCCTTCGGGGCCGGTTATATGATCCTGCCCGACGACGTCGCCGAGCTGGCGCGGCCGCAGGCGGTCCGCGAGCGGCGCGTTCTCCGCGATCGTTTCGGGCGGGGCGGCGGGTTCGAACCCCGCGAACAGATCGGCCATGCCGGGGATATAGGGGGGCGGGGGAAGCGATGCACTGCCGATCTCGTGCGGCCATCGGCCTCGGTTTAAGATATATCTTCCGCTATCTTGACGTTGCTGCTGCAAGATATATCTTAGCGCTATCTGAAATAGGAAAACACCATGTTCAAGCATATGCATCGTCATCATTGTGGCCCCCGCGGCGGCGGCGAGTGGCGCCGCGGCCCGTTCACCGTCAGCTGGGAAGTCGGCGGCGACCACGATCGCGGCCGCGGGCGCGGCCGGCGGATGTTCGACGGCGGCGAACTCAGGCTGGTCGTGCTCAAGCTGATCGCGGACGAGACGCGTCACGGCTACGAGCTGATCCGCGCGATCGAGGAACTGACCGGCGGCGCCTATGCGCCGAGCCCGGGCATCGTCTACCCGACGCTCAGCCTGCTCGACGAGATGGGGCTGGTCGCCGAACAACAGTCCGACGACGCCAAGAAGCGGTTCGCGATCACCGAGGCCGGGCAGGCGCATCTCGCCGAGAACCAGGCGCAGGTGGCGGCGCTGATCGCGCGGTTGACGGAACTCGGCGCCCACCGCGAACGCACCGACGGCGCCCCGATCCGCCGCGCGATGGGCAACCTGCGCATGGCCGTCCAGGGTCGGCTCGGCCGCGGCGATCTCGACGACGAGAAGCTGCACGAGGTCGTCGCGATGATCGACGAGCTGGCGCAGAAGATCGAGCGGCTGCGGTGAGACGCTCGACTGGCGGTAGCCTCCTCCCTGTCGTAATTCCGGCGGCATGGAGGAGGGCGGCAGGCCGTCAGCCGTCGAGCAACTCCACATAGGTATCGAGCGCCGCCTGGTTGGCGGTATCCCAGCGGTAGCTCGCGGCCTTGGCGTGGCCGGCTTCGCCCAGGCGGCGGCGGAGCGCGGGGTCGGCGACGATGCGCTGGATCGCGTCGGCATAGCCGGCGACGTCGGTGGGATCGACGAGGTAGCCGTTGACGCCCTCGTCGATCAGGTCGACCGCGCCGGTTGCGCGGGCCGCGACCACCGGCACGCCCGCCGCCATCGCCTCGGTGGTGACGTTGCCGAAGGTCTCGGTGACGGAAGGGTTGAAGAACACGTCCATCGACGCGACCGCGCGGCCGAGTTCGTCGCCCGACTGGAACCCTGCGAACACTGCACCGGGGGCCTTTTCGGCGAACCACTGGTCGGCGGGGCCCTTGCCGACCACCAGCACCTTGTGCGCCACCCCGCGGCGGCGGAGCTCCGCCGTAACCTTGGCGAAGATGCCGAGGCCCTTTTCCTTGACCAGCCGGCCGAGAAACCCGATCGCAACCGCGTCGTCGGCGATGCCGAGCGAGCGGCGCCAGTCGAGGCTGCGGCGGGAGGGGTGGAAGCGATCGTGGTCGATCCCGCGCGACCAGATCGAGATCGGCGTCGTTACGCCCCAGCGATGCAACAGCGTGCGGATGCTCGGGCTGGGCACGACGACGCGGTCGGCGCGGTTGTAGAAGCGCTTCAGCAGGCGTTCGATCAGCGGCTCGATGAAGCCGACGCCATAGTAGCGGAGATAGGTTTCGAACCGGGTGTGGAGCGAGGCGACCGAGGCGATGCGGCGCCGCCGCGCATAGGTCAGCGCGGCATGGCCGAGCAGATCGGGCGCCGAGACGTGGACGAGGTTGGGCGCGAAGGCGTCGAGATCGCGGCGGGTGCGCGCGGGCAGCCCGCGGCCGATCTTGTATTCGCCGCGCTCGCCGGGCAGCGCGAAGGCAGGCACGCTGACGAGATCGCCGGTGGGCGCGAAGGCGGGGGTGGCAGTGGTCGGCGAATAGACGCGCACGGTTGCGCCCCGCGCGAGCAGATGGCCGACCAACAGGTTCAGCGCCTGATTCGCACCGTCGCGGACGTAATTATAGTTGCCGCTGAACAGGGCGACGCGGAGCTCGGTTGGCTTCATGGTGCGCGGGGGCATAGCGAGCGGGGGCGGCGGTGACCACTGCGCGCCGTCGGGGGTGGGGCCAGCGGGCCGGGCGGCGAGACGGGTGTTCCCCTCTCGTTCCGTTTCGGCTAGAGCCGGTAGCATGGCGAAACCACAGAAACGGTACGTGTGCCAGGCTTGCGGCTCGGTCGCGTCGCGCTGGGCGGGGCAGTGTGCGGATTGCGCGGAATGGAACACGCTGGTCGAGGAGGCCGGTGCGACGGTGACGCCGTTCCAGGCCAAGCATAACCTGCAGACCGGCGGCCGGGCGTTGCAGCTGGTCGGGCTGGACACCGAGATCGCGCTGCCGGACCGGATGCCGACCGGCATCGCCGAGTTCGACCGGGCGCTCGGCGGCGGCTTCGTCGAGGGCAGCGCGACGCTGATCGGCGGCGATCCCGGGATCGGCAAGTCGACGCTGTTGTTGCAGGCGGCGGCGAAGATGGCGCTGGCGGGGTTGCCGGTTGCCTATGTCTCGGGCGAGGAGGCGGCGGACCAGGTGCGGCTGCGCGCGCGGCGGCTCGGGCTCGGCAATGCGCCGGTGCAGCTGGCGGCGGCGAGTTCGACCCGCGATATCCTGACGACCTTGGGCCAGGGGCGGGCGCCCGCGCTGCTGGTGATCGATTCGATCCAGACGATGCATTCGGACCTGATCGAGGGCGCGCCCGGCACGGTCAGCCAGGTGCGGGCCTCGGCGCAGGAGCTGATCCGCTTCGCCAAGGAGCGCGGCACCGCGGTGGTGCTGGTCGGGCACGTCACCAAGGACGGCGCGATCGCGGGGCCGCGGGTGCTGGAGCACATGGTCGACACGGTGCTGAGTTTCGAAGGCGAGCGCAGCCACCAGTACCGGATCCTGCGCGCGGTGAAGAACCGCTTCGGCGGCACCGACGAGATCGGCGTCTTCTCGATGCAGACCGAGGGACTGGCGGAGGTCGCCAACCCGTCGGCGCTGTTCCTCACCCATCGCGACGAGGGCGTGACCGGGACGACGGTGTTCCCCGCGCTGGAGGGCACCCGGCCGGTGCTGGTCGAGATCCAGGCGCTGACGGTCCGGCTCGCCTCGGGCGCCACCCCGCGCCGGGCCGTGGTCGGCTGGGATGCGGGGCGACTGGCGATGATCCTGGCGGTGCTGGAGGCCCGCTGCGGACTGAGCTTCTCGGCGTGCGAGGTCTATCTCAACATCGCGGGCGGATACCGGGTGCAGGATCCCGCCGCCGATCTGGCGGTCGCGGCGGCGCTGATCTCGGCGCTGTCCGAGCGGCCGGTGCCGGTGGATGCGGTGGTGTTCGGCGAAGTCGCGCTGTCGGGGGAGATCCGCCCGGTGGCGCACGGCGCGCTGCGGCTGAAGGAGTCGGGCAAGCTGGGGTTCGAACGCGCGCTGGTGCCGACCGCGATGGCGAAGGACGAGGGGCCGATGGCGCTGGCCGGGTTCCGGACGCTGGGGGCGTTCGTGGATCATATGCTCGGGCGGGGGTGAGTGGGGAGGGTGTCGGCAGGCTTTGTCGACCCTGTCCCGTTAGTGCCGAGTAGAGATCGAGTAGCCCGCAGGGCGTATCGAGAGCTCGTATCGAGGTACGGGTGGCGCGCGCCAACCTGTCTCTCGACACGCCGTCTCGATACGCGGCTGCGCCGCTACTCGACGGCTACTCGAGACGAACGGGAAGGGGCGGGACGGGGTCAGTAGGGGCGGCCTGGCGATGCCGATGTTGTTGGCGACGTTGCCCGTGCGCGTTCTTCCATGTCGATCTTGTCTTCCTCATCCCGTTTGTGCCGAGTAGAGCTCGAGTAGCCCACAAGGGCGTGTCGAGAGCTCGTATCGAGGCATGGGTTTCGCGCGCCAACCTGTCTCTCGATACGCCGTCTCGATACGCGGCTGCGCCGCTACTCGACGGCTACTCGAGACGAACGGGAGGGGCGGGACGGGGTCAGTAGGCGCGGCCTGGCGATGCCGATGTTGTTGGCGACGTTGCCCGTGCGCGTCCTTCCATGTCGATCTTGTCCCCCTCATCCCGTTTGTGCCGAGTAGAGATCGAGTAGCCCGCAAAGGCGTGTCGAGAGCTCGTGTCGAGGCATGGGTTGCGCGCGCCAACCTGTCTCTCGATACGCGGCTGCGCCGCTACTCGACGGCTACTCGATACGAACGGGAAAAGGCGGGACGGGACGAGGCTGCTGCGGATTATCCGGAGCGCGATTTTTTTGAGCATTGGCCAAACGCGGACCTGACCGCATCCCCCCAGTCACCAACCCCCGCGCTAGAATAGCTTCGCACCACCCCCGGCGAAGCTCGGTGGCAACGCGGGCGGAACGATTGTAAGCGACGCTGCATGGATCTTACCGCGCTCGACATGATCGTCCTTCTTCTCGTCCTCGGCGCTGCGGCGATGGGGTTGTGGCGGGGGTTCGTGACCGAAGTGCTGTCGCTGTTCGCGTGGGTCGCGATCGTCGCGGCGCTGAAGCTGCTCCACGTGCCGGTCACGGCGGCGCTCAGCGGCGTCATCGGTACGGTGTCGGGCGCGGCGGTGGCGGCGTTCGCGCTGATCGCGGGGATCACCTATCTGGTCGGACGGCTGGTCGCGAACGCGATCGGCAAGCGGACGCGGACCTCGATCCTCGGGCCGGTCGATCGTGCGCTCGGGTTCGGGTTCGGGGCGGTGAAGGGGTTGATCCTCGCCAGTCTCGCCTTCCTGCTGACCACGCTGGTGATCGATACCACGCGCGGCGGGCGGGCGCAGCGGCCCGACTGGATGATCAAGTCGCGCACCTATCCGCTGCTCAACGCGACCTCGGCCAGCATTGCCGACTTCGTCGATCGGCGCCGTCGCGGGCTGCCGGTGTTCGGGCCACGCTCGCCGGCGCCCGCCGCGACGGAGAAGGGCGCATGAGCCCGCCGCTGTACAATGCCGAGATCCTGCGGCTCGCGACCTCGATCCCCTATCAGGAGCGGCTGCCCGCGCCGATGGCGACGGTCGAGAAGCGCTCGCCGATCTGCGGCAGCCGAGTGACGGTCGATGTCGATGTCGACGCGGCGGGGCGGGTCAGCGCGGTCGGCCTGCTGGTCCGTGCCTGCGCGCTCGGCCAGGCGTCGTCGGCGCTGCTCGGCGCGAGCGTGATCGGGCGGACCGCGGAGGAGATCGCGGCCTCGCGCGATGCGCTGACCGCGTGGTTGGCGCGGACCGGCGAGGCGCCCGATTGGCCGGGGATCGATATCTTCGGCCCCGCGCTCGATTATCCCGCGCGCCATGCCTCGATCCGTCTGGCGTTCGAGGCCGCCGCCGAAGCCGCCGCCGCCGCCCGGCTGGTGCGCGCCGATGGATGACGTGCATTCGGTGTCGCTGCTGCGCGACGGCGTGATCCTGTTCGGGTTCGGGCTGGTATTCGTGCTGCTGTTCCGGCGGCTCGGGCTTGGCGCGACGCTGGGTTATCTGGTCGCCGGCGCGGTGGTCGGGCCGCAGGTACTGGGGCTGGTCGGCGACGCCGAGTCGAAGATCGGGATCGCCGAGCTCGGCATCACGCTGCTGCTGTTCATCGTCGGGCTGGAGCTCAATCCCAGCCGGTTGTGGCGGATGAAGCAGGAGATCTTCGGGCTCGGGCTGATGCAGGTCGTCGCCTGCGGCCTGGCGATCAGCGGCGTGATCTTCGCGACCACCGCCTTCTCGATCCCCGCCGCCTTCGCGCTCGGGCTGCCGCTGGCGCTGTCGTCGACCGCGCAGGTTCTGCCGATGCTCCAGTCGTCGGGGCGGCTGCGGACCCCATTCGGCGAGCGCGCCTTTTCGATCCTGCTGTTCCAGGACCTGTCGATCGTGCCGTTGATCACGATCGTCGCGGCGATGTCGCGCAATCCCGCCGATGCCAGCGCGCCACCGGGATGGCTGCTCGGCATCAATACCGTGCTCGCGGTGGTCGGGCTGATCATCGCCGGGCGTTTCCTGCTGCGACCGTTCTTCCGGCTGATCGGCGCGCTGGGCGAGCGCGAGATGTTCGTGTTCGCGGGGCTGTTCACGGTGATCGCGGCGGCGGCATTGATGGAATGGCTCGGGCTGTCGCCCGCGCTCGGCGCCTTCATCGCGGGCGTGATGCTCGCGGACAGCCCGTATCGGCACGAGATCGAGGCCGATGTCGAGCCGTTCCGGTCGATCCTGCTCGGCTTGTTCTTCCTGGCGGTCGGGATGATGCTCGATCTGTCGGCGATCGCCGAGCGACCGTTCTTCGTCGTGCTGATGGCGCTGGCGTTGGTCGCGACCAAGACCGCGGTGATCTTCGCGATCGGGCTGGTGTTCAAGATGCGGTGGCGCGGCGCGCTCGCGCTCGGGCTGCTGCTGAGCCAGGGTGGCGAGTTCGGCTTCGTGCTGCTGGCGCAGGCGCAGAACGGGCTGCTGGTATCGGCGGAGGCGACCAGCCTGTTCGGCGCGATCATCACCCTGTCGATGGCGACCACGCCGTTCCTGATGTCGGCGACGCGGCGGTTCCGCGAAGAACCGCTCGCCAAGCACCAGGAGCGCGACGGCCCGACCGCGGACGGCGCCAACGCGCTGATCGTCGGCTATGGTCGATTCGGGCAGACCGTCGGGCAGATGCTGCTCGCGCAGGACATCCCGGTGACGCTGATCGATACCGATATCGAGATGATCGACATCGCCGGCGAGTTCGGCGCGAAGGTCTATTATGGCGACGGTACGCGGCTCGACCTGCTTCGTCAGGCGGGGGCGGCGGAGGCCGAGCTGATCCTGTTCTGCATCGACGGCGATCAGATAAGCCGCGACATCCTCGAAGCGGTGCACGAGGCGTTTCCGAAGGCGGCGATCTATGTGCGCGCGTTCGATCGTCGATCTTTGGTCAAGCTCAAGCAGGGGCCGGTCAAGTTCGTGGTCCGCGAGGTGCTCGAATCAGCGGTCAAGATGGCGCGGCTGGCGATGGAGGAGCTCGGCATCGAGCGCGCCGACATCGACCGCGCCGAGGACATGTACCGATCGAAGGACCGCGAGCGGCTGCGCATCCAGATCGAGGCGGGCGACATCCAGGCCGCGCGCGCACAGACCGCGGCGCAGGTGCCTTGGGGGACCGATACGTGAATGTGCTGATGATGCTCGCGGCACTCTCCGGCGCGCTGGCGGTGGCCGCGGGCGCGTTCGGCGCGCATGGCGCGAGCGGCGCGGCGGTGGAATGGCTGAAGACGGGTGCGCATTACCAGCTGGTTCACGCGGTCGCGGCGCTGGTCGTGCTGCGGCTCGATGCGCGGGGGCCGGCATGGCTGTTCGTGGTCGGCGGCGCGGTGTTCGCGGGGACGCTGTACCTGATGGCGCTGGGCGCGCCGCGGTGGTTCGGGGCGATCACGCCAATCGGTGGGGCGTTGTTGATTGCCGGGTGGTTGTGGTTGGCCTGGGTGGCGATGGGCAAATAGCGGGTTCGGCTCACCCAGGTTTTACGTCATCCTCGCGCGGGCGTGACCTCTGCAAAACTCCTTCGTCATCCCGGACTCGTTCCGGGATCCATTGTTCCGCAAGAGCATAGTCGTTGAATTTGCGGCACGGTGGACCCCGGAACGAGTCCGGGGTGACGGAGCTATTTGGCGGATATCAGAACTTCCGCAGAGATCTCGCCTCGGCGGAGATGACGGAACGAGGCAGGTTGGCGCCGTGCCTACCGCTTCTTGCGGCACGCGTCCGAGCAATAGACCACGCTATCCCAGTCGCGGGCCCATTTCTTGCGCCAGGCGAACGGCCGGTCGCAGGCGGGACAGGTCTTGGTCGTGAGGTCCTGCTTGCGGACGCCGTTGGGCATCAGCGCGGCTCGGCGTCGAGAAAGGCTTCGACGTCGGCGAGCGCGACGGTCTTGTCGAGGAAGGTCTCGCCGATGCCGCGGGCGAGGAGGAAGGGCAGGGTGCCGGCGGCCATCTTCTTGTCATGGCGCATGTGATCGATAAGCCGCGGCGAGGGCGCGTCGATGCTCGCGGCGGCGAGGCCGTCGGGGAGGCCCGCCGCCCGCCAGTGGGCGGCGACGCGATCGGCGTCGGCGGCGGGGCAGAGGCCGTTTGCCGCCGAGTAGCGGAACGCCAGTGCGCAGCCCGCGGCGACCGCCTCGCCGTGCAGCAGGCGGCTCGAAAAGCCCGCCTCGGCCTCCAGCGCGTGGCCGAAGGTGTGGCCGAGGTTGAGCAGCGCGCGGACGCCGCTGGTCTCGTGTTCGTCGGCGGCGACGATCCGCGCCTTGGCCGACACCGCATGCGCGATCGCATGGACGCGCGCGGCCGGGTCCCCGGCGAGCAGATCGGCACCGTGCGCCTCGCACCAGGCGAAGAAGCCGGCATCGTCGATCAGCCCGTATTTGACGACTTCGGCATAGCCCGCGCGCAGTTCGCGTGGCGGGAGGGTGTCGAGCAGGTCGGGATCGATCAGCACCAAGGACGGCTGGTAGAAGGCGCCGATCAGGTTCTTGCCCGCCGCGGTGTTGATCGCGGTCTTGCCGCCGACCGAGCTGTCGACCTGGGCGAGCAGGCTGGTCGGGATCTGGACGAAGCCGCAGCCGCGTTTCAGGATCGCGCAGGCGAACCCGACGAGGTCGCCGATCACCCCGCCGCCGAGCGCCACCACATGATCGCCGCGTTCGACGCCGAGATCGAGCAGCCGATCGCACAACCCCTCGAGCACCGCCCAGCTCTTGGTCTTCTCACCCGGCGCGAGCACGATCGCCTCGCTGTCGACGCCGGCCGACGCGAGCGACGCCTGGAGGGTCGGCAGATGCACCCGGACGTTTTCGTCGGTGACGATCGTCACCCGGCGCCCGCGCGCGAGCGGCGCGATGTGCTCCCCCGCCCGCCCAAGGATGCCGGCGTCGATGAGGATCGGGTAACGGCGGTCGCCGAGTTCGACGGTGACGGTCTTCAACGGCCGATCGCTCGCATGATTGCCTCTACGGTGTTCTCGTGCGGCGCCTTGTGGCTCGCGACATGGATCGGGGCCAGCGCGTAGATCGGATCGCGCACCCGCGCCAGTTCCTCGAGTACCTCGCGCGGATCGCGGCCGCGCAGCAGCGGGCGGGTGTCGCGGCGGCGGACCCGCTCGGCGAGCACGTCGGGATGCGCGTTGAGCCAGATCGCGGTCGCCTCGTCGAGGATCATCGCGCGGGTATCGTCGTTGATGAAGGCGCCGCCGCCGGTGGCGATCACCTTGGGCTTGCCGTCCATCAGCCGGGCGATCACCCGGCGCTCGCCGTCGCGGAAATAGGGCTCGCCGAAGCGATCGAAGATCTCGCTGACGGTCATGCCCGCGGCTTCCTCGATCTCGTTGTCGGCATCGACGAAGGGCAGCGCCAGCCGCCCGGCGAGGCGCCGGCCCACGGTCGACTTGCCCACGCCCATCAGTCCGACGAGCACGATCGGCCGTCCGGTCCAGCGGGGCATGGGGTTGGCGCTTTGCAACATGGCGGTCGGCGCTATACAGCGCGACCACGCAACGGGCAAAAGCTCGCGTCCATTAAGTACCAGGGTATCCCAATGACTCGCTTCGCCATCTCGGTCGTCCTCGTCGTCGTGGTGCTGATCGGGGGGCTGTTCCTGCTGGCCGGTCGCGCCACCGAACAGCCGCAGACCCGCGTCGAAAAGGCCGTGACGCTTGCGAATCTCAGCTAGCACCCGGCTCGGCGTCGCCGGGCTGGCGATAGCGATCGCGGCATTGCCGGCGATCGCGATCGGCCAGGACAAGCCCGAATCGATTCTGCCGCCGGGCTTCGGCACCACCGCGCTCGCACCGGCGCCGACCCCGGCGCCGACCGGACCGGTGCGAACGACGCCGCCGGTGCCGGGCGCGTCGCCGATCGCGACGGTCCAGCCGCTGCCGTCGTCGACCCCCGACGCAACCGACAGCGCGTCGCCGACACCGACCGCCAGCGCGACGATCGATCCGGCGACGCTGGCGCAGTACGAAATGCCGAGCTTCGCGCGACGTTCGCTGAGCGAGGTCGGCCCGACCGGCACCAGCGAGGGGGGCCTGGCGCCCGACGCGTTCGGTGCGGCGGACGGGCCGTATCTGGAGGCACTGATGCGCCGGGTGGCGGCGCCGCTGCCATCGCGCTGGCTCTCGATCCTGCTGCGCCGGACGCTGGTGTCGCGGGTGACCACGCCGCGCGGCGTCGGCGGTGCCGATTTCGCGGCCGAGCGCGGCTGGCTGTTGCTGCGGATGGGCGAGGCGGCGGCGGCGCGAGCGGTGGTGCAGGCGATCGACAACGGCGCCTACACGCCCAAGCTCTACCAGGTCGCGATGAACACCGCGCTGGCGAACGGCGATCCGGGCGGACTGTGCCCGATCGCCGACGCCGCGCTGGCGGCGACGCGCGAGCGGGGCTGGACGGTCGCGCAGGCGATGTGTGCGGGGCTGTCGGGCAACCCGGCCGCGGCCAAGTCGCAGATCGCGGCGGTTCGCCGGCGTGGGCTGGCAACCGGGATCGACCTGCAACTCGCGCAGAAAGTGGTCGGCGCCGGACCCGATGGCGGCCAGGCGGTGACGATCGAATGGGATGGGGTCGATCGGCTGTCGGCGTGGCGGCTGGGGCTGGCGACCGCGACCAACGTCGCGATCCCGCCGGCGCTGTTCGATACCGCGGGGCGGCAGGCGCTGTATTGGTACGGTATTTCGCCCGGCATCTCGCTGGTCGACCGGCTGCCGGCGGCGGAAGCGGCTGCGGCGCAGGGGGTGATCTCCGCCGCTGCGCTGATCGACGTCTACGGCGCGCTCCTCGCTTCCGACGACGCGGGGGCGGCGGGTGCGGTCGCGACCGATCTCCGCACCGCTTATGTCGGCCCGGACCGGGTCGCGCGCCTGAACGCGTTGAAATCGGTGTGGGGCGGATCGGCGACGACGAACTATTCGCGGCTGGTGCTGACCTCGCGTGCGGCGGCGCGGCTGCCGGTCGCGGCCGATACCGACGAAGCGCCGCTGCTGATCGCGTCGATGCTGACCGCCGGGCTGGATCGCAGCGCCGCGCGCTGGATGGGCGCGGTCGAGGCGGGGAGCGACGGCTGGGCGATGATCGCGCTGTCCGATCCCGATGCGCAGGCGGCGGTGAGCTATGCCAGCCTGTCCTCCTACGCCGGAAAGGGCGACACCGCGCTGAAGCAGCGACTGTTGTTTGCTGGGCTGGCGGGGCTGGGACGGATGTCGGCGGAGGACGTCGAACGCTCGGCGACGAGCCTGGAGGTGCCGATCGGCGCGCAGAACAGCTGGACCCGCGCGCTCGACAACGCAGTCGCGGCGCGTGAGCCGGGATCGGTGGTGCTGCTCGCCGCGATCGGGATGCAGACCGCGTCGTGGCGCGGGGTGCCTCCGGCGATGCTTTACCGGATCGTCGCGGCGCTGCGCAGCGTCGGGCTCGACGGCGAAGCGCGGATGATCGCGGCCGAGGCGATCGCACGGGCGTGACGCGCGCCAGCGACGCCGCGCTGATCGACCGGTTCCTGGAGATGCTGACGGCCGAGGCGGGTGCCGCGGCGAACACGGTGGCCGCCTATCGCAGTGACCTGATGCTTGCCGCCGCGGCGCTCGACGGTCCGCTGGGCGAGGCGGATGCCGACGCCTTGACCGCACTTGCCGGGCAGTGGGCGGGACTGGCGCGGAGCACCGTGGCGCGCAAAGCCGCAGCGCTGCGGCGGTTCTACGGGTTCCTCGCCGACGAGGGGCTGCGGGGCGACGATCCGGGCAAGGCGCTGCCGCGGCCGGGTGCCGCGCGGCGCCTGCCCAAGGTGCTGAGCCACGGCGATGTCGATCGGCTGTTCGCGGCGATCGCCGATCGGGTCGCGGGGCCGCATCCGCTGCCGGGAGACCTCCGCCTCGCCGCGCTGATCGAGCTGCTCTACGGATCGGGGCTGCGCGCGACCGAGCTGGTCAGCCTGCCGCGCAACGCGGTCGCGCCCGATCGTCCGTTCCTGATCCTGCGCGGCAAGGGCGGACGCGAGCGGCTGGTGCCGATCTCCGATCGCGCCCGGGCGGCGGTGGCGGCGTGGCGCACGCATGTCGCGACCGATCGCCTGTGGCTGTTCCCGTCCGGGCGGACGCATTTGTCGCGAATCCGGCTCTACCAGCTGGTGAAGGCGCTCGCGGCGGAGGCGGGGATTCCGCCCGATCGTGTCAGCCCGCATGTGCTGCGCCACGCCTTCGCGACCCACCTGCTCGAAGGCGGCGCGGACCTGCGCGCGTTGCAGGCGATGCTCGGCCATGCCGACATCGCGACGACCGAGATCTACACGCATGTCGACGCCAGCCGGCTGGTCGAGCTGGTCAACACCCGCCACCCGCTCGTTGACGCGGGGCGCACGCGGTCCTAACCGCCGCCGATGCCAAGTTTCCTCGACTTCGAGAAGCCGATCGCCGAACTCCAGGGGCGGATCGACGAACTCCGCGAGACCGCGGCCGACGGCAATGTCGACATCGACGCCGATGTCCGCCGCCTGCAGGCCAAGTCCGACAAGCTGCTGAAGGACACCTTCGCGCGGCTGACCCCGTGGCAGAAGACCCAAGTCGCGCGCCATGCCGAGCGCCCGCATTTCAAGGATTACGCGGCGGGGCTGTTCGACGAGTTCATGCCGTTGGCCGGCGATCGCGCGTTCGGCGACGATCAGGCGATCCTCGGCGGCTTCGCGACGTTTCGCGGGCGCCGGGTAATGGTGCTCGGTCACGAGAAGGGCGAGGACACCGCGAGCCGGCTCCGCCACAATTTCGGGATGGGCAAGCCCGAAGGCTATCGCAAGGCGATCCGCCTGGTCGGGCTCGCCGACCGGTTCGGGCTGCCGATCGTGACGCTGGTGGACACCTCGGGTGCGTTTCCCGGCATCCAGGCGGAGGAGCGTGGCCAGGCCGAAGCGATCGCGCGGTCCACCGAGGCGTGCCTCGCCGCCGGGGTGCCCGTGATCGCCGCGATCGTCGGCGAAGGCGGGTCGGGCGGCGCGGTGGCGCTGGCGGCGGGCAACCGCGTGCTGATGTTCGAACACGCGGTCTATTCGGTGATCAGCCCGGAAGGCTGTGCGTCGATCCTGTGGCGGACCTCCGACCGCGCCGCCGATGCGGCGGAGGCGATGCGGATCACCGCGCAGGACCTTAAATCGTTCGGGATCATCGACACCATCGTCCCCGAGCCCGTCGGCGGCGCACACCGCGACGCCGCTGCGGCCATCGCCGCGCTGGGCGATGCGATCGACGCGGCGCTGAACACGCTGACGCCGCTATCGCCGGCGGTGCTGCGACAAGAACGGCGGGACAAGTTCCTCGCGATGGGACGGCTGTAACACCAGTGTCCCCCGCTGAAGCGAGGGAAAAGCAACAAGAAAAGGGCGGCGTGACCGAAGTCGCGCCGCCCTTTGCAATCGGACGATGTCCGATCGCCGGCCTTAGGTGGCCTTCATGTTCGACGACACGTTCTGGAACGTGGTCTTGAGCTGGTTGCCCAGGCCCTGCATCGCGGCGATGGCGGCAACGGCGATCAGCGCGGCGATCAGGCCGTACTCGATGGCGGTCGCGCCCTTGCTGTTCTTGATGAAGTTGCGAATCTTCTGCATTCCGGTCTCCATGTTCTAACGCTTCAGTCACCCGGCTGAACCGGCTTTCCGGAGCAGCAAGGATCGATCTAAGGGGGGGAGGTTGAGAAACATTTAAGCCGGTTGGTAAGTAGATCGTGAACGATCACCGTGCGGCCTGAACCTTGTTGCTGATGTCGTTCCACATGCTGATCGTGACCTTTGCGGTCTCGCGCAGGCTGACCATCAGGGTCAGAACGATGAGCGCCATGATCAGTCCATATTCGACTGCGGTCGCGCCCCGATTGGCGCGGCCGAGGCGCAAAGCGTGTCGCACGGCGGCTTTTGCCAGGGGCGCAAGAATCCTCATGCGCTCCGGATAGGCTTTTAGGACTTAACGAATGACCAATTTTGGTTCCGCGACGGCCCTGCTGCTGGTCGTCGCAGCGGCGCTGGTAAGGGTCGACGGTACGGTGCTGCTCCAGCAGCGCCCCGCGGGTAAGCAGTTGGCGGGGCTGTGGGAATTCCCCGGCGGCAAGATCGAGCCGGGCGAGAGCCCGGAGGCGGCGCTGGTGCGCGAACTGCGCGAGGAGCTGGGCATCGAGGTGAACGCCGAGGCGCTGTCGCCGGTGACGTTCGCGAGCGAGGCGCTGGCCGGCCGGCACCTCGTGCTGATGCTCTACGCCGTGCGCGACTGGCAGGGCGAGCCGCGGGCATTGGAGGCCGAGGCGCTGGCCTGGGTGACGCCGGCCGAGATGGCGGCGTTGCCGATGCCGCCGGCGGACGTTCCGCTGGTGGCGACGTTGAGCGCGTCGTTGCAGGGAACGCACGCGGACTTGGCTCGCCCATAGCCGCGTTGCGGTTGTCTCCTCCGGCGCGCGTCGCTATCTGCGCGGCATGAACGAGATGACCCCGCTCGCCCGGCCCGCCAGAGAGCGCAAGCCCGACTGGATCCGCGTGAAGGCGCCGACCAGCATCGGCTTCGGCGAGACGAAGGCGCTGATGCGTCGGCTCAACCTCGCGACCGTGTGCGAAGAGGCGGCGTGCCCGAATATCGGCGAGTGCTGGACCAAGAAGCACGCGACGGTGATGATCCTGGGCGACACCTGCACCCGCGCCTGCGCGTTCTGCAACGTCAAGACCGGCATGCCGCGTGCGGTCGACCCGCTGGAGCCGCAGCACACTGCGGATGCGGCGGCGGAGCTCGGGCTGCAGCACATCGTGATCACCTCGGTCGATCGCGACGACCTGCCCGATGGCGGCGCGTCGCAGTTCGTGAAGGTCATCCAGGCGCTGCGCCGGACGACGCCGTCGACCACGATCGAGATCCTGACGCCCGATTTCCGCAACAAGGCGCAGGCCGCGGTCGAATCGATCGTCGAGGCAGGTCCCGATGTCTACAACCACAATCTGGAGACGGTGCCGCGGCTCTACCCCACGATCCGCCCCGGCGCGCGCTACTATGCGTCGTTGCGGCTGCTGGAGAGCGTCAAGCGCCACGATCCGTCGATCTTCACCAAATCGGGCGTGATGCTCGGGCTGGGCGAGGAGCGGCTGGAGATCCACCAGGTGATGGACGACATGCGGTCGGCCGACATCGATTTCCTGACGATGGGCCAGTATCTGCAGCCGACGCCGCGGCATGCGAAGGTCGCAGAATTCGTCACGCCCAAGGCGTTCGACGCCTATGCCGGGATCGCGCGCGCCAAGGGGTTCCTGCTGGTCGCCTCGTCCCCGCTGACGCGGTCGAGCTACCACGCCGGCGACGATTTTGCGAAGCTCCGTTCCGCGCGCGAGGCGCAGCTGGCGCGCGCCTAGTGCCCAAGCACAGCGAGACCCGGCACCTGCCGTACACGCCCGAGCAGATGTACGAGATGGTCGCCGACGTGAAGAGCTACCCGCAGTTCCTCCCGTGGGTCAGCGCGATGCGGGTGCGGTCCGACACCGCGACCGAGACGCTCGCGGACATGATCGTCGGGTTCAAGGGCCTGCGCGAGACCTTCACCTCGCGCGTGAAGAAGTCGTACCCGGACACGATCACGGTCGACTATATCGACGGCCCTCTCAAATACCTCCGCAACGAGTGGCGGTTCCGCCGCGAGGACGGTGGTTGCGCAGTCGATTTCTCGGTGGACTTCGCGTTCAAGAACCGGGTGTTCGAAATGCTGGCGGGGCAGGTGTTCGGCCAGGCGCTGCGCAAGATGATCGGCGCCTTCGAGACCCGCGCGGCCGACCTCTACGGATCGACCGGCAGCAACAATTCGAGCGCGCACAGCGCGGCCTGAAGCCGGACGCCGCCGCGGCCGAGATCGCCGAACTCCTTGCGATCGGCATGCACGTCGGACGGGTCGCCGCCCTTCACCGCGCGGGCGAACACCACCGTTCCGACCGGTTTCTTGGCGGTGCCGCCGCCCGGTCCCGCAACCCCGGTGATCGCGACCGCGACGTCGGCGCCGGACCGCTCCAGCGCCGCTTGCGCCATGCTCCACGCGACGGCGATCGACACCGCGCCGAAGGTGTCGAGCACGTCGGAGCTGACCTTCAGCAGCGCCTGCTTGGCGTCGTTCGAATAGGTCACGAAGCCGGCCTCGAGCACCTCGGACGATCCCGGAATTTCGGTCAGCGCCGCGGCGACCAGCCCGCCGGTGCAGCTTTCCGCCAGCGTCACGGTGCGGCCCGCGGCGCGGTTCGCCTCGATCACCTTGCGTGCGGCCTCGACCAGCTGATCGGGCAGGATCGTGTCCATCGTCATCGCGCCTCCGCCTCGCAGAGCGGCAGGTCGGGGACCGACACGCGCTCGCCCTTCGCCTTCTTGGCCTTCAAATAGTGCAGCGTCGCGACGACGATGCCCGCGGTGTTGCGCGGCGGCAGCGGTTCGAGCAGCGCGACCAGCCGGTCGATCGTGCCGCAGTCCGCGGGCGCGATCCGGCCGACCAGCATCGGCACCAGCAGCGAGGTGAGCAGCGGCCGCGCGAAATCGGAATCGAGCATCGCGTCGACCGCAGGGTCGCTCAGCTTGACGATCGCGTTGCGCGCGACCGGCCAGGCGCGCGTCGCTTCCACCTCGTAGCGCGCGATCAACCGGCTCTGCGGATTGCGCAGCAAGCTCGCGGCCGGCAGCCGCCCGGTGCAGACGGTACCGGTCTGGCGGAGCAGATCGGGCAGTGCGACCAGCGCCATCGCCTCCGCCTCGGGGGTGGTGATGCAGCGCTGCTGCGCGGCGGCGGGCGAGGCGACCAGCGAGGTCAGCGCCAGGGCGAGGGCGAGCCGCTTCATGTGCGGGGCACGCTGACGGTCGCGACCGCCTGCGCCGCGATGCCTTCGCCGCGGCCCGTGAATCCGAGCCGTTCGGTGGTGGTGGCCTTGATGCTGACCCGATCGGTCACGAGATCGAGCAGCGCCGCGATCCGGGCACGCATCGCCTCACGATGCGGGCCGATCTTGGGCGCCTCGCAGATGATCGTCAGGTCGACGAAGTCGATGCGACCGCCGCGATCGGTGATCAGCGACGCGGCGTGCTGGAGGAACTGCGCCGAGTCGGCACCCTTCCACTGCGGATCGCTCGGCGGGAAATGCGTGCCGATATCGCCCGCCGCGATCGTGCCGAGCAGCGCATCCGTCAGCGCGTGGAGCGCGACGTCGGCGTCGCTATGCCCCGACAGCCCCTTGTCGTGGGGCACGAGCACGCCGCCGAGCCACAGTTCCTCGCCCGCTTCGAGCCGGTGGACATCGAAACCGCTCGCGCTGCGGCTCTCATAGGCGAGGCGCGCCTCGGCGGTCGCGAAGTCCTGCGGGTGGGTGACCTTTTCGAGCATCGCGTCGCCCTGCACCAAGCGGACGTCGCCGCCAAGCCGCCGCACCATCTGCGCGTCGTCGGTGGCTTCCTCGCCCTCGGGCCAGCGGGCGTGCGCCTCGCGGATCACGGCGGTGCGGAAGCCCTGCGGGGTCTGGATGCGGATCAGCCCCGCGCGCGGGATCACCTCGCCCAGCCGGTCGCCCTCGTCGCGGGCGAGGGTATCCGCGACCGGCAATATCGGCGTCGCGCCGTCCGCCTCGACGAGCGCGGCGATGAGGCGGTCGATCACCGCGGCGGGCACCAGCGGGCGGGCGGCATCGTGGATCAGCACCAGGGGCGCGGTGACATGGTCGAGCCCGTCGCGCACCGACTCGCGCCGGGTCTCCCCGCCCGCGACGATCCGCGCCGTGGCGAGCAGCGACCGGGCGCGGGTTTGGGCATCGGGTGCGACGACGACGATTACCTCGTCGATCGCGGGATGGTTCGCGAATGCGTCATGGGCATGGGCGACCAGCGCGCGTCCGGCGAGCTCGCGGTACTGCTTGGGAAGGTCGCCGCCGGCGCGGACGCCGGATCCGGCGGCGACGATCAATGCGGCTACGCGGGGCGGTGCGGCTACGCGGGGCGGGGCGGTCATGGCGTCGCCCTAGCGCCGCGTCGGCCCCGCCGCCAGCCTTGCCTCCACGGCAGCTTTCCCGTAGGTGCCCATTTTTCAGGCACATGCGCAACCTAGCCCCCATCCAGATCGGACCCGTCCGGATCGACCACCCCGTGGTGCTCGCGCCGATGACCGGCGTGACCGACATGCCGTTCCGGACGCTGGTGCGCCGCTATGGCTCGGGTCTCAACGTCACCGAGATGATCGCAAGCCAGGCCGCGATCCGCGAGACCCGGCAGTCAATCCAGAAGGCGGCGTGGGATCTGTCGGAGGAGCCGGTGTCGATGCAGCTGGTCGGCTGCACCCCCTATGAAATGGGCGAGGCGGCGCGGCTGGCGGAGGATCGCGGCGCCGCGATCATCGACATCAACATGGGCTGCCCGGTGCGCAAGGTCACCAATGGCGATGCGGGATCGGCGCTGATGCGCGACACCGCGCTCGCCGGGGCGATCATCGCCGGCGTGGTGAAGGCGGTGTCCGCGCCGGTGACGCTGAAGATGCGGATGGGGTGGTGCCACGACAGCCTCAACGCACCCGAACTGGCGCGGATCGCGGAGGATCTCGGCGTGCGGATGATCACCGTCCACGGTCGTACCCGCAACCAGATGTACAAGGGCGAGGCGGACTGGCGGTTCATCCGTCGGGTGAAGGAAGCGGTGACGGTGCCGGTGATCGCCAATGGCGACATCAATACCATCGAAGACGCCGACGCCGCGCTCGACCAGTCGGGCGCGGACGGCGTGATGATCGGGCGCGGCGCCTATGGTCGGCCCTGGTTCCTCGGCCAGGTGATGGAGTGGCTCGCCACCGGGCATCGCCGGCCCGACCCGAGCGTCTCCGATCAATATGACGCGATCGCAGCGCATTACGAGGCGATGCTGGAGCATTACGGCAACGTCATCGGCGTCAACATGGCGCGTAAGCATATCGGCTGGTACACCCGGGGGCTGACCGGGTCGGCCGAGTTCCGCAATACGGTGAACCAGGTGCCCGACCCTGATCGGGTGAAGGCGATGCTTGCCGACTTCTACCGGCCCTGGCGTCAGCGCGAAGCCGCTTGATCCGGATGGTGGCGGGGCGCCCGGGGTTCGCGGAGCTGTTCGCCGCCTTGCCGGTCGCGGTCCTGGTGGTCGATCCCGACGACCGGATCGCGCACGCGAACAGCCATGCCGAGGAATTGCTGAACCTCTCCGAGCGGGTGATGACCGGGCAGCCGCTCCGCGCGATCCTGCCGCCGCCGACCGCTGACGACCGCCGCGACGGGCAGGGGGTGGCGGTCTACGATACCGAGATCGCGACCTCACGCGGCAAGATTCGCGTCGATTTCGTCGAGGCGCTGATCGCGGATCATCCGGGCTGGCGGACGATCTCGCTCCACTCCGCGGCGGGTTCGCGCGGGCTGGGTCATGCGGCGGACCGGGCTGGCGGCGCGCGTGCGGCGGTGGGTGCCGCGGCGATGCTGGCGCACGAGATCAAGAACCCGCTGTCGGGAATCCGCGGCGCCGCGCAATTGATCGGCGCGGGCGAGCTGACCAAGCTGATCGTCACCGAGGTCGATCGGATCGCCGCGCTGATCGACCGGATGCAGGATTTCAGCGACACCCGCCCGCTGCCGCTCACGCCCGAGAACATCTATCCGCTGCTCGATCATGCGCGCAGCGTCGCGCTGGCGGGGTTCGCGCGCGGCATCGTCATCGAGGAGCGCTTCGATCCCTCGCTGCCGCCCGCGACGGTCAATCGCGACGCGCTGCTGCAGATCGTCATCAACCTGCTGAAGAACGCCCGCGAAGCCGTTCGATCGACGGCGAAACCGCGCATCATCATCGCCACCGCCTATCGCCACGGCATGTCGGTCAGCGCCGGTCCGGGGCGTCCGCGCGTGCCGCTGCCGATCGAGATCTGCGTGATCGACACCGGGCCGGGCGCCCCCGCCGAGATCGTCGACCACCTGTTCGACCCGTTCGTTTCCGGCCGGCGCGAGGGGCAGGGCCTGGGCCTCGCGCTCGTCGACAAGCTGACCCGCGACATGGGCGGCATCGTCCAATATTCCCGTGAAGGATCGCCCGAGATGACCGTCCTCCGCCTGCTTCTGCCGAGAGCCGCGTCGTGAGCCGCGTGCTGGTCGTCGACGACGACGCCGCGATCCGTACCGTGGTCGCGCAGGCACTGCGCCGGGCCGGGCACGAGGTGATCACCGCGGAGACGCTGGCGCAGCTCGATCGCGCGCTGGCGACCAGCATGCCCGACGTGCTCGTCAGCGACGTGGTGCTTCCCGATGGCGACGGCATCGCGCGAATGGCGGAGATCACCGCGCGGATGCCCGCGCTGCCGATCATCATCCTGTCGGCACAGAACACGTTGACCACCGCGGTGCGCGCGGCGGAGGTCGGCGCGTACGAATATCTTCCCAAGCCGTTCGACCTCGACGATCTCACCCGTGCGGTGTCGGGGGCATTGGCGCGCGGATCGGTATCGGCGTCGCTGCCGGTCAGCGAGGATCACGCGCTGCCGCTGATCGGGCGATCGCCGGCGATGCAGAACGTCTACCGGGTGATCGCGCGGGTGGTGTCGAACGACCTGACCGTGCTGATCTCGGGCGAATCGGGCACCGGCAAGGAATTGGTGGCGCGCGCGATCCACGATCTCGGCCACCGCGCGTCGGCGCCGTTCGTCGCGATCAACATGGCGGCGATCCCACGCGAGCTGATCGAGGCGGAACTGTTCGGGCACGAACGCGGCGCCTTCACCGGCGCGGCGCAGCGCAACGCCGGGCGATTCGAGCAGGCGGCGGGGGGCACCCTGTTCCTCGACGAGATCGGCGACATGCCGATGGAGGCGCAGACCCGGCTGTTGCGGGTGCTGCAATCGGGCGAGTTCACCAGCGTCGGCGGCGCGCGGACGATCCGCAGCGACGTGCGCATCGTCGCCGCGACCAACCGCGACCTGGCGGTGCAGGTGGCGGCGGGCCTGTTTCGAGAGGATCTGTTCTACCGCTTGAATGTCGTCCCGATCGCCCTGCCTTCGTTGCGCGACCGGCGCCAGGACGTGGCATTGCTGGCACCCCATTTCCTGGAGCATGCCGCGGCGCAGGGGTTGCCGCGTCGCGAGCTGGCCGATGACGCCATGGCGGCGCTCGCCGCGCACGACTGGCCGGGCAATGTCCGCGAGCTCGAGAACCTGATGCGCCGCCTGGCGGTGCTCGCCCGCGACGAGGTGATCGACGCGCCCACGATCAACGCGCTGCTCGGCGATCGGCCGGTCTCCAGCGAGGTGCCGGACCCCGGCATCGCGGCGGCGGTCCGCCACCTCGTCGATCGGATCGGCAGCGAGCGGTCCGGCGCGCTAGAGGACGGCACGCTTTACGAACGCGTGATCGGCGAGGTCGAGCGCCCGCTGATCGAGATGATGCTGGCGCGCCACGGCCAGAACCAGCTTCGCGCCGCGCGGGCCCTCGGCATCAACCGAAACACGCTGCGCAAGCGGCTCGATACGCTCGGCATTGCGGTGAGCGGCGACGAGGCGGGGGAGCGAAGCTGAGCTTTGCGCAATTATGTGGTTTCCGTGCAACAATCGACGTTGTACGGAGGCAGCGATGATTGCGTCGCCGACGCCAGATTTAGGCGCTGAAGAGCAAAGCCGCAGGTTCGCGATTACCCCCGCCGTCGAAGCGCTGGTTGTCGCGATCGCGATCGTGGTCGCAATCACCAGCTACCTCGTCATCACCAACCAAAGCTCGCCGCAGCGGCTGATCCCACCGCCCGTCGTCGCGCTGATCCTTGTCGCGAACCTAGTGTCGGGCGTTGCGCTGATGATGTTGCTCGGTCGCCGGGTCGCGATGCGACGGGCGGCGCGCTCGGCGATCGGCGGGGGTGGGCGGCTGCACGTTCGACTGGTCGGGCTGTTCTCGATCGTCGCCGCGGTGCCGATGCTGCTGGTCGCGATCTTCGCCTCGCTGCTGTTCCAATATGGCGTCCAATTCTGGTATTCGGATCGTGCGCGCGGAATGCTCGAGAATGCGACGGTGCTGGCGCGCACCTCCTACGATCAGCAGCTGCGGCGGTGGGAAGAAGCGACAGTGACGATGGCCGACGACATGTCGGTGTATCTGCGCGACAATTCGATCGACCCGCGGTTCGCGTCGTTCTTCTTCCAGCAGGTCTATTATCGCAGCCTGTCCGAGGGTGCGCTGTTCGCGGTGTCGCCGAAGAGCGGCATTCAGACGATGGCGATCGTGAACCCATATGCGATCGATCTGTCGAAACAGGTCACGCCCACCGCGATCGCGCGGCTAAAATCGGGACGTCGCAGCATAGTCACCGTAACCGGGGACCGCATCCAGACGCTGACCGCGTTGCCTGGGTCCGATCAGCTGTTCCTCTACGCGGCGCGCGTCGAGGACACCAAGCGGATGACGACGCAGACCGCGCGCGCAGAAGCGATCGTCACCGACTATCGGGCGCTTCTGGCGCGAGCGCGGAGCCTGCAACTGCAATTCAACGCAGCGTTGCTGTTCGTGTCGCTGTTCATCGTCGGGATCTCGGTATGGATCGCGCTCGCGGTCGCCGATCGGCTGGTAAGGCCGGTCGAGGAACTGGTCGCGGCGGCGCGGCGCGTCGCGGGCGGCGATTTGCGCGCGCGGGTGCCCGATCCGCGGAGTCGCGACGAGGTCGGGACGCTGGCGAAGGCGTTCAACCAGATGACGGTGCGGCTGGAGGAGCAGAATACCGAGCTCGTCACCGCGAACGACCAGCTCGAGAACCGCCGTGCGCTGATCGAGGCGGTGATGGCGGGGGTATCGGCCGGGGTGATCGCCACCGCGGGCGACGGCACGATCCGGCTCGCGAACCAGTCGGCGACATCCCTGATCGGCACCGAAGTCGACGGGCTCGTCGGGCACCGGCTCGCCGCGGTCGCGCCCGAGCTGGCGGATCTCGTCGCCGGGCGGGACCGCGAGGCGATCGTCCAGGTCTCGCGATCGTCGGACACGCGGACGTTGGCGGTGCGGATCGCGCGGACCGATGCGGGTCCGATCCTGACCTTCGACGACATCACCCAGCAGGTGCTCGACCAGCGTCGCGCCGCCTGGTCCGACGTCGCGCGGCGGATCGCGCACGAGATCAAGAATCCGCTCACCCCGATCCAGCTGGCGGCCGAACGGCTCCAGCGCCGCTACGGCAGCAAAATCGATCCCGAGGACACGACGTTCGCTCGGCTGACCGACACGATCGTGCGCCAAGTCGGCGATCTCAGGCGGATGGTCGACGAATTCTCCTCCTTCGCGCGAATGCCCAAGCCGGTGTTCCGCGAGGAATCGATCGTCGACATCGCGCGGCAGGCGATGTTCCTCCACGAAGTCGCGCATTCGGGGATCGTCTTCGATCTCGTCCACGACGATCCCGGCCCGGTTCTGGTGTGCGATCGTCGCCAGCTCGGTCAGGCGTTCACCAACATCGTCAAGAATGCGGTGGAAGCGATCGAGAGCAAGGGCGATGTCGCGGGCAGGATCGTGATGACGCTGAGCCAGGACGGGCACCAGGTGCTGGTCGACGTCGCCGACACCGGCATCGGCCTGCCCGCGGAGCGCGACCGGATCGTCGAACCCTATATGACGACGCGCGCACGCGGCACCGGGCTGGGGCTGGCGATCGTCAAGAAAATCGTGGAAGAACATCTCGGTACGATCAGTTTCTTCGACCGGGAGGGGGGAGGCGCAGTCGTGCGGATGTGCTTCGATGCGGGGACGCTTGCGACGTTCGACACGGGGGATACCGATCGCGAGCCGGCCGGCGACGGCCAACTCGCGGCACTTACTCGAAATCGGACATTGACCTGATGGCGCTCGATATCCTCGTCGTCGACGACGAACACGACATTCGCGAACTGGTGACCGGCGTCCTCGAGGACGAAGGCTACGAGACGCGGTCCGCGGCGGACAGCGACGCGACGCTAGAGGCGATCGCGACGCGGCGACCGTCACTGGTGCTGCTCGACGTGTGGCTGCAGGGCTCGCGCCTCGACGGGCTCGAACTGCTCGACGAGATCAAGCGTCGCGACCCGTCGATCCCGGTGCTGGTGATTTCCGGGCACGGCAACCTTGATACGGCGGTCGCCGCGATCCGGCGCGGTGCCGCCGATTTCATCGAGAAGCCGTTCGAGGCCGAACGCCTGTTGCTGATGGTCGCGCGTGCGACCGAGACCGAGCGTCTGCGGCGCGAGGTCGCGTCGTTGCGCGCCTATGCGGGGCGCGAGAGCGACCTGACGGGCAGCTCGGGCGCGATCAACGGCGTCCGCGCGACGTTGAAGCGGGTCGCGGCGACCGGCAGCCGGGTGCTCGTGATGGGCGGCGCCGGCGTCGGCAAGGAAGTCGCGGCGCGGCTGTTGCACGGTTGGAGCAACCGTGCGCAGGCCCCGTTCATCATCGTCAGCGCCGCGCGGATGACCCCGGAACGCGTCGAGGAGGAATTGTTCGGGGTGGAGGAGGGCGGCGATCTCGTCCGCCCCGGCATGCTCGAACAGGCGCATGGTGGCACGCTGTTCCTCGACGAGATTGCGGACATGCCGATCGCGACCCAGGCGCGGATCCTGCGCGTGCTGACCGACCAGAGCTTCACCCGTGTCGGCGGCACCCGCGTCGTGAAGGTCGACGTCCGCGTCGTCTCCGCGACCGCGCGCGACCTGACCGACGAGATCGCGGCGGGGCGGTTCCGCGAGGACCTCTATTACCGGCTCAACGTGGTGCCGGTGATGATCCCGTCGCTCGCCGATCGTCGCGAGGACATCCCGGCGCTGGTCGAGCATTTCATCGCGCACTACGCCTCCGAACGCCGGGTGCCTACGCCGGAAATCGCGGCGGATGCGATGGTTGCGCTGCAATCCTACGACTGGCCCGGAAATGTCCGCCAGCTTCGCAACGTCGTCGAGCGGACGATCATCCTGGCGCCGGGCGACCGCATCGGGCGGATCGATCTCGACCTGTTGCCCGCCGAGGTGCTGGGCGAGCAGGGCGATATCGGCGGCGGCACCGGGGGCACGATCATGGGTGCACCGCTGCGGGAGGCGCGGGAGACGTTCGAGCGCGAATATCTTCGCGTCCAGATCCGGCGCTTTTCGGGCAACATCAGCCGCACCGCGAGCTTCATCGGCATGGAGCGATCGGCGCTGCACCGGAAGCTCAAGCTGCTCGGCATCACCGACATGCGCGACGATTGATGCCCGCGCATCTGGACGTAGCGGGTCGGGCACCATAGATTACGCAACGGCGGCGAGTTTCGCGCCGCCATCCGACGCCGGGAACCGGCGCAATGCGGGCGAACGGCCTGCCAAGAACCGAAAGGCCCACCGACATGGCCGACAAGCAGGGATCACTCCAGGATCTCTTCCTCAACGCGCTGCGGCGCGGTAAAATTCCGGTGACGATGTTCCTCGTGAAGGGCGTCAAGCTCCAGGGGATCGTCACCTGGTTCGATAATTTCTCGGTGCTGCTGCGCCGGGACGGGCAGAGCCAGCTGATCTACAAGCACGCGATCTCGACGATCATGCCGTCGGGTCCGATGGACATCGCCGCGATCGTCGACGGCGTCGGAGAAGGATCGCGCAAGCAGCCGTTGTTGCAGGAAATCTTCCTCAACGCGGTTTGCAAATCCGAAGATTCGGTGACGATGTTCCTGATTAACGGCGTGATGCTCCAGGGCCAGATTGCGGGCTTCGACCTGTTCTGCATGCTGTTGCAGCGCGAGGGCATGGCGCAGCTCGTCTACAAGCACGCGGTGTCGACGATCCAGCCTGCGCGGCCGCTCAACCTGTCCGACACGGGCGAGGAGGAAGAGGTCGAGGAGTCTTGAGCGCAGGGTTCGAGCGCGACCGTGACGATGTCGCCCGCGGTGCCCGGGCGATCGTGGTGCTGCCAGACCAGGGCGACGCCACCCGCGATGCCGAGGCCAGGCTCGCCGAGACCGCCGGGCTCGCCGCGGCGATCGGGCTGGTCGTCACCGATCGTGTCGTGTTCCGCGTCCGGGCGGCGAAGCCTGCGACGCTGATCGGCAGCGGTCAGGTCGAGCAGCTCGCCGCGACCGCACGGATGGCGGAGGCGTCATTGGTGGTGTTCGACGCCAGCCTGACTCCGGTCCAGCAGCGTAACCTGGAAACCGGGCTCGGCACCAAGGTGATCGATCGGACCGGGCTGATCCTCGAGATCTTCGGCGAGCGCGCGGCGACCGCCGAGGGCCGGTTGCAGGTCGAACTCGCGCATCTCGATTACCAGGCGGGGCGGCTGGTGCGCAGCTGGACCCATCTCGAGCGGCAGCGCGGCGGCTTCGGCTTCCTCGGCGGTCCGGGCGAGACCCAGATCGAGGCGGATCGACGGCTGATCCGCGACCGGATGGCGCGGTTGCGGCGTGAGCTGGATTCGGTCAGTCGCACCCGCGGGCTCCACCGCGAGCGGCGCCAACGCGCGCCATGGCCGGTGATCGCGCTGGTCGGCTATACCAATGCGGGCAAGTCGACGCTGTTCAATCGGCTGACCGGCGCCGACGTGATGGCGGAGGACCTGCTGTTCGCGACGCTCGACCCGACGCTGCGCCAGATCGCGCTGCCGGGGATCGACAAGGCGATCCTGTCGGACACGGTCGGTTTCGTCTCGGACCTGCCGACTCAGCTGGTGGCGGCGTTCAAGGCGACGCTGGAGGAGGTGGTGTCCGCCGACCTGCTCGTCCATGTCCGCGACATCGCGCACCCCGATACCGAGGCGCAGCGAGCCGATGTCGAGGCGGTGCTGAACGAGATCGGGGTCGCCGACGCGACGCCGCGCTTCGAAGTGTGGAACAAGCTCGACCTGCTCGACGGCGACCGTCACGACGCGATGGTCACCGAGGCCGAGCGCCGTGACGATGTGGTGGCGATCTCGGCCTTGACCGGCGAGGGAATCGATCGGCTGATGACGGAGGTCGCCGGCAAGTTGACCGAGGCGCATCGCCGCTACTGGATCACGCTCGATGCCGGGGACGGGGCGGGGGCGGCGTGGTTGCATGCGCATGGCGAGGTGCTGGCGCAAACGCCGGAGGGTGTTCAGACCCAGTATGAGGTTCGGCTGGCAGAACGCGATTACGAGCGGTTTCTGCAGCGCTAGGGTTTAATCGCTGCCCGCTTGACCTCGGCCCATAATTTCTCCTTCTGTTCGAGCGTCAGCCCTGCGAAGGTGTTGCCCGCGATCGCCTCCATCCCGCGGAAGCGGCGCTCGAACTTGACGTTTCCCCGGCGTAGTGCGGCCTCGGGGTCGATGCCGAGATGGCGCGACCAATTGACCACCGCGAACAGCAGGTCGCCGACCTCCTCCTCGACGTGCTCGGGCGGTGCGTCGTCGATCTCGGCGAGTTCTTCGTCGATCTTGGCGCGGGGGCCGGTGGTGTCGGGCCAGTCGAAGCCGACCCGCGCCGCGCGATCTTGCAGCTTCACGGCGCGGAGCAGCGCGGGGAGGCCGGTCGCGACCCCGGCCAATGTGCCGTCGTCGGCCCGCTGCGCGCGTTCGGCCGCCTTGATCGCTTCCCAGCCGGGGCTCGCCGCCGCATCGCCGAAGATGTGGGGGTGGCGGCGCTCCATCTTGTCGCAGATCGCGGTGACGACGTCGCCGAACGCAAAGGCGCCGGCTTCTTCGGCGATGCGGGCGTGGAAGACGACCTGGAGCAGGAGGTCGCCGAGTTCGTCGACCAGATCGTCGGCGTCGTTCCGCTCGATCGCGTCTGCGACTTCGTACGCCTCCTCGATCGTGTAGGGCGCGATCGTCGCCCAGGTCTGGGCGCGGTCCCACGCGCATCCCGTCGCCGGATCGCGCAACTGCGCCATGATCCGGACGAGCCGGTCGATCGAGACGGGGGCGGGTGCGGTGGTCATCGTCGAGGCTGGTCCTTCACAGGTCGCGGAGCATCGCGGCGGGGCGAGATCGCAGCGCGGGTAGGCTGCCGAGCAGGCCGATCGCAAGCGTGATCGCCATCGCGGCGCCGAGAGTCAGCGCCACCGTCGCCCAATCGGGCGCGAAGCCGAGATCGAACACCTGCACCACGACGTACCACCCCGCGGCGCTGCCGACCGCGACGGCCACCGACCCGAGCACCATTGCGAGGAGCGCGTATTCGGCGGCCTGCACCGCCAGCACCTGGCGCGAGGTCCCGCCCAGCAGCTTGAGGATGATGGCGTCATAGCGTCGTGCGCGGCCCGAGGCCGCGACCGCGCCGACCAGCACCGCGATCCCCGCCGCGACGGTCACCGCCCCGGCGACGCGGATCGCCAGTGCGACCTGGCGCAGCACGTCGCCGATCTGCGCGATGACGTCGCCGACGCGGATCATCGTCACCGACGGCAGCGCGCTCGCGATCCGGCGCGTGACCAGACCGTCGCGCGATGCGGGCGAGTAGACCGAGGCGAGCAGCGCATAGGGCGCTTCCTCGATATAGCCGGGCGAGAAGACGATCGCGAAGTTGAGCCCGAGCCCGCCCCAATCGATCGTGCGCAGCGCCGCGATCCGCGCCGGGATGTCGACGCCGAGCACCGACACGGTGATCCGATCGCCGACCTTCAGGTCCAGCGCGGCGGCGGCGCGGTCCTCGATCGATACCAGCGGCGGCCCCTGATAGTCCGCCGGCCACCATTTGCCCGCGGTCACCACGTTACGCGGCGGCAGTGTGGCGGACCAGGTGAGCGTCCGGTCGCCGCGGAGGACCCATGCGGCTTCGGGAACCGCCTTCATCGAGGCGACGGGGACGTCCTTCACCGCGCTGATCGAGCCGCGGAGTGACGGCACCGCCTCGATCCGGGTGCCGGGAGCGACGCCCGCGATGATCGACCGGAAGCGCGCGGCGTCGGCGGGTTGCAGGTCGATCGCAAAGAAGCGCGGCGCCTTGGCGGGAGCGGCGTCGCTCAATTCGGCGGCGAGGCTGGTGTCGATCACTGCGAGCGCGACGAATAGCGAGAAGCCGAGGCCGAGTGCGACGACGAGCCGGTCGATCTGCGATCCCGGGCGGTAGAGATTGGTGACGGCGAGCCGGACGAGCGGATGACGCGGGCGGGGCAGGCGTTTCAGCGCGAGGCGGATCAGGACGCCGATGCCCCAGAGCAGCACGATCAGCGCGGTGACCGCCGCCACGAAGCCGAGCGCCAGCATCCGGTCCGCCGCGGTCAGCACTGCGAGCGCCATGATCGCGCCGACCAGCAGCAGCATCGTGCCGACCACCCGGCGGGAGGGCCGGGCCGCGCTGCCGACGACGTCGCGGAGCAGGGTGGCCGCGGGAACCCGGCGGGCTCGCGCCAAGGCGGGCAGGGCGAACAGCAGTGCGGCGAGGATGGCGAGCACCGCCGCCGTCGCGAGCGGGGCGGGGTAGACCGCCAGCGCTGGCGGCACCGGCAGCGCGTCGCCCGCCACCGTGGCGACGATCCAAGGCACCCCCGCCCCGAGCAGCAACCCCGCGGTGATCCCGACCGCGGCGACGATGCCGAGTTGCAGCAGGAAGATCGTCGCGATCGTGCGCGACTGCGCGCCGAGCACCTTCAGCGTCGCGATGATCCGGGTCTTGGCGCCGAGATAGGCGGCGACGCCGCTGCCGACGCCGACCCCCGCGATCGCCAGCGCGGCGAGCCCGACCAGCAGCAGGAACTGGCCCAATTGCGTGATCGCGCGGCGCAAGCCGGTCGCGGCGCGGTCGCTGGTGCGGCTCGACCAGCCCTGGCCGGGGAAGCGCGCCACCAGCCGCTTGCCGACCGCCTCGGCGCGATCGGGCCAGGCGAGCAGCAGGCGATAGCGGCTCTCGTAGAGGCTGCCGGGCTGGACCAGCCTTGTCGCGTCGAGCCCGGCGAGATCGACGATCACCGGCGGGCCGAGCGCGAAGCCCGCGCCCAGCCGGTCGGGCTCGTCCGCGATCAGGCCGATCACGCGCAGGTCCGCCGCGCCGAGCCGCATCGTGTCGCCGACCCGCAGCCGCAGCCGATCGGCGAGCGCCGGTGCGATCGCCACCTGCCGGCCGGCGGGCATGGCGGCAGTGGCGCCCGGTGCCAGCTTCAGCTTCCCCAGCAGCGGCCACCGCTGGTCGACCGCGCGCACGTCGACCAACGCGTCGCCGGTGTCGCTGTGCGCCATGCCCCGCATCGACAGGCTCTCGGACAGCGTGCCCGCGCCCGCGAAGGCGGCGAGTTCATCGACGGTGGCGCGCCGCTGCGATACCCGCAGCTCGACATCACCCCCGAGGATCGTTCGCCCCTGCGCATCGAGTGCCGCGATGAGGCTGGCGGACAGGCTGCCTATCCCGGCCAGCGCCGCGGTGCCGAGGAACAGGCATAGCGCCAGCAGGATCAGCCCACCCCCGCCGCGCCGCAGGTCGCGCAGCGCGAGTCGCCAGGCGATGGTCACGCGGTGCGCCGGTCGGCGACGATCCGCCCATCGGAGAGCTCGATCACCCGCGCGCACCGCGCCGCGAGCGAGGCATCGTGGGTGATCACGAACAGCGTCGCACCGCGGTCCGCCTGACGCGCGAACAACAGGTCCATGATCGATCGGCCGGTAGCGGCGTCGAGATTTCCGGTCGGTTCGTCGGCGAACAGCAACGCCGGGCGGCCGACCAGCGCCCGCGCGATCGCGACGCGCTGCTGCTCGCCGCCCGAGAGCTGCGCCGGAAAGTGGGTGGTCCGCGCGCCGAGCCCGACCGCCTCCAGTTCGGCACGAGCGGCGTCGAACGCATCGCGCTCGCCCGCCAGCTCCAGCGGCACCGCGACGTTTTCGAGCGCGGTCATCGTCGGCAGCAGGTGGAAGGCCTGGAGCACGATGCCGATCCGCCCCCGCCGGGCGACCGCCAGCGCATCCTCGTCGAGTCGTCCGACGTCGAGCCCGGCCACCCGCACCTCGCCGCCGCTCGGCCGTTCGAGGCCGGCAAGGATCGCCATCAGCGACGACTTGCCCGAGCCCGACGGCCCGAGCAGCGCCACCGTCTCGCCGGCGGCGACCTGCAGGTCGATGTCGCGGAGGATGTCGATCCGGGTCGGCGGGCTTCCGAGCGAGAGGGACAGGTTGCGCACGTCTATCAACGCGCTATCGGGCAGGGATGGAGCGATCGTCACTGTCTGCATGGTACGGACTGCGCCGGGTGGTTGTCCATCTTGCGATGTTCTGCGCGGCCTTCGCCGCGACTGGCGTCAAGGCGGCACCGCGCGCGCCGCTGATCTGGGCGTTCGGCGACAGCCTGGTCGCCGGGTACGGCCTGCCGCCCGCGCAAGGCTTCACCGCGCAGCTGCAGGTGGCGCTGCGGCGGTCGGGGGTCGCCGCCACGGTACGCAACGGCGGGGTGGCGGGCGATACCGCGGCGCAGGCGAGGGCGAGGCTCGCCTGGGGCTTGCGGGGGTTGAAGGCGACGCCCGATCTGGTGATCGTCGAGCTGGGTGCGAACGACATGCTGCGCGGGTTGCCGGTCGCGCAGGCGCAGGCGAACCTCGACGCGGTGCTGGCAGACTTGCGGCGCCGACGCATTGCGGTGCTGTTGATGGGGATGCGCGCGGCGCCGAACCTGGGCGCCGACTATGCAGGGCGGTTCGAGGCGATGTATCCCGCGCTCGCCGCCAAATACCGCGTGCCGCTCTATCCCTTCTACCTCGAAGGGGTGGCGGGGCAGCGCCGGCTCATCCAGCCCGACGGACTGCATCCGAACGCGGCGGGAGTTCAGGTGATCGTGCGCCGCTCGATCGGTGCGATCCGGGGCGCGCTGCCGGCGACCGCGCGACTGCGCTGAACCGAAGCCCGCCATGGTCGTTCGCCAGGGGTGACCTCGATCGCCTTCCGCCCGCTGCACCTCGCGATCGTCGCGCCGCCACTGCCGGGGCACATCAACCCGCTGGTGGCGCTCGGCGCCGCGTTGCAGGACCTCGGCCACCGGGTAACGCTGGTCCATGTGGCGGAGGCGCGCGAGCTATTGGCGGAGGCGCCGATCGGGTTCGAGCCGCTGGAATGCGGGAACATCGGGCCGGACGTGCTGCAAGGCTATGTCGCGCAGCTCGCCGCGGCGACGGGGCCGATCGGACTGAACCGCATGATTGCCGCGACCGCGGCCATGACCGCGACACTGCTCGATCAACTGCCCGCGGCGCTCGAGCGGATCGGCGCGGACGCGGTGATCGCCGACTCCGCCGAACCCGCGGGCGTGCTGGTGGCGCGATTGCTCGGGCTGCCGGTGGTCACCAGCGTTACCGGGCTGCCGTTGATCCGCGAGCCGCAGGTGCCGCCGCCATTCGTCGACTGGCCCTATCTTGCCGGACCGCTCGGGCGGTTCCGCAACGCGGGCGGCTATGCGGTGACCGACCTGCTGCTGGCGCCGATAACCCGCGTCGTCGAGGAGCGGCGCCGAGCCTGGGGGATCACCGAGCGCGCCGAGTTCTCCGATCTGATGCAGATCGCGCAATGCCCACGCGGGCTCGATTTCCCGCGGCAGGATGTGCCGCGCGCGTTCCGCTACGGCGCGGCGTGGCGCTTGCCCGAGCCGGCGATCGATCGGCCCTCGTCCGACGATCGGCCGCTGGTATTCTGCTCGCTCGGCAGCCTGCAGGGGGGGCGCAAGGCGCTGTTCGCGACGATGACCGCGGCGTGTGCCGCAGTCGGCGCGCGCGCGGTGGTGGCACATGGCGGCGGGCTGAACGACGCCGAGGCGCGGAGCCTGCCGGGCGATCCGCTGGTCCGCGACTATTGGCCGCAGACCGCGCTGCTGCGGCACTGCACCGCGGCGGTGCTCCATGGCGGCTTCAACAGCGTGCTCGACGCCCTGGCGGCACGGATCCCGATCGTCGCGGTGCCGATCGCGTTCGAGCAGCCTGCGACCGCGGCCCGGCTGGCCTATGTCGGCGCGGGGCTGCGGGTGTCGCCGGGCGGGCTGAGCGTCGCTCGGCTGACGACCGCGCTGCGGCGAGTGATCGACGAGCCAGCCTTTGCACAGGCGGCATCGCGGCTGGGCGACGAGATGGCGGGCGAAGGCGGGGCCGGGACCGCCGCGGGGCTGGTCAGCGCGGCGCTGGCGCCTTCGCCTCGCGCAGCGCCGGCAGGCGCCACCACGGCGTACCGGGGCTCAGATGATGTTCGTGGTGATAGCCGCCGAAATGGAAGCAGGTGATCAGCGATCCTACGATCCCCAGGCCGTTGCTGCGGGCGCGATGATGATCCGCAAACGGGTCGTCTGCATGCCGGTGCGGCAGGTAGGTGCCGAACACGAAGAGCTGGACAAGCGCGAGTAGCGCCGGGATCGCCCAGAAGATCACGATGTCGATCAGCGACGCGCCGAGCAGCAGGTAGATGCTCGCGACCAGCGTGATCCGCAGGATCTGGCTGTGGGTGTAATAGCCGGCAAAGAACCGCACGAACCACGGCAGTGCGCGGCGCGGATCGCCGGGGTGGAAATCGGGATCGTCGGCGCTGCCCGGTGCGGCGTGGTGCGCGTGGTGCTTGGGCAGCAGCGCCCCGAAGGACAGCCCGGCATAGGCTGCGAGGCACAGCGTGCCGATCGCGCGATTGGCGCGCGGGCTTCCCGGCACCAACGATCCGTGCATGCAATCATGCGCAACGATGAACAGCCCGGTGCTGAGCCAGGTCTGGATCAGCACCAGCACAATCGCGACCGGGACGAGCGCCGTGCTCCACGTCCAGAAGAAGATGCCGCCGATGTGGATCGCCAGCCACGCGACGCCGATCGCGGCGGCGAGCAGGAGGCCGATCGGCGCACGGGAGGCGGGAAGACTGGTCACCGCACCGCCCTACACGGGCACGCGGACAAGTGCACTCGCTACCGTGATCGGGCGGGCGAGGCGGCGCATCAGGATGATCGCGGGCGGAGCGAGCGCGAGGCCGGCGAGGACGTCGACCGCGTAATGGCCGCCGAACACCGGCGTCGCCACGATCGTCAGCCCGGCCCAGCATTGCGCGGGAAACGCCAAGCGGGGGAGATGCCCGAACGCCCAGATGAAGATCAGGGCGAGGGTCGCGTGGAAGCTGGGGAAGGTGACGATCCCCATCATCGCAGCGAGATCGACGACGCGGATCGACCCGTCGCGCAGCCCGCCGATCAGGCCGGTCTCGAGCCACGCGATCGATGGCCACAGATGCCGGTACGCCGCCGGATCGAAGACATTGCCCATCGCGGGAAACAGCCCCGACACCAGGATCGTCGCAAAGCCCGACAGGATCGCGGCTCCCACGGTGATGCGCAGAACCGACGTCCGTCCGGCATGGCTCAGCGCGACGATCGCGACGATCATCTGCACGACGAGGCTGTGATAGGCGAGCCCGAGCAGCCAGATCAGCGGCGGAAGGTGATCGAGCAGCGCGCGGATCGCGGGCCAGTCGACACCCAAAGCGCGGTCCGCAGCGGCGAGGCGGTCGTCCCAGAGCACGCCACCGCGTGCGGCGATCGCATAGGCGAGCACGACGCCGAGCATCGTGAACAGCGTCATTTGGAGGAAGGTCTCGCTCGCCAGCGACAACCGTGGACGCCGCAGCCGCTTGCCGAGCCACAGCGCCGCGGCGAGGGTGGCAAGCCCGGCGAGCGGGAATACGGCACCGCGAGCGTCGAGCGTAAAGGGGTCGCGTTGCGAGATCGAGACGAACGCGACCAGCATCGCGACGATCAACCACCAGGCAAAGGTGCGAACACGATCAATGGCTTGCTGCGCGTCGTTCATCCATGATGAAACGTCGCACGCGTACTTACGTGCCGTGACTTGCGCGGAAATTACGCGCAATCAGTTGGCGGCGACTTGCTCCGCGTCGAACTCGGCGAAGGCGGCGCGGACGGTTTCCGCGCGGTCGTCGTCTTCGATGTCGACCGACACCTTGATCCGGCCTTCGAGCGCCGCGTCGTCGCGCGTCTCCGGGCTCGGCTGCGCTGATTCATTGTCGGAGCCCGCGACTTCCAGCCCGGCGCTGTTCTCGTCGCCCTCGGCGACGACGAAGATGTCGTTGCGGTCGAAGCCATGGTCCTGGACCAGCCGTTCGATCGTCATCTCCGCTTCGCGCCGCGTGTCGAAGCTGGCGGTAAGGGTCTTGGCCATGTCGTTTTCCTCGTTCCTTCTGAGAAGCGCCAGGTTCGCGAGGAAGTTCCCGATTTCCGTTCGGCGGCGATCCTCGCGGGCGAATTGGTCGTCGACCCCTAGCAGCCAGCGCGCGGCCCGGTCGTCGGGCGCGCGGTGCAGGCGATCGAGGCGCTCCGCAAGCGTTTCGACCTCGTCAATGTCATTGGCCAGGCCGGAATCAACCAGCGATGGCGCCTGGCGGCGGAGCGCGGCGGCGATTTCGCCGATCGCGAGTTCGGGATGATATTGGACGCCCCAGAACACGCTGCCGTGGTGCCGGATTTCGGCGGCCTGCACCCGGGTGACTGCGTTCGAGGCGAGCAGATCGGCGTCCGCGGGCAGCGCCTCGACCTCGTCGCCATGGATGCCGGGCGCGTCCCATACCGTCGGGCGACCGGCGAGCAGCGGGTGCGTCCGTCCAGTCTCGGTCGCGACGATGCGGCGCGCGATCCCCGCCTCCAGCCGGTCCGCCATCTTGCGGACCCTCCCGCCCGCGGCAACGACCGCGAGTTGCAGCCCGGCGCACGACCCGAACGAGGGTACGCCCGAATCGAACACCGCGCGCATGAAGGCGATCTGACGTCGTACCTCCGGCGTGTCGTCATAGACGTGGAGCGGCGATCCGGTGATGAAGACCGCATTATAGGCGGCGATCTCGTCGGCGGTCAGCGGCAGCGGATCAGCGTCGGCGGGCGCGACGATCGTGATCGTGGCATCGGGTCGCATCTGCGCAAGCGTCGCTGCATAGGTTTCGCCCGAACTCTTCCCCGCACTCTCCCGCCGCGCCTCGCGCTCGTCGGGGGTTTCACTTTCGGCGACAAGGAATTGCAAGGTACTTCTCCGGCGGGTGCTTAGCTCCACCGCATAACGCGCGGTGGCGAAAACGATCCGCCTGTACGGGCGAGAGTTACCTTAGCGCGCCGCCCAGCGGACGGCGTTGGTGAGGATGCGGCGGTAATTGGGGTCGTCATAGGCTTCGGGATCGTGTCCCAGCGCCGAATACACCACCCGGCCGCGGGCGTTGGGATTGTACCAGATCACGGGATGATCCCCCATCGTCAGCTTGGCACCGGGCCGGTAGCTGGTCTCGTCGAGGCGGGCGAGCACGCGCATGCCCTGCTTCGCCGGGCTGCCCGAAAAGCTGTACCATTCGTCGCGGGGCGCCCAGGGCAGCTTCACGCCCGCCATCACCGGGTGCTTCGGCTCCGCGACCAGGATGCTGGCCTTCTGGAACTGATCCTCGCCGCCGGGGTGGCCGATGAACGTCGTGCCGATGATCGTCTTCACGTACCACGGCGCGACATGGCTGTTGTCGCCCGCGGCATGCAGCGCGACGACACCGCCGCCCGCTGCGACGTAGCGCGCGAACGCCTCGCGCTGGTCGGAAGTCAGGAAGTCGCCGCTCGCGCTGTTGAGCACGACGACCGAAAAGTGTCGCAGCTGCGCGTCGTTGAAGACCGCGGCGTTCTCGGTCGCGAAGCTACGCTTGCCGAGCGCCTTGGCGATATCGGCGAGCACCGCGTTGGAATGCGGCAGATGTTCGAGGTGACGCCAGCCATTGGTCTTCGACACGATCAGCACCGCGCCCTTCAGCCCGTCGGGCAGGGCGGGGGCAGTGGTGTCGTAGGTGGGGGCGGGACGATGCGGATCGGGGCTCGCCTGGGCACAGGTCAGCAGCGCGGCAATTACCAGAAGCCTCTTCATCGGCTCATCCTCTCGATATCGTTGCGGATCATCAGCCAGCCCGCGACGCCGAGCGCAAGTGCAAAGCGTCGCGATCGTGCAGAACGCGAACGAGCCGCACGCCAGGGGCGCACGGCTCGTCCTCGTCGGTAGACCGGCGCGCTCGGTTACATGCCCGACATCGCGCCCATCTTGCCGCCCTGAAGCTTCGTCGCGGCGGCGATGTGCTGCTTTACGATCGGCACCGCGGCCTTCGCGCTGGTGCGCAGTGCCGCCTGGTCGCCGCCGGTCGCATAGCTCTGGTGCAGGTCGAGCGCGGCCTGGTGCGCGGGGATCTGCTGCGCGAGATAGATGCGATCGAAGTCGGTCGCACTGGCGCTCTGCAGCTCGTTGATCGATGCCGTAGCGCCGGGGTCGAGCGCCGGCGGCGGCGGACTCATCCCGGCCTTCTTTGCTGCCTTCATCGTCGCGGCGGTGGTCTTGGTGTGGTGCTTGATCAGCATCGACGCGAACGATCGCACCCCCGCATTCTGCGACTTCTGCAAGGCGATCTGGCTGGAGTTGATCTCGAACAGGTCGCCGGCACCGGCAGCCGCGACATAGGCGACGGCGCTGCTCTTCGCCTCCATCGGCGGTGGTGGCGGCGGGGTCTGTGCGAGGCTGGCCGCAGTACCGAACATCAGCGTCGCTGCCGCAATCGTGTTGACGAGTTTCATCATGTTTCTCCCACGGGGTACGGGAGGTTGAACATGTCGTCTTTGCAGTAAGTTCCGTTTGATCTCAATCAACTAAATGGATGAAGATACACCAGGCCTCACATCCTCTACGAGTGTCTTTGCCAGATCGAAAGATTGCGAGTGGAGCGATCGCGATCGCATGGGTGACGACGTGCGAAACTAGCCATCGCCGGCTTGGTTGCTGCTCGATGGGCCGCAATCGTGTTGATGTGGATTTACGCCGGCGCGTTTGCGGCCCGACACCCGGAACCGAGGCGCAATGCTGTGGTTGAACAACGTCATCGACCAGCAAGGTGCCATTCACATGCCCATCCCCGCAGACACAGTTACCCACGAGATGCTGAAGGGCTCGACGGTGCTGTGTTTCAGCCATTTGCGGTGGGCCTTCGTCTTCCAACGACCGCAGCACCTGATGACGCGGTTCGCGCGCGGCAACCGGGTGCTGTTCTGGGAGGAGCCCGACTATGGCGACGTCTCCGCGGCCACGCTGCGAACGTCGGTGTGCGAGCAGACCGGCGTCGTCGTGCTGACGCCGGTGGTGCCGCACGGCACCGACGCGGCGAAACTCGATCCAATGCTGGCGGCGTTGCTCGACGATCTGGTCGCGCGTGAACCCGGTCCTTTCGTGCGCTGGTACTACACACCGATGATGCTCGACTTCTCCGCGCACGTCCCCGCCGAGTGCGTCGTCTATGACTGCATGGACGAACTGGCCGGCTTCAAGGGCGCGCCGCCGAGCCTGATCGACGCCGAAGGGCGGTTGTTCGACGAGGCCGATCTGGTCTTCACCGGCGGCTACAGCCTGTACGAGGCCAAGCGATCGCGCCACGCCAACATCCATCCGTTCCCATCGAGCGTCGACGTCGCGCATTTCGCCACCGCGCGAAAGGCCGGCGTCGATCCTGCCGATCAGGCGGCGCTGCCGCATCCACGGCTCGGCTTCTATGGGGTAATCGACGAGCGGATGGACCTGGATCTGGTCGCTGGACTCGCCGATGCACGCCGCGAATGGTCGATCGTGCTGGTCGGCCCGGTGGTGAAGGTGAGTGAGGACGAATTGCCGCGCCGCGCCAACCTCCATTATCTCGGCGGCAAGGACTACGCTGAGCTGCCCGACTATCTGCGCGGTTGGGACGTCGCGCTGATGCCGTTCGCGATCAACGCCGCGACGCGCTTCATCAGTCCGACCAAGACCCCCGAATATCTCGCGGCGGGCAAGCCGGTGGTGTCGACTCCGATCGTCGACGTGATCCGCCATTATGGCGAGATCGACGCGGTCGCGATCACCGACGGAGTCGACGCGTTCGTCGCCGCCTGCGATGCGGCGCTGACACTGGCGCAGGGTAACGATGACTGGCGCGGGCAGAGCGACAAGCTGCTGTCGACGCTGTCGTGGGATGCGACCTTCGCGCAGATGTCCGGCCTGATCGAAGGCGTCGCCGCCGGGCAGCGGATCCACCAGCCGATTGTCTCTCCGACCACCTGGCCCGCCGCGCCGACGCGCTATGACGTCATGATCGTCGGTGCCGGGTTCGCGGGTGCAGTGATGGCGGAGCGGCTCGCGTCCGAACTCGGCAAGAAGGTGCTGGTGGTCGATCGCCGTCCGCACGTCGCGGGAAACGCCTTCGATCGCTACGACGACGCGGGCATCCTTATGCATCAATACGGTCCGCACATCTTCCACACCAATTCGGCCGAAGTGTTCGACTATCTGTCGCGCTTCACCGAATGGCGCCCCTACGAGCACCGCGTGCTCGCCGACGTCGACGGCAAGCTGGTGCCGATGCCGATCAACCGCACCACGCTCAACCAGCTCTATGATCTCGAACTCGACAGCGACGAGGCGGTCGACGCATTCCTGGCGAGCCGCGCCGAGCCGGTCGAAACGATCCGCACCTCCGCCGACGTGGTGGTGGCGAAGGTCGGGCGCGAGCTCTACGAGACCTTCTTCCAGGGCTATACCCGCAAGCAATGGGGCATGGACCCGTCCGAGCTCGACAAATCGGTGACGTCGCGCGTGCCGACCCGCACCAACACCGACGATCGTTATTTCACCGACACCTTTCAGGCGATGCCGCTCGACGGCTACACCAAGATGTTCGAACGGATGCTCGATCATCCCAACATCGATCTGCTGCTAGGGGTCGACTATCTCGATGCACGGGCGGCGTATCCGCACGATCATCTGGTCTTCACCGGGCCGATCGACGAGTATTTCGGGCATCGCTACGGCCGGCTTCCCTATCGCTCGCTGGAGTTCAAGCACGAGACCCACGATCGCGTGCAGTTCCAGCCCGCCGCGGTGGTCAATTATCCGTCGGAAGCGATCCCGTTCACGCGGATCACCGAGTATAAGTACCTGACCGGACAGGAAGCGGCCAAGACCAGTATCACCTACGAGATCCCGAGTGCGACCGGCGATCCGTATTACCCGATCCCGCGGCCCGAGAACCAGGCGTTGTTCAAGCGATACGAGGCGCTGGCGATCGCGCAGTCGGACGTGACCTTCGTCGGGCGACTGGCGACGTACCGTTACTACAACATGGACCAGGTCGTGGGTCAGGCGTTCTCCGCGTTCCGCAAGCTGGCGACGAAGCTGGCGGGCAAGAGTGACGTCGTGCGGATGCCGGTGGCTGCAAGTCTCGCCGACAACGATGTGGCGCTGGCACCCAAGACGGCGCCGGCGTTGGCGACAGGCACGCGGGGCTAAGGCAGCGTAGGCTCGATCCTCAGCTTTCCGATCGGAATGTCGCCGAGGCGATCTGCGCCGCGGTCAGCGCCTGCTTGAAGCGCAGGCCGAACCGCCCGCTCGCCGCCCAGGCGATGCTGGCCGAGCGCGACCAGCCGCAGCAGCGGAGCGTCACCTGCTTGCCGGGATCGAGATCGACGCGGCCGTGCATCAGCGCGCCGAGCGCGGACAGGTCGAGGACATGGACGCGGGTCGCCGTGTCGCCGACCTGAAGCTCGGCGGGCTGGAATACCTTCAATCTGGCCTGGGCTCGAATCGGAGCCCTGTCGGTCGCGTCGTCCATCGGTCGCCTTCGGGTAGATACGATCAATGCGCTACCGTGCGCAGGCGACCAACCTGTCACCGACCGTCGTTAACGCCGTGCAGACTTCCGCTTTTTTAACGGGTTGCGCCTAGGCCGTGCCGACGAGTTCAGAGGCGGTGCGGTGGCTTTCCTTACGCGTTCTATCCTAACAGCGGCCGGGCTGGCCTGTCTCTTCGCGGGGCAGGGCGCCGCGGCGCAGACGATCCTCGACCGGGTCGATCCATCCAAGGTCGAACCCAGCGCGCCTGCGCCGGCACCGCCCGGAGATGGCCCGCGGGTCGATCTTACCGTTGCCGGGGCGGCGCGGGCGGTGACGCTCGATCGTGCGGTGATGGTCGGGGCGGTCACGATCGTCGGGCTGGAGCGGCTGCACGCGTCCCACTTCGCCGACCTGATCATCGCGCATGTCGGTCGCACCCTGACGCCCGCCGACCTCGCCCGCCTCGCCGATCTGGTCGCCGAGCGGGCGCGGGCACGGGGCTATGTGTTCGCGCAGGCGACGATCCCGCCACAGGCGGTGACCGCGGGCGTGCTGCGGGTGTCGATCGACGAAGGCCGGATCGACGAACTGCGGATCCGCGGTGCGGACAATCGCGCGGTGCGCGCGGCGCTGGCGCCGTTGATCGGCAGCGGGCCGGTGACGATCGGCGCGCTGGAACGCCGCCTGCTGATCGCGGGCGACGTCGACGGCATGTGGCTGCGCCGGTCGCAGTTCGTGCGCGAAGGCACGCGCGGGGTGCTGGTGGTCGAGGCGATCCGCAACCGCGTCGGCGCGAGCATCGGCATCGACAATTCAGGATCGCGGGCGATCGGGCCGATCCAGGGCGATGTCACCGTCCGCTACAGCCAGCTGTTCGCCGACGACGATCTCGTCACCTTCACCGCCCTGACGACACCGGCCGAGCCGCGCGAGTTCGGCTACGCGCGGCTGCGCTATGGCAAGCGCGTCGCGACCGACGGCACCGAGGTCGCGATGTCGGTGAGCTATTCGCGCGCGCTGCCGGGGTCGTATCTGCGATCCCGCGAGATCGAGGGACGGAGCTGGACCGCCGGGCTCAACGCGCTCCATCCGTTGCTGCGCCGCCGCCAGACCAGCCTGTGGGTGGAAGGATCGATCGGCCTCCGCACCGTCGAACAGTCCCGCGCCGACCGTCGGGTTCGCCGCGATCGGCTGACCGTCGCGCGGGTCGGCGCCTATGGCTTCACCGCGACGCCGGGGGGAAGGCTGCGGACCAGCGTTACCTTCAGCCAAGGGCTCGACCTGTTCGACGCGACCAGGCGCGGGGATCCGCTGGCGTCGCGCGACGATGCGAGCGGGCGCTTCAGCAGCGTTGCGATGTCCGCGAGCTGGACGATGACCCCGGTTGGCGGGTTCGGCGCCCAGGTCGACGTCGCCACGCAGGTGGCGGCACAACCGCTGCTGGTGTCGGAGGAAACCGGGCTCGGTGGCGGGAGCTTCCTGCGCGCCTATGACTATAGCGAGCGGATCGGCGACGATGCGGCGATGGCGTCGGTCGAGTTGCGCTACGATGTGGCGAAAGCGGTGGGTCCATTGGTGCGGCCGCAGCTCTATGCGTTCGCCGATGGCGGCGTCGCGCGGAACCTACGTCGTGGCACGGGCGGCGGTTCGCTGTTCTCGACCGGGGTGGGTGTCCGCACCGGGATAACCCGCACCGCGACTGCCGACGTCGCGCTGGCGGTGCCGCTGTCAAGCATACGCTACGACAGCGGCGACCGCTCCCCCCTGGTGAGTTTCCGCATAACCAACCGCTTCTAGAGCAATTCGTGATCATGCCGACATCAAGCCCCTCCCCTAAGGGGAGGGGTGAAAAGGTAGGATCAGGAAACCGGATCAAGTAACGACGATCAATCCCGTCTACGGAATGACCAGACCAGGGTGGATAGGCTGCTGATCACTGCCGCGACGGCGAGCAGGACGGGGGCGTCGGGTATCGCCATGGCTCTTCTCCTTCACGACTCGGATGTACCGCTTGCATATCGTGTAGGACAGAACAAAACCGGAACTATGGCTTCTCCGACAGGCTCTTGAGCAGCGTCGCGCGCATCCGGCCGGCAAGCTCGGGGGTCGGCGGACCGAGTACGCCCTGAACTGTCGGGGGCAGATGCGCCACCGGGTCGCCGTTGCGCTGGAAGACGAGATGGTCGAACATCGTCCGCCATACCTCGCGCTGGTCCTCGGGCAGGTTGCGCAGCGAGTAGAGCGCGAGCAGCAACGCGTCATAGGGATTGCCGCCGAGGGTCGCGGCCGGGTTCCACCAATAGTTCATGAAGGCATTGACGGGCGCGAGCGAGTCGACCGCGTGCCACCAGTGGAACGGGATGTAGATCGCGTCGCCGGGCTCCAGCGTCGCCGCCTGCGCTACCTTCATCGCCTCGGCGAAGCGGGGATACCGATCGAGATCGGGGTCCACGGGATCGACCAGGCTGATCGGGGTGCCCGCGGGGGTGAGTTCCAGCGGCCCCATATAGAGGTTGGCGATCTGATCGGGCGGGAACAGCGTGAAGCGCCGCCGGCCGATGACGACGATGCCGATATTCTCCTGCAGATCGTAATGCGTCGCGACCCGGATCGCGTTGCCGAGCCACAGCCGCGGCACCACGGATGCATCGACCAGGTCGGTGTGGTTCCGCTCGGCGAACCCGGGCAGCAGATCGGGGGTGGGGATCGACTGCACCGCCATCGCGTAGGGGCGCAGCGCATCTCGATCGCGGAGCAGCCGGTCGAGAAAGGGATCGAGCGGCGATTTGCCGCGGGCGAAGTTCAGCCCGGTCAGGTCGGCGGTGTAGAAGAAGCGGCCTTCGATCTCGGGTTCGCCGACGATCGCGTTGACCGGATCGGCATGGCTGAAGCCCTTGAGATACGCGACTGCAGCCTCTCCGCTTTCCCGGGCGGCCTGCACCGCGGGCCAGTCGCGCCCGAGCCCGCGCAGGATCGCCGGCTGGCGCGCGGGGCGGATCTCGCGATCGAATTGCTCGCGCGTCACCCCGCTGTACTCGCGGATCGGGGTGGGGGCGGAGAGCGTCACGAGGCGCGGCGCAACGGCGTCGCCGCGCAGCCGATGCGGCGCAGATGATCCTGCTGGAGCGGCATCGCGTCGGCGGTGCCGGCGACCACCTCGCGGATGTGGCGCAGGCGGGTCAGCGTTTCCTCCTCGGGCAGGAGATCGGCGGCGGGGTGATAGCCGCGCGGCTCCAGGCCCTGGCCGACCATCACCGAGAGCCAGCTCGTCTCGGTGAACAGCTCGTTGCCTTCGCGGAACACACGGCCGTTGCGTTCGAACATCGCGAGCTTCTGCGCGAGGCCGGCCGGGGGTTCGAGCGTGCGGCAATAGTCCCAGAACGGCGTGTCGTTGCGCTCCGTCGCTTTATAGTGAAGCACAAGAAAGTCGCGGATGTCGATGTAATCCTGCACCGATTCCTCGTTGAACCGATCGATCTCGACCTGATCGAAGTCCTTGGTCGGGAAAAGCGTCATCAGCCGCGCAATGCCCGATTGCACGAGGTGGATGCTGGTGGATTCGAGCGGCTCGAGGAATCCGCCGGCCAATCCCAGGGCGACGACGTTGCCGACCCAGGCGCGGCGGCGGTGCCCGGCACGGAAGCGGAGCTGCCTGGGCTCGGCGAGCGGCGCGCCGTCGAGGTTGGCGAGGAGGGTGGCCGCGGCCTCGTCATCGGAGATGTGCGCACTGGAATAGACGTAGCCATTGCCGATGCGGTGCTGGAGCGGGATGCGCCATTGCCAGCCGGCGCCGCGTGCGGTGGAGCGGGTGAGCGGGTGATCGTCGCCGCCGAGTTCGCACGGCACCGCATAGGCTCGGTCACAAGGCAGCCAGGCGGTCCAGTCCTCGAACCCCGCGCCCATCACCTCCTCGATCAGTATGCCGCGGAAGCCCGAACAGTCGACGAACAGGTCGCCTTCGATCCGTGAGCCCGATTGCAGGACGAGCGCGGTGACATGACCATTCTCGCCACCACGTTCGACATCGACGATGCGGCCTTCGGTACGGGTCACGCCCCAGCCTTCCGCCAGCCGCCGCAGGTAGCGTGCGTAGAGCCCGGCATCGAACTGGAAGGCATAGCCGAGCTTCGACAGGGGGGAGTTGGGCTGATCGGGGCGGGGGTGGGCGAACTTGCTGCGCAGCCCCGCGACCACCGCCAGCGAATAGGCGTCGAGCGGGGTCCGGTCGCCGAGCGCGCGTGCCTTCAGCCAATGATGGTGGAACTGGATCCCCTTCATGTCGATGCCGTAGAAGCCGAACGGGTGGACGTAGCGGTCGCCGAGCCGCGTCCAATCGACGAATTCGATCCCGAGCTTGTAGGTCGCGCGGGTCTCGCGGACGAAATCCGCCTCGTCGATCCCGAGCATCGCGTTGAACAGCCCGATCTGCGGGATCGTCGCCTCGCCGACGCCGACGGTGCCGATCTCGTCGGATTCGACCAGCTCGATTGACAGATGCGGCATCTCGCCCATCACCCGTGCGATGCCCGCAGCGGCCATCCAGCCCGCGGTGCCGCCGCCGACGATCACCACCCGGCGGATCGCATTCGCCCTCATACCGGCGATCCGGTGGTGGCGGCGAACGGCGATTCCGCGGTGAACGAGAAGGTCGGCACCTCGTCTTCGGCCGGGGGCGGGGATGGGGGCGGGGGCGGCGCAAAGCCGGGTTTGGCGAAGGGCGCGGGGCCGCAGGCGCGGATGAAGTCGCCATGGGTCGGCAGCCGATCGGCGACGTCGAGATAGCTCAACCGCATCTGCTCGAGCGCGTGCGCCACCTTGTCCTCGTCGAGCGCATCGACCGCAGGCTCGTGCTCCGCCGGTACGATATGCTGGCCGAGGCACACCGCGACCCAGCTGGTCGTCGCGAACAGTTCGGCGGCATCGCGGAACAGCCGGCCCTTGGCCCGGAACAGGTCGATCTTGCGCTGGAGGGTGGGGGGCACCGCCATCGTCCGGCAATGATCCCAGAACGGCGTGTCGTTCCGCGTCGTCGCCTTGTAGTGGAGGACCACGAAGTCCCGCACGTCCTCGTACAGGTCGCGCATCTGGCGGTTGTATTCGTCGCGTTCGACCGGATCGAACCGCTTGTCGGGGAACAGCGCGATCAGTCGCGCGATGCCCGACTGGATGAAGTGGATGCTGGTCGATTCGAGCGGTTCGATGAAGCCGCTCGACAGGCCCAGCGCGACGACGTTAGCGTTCCACGACGACAGCCGCCGGCCGGTGGTGAACTGGATGCGACGCGGGGCGGCAAGCGGCGCGCCCTCGAGATTGTCGAGCAGCAGCCGCTCCGCGTCGTCGTCGGACATGAACTTGCTCGAATAGACCAGCCCGTTACCCATTCGGTGCTGGAGCGGGATCCGCCATTGCCAGCCAGCCCCGCGCGCGGTCGAGCGGGTGAACGGGTCGGGGTCGCCGGGATAGTCGGTCGGCACCGCGATCGCGCGGTCGCAGGGCAGCCACTCGCTCCAATCGTCATAGCCGGTCTTCAGCGTCTCCTCGATCAGCAGGCCCCGGAACCCGGAGCAATCGAGGAACAGCTCGCCGCCGATCTTTTCGCTGCTCTCCAACGTCACCGCTTCGACATGCCCGTCGGCGCGTTGCGCGACATCGACGACGCGGCCCTCGACGCGCCGAACCCCGCGGCGCTCGGCATAGCGGCGCAGGAATTGCGCGTAGAGCCCGGCGTCGAAATGGAAGGCGTAGAGCAGTTCCTTGATCGGCGATTGCGCGCCTTCGGCGGCGCGGCCGTATTTACCGCGCGAGGCGGCCACTGCGCTCATCGACCAGGAGGAGATATCGGGCATTACCCGGCGCTGGCGTTCGCGCAGGTAGAGCTGGTGGAAATGCACGCCCTGCAGATCGCGGCCGTGGAAGCCGAACGGGTGGAAATAGCGCTCGTTCAACCCGCCCCAGTCGACGAACTCGATGCCGAGCTTGAAGGTGGCGCCGGTGTCGCGGAGGAAATCGTTCTCGTTGATGCCGAGCATCTGGTTGAAGGTGATGATCGGCGGGATCGTCGCCTCGCCGACGCCGACGGTGCCGATCTCGTCGGATTCGATCAGCGTGATGCGGGTATGGCCATTGTCGAGGAAACGCGACAGTGCGGCGGCCGCCATCCAGCCGGCGGTGCCGCCGCCGACGATGACGACGTCGCGGATCGTGTGTTCGTTCATCGGGCGATCTGCCTGTTCATGGCTTGGAGGAAAGCGGCCTGGGTCGGCGCCTGGGCGACGGCGGTGGCGATGGTCTCGCGAACCGACGCCATCAGCGCGTCGGATTGCTGCGGGGGGACGATGTCGATCAGCGGGTCCGACCGGCGCGGCAACACGCCCTGGCCGAGCAGCACCGCCAGCCAGCTGTCGCGCGCGAACGTCTCCTCCTCGTAGATCGGGAGGCGCCCGCGTTCGCGGAACTGCGCGAGGCTATGGGCGAGCGAGGGGGGCGGTTCGATCGCGGCGACCGCGCGCCAGAACGGCTCGATCCGCGACGAGACGGCATAATGGAGGATCACGAAGTCGCGGACCCTCATCGCCTCCGCCGCACATTGGCGGTTGAAGTCGCCGGTCTCGACCCCGGCGCAGGCGCGATCCGGGAGCATCGCGATCATCCGGTCGATCGCGCTGTGCGCCAGGTGGAGGTTGGTCCATTCCAGCGGCTCGATCGCAGTCGCGGCGTCGCCGATCGCGACGCAGTTGCGCAGCCACGGGGCGGGGCGGGTGCCGGCATCGATCGCCACACGCGCCGGTTGCGGCGCGCCCAGCAACGCCGCGGCGTCCGCGTCGTCGGCATGGGCGCTGCTGTAGACCAGGCCGATGCTGGTGCGGTGCCGTCCACCGGCCGCCCAGCGCCAGCCGCAGGGGACCGCCTCGACGGTGTCGGTGGATGCGCAGCTCGTCGGGGCGGCCACCTCGGCGATCAGCATCCGGTCGCAGGGCAGCCAGGCGCGCCAGCTTTGCCGTTCCTCGTCGACGCAGGACCTGATCCGCGCGGCGGGACCGGTACAGTCGACGAACAGGTCGGCGGCGAGATCGGTGCCGTCGTCGAGCCGCAGCGACGCGACGAAGCCGTCGTCGCGCATCGTCACCGCGGCGATGTCGCCCGGCCGCTCGCGGACGCCGCAGTGGAGCGCGAAGGCGCGGAGCATCCCGCGATAGCGTGGCGGATCGATCTGGAGGCCATAGTCGAGGCCCGTGCCCGGCAGCTTGTCGATCTCCGCCGGGGGAACGAAGCGGTCGTTTGCGGCCAGCATCGCGGCAACGCTGTGGCGGTCGAACGGCGCGGCGGTACCGGCGTGCGCGGCGCGGACCCAGTGATGATGGAAGGAGGCCGCGCCGATGTTGTTGCCGTGTCCGCCATAGGCATGGACGTAGTCGCGCGACCCCGTCGCCCAGCCGCGGAAGCGCGTGCCCAACCGGTAGAGGCTGCCGGCACGCACCACGGTATCGTCGTCGCCGAGACCAAGATCGTCATGGAAGCCGAAGATCGAGGGCAGCGTGCTCGCGATCCGGTCCGCCAGCGCGTCGGCGGGCGGCTCGATCGCGAGCAGGGTGACGTCGAGCCAGGGCAGGCGTCGCTTCAGCGCGGCGGCGGCCGACCAGCCGACGATCCCGCCGCCCGCGACGACCACCTGCGCGATCGGGCGATCGAGCGCGATTGGTCGCGATCCTGCCGCGCCCGGCATGTCAGGCGGCCTTTGCCATCGGGCAATAGCCTTCGATGAAGCGCAGGTGATCGGGCATGTCGCGGGCGAGCTCGGTAATCTCGGCGCGCAGCTGGTCCATGCCGCGGGCGAGGCTGTCGGCGCTCGGCAGGTCGGCGCGCTGGTCGTAGCCCGCGGGAAGCACGCGCTGGCCGAGATAGACCGCGACCCAGCTGGCGTCGAGGAACACGCCTTCGCGATATTTCACGACACGCCCGCGGCGGCGGAACAGCTCCATCTTCTCCGCCAGACTATCCGGTATCGGCATCGTCCGGACGTAGTTCCAGAAGTCCGAATCGTCGCGCTCGGTGGCGTGATAATGGAGGATCAGGAAGTCGCGGATGCGGTCATATTCGAGATCGATGACGCGGTTGAACTCGTCGCGGTCGCTCGGCACGATCTCGCGACCGGGGAACAGCTCGAGCAGCGCGGTGATCGCCTGCTGGACCAGGTAGATGCTGGTCGATTCGAGCGGTTCGAGGAACCCGCTGGCGAGCCCGATCGCGACGCAGTTGCGCACCCAGCTACGCTCGCGCCGACCCGCCTTGAAGCGGAGGAAGCGCGGCTGGGCGATCGGCTCGCCCTCGACCGCGCCGACCAGCGCGGCGGCGGCCTGATCGTCGCTGACGAAGTCGCTCGAATAGACATAGCCGTTGCCGGTGCGGTGCTGGAGCGGGATCCGCCAGCGCCACCCGGCGGGCATCGCGATCGCGCTGGTATAGGGCGTCACCGCAGTCTCGGTTCGGCACGGCATCGCCGCGGCGCGATCGGCAGGCAGCCAGCGCGACCAGTCCTGGAACGGCTCCTGCAATGCTTCGCCGAGCAGCAGCGATCGGAACCCCGAACAATCGACGAACAGGTCGCCTTCGATGCGCTGGCCGCCGTCGAGCTTGATCGCGCGGATGTCGCCGCTTTCGCCGTCCAGCTCGACGTCGACGACCTTGCCCTCGGTTCGTACCGCGCCGAGCCCCTCGGCCAGCGCGCGCAGATAGGGCGCGAACATCACCGCATCGAATTGATACGCATAGCCGAAGGTGGTGGTCATCTTGCCGGGCTCGGTGGTGGGCGGGACGAACTTGCCGGTCCGCGCCATCGTGCACGCCATCGAGAATTGTTCGAGCGGCGGCGGATTGGCGCCGGCATGGACCAGCCGTGCCCAATAATGGTGGAAGTCGACCTCACCCTGGCCGCGCCCGAAGGTGCCGAACGGATGGACATAGCTGTCGCCGATCCGGCCCCAGTCGCGGAACTCGATGCCGAGCTTGAAGGTGGCGCGGGTCCACGACATGAAATCGGCTTCGCGGATGCCGAGCCGCTCGTTGAAGGCGCGGATGTGCGGCAGGGTGGCTTCGCCGACCCCGACGATGCCGATCGCTTCGGATTCGACGAGGTGGATCGAACAGTGCCGCGGGAGCATCTTGGCGAGCGCGGCGGCGGTCATCCACCCCGACGTGCCCCCGCCGACGATCACGATCCGCTGTCGTTGCGCTTCGCTCATGGCGATCCGTCATCCTCTCGCGCTTCCGGTCACCTATCCACAAGCGTGCGTCAAGCCGGTGTGCTTGCGGACGGCCCGAGTAAATGTGGCAACTTTGTCACAGAAATACGCTTGTGTGCCAAAAACGGCCGATGTGGATGTTAGCGCAATCATAAGCAGTTGCGAGCGGAAATATTGCTGCGTAGAAACACCGTCGAGGCATCGCTGCGAATGACAGCGGCCAAATGGGGGGATTTACGAATGGCGACTTCGTCGACCGCGTCTGCACCTGAATTCGGATTTCGTGGCTACGGCAAGTGGCTAAAGAGTGGCGCGTCGGTCGGCGCGCTGTGTGCGTTCTCGCTCGCGGCACCCGCGTTCGCGCAGACCGGCTCGGCAAGCGGCCAGGGTACGGTCGGCACCGCCACCAGCACCGCGCAGCCGCAGGACGGCCCGACCGCCGGCGCGCAGGCCGGCCAGCCTGCCGACGTCGGCACCTCGGAAGTCGAAGCCAATGGCGACGACATCGTCGTCACCGGCATCCGCCAGAGCCTTGCCAACGCGCAGGCGATCAAGCGTAACGCCGACACAGTCGTCGACGCGATCACCGCGCAGGACATCGGCGCACTGCCCGATCGCTCGGTTACCGAAGCGCTGCAGCGCGTCCCCGGCGTGTCGATCAACCGCTTCGCCGGTTCGAACGACCCCGATCACTTCTCGGTCGAAGGCTCGGGCGTCGTGGTCCGCGGCCTGAACTTCGTCCGCTCCGAATTCAACGGTCGCGACGCGTTCGCCGCCGGTGTCGGTGGTCAGGCGCTCAACTTCGCCGACGTTCCCGCCGAGCTGCTGGGTTCGGTCGAGGTCTACAAGAACGCGACGGCCGACCTGATCGAAGGCGGCCTCGCCGGCACGGTCAACCTCAACACCCGCAAGCCGTTCGACAATCCCGGCTTCCATATCGGTGTCGATGCCGAAGCCAATTATGGCGACTTCCGCAAGAAGTGGACGCCGACGGGTTCGCTGCTGCTGTCGGATACCTGGGACACCGGCGTGGGCCGCTTCGGCCTGCTCGGCAGCGTATCCTATTCCCGCCTGAAGAGCCGCGCGGACGGCATCCAGGTCACCAACTATCAGACTCGCGACAACACCTTCGCTCAGTCGGGCACGCTGAATGCGGGCACGGCGATCCCCCTGGTTTGCCGCAACCCCTTGCCGAGCGGCACCGACACCGTGACGTTGCCGCCCGCTAACGCACTGTGCGGCGCCACCGGCGCCGCTGGTGCCGACGGCTTCTCCGACTTCCTGGCGAATGCCTATGCGCCGATCGGCGGCCAGTTCCGCAGCCAGGATTTTGATCGCAAGCGTCAGGGTATCGCAGTTGCCGCGCAGTGGGAGAGCACCGACCAGCGCACCACCGCGACGGCACAGTATTTGCGATCGCACTCCACGCAGTCGTGGGGCGAGCACACCTTCGAGACCGCACCGGATCTCTCGGAATACAACACCTATCCTGCCGGTTGTCAGCAGAACCAGAACGGATCGCCTCGGATCGACGATTCGACGACGACGCCGATCACGACCAGCAATCCCGGCACCCGTGCCGAGTGCCCGGTCGGTTCTCTGCAAAACTATGTTTATGACGATGATGGTCTGTTCCAGAGCGGCATCATCACCCTGCCGGGCGCCGGCTGGCGGACCGCGGGCAGCGGCAGCGCGACCACGACGGTTCCGACCGGTGGCATCCAGCAGTCGCTGTCGCGTCGCGGCGTTTATGAATCCAACACCGTCGAGGATTACGGCTTCAATCTGAAGTTCAACCCGACCGAGAAGCTGTCGATCAACCTCGACGCCGACTATACGAAGGCCGACCGCACCCAGCGGGACTTCTCGGTCTTCAATTCCACCTTCGCCGATCAGGAACTCGACACGACGGGCAAGCTGCCTGTTGTCATCCCGCATCGTCCGCTCACCTTGGCCGCCGCTTGGGCCGCTCCGAGCATCTATGCCGGACAGGACGATGCCACCTACTTCCAGGATCCGCGCGCGACCTTCTATCGTGCGGCGATGGATCACTTCGAGGAGAGCGCCGGCAGCGAGTATCAGGTCAAGGCGGACGCGACGTACAAGTTCGACGACGGCTCGTTCCTGAACCGCGTCAAGTTCGGCGCGCGCTATGCGGAGCGCCAGCAGACGGTAAAGTACACCGCTTACAATTGGGGAGCGATCAGCGAAGTCTGGTCGGGCGCGCCGGTCACGATCGCCCAGGGTGGCGTCGAGAATGCGGAATTCTACAAGTTCCCCAACTTCTTCCGCGGCGACACGCCCGGTCCGATCGGTGGCTATTATTACGGTGCCAACCCGCTCGACAATTACGACAAGACGGTCACCGACGTTCAAGCCCTGAACGATCTGTGGCGGTCGGCCAACGGCGCAACGGCAAGCAACCGCTTCGTCCCGGCGGCTGGTCGTGACGGGACCGTGAACGGCAGCTATTACCTTCCTGGCGAGATCCAGACGGTCAATCAGCAGGACGTCAACGCTTACGGCATGCTGAACTTCGGATCGCAGGATCCGCTGTTCGGCCCGGTTCGGGTCAGCGGTAACATCGGTGTGCGCTATGTTCACACCTCGATCAGCTCATCGGGAGCCTTCGCGCTGCCGACCCGTGCGGCGTTCGGTATTACCGATCCGTTCACCACGCGCTGCGTGGCCAGTGTTCCCGCCGGTGCACCCGCCGGAACACCCGCACAGGTCCCTGGCGGGATCTGTCGTCTCGGTGCGGCGGGGTATGGTGCGCTTCAGCAGTTCGCCACGGGCGCGATCACGCCGGACGTGGCACGGACCGACTATACCTATTGGTTGCCTAGCGCGAACCTGAAGCTCGGCTTGTCCGACGAACTGATCATGCGGTTCGCCGCGTCGAAGGTGCTGACCCGTCCGGATGCGGCCAACATCCGCAACTACCAGACTTACAGCACCGATCCTTCGAGCGGCACGCCGACGGCGACGTCGGGTAATCCGTTCCTGAAGCCGGCGACGGCATGGCAGTTCGACGCCACGCTGGAATGGTATTTCGCCCGGGTCGGGTCGCTGACGTTCGACGCCTTCTACAAGGAAGTGAGCAACTTCTTCTATCAGTCGATCGCTTCGCGTAACGTCACCAGCAACGGAGTCACCCAGTCGGTGCAGTTCCGGTTCCCGGAAAACTTCACGGGCAAGGGCAAGATCAAGGGCTTCGAAGTCGCCTATCAGCAGACGCTCGACTTCTTGCCCGGTTTGCTGAACGGCTTCGGCATCAATGCCAACTACTCGTATATCGACAGCAGCGGCCTGCCCAATTCGTTCCTCAACACGGGAAGCCCGCAGCCGACTTCGACCATTCCGACGGGCGACCTGCCGTTCGAAGGCTTGTCCAAGCACAACGTCAACGCGACGGTGTTCTACGAAAAGGGGCCGGTCTCGCTGCGTGCGGCGTACAACTGGCGGTCGAAGTATCTGCTGACCGCAGCCGACGTGATCTTCCCGTACACGTCGATCTTCCAGGACGACACGGGGTCGCTCGATGCGTCAGCGTTCATCAACGTCAACAAGTGGATCAAGGTGGGTGTGCAGGGCGTCAACCTGACCAACACCGTGACCAAGACCCTGCAGGCTTATACCGGCGATCCGGGCAAGCTCGCACCGCGTTCCTACTTCATGAACGATCGTCGTTACTCGTTCATCCTGCGCGGCAACTTCTAAAGCCGGACGGGCGATCTCCGCCCGATCGATCGGGGGCGCGTTCGGCACGGTCGAGCGCGCCCTTTTCTTTTCCGGCATGGCACCGGCGGGGTGATGATGGCGGGCGACGGAGCAAGACCGATGGCGGCACGCAGCGGGACCAGCCTGGCCGGTCACCGCAGCGCTCGCTTGTCGCACAGCCTGTCGGGCACCAATTCGGTGCGGACCGGCGACTACAACCAGCGCACGGTGCTGAACGCGATCCGGCGGGCGGGGGAGACGACGCGGACCAAGCTCGCCGCGCAGACCGGGCTCAGCACGCCGACGGTGGTCGGCATCGTCACCCGGTTGGTCGAACTCGGGCTGGTCGTGCCGCTCGACAAGATCCGCGGGCGGCGCGGCCAGCCGGCGAAGCGGATGGGGGTCGCTGCGGACGGCGCCTATGGGGTCGGGCTGAACATCGATCGCGACCATCTGACGCTCGTGGTGGTCGATCTCGCCGGCGATGTTCGCTGGCGCCGCACCGTCGAGACCGCATTCGCCTTGCCCGATGCGGTGGTGACCTTCGCCGGCGAAGCGGTGGCGGCGGCGCTGGCGGAGACCGCGATCGACCCGGCGCGCATTCTCGGCATCGGTGTCGCGGTGCCCAACGACCTCGGCCGCATCGTGCTGCCGTATCAGCCAGCTGATTATGACGGGTGGGATTACGCCGATCTGCCCGCGATGTTCGCGGCGTTCGGCTGGCCGGTCTATGTCGACAACGATGCCGCGGCGGCGGCGATGGGCGAAGCGCAGTCGGAGGTGGCGTTCGAGGAAGCGAGCTTCTTCTATCTGCTGGTCAGCGCCGGCCTGGGCGGCGGGCTGGTGATCGACCGGACCTTCTATCGCGGCGCCACCGGTCGCAGCGGCGAGATCGGGTTGATGCCCGACGACGGCAGCGGCGGACCGACGGTGCAGGACGTCGTCTCGATCAGTGCGTTGCTCGATCGGCTTGAGGCGGCGGGCCTTCCACGCGATGTCGACGACGCGCTGGCCGACGCTATGTCGGTGATTGACTTGTGGATCGACGACGCGGTCCGTACCCTTACCGCGCCGCTGATCGCGGTGACGTGCCTGATGAACCCGGCAGCGGTGGTGATCGGCGGGCGATTGCCGCAGCAGCTGATCGAGCGGCTGGCGAGTGGGCTCCGCGACACGATCGATCGGGCCGACCTGCCGTTCTCGCCGATCGTCAGGCCGGCGGCGATGGCCGATCACGCGCCGGCGCTGGGTGCCGCGATCATCCCGTTCCTCGATCGGCTGCTGCCGTCCGACTCGATCCTGATCAAGCCTGACGACGCGCGTCAGTCGACGTCGGAATCGGCGCCGATCGGCGCACCGAGCTTGCGCGCGACCCGCGCCACTTCCTCGTCGGAGGGGGGCGTGGGCAGCTCCTCGCCGGGCAGGAGCGCGTCGTCGGGGATCCCGGGCGCGGTGCTCCCGATCGGCTCGTCGATGGCGCGTTCGTTCGCGCCGTCGGTGATCTTCTCTCGTGCTGGCATCGACGCCTCCTCATCGGATCGAACAGTCACAACGTCCGAGGTCGCGGATCGGCGCCGCGGCACCTGACACCACCGGCATAGGAGACGAGCATGGCGATACGATATCGGACGATCCTGGCGGCGATCGCGATCGCGACGACCGCAGCGTCGAGCGTCGGCACCGCGCAGGATGCGCCCGCGACCCCGACCACGGTGGAGCTATGGCCGAACGGTGCGCCCGGTTCGGCAGCGCGACGCGGCGAGGCGGAGGTCGCGCAGGATTATTGGGTGCGCAACATCCATCGGCCGTCGCTGACGATCTTCAGGCCCAAGCTTCAACAGAACGGCGCCGCGATCGTCGTCCTCCCCGGTGGCGGCCACCGTATCGTGGTCTACACCACCGAAGGCACCGCGGTCGGCCGCGCCCTGAACCGCTACGGCGTCACCGTCTTCGTGCTCAAATACCGGCTCGCGCGCGAGGAGGGATCGACCTACTCGATCGAGGGCGACGCCGCAGCCGACGCGCGGCGCGCGATCCGCTGGGTGAGAGCGCATGCCGCCGATTATGGCGTCGATCCGCACCGGTGGGGGTGATGGGCTTCTCGGCGGGCGGGGAGCTGGTGTCGATGATCGCGGACAATAAGGACGCGCGCGCCACCAAGCCGGTCGACGCGGTCGATCGGCAGAGCGCGCGACCAGACTTCCAGGCGCTGGTCTTTCCGGGACCGCTGGGCATCCCCGCCGACGCGGTCGCCGATGCGCCGCCCGCCTTCCTGGTCGCTGGCACGCTCGACGAATGCTGCGCGAAGCCTGCGGTGGCACTCTACGAGCAGTTGCGGGCGGCCAAGGTGTCGGCGGAGCTGCACATGTATGCGGGGTCCGGACATGCGTTCAACCTCGATGAGTCGAACCGCATCTCGATTATTCATTGGCCCGATCGGCTGGCGGACTGGCTCGCCGACGAGGGCTGGCTGTCGCCGCGGCCGTCGGCTGCAAAGGGTCGATGACAAGCGGCAGGCGACCGGATAGAGCCGCGGCGTGACCCTGTATCGGCTGACTTGTGGCGCGACGGCGATCGCCTGCGTTGCGTTCGTCGCGGCGCCCGCGGCTGCGCAGCAGCAGGACGAGCAGGCGTGGTTCCAGGTCAACACCAACGTCCCGATCACCGACGATTTCCGCGTCACGCTCGAACAGATCGCGCGGTTCGGCGATCGGCAGGGCGGGCTGTTCCAGACCGAGTTCGGCGGCATCCTGGGCTACCGCGTCACGCACGGGATCGAGCTTGGCGTCGGCTATCGCAAGGTCGGGTCGCACAATCGCAATTCCGCCGCCGACGAGGACAGGCTGCGCCAGCACATCGTCGCGACCTTCGGGCCGTTCCTGGGGCGCCTGCGCCTGGACGAACGCTTCAACCCGCGCGGCAGCGAAGTCGGGTTCCGGCTACGGCCGTTGATCCGCTACAATCATCGGCTGGGCGACAGGGGCTATGCGCTGTTCGTCAGCCACGAAAGCTTCATCCTGCCTAATTCGACGCGCTGGGGGCAGCTTCACGGTTATGAGCGGATGCGCAACATCGTCGGCGTCACGGTGCCGTTCAGCAAGCTGGTCAGCGCCGATGTCGGCTATCTCAACCAATACAGGACCGCGCGGGCCGGCGCGCGCGCGCAGATGGATCATGCGATCACGGTTCAGCTGACGATCAACGTCGCACAGCATCACGCGCCGAAGGCCGACGACTGACGCCGCGCCGGAACGGCAGCGACGCGATCGAATAGAGGCACAGGAGCACGCCGACCGCGGTGTAGCCCCAGAAGCTCGGCGGTCGGCGCATCCTCGTCACTGCTGCGCGGCCCGTGCCTTGCGGACCATCTCGTTGAGCGCGGTCGCAGCCTCGTCGAACCGGCCTTCGGCCTCGGCGAAGCGGAGGTTGTGAACGCGCTCGACCAGGATTTCGCGCGGGGTCGGCTGCTGGTCGAACAGCGCCATCAATTCTTCGATGAACTCCTCCAGTGGCTGGTAACCCTGGCGGGTCGATTGGCCCGGGGTGAGATCGGTCTGTACCGCGGGCGGCGCCAGCTCGATGACCTCGACGCGGTCGCGGAGCGCGTCGCGCAGCGAGACGGTGTAGGAATGCAGCGCCGCCTTGGTCGCGCAATAGGTTGCGGTCGCGGTCATCGGCACGAAGGCGAGGCCCGAGGTGACGTTGACGATCGCCGCATCGGCCTGCGCGGCGAGCTGATCGATCAGCGCATCGATCAGGCGGATCGGCCCGAGCAGGTTGGTGGTGACCGTCGCCTCGGCATCGGCGAGGTCGCGCGCGGCGCCGATATCCTCGTAGCGCATGATGCCCGCATTGTTGATCAGCACGTTGGTTGCCGGGAAGTCCGCGATCGCCCGGCGCGTGAAGGCGCCAATGTCGGTGGCATCGGCGATGTCGAGCGTCAGGCCGTGCATGTCGTCGCGCCCGGCGCAGGCGTGGTCGAGCGCGTCCTGGCGGCGCCCGGCGACGATCACGACATTGCCGCGATCGTGGAAGCGCTGCGCCATCGCCTCGCCGATGCCCGATCCGCCGCCGGTGATGAGGATGGTGTTGCCGCTGCGCTTCATCGATGTCGCTCCTAATGTCGTGTCGCCGATGTACGATGCCGCGGACGAATTGAAAGGAGTCAGGCGGGCGGTGCGAGCATCTCCTGCGCGCGGGCGCGTCGACGGCGGGCGTGGGCATCCTCGACCTCGTTCGGCATCACCACGGGCACGGTCAGGCACAGGCTCTGAGTTGGCAGCACGTTGCGCCACTGTTCGATCAGCTTCTTGTACGCGACGCCGACCGGCCGGATGTTGCGATCAAGATCATAGAGGCCGAGCGGATTGACGTTGCCGTTGGTCTCCCGCAGCGCGCTGTCCCAATCGACCTGGTCGGTCAGCGAATACCAGGTGAAGCCGACCATCGGCACGCCGTCGTTGCGCACCCGCAGGACGTTGGCCCATTCCTTCCACAACCAGTCGACCGCCTCAGTGCCGCGCGGGCCCTGCACCAGGTTGGTTTCGGTGTGCATGACCGGCAGCCGGTAGCGGTCGTGATATTGCCGCGTGATCTCGCTGTAGCCGAAGATCTCCCCCGACGACCGTGTCGCCCCGTCGGCGGCGACGCGGTGTTCGTTGGTGATGTAATAATCATTGCCCATGATGCAGTGCTGCTTCAGCCGGTTGTGCATGAAGAAGTGATACTCGTCGCGGGTCATGCCGTTGTCGGTGAGGTATTCGTACATCTCGGAATCGACCCGCCGGCCATAGTTGAGATCGAGCGATAGGAAGCGTTGCGAATTCATGATTTCCGCCGGGCGGATCGCCGCGGGGGATTCGGCGTGGAAATATTCCGAGGACTCGCTCTGGACGAAGATCGCGTCGGGCCTGATCTCCAGGATCGCGCGCATCGCGAGCACGTTGGCCTTTACGATGTGCTTCAGCGCGGTGACGAACGCCTGGTCGCTGCTCAGCTGTTCGTTCCACCAGCCATAGCGCGCCGAAAAGGTCGCGCAGATGAACATCTCGTTGACCGGCGTGTAGATCTGCACCCAGGGGAAGCGTTCGGCAAAGGCGCGCGCATAGGTACCGAAGCGGTCGGCGAAGTCCGGGTTCTGAAAATTGCCGAGCCATTCGGGAATGCCGAAATGGCAGAGGTCGACGATCGGCACGAGATTGCGGCGGCGGAGCTCCGCGAAGGCGAGGTCGGCGAACTCCCAATCATATTTGCCGTCGGCCAGCCAGGTCTTGTGGATCGGCGGGCCGTAGCGGAGGAAGCCGATCCCCATCTCCTCGACCAGTTCGAAATCGCGCCGCCAATGCTTGTAGTGGCCGCAGCTCTCCATCTCGTCGACGCGGGTGCGGCCGTCATGGATCATCGGCACGCTGTTCTCGATGCCGGTCGCGAACATGAAGTTGGTCATTACTTGGCCTTGGCGCCGGACCAGAAGCGCACATAGTCGACCGCCATCCGCTGCGGCAGCGCGGCCTCGTCGATCCCCTTCGCACCGCCCCAGTCGCCGCCGACCGCGACGTTGAGGATCATCTGGTAGGGGCGGGTGAACGGCCACGCGGCGGCCCCGCCCGGCTGATCGTTCGCGACCCGCATATAGGCGCGGTCGTCGATCCCGATCAGGATCGCGTCGGGTCGCCATTCGAGCTGGTAGCGATGGAAGTCGGTACAGGCGGTCGCGACGGTGATCTGGGCGCCGCGCTGGGTCTTCTTCGCGTGGTTGAACTTTTCGGTGTGCAGCGTCGCGTGGACGACATTGGGATCCCAGCCGACCATCTCCATGATGTCGATCTCGCCCGACGCGGGCCACGGGCCGCTCGCCGGCAGCATCCAGATCGCCGGCCAGGTGCCACGGCCGCAGGGCAGCTTCGCGCGTACCTCGTAGAAGCCGTAGCCGAACGATGCGCGACTGACGAGCTTGGCGGCGGTGTAGGCCTGACCGCCCCAATCGGCGGCGCGCGCCTTGTAGAGCTTCTCCGCGCGCGCTTCGATGACCAGCGATCCGGCCGCAAGCGTCGCGTTGTCCGGGCCGTAATATTGGCGTTCGTTGTTGTACCACCCCTCGGCATTGCGTGACGTGTCGAACAGCCACTTGCCGGTATCGACCCGCGTCCCGTCGAACTCGTCGGCAAAGGTCGGCTTGCCCGTGGGCGCGGCGATCGGCGTGTCGACGCGGTGGTCGGTCGCACCGAGCGTCGTTTGTGCCTCGGCGACCTGTGCGGCCAGCATCATCAGCAACATCGTCCTACTCCCTGTCGGTTGGTCCGGTCATCCGCGCGGCTGCGCGGCGATCCAGTCGGCGATCTTGCGTTCGAGCACCGGCATCGGCATCGCGCCGGCGTCGAGCACAGCGGCATGGAACGCGCGCGGATCGAAGCGGGCGCCGAGCGCCGCCTTCGCCTGCGCCTTCAGCCGCAGGATGGTCAGTTGGCCGATCTTGTAGGCGAGCGCCTGACCCGGCATCGCGATGTATCGTTCGACCTCCGCGGTGGCGTCGGTCTTCGGCATCGGCGAGTTGGCGAGCATGTAGTCGATCGCGCGCTCGCGGCTCCAGCCCTTGGCATGAAGCCCGGTGTCGACCACCAGCCGCATCGCGCGCAGCATCTCGTCGTTGAGGCCGCCCATCCGCTGGTACGGGTCGGTCTCGACGCCTAGCTCGCGCCACAGGCTCTCTGTGTAGAGCGCCCAGCCTTCGACATAGGCGGTGTTGCCGCCGAAGCGGATGAACGCGGGCAGGGCGGTGTTCTCCTGCGCCAGACTCACCTGGAAATGATGCCCCGGCACCGCTTCGTGCAGGTAGAGCGTCTCCATGCCCCACAGATAGCGGCTCGGCAGGTCGTAGGTGTTGTAGTAGAACACCCCCGGCCGGCTGCCGTCCGGCGTGCCGGCGTCGTACGATCCCGCCGCAGCGGATTTGGCGCGGAACTCAGGCACCGGACGGATTTCGAGCCGGGTCTTGGGGACGAGCGAGAACTGTTCGCGGACGCGCAGGTCGATGCGCCGGCCGATCGCCTCGTAGCCGAGCCGAACCTCTTCGGCCGATTTCGGCTGAAAGCGTGGATCGGTGCGCAAATTGTGGAAGAAGTCGGGCAGGGTGCCGGTAAACTTCACCGCCGCCTTCTGCGCCTCCATCTCGCGCAGTATCCGCGCCACTTCGTTCAGACCAAGCTGGTGGACATCGTCGGGTTTGAGCGGCAGCGTGGTGTTGCTCTCGATCCGGTAGGCGTAATAGTCCGCGCCGCCGGGCATCGCCGACAGCCCGACCGCGTCGCGCGCCTTCGGCAGGTATTCACTGGCGAGGAAGTCGCGGATCTTGCGGTGCGCAGGGTTGATGACGTCGCGGATCTGCGCGGCGTAGGCGGCCTTCAACGTCGCCTGGTCGGCGGCCGGGATCGCCGCCGGGAACTTGGCAACGGGCTGGTAGAAGGTCGATCCTTCGACGCCCTCGGCGAGCAGATTGTCGAACTGTTCGATCATGTTGCGCACGATCAGCTTCGGCAGGACAATGCCCTGCGCCATGCCGGTGCGGAAGCGCGCGATCACCCGGTCGTACATCGCGGCATAGCCTGCGTTGCGGGTAAGGTTGTTGCGGTAATCCGCGAGCGTCTTGAACGGCGCCGCGCCCTTGCCCGACGCGAAATCGGGGTAGCTGGTCTGCAAGCCGTTCATATGATCGATCGGCATCGCGCGCCTGATCTTGAGGATCGCGGGCGAGAAGGCGCGCAGCCCGACCGTCTGTTCGTTGCGGAACACGTCATAGGCGACGCGATCGACCGGGGTCAGCTTGGCGCGATCGATCCGGGCTAGGGTGGCGAGATCGTCTTCGAGGCCGCGGCGCTGCTGTTCGTCGCGAATATCGGTGAGGTAATCGCCGAAGCGGTCGGCATAGCGCAGGTCGCCGCGATAGATCGCGTCCATCGGATCCAGCTTCAGCCCACGCTCGTCGCTGTCGCTAAACAGCTGCTTCAGCCGCGCATCCTCGGCGCTGTCGCGGGGCAGCGGCGCGGCGGGGCCGGGCGCCTGCGCCAAGAGGGCGGCGGCGGGCGCGGCGAACGACAGGAGCACGGCGGCGATGGTCAGGCGCATGGATTCTCCGGATGGGTGAGGCGGCTTCCATCGGTCTAGCAGCGGCATCGGCAGGCGGGAACCACGTCCGCGCATCGAACGGCCCCGCCAAGCGGATGATTGCGCAGGCGAACTAATCATGCGCGACGAATCGCGATGTGCCGCGTTATGACGCTCGTGCTCGTGCGTAGCGGGCGGCTAATAGGGAGATTGCAATGGCACGGTCGGCGGAAAAGCGCGGCAAGGATGAGACGGCGGCAGCGGAGAAGAAGGTCAAGTCGACCGGCAAGCCCGCAGGCGGCGCCCGCGGCGGCATCACCGCCCCGGTAACTCCTTCCGAAGACCTGGCCTCGATCGTCGGCAAGGACGACCTGCCCCGCAGCGAGGTGGTCAAGAAGGTCTGGGACTACATCAAAAAGAACGACCTGCAGGATGCCAAAGACCGGCGCCAGATCAACGCAGACGACAAGCTGGAGAAGATTTTCGGCAAGAAATCGGCGAGCATGTTCGAGATGAACAAGCATCTCAGCGCGCATCTGACTGCGCCCAAGAAGTAAGTGTGGCGGGGGGAGGGGGCCGCGAGGGCGCGCTTACCTCCCCCACCTGCGCATTGCGGCAGCCTAGCGTAGCGGGGTCTTCCCGGAAGCAGCGCCGCCCTAATCCTCCCCCTCCTCGGGCGCAGCCTGCTCGATCAATCCCAGCACCTTCGCGATCAGCACCGCCATCGCGTCGCGCGCCTGCTCGGCATCGCGGCGCAGGATCGCGTCGTGGACGCGCTGGTGATCCGCGATGCTGGCGGAGCGGCCCGACAGCCGGTTGGTGAAGCGGATCGAGGTACGGAGCGCGGTGGAGACGACCGCGCGGAATTGCTGGAAGAACGGGTTGTTCGACGCCTGCAGGATCGCAACGTGGAACGCGATATCCGATTCCAGCGCGTCGTCGTCGCCGCGATCTGCCGCCAGCATCCGGTCGAACCCCGACCCGATCGCGGACAGCTGTGCCTCGCTCGCGCTGTGGGCGGCGAGCGCGCAGGCGGCGGGTTCGACGGCGATGCGCAACTCGCTGAACCGGCGCAGCAGCGTCAGCGAGGATTTTCGCTCGAGCAGCCAGCGCAGCACGTCGGTGTCGAACAGGTTCCACGCCTCTTGCGGGCGCACGAAGGTTCCCTGCTTGGGACGTGCCGACAGCAGCCCCTTTGCGCCAAGCATCTTCACCGCCTCGCGCGTCACCGACCGGCTGACCCCGTGCTGCTTGACGATCTCCGCCTCGGTCGGGAACGGCCGGTCGGTATAGTCGCCGACGATGATCGCGCGGCCGAGCACCTCCTGAAGCCCGAAGGTCAGGTTGCGCCCGAGATCGCCGCGGACCGGCGACGAATCAGCGCCGGCGTGCACGGCGCGGTTCGGGCTGCACGCTGTCGACCGTCGGCACGACCCCCTTGGGCGCGGCGGCGAGGCGGCGGATCAGCGACGTCTCCGCCTCGCGATACGGCGTGCCGTCGTTGCGAAACACCTCGTGGAACCAGATCGTCGGCTCCGCCAGCACATAGGGCTTCTGCCAGCTGTCCCACGGCAGTCGCGTCTGGGTACGGCCGTCGACGAAGCCCCAGTTCATCATCCCGATGTTGTAGCGCTTGGCGATCGGCAGCGATCCGTCGAAGGTCGATCCGTTGCCGCGCGCCATATATTCGGTGCAGATCACCGGGCGCCTGTACGGCAGCAGCTGCTTGACGCGACGTTCGAAGATCTCCGGCCAGCTGTAATCGTGGAAGGTGATGACGTCGGACTGGGCGAGCTGCAGCTTCTCCATCGGTGAGCTCTTGCCCCCCGGCGTCCAATCCTCGCCGATCCACACGCCCGACGTCAGCGGTTGCGACGGATCGGCGTCGCGCGCCCAGTCGAACACCTGCACCAGCAGCGCGCGGACCAGCGGCTCCTTGCCGTCCTGGCCCTTATATTGATCGGCACCGTTGTCGGGCTCGTTCCACAGGTCCCAGCCGAGCACGCGATCGTCGGTCGCGAACGCGCCGATCACGCCCTGTACATAGGCCTTGTACGCCGGGTAGCGCGATCGATCGCGCAGGCCGGGCATGCCGGGGCTCTGCACCCAGCCCGAATTGTGGACGCCGGGGATCGGCGGATGCTGCGGTCCCAGCTTGGGATCGGGATCCCAGCAGCTGTCGAACAGCACGAACAGTGGCTTGATGCCGTGCGCCTTGGCGATCGTCAGGAACTCGCCGATGCGGCGCTTGAAGCCCTCCGGATCCTGCTGCCAGAGCTGATCGTGGAGGAACACGCGCATGGTGTTCATGCCGATGCCCTGCGCGAGCCCCAGCTCATAATCGATGCGCTTCGGATCCCAGGTCGCGGCCTGCCACATCTCGAGCTGGTTGATCGCGGTGGCGGGGGCGTAGTTCGATCCGACCAGCCAAGGCTGGCGATCGTACCAGGTCGTCGCCTGCGCCTCGGTCCAACGCGGGCGGGCGTCCGCGGGGAGCGCGGCAAGCGCGGTGGCGGCGAGGAGGAGATAGCGGAAAGGCTTCATCGGTCAGCGCTCCGTGAACAGCTTGTAGACCATGGTGTTGCGATAGGTCTGGCCCGGATCGAGCCGCACCGAGGGGAAGTTCTTCTGGTTCGGCGCATCGGGGAAAAGCTGCGGCTCCATCACGATCGCATCGCCCATCCGGTAGATGTGGCCGCCCTTGCCGACGATCGTCCCGTCGAAGAAATTGCCCGAATAGAATTGCAGCCCGGGCTGGTTCGACCACAGCTCGAACCCGCGACCCGACACCGGCTCGACGACCCGCGCCATCAGATGCTGGGTTGGGGTCACCGCGTCGCCGATCACCCAATTGTGATCATAGCCGCGGCCATAGGCGATCTGCGGGTCGCGCCCGTCGCGCACCCGGTCTCCGATCGCGGTTGCCTTGCGGAAATCGAACACCGTGCCGGCGACGCTGACGTGCCGCCCGGTCGGGATCGAGGTCGCGTCGGTCGGCGTATAGCGCGCTGCGGGAATGGTCACGAGGTGACCCATCGCGCCGCGAGGCGAGCCGACCCCGGCGAGGTTCCAATAAGCGTGGTTGGAAATGTTGACGACGGTCGCGCGATCGGTGCTGGCGCGATATTCGATCGTCAGTTGGTTCTGTTCGTCGAGCGAATAGGTGGCGTAGGTGGTCAGCGTGCCGGGATAGCCCATGTCGCCGTCGGGGCTGACATAGCGCAGCGTCACCGATGCGGCGGGGCCGTCCTTCACCTCGGTGACCTCCCACAGCACCTTGTCGAAGCCCTTCGTGCCCCCGTGGAGCGAGTTGGGGCCGTTGTTGACGGGCACGTTGTACACTCGCCCATCGAAGGTGAAGCGGCCACCGGCAATGCGATTGGCCACGCGACCGACCGTCGCGCCGAAGAACTCGGGCTTGGTCAGATAGCCGTCGATCGTGTCGTAGCCGATCTGTACGTCGGCACGCTCGCCCGCCTTGTCCGGCATCGTCAGCGCCTGCAACGATGCGCCGAGCGCGATCACCGTCGCCGAGACGCCCTTGCCGTTGGTCAGCGTCACCGACGGCACGGTACGGCCATCGGGCATGCGGCCGAAGGTCGCGCGTTTGGCCTGCGCGGCGGCGGCAGGATCTGCGGCGGTCATCGCCCCGCTAGCGGCAAGCGCGGCCGCAATCATCAACGTACGTGACATCTACTCTCCCTTTCCGATTGTCTGTGATCCGACCGTCGCGGCGGTATCGCGCGTGGCGGCACAGGTCCGGCGCTTGCGGCATCGTCGACATCCGATCTCCCATCCGAAACCGGCTTTTTGCCGCATCCCGTCATCCCTTGCACGCCGGATCGACGGCGCCGCGCGGGTTTGCGCCGGTCGCCGAACCGATGTGCGTTCACCAACTTATGCCTGCGCGTCCATAAATCTTACAAATGCATGTTGATTGTTGCGTATGGTTCGTTTTAGCACGGCAGGCAATCGGAATACCGATGAACGAATTAGGGGAGAGACGATGAACATCCGGGCTATGTTGAACACGTCGGTGGCGACGCTGGCACTCGCGGCGGGCGCTCCGGCCTTCGCACAGGCAAGCGCCCCCGTGGCAGGCCAGGCGCAGGACCTGCCTAAGCCGGAGACGGCGTCGGACCAGAGCGCGAACCCCGCCGCGCCGGATGCGTCCGTTCAGGAAACCCCGGTCGAAGCGGGCGGCGACATCGTCGTCACCGGTCTTCGTCGCAGCCTCGAATCGGCGCAGGCGATCAAGCGCACCTCGGACGGCATCGTCGACGCGGTCGTCGCCCAGGACATCGGCAAGCTCCCCGATACCTTCGCGTCGTCGGCGTTGCAGCGCGTGCCGGGCGTCACCGTTACACGCGGCGGCGGCGAAGCGGCTGGCGTCACGGTGCGCGGCCTGCCCGATCTGACCACCACCTATAACGGCCGTCAGATCTTCACCGCCGAGGGTCGCTACGTCCAGATCCAGGATTTCCCGGCGGGTACGGTCGCAGCGCTCGAGGTCTACAAGGCGGGCACGGCCAATCTGATCGAAGGGGGCATCGCTGGCGAAGTCAATGTGCGAGGGCGCAAGCCCTTCGACTTCAACGGCTTCGAACTGTCTGGTTCGCTAAACGGCGTGCTGTCGCAGCAGTCGGAGAAGATCGTTCCCAACGGGAACCTGCTCGTCAGCGATCGGTGGAACACCGGCATCGGCGAAATGGGCCTGCTGCTCAACGTCTCCTATGTCGGCATCAACTTCCTCGATTCCTCGCGCGAGCAATCGGTGGTGATCGCGAGCACCAACGGGGTCAACGATCAGGGCGGCATCGTCAACAACGCGCCCGGCCAACCGGCGGGGCTGCGCTTTCCCGACGCGCAGGGTAACTTCCTTGGCTACGGCGCCCGGTATCGCCCGTCCGCCAATGCGGCGTTCCAGTGGAAGCCGACGCCGGAACTCGAAATCTATGCGGACGGCCTGTACCAGGGTTTCCGTTCGAAGGATTACAACCGCTGGATGTTCATTCCGAACTTCGGTGGCATCACCCTCACGGATGTCACGACCGTTTCGGGCACCAACCAGATCGCGTCGGCAACCGTCAGCGGCGCGGTCCGTCCCGACGGCTACACCGGCTCGTTCAACGGCAAGACCGACACCTATCAGGGCGGTGGCGGCTTCAACTGGACACGCGACAAGCTGACGATCTCCGGCGATATCGCGTACACCGACAGCAAATACACCGCCGATCTCGTCAACGTCGATTATGCGACCCGCGGCTCGCCGACGCACGTCTCCAACTTCGTCGTGTCCAAGGATCAGGATGGCGGGCCAGCGCAGAGCTTCGTCAACTATTCGATCGCCGACCCCGCCAACTTCGTCGCTCGTGGCCTGTACCAGGAGCTGACGGTGGTGAGCGGCAAAGATTGGCAGTCGCGGCTCGACCTCGCTTATGACTTGGACGCCGGGTTCCTGAAGCGGTTGCAGGTCGGCGTTCGCTATGACGACCGGGATGCCGCCCGTGACTTTGGGAACATCTACAATAACGTTCTGGTGCCTGCCTCTCCAACGGCGCCGGCGGTGTTCTTCGAGGATCGACAGATCCCGTTGACATCGCTGCCGGGCGCCGACGTTCGCAGCACCTTGCCAGGGTTCACCTACAACAATGCACAACCCAACGTCGCCTTTGCGGCGATGACTCGGGATAGCATTCGCGACAATCTGCCTGCATTGCGAAGCTTCTTCCTCGAACCCGCCGGCACGGTCGGCTTCGATCCGTTGCAGAACTTCCGCGCGAACGAGAAGTCTTACGCAGCCTATGCGCAGCTGAAATACGGCTTCGAAATCGGCGGCATCACGATCGATGGGCTTGCTGGCCTGCGCGCGATCAAGACCAAGACCCGCATTCGGGCATTCTCGAGCATCGACGGCGTCGTTCAACCTAGCTCGGCCGAGAACGACTATAATGATTATCTGCCCAATGGCAGCGCGCGTATCGCGTTCACCGACAAATTTCAGATGCGGCTTGCCTATACGAAGACCCGGACCAGGCCGAACTTCATCGATCTGCGACCGAACTTGTCGTTGGGGACGCCGCCGACCTTCCCGGCAGGAAGTCCTTGCCTGGATCCGAGCAGCGCGACCTACAATAGCCGTAACTGTGCACGGGGCGGATCGCAGGGTAATCCTGACCTCCAGCCGCTGACGTCGAACAATTACGATGCGAGCTTCGAATATTACTTCTCGCGCACGGGTTCGTTCACCGCGGCGGTTTTCCGCCACGACGTGAAGGGGTTCCTGGCGACGGTCAACAATGTCTCCCGCGACCCGACCTATGGCTTGATCGCGATCGATCAGCCGGTGAATCTCGGCAACACGCGACTGCAGGGCGCCGAGGTGTCGTTCACCAGCTTCCTCGACATCAATGGTCTGCCCGATTGGGCGAAGGGCTTCGGCGTTCAGGCCAACGGCACCTTCATCGATGCCAAGGGCGATCTCCAGCCGAACTTCGCGGCGTCGTACAACAACCAGCAGCAGCGCTTCCCCGGCGTGTCGAAATGGGCGTACAACATCATTGGGCTTTACGAGCGCCCGACCTTTTCGGCCCGACTGGCATATAATTACCGCTCGCGCTTCGTTTCCTACTATAGCTTCGAGACCTTCGACCCGATCGCGCATCCGACGAAGGAGCAGGGCCGCGGCCAGATCGACGCGTCGATGACGGTCACGCCTGTGCCGAACATCACGGTCGCCTTCGACATCGTCAATTTGCTCGGCAACCCGATCCAGCGTGATCGGGCGTACGACACCGGCGACGCGTACCGGCGGCAAGTGCTCTACATCGAGCGCGCCTATTCGCTCGGCGTGCGGTTCCGGTTCTGAGGCAGCCGATGTCTCGGACACGCCCTCGTTCGCTCCGGCGCGGTCTTGCCGTGCTGCTCGGGATTGCGCTCGCCACCACCGCGGTGGCGCGCAATCCCGAGTTCCAGGGTGCCGATCCGCATGCGGTGCTGATCGGCGACGAGCTGTGGGTGTTCCCGACCGGGGGCCCGGGCGGGAGCTGGGAGGCGGACCGGTTCGGCGCCTTTTCGTCGCGCGATCTGAAGACCTGGCGCAGCCGGGGCGAGGCGCTGCGGCGCGATCGCATCCGCTGGATCGGCGATGACGGAGCGCGCGACCACTTCCTGTGGGCGCCAGGCGTCGCGCGGCGTAACGGCAAATGGTATCTCTATTACTCGGTCGGCCCGCAGAACCCGACCCCGAGCCGGATCGGCGTCGCGGTCGCCGATCGGCCGCAGGGGCCGTATCGCGACAGCGGGCGCCCGCTGGTCACTGGCGGAAACGGCTTCGAGGCGATCGACCCGATGGTCTTCGTCGATCCGCGCACCGACAAGGCATATCTCTATGCCGGCGGCAGCGCGGGCGCGACGCTCCGGGTGTGGGAGCTGAACCCGAACATGGTCGGGATCGCGCGTGAGGTGAAGGTCGATCAACCGCCGATGTTCACCGAAGGCGCGTTCATGCACGAGCGCGGCGGGATCTATTATCTGTCGTACAGCCACGGACGATGGAACGGTCCCGATTACTCGGCGCACTACGCCACCGCGCCGTCGCCGACCGGACCGTGGACGTATCGAGGCGCGATCCTGACCAGCGACGCGCGGCATCAGGGGCCGGGGCATCACAGCTTCGTGCAGGACACCGCAGGCGACTGGCTGATCGTTTACCACCGCTGGGAATCGCCGCCCGCCGACGCGCCGCTGAAGGGCGAGCGTCAGGTCGCGATCGATCGCGTCCGCTATGCCGCGGACGGCGCGATCCTGCCGATCGTGATGACCGACGGCGACGCTGCGCCGACCATGTCGAGCCGCTGAACGCTGGTATCTCCGCGCAGGCGGGGAGCAAGGCCGCTAGAACTTCGCGCCCGCCCTGATCCCGATCGTGCGGGGGGTAACCGGAACGATGTACGGCCGCTGGTAGCAGGAGCCGCACTGCTGGAAGCGGGTGATCTCCGCGCGTTCGTTCCAGACGTTCTGCGCGAACAGCTCGAAGGTGAAGTTGCCGGTCTCCGCGCCGATCGCGGCATTGCCGGTGGTGAAGCTGCGCAGCCGGCCGAGCGCTGCCGCCGGGTTGACCACATCGCCGGTGCCCGCCGAGTACACCGCGCTGCGGATGTCCGACGCGGCCGAACTCTGGTGCGCGACGAGGCCCTGGATGTAGCCGCGCGTGGTCGGGCCGAACGGCACGGTGTAGCGCGCGGTGCCGCTGACCTTGAAGCGCGGGGTGATCGGCAGCCGGGTGCCGGCGGGCGCCGATACGATATTGGGCTGCCCGCTCGCGATCAGGCCGTCGCAGACGTAATTGGCGCGCGCCTCTAGGCAGAGGTCCTGCCGGGTGGTCGCGTCGGTGTACGCGCCCGACGCGGTCAGCGTCAGCGGGCCGCTGCTGAGGTTGATGTCGCTCTCGATCCCGCGGATCCGGGCGTTGGGGCCGTTCTGGATGACGGTGAAGCTGTTCTCGCCGAGGAAGGCGAATTGGAACTTGTTCCAGTTCTGCTGGTACACCGCGCCATTCCAGCGGAGCAGCCCGCCCGCCAGCGTCGTCTTCCAGCCTACTTCGTAATTGGTGAGGAAGTCGGCGCCGTAATCCTGGACGTCGCCGCGGCGGTTGATCCCGCCGGGACGAAATCCGCGCGACCAGGTGCCGTAGAGCAGGACGGCGTCGGTAGGCTTCCAGGTCAGGTTGAGGCGATAGGTCGCGCCCTGGCCTTCGGTCTTCTTGGGATAGAGCTTGCCGCTCGCGAGCGTCGCGAGGTTGGTGCAGAAGCTGCCCTTCACCGCGGCCGGCAGGAATTGGTCGGTGTTGCCGCCGTCCAGATAGGCGTCACGGAACACCTGGCCGTTCTGCAGGTAACAGCCGGCGACACCGGTTCGCGACGAACCCGCGGCGTTGAACGGCGACGCGGTATACGGCCGGCCGTCGTCGGGATCGACGCCGGGATTGCGGCCGAAGCCGAAGAACCCGATCAGCGAATTGTCGTAGATGTAGGCGCGGCCGCCGCCGGTCACCGTCAGCGTCGGCAGCAGATCGAAGCTCGCCTCGCCGAACACCGCATAATCCTTGTCGACCCGCTTCTGCTGGGTCAGCCACAGCGTGCCCGGCGCACCGTTCACCGACACCTGCGCGCCGAGGTTCGGGATCGAGTAATCCTGGTGGATCAGGTTGCTCTGGCGCTGGTAGAAGGCGCCGGCGACCACCCGGAAGCGGTCCTCCGCCGGCGACGCGACGCGCAGCTCCTGGCTCATCTTGCGGAAGTGATCGGTGGCGAGGACGTTCTGCCGCGGGTCGATCGTGTTCCCGGCATTGTCCTGATAGTAGAAATAGCCCGACAGCCCTCCGACCGACGAATAGAGCGAGTCATAGGCCTCGGAATAATCGGTATAGTCGGATGACGATGCGGTGCGCCGATCGAGATAGGCGCCGGCATAGGTGACGTCCCAATTGCCGACCTTCCCCTCGATCGTCATTGCCGCCTGGACGAAGCGATCGCGGCGATATTCGGGGTAGAAGCGCTGGACGTCGAGATCGCCGACCTTGGGGTCGAAGCCGTAGCTGCCGTGGCTGCGCAGTTCCTGGTAGAGTACGGTCGGCGTCACCGTCCAGCTGTCGTCGAGATCGATCTTCAGCGCGGCGCGGCCGCCCCAGGTCTCGGTATCGTTGTAGTTCTTCTCGACGAAATCGTCGTTGTCGACGGTGATGCCGCCGATGAAGCTGCGCGTGCCGGGAACGTTGTCGATATAGCCGCCGTCGCGCTGGTAGAAGCCGACGAGGCGCAGCGCCGCGGCGCTCGACAGCGGCGCGTTGATCATGCCCTCCAGCTTGCCGCCCATGCCGCCGTCGGTGATGGTGTTGAGCTCGCCGTCGACGCGACCATAGAAGCTCGACGCGTCCGGCTTGTTGGTGATGATGCGGATCGTGCCCGCTTGGCTCGATGCGCCGTAGAGCGTGCCCTGCGGCCCCGACAGGCTCTCGATCCGTGCGACGTCGTAGATGTGGATGTCGAGCGTGCCGCCGATCGTCGTCACCGGCTGTTCGTCAAGATAGGTGCCGACCGAGGGCAGCGAGCCCGAATGGTTGCCGTCGCCGCCCGATGCGACGCCGCGCATATAGACGGTGGTGACGCCCGGCTGCGCGGTCTGGAACGCGACCGAGGGGAGCAGCTGGGTATATTCGTTGAAGTTCGAGATGTTGAGCTGATCGAGCCGTCGCGTGCCGATCGCCTGGATGCTGATCGGCACGTCCTGGATGTTCTCGTCACGCTTCTGCGCGGTGACGACGATGTCGTCCTGAATATCGGCGCGCGCGGTGTCGTCCGTCGGCGGGTTGCTGGTGGTCGCGTCCTGTGCCCAGGCCGGCGTCGCCGCGAACGCGGCGGAGGCGAGCAACAGCGCGACACAGCGGCGGTTGAACGTCATGACCATGTGATCCCCCGATCGTCTTTTAATCCGGGATCATGCTGGGTCGCCGCGCGATCAAGGTCAATCGGCGCAACCGTTCGCTACAACTTCGTTATACGACGTGGCGCATTTGCCACATCAGCCGAACGCCGGAGCATCCGGATAGGCGTCGACGGTGTCGCCGAGCGCGGCTTCCAGCTCGCCCAGCCGATCGGCGAACGGACCCCAGGCGTCGTTGCCGGTACGGAAGATCGGCTGGCGCACCTGTTCGGAGCTTGCGGTGCGCACCGCGCGATCGGTCTCGTGCGGGGTCAGGCAGGCGGGCTCGAACGCCAGCCCGCAGGCGGCGAGCAGGCCGCGAACCTCGCTCTCGACATCGTCGACCAGCCGCTCGTGGATCACGCGGTGAACCCGGCCGGGCTGCACCGCGTCGAGATGCGCCAGCAACCGCACATAGTCGCGATAATAGCGGCCCATGTCGGCAAGCGAGTAGCTGAACGCCTGGCCGCGCGCGAAATGCTGCTTGAAGTTGGAGAAACAGCAGGCGCGGGGCTCGCGCCGGGCGTCGATGACGGTGGCGTTGGGAAGGATCAGCCGGATCAGTGCGACGTGCGCCCAATTGTTGGGGAGCTTGTCGACGAACAAGGGGCGATCGGTGCGGCGCTGGACCGCGGCACGGCGCAGATACTCCTCGCCCATCGCGCGGGCTTGGTCGGCGGTGACGGTCGACAGGCCGTGCGGGTAATTCGTCACCTGCCGCGCGATCGCGGGCAGATCGGGCAACTCGGTGGTGCCCTCGACCTGGCTGTGGCTGGCGAGGATCTGTTCGACCAGCGTCGATCCTGCGCGCGGCATTCCCAGCACGAAGATCGGGTCGGCGGCGGGGCAGCCCCAGCCGACCCTGTGAGCGAAGAAGGCGGGGGTGGCGAGCGCAACGACGTCGTCGACGAAGCGCTCGGTCTGGTCGGCGTCGTAGACGATCTTGGTTCGGCGCAATGCGTTGGCCGCGGCATAATGATCGAACGCGCGGGCAGGGTCGCGGCGATCCTCCCACGCCTTGCCGAGCGCGAAATCGAGGTGGAAACGGTCCTCGTCGGTCAGGTCGGGTCGGGCGAGCGCGGCTGCCATCGCGGCGATGTCCGCCTCGTCGAACCGCACGGTCTTGAGGTTGGCGAGGCTCCACCACGCCTCGCCGAGATCGGGCCGCAGGCCGAGCGCCTGGCGATAGGCGGCGACGCCGTCGGCCTGGCGGCCGACCGTCTTCAGCATGTGGCCGTAGCTCATCCACACCTTGGGCTGGTCGGGCGCGCGGGCGAGCACGCCTTCGTAGAGCGTGATCGCGGCCTCGAACCCGCCGAGCCGGCCTAGCGCCGCGGCCTTCAGATTGGCGTGGCCGGGATGATCGGGTTCCTCGTCGAGCAGTCGGTCGAGTTCCTCCAGTGCATCGACCGGCCGGTTCTGCCGATAGAGCACGATCGCGAGGTTCGCGCGCGCGGCGGTGAAGCCCGGCGCCAGCTCCAGCGCGCGGCGCAGCAGCGTCTCCGAGTCCTTGTATCGGCCGAGTCGCCCGGCGAGCTCGGCGAGCATCCGGATCGCGCGCGCGTCGAACGGATCGCGCTTGAGATGCCGGCGAAGCAGCGGCTCGGCGATCTCCAGCCGGTTGTCGTGCAACGCCAGCGCGGCATCGACGAGCCCGGTGGGCCAGCGCGGGATCGGGGGAGAAGATGCCATGCGCCGTGCAGAAACCATGTGGCGCGCATGCGATCAAGATGTAGCGTCGGCGCGACATGACCAGCACGACCGATCGCGCGGGGCGCGCCCCTGGCTCAAGGCCGCTCGGTTTCTGGGCGGTGCTGGCGCTCGTCGTCGGCAACATGGTCGGCTCCGGCATTTATCTGTTGCCCGCGACGCTCGCGCCGCTGGGGCCGAATGCGATGTTCGGCTGGATGGCGACGATCGCGGGCGCCCTGTGCCTCGCCTTCGTGTTCGCGCGACTGGGCGCGGCGATGCCGGTGGCGGGCGGGCCCTATGCCTTCGCGCAGGCGGCGTTCGGGCCGGCGGCCGGGTTCGCGACGGCGTGGAGCTACTGGACGTTGATCTGGGCGGGGAACGCCGCGGTGGCGGTGGCGGTGGTCAGCGCGCTCAGCCTGATCATGCCGGGGCTGGCCGGTCATGCGGCGATGGCGGCACTGGCGCTGATCTGGTTGCTGGTGTTCGTCAATATTCGCGGCGTCGCGCTGGCGGGTAAGGTTCAGCTGGTCACGACGCTGCTAAAGTTGCTGCCGCTGATCGGGGTGATCGTGCTGGCGGCATGGCTGCTCGCCGGCGGCGAGGCACGGGTAGCGGCGTCGCCGGTCCCGGTCGGCGCAGGCGCGATCGCGGGGGCGGCGGCGCTGACCTTCTGGGGGTTCTTGGGCGTCGAGTCCGCGACCGTGCCCGCAGACAAGGTGGCAGATGCCAGCCGGGTCGTCCCGCGCGCGACGCTGATCGGGACCGCGCTGGCGGGCGTAATCTATCTCGCGGTGACCGCCGCGATTACGACGCTGATGCCGACCGCGCTGGTCGCCGCTTCACCGGCGCCGGTGGCGGCGTTCCTCGGCACCACGCTGGGCGCGGGCACCGCCGCGGTCGTCGCGCTGTTCGCGGCGGTGAGTGCGTTCGGAACGCTCAACGGCTTCATCCTGATGCAGGGCGAGGTGTGCGGCGCAATGGGGCGGGGCGGGGTGTTCCCGGCGTGGTTCGGCAAGGTCGGCCGCAACGGCACTCCGGTTCGCGCGCATCTGGTGTCGGGCGCGCTCGTCACGGTCGTGACGCTGCTCAACTATGCGCGCGGGATGGGCGACCTGTTCCAGTTCATCGCGTCGGTATCGCTGGCGGCTGGGATGCTCGCCTATTTCGCCAGCGCGCTCGCTGCGTTTCGGTTGTTGCCTGGCGACCGCGTGCTGCGCGCCGTCGCCGCGATCGCCGCGGTGTTCGTCGCGTGGCTTTCCTGGGGATTGGGCGCCGAGGCGAACAAGTGGGCGCTGGCGCTGCTGCTCGCCGGCGCCCCGGTCTACCTCCTGGTCAGGCGCGGCGCAGCAACCGCCCGATGACGCTGCGATCGGCAAGGATCGCGTGCGCGGCATTGTGGCCGGGCGCGCCGGTCACGCCGCCGCCGGGATGGGTGCCCGATCCGCACATGTAGAGCCCCGCGATCGGCGCGCGGTAATCGCCATGGCCGAGCACCGGCCGCGCCGCCCATAGCTGGTCGAGCCCCATCTGCCCGTGGAAGATGTCGCCGCCGATCAGCCCGAACTTGCGTTCGAGATCGAGCGGCGAATGGATCTGCCGCGCCACGATCGATCCCTTGAAGTTGGGGGCATGCGCGGTGACGGTGTCGATGATCAGGTCGGCGACCTCCTCACGGCAATCGTCCCAGGTGCGAGGCGCGCCGTCGGGGCCCGGCGGCAGATCGGGCGCGAACTGCTGGCAGAACAGGCTGGCGATGTGCATCCCCGGCGGTGCCAGGCTGTCGTCGACCGAGGTCGGCAGCTTCATCTCGACGATCGGCTTCCGCGACCAGCCGAACTGCCGGGCGTCGTCGAACGCCTGATCCATATAGTCCATGCTGGGCGCGATGATGATCCCCGCAGTATGGTGCTCGGCCTTGTCGCGGCCGCGTAGCACGCTGAAATCGGGCAGCTCGCTCAGCGCCACGTTCATCCGGAAGGTGCCCGACCCGGTCTTGAACCCGGCGATGCGCCGGCGAAAATCGGCGGGCAGGTCGGACGCGTCGACCATCTCGCGGTACAGCATCGCGGGTCCGACATTGGCGGCGACGATCGGCGCGACGATCTCCTCGCCGCTCGACAGCCTGACGCCACTGGCCTTGCCGCCGTCGACCAGCAGCTTGTCGACCGGCGCGTCGAGGCTGATCTCGACGCCTTCGTCGAGGCACGCCGCCGCCATCGCCTGGGTGATCGCGCCCATCCCGCCGACCGAATGCCCCCAGGCGCCGAACTTGCCGTTCACCTCGCCGAAAACGTGGTGGAGCAGGACATAGGCGCTGCCCGCGGTCGACACCCCGGCATAGTTGCCGACCACCGCGTCGAACGCGAAGGCGGAGCGGACATGGTCGTTCTCGAACCAGCCGTCGAGGAAGTCGCGCGCCGATTTGGTGAAGACATCGAGCAGGTCGCGCTGCGCCTCGATTCCCATTCGCGACAGCGGCCAGCCCTGCCGCCCCGCCGCGAATAGCGCCGGCAGGCCGCTGCCGACATTCGGCGGTGCCTTCAGCGCGAGATCGCGCAGCACCTGCGCGACCTTTTCCAGCGCCGCTTCATAGGCGGGGAAGGCATCGGCATCCTTTTGCGAGAACCGCGCGAACTCGGCCTGCGTACGATCGGTGCCGCCGCCCAGCTTCAGATAGTCGTTTTCGAACGGGAAGAAGTTGGAGATCGTCCGCTCGATAATTCGGAAGCCGCGGTCGTGCAGCTTCATGTCCGCGATCACCTTGGGGCGGAGCAGGCTGACGGTGTAGCTCGCGGTGGAGTTGCGGAAGCCGGGATGGAACTCCTCGGTCACCGCGGCGCCGCCGACGACGTGGCGGCGTTCGAGGACGCGGACCTTCAGCCCGGCCCGGGCGAGATAGAAGGCGCAGACCAGCCCGTTATGGCCGCCGCCGATGACGATCGCGTCGTAGCGTGCGGTCATGCCGATGCTCCTACGGCGCGCGGCGCGCGGCTCCAGCCGGGCGGGGGCGGGCGGTGCAGCCGTGCCTCGGGGATCCGATCGCGGATCTTCGCGGCGAAGCTGCGCAGGCACACCTCGCTGCGCCCGATCGGCCCCGCGGTATAGCTGCGCGACGCCATGCCCTGCTGGACCTGCTCGATCAATTTCGTGTCCTCGGCATTGACGACGCGGTTGATCCGCCAATTGGCGTAGCGCGCGAGCTTCATTGCGCGGCGGTCGTCCGGCAGGGCATAGCTGGTCTCGCGCAGCAGCGACGTGGTCGGGGTGAGCGGCAGCCACTGCATGAAATCGATCTGATCGGCATAGATGTCGAACGCCATGTTGGGCCACAGCTTGAAATAGAGCCACAATCTCTGGTTGGCGACGGGCAGGTGATCGGCGACCGGCAGGTGCGCCTGGTAGAAGCGCTCCCAGAAATCGGTCGAAGGCCGCTCGACCAAATAGCCCGACATCTTGTCGACATAGGGCTGCGCCTCGATTGCATAGCTGCGCCCGAACAGCCGCGACAGGCCGTCGTGCGCGACTGGGATGTGGAGATTGTCGGAATAATTGTCGCCGACATTCTTCCAGTTTACCCGCCGCTCGCGCTGCCGCATCGGGGCGAGCGGGCGCATATCGTCGAACCGGTAGGGCGCGATCTCGTGATCATAGGGCGCCATCATCGCCGCCACCGACGGCCCGCCATCGTCCGTCAGCCGCACGAAGACGAAGCCGCGCCAGGTGTCGAGCTCGACGGCAATCAGCCCGGTCGCGGCCAGGTCAAGCGCGGGATAGTCGCGGCGCATCGGCACGCCGGTCAGCCGGCCATCGAGTTCGTAGGTCCACGCATGATACGGGCAGACGAGCTTGCGGGTGCAGCCCGCATCGCCCGCCACCAGCCGCATCGCGCGATGGCGGCAGACATTGTGGAACGCGCGGACCTCGCCGTCGTCGCCGCGAACCACGACGACGCTCTCGCCGAGATACTCGATCGTCCGCCAGTCGCCCGGCTGCGCGATCTCGCCCGCATGGCAGACGATCTGCCAGGAAGGGAGGATGATGCGGTCGATCTCGACCGCATGATATTCGGGATCGGTGTAGAGCCAGGCAGGCAGGCTCCAATCGGCATCGGGGTCCACGCTCGCGAGATCCAGATAGCGCTGCGCCATGACGTCCCCCGTTGCTTGTTATACGGTCGTATAATAGCGTGCGGGGATGCGCAAGTTCGAACGCGTGGAGGCCGAAGTCCGTCGTACCGGCCTGATCGAGGCGACGGCCCGCGTGCTGGCGCGCGACGGCGCGGCGGGCGCATCGGTGCGCGCGATCGCGGCGGAGGCGGGAGTGTCGCCGGGGCTGGTTACGCATCATTTCGCCAGCGTCGATGCGCTGGTGGCGCGGACCTATGCCGCGGTAGGGGAGCGGGTCGCGGCGGCGCTGACCGCAGCGGCCGAGACTGCGGGCGACGATCCGCGGGCGCGGCTGGAGGCGTATGTCGGCGCGAGCTTTGCACCGCCGATCGCGGACGCGTCGCTGCTGGCGACCTGGACCGCATTGTGGAGCCTGACCCGCAGCAACCCCGCGGTCGCGGCGGAGCATGACCGATCCTATGCTGCGTACCGCGCAGGGCTGGAGGCGCTGCTGATCGAATGCGGCGTGGCGGCGGGAGACCTGCGCCTCGCCGCGCTATCGATCGCGGCGCTGGTGGACGGGCTGTGGCTGGAGCTGTGCCTGTCGCCGACCGGCTTCACCGCCGCGGAGGCGCGCACCGTGGCGTCGCGGCATGTGGCGCATCTGCTGGGGGGGTGAAGACGCGCCACCCTCTACTCACCCTCTCCCCGATGGGAGGGGCTCAGTGCTTGGCTACTGTGCCAGGTCGGTCAGCAGCGACCGGTAATACACCACCGATGGCGCGATCGCGGCGATCGGGGTGCGTTCGTTCAGGCCGTGGCTGAAATCGTCGGATTCCTTCATGAACACCGGGCTCGCGCCGTAGCTCGGCACGTGGTGATAGCGGAACCACATCGAGTCGCTCGCGCCAGCCGCCATGCTCGGGAACACCGGCACGCCGGGGTAAGCCTTGCCCATCGCACGCTCGACCGCATTGACGAAATCGGGGCGCATCGGCGAGGCGTCGTTGGCGACCGATCCTTCGGTGACGTCGGTGAAGCCAACCGCGGGATCGGCGGCGGCGGTACGCAGCGTCTCCATCACCGCCTTCGGTGCGACACCCGGAAAGATCCGGCAGTTGATGTTGGCGGTCGCGCGCTGCGGCAGTGCGTTCTCGGCATGGCCGCCCGAGACCATCGTGGCGACGCAGGTGGTGCCGATCTGGCCGACCGTCGCGGGGTCCGCGCGCAGCGTCGCAATCGCCTGCTCGTCGGTCGGCGAGTCCGCGAAGCGCGCCATCGCCTGCGCAATCGGGCCGGTCTTGAACTTGGCGGCGGAGCGGAAATAGGCGCGGGTCAGGTCGTTGGTCTGGGCGGCGAAGTGGTAGTCACCGATCCGCACCAGCGCCGCCGACAGCTGGTTGATCGCGTTCAGCGGGCGCGGCGCCGACGAATGCCCGCCGGGGTTCGTCACGGTTAGGCGGAAATCGGCATAGGTCTTCTCCGCGCCCTGCCAGGTGAAGAATTGCGGCTTGCCGTCCTCGCCCAGCCGCCCGCCGCCGCCGTCGATGTTGAGCACCATCTCGGCGTTCTTGAACTGCTCGGCGATCAGCGCGCTGGTCTTCATTACCGTCTCTTCGTCGCCCGATAGTTCGAGCACGATGTCGCGCCGTGGCTTGAAACCCTGCCGCTTGAGGTCGACCAGCGTCGCGATCGCGATGGCGGCGTCGAGTTTCATGTCGGTTGCGCCCCGGCCGAACAGATAGCCGTTCTCCACCACCGCGGTGAACGGATCGCGGGTCCAGTCGGCGGGCTTCGCCTCGACGACGTCGATGTGGCCCGACATCAGCAGCGGCTTGGCGGCGGGATCGGTCCCGCGGAACCGCGCGACGAGATAGGCGGTGTCGTCGACCGGGGTGACGGTGACGTCGGCGGCGGCGAAGCCTCCGTCGATGAGCACCGAGCGCAGATAGGCGGCGAGCTGGGGCGTCTGGTTGCCGGGCCCGCGAACGCTGCGGTAACTAATCGCGCGCTTGGCGATGTCGAGCGCCTGCTGGTCGGGCGTGGTCGCGGGCGGGCTTGCCATCGCGGCGGACGAGGAAAGCAGCGAGCCGGCAAGCGCCGCGACGATCGATGGCTTCATGACAGCTTCTCCGCTCCGGTAAGTACCTGCGCTTACCGTCGCCGAATGCATCTGCAAAGCCGTTGGATTTTGGTCGCGCGAACGATATGATCGCGGCGTCGGGGTGAGGCGTAATCGAGTATGCGGATCAGCGATCGTGCGCCGAGGATCGCTCGCCTGATCGTGGCGTTCTCGATTGCCGTCCATAGCAGTGGTGGCGCCCAGCAAGTCGCCCCCGACGTCGCGGCAAAGGCGCCGGTCGAGCCCACCAAGGACGATGTCGTCGTGATCGGCCGGCGCGGCTCGATCCTCGGCGGGATCGATGCTGTCGCGGTCGTCGATAGCGCGATAATCGCCGCGACGGGTGCGACGACGATCGGCGAATTGCTGCGGTCGATCCGCGGCATCACCCAGTCCGCCGACGGCAGCGATCCGATCTTCCTGCTCAACGGCCAGCGGGTCTCCGGCTATCCCGACATCGGCGCGCTGCCGCCCGAGGCAATCGAGAAGGTCGAGGTGCTCCCCGAACCCGCGGCGCTGGCGTTCGGCTATCCGCCGACCCGCCGCGTGCTGAACTTCATCACCAAGCGCCGCTTCCGCCAGACCGAGGTGCGCGGCACCGCGGGAACGACGACACGCGGCGGCAGCGATCGGGGCAATCTCAATCTGGGCGTGACGCGGCTGCGCGACGACAGCCGACTGACGCTGGGGCTCGAATATCGGCGCACCGATCCGCTGCTCCAGTCAAAGCGTGCCATCGCCAATGATCCCGCGATCATCTTCGATGCGATCGGCAACGTCACCGGCACGAACGGCGGCGAGATCGATCCGGCGCTGTCGGCGCTGGCAGGCGGGCTGGTGAGCGTTGCGCCGGTGCCGTTCGCGGCCGGCGATCGCAGCAGCCTCGCCGGCTATGCGGCGAGGGCAAACCAGCCGCGTCTGTTCGATCTTGGCCCATATCGCACGCTGATCCCGGCGAACGATGCGGTGAAGGCGGAGGCGGTGTTCGCGGACCGGCTCGGCGAGACGCTCGCGGGATCGCTCAGCCTCGGCGTCGAACGGAGCCGCGACCGATCGACCCTGGGCCCTGCGGTGGCGACACTGACGGTGCCCGAGACCAATCCGGCGTCGCCCTTCTCGCGGCCGGTGCTGCTCAATCGCTATCTGACCGAGGTGCCGACGCTTGGCGCGCAGCAGACCACGACGACCCTGCGCGCAGGTGGTGTGCTGCGCGGTACGTTCGCGGGGTGGCGCTGGGACGCGACCGCCTCGCTCGAACAGAAGCGCGTCGCAGGCTACAGCGAGCGCGGCATCGATCTGACCGCTGCCAATGCGGCTATTGCCGTGGGCGCCGATCCGTTCGCGCCGTTCGACGCGGGGCTGCTGGCGACACGGCTGACCGACCGGGCGCGGCTCCGAACCCGCACCGCCGGGCTGAAGTCGGTCGCTACCAACGCGCCCGTGGATCTTCCTGCAGGCCCGGTGACGGTCACCGCGACCGTGGAGTTCGAGCGGTCGAGTGCGGTTTCCACTACCCGTGGTCCAAACCCGTTCGACCTTTCGCTTGGCCGGTCGCGTATCGAGGGCGGGGTGGCGGTCGACCTGCCATTGGCCTCGCGGCGGCAGGACGTGTTGCCGTTCATCGGCGAGCTGTCGGTCAATGCCGCCTTCAACGCGCGGCGGGTCGGCGGCTTCGGCGCACTCGACGATCATAGCATGGGCGTCGCTTGGGCGCCGTTCACCGGGCTGCAGTTCCTGGCGCAATCCCGGCACAGCGCGGCGGCGCCGGGGGTCGAGGCGCTTTCCTCGCCCGAGGTACGCGTCGCCAACATCTACGCCTTCGACTTCACCAATGCCCGGACCGAGCTGGTCACGCTGATCCAGGGCGGCAACCCCGATCTGCGCGCAGAGCGGCGTCGGGTGCGATCGCTGACCGCGACGATCAAGCCCTTTGCCAAGCGCGAGATCCGGGTCGGTGCGACCTATGAGGCGACGACGGTCCGCGATCAGACCGGCACCGTCTATGCGCTGACCCCGGAGACCGAGCCGCTGTTGCCCGAGCTGTTCACCCGCGACGCGACCGGGCGGCTGACCTCGCTGACGATCCGTCCGATCAACTTCTACCGCGAGCGGCTGCGCACCCTCAACATGACCGTGTCCGCCAACGGCGCGCTGGGTCGTCCGCCGGCAGCCGGCGCCGATGCCGGCAAGGCACCGCCGCGGCCGACCTATTATGTCGGCGCGGGGCCGAGCATCAAATTCAGCGACCGGCTGCAGCTACGGCCGGGCGCGCCCGAACTCGACCTGCTGCGCGGCGCCACGGTGACCGGCGGCGGAAATCCGCGGGCCTTCGGCTATGCCTATGGCGGCATCAGCTATCTCGGCAGCGGCGGAACGTTCGATTTCTGGTACGGCGGTGGCAGTCGCGTAAGGAACGCGGACCCGGCGGCAGATCTGGCGCTAGCGCCGATCTTCAAGCTAAATATCGGCACGTACATAAGCGTTCACCATTTCACGCCCAAGCAGGAATGGACGAGCCACCTGCAGCTGAAGGTCGACGTCAACAACGTCACCGACGCGCGGCAGTCTATCCGTGACCGGCAGGGCAACGTGCCGTATCGGTTGCAGCCTGGCTTTCTGGATCCGGTCGGGCGGGTCGTCAGCGTAACGCTGCGAAAACTTTTTTGACCGATGAGCCGTTCGTTTACCAAGCCATCTGGAACCATACGCGATTTCGTGCGATTATCATGACATGCTCGCTGACCCAAATCTCGATCGGATGATCGACGCGTTCGAGGATGGCCGCTCCGGCGGCGAGCCGGTCCGCAGTGCGATGCTCTGGTCCTCGCGCAGTGATCGGCGGGTCCTGCGGGACGCGTGGCAGGACGGCCGAAGTGTCGCCTGGAGCGACTGGCTGATGCCCGCTGCGATCGACCGCTTGCGTCCGTGAAGCAGCGGCGGGCGTGCAAACGTTGACCCGTGCCGTCGTGCTGATGTGTTTGGCCGCACCGTTCCACCGTCCTGCCGCCTAAGTCGTTGCGAGTTGTGGATTATTAACCGGTCGCACGTCACCAAGCCGTAAGCGATGTACTTGAAGCTCGAGGAGCGATGCTTTCGGTCGGCTCGACAGGGTCACCGGGACGGCATCGTAACCACGGGATCGGGTTTCGCCGATGAGGGGGGCGTTGCGAATGGTGCCGTCGATCGGCGTCATGCTTTTCCGTCCTCGCCATCGTCGGAACGACGCCAGCCAGCCGGCTGGCCGACGCATCGCCTGAGTCGCCAAGGGGGTCGGGCGAATGGTGAAGACGGATCAAGGCATGTCGCTGGACCCGCCGATGGGCGACGAGGAGCGCGGATCGTTGCGACTCGCTTCCCCCGATATCGATCGGACGATTACGGTTCGGCTCGCCGACGACCACGACGCCCGTAACGGCGCGCGGATGCTGGTCAACCGGATGTATTCCTGGCGCGGCTACGGCGACCGCCACGTCATCCCGATCGCGCCGACCCACGCGACCTTCACCGCTTCGGACGACGAACGCACCGTGGGGACGATCACATTGGCGATCGATTCGGCGGCGGGGTTGGCGGCGGACAAGATCTTCCGCGCCGAGATCGACTCGTTTCGTCGCGTGCCGGGCGCCAAGGTGTGCGAACTGACCAAGCTGGCGTTCGATGCGGAGGTGCCGTCCAAGCCGTTGCTGGCGTCGCTGTTCCACATCGTCTTCATTTACGGCCAGCGCCGGCATCGCTGCACAGACCTGTTCATCGAGGTAAACCCGCGGCACCGCCGTTTCTACGAGGCGATGCTCGGCTTCAAGGCGATCGGCGACCTCAAGACCAACGACAGCGTCGGCGCACCGTCGCAGCTGATGTGGCTGCAGGTGTCGAAGATCCGTGACCATATCGATCGACACGCGCGCCAGCCGGGTATCGTTGCGCGGTCGCTCTACCAGTTCTTCTTCTCCCCACGCGAGGAAGACGGGATCTTTGCGCGACTGGCTGGGCCGGATGCCGAGCGTTCGGCACCGCATATTCCGCACGCCGTGAACGAACCGCATCTTGGCGCCGCTTACGGCTGACGTCATCACGGAAATGTCCACAACAACCTAGACACGACAATGCCGCCGACCTTTCGATCGGCGGCATCGTTTAATCGCAATCGCTATTAGGCGTAAACGACCTTGGTCGCACGACGACGGTAGCGCATTGCGCTGCCGACCATGCCGAAGCCGACGAGCATCATCGCCCAGGTGGCGGGCTCGGGAACTGCGTTGGGGACGAATGTAATAACCCCCGCGTATGCGACGTTGCCTGTCGCGTTGCCCGCGATCCTGATGCGATTGGTGCCCGCCATAAGGCTAACGTTGTTTGCTGACGCAACACTAACACCGCCGGAATTGATGGGGAGGATAGGAACGCCGTTTATCGAAACCGCTCCGAACTCGAAGAAGTTGCCGTCGCCGCTGAAGGTGGCGATGACACCACCGCTCCCAATACCGTTCGTCAGAAGCTCGAACTGGTAGGTGTCATCGAACGGGCCACTCAAGCCATCAACGCCGATGCGTGCCGAGATGGTCCCATTGGGCTTGAACGTCACCTGGAACTGGGGCGTACCCGGCATGAAGGTCGCAGCGGTCGCAGCAGGTGCAATTGCAAACGCAGCCAGCGTGGTCGCTGCACCAAGCAAAAATTTGTTCATTCCCGATAATCCCTTACTGAAGCCCGGCAGCACCACCCGACGACTCAAGCGCTCGCTGCTACTATTTGCTTGTTAACCTTATGTTCACCATTTTTGCAAGTGCGAACAAAGCAATCATCGCCGAAATTTTTTGGGGCATCGCAAGCACCTGATTGCGATTAACTATATGCCTTAGGTATAGCCTCACCTGCGACCGATGCGGCAAGTAGATCGACCGCATGCGACAGGCCGGGCAGCACGGCGATCTCGTCCCGGGCGGCGGCGGCGGCTTGGCGAAAGCGCGGGTCGAGCAGCACCTGGGTTGTCGCTTGTCGGATCATGTCGGGGGTCAGATGATCCGGCCGTATGATCGGCAGGCCTTTCGCACTGATCCGCCAAGCCGCGGCCGGCAGGTCCGGCGCGACGCCGTTGATCAGGCAGGATTGGGCGATCACCGGCTGGTCGGCCGACAGCGGCAGCAACACCAGCGGGATGCCGTGGGTGAGCGCGTCGATCACCGTGCCGAACCCCGCATGGTTGATGCACAGGGAGACGTGAGGCAGCATCGCCGCCAATATCTCCGCCGGGATGAAGCGTTCGATGCGCACCGATGCGGGCTGCGGACCGAAGCGTGCGGGATCGACGTCGCGGCCGACCGTCAGGATCAGGTTCAGTGGCTCGTCGCGGAGGCCAGCGAGGATCGTGTCGAACACGTGCGGATATTGCGCGCTGAACACCGTGCCGAGGCTGACATAGACGATCGGCCGTGGCGGAAGATCGTGCCACCAGGCCGGCAGGGGGGCAGCCACCCCGTCGGCATCGCCGTTGCGGATGAAGTGCGTGGTCGTGCCGACCGCACCATGTTCGGGGTGCAATCGATGGTCGAGTGCCAGCAGGCGCTGCTTGGCCAACGCCCGCAATCCTACCACTCGCTGGTGCAGCGAAATGCCGTGGCCAAACGTTTTGCGGCGCACCATTTGTGTCAATTCGGGACGTAAAAGCGCGTTGGTCAATACCCAGGACGGCGGCACAAAGCATAGATCGAGATGCCGCCCGAACGCGGTAAACCCCTGATCAAGCGGCAATCCCAGCGATCGACGTAGTCGCGCGAGCGGCCTTCCCGCGACGTTCTTCAGGATCCACCGATTCCATCGGAACGAAATGCTGCAGCTCGCATAGGGCAGGTCGAGCAGCTCTGCCGCCAGCGCGCCGCCGAACTCATACGTCCCCGATACGATCACGTCGGGCCGCCACCTCGCCGCCACTTCTATCAGGTCCGGCACCATCTGCCGCGGCGAGCGATCGAGGAAGATGCGTCGCATCAGCCACTCGCCCTGATACTCCTTCGGTTCGTCTGCGACCTCGGGCAACGTCTCGAGCAAACGCGATTCGTCCCAGTCGAGCCCCGCCGGAACGAACTCCAGCCCCGCCCGCGCCACCGCCTCCGCGAAGGACGGCGCGGTGGCGACCGCGACGACGTGGCCGCCACGCCTCAGCGCATGCGCAAGCGGCACGATCGGCTGGAAATGCCCGAAACCCGGCAGCGTCGTGAGGAGGACGCGCATCCTACCAGATGCGGACACGATCCTCAGGTGCGAGGTACAGCGTCTCGCCTTGCGCGGGCTTGAAGGCACCGTACCAGGGATCGAGATTGCGGACGATGTTGCCGCGCTGCTCGTTCGGCGCATGCGGATCGGTGAGCAGCCGTTGGCGCAGTGCCGCTTCGCGGTAGTTGATCCGCCAGACCTGTGCCCAGCCGAGATAGAAGCGCTGGTCACCGGTAAAGCCACCCAGGACCGGCGCAGGCTTGCCCTTCAGCGACAGCTTGTACGCATCGTAGGAGGTGGTGAGACCCGCCAGATCCGCGATGTTCTCGCCGAGCGTCAGCGCGCCCTGGACGTGCATCCCAGGCAGCGGCTGGTAGGCGTCGTACTGCTTGACCAGCTTGTCGGTCAGCCCCTTGAAGCGTTCGATGTCCTGCGGCGTCCACCAGGTCGTCAGCTTGCCGGTCAGGTCGTATTTTGACCCCTGATCGTCGAAATGATGGCTGATCTCGTGCCCGATCACCGCGCCGATGCCGCCGTAATTGACCGCGGCATCGGCCTTCGGATCGAAGAAGGGCGGCTGGAGGATCGCGGCCGGAAAGACGATCTCGTTCATCGTCGGATTGGCGTAGGCGTTGATCTCCATCGGGGTCATGCCCCATTCGCCGCGATCGATCGGCTTCCCGAGCTTGTTGAGCCCGCGCTGGAACTCGAAAGCCTCTGCGCGCTGGACGTTGCCGAGCAGGTCGTCGCGCTTCACCACTAGCGTCGAATAATCGCGCCACGTGTCCGGGTAGCCGATCTTGGGGGTGAAGGCGGCGAGCTTGGCGCGCGCCTTCACGCGGGTGGCGGGATCCATCCAGGCGAGGTTCTGCAGTCGGGTGTCGAGCGCGGCGATGACGTTCTTGACGAGATCCAGCGCCGCGGCCTTGGTCTCGGGGGTGAACCACTTGGCGACGTACTGCTTGCCGAGTTCCTCGCCGAGCGAGTTCTTCACCAGCGTCACGCCACGCTTCCAGCGCTCGCGGTTCTGCGGAGTGCCCGACAGCGTCGTCTGGTTGAACGCGAACGATGCGTCGACGAACGGCTGCGACAGATAGGGTGCCGAGGCGTTGATCGCGCGGACCATCATGTAGTCCTTCAGTACCGGCAGCGGGGCGGCGGCGATCGCCTTGGCCGTTCCGGTGAAGGCGGAGGGCTGCGCGACCAGAAAGCTGCCCTGGTTCGAAATGCCCGCCGCGCCGAGGAAGGCGGTCCAGTCGAAGCCGGGAGCCTGCGTATCGAAGTCGGCGCGCGCCAGCTTGTTGTAGGTCTTGTCGCTGTCGCGCGAGTCGACACGGGTCCAGTGCGCCTGCGCGATCGAGGTCTCGAACGCGATGATCGCGGCGGCGCGCGCATCTGCATTGGTCTCACCAACCAGCGTCAGCAGCTTGGCGAGATACGCCGCATAGGCGGTCTTCGCCTCGACCAGCTTGGCGTCGGTCTTCAGGTAATAATCGCGATCGGGCATGCCGAGGCCCGACTGCGACATGGCGACGATATAGGTGTCGGGCGCCTTGTCGTCCTGGTTGACGGAGACCGCGAACGGCGATGCCACGCCCTGGCGCAGCAGTTTGCCCATCGCCGCCGCGGCCTGCTTCTTGTCCTTCACCGCCTTGATCTCGGTGAGTGTCGGCTGGAGCGGGGCGGCGCCCTTGGCGGCGACTGCGGCCTCGTCGGTGAAGCTTGCGTAGAAGTCGCCGATCTTGGAGCCCGGCCGCTTGGCCTCGGCATCGAGGATCTCGCGGCTGCGATTGGTCGACAGATCGTCGAGCAGGGTGAACATGCCGTAGGTCGACCGATCGGCGGGGATCGGCGTCGCCTTCGCCCAGCTGCCGTTCGCGAAAGCGTAGAAGTTGCTGCCCGGCTGGACGCTCCGGTCCATGCCCGCTTCGTCGAAGCCGAAGCTGCCGATCTCCGGCCCGTTGCCGCGCGGGGCGGGAGCAGGCGTGGCGGCTGGGGTAGGGGCGGTCTGCGCCACGAGGGTGGAGGCGGAGGCCAGCGCAGTGCCGGCGGCAAGGACTAAGATCGTGCGACGCATACGGAAAAGCCTCATGTAAGTCGTAACAAGGCTTACCATCGCGCGCTGGGCGATCAATCCCCGTGGAGGCAATTGGGTGCCGAGCCAGTCCATCGCTCAGAGCCTTGTTCCGGAGCCACGGTCACGCAAGATCAGCGGCTTATGCCCGTGCGGAACAGTGGATCCCGGAACGAGCCCAGGATGACGGAGCGAATTTTGCAAAAAACACCCGCGACGAGGGGTGGCTCGTCGCGGGCGAAGGTCCTTCGGGGGTACGTCAGGACTTGATGCGGACGACCAGGCCGACGCGGCGGTCGTACAGATTGTTGAAGCGCGGGCGGATGAGTTCACCGAAATAGGTGTGGTTCACCGACTTGGTGATGTTCGATGCATCGACCGAGATGTCGAAATGATCGTTCACCAAATAGCCGATCGAGGCGTCGAGCTGATCGAACGGCTGGACGTAGATGGGCAAGGCGCCCGATCCCGGCCCCGAGGTGGATTCAACATAATCGGACCGGTAACTATACGCGACGCGGGCCCGGAAGCCGGCCTTTTCGTAGAAGCCTACGATGTTGTAGCTGTTCTTGGACAGACCTTGCAGCGGGACGCTCTGTCCTGCGATCGGGCCGGGCGCGCTCGACTGGACATAGGTGTAGTTCGCCTGAAGGCCGAAGCCGTCGAACGGCTTGGGCAGGAAGTCGAGGAAGGTCTGGGTGCCGACCTCGAACCCCTTGATCGTGCCGTTGTTGCCGTTTTGCGGCCGGCGGATCAACGCAGTGGTATAGCCGGGATAGTCGGGCAGGCTGACCGGCTCGTCGGTCGACACCGTCTGGATGAATCCGTCGACCTTCTTCAGGAAGCCCGACAGATACATGTAGCCGCTGCGCGAGAAGTAATATTCGAGCGATGCGTCGTACGACGTCGATTTGAGCGGCCGCAGGTCGGGATTGCCCGAATTGCCGACCAGGCTCGATCCGGCATTGGCGAACGAGATGCCGAGGGTCGGGGACAGATCGCTGAAGTTCGGCCGGGTGATCTGCTTGGCCGCGGCGAGGCGCAGGAACAGCTTGTCGCTGAACTTGGTGCGGACGTTCACGCTCGGCAGCAGGTTGTTGTATTCGCTGTCGCGATCGATCGGCAGCGTCGTACCGTTGGGCTGAGTCAGGGTGCCGACGATCGACAGCTCGGTATGGACGTAGCGGAGGCCGGCATTGCCATCGATGCCCGCAAGGATCCCCGGCAGCTCGAAATTGACCTGTCCGAAGCCGGCATAGGTCTTCTCGTCCAGGGCGTAGCGGTTGACCGGATTGAAGGTCGGGTAACAGATCGTGTCGCGAAAGGCGGCGCAGATCGCGGCGATGTCGCGGACCTGGTCGAGATCGGGCGACAGGATCACGCCGATCGGGTTAGGGACATCGGTATCGCGGAAGAAATCGGCGCCATAGGGGCTCGGCTTGAGGATGCCGGGCAGTAGCGAGATCGGCTGGGGCGAAGGGAGGAGCGGCGCGCCGCCGAGATGCGATCGGGACCCCTGGTTGCGCTCGACGCTGCGCTCCGCGAACCGGCCGCCGAGCGACAGCGACGTGATCGGCGCATCGTCGAACCGGTAGATCGCGTCCAGCCGCGCAGACTTGCCCGCGCCACCCGCCTTCTCGATCGAATTGCTCGCATCGAGGAAGGAATAGAGGTTGGGATTGGCGAAGTCGGCGCCGCTCAAGTCTAGTGTGACGTTGTTCTTCGTCGCGGTGTCGAAGAACAGGTTGATGCCGGTGGCTTGCGCCGCCGTCGTGCCGGTTCGAATGCCCCCGCTTTCGTCCGTGCGCGACGATTTGGTGTAGGACAGGTCGAGCACGACATCGAGATTGGCGGTCGGCTTCCAGGTGCCGCCGGTCGCGATCTGCCAGGTATAGGCGTCGCGATCGAAATAATTGTTGTTGGCGGTGAACTGCACGTCGCGGTACGTGCCCGATTTCACGACGTTGGTGCCTTCGTAGAAGGTGAACGGCGCACCGGGCAGCGCGAAGCGGTTGCCGCGATTGGCATAGGCGAGGCCCGATGCCTGGCGGTAGCTATAGTCGTTATACGTGCCTTCGACGAACAGCTCGAGCGTCGATGCGGGGCGCCATTGCAGCATGCCGTTCACCGCGACACGCCGGCGTTCGGTGATCTCGACGGAATCGCCGCCGCCGTCCGGAGTGATGACGAGGTCGCCCGGATCCAGCAGCTTGCCGTTGACGATCCCGTTGGCAGGCCCGTTGGTGCCGACGAACACCCCGTTCTTGTTGAAGTCGACGATGTTGTAGCGATTGGAAAAGGGCTCCGACCCGTTCTGGTCGAAGCGGCCGGCGGATTCGATTACCGCGGCGCCGAGCAGGACGCCGATCTCGCCCATGCCGGTGTCGAACCGGTTCGAGATCAGCGCGGAGACCTGCGGCTTGGTTTCGTCGGCCATGTCGTAATAGTTGAGTCGGCCGCTGATCGACGCCTGAAAGCCGGGAAAGTCGAACGGCTTGCGGGTCTTCAGGTTGACGATGCCGCCGAGACCGCCTTCGATCAGGGTGGCCGAGAGATTCTTGTAGACGTCGATGCCGGCAAGAATCTCGGCGGGGACATTCTCCAGGCTGAGATCGCGGCCTGCGTCGGAGAACACCTCGCGGCCGTTCACCAGCGTCTTGACCTGCGACAGGCCGCGGATCGCGATGCCGCTGCCCTCGCCGTGGTTGCGCGTAATCTGGACGCCGGGGACGCGTTGCAGCGCTTCCGACAGATTGTTGTCGGGGAGCTTGCCGATGTCCTCGGCGACGATCGAATCGACGATTTCGGCGGCGTTCTTCTTGATGTTCTGCGCGTTCTGCAGGCTCTGGCGGAACCCGGTGACGACGATATCGCCGCTGGCCGCATCCACCACCTGCGGATTGGCCGTGGTCGCGCCCGGCAGGTCGGCGCCTGTGGCAGGCGACTGATCGGGCGCGGTGGTCTGCGCCGAGGCGGGCGCGGCGGTGGTCATGCAGACGGTGAGGCTCGTGGTCGCGAGCAAGCCGAGCGTGCGGATGCGAAGCTTCATCATTCTCTCCCTTTTTGGCCGGTTCGCTGCCTCGCTGCCATCGCTGGCACCATTTGGGCGCATGACCGGCTCTCAACCGTTGTTCCACCGCTCATCGACGGCTTGATCGACGTTCCAGCAGATCGCCAAATTCGAGTCAAACGATTGTTGCCACCGCTGGCACAAAACTCACCCCAGCGGTCGATCGGGTGGCAGCCGGATAGGATGCCTACGGGTTTACGGTAACTGTGCGGCTATTCGGCGGGTGCGCGCGCCACAGAGTCCCGCTCGATCAGGTGCAGGTCGAAGCGTTCGTCCTCGATCACCGCGTTGCCGCGGTTGATCATCGCCAGCAACCGCTGGGTCGCGCTGCGCGCCATCTCCGCGAGCGGGCGGCGGATGGTGCTGAGCGCGGGGATCATCATCGCCGCGATGTCGCTGTCGTCGAAGCCGACTACCGAGACGCCCGCCGGCACCGCGACGCTGGCGATGTTGGCGGCCTTCATCACCCCCGCCGCCATGTTGTCGTTGCTCGCGAAGATCGCGGTCGGCGGTGCTGGCAGAGCGAGCAATTGTCGGCCGGCTTCCAGCCCCGAGGCGAAGCCGTAATCGCCTTCGCGGACATAATCGTCGGGCAGTGCGATGCCGTGGCGTTCCAATGCCTCGCGAAAGCCGACCAGCCGTTCGGCGGCGGAGCGAAAGCGCTTGGGGCCGGTGACGATCCCGATCCGGCGATGACCGAGCCCGACCAGATGATCCGCCAGCGCCGCGGCGGCACCGCGTTCGTCGCTCACCAGCATCACCGGGTGCGCGGGGACGCGAACCGACGCCATCGCCACCGCTGGCAGTTGCAGGTCGCGCAGCGCAAGTGCCAGCCCCTCGAGCTCCGACAACGGCGGCAGCAGGATGATGCCGTCGACGCGTGAACGTTGCGCGAAATCCTGAACGTTGCGGATCACGTCGGGGTCGTCGTAGCCCGTGGGATGGACGACGAGTTCATAGCCCTGTTGCGAGCACATTTCGACGATCCCGCGCTGGAAGACGCCGATGACGTGCGCGTTGGGATCGTCCTGGACGACGCCGATCAGGAAGGAGCGGCCCGCCGCAAGCCCGCGCGCGCGGCTGTTCGGGCGGAAGCCGAGCCGGTCGATATGCGCCTGGATCTCGCGACGCGTATCCTTGCCGACCTTGGGCGAGCCGTTGAGCACCCGCGACACGGTGCGGATCGAGACGCCCGCGGCGGCCGCGACATCGGTGATCGTGACCGATGCGCCGCTGGGCGTGAAGCGATCGCTGTCTGGCTCTTGGTCGATCATCTCGGTCCTTTGGCTTGTCGCCGATCCTAGGCGACCGGCGGGCGATCCGTCGAGGGCGCGGGCGTTATGGCTTGGGCGGGGTGACCGGATAGTCGGCGCCGACGATCGCGGGAGGCGGCGAATAGTGCCAGGTCACCGCGTCGCGGGTGACGGTGCCGCCCTGCGTCGCGCTCGCTTCGATCCGGTTGTCGCCCGGGGGGAGCGTGACGCCGCGCCAGCGCGCGATATGATCGTCGAGCGGCTGCGTGCCGATCGCGACGCCGTTCACGCTCAGTGTCACCGGGCCACCATTGCCGTAGACCTTCACCTCGGTGACCGGATCGATGCGGTCAGTGTGGCGGCGGCTGGTGATGTAGAGCATCGGGCGGTCCGACCAATTCGCCTGATACCAATAGAATGCGTCCTTGCGGATTGCGCGGTCGTAGGTGACCAGCCCCTTGTCGTTGATGCCATCGCGATCGCCCTCGGCCCGCCCGTCGGAGGCTAGATCGAAGCCGACCCAGACGAAGGTGCCGAACAGCCCCGCCCGGTCGCGCAGCGCCCGCCAATTGGTCTCGTGGTAGAGCGCCTGATATTGTTCGGGATGCCAGCCGCCGTCGGTAATGGGCGAGGGTGGCGATTGCTGCTGGTGACGGATGCTGGCGCCGGCGCCATATTCGCTGACCGCATAGGGGCGGTGCGGATGCGCGGCGCGGAAGCCGTCAGCCCAGGACGCCATCGTCGCGCCGGACTGATCCTTGTACCAGCCGAAATAGCGGTTGAAGCCGGTGAGGTCGCTGACCCGCGCCTTGGCGACATCGTCGCCCTGGCAGCAATGCGCGTAGACGGTCGGGCGGCTCGTGTCCTCGGCCTTGGCCGCGGCTTGCGCGACCTTCAGCAACTCGGGCACCTCGGGGCCTTCGCCATAGACCTCGTTGCCGATGCCCCAGAGGATCACCGAGGGGTGATTGACGTTCTGGCGGATCAGCTCGCGCATCTGCTGGACGACGTCGGCGGCGAACGGCTTGCCCGCGTCGATACGGCTGTTGATCCCGATCTCGGTCCAGACCGGCAGGCCGAGGCGGTCGGCGGCATCGTACGACGCTTGCGGGTGCTGGAAATGGACCAGCCGCAGCCCGGTGACGCCGAGATCGACAAGCGTGTCGAAATCGGCAGCTACTTCGGCATCGGTGACCGCCAGCCCCCGCCCCGGGCGACCGGGGTTGAACAGGTTGACGCCGTGGAGCGAGTAGGGCGTGCCGTTAAGCACGAAGCCCTTGTCGCCGTCGAACGCGATCGTACGCAGGCCGAGCGGCACCTCGACCCGGTCGATCGCGCTGCCGTCCGTGGCGAGGATCTCGGTCGCGACGCGGTAGAGATAGGGGTCCTTGCGGCCGTTCCAGCGATGCGGATCGGGGATCGCGAGCGCGACGTCGACCGGCAACACCGTGCGCGGGGCGACGTCAACCCGCCGCGTCGCGGTGGCGACCGTCCGGCCGCTCGCGTCGACAACGGTGGTGCGCACGCCGAGCTTGCGCCTGGTCGCGCCGTCGTTCGCGGCCCGGACGGCGACCCGGATCGCGGCGCTGGCGGGCGTGATCGCGCCCTGCTTCACCGCCACCCCCGGCCCGCCATAATCGAGCAGGTCGACATGCGCATCCGCGCTCTCGACGAGGAAGACGCGGCGGTAGAGCCCGCCGAACACGGTGAAGTCGCCGCCCAGCGGCGTGATCTCCGGGCGCTGGGTGTTGTCGACGCGCACCGCGACGACGTTGCGGCCTGGCACCAGCACGTCGGTGATATCGAAGCGGAACGCGGCGTGACCACCCTCGTGCCGGCCGACATGGCGACCGTTGACCCACAGGTCGGCCGCCAGCGCGGCACCGTCGAACTGGAGGAAGCGCCGCCGTCCGTCGGCGGGCCGGGCGACATCGAAGCTGCGCCGATACCAGCCCGGCCCGCGATAATAGCCGCCGCCATCGTCGCCGTCCGCGCCGTTGTAGGTATGCGGCAGCGTGACCTCTGACCATTTCGCGTCTTCGAAGTCGGGACGGAGCGCGTCGTAGACGTCGCCGCGTTCGAACCGCCAACCGGCGTCGAGCGCGACTGTCCGCCGCCCCGCGGCGACCTCGGCGGTCACCGGCTGCGCGATCACCGCCGCGCTCGGCATCATCGGCAGTAGCAAGGCGCACCCGCTGACCAGCCATCGAAGCGTCATGCCCGCATCCCCTTCATCGAGCGGGCATCGACTGTGCCAGCGTTGGACACAGCTACCACTTTTCGGCTTTGGCATGCAATGGGTGCCAGCGAACAAGTGGATCGTCCGACGCATGCCCAAGCTACCCTCGCGGCTCCGCCGCCTCGACGAGATCCTCGGCGACTTGCCGGTCGACGAACCGATGCTGCTGTCGGAGCTGGACGGCTATCTCACCGCGGTGGCGCTTTGTCCCACCGCGATCGCGCCAGCTGAGTGGATGCCGGGCATCTGGGGCGGGATCGCGCACGAACCGGTGCCGTTCGACGATCCGATCGACGCGGCGCTGTTCGCGGAAATGGTCCTGGCGCGCTTGGCCGAGATCGGGCGCGATCTGGCGCGCGACAAGCCGAAGCCGCTGTTCGACATCGACGAGAACCGCGAAGCCGTCTGGGAGGAGTGGATCTGGGGCTTCGCCGCGGCCGCCGACCGCTTCCTGTCGAGCGTCGACGATGCCGGGCCGGCGGAGAACACAGCGCTGGACCACCTGTTCGTGCTTGCCGACATCGCCGCCGAGCGATCGGATCTGATGAGCATCGAGATCAACGCGTTGAGCGACGCGGCCCCGACCGCCATCGTGGAGCACCTGCGGGTCCTCGCGCCGCAACGTGCGATCGTCGTCGCTGCGTCGGAGCCCGTGACGAAGGCCGGGCGCAACGATCCCTGTCGGTGCGGGTCGGGCAAGAAGCACAAGAAATGCTGTGGCGTTGCCTGATCTAGCGCTGGATAGCGTAGGCGGCGATCGCGTTGCCGCCAAAGACGGCGTCGCGTGCACCGGGGCAACGGCTGGCGACGAAATCCTCGATCAGCCGCACGACATCGCCATATCCGGCGGCGAGTAGGCAGACCGGCCAGTCGGACCCCCAGATCAGCCGGTGGGGGCCGAACAGCGTCAGGACGTGATCGAGATAGCGTTCGATCTGCGCGGCGCTCCAGTGACGATGGTCCGCTTCGGTGACCAAGCCGGAGATCTTGCACCAGATGTGCGGATAGGCGGCGACCGCGGAGACGCGATCCGCCCAAGGCTGCCAGCCGCCGCTTGCGATCGCGGGCTTGGCGGCGTGATCGAACACGAAGCGGCCATCGCCGATCCGATCGAGCAACGCCGGGACGTCTGCGAGTTGCTCGTGGGTGACGAGCAGGTCGTAGGTGAGCCCGCGCGCCGCGACCGCCGCGACGCCGCGAACGAATGCCTCCTGCCGCAGGAAGCGGGGGTCGGGCTCGTCCTGCACGACGTGGCGGTAGCCGAGCAGCGCCGGGTGCGCCTGCTCGTCGATCGTCGCGGCGACATCGGGGGAGCGCAGATCGATCCAGCCGACCACGCCGACGATCTCGGGCGTCGTCTCTGCGCAGCGGAGCAGAAAGTCAGTCTCTTCGGGCAGCTGACGCGCCTGTACCGCGATGCACGCGTCGATCCCGCCGGCTCGGATCGCGGCGGTGAGATCGGCGGGCGCAAAGTCGCGTGCGATCGCACAACCCGGTTCGATCCAGCCGAATGCCACGGGATCATAGCGCCAGAGGTGGTGATGGGCATCGATGCGCATGGTCCGGTGCTCCTGTCGCGACAGCGCGATTGCGCAGACGAAAACGAGGTCGCACTTATGAGAGCAGCTAGGCGTCACCGCAAGATCATCGGCAAGTGCCTATACCGATGGGGAGAAGCCGTGTCGTCCGCCCAAGTTCGCGACGGCGCCAAGCTGGACCCGCTGTTCGCCACGACCGACATCGGCATCTCGCCTATCGCGGGGAGATCGATGCGACCGGCCGGCGGCTGCCCGCATCTATTACCGCTAGATAATTTGGAACCCGGCCCTCGCGGGATCGCGGCGTTCGTTAGCTGGCCGGGCGGGCGGGTCGCTGAGCGTCCGGGTCGCGGGTGACGGTTTTGGTGGCGAAAAGGGCGAATCGAGTCGCACGATCCGAGCCGAACCGGGTGCCGCGTCGATCGAAAGGGCGCAAATCGTCCTGATCCACACCAATTTTCTGCATTTCATCTGCGAAACCCAGCTTTTATATCGTTGCACCTAACCTATGATGCAGGTACACATTGCTTGTGAAGGCCCGCCGTCCGCGATGATGGTGAGAGACCGATACTGTGGGGAGAGCGATGATGAGGTGGCTGACCAAGAATGTGCGACCGCTCGACCGGGCTTCGGCATCGGTGGCGGCACGATGATTACGAAGCGCGATCTGCTCCGCGGCGGCGCGATGCTGCCGATCGGATTGGCGGCGAGCTCAGCCGGGGCGACGGCGATCGGCGCCGATTGGACCGCTCTCGAACGCGGCTATCGCCGGCCTGAATGGTTCCGCGACGCAAAGCTGGGGCTCTGGGCGCACTGGGGCGCGCAATGCGTTCCCGAACAGGGCGATTGGTACGCGCGCCGCATGTATCTGCAGGGCGACTCCGCCTACGAGCATCACCTGAAGACCTATGGCCATCCGTCCAAGGTCGGCTTCATGCAGATGTACCATCGCTGGACGGCGGCGAAGTGGGAGCCCGAGGCGCTGGTCGCGCGGTTCAAGCAGGCGGGCGCGCGGTACTTCGTGTCGATGGCCAACCACCACGACAATTTCGATCATTACGACAGCAGCTACCATTCCTGGAACTCGCTGCGGGTCGGGCCCAAGCGCGACATCGTCGGCACCTGGGAAAAGGCCGCACGCGCGGCGGGATTGCGCTTCGGCGTCAGCAACCACAGCGCGCACGCCTGGCATTTCTACCAGCCCGCCTATTCCTACGATGCGGAAGGACCGATGGCGGGGGTGCGCTATGACGCGTTCACGCTGCGCAAGGCGGCGGGCAAGGGGCAATGGTGGGAGGGGCTCGACCCCCAGGAACTCTATACCGGCCCCAGCATCGTCGCCCCCGACGGCATCGCCACGACCAAGGCGATGCTCGACTGGCAGGGCAGGAATACCGGGCATTGGCCAGAGGACATTCCCTGGCAGAACCCCGGCTTCGCCAAGCGCTGGCTGCTGCGGCAGAACGATCTGGTCGACAAGTACAGGCCCGACCTGGTCTATTTCGACGATACCCGGCTGCCGTTCAATCAGCTCGGGCTCGACGCGGTCGCGCACTACTACAACAAGGCGCTCGACTGGCACGGCAGCACCGACGTCGTCGTCAATGCCAAGCTGTTGTTCCCGTGGCAGAAGACGTTCCTGACCGAGGATGTCGAGCGCGGCTTTTCGGAAACGCTGCGACCCGAGCCGTGGCAGACCTGCACCTGCATCGGCGCCTGGCATTACGACCGCTCGATTTACGAGAACAAGGCGTACAAGACACCCGAGGACATCGTCCAGCGGCTGTGCGACATCGTGTCGAAGAACGGCAATCTGCTGCTGTCGATCCCGCAGCGCGGCGACGGCACGATCGATTCCGAAGAGGAGAAATTCCTCGACGGCCTGACCGCATGGATGGCGGTCAACGGCGGCGCGATTCACGGCACCCGGCCTTGGCGGATCTTCGGCGAGGGCCCGACGCGGCGTAGCGAGGGCGTTCAGAACGAGGGCAGCGCCAAGCCGTTCACGGCGCAGGACATCCGCTTCACGGTCGACCGCAAGGCCGGCGTGCTCAATGCCTTCGTGCTCGACTGGCCGGAGGAAACGGTGCGCATCGCCTCGCTCGGCAAGGATGCGCTGCCGGGTGCGACGATCGACCGGGTCGAGTTGATAGGCGGCGGCGCGCTCGCCTTTCGCCACGAGTCGGGGGCGCTGAGTGTCGAAGTCCCCAAACGCGGGCCGACCCGCTTCGTGCCCGCGATCCGGATCATGGGGACCGGGCTGATCTGACCCGTGTGCCGGTCCGACGGCAAACGATTGAATATCAATTCAACGATAAAGGGGAGGAAAGAGTGAAAGCTTCCATCATATTAACGGCATCGGTATCGAGCGCGGCCTTGATCCTTTCGGCGCCAGCGGCGGCGCAGACACAGATGGCATCTAGCGGCGCGCTGCCGAACGCATCGGATGCTGCGACCTCCGTCCAGTCTGACGCCCAGGCGGGAGATCCCGCAACGACCGACGACATCATCGTCACCGGCCTGCGCGCCAGCCTTGAATCGGCGCAAGCGATCAAGCGAAACTCCGCCCAGATCGTCGATTCGATCGTCGCGGAGGATATCGGCAAGCTTCCCGACGTCACCGTCGCCGAAGCCCTGCAACGGATCACCGGCGTCCAGATCGAGCGCAACCAAGGCGAAGGATCGGGTATCGCGATCCGCGGCCTGACGCAGGTGCAGACGCTGCTCGACGGCCGATCGATCTTCACCGCATCTGGCGGGCGCGGGCTGTCCTATCAGGACGTGCCGTCCGAACTGCTCGCCGGGGCCGATGTGTACAAGTCCGCCAGCGCCGACCAGATCGAGGGCGGCATCGGCGGCGTCGTCGACCTCCGCCTGCGCAAACCGCTCGATTCGGACGGACTGGAGATCGCAGCGCAGGCCCGCGGCACCTATTACGACTATCGGGGGAAAACCGATCCGACGGTTTCGGGTCTCATCAGCAACCGCTGGGACACCGGCATTGGTGAGATCGGCGTCCTGATCGCAGGCTCCTATCAAAAAGGATCCTATCGCACCGACGATTCGGCGGTCGAGTCCTTCCGGTCGCGTACCGACGCGGCCGATGCGAACGGCAATGGCATTCGCAACGAGGCGGCGGACGCGGTGTTGGTGCCCGGCGGCAGCGGCATAGGGTCGGTGAAGGGCGAGCGTGTCCGCTTGGGCTTCAACGGTTCGCTGCAATGGCGACCGAGCGCCGACCTCGAAGTCTATGCCGACGGCTATTACAACAAGTTCAGGCGCAACGAAGCGGTGGACTTGTTGTACGGGCTTGCCGATGGCGCCACCGTCGCGCTCGACGGCCCGATCGCGCTCTCGCCGGGCACGCGCGACTTCCAGTCGGGGACGCTGCGCGACGTGCAGATCCTGATCGGCCCGTTCACCGGCAAACGGATATCGACGACCTGGCAGACGGCGGGCGGCGTCAAGTGGAAGCGGGGAGCGTTCAGCGTCCGTTCCGACCTGTCCTACACGCGGGCGAAGACCGACGGCGACTTCCTTCAGATCGCGATCGTCGGCAACGCTCCGCGCTATTACATGGATGTCAGCACGTCGGCGCCATCGTTCACTACGCTGGGCATCGATCTCACCAATCCCGCCAATTTCCGCTTCGATCGCATCGCGCAATCGCTAGGCAGTGATCGGGGGTCGGAGGTGGCGTGGAACAATGACGCGACCTACCAGATCGATGGCGGCTTTTTGTCGTCGATCAAGGTCGGGTTCCGCTACGCCGACCGCAAGACCCGGAGCGAAGGCGTCTACACGAGCACCGATGGGAGCGGGGTTCCGCTGAGCGACTTTCCGGAAGGGTTGGAGGTGGTCAATCTCGACCTGTTGAACACGTTCCGCGGCGTATCGGTGCCCACCCGTTTTCTCGCGCCGCGGATGTCGACGCTGCGCGATTTCGACGTGATCCGGCGCAAGTTCGGGTTGCGGCTCGGCGGTCCGGAATTCCAGCCCCAATCGGGCTTCGGGCTAACCGAAGAGACGCTGACCGGCTACGCGCTCGCCAATCTCGACTTCACCGTCGGCGGCATCCGCATGCGCGGCAATGCCGGTGCGCGCGTGGTCAAGACCAACACGTCGAGCGACGGTTTCATCACCAACACCAGCGGCGGCGCAGATGTTCACGGTGCCTTGGACGCTCTACCAAAGCTATGGCGACAAGCGCGCGCTTGCCGAAAACTATCCGGCAATGCAGCGCTACGCCGCGTTCCTACGGACCATCGAAGATCGAAACGGGATCGTCGGCGGGGGGCTCGGCGACTGGATGTCGACCGCGGGCACGATGCCGCGCAACACCGAGACCGCGTTCTACGCGCACGACCTGAAGCTCATGGCCGAGATCGCGGAGATACTCGGCAAGGCCGGTGACGCACGCCGATACGCCGCGGGGGCCGTGCGCGTCGCCGCCGCCTACGACCGCGCCTTCTACGATCGCGCGGCGGGGCGCTACCGTCCCGCCAGCCAGGGCGCGCAGGCCCTGCCGCTCGCGCTCGGGCTGGTCGCCCCCGCGGACGAGACCGCGGTGCGTCAGGCGCTGATCGACACGATCCGCCATCCGACGCTGAAGCCCGACCGCGACGGCCTGTTCGGCCCGATCCTGCCCGATCACATCGCCGCGGGCGATGTCGCCACGACCTATGTCTGGCGGTCGCTCGGCGACATGCGGCGCAGCGACCTGGTCGACCGGATGATCCTGCAACCGACCATGCCGAGCTACTGGAACATGGTGGCCAACGGGCTGACCGCGATACCCGAGGCATGGAATTACCCGATCAGCCGCTCGTGGAACCACGACATGTATGCCGGGATCGTCGAATGGTTCTATCGCAGCGTCGGCGGCCTCGCACCCGCCGCGCCCGGCTATGCAAGGATCACGGTCGCGCCGGTCCCGCCGCCCGGCATGGCGCAAGCCGAAACCCGTTACGACTCCGTGCGTGGTCCGATCGTGTCGAACTGGCGTCGCGAGGGAGAACGTTTCACGCTGGACGTCGAGGTGCCGCCGAACAGCCGGGCGGAGGTGTTGCTCCCGGTCCCGGCCGCCGCGCGGATCACCGAGAGCGGCCGTCCGCTAGTCGGCGCCCATGTGGTCGCCGGCGGCACGATGATCGAGATCGGATCGGGCCGCTACAGCTTCGTCGCGGTGGACGATCGCCGCACCCGCTGATCCGCGCTTCTCGACGATGAATATGGTGGACGCACTTGGGCTCGAACCAAGGACCCGCTGATTAAGAGTCATTTTTTGGGGTGTCCCGCAAGGCCCCAGAACGTCCAAAAACCGCAGAAATCCGCCATTGCATTATCCCAAGGTTTCCCGCAGTTTACCGGGGTATCTGACCCCAATTGATACCTAAGGTAACACATCAGCGGGTCCGGAATCGAGGTGGGACAGATGGAGAACATAGGTAACATCCTAGGTAACAAGACGGTTCTCACCGACGCGAAGCTGAAGGGTTTGAAGGCACCGCAGCGGGGCCAGATCGAGGTCAGCGATCCCGCGGTTCCAGGGCTTCGAGTCCGGATCGGTGCCACCGGCTTGAAGACGTTCATCGTCCGCAAGCGGGTAGGGGGCAGGATCAAGAACATGACGATCGGCCAGTACGGTGCTCGTTTCGGTCTTGCCGACGCCCGGAAGAAGGCCCGCTCGATCATCAGCGACATCGAGACTGGCGGGGACCCTAGTTCGAAACTGAGGACACCGAGCAAGCGAACCAGCACGCTTACAATCCGCAGCATGGTCCCAGATTATCTGGCCGCGAAGGCGGATCGCCGATCCGTCGGGGAGATGAAGCGGGTTCTCGAAAACTACGTGATCCCGGTGCTGGGTGACCGAATGGCGGACGCGGTGACTCGGGGAGACATCACGGCACTGGTCGACAGCGTCGCCGCTACTGCGCCTGTGATGGCGCGCAACGTCCATGCGCAATTGTCCGCATTCTACTCGTGGGCACTACCCAGGCTAGATCGACTTCCCACAAACCCGTGCCGAGACGCCGGCCGTCCCAAGGCGCCGAAGGCTCGCGACCGCGTGCTCGACGACCGGGAGCTTGCGACCCTGTGGAAGCTGTTAGAGGCCGAACCGCTTCCTTGGGGGCCTGCATTAAAATTGTTGATCCTGACCGGGCAGCGGCGCGATGAGGTGTTCAGCGCGGACCGTAGCGAGTTCGACCTCAAACGTGGTGAGTGGTGGATACCCGCTGAGCGGGCGAAGAACGGTGAGCGCCACTTCGTTCCGCTTTCCCGGGAGGCACTTGCCGTTCTCAAGAAGATCGACGAGGTGCCGGATAGCCCCAAGTTGTTTCCGGCAAGAGGTCAGCCGCGTAATGGACCGAGCGGCTTCAGCAAGGTTCAGGCGCGGCTACGGGCTGCAATGCTCGAAAAACTCGGTGTGGTACGCGACTGGACGCTCCACGACATTCGACGGACGGCGGCAACGGGGCTCCAGCGACTCGGCGTTCGACTGGAAGTCACCGAGGCGGTTTTGAACCATGTCTCGGGAAGTCGAAGCGGTATCGTCGGAGTGTACCAGCGCTATGGCTTCGCAGCCGAGAAAAGGGCAGCTCTCGAAGCCTGGGGCGCTGAAGTTCAAAAGCTCGTGAAGGAACAGCCTACGAAGGGGGCAGCCCGAGCCTCCCGTCGGAAGATGAACGCAGGCGCTGAGACCGAGTAGATCGGCTTCATGTAAGGCGCACAAACGCGGCGCGAGCCTAGCGCTCTACCCCGAAGTTGGTCGTGCCTGCCGCTGAGCTGCCGGGCGGCTTCCGACCAAAAGCCGGTCGTTGACTCCATCTCCGATGAACGTCCGCTATCGACGGAAGCTGACGATCACGCCGGTCAAAGCGGACGATCGGCAACGCGCCCTACATCAGCCGATCAATCGCTCCTTAGCCGAGCCCGAAACCTGCCGTTTGTTCATCCAGCTCTGCGGCGTGCGGGACATTTGACATTCGGGACGGAAGCCGCCCTTCCTTGTTCGCCACTTGAACGAAGGTTTTACGCGGGAGCAGGCGCTCTAGCCTTGGATGAACGCCCTGCCAGCGCTCCTGCAAGAAGGCGGCTCTCACGCAGCTCCGGTCTCGCGAGCGGTGCCATCATGACGAGTTGCATCGGTCCGAGGGCGGATCTCAAATGGAACCTAGTACAGCGCTGGGGTGCCTCAGCGATAGTGCGGATCCAGGGTCAGACCTGAACCAGGTGCTGTACTAGGTTCCAACCGCGATCGCCGAACTCCAGCCTGACGTCGCCGCACTCCTCCGGCGCCCCTCCTCGGACGGGTCCGATCAGCTTCTTATAGTCGCGCACGAATGGCTCCTGTGGCGTCGCCGTGAAGAGGACCGTCAGGGACCGCTGAGGTGCGCGGATCAGTTCGACGAACTTGGCGAAGATTCCGGACGGCCGCGACGCATCGTTCGTCGCATGCGAGAGCAGGAGATAGCTGGGCGCGGTTTGCGTCGCGTAGCCGGACGCGAGCAGGGCATTGTAGAAGTGGGCGTTGAGCCCACCATGATGCGCAACCTGCACGACATGAAGCGGCGCCAGTTCATCGATCAGTGGCTGATGATATTGATTTCGCCCGGATGCAAAATCGACAAGGCCGGCGTCGCCGCTGATCAGAACATTCTGCTCCTCAAGGGCAACCCGAACGACGTAGCTGAGCTGATTGCTGGGAGTGATCGATTTGACGGGTAGGCGCGCATAGGTTGCCAGAGCAAGATAGCTGCCTACTGGTAGCCGATCCCAATGCTTCTTCACGAGACCGTCGGAAGGTCCAAGCAGCGTCAGGACAGGTCCGTCGGAGGAATTGTTGGCGCTCGGATAGAACCGCCGCTCGGCCTTGTCCCAGACGAACCGCCGTGGCGCGCCATCGTTGATGGTGGCCGATCGAATTGGTAGCTTTCGGTCCTTCAGCGCTTTGACGACGGCATTGAGCGACGTCGCGTTGATCGCGTCCTTGGCTGCACTCTTGCGGATGAAGGCCAGGGATCGAGCGTCCTTGGCAGCGAGCGGCGGGTTGTCCTCCCAACGGCGAAGCAGCTGTCTGCCGGCGATCCCCTCTTCGACATAGAGGAAGCTTGGCACCTCATCGGGGAGCCGAGTGTCGGTTATCTCGTCATCCGCATGACCATGGCCCTGGTCTCCGAGCGTCTCGTTGGCGGATCGAAGATGCTGCTCGAAATACCCCCGCGGATCCTCGTCGATGCGCGACTCGTCGAGCTCGCGCGAACTCAGGAAGGCCTGTAGCTCGTGAAGGGGGCCTTCTGAGACTTGCCGCTCCAGCTCCGCGATTGTCTCGCAAACGTGTGCCTTGTGGACGAGATACGCCCTAAGCGTCTCATCTCCATCGTCGCGGGCGAACTGCAGCGCCAGCAGGTGGGAGTCGGTTGGCGTGTCCTCTGCTGAATGTGGCGTGGCGTCGTTGGCAACCGGGGGAAGCCAGGTTTCCCCGATGTCGATGTTCTCATCCTCGATGATCGGTACGAGGCCATCGAGATGGTCGGCGTCATAATGAGTGCCGATGATGAGATCGAGGCGAATGCGATCGACCGGCTCGAAGTCAGCGACCGCCTTCGGCAACTTGTCATGCACCCAGCTCGCGGGATGCCGGGTCACCCCACCATCTGCGAGGATACGGACGATGTCATCGCCGCTCCTCATCTGGAGCAGGATCGCCGCGCCAAGCTGTACCTCGAACATGTCGAGCTGAATGGTGCTCACGATTATTTGTCGAACACGGCTTCGTCGCGGCTCACCGGCAGCGATCGCACACCATTGATGATCGCCGGCTTCTCTGGATCGACAATTTTCGCGCCCAGGAACTTGCCCTTATCCGCGGCCGCAGCTTGGGCCAGCGCGACGTTGCGCACACCGACTGCCAATTGCAGCGAGTAATCGAGGCTCCGCTGGCCGGCGCTGGTCTGGCCGCAGGACGTCGCGCTGGGTGCGCCACCGAATGCTTGTGTGGCTGGGAGATCACGGAACCAGCACTTCGCGACCGACCAAGGCATGCCGGTGCTGGGCGCCATGCCGGATGTGACCGGCGATTGCGCCGTCGCGTGGCAGGACAAGCATGACGATGTGGGATTGTCGACGGGCCCGTTGACCCGACCACCCCGGCCGAAATGGCGTCCAATGCCGAAGTCGGAAAGGAAAACGCCTTCGGTTGGCTTGCCCCCTGCGGCCGCGGCGTCGTCGGTGAGGCCGGGATCATTGCCCCACATCAGCCCGACTGGCCGGAGCTTCTGCCACGGGTTTTGGCCGGGCAATCGTCCGTCATAGACGAACGTCCCGAACACCCATCCGGTGACGGTCGCGCGCGGGTCACGAACCGCAATGTCGAGCTGCAACAGTCTCAGGGTCTGCTCCTCCCGTGCGGCAGGCTGGCCGATCGGCGTTGCATCGCCGGGGCACTGATCGTCATCCGGAGTGTCGTCTTTGACGATGTGGGCCTGGATCGTGGGAGCGCCCGCAAGCAACGGGACTTCGTCTGCGGTTGCCTGAGTGTAGAGGGTCTTTGCAACCACGGTTCCGCGGCTGAACGGCAGCGCCGACAAGTCGGGCTCATTGCTGGTGCCCGCCGCAACGCGCCCCCAGACCTTGCCGAGTGTGTAGCCGCCGACGGGGTTGTAGAAGCCCACGGCCCAGTTCTGACGGCACTTCAGCTGGTTGGGTCCAAGCTCCTGCTTTCGTGAGCGGCGTTCGGACGTGAGGCCGCTGATATATTCGCGTCCCGCGCCGCCTGGCCCCATCCAGGGCATATGATACCAGACTCGCACGGGGTTCGCCGAGACGTCCCACCGACGGGTGTCCTGCCCCTCGAGAACGTAGGCGAGCACCGTCATCATGTAACGGTCGGGCTCTGCTTTGAAGTCGATCGCTTCCCAGGGACGAGGCTCGTTCACAAGGGCTGCCGGAAATGCGTAGCTCGGCTTGAAGATCGGGCCGGCGTAGTCGGCGGCGGCTTGTTCTCTTCGATCCAGTCGGTCAGCCGGATTTACGGATTGCGCCGGTACTGCCGCATACCAGCATGCGCCAGCGACGCCAGTGGCAGCTATCCAAGCAACGAACTTTCGCATCGTCACCCCCCTACAACCCGGGAAAGTATCGCAACATCGGATGTCTGTCGATGGATCAATATTCTCTCGTGGCGGACTCACTCATTACTCGTGCGACAACTTTCGCTCTCCTGCTTAGCGGCTGCGTAGTTATCCGTCCCCCAATCGCCGGTTTTAACCGGAAACGCTAGATGAACGAATGCGGTTTTCGGACTGCGCCTCATCCACGCTGCTAACGGACATTGAGTCTTAGTCGCTTCATCCGTTGTTCAAATGAATGACCGCTTTGCACTTGGAGCCACCCGAAACCCGCCTGTCGGTAGCCGGCCCAGGTTTGCGCGTTCTGGCTGGAGAAGAGGAAGACCTGAATGTCCGCTGTTTCCGCAAGCGGTCTTTTCGACGCCGGCGCCGCGAACGGCAGCTTCGTCCCCAATGCCGGTCGTTTTCGACGGCGCCGGTGAGCAAGCGCCGATGGCAGCATCGAGGATCGGCAGTTTGGCGACTAAAACGATTGTATGGCGCAGAGCGGGCCAAAGAGTTGCCCGAGGGACTGCCCGAGGCGTGCACTTGAGAGAGAGAGCGATCGCTACAGGAGCCCAGCAACTGCTGCATGAACGGATCGCGCTGCGAACGCGCATTGCGCCTTAGTCTCTAGCTTGGTCCGTCAGCTTGCCCTCAATCCAGCTGTCGATTTCACCCTCGGACCACGCAATCGCGCGAGGGCCCAACTTCCGCGCTTTCGGGAATGATCCGAGTTCCATCAGCCGGTAAATGGTCGAGCGACCGAGGCCGACCCGCTGTCTGACTTCGGGCAGCCTGATGAGGCGTTCCGAGGATCGGGAGAGATGAGCTTGCATCAAGCTGTCCTTCGTTGAAGCTACCGAGACCTCTCCCCAGTGGTCGGCTGCTAGTGGGTTAGACGGTACGTCCGGGCGAGAAGTCGCCAAGACGCTGTTCTCGTTCGATCAGGTCGTGGATGTGATGGGCAATCCGCTGCGCGACAAAGCGCGCGGCCTGCGTTCCCCAACGGGGGTCGACCCGATCGCTGGTGTCGCCAATTTCCGCGGCGAGCGCATCGGGGAGGGCGGCCACCATCATCTCCAAAAAGCCACCGAGTCCTGAGCGTGCCCAATCGGTCGCGAGATCCTGACGATCGAACAGCGCCAGCGTTAGTGTGCCGCGGGCCGGCAGCCCAGCTTCGTGCAGGATCGTCGCCGCTTCTTCCAGGCTCATGTGTCGGGAGCCCTTCAGCGTGCGGCTTAATTGATCCTTGGAGAGCCCGACGCGGGAAACGAGGTCGCGCTGGCTGACGCCGCTTTCGTCCACGAGATCGGCAACCACGGCATGCAGCGGCGCCGAGGTGAAGGGTGGAGGGTCGGCATTAGCGGGCACGAAAAGTCTCCGGTTATCGAGTCGCACCGCACGCTAGCGCGAACATGGCCTGTAGGAAAACAAAACAGGAACATCCTAGCAGGGCGTAGGCTTGTGGGTCGGACTACGATGGGGTGTCGAAGGCGCGAATCGAGCCACGAGTCGAGCGAATCAGGCAATCAGCGGAAGTTGCGACAGGCGTCGCAACGCCGGGTGCGGAGCTGATCAACCACCGCGATCCTCGTCGCGGGGAGTAGGAAGATTCCAACGCAAGCTGCGATAGCAATCGCAAAATTCGCGACGACAGCGGCGATCCGTTCTCTTCATGTTCCTTTTTGTTGAGGCGGCCGGGCGAGGCGCGCTTGGTGAGTGGGCGGTCGGCGTTCGACCGCGCCGACACTCCCACGGAGACGCTCTCGATGCACAGCCTCAAGCTCCCGCTGGTCCGCGCCAAACTCGGCCGCGCCAGTGACTATGTCCTGCCCGCTGTCGGGCTCATGCTCTGCGCGACCGCCGCCTACGCCGGCGCAGACGCGACCTTCAGCCCGGCGCTGACCAAGTTCACCGACTTCCTCGAGGGTTCGGGCGGCAAGATCATTGCCGTGCTCAGCCTTGCCGGCGGCATCATCGGCATGGCGTCGGGTCGGTTCAGCCTCGGCCAGGTGGCGCTGCCCGTCGGCGTCGGCATCGGTGTCGGCACCGGCGTGCCGATCGTCACCTCCACGGTCACCGCGCTCATCTGAGCGCGGGAAAAGAGGGCGGGGCGGCAGCCATGTCTGACAAGTATATCGTTCCCAGGCGTCTCGATGATCCCGAGCTCATCGGCCTTTGGACCCTTGATGAATTCATGGGGCTGGCGATCCCGTTCGCCTGGGGAATTCTCACCCAGCATATCCTGATTGGCATCATACTCTCCTGCGGAGCGTGGTTTGCGCTGCGCAAGGCAAAAGCTGGCCGAGCCAGCTCGTGGGTGATCCATGCCGCCTATTGGTATCTGGGTGCGACCTTTGTCAGGCTGAAAGCCACTCCGCCCTCCCATTGTCGCCTGCTGGCCGGCTGAGGGAGGACGATATGCTCGCCGACATCGCGCATCAGCGCAGCCAGTCCTTGTTGCGGCAGCGCAAGGTGCTGCTGCTCGCCGCCGCCGCCTCGTTCGTCACCAACATCGCCCTGTTCTCGGCATTGTCGTCGAAAGACCGTGAGATCGTCCTGCAACCGATCGCGACGCGTCCTCTGACGATCAGCTCGTCGGGCGTCGAGGCCGATTATCTCGAGTTGGTGACGCGCGACGTCGCGCTGATGCTGCTGAACCGGTCGCCGGCCGGCCTCGACTATTGGATGGAGCAGATCCTCAAGCTCGCCGACCCGGCAGCACACGGCGCGCTCAAGGCCGAGCTCGTCAAGATCGTAACCGAGCAGCGCGGTTCCGACGTCAGCCAGGCCTTCGTGATCAACGGCATGACCGTCGACCCCAAGGGCCTGACGTCGGAAGTCGAGGGTGACCTCAAGACCTTCGTCGGCGGCCAGGTGATTGCCAGCGAGACCAAGCGGTTTCGCTTCGGCTGGAGCTACGCCGGCCTCCGCCTCTCTCTCACGAGCTTCGCGCTCGTCCATTCGCCCAAGGAGGCACGTTAAGTGATCTGCATCCCACCCACATGGCTGCTCGCGGCCGGCGCGACCTCGGTCGTGGCTGGCGCCTCGCGGCCGATCGATCTCGGGCTGAAGCCGCTTGGCTTCGCGCTGATCGGCGCGGCCCTGGTGCTCGGCGCCACGCCTGCCTGGGCGGACCAGTACCGGCAGGCTGCGGACAATGCCCGCGTTGATTGTGTCGTGTCCTCGCGTGACCTGACCCGCATCGCGCTGGTCGGCGACGGATTTGCCAGCGTCAGCAAGGTGTCGACTGGCTATCCCTACAACGACTTTACGGTCACCAACGAGCCGATCCGTGGAGACATCTACCTGTCCGTCCCGGACGGGTTCGCCGCACGGTCGCTAAGCTTCTTCGCCACCTCGAAGAAGGGCTATGTCTACAAGTTCGCTTGCACGATCGGCGGCGACGAGGCCGAACAGATCTTCGTCACCAATCCGGCGCTCGGCGTTGAGAAGGCGGCGGAATGGGAGGCTAAGTCCGGCCCGCGCGAAACCGCGGTGCGGCTCATCCAGGCCATGGCAACGTCCGCTACCGTGGACGGCTACCAGCTGCGGCAGGTCGCCGCCGCCCCGACGCGCATCGGCGACCTCAGCGTCCGTCTGATCGCCGAGTATCGCGGCGCCGCACTCGTGGGCAAGGTGCTCCGCATAGACAATCGCGGGACCAAGCCGGCGTCGGTTCGCGCGAGTGATATCGCTCCTTCCGGCACGCTGGCGCTCAGCGTCGCGACACCCGAGCTAGCACCCGGCGCGGCTACCAGCGTGTGGCTCGTCGGCATGGCGGGAGAGGGGGCATGGTGAGCTCCACCCAGCCGCACATACCGGTCGAGAACCGCGATGCCGAGTTGCCGGCAGGCGGCGCACTCGGCGCCCTCAACGCAAAGACCGCGCGACGCCAGAAGATGATCCTGCTGGGCGGCGGCGGTGCGGTCGCATTGCTCGGCGCCTGGTTCGTGCTCGGCGGCTCTCCCGATGGCGGCGTCGCCAATCCCGACGCGCCGCGGCGGATCGAAACCGACGGCATCGTCAACCGTGACCTCAGCCAGAAGGAATTCGTCGCGATCTACGGCAATCGGCTCGACGCCCAGGCGCGCCAACTGAAGGCGCTCGAGGACGGCCGTACCAACCCGAGCGAGCTGCAAGCCAAGCTCGATGCGCTCGCCGCCGAAAACCAGGCGATGCGCACCGACGGCGCGCGCACCATCGACGCGCTGTCGGCCGAGAATGCCGGGCTGCGCGCAGAGGCGAGCCGCGCCGCGCAGACCCCGCCGGCGACCACGCCCGCACCGGCCTACGGGCCCGGCGGCAGCTATTCCGCACAGGGTTCGTCGGTACCGTCCGGCTCGCCGTTGTCGCCCGATCTCGCCGCTACGCCCGGAAGCGAGGCTGCGCCGCCCGAACGGCAGGTCAAGACCTTGTCGTTCGGCACAGGTGCCCCCGAGAGCGCAGGAGCGACCAAGACGGGGCTTCGGTCAGGTCGTCCGGGCGCGCCGCCGATCGAGGTGGAGGACAGTCCCGAGTATCTGCCGCCGAACAGCTACGCTCCGGCGCGTGTCATCGTCGGCGTCGATGCCTCGGCAGGCGTCACGAGCCAGACCGATCCGCTCCCGGTTGTCCTGCGGATCACCGGACCGGCACGCTCGGTCGTCAACAACGGCAAGCTGCTCACGACTCGCATCCAGGGCTGTGTCGTCAACGGCGCGGCGCGCGGCGATCTCTCGGCAGAGAAGGTCTATGTGAAACTCGCCAAGATGACCTGCGACCAGCCCGGCGGCCGGGTCGCGGTGAGCGAGGTCAAGGGCTTCATCAGCTTTGCCGGCAAGACCGGCGTGCGCGGTCGCGTCGTCAGCCGCGAGGGCAGTCTCGTCAGCCAGGCGCTGATCGCCGGGATCGTCGGCGGCTTCGGCCGGGGCTTCTCGGCCAATGCGAACAGCGTCTTCTCCGGGATCACGCAAGGTGCCGACGGCACCCGCGAAAAGCTGTCGCCCGGCGACATCGTCACCGGCGGGCTCGGCCAAGGTGCCGGCGACGCCGCCGACACGGTCTCCAAATATCTGATCGAGCGGGCCGAGCAATACCAGCCGGTTATCGAGATGCCGACCGGCATCGATGTCGAAATCGTCTTTCTGGACGGCGTTTACGTGAGGAACACGCAATGACTTCTTCTGTCTTTTCTCGGGCATTGCAGCTCGATCGTTTCAGGCGACTTGAAGGTCGCGCTTTCTGGACGTTGCTGTCGGCCGCGTCGCTCGGCGTTGGTGTCAGCACCGGCATGCTCGCCAACGCGGTCGCTGCGCACGCGTCGACGCCGACGATCGCGGCCGGCACGGAAGCAAAGGCGGTGCTCGCCGCGCTCGCCAAGCGCCTGCCGAAGACCGTGATCAATGCGGTCGACTGCGGTGGGCTCGGCGGGATCTGCGAGGTCGTCGCGGGCACCACGCTGTTCTACGTCGATCGCGGTGCGCGCTACCTGATGATCGGCCGCGTCTACGACATGGAAACCCGGGCGGACCTGACCGCGACGCGGCTGCTCGCGCTCAACCCCGACCTGCTCGTCGCCGGCGCGGCGCGCCAGAAGGCAGAAGCCGACGAGACCGCGCCGCCTCAGGCACCCGCGACGCCAGCCAAGGTGGACCTCGGTGAGCTGCCCGCCGCCGGCGCGATCCACTGGGGACCCGCAAACGGACCCAAGCTTGTCGTGCTCAGCGACTTCGCCTGCAGTTATTGTCGCCGGCTGACCGACGAACTGCGCGCGATCGGTGCGCGGGTCGAGGAGCGGCCGATCTCGATCTTCGGCGCGGCGAGCCGGAGCACCGCCGAGCGCGTGCTCTGTTCGAAGGATCCGGCGCGTGCCCTGCACGCCGCCTATGACCAGAAGGCGTTGCCGGCTGGCGGCAAGTGCGACACCAGCGGGCTCGACGCCAATGAGGCGTTCGCCAAGCAGCACGGCTTTGGCGGCACCCCGGTCATCATCCGCGCCGATGGTGCGGTGCTCGAGGGCTTCCGCCCCGCGGCACAGCTCAAGGCGTTCGTCGCCGGGGGTGCGGCATGACCCGCACCGCACTCCGTCGCGATCGCCACGTCGGCCTGGTGATCCGGGCAGCGCTGTGCGGCACTGCACTAGCCGCGCTCCTCGCGAGCACCGGCTGCGCCACTCTGGGCGGGAATGTCAGCGGTGATTTCGCCTGCCGGGCACCCGACGGCACATGCTCGCCGATGTCGGCGATCGATGCCCGCGCGGTCCAGACGATGGTCGGCTCAGACGACGCCGAGGCCGATCGCGAGCCCCACGTCCGACTGCAGCCGTTCCGGTCGACGCAAGCTTCGGGACCCGTCGGCCGCACCGGCGAGCGGACGCTCCGGGTTGTGTTCCCGGCGCATGTCGATCGTGCGGGCGTGCTCCACGACGAAGCGACAGCGCATGTCGTCGTCGAGGATGCCGCCTGGACCGTGACGCCGGTCGGCTCCGCGAACAGGGCAGCTTCCGGCGAGGCCACCTTCACACCCAGTTTCGAGATCTCGCGCAGTTCCGCCCCTTCCTCCCTGCGCGAGGTGATTGCTGGAGCATCCGCTCCGGCAATCGAGGGGCTTGAGTCACTCCCCGCTCAAGCCCCTCACCCTATTACCGCGGTCGGTGCGCTCCCCCGGACCGGCATCATCGCAGGACCGACGTCGGAGGCACTTGCTGCGGCTAAGGCCGGGCGCCGCATCGCCCGGCCCGCGACCATCGATCTGAGCAAGGTGCCCCTCGAGCGTTCGCAGACCCTGCCGGTGATCGGGAGCATGCGTCCGGGCGCAGTTTCGACCAAGTCGAAGCCATCGGCTGGCATTGCCGGAGCCATCGCGGCGGGGCGCGTCCGCGCCCTCGCCAAACCTGCGATGGAGCAGTTGGGCCGGACACCGGCCGAGCCTGACCTCGATGGGGTGTTCGCGCCCGCGACCAGCTCGAAGGACGCGCCGAAATGAGCCTGTCGTTCCGCACCCTCTATGACACCCTGTCGCGCGGGCTGTTCGGCGACGCCGACGCGCAGGAAGCAGCGCGTCCGGTGATCGGTCTCGACATGCTGTCGAGCTTTTTGCCCTACCGTGTCTACGAGCCCGCGACACGGCTGTACATCAACGCGCGCTCAATGGGTTTCGTGCTCAACGTGGCACCACTGGTCGGCGCGGACGAGCGGACCGGCGACCTGCTCGGCCAATTCTTTTCAGAAGGCCTGCCGGCGGGTGCCTGCGTCCAGATCGTCCACTGGGCTTCCCCACGTATCGGCCGCAACATCGCGCCATGGTTCCTGCCGCGCTATGCGCGGGGCGGGGTCTATGAAGCCATCGCGCGGCGCCGCGCGGCGTGCCTTTACGATTTGGTCTGGACCAGCGGCTCGGCAAGCGCGCCCTTCCATGCACGCCATCATCAGATCCTCATCTCGGTCGGCGTTCCTGCGGGCAGCGCCACCACCAAGGAGGAGCTGGTTGCTGTCCGCGAGAGCCTGACGGGCGTGCTGCGCTCGCTCGACGTGCCAGTGGCCAATGTCGATCCTGTGCAACTGATCGCCTTCCTCGATGATCTGACCTCGCCGACGACCGCGCCGCAGGACGATACAATCGGCTACAACCCGCTCGACCCGATCGCCGATCAGGCGATCCGTCGCGACATCGAGCTGGTCGTCGAGGAGAGCCGGCTGTGCCTGCGCACCGAGCGCTTCCGGCCGACTGGTGCCACGGATGAAGGCGCGCCCGAGATCGGAGAGATCTATCCCGACCGTTTCGACGTCAGGCATTTCGGCGTGCGCAACATGCCGGCGCGCTGGGCGCCGTGGGAATGCGCTCGCCTGATCGGCGACCTGTTCACCGACAAGCTGCGCATGCCCTGTCCGGCAGCGACGATGCTCTGCCTCGTCTATCCCGACCAGGAAGCGGCCTCGGCGCGCGCTGGCATGAAGTTCCTGCGCACGACCTCGCTCAGCGAGGGCCGCTCGGCCCGCTATCTGCCGAAGCTGCGCGAGCAGGCGGCCGAGTGGCGCGAGGTTCAGGCGCAGATGCAGGAAGGCCGCCGGCTGGTGCGCGCCTTCTACGGGGTCACGGCCTTCTCGCCCGAAGGGCAGGGCGACCGCAACGAGCGCACGATCAAGTCGCTCTACAAGGCAGCCGGCTGGGACCTTGCCGACGAGCGCTACCTGCAGATCCAGGGGTTGCTCGCGGCCATGCCGATGACCCTGGGTGACGGGCTCGGCACCGACATGGAGCGGTGCAAGCGCATGCGCACCATGCTGTCGACGACAGCGGCCAACATCGCGCCGGTCCAGGGCGAGTATCTCGGCGGCAACGTCCCGCATCTCCTGTTCGTCGGGCGGCGCGGGCAGCCCTTCTTCTGGTCGCCGTTCGAGAATGGCGCGGGCAACCACAATGTCGCGATCCTCGGCAAGTCGGGATCGGGCAAGTCGGTGCTGCTGCAGGAGATGTGCGCAGCCTTGTGCGGGGCTGGTGCCAAGGTCGTCGTGATCGACGACGGCCGCAGCTTCATGAACTCGTGCCGGCTCCAGGGCGGCGCGTTCATCGAGTTCACGCTGGCCTCGGGCTTCTGCCTCAATCCCTTCTCGATGATCGACGCCGACCGAGTGGCCGCAGACGAGGATTATCGCCTCGACTGCATGGCGATGCTGAAGAGCATCGTCGGGCAGATGGCGCGGTTCATCGACCGCCTGACCGACACCGAGCGCGGCCTGATTGACCAAGCGGTGAACCAAGTGTGGGAAGCCGCGGGGCATGCAGGCTCGATCGACGGCGTCGCGCGAGCGCTCACCGACACCGGCAATCCCGATGCCGCCAACCTAGCGATCGCGATGGGACCGTTCCTGTCGGGCGGCACGTACGGCGGGTTCTTCAACGGTCAGGCGACGCTCAAGCTCGAGTCGGACTTCACCGTGTTCGAGATGTCGGACCTGGCGACGCGGGAAGAGCTGCGCTCGGTCGTGCTGACCGCGATCATGTTCATGACCAGCCAGGCGATGACCCGAAGCCCTCGCTCGGTGAAGAAGCTGCTGCTGATCGATGAGGCCTGGAGCATGCTGAAGGGCGGCTCGATGTCCGAATTCGTCGAGACCTATGCCCGTACCGCGCGCAAATACGGTGGCGCGCTGGCGACCGCGACGCAGTCGCTCAACGACTTCTACAAGTCGGGCGGCGCGACCGCCGCACTCGAGAACAGCGACTGGATGCTGGTTCTCCAGCAGAAGCCGGAGACCATCGCCGACTTCCGCAAGTCCGAGCGGCTTGACATGGACGATCGTACCGAGAGCCTGATCCGCTCGCTGAAGCGCAGCGGCTCGGAATATTCGGAGGTCTTCATCCGCGGTCCCGAGGTTCAGGCGCTCGGTCGGCTCGTGCTCGATCCTTATTCGGCGACGCTCTTCTCGTCCTCACCGGATACCTATGCCGCGATCGAGCGCCGCATGGTCGCGGGCGACACGATCGAACAGGCGCTCGAGGCCGTGGCGTTTCCGGATACGGCTCAGGCCCCGAAGACGAAGGAGGCGCAGCATGTCCGCGCTTGATCCTCGGCCACTTGGCGGCCGTAGGGTGCGGCTGCGGCGTTTTCTCGCCGACGCGTGCCACCTGGCCCTGAGCACCACGCTATGGCTCGGCGGGACGCTGCTCGTCACGCTCGGCACGATCCTGGCGGTGGTGATTCTCGCCGCCGATGCCCGCCTGCCGATCCTGTTCGCGCACCTCGGCAATCTCGCGAGCCACTATCTCGCCGCCGACGCCGCACGCCGCGCCGAGTTCGACCTCCAGCTTGTGGGCCTCACGGCTGCGCTCGCGCTGCTGTTCCTCGTCGCCCGGCTGCCTGCCTTCGCTGCCCGCATGCGGCGCGAGCTTTCCCGAAAGAATGAGCAATGAGCGATGCCATCACCCTGGCGCCGACCCGGCGGACAATCGCCGGCTGGCCCGTAGGGCACGTCCTGGCGACAATTCTCCTGCTTGGTGGAATGATCTGGGCGGCATGGGCGACGCGCTTGCTGCTCGACATCTCGAAGCGGCAGATCGTGTCGGTCAGCCTGTCGACCCTGGTCGGCGATTTCGTGGCCGCCGAGAGCCGCAATGGCGGCACGCCCGAGCAGACCGCCAGCCGCACCGCCGCCTATCTCGCCGCCATCAACCGGTCGGTCAGTGCGCTAGGTGCCGACGGCACTACCGTCCTCGTCACCGAGGCGACGCTCGGCAAGAGCGTGCCCGATCGCACTGAGCTTGTCCGTACCGAGGTCAAGCGCGCGCTGGAGGGCGGTCATGACCCTCGTTGAGACGCAGCCGGCGCCCGCTTTCTTGGGCCCGGCCCGGCGCCGGCGCTATCTGGTCTATGCCGCGGTCGGCATCGGCTTGGTGAGCCTCGGCGAGCTTGCCCGCTGGAGCGACGACCACGCGCTGCTGGTCAATGCCACGACCAGCCTGCCGAACTGGGCGTTCATGATCGATCGGCGGCGGGTGCCGGTCCGCGGCGACTTCATTTTCTTCGAGCCGCCGCCTGGATCCTTGCTCGCCCGTCATTTCGGCGCTCGCCCGCAGCCGTTCGGCAAGATCGTCTATGGCGTCGCCGGCGACCGGGTCGAGCGGCATGGCCGGCTATTCTCGGTCAACGCTCGGCCCGTAGCGCTGGCCAAGCCGGCAACGCGGTTCGGCGAGCCGCTCGCGCTGGGACCGACCGGCATCATCCCGCGCGGTTGCTACTTCGTGGGCACGCCCCACCGCGACAGCTTCGACAGCCGCTATGCCGCGATCGGCTGGGTCTGCCGTCCGCGCATCATCGGGGTGGGGAGGGCGATCCTGTGAAGCGGCTCCTCCTCCTTTCCAGCGCCACGATCCTGTCCCTCATGTCGCAGGCGGTCTCCGCGCGCGACTATGGTCAGCAGGGCGCGGTGTTTCCGGTCATCGAGACCGATCTTTTGTCGGTCATCCAGAACAAGCTCACCACGATGCAGGCGTCGGGCGCGCTCGATCGCGCCAATCGCGAGCTGGCCGCGCGCACCGAAGCGCGGGTCAAGCGGCCGCCTGCGGTCAAGGGCATCGTCGCCGCGAGCCAGTCGAGAAGCTGGACCCATGATCCCACCATCACCGTCGAGCAGGATCTTCGCGATGCAAAGGGCCGTGTGGTCGTGGCGCGGGGGACCCGCGTGAACCCGCTCGACACCGTTCCGCTGCGCCAGCGGCTTGTCTTCCTGGATGGCGATGATCCGGCGCAGGTCGCTTGGGCGATGGGCCGGACGACGGCGCTGAACGCCAAGCTCATCCTCGTGCGCGGCTCGCCCTTCACGCTGATGAAGGCCGAGCAGCGCCGCTTCTATTTCGACCAGTCGGGCACGCTTACGACCAAGTTCGGCGTGCGCGCGGTGCCGGCGGTGATCGAGCAAGCGGGGCGGACACTCAAGGTCAGCGAAATCGCCATCCCCAAAGCAAAGGAGGGCGGCAAGTGACCGCACATACTCCAAATCCGCCGGCATGGCTCGTGGCGGCACGCCAGCGCCACCAGCAGCGAATCCGCCGCACCCGCGTGACGCTCATACTTCTCGCCGCCGTCATCGCGCTGGCTGCGCTTGTGCTCGCGTCGCCGGCGCGTGCCGCAGGCACGCCCGGGCGCTGCACGGGCCGCTTCGTCAATCCGATCACGGATATCTGCTGGAGCTGCCTGTTCCCTATGTCGGTCGGCGGCCTCAAGATCTGGCCGTCGATCGCGGGGCGACCCGACACCGACAACCCGAACTTGCCCGTCTGCAATTGCGGGATCAGGCCCGGCATCGCGATGGGCTTCTGGGAGCCGGTGCGGCTGGCCGACGTCAGCATGAAGCCCTGGTGCTTCGTCAATCTCGGCGGGCTGAAGCTGGATCCGGGGTTCGACATCGGGTTCAAGACGATCGCCGGTCCGAGCGCGGTTGGCGGCAAGGCGCAGAACACTAGCGGCTGGCACGTCCACTGGTACGCCTATCCGCTGATCTACTGGATGGAGATCGTCACCGATTTCCTGTGTCTCGAGACGGGCTCGATCGACATCCTGTACCTGACCGAGATCGACCCGCTGTGGCAGGACAGCGAGCTCACCGCCTTGATCAACCCCGAAGCGGTGCTGTTCGCCAATCCGCTCGCGCTCGCCGCCTGCGCTGCCGACTGCATCGCCGCGACCGCCAAGCTGCCGACCGATCCCTTGTTCTGGTGCGCGGGATGCCAGGGGACGATGTACCCGCTGAACGGCAATATCGGCGCCTCGATCGGCCATGTGCAGGCGTCGCGCCTCGCGCTCGCCCGCTTCGCCTACAAGCTCCACCGCGAGCTCGTCGCCTGGGGCACGATGGGCTCCAAGGGCCTGTGCGGCAAATATCTGATGCCGGTGATGCGCAAGCAGCAATACCGGTTCCAGGCCACCAATCCCAATCCCCAGACCAGCGGGCGCTACGCCTGCGCGCCGATCGGCGCGTCCACGACCTTCATGTCGGCTGGCCAGGTCTATCCCGCGATCGGAGAAGATATGGGCTATCTCGTCTGGCGCAAACGCAATTGCTGCGTGCTGTGATGCGCCGTCATCCCCTCATCATCAGCGCCGTGCTGACCGCGCTCGGGCTGGCGCTCGGGCTCGCGAGCGGCGGCGGCGCACAGACCGTGGACGGCCTCGATCTCGCCAAGGTCCGCGAGCGTGCCAGGCTTTCGCCAGAGGATGCCGAGGCGTTCGGCAAGGTCATCGCCAGGCGCGGGGACGCGGTGAAGACGCAGGCTGCGGCGAGCGCGGCTGCCGCCCGGGCGAACGCCGCGCGGCATGCGCGCACCGCTGCCGTCAATGCGCGACCGGGTAATGCCTTCGATTTCGACGCGATGGTAGCCGCCGCCGGGCGCGAGGCCGGATCTGCCGATGATGCGCCGCGGCTGGTGGCGTTCGCCAGTCTCTCGATGCCCGCCGCGTCGCTGCGCCAGATGATCGACGATGTCGGGCGCGCCGGAGGCGTTGTCGTCTTCCGCGGGTTCCCAGGCAACTCTGTGAAGCAGTTCACGGGCGCGCTCGCCAGGGTCGTGCCCGCAGGGAGCAGCAACGCCGTCGGGATCGACCCGCGGCTGTTCCGCGCGTTCGCGGTCACGACGGTCCCGACCTATGTCGTCACCTCGACCGACTTCGACCTGTGCGACGGGTTCGATTGCACCACGCATGTGCCGCCGCACGACCGCATGTCGGGCAATGTCAGCCTCGGCCATGCGCTCGATACCTTCGCGCAGGGCTCGGGTCCCGGCGCAGGTATCGCCGACCTCTATCGGGCTCGCCTCGAAGGATCGGCGCGATGAAGCCGCCAGGCAACAATCGGCGTGGCATCGCGCTGCTCATGCTCATGTTCGCGACCGGTCTCACGGGCAGCGGTGCATTCGGCCAGGCCGCAGATCCGAGCCGGGCGCGGAGCGATGGCAAGGCCTTCGCAGCCGGGATCGCTGCGCAGGCGCAGGATGCGGCGAAGCGTGTCCCTACCGCGGACAGCGTCCCCAACTTCGACGCGTCGCCATCGCAGTCGTCGCTGTTCGACGATCCCGATGCGCTCGCGCGAGCCGCCAGCGCCGCTGCGGCCAGCCACGAGGGCTATCAGACGATGCGCTCCTCGGTCGAGCGACGTCCGCGTATTCCGCTTGGCGACATCGAGGCGACGATCGCGCGCGGCCAGGCGGTCGCTGCTGATCCGAACACCTATGTCAGCGGCATGGGTGTCGGCGGCGCGCAGGGCAGCTGTCGCGAGCTTCCGCCCGGCAGCGCCTCGAACGGCAGCTATGAGGCGACCTGCAATGACGGCCTCGCACTCGAGCAAAAGATCGAGCGCTGCACGGTTCCGCTCACCGTCTCGGTGACGCGTGCGACGCGCTATCGCTATTGGTGCAGCGGGTTCAACGCCGCGTTCAACGATGTCGATGATTGCGCGCTGTTCGAAACGGCGAGCTGCACCGTCACCGGTTCGCGTCCGGGACGCTGCCTGCAGGGTGGCAGGAACCAATCCGGTCGGCCATGGTGCACCGAACCCGGCGAACCTGTCGACGAACTGCTCTGCACCAGCGAAGTGGCAGGTGCGCAGCTCCGCGGCACGGAAGGGCACGACACGATCGCGGAGCGCCGCGATGAAAGCGGGTGCGCGGGCCTCGGGGCCGACACGGGCTGCGTCGAGCAAGCCGAGACCTGCACGTCGAGCGATCCGGTCACGCGGACGATCAACGGCGTCGCTGTCACGCGGCCGTGCTGGGCCTGGGAGAGGAGCTATCAGTGCTCGCGCGCGGTAGAGCGCCAAGATTGCGGAAGCCTCGACGCTAACCCGGCTTGCAGCTTCGCACGGCGAGAATGCCTGAGCGAAGACGAGCCATGCACCACCTGGGAGCGCATCTACCGCTGCGCGATCCCCGACCAGGTCGGCCCGGACAAGCAGTATATCTGTGACGGCGACATCTACTGCATCAACGGCGATTGCGAGACGATCGATCGCCAGCCGAACGCCGAATTCAAGGACGCCGCGGTCGCGCTCAACGCTGCCGCGCAGGCCGGGCGGGAGTTCGATCCCGCCACGCTCAGTCTGTTCAAGGGCACGCGTAACACCTGCAAAAGCGCCGTGTTCGGCGTCCTCAACTGCTGCAAGGGCAAGGCCTTTCCGCTGATCCCCGGTAGCCAGCTGCTCGTCGCGCTCGGCTGCTCGCGCGAGGAGATCCTGCTCCACCAGCGCGATGCGACGGGCCTCTGCCACTATGTCGGCAGCTACTGTGCGAGCAGCGTGCTCGGCGTCTGCGTGACCAAGCGCAAGGCCTATTGCTGCTTCGAGTCCAAGCTCAGCCGCATCCTGCAGGAGCAGGGTCGTCCGCAGATCGGCAAGCCGTGGGGCTCGCCGAAACGGGAGACTTGCCTCGGCTTCACGGTCGACGAGTTCGCCCGGCTCGACCTGTCCGCCATGGATTTCTCCGAGGTCTATGCAGAGTTCCAGGACGCCGCGCGACTGCCCGAGGAGCTGAGCACCGTGACTGCGGTCCAGCAGAAGATCACCGACTTCTACACGCTGAACGGACCCCGCCGATGAAGAGACGTCTCCATCGACTCGCCGTCGCGGCGATGATCCTCGCAGCGGCCATGCCGTCTGCGCGGGACGCCATCGCCGCCGTGCCGGCCCAGGCAGCCCCGACCGCCCAGCAAGGCGATCGCTTCTACTGCGAGGATCGCCAGCTCGGGACCTGGTTCTATTGCGAGCGGCCCCGCCCGGCCGAGCCGGAGGCCGCGCCCCCGTCTGCACCAGTCTCCACGGCCGCGGAGCAACTCGAGGCGGTCACGACCGAGCTGCGCGAGCTCAAGGCACGCGCAATCCTCGATCCCAGCCCGGCGAACGTCACGGCCTATATCCGCTTCCAGCGCGCGCAGCTCGATCGAGCCTCGCTGTTCGGAGACGTGTGGCAGCGGGCGATCTGGCAGACGCCGGAGCTCGACTACACGCTCCAGCGGCCGGTCGGGACCGTCGCCAAGCGGCAGTGGCTCGATACCCGCAAGGCCGAACGCGACCGCACGCTCAGCCAACTCGGCAAGCGCTACGGGCTGTTCTACTTCTTCGCGCAGAGCTGCGGCGCCTGCTCGGTGATGTCGCCGATCGTAAAGGCGGTCGCCGACACGCACGGCATCACCGTGCGCGCCATCTCGACCGATGGCGGTCCGTCCGAGACCTTCCCCCGCTACACCGTCGAGACCAACCAGCGCGCTGCCATGGGGCTGACCTCGCAGGTCACGCCCGCGGTTGTGCTGTTCGACAGTGCAACCCGCACCCCCATTCCGATCGGCTACGGCGTCATCGCCGCCGACGAGCTGATGGACCGCATCTTCGCGCTCACCCAGAGAAAGGCCGGCAGTGATTATTGACCCTCCGTCGCCACGCCCGCGGCGTGGCCATCACCAGCGTGCGGTGGCAGCAGCGAAGCGCGCAGTCAGGCGCGCGAGCATTGGCTTGGCGGCGCTCGGCTGCAGCCTCGGCGTCGCCGGCGCGCTTGTGCCGATGATCGTGCCGGTCGCGCCCGCGAGCGCCCAAGTCGCCAAGGCGATGGAAGATTTCGTCCGCGATGCGGGCGGCGCCGCCAACGTCACCGGACCAAGTGCCTTCCAGGGACAGTCGGCCGGCTATTACAGCCTCGGCAACGTCTGGACGCGCTTCCCGCAGAAGACGACCAACCTCGCCAACCTCCAGCTGCCCTCCGCGCGTGCAGGCTGCGGCGGCATCGACCTGTTTGCCGGCTCCTTCTCGTTCATCAACGCGAGCGAGATCGTCGCCATGCTGAAGGCCGTGGCGAACAACGCGGTCGGCTTCGCCTTCAAGCTCGCGATCGACACCGTCTGCCCGGAATGCTCGAAGGTCATGGATGAGTTTGCGCAGAAGGCGCAGATGATGAACGCGCTCAACATCTCGAGCTGCGAGGCCGCGCAGGCCCTGGTCGGCTCGGTTTGGCCGAAAGGCGATCTCGCCGACAAGGCGATCTGCGAAGCGATCGGCAACTCGGACGGCGTCTTCTCGGACTATGCCGCTGCCAAGCATGGCTGCGGCAACAAGGGCGAGCGCCGCTCGACCATCGACGGTGCCGATCCTGCGAAGTGGGATGCGGTCAACTCGGCGGTACCACGCAACTACACCTGGCATGTGCTCAAGGGCTCGAAGTTCTTCAATGCCGGCGGCAGTTTCGACCGCGAGCTGGCGGAGTACGTGATGACCATGGTCGGCACGATCATCTACGTGCCGCCGACCGACAGTGACCCGGGCCGGTTCCAGCCGCTGACGGGTGACATGACCTCGACGCTCGTGACCGCGCTGCTCGACGGCACCAGCGCAAGCGCGGTCCAGGTCTATGCCTGCGACACCGAGGACCAGTGCCTCAGCCCGACCTTGAAGCCGCTCGATGTGCCGACCGTCAAGGCGATCCGCCCCCGCGTGACGGCGCTCATCGACGGCATGGTCGATGCGATCCGCACCGACAGTGCGATTACGCCCGAGCAGAAGGAGCTGCTGCAGATCGCCTCGGTGCCGCTCTACAAGATCCTGACGGTGCAGGCGGCCTATGCCCGCGGCCTGTCGACCGACGATCGCGCGACGCTCGCCGAGATCGCCTCGATCGATCTGCTCTACGCGATCCTCGACCAGCTGGTGAGCGAGGTCGGCAAGTCGAAAGCAAGCTTCATCGCCGCCGACGAAGCCAAGTTGACCGCCTGGAGCGCGCAGATCAACACCGCGCGGACGACGCTCGCCGACCGGCAGCAGACCACGCAGGCGCGGATCACCGCGATCATGGCAATCATCCAGAAGACGCAGTTCCTCGAGAACGTCCTCGCCAACTCGATGTCGCCGGGCATGGCGGCGGCACTCGACTGGTCGCGCGGCGTGAGCGCGCGGGGATTGAACTAGCGCACCTCCGGTCGCCGGGCACCCAGCCGGTGACCCACCCACCCTCAAAATGAGCACGGACAATGGCGACGGTTGAACTCTTCACGATCGGTGGCGGCGAATATGTCGTGAACGTCCTGAACGCCGTTGCGGCTTGGACCGGCGACGGCGGCTACAAGAGCCTGCTCCAGGTCTGCATGGTCATGGGTCTGGCGTACTCGGTGGTGATCGTCGCGTTCAATGCCGACTGGCGCGCCTGGCTCAACTGGTTTCTGCAGGCGACGCTCATGTACATGGTGCTGATGGTGCCGCGGCTCGACGTCCACGTCACCGATCGCATCAACCCGAGCCTCGCACCGGCGCAGGTGGCGAATGTCCCGTTGGGGCTGGCGATGATGGCGAGCTTCACCTCGCAGGTCGGGGACTACCTCGTCGGCTCGGCCGAGCTCGTGTTCGGGTTGCCGGGCGACCTTGATTACAGCCGTAATGGCATGATCTATGGCTCGCGGCTGTTCGAGGCGACGCAGAACCTGCGCATCAACGATCCCGAGTTCGCCGCCAACCTCGACGAGCATTTCCGGCAGTGCGTGTTCTACGATGTCCTGCTCGGCCGCTATTCGATGGAGACGCTGAGCAAAGCACCCGACATCTGGGGGGCTATCGGCCCCGGCAGTCAGGCGCGTGCACAGCGCTTCCTGACCCGGGATGCCGACGGCGCGGTGACCTCGTCGATCGAGACCTGTCGCGACGGCTACACGACGCTCAGCATGCAGTGGGCCGGCATGACGGACGATTTGGGTCGCATCTTCGGACGGCAGCTCTATCCGCGGCAGAGCGCCGATCTCGCCAAGGCCAAGCTCTTTGCAGACCTGCCGGTCGCCTATCGCTACCTGACCGGTGTCTCGGCCTCCGCCAGTGAGATCCTCAAGCAGACGCTGACGATTAATGCCATGAGCCAAGCGATGCATTCGGCCGCGGGTGCGACGGGCACCGGCAGCGTCGATGTCTATGCGCAGACCCGCGCGGAGATCCAGACCAAGCGGACCTACGGCTCGATCGCGCATTCGGCGATGAAGTGGGTGCCGGTGCTCAATATCGTGCTGACCGTCGTCTTCTACGCGCTGTTTCCCGTGCTCTTTCCGCTGTTCCTGATGCCCAAGAGCGGCCCACTGGCGTTGCGCGGCTATGTCACCGGCTTCTTCTATCTTGCCGCCTGGGGTCCGCTCTACGTCATCCTGCACATGGTCATGATGTTCAAGGGCGCGTCGGAGGTGGCCGGGGCAGGGGGCGGTAACGGACTAACGCTGGCGAGCTTCACGGGCATGAGCGAGGCCAATGACGATATCGGCATGCTTGCCGGCTATCTCGTCGCATCCATCCCGTTCCTGGCCGGCGGCATTGCGAAGGGCGCGATGGCGATTTCGAGTCAGGCGACCAGCTACCTCAACCCTTCCCAGAACGCCGCCGAGGAAGCCGCTCGCGAGGCATCGACCGGCAACATCGGCGTGGGCAACGCCAGCTTCGACAACCAGACTATCCAGACGCGCCAGCACGATCAGTGGAACCAGGCGCCTAGCTTCACCTATGGCGCTTCGCAGACCCGCGCGTACAACGACACCGGCACGCTCTCAACGAGCTTCGCCGCCAACGACCTGCTCGACGTTCCCGTCTCTAGGCTGCCGTTCAGCCCGCAGGTGACGCAGTCGGTGGCAACCGAGGCGTCTCGCGTCGCGAGCGAGACCCGCACGCGCGGCGAGACGCTGTCCAATCAGGCGAGTGAGAGCGTGAGCAATGCCGTCAACCGCTTTAACGAGTTCCGCCACGCGGTGAGCAACGACCAGTCGATCGCCAACAGCTACGGCGCAGAGGATCGCTCGAACATCACCAGCAGCTTCAACGAGGTGGATCAGGCATCGCGCATGCTCCAGAGCCGATTTGGTCTGCGAGCCGAAGTGGCTGATACGATCGCGACAGAAAGATTTGTGAGTGGATCGCTCAGCGCGAACGCTGGAATTGGCGCGAACTTTGGGGTTGCTAAAGTGGGCGCGTCGGCCAGCGGAAGCGCGGGGGCTTCACGCCGCTGGACTGACAGTGATGTCGCCGCAGTCTCTCGCGACGGGTCTCGGATCGAAGATGCGCTAGAAAGCTGGTCGACGAACCATGGCTGGTCGCAGAACAGGGACGCGTTTGAACGATCAGTTGCCACAAGCTCTCGGTCCGACGTGTCAAGCAACGCCTCCGGTATCAGTTCAAGTCTCACAGAAGCACAGAGCTTCAGTCGCGAAGCTCGCCGTTTCTACGAAGAAGCGGATCGCCTCGAAACCCGCTGGTCGGCGCGCGATGGCGAGAGCGTAAGCGGCTTGCTCAACACCAGCGATGCGTTTCTCGCATTCGCGCGGGCAGAGATCGCCAGCACGCCTCTCGTCTATCGTGACTTCGATCCGGCCAATGCGACCCATTGGTACAGCAGCGATCCTCAGGTTACGGCCGAACGCGACCTACTGATGTCGAAATACGTCGGGCAGGTCGGAGCCAACATGCGGGCTGAAGTCGAGGAGCATCTGACCGCTCCAAATGCGAACGGATTGGCTCGGCCGTCGGCGTCAAGCGGACAGGGTGTTCGCGCGAGCGGCGGCGTGGCGGCTAGGTCAGTGGAGAAGGTTGGAGAGGCTGAAGATAATTCGCTGCTTGAACGTGCGGATAGCATCCGAGCCGAAGTTTCTGACGCTCAGTTCAGAGGTGCAGATACTATCGACCGAAAGCGGCGAGTTCGGGACGCAGATACAGCCGGGGCTGCGGCCGGACCAACAGACGACGGCGCCGAGTTAGCCCGCAGTTGGAGTAAGTCGGTGCCGTTGTCGCCCCTTAAGCGGGACTGACAGAGATCAAAAGAAAAGAAGGTACGTCCAGATCACGGCGATAGTCATGATCACTCCGAGGGCAAGGGCTCGGCTAACGGGACCAGCCCAAGTCTTCCTATAAAGGTAAGCAGTAGAGCGATTCTCTTTTCCCGCTCGGCTGAATTCGCGAATGATATGAAATCCGTCATCCACAGCTGCGTTCCGCCTGAAGATATGGTCGTTCTCCAATGCACGAAGCCGATCCTCGTGAGCCCGGAGGTGAGCATCTGTGGCAGGATCGGACATTTGGCTCGGCCTAACTGGTTCGCAGAGCATACCGAATGCCCTTCCCTGTTGCGAGTGGAATCCGATCCTCTCGGCTGGCTCTGCTCTCCGGGCGGGGTGTAAGCGCTAGGCTCGAAGCTGAGAGAACTCGGCACCTGCCTGGAACTGCTCAATGCGGATGGTCCGCGACGCGTCGTTTGGATCGGGAACGAGCTGCTTGAACGGCTGCCATTAGGGCGTAAGGCGTCCATAGCCGATCCGCTGCAGGGGGAGGACGGCCTTGGCCCGATCGGTCACACCAAGCCGCGCTGCATGAGAAGAGCGAGCTGGTCGGCGAAACTGAGATGGGGTTTGGTGTAGGGCGAAAGCATCCGGCCTTAGATATGATCTTGCGCGCCAACAGGCGGGACAGGACAAGGCCTGGCCTCGTACCTAGGCTTGCGGCCCATGTCCTCTGCGCTGAGCGAGCGCGAGCCGAAACAGTTCGGCTTGGTACTGCGCGTCATGAAGGGCGTCGTGATCGCCATGGAGCTTCGGGTGCACTGCCTCGGCGATGCGGCTAGATCGAGTGTCGGCCCAGCTACATCCCGAAATCCCCATCCACAGCGCCTTGATGTCCAGCGCGGTGAAGCCAAACGGATTGTCGCCGGTGAAGCGATGGAAGTAGTAGTTGACGAACGACCAATCGAAAGGCGTGTTGAACCCGACGAAGACGGGCACGCTGTCACCGGCGACGTCGATGATCCAATCGCGAAACCGCGACATGGCCGCCTCGGGTGCCGTTCCTGTCTTATGGAGCTGATCGAGTGAAAGCCCGGATACCTCGAGCGCTTCTGGGACGAACTTGTTGTTGATCGGCTTTAGCTCGCAGGCGAACGTCGTCGACGGGTCGGCCACGAGGCATGCCCCGATCGACAGCATGCTGTACTCGCCAGGGATCGGTCCCGCCGTCTCGACGTCGATCGAGATGAAGGCCTCGTTGCGGTTCGTCGTCACGCGATCAGTTCCTCCACGTTGACCAGCGGCGGGCGGTTGCGGACCGCTTCCCAGTGCTCGCGGAACGTCACGCGGCGCTCCTCGGCCGTACCATTGGTCTTCCAGTGCAGGCCGGCAAGCGTCTTGATGTCGAAGGGGGTGTCGGAGCCGTCCCGCGCGGTCACGATCGTGGGAATCATGCGGCCGAGCGCGTATCCAAGTTCCAGGAAGCAGTTGGGTCTGGAACCGGTGATGTCGGCGACCACTACGCTGGAGCGGTGAAGCTTCGCGAAGATCTCCTCGTCAATGCGGGCGTGTTCATAGGCCTGCCTTCCGTCAATGACGGTCAGTCTGTAGCCTAGTTCACCCTCGAGCACGGGTTGCACGACCGTGTCGAAGAAGCCTTGGACCGCAGGGTACTCGGCGTGGTCAGGCGCCAATAGCCGGACCGCGAAGGCGCGTGGTCGCTCGAGGTTCTCCAGCAGGTCGACCAGCGCCGTCACGCGGTCCGGTACGGATTGGCGCGCCGGGAAGCGGATGCGATTGATCCAGGCATGGGAGTCGCCCCCATCCGCGATCTGGAACAGTTTCCGGCTGTTAGAGCTGGCTTCGCCGAACGAGTACAGTCGGCGACCGCCTTCGTTGTCGGGCGTGATCGCGAGGTTGAGCGGGATCACGGGTTTGCCCCCGGCATGGTAGAGGTCGGCAAGGAAACGCACGCCTTCAGTCCCGCCGAGAGCAATCAGGATGTCACCGTAGCGCGCCTGCGCCTCCATCCGCTTGCTGTTCATGTTCCAGCGCGCAGCGCTTTCGATCCGCACCTGCGGGGAGTCCCTCATCTCGTCCCACAATGAGTGGAACTCCCGGGGGATCTGGTCCTCGTTCTTGTGGTGCTGAATCGCAACGGCGAGCGGGTTGGGGGCGTCGGACGGACGCGCCGTGAGTGAAGATCGGATGGTCTGCCAGACTAGCCAGTCGAAGCAGATCGGATGGTTATCCTCGCGCCTGGGTTCGGCGTCGACTGGCACGACGAACGTCGCGCCGAGCCGCATCAGCGCGCGGACGAGGCCGGTCACGAGCTCACGCGCGGCCACCACGTCGGTGGGCGTCGCAATCATGGGGTCCTTGGAAATGCTGCCGGCGATGTGGACGCGCCGGCCAAAGAGAGGAGAGTGGACCATCAGCGGTCTTCCATGATTCGCGACCCGACCATCGCGGTAGCGGCAGCGCGCAGGTGTTCGTAGCGGAGCGGCCCGTCCGGGAAGGCCCTAGCCACGGCGGCGGGGTAGAAGCGGGTGCGGAAGTCAGAATAGGTCCAGCCGGGAGCATCGCCGGTTGGACCGGTCAGCTCGGCCAATTCTGTGATTTGCGCGGGCGTGACCTCGATGCCGTCGAGATCCATTTCGAGCAGCTCGCGGCGCTCCGCATCCGACGGGCGGTCGAACCGGTCGACGATCGCGGCGCGCCGGAGCAGTGCTGGATCGAGCACGCTTAGGCGATTGGTACAAAGGATCACGACGATGCGACCCTTGTACCGGCGTAGGTCGTCGATCCCTTGGATCAGCGTGTTGACCGCCACCTTGTCCTCGTGGTGGCTGTGCTCCTGCGACCGCGCTGCGGCGATGCTGTCGCCCTCGTCAATGACGAGCACGGCGCGCCGCGTCTTGCCGACCGATGCGGTGACGCGCTTCAGCGCCTCGGCGAGCAGCGTGGTCATCTCGCCGACCTTGCCGCTCCCGCGCACACGGTTGGAGAGCCGGAAGATCGTCGCGTCCTCCGATCGCGCCTCGGTGAGCAGGCGGTTAGCGATGCACTCGGCCATGGCCGTCTTGCCGGTGCCGACGTCACCATGAAAGACGACGAGCGGGTACTGGTCGGCAACAAGCTCGCAGATCGGCAGGTTCCGCCGGTGATGGCGCTTGCTCCAGTCCGCGAGCTTGTCCGCGGACAGCAGCAGCCGCAACTGGTCGTGAACGCGGTCGTAGCGCTGTTGGAAGCCGAGGAGCGTCGCGGCACGGTGCGCCAATACCTCGTCGGGCACTAGGGTCTCGCTGTCGAAGATGTCGGTCTGGCTCACTTCGTCCAATCCTTGCGCTTCAGCCCATAGGAGCCGCTGGTATAGTTCCGTCCGCCATCGTCGCTGAGGCTGGAATGGGTGGTATCGTCGTAGCTCTTGGTCCAGCTGAAGCGCAGCTTGCCGCTGAGCGTCTCACGGGCATCCGCGTCGTAGGCCGCCGTGTACGAGATGATGATGCGCAGCGTCCCGAAGGTCAGCCGGGGCCACATGGCGTTGCCGGGCCGGCTGGAGACGAGCCCGCCGGCATCGGCGTCGACCGTGTACTTTGCTGCCCGCTCCTCAGTGCCGAGGTTGAGGAGCGTGACGTCGACCGACTTCAGGTAGCCCTTCTTGGCGAGCATCTCGACGTCGTGGACGTACTTGGCGACCTCGTCGCCCGAGATGGTGCCGGAACTGTCCGCGATCATCCTGAGGTCGGCGGCAAACCGCCGCACGACGTTCTCAACGTCCGTGGTGCTGTAGGTCTCGGTGGTGGTGGTCGTGCTCATCACTGCTCCTCCGTCCGGAACTTGGGCCCGAAGAGCTCCTTCCAGATCGCGTTGTCGTTCTCGGCCGAAGCGAAGTTCGCGGTCTCCCAGGCCTCGCGGGCCGCATCGACGATGGTCTTGCGCTCCGCTTCGGAGATCCGGCTGGCAACGTTGTTCGAGCTGCAGACGGGATCGATGATAACGACCGGGCCGCTGAAGGTCGGCACCGGCTGGCTGTTTTCCGGAAACGAGACCGGGATCTTGAGGCCCGACTGCGCGATGAAGAGCAGGAAGTCGCGGAAACGCTGCTCGATGCTCGTAGGCTTGCCCAGCGTGTCCTGCAGGTGGGCCATGATCAACTCGATGGCGAAGGACTTGAGCGGCTTGATCTCCGCGCGGTTACGCCACCGCTTGCCCAGCCGCACCAGTGTGCGGAAATCGCTATCGGCGACCTTGCGATCGTACACGAACTTGATCTGGCACGGCGCGCAGGTCTGCGTCTTGCCGCCGTCGCGGATGTCGTACTGCCATCCGTAGCCGGTGCGGGCAGGATCCTCGATCACTGGCACGATGTCGACCGATAATCCGGAGCCGACAAACGCGACGGTCGCCGCCTTAGACTGGATCGTGAAGTCCTCGACAGACTTGTTGGGATACTGTGCGGTGAGCAGCTTCGTGATGAAAGCTGTCAGGGTCTCGATCGTCTCGACCGTGGCGTCCTTGCCCGAGATGTAGAACACGACATCGACATCGACCGGATCCTCGGTCGTCTTGCGCAGGATCGTGTGCTTCGCAAACGAGCCGGCCTTGACCACCTTCGTGATCTTGATCTCGGTCTTGTCGCGGATGTTCGCACGCAGGTTGTCGATCAGGCGGTCGACCTGCGCGTTGTACTCGGTCCGCTTTTCCTTCGGCAGACGGAGCACGTTATAGTCGTAGTAGCGCAGCTGGGTGTTGCTCAGCGGCATGGCAGTCCCTTCCGTTTCACTGTGCGTTCCCGTGAGGCATGATCCCTCGTTTCCGGAAGCGCGCGGCGCCGGACGAGGAACCGGTTGACACGATTTGACTCTGGGCATAGGAAGTACACGGGAAGCGAAAAGCTGTCCATCTACTTTTGATGCGTATTAGGGTACCAGCGGATGGCGGCAGATGGAGGCAAGATCAACTGGGGCGTGGAGCGTCGTCTCGAGTTCATCGAGTTCCGCCTGTCCTGGGAGGGGGGCGTCCGACGTTCTGACATCATGTCTGCATTCCGCGTGTCCGAACCCCAGGCGTCCAAAGACCTCTCACTCTATCAGGAGCGTGCGCCCGAGAACGCGGTGTATGACAAGGGCTCGAAGCGATACGTGGCGGGCGAGGGGTTCCGTCCGGTCTGCCTGCAAGGCGGACCTGACGAGTACCTCATGCGCCTGAGGTCTCTGGGGGAAGGGCTGACCGACCCGCGGGAGTCCTGGATAGGTTCTCAGCCCGATGTCGATGTTGTCCTAACCCCTGCGCGACAGGTGAGCGACGAGTGCCTTCGGTCCGTTCTCGCCGCGTACCGGGCGGGCGGTTCGATTGAGGTCCTCTACCAGTCGATGAGTCCCCAGCGGCCTGATCCCGCCTGGCGGCGGATAAGCCCGCACGCGTTCGGCTACGATGGCTTTCGCTGGCACGCGCGCGCCTACTGCCACCTCACCGACCGCTTCAAGGACTTCCTGCTTCCGCGCATCCTCGGATCTCGCGGTCCGGGGGATGGCGGCCGCCCCGGTCGCGAGGACGGTCTCTGGCAGGAGCGCTTCGTCGTGCGCATCGCTCCCCATCCCGACCTTGGAGCCCAGCAGCAAGCGATCGTCGCCAAGGACTACGGGATGGTCGATGGCACGGCCGATCTCGAGGTGCGGTACGCGATGCTGTTTTATGTCTTAAAACGGCTTGGATTGTTGGGCGACGCAGCAAAGCTGCCAGCGCGCAGCCAACACATCGTTGTTATCAATCAAGAAGAGACCAGGGTAGCCCTGGAGAAGGCTGAGTTCGCGGTGTGATCCCGCACGTTCAGCCAAGAGGGGTTAAGAATGGCGACGCTTGAGGAAATTCGAAACGGCGCATCGGTGCGCGGTATTGCCTCGTCGCAGGTGGTGCAGGTTCTGTCCGTGGACTGGATCGGCGACCAGGCGATGAACGTCGTCTATCGGGATCTGAACGGTGCCGTCGCCGAAGCCGTGCTTTATCGAGACGACGAACACCGCCTCCATGTCGAAGTGAACGGCCGACCTTGGTCGTTCGACGGCGACGGTGCGCTGCTGCGTCTCGTAACCGAGGCGAACCGGATCAAGCTCGCGCACTATTTCGATCCCTATCTGGCAATCCACACCAGCTTGGTTGATCCGCTGCCTCACCAGATTTCGGCCGTTTATGGTGAAATGCTGCCGCGTCAGCCGCTGCGCTTCCTGCTCGCTGACGATCCCGGCGCGGGCAAGACGATCATGGCTGGCCTCTTGATCAAGGAGCTGATCGCCCGCAGCGACCTAGAACGCTGCCTCGTCGTGGCACCGGGCAGCCTAGTCGAGCAATGGCAGGATGAGCTTGGTCAGAAGTTCAATCTCGAGTTCGACATTCTGACCCGCGACATGATCGAAACGTCGCGGTCGGGTAATCCGTTCGAGGATCGCCATCGGCTCATTGTGCGCCTCGACGTCCTGGCTCGCAACGAGGAGCTGCAAGCGAAGCTGGCGAGCGCGCGGGAATGGGACTTGATCATCTGCGATGAGGCGCATCGCATGTCGGCAACCTACTTCGGCGGGGACGTCAAATATACCAAGCGCTATCAGGTTGGTCAGAAGCTCGGTGAAGCCTGCCGTCACTTCCTGCTAATGTCGGCCACGCCGCACAACGGCAAGGAAGAGGATTTCCAGCTTTTCATGGCACTCCTCGATGGCGATCGCTTCGAGGGTCGCTTCCGCGACGGCGTGCATTACGCCGACACCGCGGACATGATGCGGCGCCTCACCAAAGAGGAGTTGCTTCGCTTCGATGGGCGGCCGCTCTTCCCGGAGCGCCGCGCCTACACGGTTAAATATCAGCTCTCCGAGCTGGAGGCGGCGCTCTATACCGCCGTCACAGAGTATGTTCGGACGGAAATGAACCGTGTGCAGCGGTTCGCGGAAGGGGATGGCAAAAAGCGCAACAATGTCGGCTTCGCGCTGCAGATCCTGCAGCGTCGTCTAGCCTCCTCGCCGGCAGCGATCTACCAGTCCTTGAAGCGACGCCGCGAGCGGTTGGAAAACGAGTTGGGCGAAGCCCGTCTGGCGAGCGCAGGACGCAGGGTTGGCTTTGCCGCACCGGACATCAACGCCGACGTCCTCAGGAACATGGACGAGTATGGTCAGGACGAGATCGACGATCTTGAGGATCTGATCGCGACCGGCGCGACGACCGCAGAAACGGTCGAGCAGCTCGCCCTGGAAGTGGACACGCTCAAGGGCCTTGAGACGATGGCCCTTGGCGTCCTGCGCTCAGGGCTCGATGCCAAGTGGACCCAGCTCAACAGCATTCTGGATGATGATCTGATGGTCGATGCCGATGGTAATCGGCGCAAATTGATCATTTTCACAGAACCGAAGGACACGCTGCACTACCTCCTCGACAAAGTTCGAGCCCGGATCGGCAACCCCGATGCGGTCGACGTGATCCACGGCGGCGTATCGCGGGAAGAGCGGCGCAAGGTCATCGAACGGTTCATGCAAGATCGCGATATGCTGGTGCTGATCGCCAATGACGCTGCCGGCGAAGGTGTGAACCTTCAGCGCGGCCATCTGATGGTCAACTACGATCTGCCGTGGAATCCGAACAAGATCGAGCAACGGTTTGGGCGCATCCATCGGATCGGTCAGACGGAGGTCTGCCATCTCTGGAATATCGTCGCGGCAGACACGCGGGAAGGCGAGGTCTATGCGCGATTGCTCGAGAAGCTCGAGGCTGCGCGCGAGGCGCTGGGTGGCCGCGTCTATGACGTTCTAGGCGAGCTTTTCGAAGGGACGGCGCTGAAGGATCTCCTGTTTCAGGCGATCCAGTATGGCGAACAAGAGGATGTGAAGGCGCGCCTCTTCCGCCAGGTCGATGGGGCTGTCGATCAGGACCATCTGCTGGAGCTGCTGCAACGGCGTGCGCTCACCAACGACACCATGCCCGAAGCCAAGGTGCAGGAGCTTCGTTTGGAGATGGAGCGCGCCGAAGCGCAGCGCCTTCAGCCGCACCACGTCCAGAGCTTCTTCGTGGAAGCGTTTCAGCACCTTGGTGGCCGTATGAAGCGGCGTGAGGAAGGACGCTGGGAAATCACTCACGTGCCGGTTCGCATCCGCGAGCGCGATCGTCAGATCGGCACGGGCGCTCCGATCCAAAAAAAGTATGAGCGGATTTGCTTCGAAAAGAGCCGGATCAACCAGCAACCCGTCGCGACCTTCGTCTGTCCGGGCCATCCGTTGCTGGAAGCCGTGATCAGCGTCGTTCGCGAGCAATACGAGCAGATCATGCGCCAGGGAGCAATCTTGGTCGACGAGCTGGATACTGGCAACGCGCTGTCAGCCGTGTTCCTCCTCGAACACAGCATTCAGGATGGCAGGACAACCAGCGCCGGCAAACCGCATGTCGTATCCGAACGGCTACAGTTCGCCGCGATCGACAAGGCAGGTCGCGCCGTGAACGCGGGGATCGCGCCACACCTCAATCTGCGGCCCGCAACATCAGATGAAATTGCCAGCATTCGCCACTTCTTGGACGAGGATTGGCTGACGACGGAGCTTGAAAAGACGGCCGTCCAGTTCGCGACCGTGGAGCTGGCGCAGGCGCACATCGCGGAGGTCCGCGCCCGACGTCTTCCCGAGATCGAAAAGGTCGAGCATGAGGTTCGTGCGCGTCTCAAGAAAGAGATCAATTATTGGGATTCGCGCGCCTTCGAGCTGAAGGAGGAGGAGAAGGCCGGTAAGAAAACGCGTCTTAATTGGCAAAACGCACAACGCCGTGCCGAGGATCTGGCCGAGCGCCAAAAACGCCGCATGGGGCAGTTGGAGCAGGAACGCTTCATTTCATCGCAACCCCCGCGAGTGCGTGGCGGGATGGTGGTGATCCCGCGCGGCCTGCTGGACGCTCAAGCTTCGCCCGGCCCTAGCCCGCTCGACGGGGCATATCAGGGTTTCTCGACCGATGCTGCTGCCCGCCGCCTGATCGAGCTGGCGGCTATGGATGCTGTGATCGCGACGGAGCGGACCCTCGGAAACGTCCCGACTGACGTATCCGCGCAGAAGATCGGCTACGACGTTGTTTCCTATGATCCGGCCACCAAGCACCTCCGCTTCATTGAGGTGAAGGGACGGGTACAGGGCGCGGACACCGTGATGATCACGCGGCAGGAGGTGATAACGTCGCTCCACGAGCCCGACAAATATATCCTTGCCGTCGTTCATGTGGAAAACGGGGAGGCGGGCGCGCCGCGCTACGTCCGCGGGGCCTTGTCGGATCACGAGCCGGCGTTCGAGCATACGGCGATACAGTTCAACCTAGCCCGCCTTATGGAGCGCGCGGAGGCCCCCCGATGATCATCAAGGATTTCGCCATCTTGGCGCCGGTACCGTTGGAACACCTGAAATCAGGCACTCAAATCGCTCAGGACACTGGGTTCGTCGCCTTCGGTTCGCGCAAATGGGAGCTTTTCCGGCAGATCAATGAGATGCGTGGCGGTAGCCCTGTGCCCGTCCTCATCTACCCCTCTCATGAGGACGTACCGGCCAAAGCCAGCTTCATTGTATCGTGGAAAGGTTGGTATGTAGGATCGGAGGAGGCCCCAAAGGGGCGGCACTCCACCGGCATGACGCACCGTCCACCAACCACCGGGCAGTACGAAGGCGACAATCACGGTCATTGGGCTGTGTTTTGGCATGTCCAAAGCCTGATCGAGCTGCCGCCAGCGCAACGTGTTCCGATCTCGTCGATACAAACCATCAAGGGTGGCTGGCGCAAAGAAGCGCCGCCTCGGGGCCCAGAGCTGGTCGCCACGCCCTCAACGATAGAGTTTTCACTATGACCTCGACTTCGACCTACAAAAAGAAGCTGATTGAAGTCGCCATACCGCTGGAGGCGATCAACACCGCGTCGGCACGCGAGAAGTCAATCAGGCACGGGCATCCATCAACCCTACACCTTTGGTGGGCTCGACGCCCGTTAGCCGCATGTCGGGCGGTTCTGTTCGCACAGTTGGTAGACGATCCCTCCTGCTTCCCAGAGGTCTTTGATACTGAGGAGAAGGTTGAGGCCGAACGACAGCGACTTTTCCGTATCATCGAGGACTTGGTGATTTGGGAGAACTCCACCAATGAGGAGGTCCTAGAGCGCGCCAGGGCGGAAATTCGCAAAAGCTGCGGAGGCGATTTACCCGCCTTCTATGACCCATTCTCAGGCGGAGCTTCAATTCCTCTTGAGGCGCAGCGCCTCGGCTTGCCTTCGTATGGATCTGATCTGAACCCGGTTGCGGTCATGATCGGCAAAGCGATGGTAGAGATACCGCCACGTTTCAAAGACAAGGGACCAACTCACCCTGGTGCGCTTGATCGAAACCACTATCGCAACGTCGAAGGTTTAGCCGAAGATGTTAGGTTCTATGGAGAGCGAATTCGCCAAAAAGCTTGGGACCGGATTGGTCATCTATACCCCCAAGTGGCCGTACCGAAGGAAATGGGCGGTGGCTTAGCAACGGTCGTAGCTTGGATATGGACGCGAACCGTACCAAGTCCAGATCCCGCCTTCGCCGATGTTCAAGTCCCGATCGCCTCCAGTTTTTTGCTTAGCCTAGGCGCGGGCCGGGAAGCCTGGATTGAGCCGAAGATCAATAAGGGATCAAAGTCGATCGAGTATGTGGTCCGCTCGGGTGGAAGCAAGTCTCAGATTGAGAAAGCGAAGAAGGGCACGAAAGCAGGTCGCGCGGTATTTCGATGCTTGTTTTCAGATGCAGCGATAAACGGTGAGTATATCGATCGCATGGCCTCCGCAGGCCGTATGAAGAAGTCGCTTATCGCTATCATTGCCGAGGGTTCAGGCGGTCGCCGCTATCTTTCTGTTGACGAGCGTAGCGGGCGGGCAGCAACTGAAGCCGCAGAGGCAACAATCCGCGACATGGACCTGAGCTATACTGAGGTTCCTTGTCGCGGCACGTTTGCAAGTAATGCGCAGGGTCGGCGGTATGGCTTCAACACCTTTCGAGATTATTTTATCGAACGGCAGCTTATTGCCCTCAATACGTTTAGCGAACTCGTCCGCGAAGTTCATGAAGAAATCGAGCGCGATTCGGTAACCGCGGGATATGCAGACGATGATGTGCCACTACGCGATGGCGGCAGCGGGGCCAGGGCTTACGCCGAGGCCATTCGCGTCTACCTGTCATTCGCGATTGATCGTGTAGCTGATGCTGGAAGCTCAATGGCGACATGGTCATCATCTGGATTCATCCGATTTACGTTTGCTCGCCAGGGCATCGCGATGACTTGGGACTTTGCGGAATGCAACGTCTTCAGCGATAGCACTGGCAACTTCCTGGGTGCTGTGGATTGGGTTTGGAAAGCGCTTCTTGGACTGAGCGTAAATTCCCAAGGTAGCATCATACAGCATGATGCGCAGACCGTCGTCCTGCCCGAGAATTGCGTCGTATCCACTGACCCGCCATACTACGATAACATTGGCTATGCCGACCTCTCGGACTACTTCTATGTATGGCTCCGGTGGAATATCAAAGGAATATATCCGGCGCAAGGCAGCACGATAACAGTTCCCAAGGCTGAGGAGCTTGTCGCCACACCTTACCGGCATGGTGGCCATGTAGAAGCCGAAAAGTTTTTCTTAGAAGGTATGACGCAGGCTATAACCAGTCTAGCCGCTCAAGCCTCTTCGGCTTACCCGACAACTATATACTATGCTTTTAAGCAGAGTGAGGTTGAGCAGGAGGGACTTGCCTCAGTAGGGTGGGCTACATTTATTCAAGCTGTGATCTCGGCAGGCTATGCGATCGTTGGCACCTGGCCGGTACGGACAGAGCGTGCCGCTCGTACCATTGCTACGGGAACAAACGCTCTGGCCAACTCGGTAGTTCTGGTTTGTCGCAAGCGGCAGCAGGACATTGGCGTGATCAGCCGTGCAGAATTCGTGCGATCGTTGAAGCGTGAATTGCCGCCTTCCATCGCCGAGCTTCAAGCCGCCAATATCGCTCCCGCTGATATGCCTCAGTCCGCCATTGGGCCTGGCATGGGAGTGTTTTCTCGATACTCGGCAGTCATCGAATCCGACGATAGTCCGATGAGCGTAAAGACCGCGCTGCAGCTCATCAACCGGGAGCTCGACGAGTACCTGGGCGGTATTCAAGGCGAGTTTGATGCAGATACGCGCTTTGCAATCACGTGGTTCGAGCAACATGGCTTGATCAAGGGGGACTATGGCTCAGCCGATAGCCTTGCTCGCGCCCGTGGCATCTCGGTTGACAGCGTAAGGCACGCTGGCATCGTGGAAAGCGCTGGTGGCAAAGTTCGCATTCTGACGCGTGAGGAGCTGGATGATGAATGGGACCCGGAGGATGACGGCCACTTAACGATATGGGAGTGCCTTCAGTATCTGATCAGAAGCCACGAAGCAGGTGGCATCTCGCACGACACCGCCGTCCTACTCAAAAGGCTTGAACCACAGGCAGAGGCAGTGAAAGATCTTGCCTACTGTCTCTACGATATATGCGCCAATAAGCGAAATGACGCGAAAGAGGCAACTGCCTACAACGCACTTATTGCCGATTGGACCGAACTGTCACGCCAAGCCGCAGCCGTCACTGATACTGGCGGCGATCGCCAAATCCGCCTGGACATTTGAGAGGAAGCCGGAAATGGCAAGAAGCACACGTCAGTACGTGTTTGAAGGCATGGAGCTTCTGCCCGAAGCCTTGATCCCGTTCGTAGAAAAAAGACTAGAAAGCTCGGTAAAAGGGCACTGGCAGATCGAGGTCGTTCAACGCGTTCAAGGTCTGAAGCCCAACTCGACCGGTGAAGTGGGCTGGGATCAACAAGGCCTGCTCAAAACGATGATGGCGTTCTGGAAGGAGTCTTTCGGAACGGTGCTGGGGCACCCTGAGCGATCCTATGTCTCCGAACTCCTCGACGTTCGAAACAAGCTCTCGCACAACGAGCCTTTCACCTACGACGACGCCGAACGTGCGCTGGACTCGATGCGTCGCTTGATGGAATCAATCAGCGCTGGCGACGTTGCCGATCAGCTTGGTAAGATGCGCGACACGATCCTGCGCACGAAGTTTTCCGAGCTTCAGCGCAACGAAGAGCGCCGAAAGACGCAGCGGTTAGACATTTCCGTCGAGACGGTCGCGGGGCTTCTGCCGTGGCGGGAGGTCGTCGAGCCGCATCAGGACGTCGCCACGGGTGAGTTCCAACAGGCCGAGTTTGCGGCCGACCTTGGCAAGGTTCATGCCGGCAGCGCGCCGGCCGAGTACCGCGATCCACAGCAGTTTTTTAGCCGCACCTATCTGACTGAGGGTCTCAGCACGCTCCTGATCGGCGCTGCGAAGCGGCTATCAGGGGGCGGTGGCGATCCTGTCGTGGAGCTTCAGACCAACTTTGGCGGAGGCAAGACCCACTCCATGTTGGCACTTTACCACATGGCAGGCGGAACCCCTGCGCAAGATCTGTCGGGCCTCGATCAGCTCCTCGAGAAAAGCGGGCTTACCGTACCAGCCAATATCAATCGGGCAGTTCTCGTCGGTACGTCCCGCGGCCCTCAAGATGTTCTGAACGCTACAGGTGGGCGGAAAATCCGGACGACCTGGGGCGAATTGGCTTGGCAGCTCGGCGGGGAAGAGGCGTTCGATATGATCGCCGAAAACGACGCCAAGGGCATAGCGCCAGGCTCGAACATCCTGGAAGCGATCTTCAGGAAATATTCTCCCTGCCTAATTCTGATCGATGAATGGGTGGCCTACTTACGCCAAATTTACCGTGTCGAAGGACTTCCCTCCGGTTCCTTCGACGCGAACCTCTCGTTCGTCCAGTCGTTGACCGAGGCAGTGAAGGCGAGCCCCGGGACATTGTTGGTGGCGTCGTTGCCTGCATCACAAATTGAGGTCGGCGGAGAAGGCGGGCAAGAGGCACTTGCCCGGTTGCAGCAAACCTTCAGCCGTGTTGAGTCGTCGTGGCGACCCGCTTCGCAAGAAGAGAGCTACGAGATCGTGCGTCGGCGCCTTTTCAAGGAAATCCCAGGCGACCGTTTCCATCACCGTGACAATACCCTGAAGCAGTTTGCCAAGCTATACCGGGAGAACTCGAACGACTTCCCGCAAGGCTGTGCCGACGAAGACTATCGCCGAAAGCTCGAAAAGGCCTACCCAATCCATCCCGAGCTGTTCGACCAGCTCTATACAAGCTGGGGATCGCTGGAGAAGTTTCAACGAACGCGTGGCGTGCTGCGACTTATGGCGCAGGTGATCCATGAGCTTTGGATGAACGCCGATCCTTCGGTGATGATCATGCCGGGAAGTGTGTCGGTCAGCTCTCCTCGTGTGGAACCTGAGCTTTTGCACTATCTCGATGTCAGTTGGCAGTCGATCATCGCAGCTGACGTGGATGGCACCGCGGCTACGCCGTACAAGGTCGACCAGGCAGCGCCCAATCTGAATCGCTATTCGGCGACGCGGCGGATCGCGCGTGCGATCTTCATGGGCACTGCCCCCACGCATGCACAACAGAACACCGGCCTTGACGATAAGCAGATCAATCTTGGTGTCGTTCAGCCTGGGGAGAAGCCGGCGATCTTCGGCGATGCTCTCCGGCGCCTGACGAACCAGGCGAAATTCATGCATTCGGACCTTGGCCGGTACTGGTACTCGATGTCGGCCAGCCTCAATCGGATCGCGGCCGATAAGGCTGGCCAACTCGACGAGCAGCTGGTCCTGATGGAGATCGATCGCGAACTCGCCAAATATATCAATGGGATCGCCGACCGCGGTCATTTTGATGCGGTGCAGGTGGCACCGACCTCCTCGGCAGAGGTGCCGGATGAAGCTGGCGGAGTGCGTGCTGTCGTCCTGGGCGTAGCGCACCCACATCACGGACGGGAAGGCTCGGAGGCGCTGATCGAGGCGAAGGATATCTTGCTTCAGCGCGGCAGCACGCCGCGCGTGTATCGCAACATGTTGGTTTTCATCGCTGCAGAATCCCGGCAGCTCGATAACCTGAAGGACGCCGTTCGTTCCGCCCTCGCCTGGGGCGAGGTGGTCAAAGAGAAGGACCGCCTGAACCTTACTCAAAGCGATGACGCTCTCGCCAAGACCAAACTCGCGGAAGCCAACGAGACGGTAAAAACACGCCTTAGAGACGCTTGGTGCTACCTACATTATCCGGCTCAAGAAAGCGCCCAGGCTGAGCTTGAATGGGTCTCGGGAAAGGTACCGGCGCAAGACGGCCTGCTGGCACGTGCCAGCAAGAAGCTGGTGGGTGAGGAAGGGCTTCTTTCCGAACTAGGGCCGACCCGCCTCGATCGCGATCTCCAGAAATATATCTGGAACGGCAAGGCGCACCTCTCTCTGAAAGACCTTTGGGAGTATCTGAACCGCTACACCTACCTACCGCGCGTCAAGAACCAGGCCGTTTTGGTCAAGGCGATACAGGCGGCTGTTGGCGGCATGCTGCCCGGCCCCTTCGCCTATGCCGAGCGGTGGGACGAAAAGACCGACACCTATCTGGGACTCGCGATCGAGCGGGCGGTCAACGCTGCGGTGGTCATCGATGGCGAAAGCGTCATTATCAAGCCGGATGTCGCCGAAGCCCATCGATCGGCACAAAAAGAGGTCGAGACGCCGACCGCAGATGGTTCCGTGGTCCCTGGGGGTGCGCCGTCGCCTACGCCGCAGACTGAAAGCACGCCTGATGCCCCCCCGGTTGAGAAGAAGCCGACGCGCTTCCTAGGCACAGTGATGATCTCCTCAGAGCGTCCAGCGCGCGAGATTCATCAGATCGTCGAGGCGATCGTCGAACAGCTCACGACCATTCCCGGCAGCGAGGTCACGCTCAAGCTCGAGATTGATGCCGAGGTGCCGTCGGGCATGGATAAGGGCAAGGTCCGCACCCTGATCGAGAATGCCACCACGCTGGGATTCATCGAGAAAGATGTGAGGTAAGATATGGCGGCGAACGGCACGCCGCGCCTTCGCGTTGCGGAGAGCGGCGTGCCATTCGTGGTCACAACATCGATCGGAGCGACTGATTGTCAGACCGGCTGAAGGTGCTTGCGGACAGCTACCTCGACCACATTCGGATCGCAGTGGAGGCGCAGGACCGCGGCGCGCCGTTCCGGGACTTCCTGGACAACTGGAACGCGTTCAATGCGCAGCATGAGCACCATCGTAGCCGGGGCGATCGGCCGCGCTGGTTCAACAATCCGTCGGCACTCGCGCGCGTGCAGATGCTCGACGCGCTCGATTATCGATCGGTGGGCGCGACTGCCATCCTTGACGACGCAGCGCGAGATCCTGTTACCTATCAGCGCCGCTATGCGGCGCGTGATCGGGACGTGAAGCTGGTCGTCGACCATGCTGTTCCGATCGGCGTCATCGTGGCCGCATTGTTCGCCGGCGACGTCGAGCTGACGCGCGCGAGCATCGGCGCGTACCTCAACCATTGGTATCGTCTCGGCCTCCTAAGTCACCATGAGGACGCCAGCCTCAACGCGCAGGGATTGCGGGCGGCAATGCCGGCGGGGTGGGATCGCGAGAATCCGTTTGCTCGCTATGAGGCGGCAGGGATTACGTCGGCGCATGTCTAAGGCGACGCGCCCGCCTAGTAGTGCCGAGCTTGCTGCCCGTCCGACGATAGCGATCGATGATCAATTCGCCGGACGCTCTGTACGCCAAGGAGCAACTGATCATCAGCAACAGCCACAAGGCGACAACCGCTACCGCGTAGAGCATTCCACCAAGTTTTACGTGGTCCAGCTCATAGGAACGTGGGTCAACATCGTTGAGTCGGCAGAGCGCACCGTGAGATCGCGAAATAACCTGCGATGGGTGACGTTTGAGACCAAAGAATATGAGTTGAGGAAAGCCGACACGTTCAAGCCGTTCCTTTCCAGATTCATTCAAGGCGGCTGCTACGCGTGCGTCGGTGGCAAACATATCGAGAGCGAAAAGGAGATGCGGGGCGTGGAATCGCATCCGTTCATTTACATTTCGTCCACGGCCGCATTGAAGATTTTCAACGACATGCGAGCGAAGCGAACCGCGGCGACAGTCCCGAACTGAGCCGCTCGGACCGCCGCAATACCATCGCGCCGCTCGCCAGATGTTAAGCGGCGTCACCATGGTGGCGCGGCTGCCGATCTCGCTCCCGCAACGGCTCAGGCGCTCGATACGAGTGTGCTTGCCTCCGCCAATCACATGAACAGATTCGGGCGGGCTGAATGGCTGCTCACGAGTCACCCAGGTCGTGCAGTCTCAAGTCCGCACACCTCTCGATCTGACGGCATCGCCAGCGATTGTTTCTGATCCCTTCATGCGTAGGGGTTGACGCGTCGCGTCACTCGGTACGCGTCGTCGGGCACCTGCTTCCGCGCCGCCCAATCCAGGAATTCGATACGGCCATCGCTCCTTAGCTCTGCCGCCATGCGCCCGAGCCTCGTCTTCCGGACACCGTGCTTCGCGAGAATGCTGGGCCAGAGATTGCCGTACGTAATCGAGCCGGGGCTGATCGGTACTCTCTCTAGTATCGCCATCAGCGCGGCTGCCTCTTGCTCGGCCATCCAGCGTCCGGCAAACTCGTTCCCGGTGATGGCGCCGCCAAACATGTCGGTGGTGTTGAAGAGATCGTCCCTCTTAGCGACCTGGAGATCGGCCCTGACCTGGTCCTGCGCCTTCAACGTAGCATGCTGGCAGTCGCGGAAGACCTCGACGCCCTTCGGGCTGCGGGTGGCGTAAATGAGCGAATAGAAGGTCCGGTCCTTGGTCGGAAACAGAACCGGCGTCTCCATCACGTACTCGTACGCGCCAAGTCGGCCTATCGCTTCGCTGATCGCTTCAACCAGCACAGCTTTCCTCGCGTCCGCCGTGGAACGGCCAACCGCTGGCGCGATCGCATCAAGGCGACGTCTCCAGTCGGTACCGGGCATCAGCGCTTCGAGGCCGGCTTGGATCGCTGCGTTGGGTATGGATGCGGACCAGTTGATCATCGTGAACATGAAGTTGAAGACGACTTCGCAATTCGCACGTCGGAGCAGCGGCGCGACCGCCTGCATATCGATCTTCCAGCCCTTAGGATCCATCAGCACGAAGGAGAACGCGTCCGGGGGAGTGGCCCGCATCAGGTCCGGGACGAGCTTCACAAAGTCGTCGTTGAACGTCTTAATCGTGATGTCCGGGTAGCGGGGCACAATTTCCTGCAGCCTCGCGTGCGCCTCCGGGTCTTTCTCTACAAGGAGCGCCGTCATGGTCCGCTCGCCGCGGCCAAGGTCCTTCCAAGTCTTCTTTGCGCGGCGGAGGCTCTCTAGCGCGATGCCGAATGAGGTGTCTTCGAAATTCTCGCTTTGGTCTTTCCAAGGGCCCGAGAAGCCATCGATGTAGACTACGTCCCGCCTACTCCCGACCTTGAACACGAGCTGTTCAACGTAGTCTGCAATAAAGTGATGCTTGACGTAGGCCTGCTCACGACCCGCGTAATTGGCGAGGTCTGGGCGCATCAGGCTGCCCGCGATGCGACTGGAACCGGCAGCTCGTTCCACTCGCGGCCGTCTAGATCGCGGCCGCCCGTTTTGGGCCTGGCGCCGCCCCACTGCTTGAAGAAGAAGGCGACGTCCTGATCGGCGCACTGATCGCGAATTTCCCGGGCCCATTCGATCGCCATCGGCCGAGCGCCGGGTCCGCTCTCGCCACCGGCGATCACCCAATGAATACCGGTCAAGTCGATGCACCCGACGGGGCCGATTAATGGTTCGACGGACAAGAATCGCACGGCCGCCGGCGCCTGACGCAGATGGGTGACGCGTGCGCCTGACTGGGCGTCCTCCACCGAGACGCCGAGCCAGATGTGGGCGGGAGGCGCCACATCCCGGTATCGACACAGGAGGTAGTCGCGCATTAGCGAACTGCGCTTAGTGAGAACCTGGAACACGTGCCAATCGGCTCGCTCCATCGTCTCGAAGACCTGATCAATGAAGTGCCTCGGAACGCGCTTGTGGAACAGGTCGCTCATGGAGTTCACAAAAATCATCCGGGAACGTTTCCACGCGAGCGGCTGCCCAATGCGCTCGGGCCTGAGCGTTAGATCAAAGCCGTTCTGGAAAGGATGGTTGGGCACTCCGCGCCAACGCTCGGCGAAGCGCGCAGCGTAGCAGTTGTCGCAGCCGGCCGTGATTTTTGTGCAGCCCGTGACCGGGTTCCAGGTCGCGTCCGTCCATTCGATTGCACTACCGTCGGCCATGTTCACGTCCTTAGAACGAACCATGAATCTTACACATCGGCAAGTGCTATACAATCTTGATCGGCTTGCCAGGCAGGAGCCGACTCCCGCGTCACGCCGGCCCCCCGCCGGGTTAAGCTACGACCGTACTTCCGCAGGCGTGAACGAGCGTCCAGCTTTGGGAGGTGCTCAGGTCGCGCTGGATGTCTGCAAATGCGCCGTGATACCTCCCAATATAGGTCCGAAGCGCAACATCGAAGCATTTTGGTCAAATCCCGATCTCGACGACTTTCCCACGACCGATGTCGATATCGAGCGCTTTCTCGGGTGTCGTGGTCGGCTTGTCAGCCCCGCTATTCTTGCCTCCGTTCGCCGCACTCGGTGGTTCAGTGCGAAGAACGCTGCCCGTTGTTTCGAGTGATGAGGTCTTGCCGCCAGCGTTCCGGATCAGCTGCCGCTGCAGCCCGTCGGCGCGATCGACGATCAGGGTCAGCGTATCACGAAGCCGCGTGACCGTGACCAGGAAGGTTTGCTGGTTGACGAGCTTGGTGTCGCGGGTCTCCATGACAGCGATACCGGCGTCGGACGTAAGCCCCTGCGCCATATGAGCGTTGAGCGCGTAGGCGAGATCGAGCCTCTGCAGCATCGGATCATTCTGCTTCAATTCGAGCTTCAAGCCGAGCGAGGTTTCGATGCTGACGATGCCACGATCGATCCCGACGATCTGTGCCCGGTCGGCGTTGAACAGCCCGCGCTTATGATCACTCGCGGTCCAGCGAATGCGGTCGCGTTCGTGGATCGTGAGCGCCTTTCGCTCGTACAGCTGCAACCGGGTATCGTTGCTCGCTCTGATCCGATCGGGCCGGAACGTCCGCTCTTTCGCATCTGTCCCGCGCACCCGGACCGTGCCCACCGCCGCATCGACCGCCACGACCTCCGCGCGCGCCGTAGGCAGCCGAACTCCCTTGCCGCGTCCCGACACATCGAGCACCATGCCGGCCGCATAATTCTGGGCGTAGCGTAGCTCCTCATTGGTGAGATTGACCCGCTCCAGCACGGTCAGGTCGAGGCTCGCCGGACCGATCTCCCCGCGTGCCAGCAAGCCTTCCTGAACCGTGCGGTTGAGGTCACCGCGCAACCGTCGGCCCGATGCATAGATGGCGGTGCGCGATCGCTCATCCGACCCGAGCGCCAGCCACCTGTCCGCAGCTTCCTCGGCACCACGGCCCGGGGCCTCGACCGTGAATGGCTCCAGCGCCGTCATGGCCTTTTCGACATTGCCAATCTGGGCGGCTGCCGCAGCCACTTTCACCGCCTCGCCGCGCGCGCGGATGTTCTGCGGCATGTGCGCGGTGGTGGCGCCGGCCTGCTGCATGACCGAGAAGGGTTTGCCTGCATCGACCGCGCCAAGCTGACGCGCGTCACCAACAAACGCCATCCGCCCGACGCCGAGCAGGTTGGCGAGCTCGACCAGCTTCAGTTGATCGGCGTTCGACAGCATCGAGGCCTCGTCGACGAGGATGGCGGTGCCGCCGAACGTCGCTCGCGCCTCCTTCAGCGCGCCCGCGTCTGTGCGCTCGCCAAGCAGCGGTGCGTTGGCTCTCAGGAACCGGGCGACGGTCATCGACCGGATGCCGGTCTCGCGCTCGAGCATCTGGACGAGGGTGTTCTGGACGGCGAGCCCCAGCACCTTCTGGCCGCGCTCCTCGATCAGTCTGGCGGCGGGCGCCAGCATACTGCTCTTGCCTGCGCCGGCGACGCCCTGGACCGCGATAATGCGGTCGGTGGAGGAGAGCAGGAGGACGCCTGCAGCCTCCTGACCGGGATTGAGCATGATGCCCGAGTTGGACTGCGCCTTGTCCCGCAGAGTGGCAAGTGCGTCGCCGAGAGGCAGGAAGCTCGCGCCGGCGCCGCGCCCTGCATCGACGGCCGAGAGGATCCGTCTCTCGACTGCGAGGCCTTGTGCCGTGGTCATCATGTCCTCGGCGCGTCCGGTGCCGGGGACGAGCTGGCCCGCTCGCGCGAGCGCAGCCACACGCACCTCGATCTGGTCGATCTTAGTGGGCAGGCCCATATCCAGCGCAGCCTTGTAGATGTCAGTCGTCTTGAAGGCGGCCTCGCGCTGCTCCAGGTGACGCAGCGCAGAGGCCACTGCGTGCGCGGCGGCGACCTCGGCCGGACCTTTGGCCCCAATGTTGCGGGGCAGATAAGGATCGGACCTGGCTAGGCCGAGCCGATCGGCCAACGCGCTGACGAGCTCGCGACCGCGTGTCGTCGCGGCACCTGCAGCCTGTGCCAGACGCTCCCACGGCAACGGCGCGGCCCCCCGAGCGCGGGCTTGCTCGATCAGTTCCGGAAGGTCGAGACCGACTGCTCGGGCGCTCTCCCGCCAGCCATCATAAAGCGCCTCACGGTCGGCAACGGGCGCCTTCCTGGACCGCGTCATCAGCGTCGCGGCGGCGAATGCCTCCGGGGTCTTCTGCGCCATCTCGGCGACCTTGGCGAGGATCTGCTGGCGTCGCGTGCTGAACGCCATGATTAGGTTGCGGCCGATGCCCTCGGCTTCGAAGTTTCCATGCTTGCCGCGGTCGCCAACGGCGTAACCGAGCGCCTCCACCTTGTCGCGGAAGCTCGCCATCGTCAGCGCGTTGAACAGGGTGTTCAAGGACCAGAGCTTGTCGTTGTGGAGCGCGCGCCACTTGCCATCCGACCCTTGGGTGGCGTTTGCGACGATCGCATGGAGGTGGGCTTGCGGCTCCTGCTCGCGGCTGATGTCATGCTCGAACAGGGCGACGATCAGGTTGCCGGTTGCGACTACCTTCTCCTTGCCCTTCACCTCCATCCGGGTCTCGGCGGCGTTGCGCTCGGCCCACCCGAGCGTCTCCTTGACGGCTGCGCGATAGGCGTCGAGGATGCGCCGATCGCCGCCGACCAGCGCGAGCAGGGACCAGCTCTTGGGTAGCGAAAAGGTGAGGTCGATGCCGGCGCGGTGGCGCTCGGGAGTGCCGACCTGCGATCCATCGGGAAGGCTGCCCTTCAGCAGCGCTTCGAACGTCTCCTTGTCGACATTGCCGGCAAGCCCGAGCGCCTCCGCGCCTTTGCCGAACCACTCGCCCGACGTCTCCGCTTCGCCGGGCGAATAGTAGTTGTCGGCGGCGAAATAGCCGGCGGCACCCTTGGCGGAGCGGACGGTGGCAACCGACAGCATGGCACACCCTCAGAGCTCGATGCTGTCATCCGGTACCGGTGTGTCACCCGGCGCCACACCGGATTTCAGCTCGCGCAGTGAGATGTTTTCCTGGCTGGGGAGAAGCCGGACGCCGCGTTCCGCGTTGACGGTTCCGGGAGTGCCGGGTGGCGGCGTGACGGGAGATCGCTCCTTCCCCGACGCCGGACGGGTCGCCGGTTCGGCGTCCTCTCCCTGGCCGCCCCGCGATGCTGTTCCGCCCATCTTCGACGCGCGCGATGCATGCGGATTCGGAGGCTTGATGAAGGCCGGGCGTAGCGGCGCCAAGGCGGGATTGGATGCGCTGGCAGGCACGTCCGCGGGCGGGATCGGGGGCTCTGTGGGGCGCTGATCGGCATAGTCGAACAAGGGGCCGGATCGTGCGTCTGACGGCGACGATTGCTCCCGAGCATCGCTGCTCGGACCCGGACCTTGGTCGGTCGCACCGGGTGCATCAGCGCCGTCGGCAGGAGGCTCGTCTGGTCGTCCGGCAGGCCCGTTCCCGGTTTCCGAAAGCGCCCCTCTGGGCCGCGCGACGAAGGCCTCTGCGCGGCGGGGGAAGTCGACATAGGTGAGCCGGATCGGGGCTGCCGGAAAGCCGTCCGGGAACTTCAGATAACCGCGAAGCCGCTGCAGGTTCATGAGCTGATCGGGGAGCAGGAGCGGCTCGATCTGGCGCCTTGGCGTCAGGCTGACGGCGTCGCGAGCATTGTTGTAGCCGTAGCTATAGCCTTCCTCCATCTCGCGATATTGGCGGTGGCCGATGAAGTCCGAGCACCAGGTTGCGGACTCCCGGTCGGCGGTTGCCAGGAACAGCTTGGTGCGCGCCAGCGATGACAGTGTCATCGCCATGTTCTCACCGTAGGTCTCCTTCAGCTTGGCATAGGCATGGACGCCGGCGACGATCGCGCCGCCATAATTGCGCACGGTCTGCAGGCCTTTCTCGATGGCGGGCAGGCGGTGCAGCGCGCCGAGCTCGTCGAACAGGAACCAGAGCCGCAGGTCGCTCGATCGTTCGAGCGTCATCAGCGTGTTCATCGCCGTATCCATCCACACCGTCAGCAGCCGCGATGCGACCGACATGTCGACATAGCGCGCCGACACGAACAGGATCGCGCCGGGTTTGCTGTCGCCGGTGACCCAGCGCTTGACTGAGAAGGGCGTACCCGTCGTCGGCAGCATCCGGAGGGCCTTGGCGTTGGCGTTGAACACGGCGCGGATCGACTCCGCCATGCGGGCCGCTTCGGGCGCGGTGAGCGGGTCGGCGACGGTGCCTTCCATCAGCTTGTGGACGTGAGCGAGGCTGGCCGTCATGAGCTCGGTGCTGAGCGCTTCGTTCGTCGCGCGGCCGTCGCGGATAAGCTTCAGGCACATCTCCACGAACAGCATGCGTGCGGCGAGCACCCAGAACTGTTCGGAGCCGCCCCCATCATGCGGCACGAGCGCTTCGGAGGCGGCCGTCAGCTCGGCCTCGTCACTGCAATCCTCGAAGATCGACCACATCGGGCAGCGCGCATCGAGCGGGTTGAGGATGGTGTCCGTCGCCTCGTCGAAGAACGCCTCGATGAAGGCGCCGGTCAGGTCGAACACGACTGCCCTCGCTCCCTTCGCGCGGACCTGCGCGAGCAGGTCACGCAAGGCGACGGTCTTGCCCGTGCCAGTGGTGCCGATCAGCATCGCGTGGCTCTGTTCGAGGCGCCACGGGTAGGGCACGTCGGCAAGCGAATAGGGCTCGTACAGGCCGGCCTCGCGCAGTTCTGCCGCGGACGCATAGCGCCACCCTGAACCCAGCAGGCGGCGATATTCGGATGCCCGCTCGCGGGCGTTATGCGCTTCGATTTCGGTCACCAGCGCGGGCAGTTCGGCAAGGGTCGCGCCGCGCTCGTGGCGGCTTTCCTTGGAGCGCCGGCCGAACCAGGCTGCCAGCCAGGCGAAGGCCGCGATCGCGGGGACGGTGATGATCGCCGCGAGCATCGCGGCGGTGCCGGCAGCCGAGGTCATCCGGTCCCAGGCGGCGACCACGATCGGGTGCGCGGTGACGTCGGCCATCGGCAGCAGGACGTGCGCACCAGACAGCGTCTCGAGGTTGACGGCCTTGGCCGGATCGAACTCGAACCAGCTGTAGATGCCGGCATAAAGCCGCATCCAGCAGAGATAGCTTTCATGGTCGGACAGCGCCGCCGACACCCGCCACCAGCACAGGCCTGTGAAGGTCGCGGCCGTCACCATCAGTGGCCCCTTCAGGCCGGCGGCGAACATAAAGCCGAAGTGGCCGAGCAACTGGCTGCCCCGGGTGAAGTTGGTGAACTTATGCCGCATGGGACTGGTCCTCCCGAGCGACGCGCTCCTGCCATTCCTTGATCAGGCGAGACCGAAGATCGGGATTGGGATGTTCGCTCAGCAAACCGTCCATCGCGATCGTCATGAAGAGGATGTGATTGCGCTGTTCTCGCGGGTCGTAGGCCACCCCGAACACGTCGTTGATGACGAGCTGGCGGAGCGCTGCCGCGACCGTCAAATCCCGCGCCCTAGCACGTGCCGCAAACGCGGAGCTGAGGTCGTCCGTCACATAGCAGGCAAGCTGAAATCGTCGTTGCATGTCACGCATCCATTCGCATGGAGCGTGGTGGGCACTACGCAAGGCAACGAGAACATAGGCGGAACACGAGCTCAGCGTCAAGGACCAGCGCCAGTATTGCGGCAGTTTTCCGAGGGTGGTGAGCAATGGTGAGCTGGTGGTCTTTGACCATGACTGGCGCCACTGGTGATCAGGCGCTAAGCTGTTGATCTACCCACTATATTCCTGCGGTGCACCGCGTAAGGTGTGCTCCCTGTCCCCCTATGCCCAGAGATTGATGGTGGCGGTAATCTCGCTGCCTGAACCCCAGGATGATCAGTCGATACCGGAGGAGCCCAGGGCCGCATGAGGCGGTGCTCGGAGACGGGCGATCGAAGCACTTACGCGGCGGGGTGGAAGGCTGGTCGGACGGGTAAGCCAGTTCGCGATCAGAGACGAACAGCAATGAAGATTGAGCTCTGGACGAGCACGACAAGAGGGAGCGTTGCGCCCCCTCCGTCGTCAGTATGCGTCGTCCCGGCCGGCGGGTACGGTGTGGACGATCCGGTCTATCAGGTCCTGCATCAGCGTCTCGTAATCCCCTTCATCGGCCACCCAGCAGCGGGCATCGTCGGTCCGGATGATGTGCTGGTCGAAGTAGCTGTAGGGCGCCCGGGCCGCTGCCTTGGCGTAGGCGGCCATGAAGGCTTCGTGCTCCAGCACGGTGTTGTGGTCGTTGGTGCTGATCGGGCTGAAGTAAGTCATCGTCCATCTCCTCAATCTCATGTGAAAGACGGAGGTCTCGCGACAGCGGGGAAGATCGGGGGTCAGGGACCGCACCCGCAGGGTGCGGCCGCGCAGCGGCGATGGGGGTCACGATTTTTCCGGCCGCGCTACTCGGCTCGAGGTGAGGCACTACCGCCCGATCGCGGCCGGAAAAATGGTGGGGCCCCGTCGTCCTTGAGGCCCGGTCTTCGCCGCTGTCATCCTGCCCATCGTTGAGCGAGTAGAAGAGTTCGGCCGGGGCGGGCTCGATGCCCGTCCCGGCCGATTGGATGCGGTGAGCCCCGAGGCGGAGACCTCTTTCGCCCGCCTGCACAGGAATCGCTTTCCTACACCCGGGGCCCGCGCCAATATCGCGGGTGGAAGGGGCTTCGACCGCAAGGAGATTGGTCGTGGCCAAGAAGAAGCCGAGCGCCTTGGAAGCGCTCACCCGACATGACGAGGAGCGTCTCGCGATGCAGACGAAGGGCGCCGAGCTCAGGCGTGCGGCGGCACTCGAGCTGGGTCTGATCGTGCTCGACGCTGGCGGTTCACGGCTCGGTGCCGACGCATTGCGGCGTCTTATCGCCGACGCCGTGGCTGCTCCCTCGCAAGACCTTGCGGCTCTCGAACGGGCTGGCAAGGCTGCTGTGCCTCGCACCGGTGCGGCAGTCGAAAGCGAGGAGAACAGCCATGGCTGAGCCCCTCGAGAGACACGATGTTGGCGATGTGGCGGAGGTCATCGCGATCATCGCCGATCCGGCAACCAGCTACTGGCTGCGTGATGCGATCGTGTCTGCCTGCACGCGTGATCCGTTCGATGCCGAACGGGATGCGCTGACACTGGCGGCGCTGCTGACCCGTCGGCTGGACGCGATGGTCGCCCGGCATTTTTCGAGCTGTCGATAACGCCAGGAGAGCCCCGGCGGCGGGTTGCCGCCGGGGTGATCCGCTGAGGTCAGAAGGGGAGATCGTCGTCGATGTCGGACTGGCTCGCCCCGCCTTCGGCCGCAGGCTTGCCCCGGCTGAGGAACTGCACGTCGTCCGCGATGATCTCGCAGCCGTACCGCTCGACGCCCTCCTTGTCGGTCCACTTGCTGTAGTGGATCCGGCCGCGCACCGACACCAGCATGCCCTTGGTCGCAAACTGCGAGACCGTCTTGCCGAGCCCGTTGAAGCAGGTGATGCGGTGCCACTCGGTTTCCTTGGCCGTAAAGCCGTTCGCATCCTTGAAGGTCTTGCCCTCGCTGTCGCGCTTGGGTCGGCTGGTGCCCAGGCTTAGCGAGGTAACGCGGGTGTCGCCGCGGGTGGTGCGGGTCTCGGGATCGGTGCCGAGATTGCCGACGAGAAGAACGGTGTTGGTCATGGGGCTCACTCCAAAGGGTCGTCGGGACCGTCCCGATCGACGGAGCCCCGGCCATGGCGAGGCAAGCCGAGACGACGCACCGCAGGCCCGTCAGGGCCGGAGGGGAACCCCCGAGACCAAGGCTGGCGCGGGCAGGGAGGGGCGAAGCCCCGAGCAACACGGGCCTGGGCTCGAGCGGGTTGCTTCGGATGGCGCCCGCCATAGGGGTGAGAAGTCGATGGGAGCGGTCCTGACCAAGCCGATGGTCAAGCCCTGACGCTTCACCTTCGCCTGGAGAACAGACCCGCCGACTTACAGAGCCGGTCGCCGCCATAGCGCTTCCACGCCAGCGCATAGCCGCCCCGGACCATCGCACAGGAGAGGTCGCCCGTTTGCGGCGAACGGCACAACGCGCCGGTCCGATCGCCCCTGGCAGACCCGTTCGACACGCAGGTGAGGCGTGGTCCGCGAACCACGACGTGGCCGGTGCGACGGGTACCGCGGGCACCGCCCAAGAGTGAGACGAGGTAGTCGCGTGCGGTGCGTCCGCTTGCCGACGGGCAGGGGTGGCCGGGCCGGCACGTCTCGTCGATTTCGCGCGCGGCGATCCCCGCCAAACGAATACGCGGCCCTTCGGCGCACCAGATCGGTCCATCACCATCCCACACCGCCACGGGCGTGCAGGTAAAGGTCGTGCCGGGCGCAGCGGCGCTTGCCAGGAGGAAGAGCAGAAGCATTCACGGCCTCTTACCCGGTAGTGGTTTCGGGACCAGCAGGATCGATGGTCGAGCGCTCGCGAAGCGCTTGATGCCGAACGCGCGGCAGCTACTGCACAGAGGATGACGAACAGGTCGGCCGCCACTACCGAGACATCGCTTTACGCGCCAATCAAGCGCTACCTTGAGACCTGCGGGTTCGAGGTCAAAGGCGAGGTCTGCGGTTGCGATATCGTCGGCCTGGCCGATGGCGAGCCGCCGCTGGTGGTGATCACCGAACTGAAGCTATCCTTCTCGCTCGAGCTCCTGCTCCAGGCCGTCGAGCGGACGCGATCCTCGGACCTCGTCTATGTCGCGGTGCCCGCAACACGTCGGGGCCGTGACCAAGACAGAAGGGTGCATCGGCTTTGCCGGATGCTCGGCATCGGTCTGCTCACGGTCGATCTGCGGCTGGGCAGCGTGACCGTCATCTCCGAACCGACTCCCTATAGGCCGAGGCCAAACCTGCCGCAGCGGCGGCGACTTGTGGCCGAGCATCGCCGGCGCAAAGGAGATCCGACTGCGGGCGGATCGACCCGCTGGCCGATCATGACTGCCTATCGCCAGCGGGCGATCGCGTGCGCTGAAGCCATGCGGGATGGAGCGAAACGCCCGCGCGATCTGAAGGCCCTTGCCGAGGATGCCGGCGCGATCCTGTTGCGCGATGTCTATGGCTGGTTCGAGCGAACGGAGCGGGGGCTGTACGCCCTGACTCCTGCCGGGTGGGATGCCGTCGGCAGCGGGGATGTCGCGGCCGCGGCAACCGATCAGCGCGAGGCGGCGTAGTCCTGAGCGGCGCGCCCTCCGTCGCGCCTCGGCCCTTCACACAGGGCTTGATCACAGGGGGCAAGGGCGCCGCCGAAGCGACGCCCATGCGAGCGGTCAACCCGCTACGGAAGCGCCGGTCACCCGTGCGTTGTGCTTGGGATTGGTGCCGAGCGGTCCGCGACGATCGACCACGGCAATGCTCCGCTCCTTGGCCTGAATGACGAGCCGCTCCAGCACGCCATTGCCGGCGAATGCCACGACATAGCGGGGCTTCAATCCGAGCATCTGCTCGTTGCGACGGAAGCCGGCCCGTGCGCCCAGGCGCGTGTCGAGGCTGAAGCTGATCTGGGGCACCTTGTGGCGCTCGGCCCAGGATGCGGCGAGGCGGTCGGCTCCCTTGCCGTCGCCGCCGTGGACCAGCACCATGTCGGCGACGTTTGCGCGGACGCGGTCGAGCGTCTGCCAGATCGCATCGCCATAGGTCTTCGCGTCATCGGTCGTCTGGAAGGTCTGCCGTCCACCGGCGAACACGACCGGCGTTCCCTCGGGCATAGCGGCCCGGCGCTTCCCTTCGGCGCGCGCTTTCAGGAACTCGCGACCCTGAACGACCGCAGATGTCGTCAGCGCGTCGTGACTGAGCCGAGAGCCGCCGGCGGGCTTCCACGAGGACCCCGTCTCGGCGAGGTACAAGGATGCCGCGGTCTCCCGCAGGTTCTCGAGTGCGAGCATCTCGGCCTCGGCATCCTGGGCACGCTCGACCTGCTGCTCAAGCTCGGACGTATGGACCTCGGACCCGTCGGCGGTTGCCAGCAACAAGCGGATCTCGTCGGTCGCGCGGTCGATCCGGGTCGAGGCCTTCGTTGCCGCACGGTGGAAAAGGTTCACGAATCCCCAGCCGAGTTCCTCGGCCTGATCCTCGAGGATCGTGTTGGTGAACAGCGCGAACAGGTCGGACCAGACGGCGGCCAGTGTATGGTCGATCGCCTCGGGTTCGGGACGGGCGAGGGCACGCGTTCCGCGATCAGCAGTGATCGAGAGATGGCCGAGCTCCAAGGCGGCGAGCTGGGCGGAGAGGGTGGTCGGCATGGGAGGTCTCCTGTCAGACGCCGCATCCTTGCGGCGACGCAAGCCCTCCAACCCGCCGGCAGCAGGGACGCAGCGCCACCCACCGACAAGGCTGGCGCGGGCAGCCTCACCCGGTGCCCGGCACCGGGTGAGGCAACACGGGCCGCAGGCGGGCGGGTTGCGCGTGGACCGCCGGCGGGTAGAGGGCCTCTGCGGCCGCAGGTGGGGTCTGAGAGACCTTCTCTTGTGACCTCAGGCAACCAGCCGCGGCTGGAGTTCAACGGGCATGGCAAGCCCGAGTTCGCTGGCGATACGGGCCGCCAGTGTGGCGGGATCCACCAACTCCGCCATGCGTGCCCAGTGGTTGCGTTCGCCGACATAGTCGGAGCGGCCGCGGCACCTGCGGAGCAGGATCTCACCTCGGCCGAAGCCGCCGATCGAGACCTGCACATAGAGCTCATCGCCGTGCAAGATCACCTCGCCGGAGACCGCCGGCCCGCCTGCGCAGACCCGTATCTCGTACGTGCCGCTGGCGAGTTGGAGCTCTTCCGCAAGCCGCCGGAGCGCGCGGCGTGCCTCCGTATGAAAGGTCCGCTTGGCGTCTGCATCATGGTCGACGCCGCGAGCGGCAAGCACGGTCAGCAGGGGTGTGCGGGCGATCTCGGCCACCGCCTGCCCGCATAACGACCGCAGCGCTTCCGGGTCGGGCATCTTGGCGCGTGCGACGGCCCCGAGATGCTGCGCCAGGAGCACGACGGCAGGATCAGTTTCGAACGGTTTGCCTGCGTTGCGGCAGTCCTTGGCCGCGGCCTGGATGGCGTGCAGGCAGGCAGCGATGGTGTCGAGGCCACTCGGATCGAGCGCCTGCGCGAAGCGATAACAGACATCGTAGGTCATGGGGTGTCTCCGATGGAAAGAGAGTGTCGGGAGCGGACGCGTGCTTTCGCTCCCGGCGGCAGGATCAGGCGGCGAGGAGGGCGTCCGGCGCGTGCGCAACCCGAGCGAAGCCCAGCAGGAAGGCAGACGCCTCTTCGGCCTTGGCGGCAGCTGTCAGGATCGCGCGATTGTCGGCCTTCAGCACCTTGAGCCAGGACGCGAGGTAGCTCGCATGGTCCTCGAGGTGATCGACCGGCAGGCCGAGTTCGGCGCCAACCATGGCGGAGGCGAGTTCGGCGATCAGCTCTTCCATGGCATAGGCGTCGCTGCCGAACCGGTTGCCGAGAGAGCGCGCGAGCCGGCTCTGGTGTCCCGTCCAGTGCGCCAACTCGTGGGCGAGCGTGGACCGGTACAAGTCACGTGACCGGAACGCGGCAGGATCGGGCATCGTGATCTGGTCGGCACTCGGCAGGTAATAGGCTTCGCCGCCGCCATGGCGGATCGAGGCGGGGATCACGCCGAAGAAGGCGTCGAGCGCATGATCGCGCGCGGTCGGCTCGGGCCGCGGGATGGGCTCCGGCGTGAAGCGTTCGGGCAGGCCGTCGATCTGGTCGACATTGAAGACGGTGAAGCTTTTCAGCACACGGCGAGCTTCGTCCTCGCGCTCGCCTGTGGCGGGATCTTCGACCTCCTTGCTGTAGCTCTTGTAGAAGATGGCGCAGGTGCCGCGTTCGCCCTTGCGGACCTGACCTCCGAGCAGTTGCGACTGATGGTAGGTCATCCAGGTCGGTGAGATGAAGCCGCGTGCCTGGGCAGCCATCCACAGCCAGATCACGTTCACGCCGCGGTAGGGGGTTCCGCAGACGCGCAGTGGCCGCGAAACGGGGCCACCGGTCCAGGGCTGGCGCCACGGCCTGACGCCAGCCTCCAGGCGCTCGATGATGGCGTTGGTGATCGTCTCGGCGGGACTGACGGACACGGCGGAAGAACGTGTGGGGCGCATCGCGCATCTCCTCTCGGATAAGAGCCGGATCGGCTCGCCCCCGGCGACAGCCGTCTCCCCTCTCTCACCGGCCCCAAGACAAAGGGGCGACCTCCAGTAGAGGCCGCCCCCGCGTCGTCGTCGTTCAGGCTGCTTCGCGGTCGACCGCGTTATCCTCCCCGTCGCCGGCGTCCGCGTCGCTCATAGACGTGCCCTCCAGAGCAGGTGTGCTCTCCGGCGCTGCCTCGGCAGCCTGAGCCGGTGTGAAGCGCATCGCCGTCGGCAGCCACCCACGCGCCAAGTGCTTCGTGCCGACCTCACCGATGAAGTCGCCAGCGCAAATCTTCTCGCACGCGGCGGCGAGGTCGGACTTCTTCGCGTTGCCATACCGCGCGGCGAGCGCCGGCCCGTCGATCTCGGCAAGCGCGTCGAACATGACGGGCTTGGTGACCTTGTCGAAGAAGTTGGCGGCTGTCGGCCGCCACCATGCCGCGACGTCGATGCTGAGCAGCTGCCCCAGATGATCGTGAAAGTCACAGCCGCTCGCGCCGGCACCGAGCACGCTCGCCTCGAGTGTGGAAGCGACAGCGTGTCCGAGCCACGCGGCGCGCTCATCGGCGCCAAGCGCCCGGAAAGCATCGAAGCGGGCGCTCGGCGTCTCCCGGATGGTCCAGCTGCGGTCGAGTGCTTGCTCGGCCTCGATCCTCGCGAGCGTTGCCGCGGCCTCCGGTGTCTTGAAGCCGATCACAGGCTCCTGAGGCGCTCGGGCGCTGAGCGACGAGCCGTACCGCTCGACCCCATGTCCAGGCTTGCGATCGATCATCAGGAAGATCGCCAGGTCGAGAGCGAAGTCCGGGTCGGCGGCGACATGGACGGCGAGGATGTCGCGGCGCTGGATCGCGAGTTCGTCGGTCAGCCGCTGTGACAGCCCCACTGAGCGGGCGGGCGAGGCTGGCACTTCGTCGCCGATGTCACTCTCCATCACCGCCTCCGGTTCTTGGACCGGTTTGACATAGAGCGTCTGATGGAGGCGCGGGGCGCCGTCCGGGCCGAGCACGAGGAAGGCGCCTACCATCGGTCGCAGCTCTTCGGGAAGGACGGGAGGCCTCTCGGTGATTGTCTCGATTGCCCTTTCGATGCTTTCGAGCGCGGTCTCGGCGACGGCACGCTCGTCCTCGCTACTGTTCTCGTCCTCGATCAGCGCCATCTTGTCCGCAGCGCCCGCCTCCAGGGTGGCGATCTGGTCCTGCTCGGCTGCGGATAGCGATGGCGGCGCGAGATCGACGCGCTGCAGGCCCTCGGTCTGCTGCCAGTCGACGTAGCGATCCAGCGTCGGGCGGACCCAGGCGTATCCCGTTTCCGCCGCGACGGCGGCGGCGGCGGCTTCCATTATCTCGCTGGCGAGGCGCTCGAGGATGGCGATGTCCAGCCAGCGCGTGGTGCTGTCGTCGGCGAACAGGTCGCGATCGATCCGCCCACCCGCGGCGAGATACGCATCTTCCCCGACGAGGCGTGCGCGCGGATCAGCGCCGGAGACCGTCGCCTGCGTCATCATGCGCCGGATGCTGTCCGGATGAGCACCGCCATAGCCGCGGCTCATCTGGTCGAAGACGTGGGCCTGACGCTCGCGATCCGGGGTGGAGGCGTAGGCCTTGGCGATATCGAGTGTGATCTCGCCATCGGCGAGCGCCTGGAAGACGACGGGGGCGAGGCTCGCGAGCCGCAGCCGGCCTTCCACGAACCGCACGGTGACACCGAAACGGCGGGCAACGCCCTCTACATCGGAGCCTTGCTCGATGAAGTGCTGGAAGGCGAGACACTCGTCGGCTGGGTTCAGGGCGAGCTTCTGGAAGTTCTCGGCCAGGCTCGCTTCCGCAACGGCACTACCGAGGTCGTCGAGCACAAGGCAGGGAACGGCGAAGTTGGTGTCGAGCTTGCCTTCCTCGGCCAGAGCCTTGAGCGCATTGTGCCGCCGTCCGCCGGCCTCGACGGCGTAGGTGCCCCGCGGCTTCTTGTTGGCGGTCACGATCAGGTTCTGGAGCAGCCCGCGTGCCTCGATATCGGCACGGAGCTGGGCATCGGCTGCGGCATCGCTGCGGCGGCGGACGTTCCGCTTGGACGGCACGAGCTTGCCGAGCGCAATAGTCTGGATCATCGTCGGTCTCCTTGGTCACGAGCCTCGGGCGCGCCTGCGCCGGCTCGCGTCCTCGACGCCTCCTTTCCTCTTCTAAGTCGTGGGAGGGTGGCGGGTTGCCCGAACTCAGGCGATGAGGCGGGCCAGACGCTCATCGACCGACGTCGCGAACGGATTGACCACGACGGTCCCGCGCCATGAGAAACCATCGCTCATGTCTTCGGAGAGGAGGAGCGTGCAGCCGGCTTCGGCGGCGGCGTTCACGATCAGCGAGTCCCAGAACTGCAGCTTGTGGGTTGTGGCCAGGTCGAGCGCCGACAGGAAAGCCGAGGCGTTGCTGTCCGCGGTTCCGAAAGCCTGCGCCATGCGCAGCACCGCGTCGCGCGCCTCGTCGCGTGATGCACCCGAGCGGGTCAGCACGACGTAGAGCTCACCCAGGACCTGGACCGGCACGACGAGGGCGGCACGACCGCGCAGCTGCTTCAGGAGCATGCGGCTGGCGTCGATCTTCACTGCATCATCGGCATGCCGGTCAACGCCCGCGACATAGGCGAGCACGTTGGTGTCGAAGGCGACGCGGGTCACTCGTACAGATCTTCGCGGCGCCACGCGTCCGCCCGTCGGCGCGGCAGAGTGGCGACGAAGTCGAGCAGCGCATCGAGCGCGGGGCCCTGCCCGTCGAGATCATCGACCGGCGTGACCTTTGCGACCGGGCGGCCACGAGATGTGACGACGAAGGTTTCGCCGTCCTGCACGTCGCGCAGCATCTCGGAGAAATGCTGGTTAGCGTCGCTGGCGCTGATCGCACGTTCCATAACCGGACCTTTCTAGTGGTAACGTCTAAATAGATGATGAGCGAGGCGCTGTCGAGCCGAACCCATGATCTCGACTATCTGCTCAACGCGGTCAGGATCTCCGGTGCCTTCGGAGCGGGTACGAACAGCCGGGTCTGGTACCGGATGATCTCGACGACACAGCCGAGCGCCTTCAGCTCGGGCAGGCGCGCCGGATCAAACCCGGTGAGCTCAAGCCGCTGCGACCCGCCGACGAGCGCCCGCTTAGCGTGCAGCTTGCCACGGTTGCCTACGGGGACAGTTCGCCCATTCTCGAGCACCGCCCTGACGAGATCGTCCGGCGCGACCACGGGCGCATCGAAGCCGAACCGACGGCCAAGCTCCGCCAGCGCCAGCGCTGGGATCTGCCTCCCGAGCAACGATTGTCCTGTCTCGTCGACCACGCGCACCACCTGGGCGAGTTCATCGGGCAGGGCGTCCCAGATCGGCAGGAGCAGACCGGTGACCAGGTGCATGGTCTCGGTCGACGTGGACGCAATCAGTTCGTCTACCTCGACGGTCCAGGCGGACGCGAACCTGTCAGCTGTGGCGATGGTCCAACGTGTGTCGGCGAAGGCGTCACGATCGAGACGTTGGCGGCGCAAGGGACGAACGATCTCATAGCGCGGGCACAGCGTGCCGTCCTCGCTGAGCACGCTCCGGCCATCCAGGCGCAGGGCGCTGCGACCTGACTGTTCGTTGACGAGGAAACGGGCATCCTTCCGTCGTGCGAGATCCATTACGTCGTCTAACGACAACGGCCGCGGGCGGCGTTCTAGGCCTACCGTGAGCAGATGCGTGGTGGAACCGCTGGTGGCATCGGTCCGGATCACGCGATCCTGCTCCACGCGCAACCGCTCGACCGCCAGTGTCTCGACGCCGAGGTCGAGCGTACCCGCCTTGCGCGCCGCGTCTACGCGCGCCTCGACCAGACCGAGATACTCGTCGAAGATCGCGTTCTGGAGCGCGATGGGAAAGGCGAGGAGACGGTTCAGCCATCGCTGTATCGGCGGCAGGTCCTCGCGCAGACCGCCGTCCTCAGCGGCAAGGCGGAGTCCCGAACGATCCTCGAAGTCACCCAGCGTCGTCGACTGAAGCTTCCCGGCATAAAGCAGGCGGTACCAGGCGATCAGCGCATCCTTGGCATAGTCGCTCTCGAGATTGTCGGCGGGGTCGAATAGGTTCTGACCACCGGTCTGGCGTTGTCCCCGAGTGAGCGCACCCAATGTGTCGAGGCGGCGAGCGATGGTCGAGATGAAGCGGCGTTCGCCGCGCACATCGGTCGTGACGGGCCGGAACAGGGGCGCCGATGCCTGCGCCGAGCGGTGGGTACGGCCGAGGCCCTGGATGGCCGCGTCGGCGCGCCAGCCGGGCTCGAGCAGATAGTGGATGCGGCGCGCCTGGTTCTTGGCGCGCAGGCAAGCGTGGTAGCTGCGTCCCGTTCCACCGGCGTCACTGAAGACGAGCAGTCTCTTGGTGCCGTCCATGAAGGCCTGGGACTCAGCGAGGTTTGACTTGGGCGTGCGGCGTTCGAGGCGCTGCGCACTGTTTGCATCCACGACGAGGCGACGGGTGCGCCCGGTCACCTCGGCGACCTGGGAGGTGCCGAACCGCTCGATGATCGCGTCGAGCGCCGTGGCGATTGCCGGCAGGGCGCAGAGTTGCTCGACCAGAGCATCGCGCGCGGCCAGTGCGGCCTGGCTGTGCACGGGACGACCGTCTTCGTCGGTCATCGGCTCGGAGCGAACCGTGCCGTCCGCATCGGTGAAGACGCGCATCTGGCGGGTAGGAAAGGCGCCGAGCAGGTAGTCGACGACATATTCGCGAGGGGAGAGGTCGATCTCGAGCGCTTCGCGCTCGGCCGGATCGAGTTCGGCCAATCGCCGCGCGAGCATCGCCTCGGAGGTGGAGACCAGCTGAACCACGACGGCGTCGCCGCGGGCGAGGTCGGCTTCGATGGCAGGCAACAGGCTCGGTAGCTTGGCGGACAGGAGCAGTTGCGCGAAGAAGCGCTGCTTGACGCTTTCGAACCGCGACAGTGCCGCCGATTTGGCATTCGGGTTCAACGTCGAGCCGGAGACGGTATCAACGACCCGGGTCTGCTCGAGCGCGGCATTCATGTTGCGATGGATGATCGCCCAGGCCTCGGCATAGGCATCGTAGATGTGAATCTGCGCAGGCGTGAGCGTGTGCTCCAGTAGGTCATATTCGACCCCGGCGAACGACAGCGCACGTGCCGTATAGACGCCGAGCGCCTTGAGGTCGCGGGCGACCAACTCCATCGCCGCGATACCGCCCTTGCGGACGCCGGTGATGAACGCCTCACGGTCGGCAAAGGCCGTTCCTGGTCCCCACAGGCCGAGGCGTGTCGCATAGCTGAGGTTGGCGATGTCGGAGGCGCCCGTTGCCGAGACGTAGAGCGCGCGAGCGCGGGGGAGATGGTTCTGCAGCCGCAGACCTGCGACGCCCTGCTCCGATCCTTTGACCCGGCCGCGAGAGCCTTCGCCACCCGCCGCGTTCGCGAGCGCGTGCGCTTCGTCGAACGCGATGACACCGTCGAATGCCGCGCCGGCCCAGTCGAGGATCTGGCGAAGGCGGGTCGCGTTCTCGCGCCCCGAGCGCAGTGTCGGATATGTCACGAAGAGGATGCCGGCATCGAGCGCGATCGGGGTACCCAGCTTCCATTGTGAGAGGGGCTGGACGTCGAGTGCCATTCCGCCGAGCGCGCCCCAGTCGCGCTGCGCGTCCTCCAGCAGAGCTTCGTTCTTGCTGAGCCAGATGTGGCGGCGCCGTCCCCGCTGCCACTGATCGAGAATGATCCCGGCGATCTGGCGGCCCTTCCCGGCGCCGGTGCCATCGCCGAGAAAGAAGCCCGCGGCATAGGCAGCTCCCTTATCGGAGACCTCGAGCAAGCTACCCTCCTGGGCCGGATTGAAGCGCCCCGGCAGGTCTCGCTCGAACGCGGCACCGGCGTAGACGAGCGTCTCCAGCTGCGCCGCCGACAGCAGTCCCTCCGTGACGACCTTGGCGGGCAGCAACGGCGCGTAGACCGGTCGCGGAGCGGCGATCGAGCCCATCGCCAGCGACTCGACGAGCGGCGTAGGATGATCCCGGGCATCAGGAAGGCTGAGCCGGCTGGGCCGCCATGGCAGGTAGATGCCGGCCGGGTCGCCGGTCGGGCTCGGTTCCTCGAGCGCAATGACCCGCAGCGGCCGGGCCTCGGCATCCTGGTGCTCCGACTTCGGGAGCGTGGGCGCGCGTGATGCGCCACGAACCTCCCGGAAGAGCGACAGGCGCGTCGAGCGGGACGGCGAGGGCGGAGGTGGGGAGGCCGGCGGGGTTGCGCGGGGAGGAAGCTGATCGATGAGGCCAAGGGCATCAGCAAGGTCCTCGATGTCCCCGACCAACGGCAACCCGCCGCCAGTGACCCGGTCCCAGACCGCCAGCCGCACCGCGATGCCGGTGCCGTGCTTGGCGTAGAGGCCGCGCCTCAGCGTCAGGTCCATTCGGCAAGTCCAAGACGAGCCAAGCAGATCGCGACTGGACCAGGTCGGCATCAGCGCCACGATTCGTCCGCCGTGGGGGAGGCGTTTTGCAGCACCAAGGAGGTGGCGGTCGGCTGCGTGGCGATCTTCTCCTCGTCCTTCGGAACGAGCGAAGGGAGGGTTCATGATGACGACAGTCGCGCGGTGGCCCGGCGGGAGCAGGTCGTCGATCAGCTCTCCGTCATAGCCGGTCACCTGAGCGTCGCCGAACGCCTCCCGCAGACACTGCCGGCGCACCGGGTCGATCTCGTTGAGGATGAGGCGCGCCCCTGCACGCGCGGCCGGCCAGGCGAGCATCCCCGTTCCGGCGGACGGTTCGAGCAGCGTGTCCGCCGAGGAAAGCGCGGCGGCCCGCGCGAGGAGCCACGCGATCGGAGCAGGCGTCGAGAATTGCTGGAAGGCGAGCTGCTCCTCGGTGCGGATGCTCTGCGTCGGCAGCCGGTCGATGAGGGCTGTGAGTGCGGCGAGCGCCCCGGGATCGTTGGCAGGCTCGCTCCACGCGGGCGAGGTGAGGACAAGGATTTGCGCCAGCTCCAGCGCGTCATAGGCATGGCGTATCGACCGATGGTCGCGCGTACTCGCTTGCGAGCAGGCCGACTGGAGCAGCTGCCTCAGGAGCCGCTGGTCGATCGGCTCGCCGGCCTGCAGATGGGCAACGAGGGCATGAGCGACCTTGATCACCGGCTCGGTGACCGGCGTGGGTGACGGGGCGAGTGCGGGCATACGGAATCTCCCGCCCGGCCGGCTTCATTGCCGGCACCAGGGCACCACGGCCCCGCTGCCTTTCCTCTCCAAAGCGTCAGCGTCGCAGAACGTCGTTCCAGTCGTCGCCCGAACACGGAGGGTAGTGCGCCTCGACCACGCGCCGGCCGAAATGTTCGCGCGCCAGCATCTCGGCCCGCTTTCCGCCCGCATCATGATCGAGGAACAGAACGATCTCCTCAACGCTCGGCGGGAGCTCGATGCGGGAGAAGCGCTCGGTGCCGAGGGTCGCCCAGCACGGCAGGTCGAACAACGACGTGGCTGACAGTGCCGTCTCGATGCCTTCGGCCAGCCCGAGGCGGCGGGCAGCCGGCGTGAGACGGACAAGCCCGGAGCCAAGCCGACCCAGCGCGGCACGCCGGGGTTCACGACGCGTCAGCCGTCTGCCGTCTCGTGACAGGAATGACCGATGGACGGCGATAAGGCCCGTTGCATCGGCGACGGACGCGATCATCGCGGGCGAGAAGCGGGTAAACGGCTTTGGACCGAGTGGTGTGCGGGGATGGAAGCGAAGGGCAGGGGCCGGCGTGATGCCTCGGCCGGCAAGGTAAAGCTCCGCTGGGGAGCCGAGCGCCACACGTGCCTCGGACCATAGCTTCTGGGCGGCTCGGCGGCTCCGATCGTCGGGCGGATCGTGCCGCTCGGCGGGAGACCAGCTCGCCGTACCCGGAAGTCGCAAGGCGTGCAGTGCCTGGAGAACCGCGCCGTTGTCGCAACCCGCAAAGCAGTGAAACAGCAGGCGCTTCCGGCCTAGCCTGACGCTGAGTGACGGCGTCCGGTCGCCATGCGCGGGGCAGCGGCACATGCCGCCGCTCGGTCCCCAACGTCCGCCGAGCGACTCGACGATGGCGCGTCCGCTGTCGGCTGCGCCTGCAAAGTGATGGTCATGGTAGCTCATCGGCGTCTCGCATCTTCGTGTGCAGGCCCCGGCCGCCGCCTCCTCTCCAGGGCTGCTTCGCTACTTTCCTACAGCAGGATGTTCGCACTATGTTCCGATTCGAGGAGGAAGGGAAGAGCCATGCGAGGACACGATGATCCGATTCCTTACTCCCAGCGTGAGCGCGTTCACGCTTTTCTTGATTAGCTCGCCGGCGCTCGCCGAACAGATTCCTGCCCCGGCCGAGGCGCCCGTTGAGAACAGCGTCGACGAGGGAATTCTTGCACCACTGGCGTTCAAGCTCGTCGAGCACAGGACGGCCGGGCCCGCGCCCGTGCTTCCCGTCCGCCAAAGCCGCTTGGCTATCGCACGCACAACCTTGCGCGCCCCGTGGACGAACCAGGCCCGCACCCATGTGCTGGCCTTGATCCGGACGGCCGAGATGCGCCACGCACTGCCGCTTGGCCTGCTCGAGGCTCTGGTCGAGGTCGAGTCGGCGTTCCAGCCGGGTGCGATCAGCCGGGCCGGGGCAATGGGGTTGTCGCAGCTGATGCCCGCGACAGCGCGTGCGCTCGGCGTCCTCAATCCTTTCGACGCGCGCGCCAATGTGGATGGCGGCGCCAGGTATCTGCGGGCGATGCTCGACCGCTTCGGGTCGATCAAGCTTGCGCTCGCCGCCTACAATGCAGGTCCGGGGGCGGTCCTGCGCTCGCGCGGCGTGCCGGCCAACAGCGAGACGCCAGCCTATGTCGCAAAGGTCCTTGCTGCCTGGTCTTTCGGTGGCGTCCGATGATCCGGGGCGGCAGGCGGCCATCAAACGCCGTGGGCGACAAGGTAGGCGGTCACCTTGCCATAGACCTTTCGCCTAGGACGTCTTCCTGCGCGCAGGTCGAACACGAAGCGCGGGTCGTGCACGACGATACGGCCGAAGCGGGTTGGGCTCAGGCCCGCGCGAGCGAGGTATTCCTCCACTTTCTGCAGCAGTTCGTTCTCCATCGGCACCGACTCGCTTTACATCGTTCCTGTTATGTTCCATGCTCCTGCCGGTTTTGTCTAGGATGATTCCTATGATGCTCGCGCAAATTGAAGATCCTCGCACAGCGCTCCAGCGGCTGATCGACGAGCGCAAAGAAGACTATGCGGGTCTGTCACGCATGCTTCGGCGCAATGATGCTTACATTCAGCAGTACATCAAGCGCGGTACGCCCAAGCGACTGCATGAAGAGGATCGGCGCGTCCTCGCCGCTTACTTCGGCGTCAAAGAGGCCGTTCTTGGAGGGCCGCAGGAGTGGGAACAGCCGGCCTTGCAGCAGGTGCCCGTGCTCGACGTCTATGCCTCGGCCGGACATGGGGCTGCCGATTTCGGTGAAGCGCGGCGCACGACGATCGGCTTCGATCCGCGTTGGCTGCGGGATCGCACCAAGGGCTCTGCCGATGGTCTCTCGGTTATCCAGGTGAAGGGCGACTCAATGGCTCCGACCCTTGCCGATGGCGACGATGTGCTCGTGGATCGCCAAGACGGCGTCGGGCGACTTCGGGACGGCATCTACGTGCTGCGGCTCGACGACAGCCTGATGGTAAAACGGCTGGCCCGCAATCCATCGGGCCGTGGCATCTCGATCAGGAGCGACAATCCGGATTATCCGAGTTGGCAGAACATCGAGCTTGGCCGGATCGACATCGTTGGCCGGGTGCTTTGGTTCGGCCGCACCCTGAGCTGATCGCGGCGGACTCAGACATGGCTATGAAGCAACTCAGCCTGCACGTCGTCGGTGCGAACCATCCGAATGCCGATGGCAGCAATCGCCGGTTCGAGATCCTGCTCTGTGTCCCGGGTGAGCCGATCGATCTCGTGCCCGAGCCCAAGAACCCCGTCGATCCGAGCGCCATTGCCGTCGTCAGCGTGCGGCGCATTCAGATCGGCTATCTCACGGCGGATCGCGCACCTTGGATCGGCAGCATGCTCCGCAATGGCCGCGAGCTTCAGGCGGTATTTCAGGAGGCGACGCAGCCTGGAGCAGCGATCAGGATCGGGTTCGACGGCGAAGCGCCGGTTTTGCCTCGGTACGACAGAAAGCAACACGTCGAAGAGACGACTGAAGAGATCGATTTCTGGCCCGACGAACTACCGCCGGACGATTGATCATGCCGAGAAGAAAGCTCGACCGCAGCACTCTGCGAAACGGCGGCAGCACAGGCTCAGACTCCGCGCATTTCCGATCGACGGCTGGCGAGCCGCGTGACCGCCGGGCTCGAAAGAAACCAGCGACCGAGATCGTGCCGGACCATGGCGACCAGCAGGAAGCGTGGGCTATTGCGGCCGAACTGATCATTGATCTGGGCGCACATGACGCCGTCGCATGGGCTGACAATTATATGCGGGATCTGCATCGGAAACGGGATTGGCGGGGCATGCAGCGATGGGGAATTGTGGGATCTGCGCTCGACGAGCTGGTCAGCGCCAACGTGCATTAGGGGCTGATCGGATATCCCTCCTCTCCGGGAGCCCGACGCTATGCGAGTCGATATTTCATTCCCGGTGACGTTATGCTGCGGTCGAGATTCCGTAAGCAACGACCGGAGGATCGGCGGTCATGGATTCAGAGACACTTAGAGCCGCCGCGAGATTGGCGTGGGCGCGAAGCACCCCGCCGCGGTCGGTAGATCATCGGGACGGGCTTGAGCGCCTGGGCGCCCGCCGCGCCTTGGAACAGCTCGCGAGGGACCTCGAGATCACAGCGGATCATGAGGAACGGCAAGAACGGAAGGGTCGCTGACCGTCGAACTTACGCCGCCAGTTCTTCGATATGCTGCGACGCCGGCGGACAGGTCGTCTTCGACCGGAACCCTCTACGGTAGTGGATCACCCGCAACCCCGCGCCCCCTTTCCCCCAGCGCGGGCGACGGCCGCTCATTGTTGTCAGGCGCGACCAGTGACGGCGATCAACGGATCGCTTGCGCGGCCGTCGGCGAGGACGTCCGTGGTGATGTGGCTGAAGCCTGCGCGCTCGAGGTAGAGCCGGACCAGCGCGGCATGTCCGTTGATGTCGAGCGACCGCCAAATGGCGACTGCCTTTGTCGGAAAACACCGGTTCGAGAAGCTGACAATGAAGGGGGCTTCCGACACCAGCACCCTGCGCACTTCCGTGAATACAGCGACGGGCTGCTGAAGATATTGAGCGCCGACACAGCAAAGCGCGCCCTCAAATGACCGGTCCTCCAGCGGCAGCGTGGCCTCGCGATTCAGATCCTGCACGAACCAGCGATCCAGCCGCGGATTGGCGGCGAGCTCTTCGGCGTTCATGCCGTGTCCGACCACAGCGGCGTAGGTCCGGTCGGCCGGCAGGTGGCTGACCCAGCTCGACATCAGGTCGAGCACCGGTTTGTTCTCGGACAGCAGCCTTCGATAGTATGCGGTCAGCGAAGCCACCGCTCCCTCGTCGATGTGGGTGACCAGCCGAGGTGGAGCGTAGAAAGCGAGATCGTCACCCGGATCTTGTTTCGAAAACGCGCCGGCGGGTAGCTCGGGGAGCCGGTCATTCGTCATGGAGCTTTATCCTGCTCTCTCAGCCAGCCTGCATAAGGCGTGTTGACGACCAGATGGCGGTTGAAATTGGGCGTCCCGTCCTGCCACCACACCGGCCCGCGCTCGCCGAGCGCCACCTTGGCATGGTCGACCTGGGCACGGGCCTCGGCAAGGCGAGCCTGGTCGCCTGCGCGCAGCGCAATCCCCACGGCACGTCTCGCTGCCATGAGTTCGTCCACTAATGCTGCGCGCCGCGGCTCCGGCAGAGAGGGGTTTGATCGTCGCCACAGGCGCCCGCGGACGACGAAGTAGCGTCCATCGGGTGTGACCGGATAGTCCTTTGCGGTCACGCTACCGTATCGCTTGAGGTTGTCGACGGGATCAGGCGACGGGAGCTTTCGTCAGGCTCTTGAATTGAGCCTCCGCTCAGGAGTGCGACGAGCGTTGTCGGCCGAAAGCCACGGGCATCTACGCCGACGTCGAACTGGCGCAGCAAAGGCTTCAACTTGCCATGACTGTGTCCATGCAGGTTGATCGAGCGGCGATGCTGCCCGTTCCAGCTCCTGAATGGGTAGTGGCAGAGCACCAGCACAACGCCGTCCAGCGTGAGTTCTGCATAATCTTGGACGCTCGCCCAGCCTGCGGCATCGCCGGTTGCGGGATCGTCATTATTGCCCCGGACGAGGTGCTTGATGCCGTTGAGCCCAGCCAGGAAGACCGCCACGTCTGCCGGACGGCGTGCGACGTCCCCAAGGTGCCAGATCTCGTCCTCGGGACCGACCACCTCGTTCCAGCTGGCAACGATCGCCTCGTCCATTGCCGCCACACTGGCGAACGGTCGGCGGTGGATGTTGATCGTGCGATGATCACCGAAATGCGTGTCGGCGGTGAAGAAGATAGTCATCGCGGAAGGCTCAGAGCATCTCGAGCGGGCGACGCGTGCGGGGGCGCGGGAACGCTGCGTCGAGTGTTGCAAGATCAGCGTCCGACAGGACGAGATCGGCCGCCGCGCGATTCTCTCGCACATGATCGATCGAACCTGCCTTCGGAATGGCGATGACGCCGTCGTGGCGCATCGCCCAGGCGAGCGCCACCTGCGCCGACGTCGCGCCGATGTTGCTCGCGATCGTGGCAAGGGTGCGGTCGGCGAGGAGCCTTCCCTGTTCGACCGGGCTGTACGCCATGGCCGGAATGCCGCGCTCGGAGAGCCAAGGCAGCAGGTCGTGTTCCGCTCCCCGGCGCGTGAGATTGTAGAGGATCTGATCGGTCGCGCAGGCACCGCCGTCCGCCGCGACAAGCTCTTCCATGTCGCCGGTGTCGAGATTGCTGACGCCCCAGTGGCGGACCTTGCCCTGTGCTTTCAGCGCCTCCATCGCCTCGACCGTCTCAGCAAGCGGCACCGAGCCGCGCCAATGAAGCAGGTACAGGTCGAGCCGATCGGTGCCGAGCCGCTTCAAGCTTGCCTCGCACGCGCCGGCCAGACGATTGCGCGAGGCATTCTGCGGATAGGCCTTGCTGACGAGGAACAGCCGGTCGCGCACGTCGCCGAGCGCTTCGCCGATCAGGGTTTCGGCCGCACCGTCGCCATACATCTCGGCGGTATCGATCAGCGTCATGCCGCATTCGACGCCCAAGCGGAGCGCCGCGATCTCGTCTGCACGGCGATCGTGGCGCTCGCCCATCATCCAGGTGCCTTGGCCAAACGCGGGGACCTTCTCGCCTCCGGGTAGCGTCACGGTCTTCATCATCGTCTCGCACAAAGGGAACGCTGAGGGGCCAACGTCGGAGCGATCGATCCGGCGCATCGACGCGACTGGAATGTCGTTCGTCAGGTCCCATCTTGGGTGCTTCGAAATCAGGAGGGTAGCAAGATGGCCGGCGGGTGGACGCGCGACGGCGCTATCCAGGATCAGATCGACGACACCGTCGCCGATGCCGTCTTGTTCGCGCGGTCACGGCTTACCGGTGGAGAGAGCGAGACGCACTGCCAGGAGTGCGGCGAGGAGATCCCCGAGGCCCGCCGCCAGGCGCTCGCGGGCGTACGGACGTGCGTGCAGTGCCAGTCGCAGCGCGATAGCCGGCCCGTTCTCTCCGCGTTCAATCGACGCGGCAGCAAGGACAGCCAGCTTCGCTGACGTCAGCAAGCTGAGTAGCGATTGCCTCAGGCTGGCTTCGACTTTCGACTCTTGGGCTTGGGCATCGGAAGCTCGGCGACCGTGATCCGAACGAACTCCGCGAGCCAGTCGCCATCATCCCATCGGTCCGCATCAACCAGCAGGCAGGGCTTCGCGCCTCGATATGGCGGCGCTTCCTCAAGGTACGGCGCCAGCGTCCGACCGCCAGCGGTCGGCTTGATAAAGAGCTGGCCGTCGCAGATCATCCCGAACATCTTGCCATCGCAGTACAGACCATATTCGCCGAACATCGGCTTGGCCGAGACGGCGCCCGCCGTAGACAGTTGGTCGACGATGAAGGTGACGGTGTTCTTATCGGAGGCCATGAGGCGAGCATGTCCGATCCGCGAGGAGAATTCGAGGGGCTGATCTGCGCGCGCCGGGAGCGCGAGGACGGCAAGGCACACGCCTCCGAACCGTTGCGCAGCTCGCTACGAGTGCGCCTGTGCCAGCGCGACGGTGGCAGACGAAAGGTGCTCCCGCAGAGTCTCCTCCGTCACGATCTCGATAGTAGAGCCGAGCTGGCGTAGCTCCTCGGCACGTCGATAGGCAACGCTTGCATGAGCGAACCTGCCGAACGGTTGATCCTTGCTGATAACCAGCATGGTCGATGTCGTGCCGACCGAGGCAACGACGCGGGCCCCGTGTTCGGCGAGCCACTGCCCCAACGCACCATCACGAGGAGCTCCGAGAATGGCGACACGCTGTCCCTTGAGCGGTCCATCTGCCGCGGGTCGCGGCGCGGGGCCGCCACGTGGGTTCGTCGGCGCCAACCAGCCAGCCAAGTCGATACCTGTGTGCTCGATCGCTTTCACGATCACCATTCCGGCTGCACGCGCATCGCTCAACGCATCATGATGCTTGTGGCGGACCCCGAGAAATCGCGACAGCACGTTCAGGCGATGACTCGAAAGTTGGGGCCACGCCCGTTTGGCGACACGCACGCTGTCGAGCCACGTAGTCTCGATCGGCTCGCGTCGATGCACACGGCAGGCTGCGGCGAGCGCGCCCTTGTCGAAAAAGGAGTGCGCGACCGTTGTTCGACCCGCCAGATGCCCGTTTACGATCGAATGAACGTGCGCAAAGTTCGGCTGTCCGAGGACATGATCGCAGCTGATGCCATGAATGCGGGTGTTGAACGGTGAGAACTCGTCACAGGGATCGAGGAGCGTTTCGTATTCGAAGACTTCGACGCCGTTCCTGAAACCGACGATGCCGATCTGGCAGATGCTGCTGACGCGCGAGCACGCGGTTTCCACGTCGACGACGACGAAGTCGAGCGAAGGATTATCGGAACACGGCGGTGGTGCAACGTCGGTTTTCAGGGCTGTCATGACTCTCATGGAGCGGAACATACCATGTCCGCTCCCTTTCGGTAGCTGCGTCCACGACCAGTTGCGGCGCGGGCAGTCAGCGGCGCCTAGTCGGCATAGCGTCCGGCGAGCCGCAGCTGCCGGATAATGCCGTTGAATGCGGCCGTGGTGCCCTGAGCGCGGCCGATCTCGTTCTCTTGGGCAGCTGAGTCCCAGAACAGCTCGAGCGGCCAGCGCTCGGCGCAATGGGGCAGGAGACACCGCAGCGCGAGCCGCACCTCGACCACGTCTACCCGCGTCTCTCCCGAGCGGGCCATCGCGGCGCGCAGGATGTGGACCGAAAGAGAGATGATCACACGCTGGTGACGCGGAAGCTCGACCATGCCTAACGGAAGTCACGCGTTTTGACCCGGACCACTTCTTCGGGATCCATGCCGGCCGCGTGCGGCGGCCAGTAGCTGTCGCGAGGGCCTGGCTTCCAGCCTTTCTCGCCGCGGTCGGGTACGCCCGAGTGACGAGCGCCATCCCCTCGGCCGGTCGCGTGCGGGAAGCCCATTTGACCGACCTTCCCCAACAGATCGCCGTGATCGATGATCCTGTCGCAGATCACGTGAATGACCTCGCCCTCTCTTTGAACGCGACCCTTCATCCCGATCATCGCCGCCGACATGACGGTGCGCCGCTGCGCCTCGAACCGGTCGGGCCAAAGGATGCCGTTCGCGATGCCGCTCTCATCCTCGATGGTTATGAACAGTACGCCTTTGGCGGAGCCCGGCTTCTGGCGAACCAGGATGATGCCGGCGACCTCGACGAGCCGGCCGTCCTTGATCCGCGCCAGGTCTGCGCAGCGGACGATCCCCCGCCGCGCGAGATCGTCGCGGAGGAAGGTGAGGGGGTGCGCGCGCAGCGAAAGCTGCAGAGAGCGATAGTCCTCGACGACTTCGCGACCATCGGACATCGGCTGGAGTTCAACCGACGGCTCCAGCCCTTCCGGGCTGAATGCCATTTCGCGTTCGTCCGCAGCGGCGAACAGCGGTAGCGGCGCCTCGCCTAGCCCCCGAACCTTCCACAGCCCCTGACGGCGATCCTGTCCGAACGCTTGGAAGGCGTCGGCTTCGGCAAGCCGCTCGATGGCGGCACGCGGGACGCTCGCCCGCCGCCAGACCTCCTCGACCGACTGGAATGGCGCTTCCCCGCGTGCGGCGACGATGGCCGCCGCATGGACATTGGCGAGGCCACGCACCTGCCGGAGCCCGAGCCGCACGGCGAGATAGCGGCCATCCGTGGGTTCGAGCGTGCAGTCCCAGCGGCTCGCATTGATGCAGGCCGGGCGGACCTCCACCTGATGATCGCGCGCGTCGCGCACCACTTGGGCCGGCGCATAGAAGCCCATCGGCTGCGCGTTGAGGAGCGCTGCGCAGAAGACGTCCGGATGATGGTGCTTCATCCAGCAACTGGCATAGGCGATCTTGGCGAAAGAGGCGGCGTGGCTCTCGGGGAAGCCGTAGGAGCCGAACCCCTCGATCTGCTTGAACGTGCGCTCTGCGAAGTCGCGCGGATAACCGCGCTCGACCATGCCGCCGACCAGCTTGTCGAAGAAGTGGCTGACCCCACCCGTGACTTTAAACGTCGCCATGGCGCGCCGGAGCTGGTCGGCCTCGGCTGGCGTGAACCCAGCACCGACGATGGCGACCTTCATCGCCTGCTCCTGGAAGAGCGGAACGCCGAGGGTCTTCTCGAGCACCGCGCGGAGCTCCGGACGCGGATAGTCGGGCTTCTCCTTGCCCTCCCGCCGCCGCAGATAGGGGTGGACCATGTCGCCCTGGATCGGGCCGGGCCGCACGATCGCGACCTCGATCACGAGATCGTAGAAGCGCTGCGGCTTCATCCGCGGCAGCATCGACATCTGCGCGCGGCTCTCGATCTGGAAGGTGCCGAGCGTGTCCGCCTTCTGGATCATGGCGTAGACGTCCGGATCGTCGTCCTGGAGGTCGGCCATGCCGACGCGGATGCCCTTGGCTTCGTCGAGCAAGTTAAAGGCTCGGTTCATGCAACCGAGCATGCCGAGGCCCAGTACGTCGACCTTCATGAACTTGAGCGCGTCGATGTCGTCCTTGTCCCATTCGATGACCTGCCGGTCGACCATCGCGGCAGGTTCGATCGGCACGAGATCGTCGAGCCGATCGTGGGTCAGCACGAACCCGCCAGGATGCTGAGACAGGTGTCGCGGCACGCCGATCAGCTTGCGGGCAAGAGCGAGGGCGAGGCGCAGGCGGCGATCGTCCATGTTGAGGCCGAGCTCATTGACCTGCTTCTCGCCGACCCCTTCCTGGCTCCAGCCCCAGACGAGCCCGGCGAGCGCCTTGGTCAGGTCCTCGGGCAGCCCCAGCGCCTTGCCGACCTCCCGCACCGCGCCGCGGGCGCGATAGCGCGTGACGACGGCGGTCAGCGCGGCATGGTTGCGACCGTAGGTCTCATAGATCCACTGGATGATTTCCTCGCGGCGCTCATGCTCGAAGTCGACGTCGATGTCCGGCGGCTCGCGTCGTTCCCCGGAGACGAAGCGCTCGAACAGCAGCTCATGCTTGATGGGATCGATCGAGGTCACGCCGAGGAGGAAGCAGACGCAGCTGTTCGCCGCCGAGCCGCGGCCCTGACAGAGAATGCCTCGCCTGCGACTCTCCGCGACAATGCTGTTCACGGTCAGGAAGTAAGGAGCGTATCCAAGCTCGCCGATCAGGCGCAGCTCATGCGCGATCTGCTTGCTGTATGGGAGAGGTATGCCGTCAGGGAACATCCGCTCGGCCGCCTCGCGGGTCAGCTGCTCCAGCGCGCCCTGCGCGGTCAGACCTTCAACGACTTCCTCGTGCGGATATTGGTAGCTGAGCTCGCCGAGATCGAAGGTGCAGGCGCGCGCGATGGCTTCCGTTGCGGCGATAGCGTCGGGGAAAGCAGAGAAGCGGCGCTCCATCTCCTCCGGCGACTTGAGGTGCCGGTCGGCGTGCCGCTCGCGTCGATGGCCCAGCATATCGACGGTGCATTTCTCGCGGATCGCGGTGACGACGTCCTGAAGCAGTCGAGCCTCGGATGCGTGGTAGAGGACGTCGCCGGTCGCCACCGCGCGCACGCCCGCAGCCTGCGCTTGGACGCCAAGTTCGTGAAGGCGCATCGCGTCGTCAGGCCGCCGGCGGAACGCCAGCGAGCAATAGCCGCGCCCGCCAAATGTGTCGCGCAATTCAGCCAGGCTGCGCGCCGTCGCCTCGCCGGGCAAATCCGGAAGCAGGATCGCGATCAGCCCTTCGGCCGACGCTGCGAGGTCGCTCCAGCCGAGCGAGCAACCTCCCTTGCCGGCGCGTGACTTTCCAAGCGTCAGGAGTCGGCTCAACCGCGACCAAGCTGGGCGATCGGTCGGATAAAGCAGGAGGCTGCGGCCATCGTCGAGGACGAGCCGGCTGCCGGCGATCAGCCGGACGCCGGTCGCCCTCTGCGCTTCCCAGGCGCGTACCACGCCGGCGACGCTGCCGAGATCGGCAACGCCGAGCGCCTGGTAGCCGAGCACCGATGCTGCCGCGAACAGCTCGTCGGGGGAGGACGCGCCACGGAGAAACGAGAAGTGGCTCGTGACCTGGAGCTCGACATAGATGGGCTTCGATGGGGCCATCAGCCAAACAGCCCATGCATGTACCAGCTGAGGTCGCCGGTCGCCTGGTCCACCCCATCGCCGCGCCGGAACAGCCAGAAACGGGCACCTGCCTCGTCCTCGACGCGGAAATAGTCGCGGACGGCCCAGACCTCGCCATCGCGGCGCCACCACTCGCCGTGGATGCGCTCGGGTCCGTCACCCGCCACGACCGCGTGAACGGTCCCGCGCCAAGCGAACCGCCGCGGCGGGTGGTCGGGAAGCAAAGCGACGACGTTGGTGAGCGGCTCGGGACGACGCAGCAGGCGCACGGGTCGCTTCCAGGCCGGCCACCCGTCGGGCGTGTCGAGCGGCTCGGCCCGGCAGGTCGCGCGTTCGGGCACGTCGCTCTCGACAGCGCCGACCGTGAACAAAGCCTCCGAGCCGGCACGTCCGGCGAGCTGATCGACAAGCATAGACAGGTCAGCCGGAGCGTCGTCCCCAGCAAGAGTCCCGATGAGCCCCGTGGCGCCGAGGGGGTCCGTCCGCGTCGCGGCCAGCCGCATTGTCTCGAAACCGCCGCCCGGATCGATCCGTTCGATGCGCAGGTGGAAGAGGCGTGCGAGGTGGGCAGGGTCGCGGGTCGCGCGCACGGTCCCGATCGCAACCTTCTGTTCGGAGCCATCGATGCGCTCAAGTCCGAGCAGAAGCGTCCGGGCTCCGAGCCCGCGTTCCCCCAGCTGTCCGCACAGGTCGCCCAGAAGGTCACGAATGACCTGCTCGATCGCCTCGGCGGTGCCGATCGGTTCGAGCAACCGCCGTAGGGCGACCGGCACGTCTTCAAGGATCAGCGGGATGATCGGTTCCGCGAGCCTCCCCAATGCCTCATCGAGCCGTCGAATGCTCGCCATCCCGAGCCTACGCGCCAGAGGGCCGCGCGGCAGCGGCAGCAGATCGCCTACGCGCTCCAGACCGAAGCGGCTGGCGGCGGCGAGGGCCTCAGGGGTCAGCCGCAGGCTGGCCAATGGCAGCGATGTCAGTGCCTGGGCTTCGCTGCCAATTTCGATGCGCTCAAGGGTGCGCGCACCGAAATGCGCCAGCGCATAGGCCGCACCGGGTGTGCCCGCGACCGCGATCCGCCCGGTCAGACGCAGTCGCCGGCAAAATCCCAGCAGGCGGCGGCAGAAGCGTTCCTCGCCGCCGAACAGATGGGTGACGCCCGTCAGATCGAGCCAAAGCCCATCGGCGCCGCTGACGGCGGCCGTGGGCGTCCAATGGCGCACCGCATGCAGCGCCAGCTTCTCTAGCAGCGCGAGGTCCGCAGCTGGATCGGCAGGCCTGATGTCGAGGTCGGGGACGAGCGCGCGCGCCTGCGTGACCGCCATACCCGGTACCAACCCTAGGGCGAGCGCGGCTGGACAGGCCGATGCGATTAGCTGCTTGTTGCCGACCTGCTCCGCCAGGATGAGCGGCGCCGCCGACGGTCCGGGCGGGTCGCTCGCGGCGACGTGCGACGTCAGGGATTCTTGGTGCCGTCCCTTGAACGGATGGTCGGCTGCCTCCGAACGGCGGCCGAGTTCCCGCATCGTGGGCTGCTGATGGCGCGGCAACGAGGCCGCCGGTGGTTCGACAGCGGCTCGGGCGGCACCCGCCTCCCGAGCCCAGCGTGCGCCCGGCCGCCACCTGCCGCCCCGCGGGACCGAGCAGGCACCGGGGTCGTCGTCAACGGGCAATAAGGCTAGCGGGCGCGCCTCAGGCTGCGCGCGCGGTCGCTCTGACCGCCGGAGCCGCTCGATCGCGAGCGCCGGCAGGTAGAGCGAGGCGACCCGTGTCATCGCAAGCCTCGACCAGAAGAGAAAAGGGATTGCCGTTCCGCTGCCGGACCAATTCGACGGACCAGCGGGGTCGACCGACACCTGGCGCGGGCAGCCGCTCGGACGGGGCGCATGCGATGCGCCAGCGCGTGGTCGCCGCGGAAAGCTCAGTTAGAGGGCAGTGACCCTGGTGCCGCCAACGCCGTGAAAGGATGGCGGGCGTCTTGCCGGCGTCGGCCGCAAGCTGGAGCCGCCGCGTTGCGGTCATGTCCGCGCGTTTGATCTCGCCAACCACGGCTGCGAGGCCGCCGTGACGCAGAGCGTCCTCCATCAAGGCCAAGACATCCTTGTCCTCGCGACCCTCGGCAAAGATGACCCGACCGGGTGGGAGACCGGCCTGCTCGAGACCTGGGGCATAGAGGTCGAAACGGCTGACCACCCACAGGACGCGGGCGTTACCAGCAGTCGCGAAAGAGGCGGCGATCCCGGCGACAAAGAGCGTGGCGGCTGCGTCGTCACTCAGCGAGGCTGCCGCCGGTGCAACTTCGTGCAGGGCGCCGCCGTCCAAGCCTCCATCAGCCAGACGCTCGTCGATGTCGCCCACACCGAACGGGAGCGGCGGCACCGATCGGAGACGCACGTCCGCCACGCTCTCGCGCAGGAGCGACATGATCTCGGATTTGGTACGGGCAGCAGGCATCAACGGAATCGACTCATGTGTTCGCCTTATGTTCCGCTCGAAACACGTGTGAGGTCAAGGCGCATTTGAGAGCGCGCGGGACGTGAGGCCGGCCTCGCGGGCTTCCGACATGGGAACATCGCCGCTTCAGCCGCGCTGGAAGGAAGGCAAGCTAATTGACCATAGAGCGAAGGACGAACGATGAGTCAGGCAAGCTGGGGAGAGACGGGAACGCCCGACATTAACTGGCGGATGAGCGCTGCGCTACAGAACGTGCCCCGCGGCGATGATGACCTTGCAGAGGTCACGAGCTTGGAAGGCGCCGTTCGAGCGTGGCTTGCCTTGGATCCCGATCATCAGGAGGCCGCGACACTGACCCCGGAGCATCCTTTGCTGATCGACGGAGCTTCGATGCCCGAATTCAGCGGTGACGGCATCGCGGCGTTGGCGGAGCGCCTGCCCGCCAACCAGACTACCAGCGCGTCCGACGAGCCGGTCATCGATGAGGCGGGTTAGCCAGCCGGTGGTCGCAGGCTGCGGAAGGTGATCGACCAGCGCGCTTCGTCCATCTCCGCGATGCTGTGCTCCCATTCGTGCCTGGCTTCGCCGCTGAGATGATACGCACCGCGTGGCGGCAGCGGAACGGACACCCGCTCGAACCGCTCGCCTCGACGACGGCGAAACCGCATCACGGCCGGTGCGCCGAGTGAGATGCCGACGACATGCCCGAACGCGGGCCGATCGCGATGCCAGCCGATGCCGGCGCCGGGGTCGTAGCAGATCAGCAAAGCCTGGACGAGCACGTCCGGCGAGAGGCCGGCGAAGTGCGCCGCGCGATCCCGGAGCGGAAGCAGCCAGCCGGGCAGAGGCTCGCCTTCCTGGAGGCGCCCGGCGTCGAAGTCGTAGGTCCACCCGTATGAACTGGTCAGCCGCTTGCCGGTCCAGCCCTGGAACCGGAACGGCGACAGGTCAGCCGCGTCAATCGCAGCGATCGCCGACCGCTCCTCAGCGGGGGTGATGAACTCGTCTGCAGAGGCGAGGCCCGGCAACACCGGTGTACCGAACAGATCAGCCATGCTTGTCACGAGACGGCCATGCTTCGGTCCGGACCGGCGGGCGGCTCCCAGCCGTAGACGCTGCGCCCGCCATATTCGTGCGAGCGTCCCCGTTCCTCGGCGATCAAGGCGTCGACCGACGGTCCGCTTGCCGTACGCTCCAGCTGCCGTGCCTGCTCGTCGAGACGGCGGATCGCGGCGAGCTTTTCGTCATTGCCGAGCTTGGCCGCTCCGACCGCCGCCTTCATGACCTCGATCGTACGGTCGTAGACTTTCGTGGGGACAGGGTAGGGGTGACGGTCCTTGCCACCATGGGCGAGCGAGAAGCGCGCCGGATCGCTGAACCGGCAAGGCGCGCCGTGCACGACCTCCGCCACCATCGCCAGCGAGCGGATGGTGCGTGCGCCGATCCCGGGCACGAGCAGCAGTTCGGCGAAGTCTTGCGGTCCGCACTCCACGGCCGCTGCCAGCGCGCCGTGCAGCCGCCGCTCGACAACGTTCTCCGCACGCACATCGTGATGCCCGGGCATGACGAGGTGCGGCAGCATCGCCTGCTGCTCGGGCTCACGTGCCGGGATGGCTCGGGGCTCGATCCGGGCAAGGTGGCGGACGATCCCGTCGGGCCCGGCCTGGCGCAGCAGATCGAGCTGGCGATCGCGCGAGGCGGATGCCCGACGATCCGCAAGATTGACGATGTTGCCCTGTGCCTTACCTTCGATCGCGGCATGGGGCGCATCCACGAAGCTCCCGAGACCCTCGGAAAGCCAGTGATAGCGGCGCGCCTGCTTGGCTGTGCCGTTCATTCCTTGCTGCACGACCACCCAACGCCCGTCATCGGTGACGATGAAGCCGTGCAAGTACAGGTCGAAGCCGTCCTGGACCGCCGCGCTATCCACCTTCGCCACCAGCCGGCTCGACCGGGCGAGCGCGTCGCCATCGATCCCGACCCGGTTCCCGACCGCAATCAACTCAGCCGGGGTCGCGCGGCTATGTCTGCCGCGTCCGCCGCAGACATGGATGCCGAGCTCGCCCGAGAGTGGCGCGAGCCCCCGCTTCAGGGCGCCGAGCACGCTCGTAGTGATGCCGGACGAATGCCAGTCCATGCCCATCACCGCACCGAAGGACTGGAACCAGAACGGGTGCGCCAGCCGCCGCAGCAGCTCGTCCCGGCCATATTCGAGCATGATCGCTTGCGTGATCACCGCGCCGAGCCGGGTCATGCGTTGACCAAGCCATGCGGGCACGCGGCCGCCGTGAAGCGGCAGATCGGCACTGCCGGAACGCCGCCCCATCAGTGCGACGCCACGATCGCGCGCTGCGTGCGAGGTCCATCCTCGCCCGCGCCGAACAACGGCAGTGCCTCGGCATTCTCGCGCACGGGCGCTTCGAAGTTGGATACCGTCACACCGACCAGCCTGATGCCGGTCTCGGGAGGGTAGATCGAGCGAACTAAGTCGAGGCTGGTGGCATGTAGCTGTTCACGGCCTGAAACTGCGCCGGCGTGGCTGCGACTTCGCGTGATTTGCCGGAAATCCTGGAACTTGATCTTGACCGTGACGGTGCGGCCGAAGGCCTGCGCTTTCTCGCACCAGGCCCAGACGTCGTCCGCCATGCGCCGCACCCCCGCTTCGATTTCGACGGGTTCGATCAGGTCGCGGTCGAAGGTGGTCTCCGACCCCGACGACTTGCGGACGCGGTTGGGGTTGACGGGGCGATGATCCTCGGCTCGCGCGATGGCATGGTACCAGCCCGCCGAACTCCCGAAATGCTGCTCCAGGAAGGCGAGCGACTTGGCTCGGAGGTCTGCCCCGGTTTCGATGCCGAGCCGCTTCATCTTGGCGGCGGTTACGGGACCGACGCCGTGGAAGCGCGAGACGGAAAGCGTCTCGACCCAGGCCGCGCCCATGTCCGGCGTGACGGCGAATTGACCATTCGGCTTGCGATGGTCGGACGCGAGCTTGGCCAGGAACTTGTTGTACGAAATCCCCGCCGAGGCGGTGAGACCGGTCTCGTCGAGGATGCGGGCGCGGATGGCCTTGGCGGTCGCCCAGGCGGTCGGCAGCCCCGCGCGATTGTCGGTGACGTCGAGATAGGCCTCGTCCAGCGAAAGCGGCTGGATGAGCGAGGTGAACTCCGCGAAGATCGCGTGGATCTGGCGCGACACCGCCTTGTAGACGTCGAAGCGCGGCGGCACGAACTTGAGCTCGGGACAGCGGCGAAGCGCGGTAACCGAGGGCAAGGCAGACCGAACGCCGAACGCGCGGGCTTCGTAGCTCGCTGCCGCCACGACCCCGCGCGCTGCAGCATAGCCGACCGCAACGGGGCGGCCCCGAAGCGTTGGATCATCGCGTTGCTCCACCGACGCAAAGAACGCGTCCATGTCGACGTGGATGATCTTGCGAGTCGATCCCCCTTGCATGAGCGACAGCATATCAGCGCAGGAACGGATGAGGAACAGGGGCCCTCTTCAATATTCTGGCGGCTCCGGCGACAGGAAAACCGGTCGGTGCGTGACACCGGCGGGAGGCCCGTCTTTTCGGCTGCACCTGACGATCGAGAGTCGGTAGGCGAGGCTCAATATATCCGCTAAGCTGGATATATGGAAAGCGAGTCGGCTATCTCCGCCTTAGGCGCGCTCGCGCAAAGCACGCGCCTTGATGTGTTCCGGCTTCTGGTGCGGCACGAACCTGACGGCCTCGCTGCTGGAGAAGTCGCCCGCCAGCTGGACGTGCCGCAAAACACTATGTCGGCTCACCTCGCGATACTCGCGCGTGCTGGGCTGGTCCGCTCCGAACGGCATAGCCGTTCGATCATCTACCGCGCCGATCTGGACGGCCTGCGCGGGCTGATGCTGTTTCTGGTCAAGGACTGCTGCGCAGGGAACGCCGATCTGTGTGCGCCGCTCGTCGCCGAACTCGCCCCCTGCTGCTGAAAGGCTCCCCCGTGGCTACCGATATTGTCATCTATCACAACCCCGACTGCGGCACGTCTCGCAACGTCCTGGGCCTGATCCGCAACGCCGGGATCGAACCCCATGTGGTCGAGTATCTGAAAACGCCGCCCGCGCGCGCGCTGCTGGTCGAGATGGTCGACCGTGCCGGGATTACGCCGCGCGAACTGCTGCGCGAGAAGGGGACGCCTTATGCCGATCTGGAGCTTGGCGACCCTTCGCTATCTGACGCCGCGCTGGTGGATGCGATGATGGCGCATCCGATTCTCATCAACCGGCCGCTGGTCGTGTCCCCGATGGGCGTGAAGCTCTGCCGCCCCTCGGAAGCCGTCCTCGATCTGCTGCCCGCGTCGCAACAGCGCGCTTTCGCAAAAGAGGACGGCGAGCTGGTGGTCGATGCTTCCGGAGCGCGGGTCGCCTGATGGCGACGCTCGCCTCCGAGCATGCTCGTCCCGGCATGTCGATGTTCGAGCGTTACCTGACGCTATGGGTGGCGCTCTGCATCGTCGCCGGCATTGGGCTGGGATCGCTGCTGCCTAGCGTGTTCGCCACGATCGCGGCGGCGGAGGTCGCGCGCGTCAACCTCGTCGTCGCCGTGCTGATCTGGCTGATGATTATCCCGATGCTGCTCAAGATCGATTTCGGCTCGCTCGGGTCCGTCCGCCAGCACTGGAAGGGCGTGGGCGTCACGCTGTTCATCAACTGGGCCGTCAAGCCGTTCTCGATGGCGGCGCTCGGCTCATTCTTCATCGGCTACCTGTTCGCTCCACTGCTGCCAGTGGGGGAGGGACCGTCCTACATCGCGGGGCTGATCCTGCTCGCGGCCGCGCCCTGCACGGCGATGGTGTTCGTCTGGTCGAATCTCTGCGACGGGGAGCCGACCTATACGCTCTCGCAAGTCGCGCTGAATGACCTGCTGATGGTGTTCCTGTTCGCGCCGCTGGTCGCGCTGCTGCTCGGCGTCGCCGCGATCACGGTGCCGTGGGACACGCTGCTGCTGTCGGTCGTCCTCTACATCGTCGTGCCGGTGATTGTCGCGCAAGTGATCCGCCGCGGCGTGCTGGCGAGCGGAGGCAAGCCCGCGCTCGATCGGCTGCTCGCCCGCCTGGGGCCGGTGTCGCTGGTCGCACTGTTGGCGACGCTGGTGCTGCTGTTCGGCTTCCAGGGTGAGCAAATCATCGCGCAGCCGCTGGTGATCGCGCTGCTAGCCGTTCCCATCCTAATCCAGGTCTATTTCAATGCCGGCTTGGCCTACTGGCTCTCGCGCCGATTCGGGGTCGCGTGGTGCGTCGCAGCCCCCGCAGCGCTGATCGGCGCGTCCAACTTCTTCGAGCTGGCGGTCGCCGCCGCGATCTCCCTGTTTGGCTTTAAGTCGGGCGCGGCGCTGGCGACAGTGGTTGGCGTGTTGGTGGAGGTTCCAGTGATGCTCTCGGTCGTGTCGATCGTGAAGCGGTCGCGGGATTGGTATGAACGCGGTGCTGTCGCATGAGGGATCGGGGCTGATGCCAACGGCGCTGATCTATGCGGGGGCCGCGCTCGCCGAGATAGGCGGGTGCTTCGCCTTCTGGGCCTGGCTGCGTCTCGGCAGGTCGCCGCTATGGCTGCTGCCCGGCATAGTTTCGCTTGCGCTGTTCGCTTGGTTGCTGACGCGGGTTGATGCGAGCGTCGCCGGTCGTGCCTACGCCGCCTATGGCGGTATCTATATCTGCGCGTCACTGCTCTGGCTGTGGGCGGTCGAAGGGGTGCGTCCCGATCGCTGGGACGTAGGCGGCGCCGCGCTCTGTTTGGTGGGAACGTGCGTCATTCTTCTCGGACCACGAACCGCATGACGGCGCTGCGTGTCACCGCGCTCGATCCCGACAACCTAGGCGAGCTGCGTGACGTGCTCGCCGCCTCGGACCTGCCCGTCGCCGATCTGGGCGACCCGGGCCGGGCCTTCTTCCGGTTCGATGATGACGCCGGCCTGGCTGGCTATGGCGGGCTTGAAGGGCAGGGAGCCGATCGCCTGCTCCGCTCACTGCTGGTCGTCGCAGGTCGGCGCGGCGACGGATTGGGCCGCGCCATGCTCGGCCTGCTCGAAGCCCGCGCGCGGGAGCTCGGCATCTCCCGCCTTCACCTCCTCACCAACACGGCCGCGCCGTTCTTCGCCGCCAGTGGCTACGCTGCGGCCGAGCGCGCGACGGCCCCGACGCCGATCGCCGGCTCGCGCGAATTCACCGCGCTCTGTCCGGCGTCGGCCGCCTATCTCGTGAAAGCCCTCTGATGCCGCTGCGCCAGCTCTCCGATCCCGACAACCTGCCGGCGCTCGATCGGCGCTATGCGATCGACCGCCCCGCCCTTGGCCTTGGTGTGGATGATCCGCCGCCGCGTATCCTGCTACTCTACGGCTCCTTGCGCGAGCGATCATTCTCCCGCCTGTGTGTTGAGGAAGCGGCGCGACTGCTGCAATTCTTCGGATGCGTGACCCGCATCTATGATCCTTCGGCGCTGCCGCTGCCCGATCAAGTAGCCGGCGACGATCATCCGGCCGTCCACGAACTGCGCGAGTTGTCGATGTGGTCGGAAGGGCATGTGTGGTGTTCGCCCGAACGGCACGGCCAGGTCACCGGCATCATCAAGACGCAGATCGACCATCTACCGCTCTCAATCGGTGGAATGCGCCCGACACAGGGCCGCACGCTCGCGGTCATGCAGGTGTCGGCTGGATCGCAGTCGTTCAACAGCGTGAACACGTTGCGCGTGCTCGGCCGCTGGATGCGAATGGTGACGATCCCGAACCAGTCCAGCGTGGCCAAGGCGTTTCAGGAGTTCGATGAAGCCGGGCGCATGAAGCCGTCCAGCTATTACGATCGAGTCGTCGACGTGATGGAGGAGCTGGTGCGGTTTACTGTCTTGCTGCGCCCGCACGCGGCCCAGCTCGTCGATCGCTATTCCGAGCGGAAGGAAGCGGGCGTGTCGATCGACCCGGCAACCGACCTGTCGAGCATCGCCACGGCGGACGTATAGGGGTAAAACCGAACAATTGTGGCCCCTTAGCGACGGCGACTCTCGACTATCCGGCACAAAAGCGAGCGGATGCCGAGTTTGCTCAAACGAGCCAAGAGGCTGCTAGTCGATCCACGCCAGCCGACCTGCTGCACATCAAGGCTGCCCACTAGGAAGGTGCAAACGCTTCAAGGATACGGCAGTCAGCCATCGTGCCGCCGGCGCAGCTTGCGATCACACCGGCCAGCTCTCGTCGCAGCGCGGTCAGATCGGCGATCTTGCGGTCTATTTCCTCAAGGTGCCTGGTAGCCAGCTGGTCGACCGTGCCGCAATCGCGCTCTCGCTGGGCAGCAAAGTCCAGCAGAGCGCGAACTTCGTCCAGGGAGAAGCCGAGATCGCGCGTGCGGCGGATAAAGCGAAGCCGTTCCAGATCCTCAGAACGGTAAGAGCGGTAATTGCCTTCCGTGCGCGCAGGAGGATCGATCAGCCCGGCGCGCTCATAGTAGCGGACGGTTTCGACCTTAGTCCCCGTAGCCGACGCCAACTTGCCGATGGTGAGTGCATTCATGTCTTGACCCTGTACCAACTACGGGGTCCATATAGTGTGTCGCATCGATCACGCGAAGGGCGACGACTATGGCTTGCGGCAGCTGCTGCGCCTCCTCGACAAAGGATACGACGCGCGATCCACGGTGGCGCCGCGCCCTTTGGATCGCGTTGGGCGTCAACGCTGCCATGTTTGCGGCCGAGATCATTGCGGGCGTCGCAGGCGGGTCCAAGGCACTCCAGGCGGACGCGCTCGATTTCCTCGGTGACTCGGCCAACTACGCGATCAGCCTCGGCGTGACCGGGATGGTGCTGGCGTGGCGCGCCCGCGCCGCGCTGCTGAAGGGAGCTACGCTCGTCCTGCTCGGCCTCTATGTTCTCGGTACTTCCCTTTGGGCCGTCTGGCATGGTGACGTGCCGCACGCGGAAGTGATGGGGATCGTCGGCGTTGTGGCGCTGTTCGCGAATGCCAGTGTGGCGTTGATGTTGTACCGGTTCCGCAGCGGTGACGCGAACATGCGTTCCGTCTGGATCTGCTCGCGCAACGACGCGATCGGCAATATCGCCGTGGTTCTTGCGGCTGCCGGCGTGTTCGGCACTGGAACGGCTTGGCCGGACCTTGTCGTTGCCGGCGTGATGGCGGTCCTTGGGATTTCGGGCGGCGTGCAGATCATCGTGGAAGCGCGCCGGGAGCTTGCTCCTGCGCAGGGTTACGCGGTGCCTGCAGAATGATAGGAAGGAGCCACATGCGTAAGCTGCTGCCCTTCCTGGCCTGCCTGATGGTGGTGCTCACCGGCTGGACGGGCGTGGCGCATGCCATGGAGAACGTGGCATGCCTCGAGATGGCACAGACCGCTACCGCCATGCACATGGCTGGCGATTGCGATAAGGTGCCCGCCGACGCGGACAAGGGCTATCCGCATCACCATGCGGCCTGCCACGGGCACCACGTCGCGACGCCGATTGCGAGCGGTATAGCCATCACCCCGGTCGATCGCTGGGCCGAGTTCGCGAGCCACAAGACACCTGTCTGGCTCACGCACCAGGGGGACGCGGCCCTCCGACCGCCGCAGGCCTGACGACGCGCGGGCGCAGGAGACGCGCCCGGGATCAGTTCGTCAGGAGCATTCGAAATGAAACGCATGATGGCGGCCGTTCTGGCCGCAACCGCCCTCGCGTCGACAACGGCGGCGCAGGCACAGCTTACAGAGGCGCCAGCAGCCTCGCTGACCCTCGACGAGGCACTATCCGCGGCGGGCGCTGTATCGCCCGCGATCGAGGCGTCCCGATCAGGCGTCAAAGCTGCCGAGGCACAGCGCTCGGTTGCCGGACTTCGCCCCAACCCGTCCCTCGACACGATGACCGAGAACGTCGCGGGCACGGGCATGTACAAAGGGCTGCGCTCGTCTGAAACGACGGTTGGGCTCTCCTTGCCGTTGGAACTCGGGGGCAAGCGATCCGCACGCGTGGGCGTTGCGAACGCTCAACTCGACCGCGCGACACTCGACGCAGTGATCGCGCAGGCGGATCTTCGGCTCCGGGTCACGCAGGCCTACAACGACGCCGCTGCTGCGCAGCGCCGCACCGCGAACGCGCGCGAGCAGGTCGGAATAGCTGCCGAAGTCCTGCGAGCGGCACATGTCCGTGTGGCGGCAGGTCGCGCTTCCCCGCTTGAAGAACAGCGTGCGGACGTTGTCCGTCTGAACGCTGAAGGGGCCGCAGAACGCGCGGAACGCTCCGCGCAAGTAGCGCTCGGAAATCTTGCTCGCCTGATCGGGCGCGTGGCCACCACCCTCGACACCGGCTGGTTCGCCCGGATTGATATTGCCGGGCCCCGCGTGCCCGTACGTAGTGAGGACACCTTGGCTGCAGCCGCAGCGCAAGCCGATCTCACCACGGCAACAGCACAGGTCCGTCTTGCCAGGAGCCAGCGGGTGCCGGACGTGACGGTCAGCGCCTCGGCGCGCCGGCTGGAGGCGACCAACGACACAGCCGCCGTGTTCGGCGTCTCCGTGCCGCTGCCCTTGTTCAACAACGGCCGTGCGGCCGTCGATCTTGCTTCGGCCCAGCGCCAACAGGCGGACGCGCAACGCCGGGTCGCTCTGCTCGATGCCGAGCAGGCCATCGCATCGGCCGAAGCCGACGTCGCAAATGCGGCGACGACCGCCCGTAACGCTACTGGACCAACACTCGCGGCTGCGCAGGAAGCCGCCCGCATCGCCAGGATAGGCTATCGCGAGGGCAAGTTCGGGCAGTTGGATCTTCTCGAGGCTGAGCGCACGCTTGCCGAGACCCGAGCGGCTGCGATCGACGCGCTGGCCGCTTACCATGACGCACAGGCCCGGCTGGAACGGCTTGCCGCCCCGGCGCCTACCGACGCGGAGGACGCACGATGAAGAACAGCTACAAGCGGACACTCCTGTTCGCGCTCCTTCCGCTCACGCTCGCGGGATGCGGCGGAGGTGAAAAGAAGGCCGACGACATGGCCGGCATGGAAGGCATGGAGAAGGGCGAGGGCGCCGAGAAGAAGGCCGACAAAGACGCGGTCACGCTCTCCGCGCAACAGATTGCCGATGCCGGTATTGAGGTCGCTAGGCCGTCGGTCGGTGGGGTCGCGGGTGCTATCGAACTGCCGGCGCTCGTTCAGGGCGATCCTCAGGCTGTCCAGGTCGTATCCGCCACCATCGGGGGCCGCTTGGTCGCGCTCACGCGCAATCTTGGACAGTCTGTCCGACAAGGCGACCCGATTGCGGTCATCGAGAGCCGTGAAGCGGCGTCGCTGAAGGCCCAAGTCGAGGCCGCCCGTGCTCGTTCCGCGCTGGCGCAATCGAACCTGCGGCGTGAGCAGCGTCTGTTTACCGAGCGTGTTTCGCCCGAGCAGGACCTGGTTGCGGCACGAACAGCCGCGACGGAAGCGAACATCGCGCTTCGTCTCGCCCAGCAGCAGCTCGGCGCGACGGGCGGCGGGGGCGGAGCCCTCAACCGGATCGCGATGCGCTCGCCAATTTCGGGCCAGGTAATTGCCCGCGCGGCGGTCCTCGGCCAGACGGTCGATGCGAATGCGGAACTCTACCGGGTGGCGAACCTCTCCCGGGTGAGCATCACGGCCTCGGTTTCCCCTGCCGACGCAGGACGTATTCGCCCCGGCACACGGGTGGAGGTGACGGCCGCGGGTCGACGACAGGAAGGCCGGGTTTCCTTCGTATCCCCAGCGCTCGACGAGAGCACTCGCCTCGTCCAGGTCATCGCCACGCTCGATAACGCGGGCGGAACATGGCGCGTCGGCGAACCAGTCACCGCGAGCTTCATGCTGCCTTCGACTGGCGATCACAGCGTCGCGGTCCCGTCGACCGCGCTGCAAAGCGTCGAGAATCGCGCCGTCGTCTTCGTTCGTACGCCAACCGGCTTCCGCGCCGTACCGGTCACGGTTGGGCGACGTCAGGGCGATCAAGTCGTCATTAGCTCCGGCCTTAGCGGCCAGGAACGGATCGCCACGACGAACTCGTTCACGCTCAAAGCCGAACTCGGCAAGGGCGGCGAGATGGAGATGTGATGATGATCTCCCGCCTCGTCACCTTCTCGGTCGAGCGGCGCTGGCTTGTCCTGCTGCTCACCGCCATCGCCGCGCTCGCGGGCGTGTTCGCCCTCCAGCGCCTTCCCATCGACGCTGTTCCTGACATTACCAACAACCAGGTCCAAGTGAACGTGCTCGCGCCGTCGCTGTCTCCCGATCAGATTGAGCGACAGGTCTCCTTCACGATCGAGACGTCGTTGGCCGGCATCCCGGGCCTCGAATACACCCGCTCGCTCAACCGCAACGGGTTCGCCCAGATCACAGCGGTCTTTTCCGACAAGACCGATATCTACTTCGCGCGCCAGCAGGTCACGGAGCGGATGCGCATGGCGGAGGAGCGCCTGCCCGCCGGCATCATGCCTGAGATGGGGCCGATCGCGACCGGCCTTGGCGATATCTTCATGTGGACGATTGAGTTTCGTGAACTCGACAAGGTCCGCCACCGTGACGGCGAGCCTGGCCTGCAGCGGGACGGCAGCTACATCACGCCCGAGGGCGATCATCTCGTCAGTGAAGCGGACAAGGCGACCTACCTCCACACCGTTCAGGAGTGGATCGTGTCGCCGCAGTTGCGCGGCACCGAAGGCGTTGCCGGCGTAGACTCGCTGGGGGGCTACGACCGCGAATACCTCGTTGTGCCCGACATGCAGCGGCTTGCGGCGATGCGTCTGACGATCAACGATCTCGGGACCGCATTGGAGCGCAGCAATACCAGCGTCGGCGTCGGAACCGTCAACCTGAATGGCGCCGGCCTGTTCGTCCGCTCGGACGCCCGCGTCCGCACCGCCGATGAACTTGCGCGAACGGTGATCGCCTCGCGGGAAGGTGTGCCCGTCCAGCTAAGCCAGGTGGCCGCGGTCCGCGCTGGCCAGGGCATCCGCACCGGATCGGCGTCAGAGAATGGCCACGAAGTCGTCGTCGGCACCGCCGTCATGCGCATCGGCGAGAACAGCCGGACGGTCGCAACCGCGGTCGCGGAGCGGCTTGCCGTCATCGGCAAATCGCTTCCTGCGGACGTCGTCGCGAAGCCGGTGCTGGACCGCACCAAGCTGGTGAACTCGACCGTCTCGACCGTCGCGCGCAACCTCGCGGAGGGCGCAGTGCTCGTGATCGTCGTGCTGTTCGCCCTGCTCGGCAACTTCCGCGCTGCGCTGATTGCAGCGCTTGTCATCCCCGTCACCATGCTCCTGACGGCAACGGGCATGCTGCGCGCCGGGGTGTCGGCGAACCTGATGAGCCTCGGCGCGCTAGACTTCGGCCTGATCGTCGACGGCGCCGTCATCATCGTCGAGAACGCGTTGCGACGGCTCGGCGAGCGGCAGCATGAGACCGGGGCGCAGCTTCCGCTAAAGGAACGTCTCGCGGCCGTTGCCGCGGCTGCGCGCGAGATGATCCGCCCCTCACTCTATGGGCAAGCGATCATCATCCTCGTCTACACGCCGCTGCTCACCTTCTCGGGTGTCGAGGGCAAGATGTTCGAGCCGATGGCGCTGACGGTCATCATCGCGCTCGTCTTCGCCTTCGTCCTGTCGCTGACCTTCGTGCCGGCTGCCATCGCCGCGTTTCTGGTCGGCCGTGTGGAAGAGAAGGAGAGCCGTGTCATCGGATGGCTGCGCCGCCGCTATGAACCCGGTCTCGACGCGGCGATGCGTCGACCGACGCTGACGATGGGCGGCGCTGTGCTGGGCGTGGTCCTGGCAGCGCTCGCCTTCACGACACTCGGCCAAGAGTTCCTGCCTCAACTCGATGAAGGCGATATCCTTGTCCAAGCATGGCGACCGCCAGGCACCTCGGTCGACCAAAGCCAGCACATGCAGTTTGCGGTCGAAAGGGCGATCAGCAGGGAGGCCGAGGTTCAGTACGCATTTTCTCGGACCGGCACGTCGGAGATCGCCTCCGATCCCATGCCGCCCAACGCGACCGACACCTTCGTCATGCTGAAGCCGCGAAATGAGTGGCCGAACCCGAGCCTACCCAAGGAGGAGCTGGTCGAGCGGATCGAGAAAAAGGTCTCGACCATCCCTGGCAACGGCTATGAGATCACGCAGCCGATCCAGATGCGCTTCAACGAACTGATCGCGGGTGTGCGCGGCGACATTGCGGTGAAGGTGTTCGGCGACGACTTCGCCAGCATGAACGCCACTGCTGCGCGCATTGCGGAGGTGCTGCGAAAGGTTCGGGGCGCCGCGGACGTGCGGGTCGAGCAGACCGAAGGCCTGCCGCTTCTCGACATTCGGCCAAACCGCGACGCTATGGCCCGGGTCGGTGTCACCGCAGGCGACGTGCAAGATCTCGTCTCAGCCACCGTGGGCGGCAAGCAGGCGGGTGTGATCTTCGAGGGCGATAGACGCTTCCCGGTGGTCATCCGCCTCGACAATAGCGCGCGTTCGGACATCGAGGCGCTCGGACGCTTGCCGGTGCCGACCGCCAATGGCGCGTTCGTGCCGCTCGCAAGCGTGGCCGATATCGCGATCGGGGATGGCCCGAACCAGATCAGCCGCGAAAACGGAAAGCGTCGCGTCGTCGTACAAGCGAACGTGCGAGGGCGCGACGTGGCTGGCGTCGTCGCCGATGCGCAGGCGGCAATCGACGCGCAGGTGCAACTCTCGCCCGGCACATACCTGCAATGGGGTGGGCAGTTCGAGAATCTTGCTGCCGCCCGCCAGCGGCTCACCGTCGTGGTGCCGATCTGCTTCGCGGTGATCATGCTGCTGCTTTACGGAGCCCTGGGCTCGGTACGGGACGCGGCAATCGTGTTCACGGGGGTTCCCCTCGCACTGGTCGGGGGCATTCTGGCGCTGGTGCTGCGGGGCATGCCGTTCTCGATTTCTGCTGCCGTGGGCTTCATTGCCTTGTCGGGCGTCGCCGTTTTGAACGGACTCGTGATGGTCTCCTCCATCCACGAGCTGATGCGAGGAGGCATGGAGCGGGCCCGTGCCGCCCGTGAAGGCGCACTGCTTCGGCTGCGTCCGGTCGCGATGACGGCGCTGGTGGCGAGCCTCGGCTTCGTACCGATGGCTCTCGGTCACGGTGCGGGCGCCGAAGTGCAGAAGCCGCTCGCTACCGTCGTCATCGGCGGCCTGATCTCGGCCACGCTCCTGACGCTGTTTGTGCTTCCGACGCTCTACGCCCGCTTCGGCGCGTGGAGGCCGACCGAAGCCGATCCGAATGAGAAGGCCATGCTAACCACAGCGGAACCGCACGCATGAAACACGATCACGATCACGCGGGCATGGCCAACGGGAGGCGTTCGCGCCTCCCTCTTTTTCAATGCCGGGCGAACACCCGGCGTCCTCCGGGACCGAACGCGATCACATCGTAGGGCTGGGCCTTCATCCCCGGCATCTCCATGCCCGGTGAGCCCATCGGCATTCCGGCCACGGCCAGGCCCCGCACACCCTTGGGGTGCTGGGCTAGCGCTCGCTTCATGTCGGCGATCGGGACATGTCCCTCGAACGCCATGCCGTCGATGATTGCGGTGTGGCAGGAGCCTAGATCAGCCGGTACGCCCATCTTGCGCTGGAGCACGTCGCGGTGCGCATCGTCGATGATCTGGACGTTGCGACCGAACTGCTGGCGCACCTGCGCCGCCCACTTCTCGCAACAGCCGCATCCCGGATCGCGGTGCATCGCGATGCTGCTCGCCGCCAATGCGGCAGCCGGCATCATCATGGCTGCGGCGGCAAATGCGCTACGGATCGACAACTTCATCGCTCAACTCCTTGGCAAGCCCCGCCCGTGAGCCGGGGACTTAGGCAACGGCCTTACTGGGGACGCTTGCCCGTCTTGCGCAGCATAGCATTAAGCGTCGCGATCTCGCGGTTCTGGCTGGCGATCGTCTTCTGCGCCTCGCGTCGGATCTCGGCATTTTGGCTGTGACGAAGCACGGTCTGCGACATGGTCACAGCGCCGCGATGGTGCTCGATCATCTTGCGGACCCACGTCTCGCCGGCATCGGCGCCCATCGCCGCCATCATCTGCTCGTGCATCTTCATCATATCCGGCCCGTACGGATTGGCCTGGGTCGGCTGCATCATCTTGGAATGATCCATGCCCTGCATTTGGCTATGGTCCATCCCCGCCATGCCGCCCTGCTGCGCGACAACGGGGCTGGCGGCGAGCGCCGCGGCGAGGATACCGATCGTGGTGATAGTCTTCATGATTACTGCTCCCAAGGAACCCCCGTCCTATAAAGGAGCTACGCGGCAGCCTCGCTCACCCCTCGAACTTTTCTTCGCCTGCGGCGCGGCCAGCGCATGTAGAGGAGCACCACGCCCGCTACGGCCAGGATCAACCCTCCCGCTGCGAATGCCATCATCCAGGGGGTGTTGAAGTTTTCGTGGTTCTTCCAGTCCATGATGTGAAGGCCCCAGAAAAAGTCATAGAGCCGCCACGTGCCGGTTCTGACACCGACGATCCTTCCGCTGTCCGGCGACACAAAAACTCGGGTGGTCTCCGCGTCCTCGAACTGCACGCGCCAAACCGGCAGCTTGCCACGAAACTCGGTGCTCGCGGCGCGGACCAACATCGCCGCCGCAGCCGGCGCGCCGGTGCCGCGGTACGCTGCCGTCGTGATCTTCACGGCGAATGGCGCATCGATGCGCGCCATCGGGCTTCCGCTCCGGGCATCGTGCATGCGCACCGTGCCGTCCGTCATCGTCAGCTCGGCGACGGGACGGCCGAGCAAGCTGGTATAGCGCAGCTCGCGCACAGGACCCGGCGCGGCGCGCAGGACTGCCGCCGGAGAGACGAGCTGCTGGGCCGGCGCCAGCGTCTCCCCGCTATCGCGGGCGACAAGGTGCTCGCCGCGAACCCGCTCGATCGGCAGGATGCTCATCAGCAAGCCGCTGGCGAACCAGAGCAGCAACTGCGCTCCGATAATCAGCGCCAGCCAGCGATGAATCTTGCTGGCGCCGATATGGAGGCGGAGCTTGCCGCTCCTCAGAACCAGGTCCTCACACCAGCGACGAAGCTGAACCCGCCGGTGTCGTCGCCCCGTGCCCTCGTGAAGCGCGCGGTGTCGCCGAACTGCCGTTCCCATGACACGCCGATGTAGGGCGCTAACTCTCGGGATTTTTCGTAACGGAGGCGAAGCCCGAGTTCGAGGTCGGTGAGCCCCGAGCCGATGCCGTCGCGCCGCACATCCTGAGCTGCGAAATTGGCTTCCACGCGAGGCTGGAGCACGAAGAACTGTGTCACGCGCTCGTCGTACCAAGCCTCGGCTCGGGCAAGCACATCGCCCTTGTCGGACAGGAACAAGGCACCTTCGAATTCGAACCAATAGGGGGCAAGTCCTTCGATACCGACCGTGGCATAGGTACGCGAGGGGTTAGGCTTGAAGTCATAGCGGACGCCCGCCTGGAGATTCCAATAGGGGTCGAGCGCGCGGCTATAGAGCGCCTGCACCTCTGCCGCTTCGAGCGGTTTACCGAACGTGCCTTCGCCCTCGCTCTTCAGAGTGAGCCGGTTGATGTCGCCCCCGATCCACGCCTCGCCGTCCCATCGATAGCCGTCACCGTCCTTGCGAGCCTGATACTCGGCGAGATTGAAGAGCACTTGATAGTAGGTCATCCCGCCATGCTCGCGGCGCAGGTCATCGTCGGCCGCGCTCATCGCCGCCTCACCATAGTAGCGCGACGCGGCAAGCCCTGGGGCAGGGGCAGGCGCGGGCGCATTGCCCGGTTTCAGATCCGTGCCGACCGGCGCCGTCATCCCCGGCATCGATGCCATGTCGTGCTGCATGGGCTGGCCGGGCGCCATCTGCATGCCGGGCATCGCCGACAAGTCGTGCCCGGCGTGTTCGCCCGCGGCCGTGGCCGGAGCGGGGCTCATGGTCATGCCTTGCATGCCCGACATGTCGTGGCCGGCATGCGGATCGGCTGGCTTGGCACCGCCCATGTCCATGCTCGGCATCGCGTGTCCTGCATGAGGATCGGCCGCGGGAACGACTGAGCGTTTGGCCGGCACCTTTCGAGGCGAAGGCTTCTTGGCAGGGGCCTTCCTGGCAGCGGGCTTGGGTTTGGCGGCCGGCTTTTTCGCCGGCATCTTCATCCCTGGCATGCTCATGCCCGGCATCATCGAATGGTCCATCGTCTGGGCTGTTGCGGGCGCGACCACGATGAGCGCGCCCATCCCAGCGAGAAGCAGCGCCTTCATGCTGCTTCTCCCTTCGCAGAACGGACCTGGACGACCTGCATCATGCCCGCGTGCATGTGGTAGAGCATGTGGCAGTGGAACGCCCAATCGCCTTCGTTGGCGGTCACATCCCAACTGACCTTGCCCCCGGGCTGCACCATGACGGTGTGCTTCCGCGGGCTGTACGCGCCGTGGCCCGTCACCAGCTCGAAGAAGTGACCGTGCAGGTGAATCGGGTGACCCATCATGGTATCATTGACCAGTGTGACGCGGACGCGCTCGCCGGCGAGGAACGGGATCGGCGCTTTCACCTCGGACAGCTTCTCGCCGTCGAGCGCCCACATGTAGCGCTCCATGTTGCCCGTCAGGTGGATCTGCATCTCGCGCGACGGCGCGCGCAAATCGGGATTACGATCGACCGCGACCAGATCGCGGTAGGTGAGCACGCGATGCCCGACATTCTCCAGCCCCTGACCGGGATCGCCGGTGCGGTCCATCGGCATCGGCGAGATGGTCTGGACACCCGGCCCCTTCTTCACGCCGGGGGCTTTGGAGAAGTCCCGCATGTTCATATCCATGCCGGCCATTCCGCCCATCGCCATGCCGTCGTGTGCGCCTGACGAGCCGGCCATGCCCGGCATCGCAGCCCCGGCCTGGATGCCGTGATCCATGCCGGCCATCGCGCCGGCACCCGCACCGGTTGCGCCGTGGCCCATCTGCGAATGATCCATCGCGGGAGCGGACGTGCCGGCAGCCGGCATCGATCCATGATCCATCCCGGGCATGGCGCTATGGCCCATGCCCTGCATCGATCCGCCGCCCGACATGTCCATGTTCATGTCCATCCCCATGTCCTTCATGGTGGCGACGGGACGTTTGCGGAGCGGAGGAACCTCGGCGACCATACCTTCGCGCGGTGCTAGGGTCGCACGCGCCATTCCGGACCGATCGACGCTCTCGCCCACCAACGTGTATGCGCGCTCGTCGGTCGGGGTGACGATCACGTCGTAGGTTTCCGCAACGCCGATCTGGAACTCGTCGACCTCGACGGGGCGAACGTTCAGGCCATCGGCCTGGACGATCGCCAGCTCCAGACCCGGAATGCGGACATTGAAGGTGGTCATCGCGGAAGCGTTGATGACGCGCAGACGTACCCGCTCGCCGGGTCGGAACAGCCCGGTCCAGTTGTCCTGCGGGCCGTGGCCGTTGACGAGGTAGGTATAGGTCGAACCCGTCACGTCGGCGACGTCGGTGGGGTCCATTCGCATCTTGCCCCATTCGAGGCGGTCCTTGAGCGGCTGATCCTCGCCCTTCAGCAAGCCCGCGAGCGTCTGCTGCTGCCGGTTAAAATAGCCCGACTGCTTCTTGAGCTTCATGAAGATGCGGTGTGGGTGGAGCTGGCTGTGGTCGGACAGCACGATGACGTGCTCGCGATCCGACTGGATCGGGTCGGCTCCTTCAGGATCGATCACGATCGGACCGTAGAGGCCCATCTGCTCCTGCAGCCCGGAGTGGCTATGATACCAGTAGGTGCCCGCCTGCACGATCGGGAACTCGTAGGTGAAGGTCGTGCCCTTATCGATGCCGGGGAAGGCGACGCCCGGTACGCCGTCCATCTGGAAGGGCAGGATGAGGCCGTGCCAGTGCAGCGAGGTTTGCTCGTCCAGACCGTTCTCGACATGAAGGCGCACGGTCTGACCTTCGCGCAGACGGATCAGCGGAGCGGGGACGGTGCCGTTGATGCCGATCGCGTGGCTCTGCCGCCTGTCGATCGTCATCATCTGATGCGCGACGCGCAGCCGGATGTCTTCACCCGACACGGTCGGCAGTGGCTTTACGATGCCGGCGGAGACGGGCTGCGCCCAAGCCGGCATGTACGCCGACAGGGCGACGCCTCCTCCGGCAAGGGTGGCACCGCGCAGTAACTGGCGGCGGTCGAGAACGCGCGACATGGTGGCTCCTTGGCGTTGGGCCGCTACCGGCCCGTCTTATTCCTCTACGCGAGCCCGGAGCCTACCCCTTGAGCCACGTTCAACTTTTCGATCAGGCGAGCGCGGGCACGATAAAGCCGGGTCTCGATTGCCTTCTGGCTGACGCCCAGCACCTCGGCCGTTTCGGCCTGGCTTAAGCCCTCGATGGTGCGAAGTACGAGCACCTCCTTGAGGTTCATCGGCAGGGTCGCAATCGCGCGCGTCACCCGGTCCAATTCCTGCCGGTCCGACGCGGCGGCGTCCGCCGCGGGTTCTTCGTCCACGACGGCTTCGGCTTGCCCGTCAATGGGGAGGGCAAAGGACAGAAAACGGCGCACGGTCCGCTTCCTCCCCCAATCACGGCATTTATTGATCGCGATCGTCGACAGCCATGCTTTCATCGACCGCTCCGCATCGTAGCGCGATAGGGCGTGGTGAGCAGCGACGAACGTCTCCTGCACGAGGTCGAGCGCCTCGTCCGGCTCACCAGTGCAGGCGCGAGCGAGACGGAAGACCGGTTGCCGATAGCGCCGCATGATTTCGGCAAAAGCAGCCTGTCGCCCGGCGATGCTCAGTGTCGCCAGCTCACCATCGGTCAGCGAAGTCCAGTCGAGGCTCACCCCTGGCCGTCGGTGAGCGCCTTCACCACCGCGGCATCGAATTGAGGGGTCTGATCGGGACGCAGGAGCTGCCGCATTGCGAAGATGTGCGCGAGCGTCGCCTTCTGCAGCTCGCCCATTGCGGCGTGGCTCTGGTCGACCGCAGCGGCGACACGAGGACCATTGCCGTGCTCGGACTCGATCGCCTCGGCAAGCCGGGCATTGGTAGCGCGCAATTCCAGTTCGAGCGCACGGCGCTGCACCGCGAACCTGTCCTCCAGGACCTTCAACTTCGCTTGCTGATCGCCATTCAGGGCAAGCTTGTGATGCAGCACCTCGTGCAACGCCGCGCCGGGCTGCTTGGGATGGGGCAACAGCGCACGTCCGACGAACACGCCTCCGATCGCGGCCAGGAACGCGAGCACAACGCAGAGGACAACACGTTTGGTCGATGTCATGGCTCGCCGATCAGCAACGCGGAAGGCGCGAGCGGCGAGGCTCCTCCAAGTGGCGCAAGCGATGCGACGGAGCTGGCGCTCGCCGGCAGCTCCGCACCGGCCATCCCGATCCCCAGCGCAACCACCGTCATCACGCCGATGCCGAGCCCGGCCCGCCGCGCGACAACCGGCTGCGCGCCGATGCGCGCCAGCACCCGACTTTCGATGTCATCCAAGGCAAGCGGAACGGGTGCGCCCGCCAGTCTCGCCAGTGCTCTGTCCAGATCGTCCATGCTGTCCACTCCACCCCTCTACCATCCCTTACGCAGCGCTGCTCATCATCCCTCATGCCAGCGTGAGGGGTGAGCGCTCGCGCCGCGTAAAGAGAGCACGAGCCCTCCATCGGAGTAACCTTATGCGTCGCGTCGCCCTTCCTGCCGCCCTTGCCCTTCTTGGCCTCGCCAGCACGGCCTATGCGCATCCCAAGCTGGTGTCCGCGTCTCCGCCTCCGAACGCGACCGTCGCCAAGCCCGCCCGTGTGGAGCTGCGCTTCAGCGAGAAACTGATGCCGAAATTTTCAGGCGCGGATCTGATGATGACCGGGCATGGCGGCGCCTCGCATGCACCGATGAAGGTAGCGGCTGCAGCCGGTGTCTCCGGTGACGGTCGCACTCTAGTCGTCACGCCCAAGTCGCCACTCGGCGCGGGCCGGTACAGCGTCGCTTGGCACGTGGTGTCGACCGACACGCACCGGGTCGCGGGCAACTTCGCCTTCGCGGTGAAGTAAGGTGGAGGCCGACTGGCCGCTGATAGGGGTCCGCTTCGCGCTCTATGTGACGCTGAGCGGGCTGTTCGGCCTCTCGGCTTTCAGCCTCTATGGTCTCAAGGCCGGTGAGCGGACTGACGCGATCACCCTGCGCCCCTGGTTGGTCGGAAGCGGCCTGCTCGGCCTGCTGCTCTCTGCCATCGCCCTCGCGCTGCTTGCCGCGGCCATGGCCGGCGTGCCGCCTTGGCCGATCGATCGCGAGGCAATCGGGATGCTGCTCACCGGGTCCGCGACCGGCGCCGCGTGGGAGGCACGCATGGTCGCGCTGGTGGTGGCCTCAATCGTCGCGACGATCGCCGCAGGACGTGCCGTTCCGCTCGGCGCGGTTGCACTAGCGGCTGGGATCGCGCTCGCGACACTCGCGTGGACGGGTCATGGCGCGATGGACGAGAACGCGACGGGATGGGTGCATCTGGTGGCCGACATTCTCCACCTGTTGGCAGCCGGAGCCTGGGTCGGCGCGATGCTTGGGCTGACGCTGCTCGTCACGCGCGCGCCAAGTCAGGTCGACGCCACCCATCTCAGACTGACTCATCGCGCACTGCACGGCTTCGGTCTGGTGGGCACGATTGTGGTCGGCACGATCGTCGTGACGGGTTTGGTGAATGGGTGGCTGCTGGTCGGCGCCGGCAATCTGCTGAGCCTTCCGAGCACCCGCTACGGACAGCTCCTTCTGGCCAAGCTTGCGCTGTTCGGCACTATGCTGGGGCTGGCCTCGCTCAATCGCTTCCGGCTGACGCCCGCATTCGAGCGGTCGATTGCCGGGGCCGATCATCGGGGCGCGCTCGGCGCGCTGCGGCGCAGCCTTGCGGTCGAGGCGGCCTGCGCAGTCACGATCCTGGCGCTGGTCGCTTGGCTGGGAACCCTCGAGCCGCCTGCATCGGCAATGTGAGAAGCAGGACGAGGGCAATCGGGCTCGGCGACGTAAAACCATTACATATCGTGCATCGCTGGAATGGGGGCTTGACCCTGACACGATGTCAGACCCTACATGCTCTCGGGTCGAAGGAGTTTCTCTATGAACGACCCTCATTCCCACGCCAATCCCGCCGGGGGCTGCGGCTGCTCGGGCAAGCAAGACGGCAAACCGGCTTCAATCGAGCGCGAAGCCGTCGCTTCCTGCTGCTCGTCCTACGAACCTCCGGCTGTTCCGCAAGCTGCCAACGAAGGTTGCTGCTCGGGGAAGGCAGGCGGCGAACCCTCCGTCACAGTGACCGATCCGGTATGCGGCATGACCGTCGATCCGGCAAAAACAGCGCACCATGCCGAGCATGCCGGTCACGATTATCATTTCTGTAGCGCAGGGTGTCGAACCAAGTTCGTCGCCGACCCTGATGCCTACCTCGGCGCGAAGCCAAAGCCCGAGCCGTTGGCAACGCCGGGGGCGATGTGGACATGTCCCATGCACCCGGAAATTCGCCGGGAAGGCCCGGGCACGTGCCCGATTTGCGGCATGGCCCTCGAACCGGAAGAACCTTCGCTCGACGACGGCCCCAACCCCGAGCTGGTCGATTTCACCCGCCGCCTATGGGTGGCGGGTGCGCTCACCATACCGCTGCTTATCGTCTCGATGTTTGCCGAAATGTCGGGGATCCACGTCGTCAGCCCTACGGCTTCACCTTGGGTCCAGCTCGCACTCACTGCGCCCATCGTGCTGTGGGCGGGATGGCCGTTTTTCGAGCGGGGGTGGACGTCGCTTCGCACGCGCCATCTGAATATGTTCACGCTGATCGCGATCGGCGTCGGTGCGGCATTCCTCTACAGCCTGGTCGCGACGCTCTCGCCCGGCATCTTCCCTGCGACGTTCCGGATGCACGGGGGCATGGTCCCGGTCTACTACGAGGCTGCGGGCGTCGTGGTGACGCTGGTGCTGCTCGGACAGGTGCTCGAGTTGCGCGCCAGGGCAGCAACGGGGCGCGCGATCCGCGCCCTCATGGATCTCGCTCCCAAGACCGCGCGACGGTTTCGGTCCGACGGCTCAGAGGAAGAAGTCGGCCTTGCCGACGTGGCGACCGGAGACCGGCTGCGGGTTCGACCGGGCGAGGCGATCCCGGTTGACGGGGTGGTGGTCGAGGGTCGCTCTTCGGTCGATGAATCTATGCTCACCGGCGAGCCAGCTCCCGTTCTCAAGCAAGTCGATGGCGCGGTCACTGGGGGAACGGTGAACGGCACGGGCAGCCTCGTCATGGAAGCCCGCGCGGTCGGTTCGGACACGATGCTGGCGCGCATCGTCCGCATGGTCGCTGAAGCACAGCGGAGCCGTGCCCCGATCCAGGCAGTCGCCGATCGGGTGTCAGGGTGGTTCGTACCCCTAGTCGTGCTGATCTCGATCGCGACCTTCGTGGTATGGTCACTGGTGGGTCCCGAGCCACGGATGGGCCACGCCCTACTCAATGCGATTGCCGTGCTGGTGATCGCCTGCCCCTGCGCGCTTGGACTTGCTACGCCGATGTCGATCATGGTCGGCACCGGACGCGGCGCGCAGGCCGGCGTCCTGGTCAAGAACGCTGAAAGCCTGCAGGCGCTCGATAAGGTCGATACGCTGGTCATCGACAAGACGGGCACGCTTACCGAAGGGAAGCCGTCGCTGATCGCTATCGAGGCAACCGGCACGGTTGCAGAGAACGACATGCTTGCGTTCGCCGCTGCAGTCGAGGGCCAGTCCGAGCACCCGCTCGCCCATGCGATCGTCGTCGCCGCCAAGGAACGCGGATTGCAACTCGGCACGGTTGCCGACTTCGCCTCGCAGACTGGCATGGGTGTCAGTGCCACGGTGGGCGGCCGTTCAGTGGTGATCGGCAATGCCGCACAGATGAACAGGATCGGCGCCGATCCCAAGCCGCTCGATGCTGCGGCCGATCGTCATCGAAGCGAAGGGGCCGGCGTCATCCTGATCGCCATTGACGGCGCGCTTGCCGGCTTGCTCGCGGTTGCCGACCCAGTGCGAGCTTCGGCACGCGACGCCATTGCGGCCCTCCGCAAGGAGGGTCTGCGGGTTATCATGCTGACGGGCGATAATCGCGGGACGGCCGATGCGGTTGCGCGCGCCGTGGGCGGTCTGGACGATGTACGCGCCGATCTGCGGCCGGAAGATAAGGCGCGGATCATAGGCGAGCTTAAAGCGGGTGGCGCCAAGGTCGCGATGGCCGGCGACGGTATCAACGATGCCCCGGCGCTGGCCGCTGCCGACGTTGGGCTCGCGATGGGCACTGGAACGGACGTCGCGATCGAAAGTGCGGGCATGACGCTCACGCGAGGCGATCTCTCGGCCATCGTGCGCGCCCGCAAGCTCGCCCGTGCGACGATGCGGAATATTCGGCAGAACCTGTTCTTCTCGTTCCTGTTCAACGGCGTCGGCGTCCCGGTCGCGGCCGGTGTGCTCTACCCTGTTGCCGGCATCCTCCTATCGCCGATGCTGGCAGGCGCGGCGATGGCACTCTCCTCGTTCACCGTCGTCCTCAACGCGTTGCGCCTCAACGCGGTGAAATTGTGAACATCGGGGCGGCGTCGGAGGCCAGCGGCGTCTCGCAGCGCATGATCCGTCACTACGAGAAGATCGACCTCGTGCCCGCACCGCCCCGGCGCGGGAGCTACCGGGACTACTCAGACCCGGACGTTCACCGGCTGCGATTCATCGCGAATGCGCGTGATCTGGGCTTTCCGATCGAGGAGATCCGCACGCTACTCGGCTTGTGGTCGGATCGGGATCGGTCGAGCGCCGAAGTGAAGGCGCTGGCGAAAGCGCGCGCTGCCGAGCTGGGCCGCAAGGCGCGCGCATTGAAGGCTATGCAATCAGCGCTGATCGACCTGGTTGAGCGCTGCCACGGCGATGATCGCCCGGACTGCCCGATTATACGCCGAATGGAAGAGTGAGACCTTACGCTCGAACCATGAGTCATGCGTGCAGCCAAGCCCGCATCTCAAGTGAGTTCGAAGCGCCTTGGTTCCCGGTCACCGAGCTCTCCATTACCAACTCAGAGAGAATCGTCTCGACCCTCGCGAGGTAAGCCCAACGATGAAGACCACATCGTCGTTGATACCTAGTCCGTTACCTAGACGGCCGGTGAGGATGGGCTGAGGACCGCTAAGTCATTGAAATTATGGTGGACGCACTTGGGCTCGAACCAAGGACCCGCTGATTAAGAGTCAGCTGCTCTACCAACTGAGCTATGCGTCCGTCACCGCGATCCGGGGGAGCGTTTCCGCGCCTCCCTTCGTCGGGAAGCGCGCGGTTAGCATCCGGGGCTGCGGATGCAAACCCTTTTTCGCCTACCAGCGTGCGCTACGGCGGTTCTGGCGGTCGATCGACATCAGGATGCCGAGCGACAGCAGCACCGTCATCTGGGCGGAGCCGCCGAAACTCACCAGCGGCAGGGGGATGCCGACCACGGGGGCGAGGCCCATGACCATCGACAGGTTGATCGCGACGTAGAAGAAGATCGTCGTGGCGAGCCCTGCGGCGGTCAGCCGGGCGAAGCGAGTGTTCGCGCGCTGCCCGACGCCGATGCCCCAGCGGATCACCAACATGAAGGCGAGGATCAGCAGGCAACCGCCGACCAGACCCCATTCCTCCGCCATCGTCGCGAACACGAAGTCGGTCTGGCCCTCCGGCAGGTAATCGAGATGGCTCTGCGTGCCGTTGAGGAAGCCCTTGCCCCAGATCCCGCCCGATCCGATCGCGATCTTCGATTGACTGATGTGGTAGCCGGTGCCGAGCGGGTCGCTCTCCGGATCGAGGAAAATCAGGATCCGGTTGCGCTGGTAATCGTGCATCATGCCGATCGCGAGCGGGGCCGCGACCGCGAGGCTCAGCGCGCCGCCGACGAACAGCCGGAGCGGCACGCCCGCCAGGAACATCACCGTCGCGCCCCCCGCGCAGATCATCAGCGCGGTGCCGAGATCGGGCTGGAGCAGCACCAGCACCGCAGGCAACCCGATCAGCACCGCGGCGGGCCAGATCGCGCCGAACCGCCTGGATTCGTTCGGCGGCAGCATGTCGTAGAAGCGTGCGCAGGCGAGCACGATGCCGGGCTTCATCAGTTCGGACGGCTGCAAGCGGATGATACCGAGATCGAGCCACCGCTGGCTGCCCCCGCGCACCGCGCCGAGCAGTTCGACCAGCACCAGCGCGAACAACAGCAGCACGTAGACGGGGATCGCGCCGCGTCGCCACACCTGCTCGGGCACGTAGGACAGGACCATCGCCCCGAGCACGAAGGCGTAGAAGCGGATGCCCTGCGACAGCGCCCAGGGCCGTACCGATCCGCCCGCCGCCGAATAGAGTACGACGAGCCCGAAGCTGCCGATCAGCAGCACCAGGATGATCACACGCCACGGCAGCCGCGTCAGCGGTTCGGGAACGACACCGAACTGGGTCATTCGCTGCGCTCCGTGGTGCCGTCCTCGGCGACGGTGTTGCCGGTCGGCCCGTCGATGGCGAGCGCGGCCTGGCTCTGGTTGGCGGCGGCGGTCGCGGCCTCCACCGCGTCGGAATCGCTCGGGACGACCGCGTCGGTCTTGGTCGCGATTGCGGCAGGGGGAGGCGTCTGCGCCGCCTTGTAGGTCGCCGCTTCCGCCGCCATCCGGGTCTGGATGTCGCCGCCCCAGGTCGGCTCCACCTCGGCCAGTGACGCGAGCGCGCGGTCGCGATCGAACAGATAGGTCATGATGTCGCGGCCGATCAGCGGCGTGTCGAGATTGCGCACGGTGTGGCCATTATGTTCGAGCACGACCGACGCGGCATAGCGCGGGTTGTCGGCGGGGGCGAAGCACACGAACAGCGCATGGTCGCGCAGCTTGAACGGCAGCTGGCCGTTCCCGAGCACGCCTGACCGCCGCTCCGCCATCGTGATCCGGCGGACCTGCGCGGTGCCGGTCTTGGCGGCGAGCTGGACCCCCGGCACCTGCAAACGCGAGGCGCCACCGGTGCCGCCGCCGTTGACGACGCCCAGCATCGCCTCGCGTACCAATTGCAGATGTTCGGATTGCACCGCGAGGGCGGGGGCGTCCCGGTGGACGTGATCGGCGAGCAGGCTCGGTTGCAGTGCCCGGCCGGAGGCGAGCCGGGCAGCCATCACCGCGAGCTGGAGCGGGTTGGCGAGCACATAGCCCTGACCGATCGACGCGTTGAGCGAATCCGCGACCGTCCAACGGTCCTTGTACTTGCGCAGTTTCCAGGCGCTGTCGGGCACGGTGCCGTAGCGCTGGGTCGAGACCGGCAGGTCGAACTTCTCGCCGAGCCCCGCCATGCGCGCGATCGGCGCGACGCGGTCGTAGCCGAGCCTCCGGACCATTTCGTAGAAATAGATATCGCAGCTCTGCATGATCGCGTTCTTGAGGTCGAGCGGCCCGTGTCCGCGGCGCTTGTGGCAATGGAAGATGCCGTTGCCGACACGCAGCGCGCCCGAACAGACGATGCGATCGCTCGGGCTGATCCCGGCCTCGAGCAGCGCCAGCCCGTTCATCGGCTTAACCGTCGACCCCGGCGGATACAGGCCCTGGGTGACCTTGTTCATCAACGGAACATGGTCGTTGTCCGACAGCATCTTCCATTCGAGATGGCTGATCCCGTCGGAGAAGCTGTTGGGATCGTAGGCGGGCATCGACACCATCGCGAGCATCTCGCCGGTGCGGCAGTCGATCACCACCGCCGACCCCGAATTGGTGCCGAGCCGGCGCGCGGCATATTGCTGCAGCCCGGCGTCGATCGTCAGCCGCTGGGTCGCGCCGGGCTTGTCTGGCCGGGTCGCGAGTTCGGCGACCACCTTGCCGCGGGCGGTGACCTCGACCCGCTTCTCGCCGGGGATGCCGCGCAGTTGATTTTCCATGACCTTTTCGAGCCCGTCCTTGCCGAGCTTGAAGCCGGGCGTGACGAGCAGCGGGTCGTGGGTCTTCTTGAACTGTTCGGCATTGGCGACGCCGACATAACCGGTGAGGTGCGCGACCGCGGCGCCGGCGGGATAGTTGCGCGCGAAGCCGCGGGTCGGCGCGACGCCGGGCAGCTCGGGCAGGTGGACGTTGACCGCGGCGAAATGATCCCAGTCGATATTCTCGGCTACCTGGACCGGCTGGAACCCGGCGGCCTGGCGAAGATCGAGGCGAACGCGCTCGATCTCCTCCGCGGTCAGGCCGAGCAGCCGCTGCAGGGTAGCGAACACGCGCTCGGCGTCTTCGAGCCGATCGGGGATGATGTCGACGCGGAATTCGGTGCGGTTGTTGGCGATCGGCACGCCGCTGCGATCGACGATCCAGCCGCGGCGCGGCGGCACCAGCGTCATGTTGACCCGGTTGCTCTCGGCAAGAAGGTTGTACTTCTCGTTCTGCGCGATCGACAGCCAGGCCATCCGACCGGCGAGCAGCACGCCCAGCCCAGCCTGCGCGGTCCCGAGCATCCACGCGCGGCGCGAGAAGGTATAGGCCTGCATCGCCTCGGTCACGATGCGCGGCGATCCCTTCACGCAGGGCCCCGCTTGCGGTCGATCCACGCGACGATGCGCGCGGCCATGGGGAAGAGCATCACTGCGATCACGATCTGCGCCAATAGCACGAGATCGAACCGCGCGCCGAGCGGCAGTGCGATCACCCGCCCCGCGGCGAGGCAGGTGCCGACCGCGACCCCCGCGATGACCCAATCCTGCCAGAAGTCGCGGAACACCAGCCGCTGTTCGACCAGGTCGATGGCCAGGAAACACAGCGACCACAGCAGCACCGCACTGCCCAGCGGCTGTCCGCTCAGCAGATCGTCGAACGCACCCAGCGGCGCTGCGGCCCAGGGGCGCAGCGCGAACCGCGCCAGCAGGCGCCACGCGAGCAGCATCAGCAGCCCCATCGGCGGTAGCAGCGGCAGGCTGACGACGATTGGCAGGGTGGTCACCAGCGATCCGCCCATGACGCTCAGCCACGGGATCGCGCGGGCACGGCCTTCGGGCAGCGGCCGCGCGAACGGATCATAGTCGGCGGTGCTCATCGCGGCGTCGGCGCCGGCGCGGCGGGGATCGGCATGAACGGGCGGACGACCAGCGCGAAGTCGAGCGCGTCGGGCGCCGCGAACGGGATCGCTCGCACCGTGTCCATGCCGCGCACGGAGACCTTTGCCACCGGCACGCCCGGCGCATAGAGCCCGCCGGTGCCCGACGTGACGAAGGTGTCGCCCGCTGCGAAGCGCACGTTGGTGGTGTTCACCGACCGGATATCGACGGTGCCGTCGCCGCGCCCCGCCGCGATCGCGGGAACGCCGTCGCGGACGCGGCGGACCGGCACCAAGCTTTCGGGATCGGTGACCAGCAAGACGCGCGCGGCGAGCGGGCCGGTCTCGACGATCCGCCCGATCAGGCCGTCCGGCCCGCGCACCGCCATGCCGCTGCCGACGCCCTGCAATCGCCCGGCGTCGAGCAAGGCGAAGCGCCGGCCGCTCGACGCGGTGGAGCTCACCAGCCGGGCGGCGACGATCGCCTCGGGCTCGCGGTCGCGCAGCACCAGCAGGCGGCGCAGGCGCCGATTGTCATAGGCGACGATCCGCGCGCGGGTGACCAGCGCCGCGGCGCGCTTGGCGTCGGCGCGCAGCCGGGCATTCTCGTCATAGACGCGGAAATAGGTGCCGATCGTCTCGGGCACCGCGACGATGCCGCGCACCGCGCCGTCGAGCAGGCCGGAGACCGGCGCGGTGACGCTCGCCATCGTCATCCGCAGGGCGGCAAAGGGGGACGGATCGAAGGTCGAAACGACGAGCAGCACCGCGCCGACCACTGCGCCGGCCACCGCAAGCACATAGCCGAGAAAGACCGAATATTGCCGCCGCCGTGAAAACCCGGTGCGGCGGTCGCGGGCAGGCGCCATGCGCCGCTCCCCCCGTCAGTGAAAGTTAGCCGTTCTGGAGAACGCCGCGGTACATTGGATCCTCGAGCGCGCGCCCGGTGCCGAGCGCGACGCAGGTCAGCGGGTCCTCCGCGACCGTGACCGGCAGTCCGGTCTCATCGCGCAGCACCTCGTCCAGCCCTTCGAGTAGCGCGCCGCCGCCGGTGAGCACGATGCCCTGGTCGACGATGTCGGCGGCGAGTTCGGGCGCGGTGTTCTCCAGCGCGACGCGGACCCCCTCGACGATCGTGGCGACCGGCTCGCTGAGTGCCTCGGCGATCTGGCCCTGGTTGATCTGGATTTCCTTGGGCACCCCGTTGACGAGGTCGCGGCCCTTGATGTGGATCGTCAGGCCGATGCCGTCGGCGGGCGGCCGTGCGATCCCGACCTCCTGCTTGATCCGTTCCGCGGTCGCTTCGCCGATCAGCAGATTGTGGTTGCGACGGACATAGGAGACGATCGCCTCGTCCATCTTGTCGCCGCCGACGCGGACGCTGGTGGTATAGGCGAGCCCGCGCAGCGACAGCACTGCGACCTCGGTGGTGCCGCCGCCGATGTCGACGACCATCGACCCGATCGGCTCGGTCACCGGCATGTCGGCGCCGATCGCTGCGGCCATCGGCTCCTCGATCAGGAACACCTGGCTGGCGCCTGCATTGGATGCGGCGTCACGGATCGCGCGGCGCTCGACCTTGGTCGAACCCGACGGCACGCAGATCACGATCTCGGGGCGGCGCCACGGCCAGCTGCGCCCGCCATGAACCTTCTGGATGAAGTGCTTGATCATCTGTTCAGCGACATCGATGTCCGCGATCACGCCATCGCGCAGGGGGCGGATCGCCTCGATCGTGCCCGGGGTCTTGCCCATCATCAACTTGGCGTCGTCGCCGACCGCCTTGACCCGCTTGACGCCGTTGATCGTCTCGACCGCCACCACCGACGGTTCGTTGAGGACGATGCCACGACCGCGGACATAGACCACCGTGTTCGCGGTGCCGAGGTCGATCGCCATGTCGTGCGACATGAATTTGAAGAAGCGGGAGAAGAAGGCCATGGGGGTGGATCGTTCCGTTCAGCCAGGCCGACCAGGGATCCCGGCCGGCGAATCGCACACATCTCGCGCGGACCGCCGCCGAGCCTGATTAGCTCCGGTTCCTTGCGTTTGCGGGTCGCGGGATGGCGCCGCTTGGTCTAGACCCGAACCCATGTCAATACGGCGCCTGCCAGAGCATCTTGTCAACCGCATCGCTGCCGGTGAAGTGGTCGAAAGGCCCGCCAGCGCGTTGAAGGAACTGGTCGAGAATGCGATCGATGCGGGCGCGTCGCGGATCGCGGTGACGCTGTCCGATGGCGGGCTTGCGCGGATCGACGTCGCCGACGACGGATGCGGCATGACCCCCGACGACATGGCGCTGGCGTTGGAACGCCATGCCACCTCCAAGCTTCCGGAAAGCCTGGTCGGCGACGAAGGCGCGATCGAGGCGGTGACGACACTGGGCTTCCGCGGCGAGGCGTTGCCGTCGATCGCCAGCGTCGCGCGGCTGACGATCGAGAGCCGTGTCCGCGGGGCCGAGGGCTGGGCGCGGACGATCGACAACGGCGTGCTCGTCGCGGACGGGCCCGCGGCGCTGCCGCCGGGCACCCGCGTGGTCGTCGAGGCGCTGTTCGCCCGCGTGCCGGCGCGGCGCAAGTTCCTGCGATCGTCGCGCGCCGAATATGCCGCCTGCCTCGACGTCGTCAGGCGGCTGGCGATGGCGCGACCCGACATCGGCTTCACGGTCGAGCATGACGGTCGCCGCGTGCTCGCCGCGACAATGGCGGAGGACCGCCCCGCGCGGGTCGCCGCGCTCACCGATCGTGCGCTGATCGACAATGCGGTGGCGGTCGACCTGGAACGCGACGGGCTGGTGCTCGGCGGAGTGGCGGGGATCCCGACGTACAATCGCGGCGTCGCCGACCACCAGTATCTGTTCGTCAACGGGCGACCGGTGAAGGACCGCCTGCTAATGGGTGCGATCCGCGGCGCCTATGCGGAAATGCTGCCGCGCGATCGCCACGCGGTGGTGGCGCTGTTCCTCGACGTGCCGTCCAGCGAGGTCGACGTCAACGTCCACCCCGCCAAGACCGAGGTGCGCTTCCGCGATCCGCAGATGGTGCGCGGCATGATCGTCTCCGGCCTGCGCCGCGCCCTCGACGCCGCCGGCCACCGCAGCGTGCAGCGTGCTCCCGCGGAGGCGCTGGCGGCATGGCGACCGGAGCCACAAGCTCCCTCCCCTTCAGGGGAGGGGTTGAGGTGGGGCCTGTCCGCGCATGCACCGACCGATGGGACGAACTACCACTCGACCGTCGAGGACCGCCGCAGCACCTTCTTCACCACACCGCCGGCGGCAAGAGCCGAACCCGCCTGGGCACCCCCGCCGCAGACCGAAGCCCATTTCCTCGGCGTAGCCCGCGGCCAGGTCGCCAAAACCTACATCGTCGCCGAAGCCGAGGACGGCCTCGTCCTCGTCGACCAGCACGCCGCCCACGAACGGCTCGTCCTCGAACGCATGCGCGCCGCCCTGGCAGGGGGTCGGATCGCCGCTCAGTCGCTGCTGATCCCCGAGGTCGTCGAGCTGGAAGAACCCGCCTGCGACCGCCTCGAAGCCCGCGCCGACGAGCTAGCCGATTTCGGCCTCGACCTCGAACGCTTTGGCCCGCGCGCGATGCTGGTCCGCGCGACGCCCGCGCTGCTCGGAAGCGCCGACCCGACGGCGCTGGTTACCGATCTCGCCGACGATCTCGCCGCCTTCGACGAAGCCCTCAGCCTGAAGGAACGCCTCGACCACGTCGCCGCGACGATGGCCTGCCACGGCTCGGTCCGCGCCGGGCGCATCCTGTCGGTTACCGAGATGAACGCGCTCCTGAGGGAGATGGAGGCGACGCCGCGATCGGGGCAGTGCAATCATGGCAGGCCGACCTGGGTGAAGTTGCAGATGGCGGATGTTGAGAAGCTGTTCGGACGGAAATGACGCCCGTTCTCCGGAAGGAGCTTGGATTGCAGCCGCTTCGGCGAAACGGTATCGTTTCAGCATGCGGACGCGGATCAAGGTATGCTGTATCGCTTCGACAAGCGAAGCGACCATTGCGATCGAATACGGTGCCGATGCGCTGGGGCTGGTGGCGCGTATGCCTTCTGGTCCCGGCCCTATAGCCGATGGCGCGATCGCCGAGGTGACGGCGTTCGTGCCGCCACCCGTGGCCACCTTCCTGCTCACCGCCGAAACGACCGCCGAAGCCATTGCCGCTCATATACGCGTTACCCACCCGACGACGGTTCAGGTCGTGTCGCACATCGATCCGGTGGAGTCCGAGAAGCTGGCGGCGCTGGAGCCCCACATTCGTCGTGTCCAGGTCATCCACGTCGAAGGGCCGGAAGCACTCGACCTCATTCCGGCCTATGCACCCTATGTCCACGCCTTTCTGTTGGACTCCGGCAGGCCCAACGCCGCGGTCGCGGAGCTCGGCGGAACCGGCCGCGCGCACGATTGGGCGGTAAGCGCCGCCTTCGTTCGAGCGACCGAGAGACCAGTATTTCTCGCAGGCGGTCTGTCGGCCGCTAACGTGGCCGACGCGATCAAGCAGGTTCGGCCCTATGGGCTGGACCTATGTTCCGGGGTACGGACTGACGGCCAACTCGATCCGGAGAAATTGGCCGCGTTCGTGTTGGCTGTCGGGCATGCCGATGCCGAATTCGCATCGGCATGCCCGACCATCTGACGCAATTTGCCGGCTGGGTCTCGGACCTGCGCAGAAAATCGTCGTGCACAACGAAAAGGGCGCCGCCTGCGATTGCAGACGGCGCCCTTTTTGGTCGGCCAAGCGAGGGGATCAGCCCTGCGCCTGCTCCTCCTCTGCGCCGCCCTGGGGCTGCGCGTCGGCGGTGGCGCCGGGTTCGGCGTTGGGATCGTAATCCTCGACGAAGCCGGCCTCGTCCTTCTCGAACATCGCCGACATGACGTCGACGCCCTGTGCCTGCATCTCGGCCTCTTCGGGCGAGCGCGCTACGTTGACCTTCACCGCCACCGAAACCTCGGGGTGCAGCGAGACCTTCACGTCGTACACGCCGATCGCCTTGATCGGCTTGTCGAGCACGATCGCCGACTTGGCGACCTTGTGGCCATCGGCGACCAGCGCCTCGATCAGGTCGCGCACCGCGACCGAACCGTAGAGCTGGCCGGTGTTCGACGCCTGACGGATCAGGGTGATCGATGCGTTCTCGAAGGTCTTGGCCTCCTTCTCGGCATCGCCGCGACGCGAGGCGTTGTCCGATTCGATCCGCGCGCGGTTCGATTCGAAGACCTTGCGGTTGGCTTCGTTGGAGCGAAGCGCCTTCTTGTTCGGCAGCAGGAAGTTGCGGGCGTAGCCGTCCTTCACCTTCACCACGTCGCCGATGGCGCCGAGCTTCTCGACGCGCTCAAGCAGAATGACGTCCATGTTCCGGACTCCTTACTTAACGACGTAGGGCAGCAGGCCCAGATGACGCGCGCGCTTGATCGCCTGGGCGAGCTCGCGCTGCTTCTTCGCGCTCACCGAGGTGATGCGCGAGGGGACGATCTTGCCACGCTCGGACACGAAGCCCTGGAGCAACCGGACGTCCTTATAGTCGATCCGGGGGGCATCCTTGGCCGAGAACGGGCAGCTCTTGCGGCGGCGGAAAAACGGGCGGGCCATCAGTTCTGCTCCCCAGCGAATGCTTCGTCACGGTCACGGCGCGGACGGTCGCCACGGTCGGGCCGATCGCCACGGTCGCCGCGCGGGCCACCATCACGCCCACCTTCACGATCGCCACGGCGCTCGCGATCGCGCTCCTGCTTGCGCATCATCACGGTCGGACCCTGCTCCAGCTCGTCGACCTTGACGGTCATGTAGCGGATTACGTCCTCGTTGATCTGGGTCTGGCGCTCCAGCTCCAGGATCACGCCGCCGGGGGCGTCGATCTCGAGCATGACATAGTGCGCCTTGCGGTTCTTCGCGATCCGATAGGCGAGGCTGCGAAGGCCCCACGACTCGGTCTTCACGACCTTGCCCTGGTTATCCTCGACGATCTTGGTGGCGGCTTCCGCCAGCGCGTCCACTTGCGCCTGTGCCAGATCCTGGCGCGCAAGGAACACGTGCTCGTAAAGAGCCATGTTGCTTCCTTCATTGGCCGATCGCTGACGCCGCCCCGTGCGGTCGCCCCTCCGGCTGTCGTTCAACACACAAAAGCGGAAAGGCTCGCGCCCTTCCGCTCTCGATGTGCGTGCTCTACGCGCTTTCGCGCATTTTGCAACCGGTTCCGCTTAGCGGAAGATGCCCGAGAAAACCTGGGCGATCACGTTGTTGCCGCGGATCAGCACCGCGTCGTTGCCCGACCGGACATAGCGGTAGCCGCGGGGCGGCGCGCGCAGGCCGCGATACTGGCGATAGTCGATCTGGCGATAGTTGCGGGCGTAACGCTGTTCGAAACGCTGGCCCTTGCGCCAGTTGCGATAGGTCGGCTGGGTGACCACGCGGCGCTGGGTGACGACGGTGCGGCCGTTGGCCTTCTGGCGGACCACCGTGGTCTCGCGGTCGCGCTGCGGTGCTGCCTCGGCGGCGGATACCGCGAGCGGGCTGGCGATCAGGGTCGCGGCGATGGCGCTGAGGATCAACTTCTTCATGATATTCTCTCCCGTGTCGTACGGCGCCGGCATCGCGGCGTCGGACATCTATCTAAGCGTCGTCTGTCGCGAACCCGTCCCGATCGGAGGGCCAAATGGTCGCGAACTGTCGCAACGCCGCGCGCTTCGTTCAGGTTGCATCGGCGGGGCGGCCTGCCTACTCCGCGCGCCCAACGCCCGCTGGGCGACGATAGACAGGGAGAGCTACATGCGCGCCTTCATCTTCCCCGGCCAGGGGAGCCAATCGGTCGGCATGGGTCAGGCGCTTGCCGCCGCCAGCGCCACCGCCCGCGAGGTGTTCCAGGAGGTCGACGATGCGCTCGGCCAGCGGCTGTTCCGGATCATGGGGGAAGGCCCGCCCGACGAACTCACCCTGACCCAGAATGCGCAGCCCGCGATCATGGCGAACGCGATCGCCACGCTGCGGGTGATCGAGCGCGAGGGCGGCGTCCGCCTCGCGGACAAGGCCGATTACGTCGCCGGACACAGCCTGGGCGAATATACCGCGCTGTGCGCCGCGGGGGCGATCGATCTCGCGACCACTGCGCGGCTGCTGAAGCTGCGCGGGCTGGCGATGCAGGCGGCGGTGCCGGTCGGGCAGGGCGGGATGGCGGCGCTGCTCGGTGCCGATCTCCGCATCGCACAGATCATCGCCGAGGCGGCGGCGGAGGACGATGTCTGCACCGTTGCCAACGACAACGATCCGACCCAGGTCGTGATCTCCGGCAGCAAGGCTGCGATCGACCGCGCGATCGGACTCGCCAAGGACCACGGCGCCAAGCGCGCGATCGCGCTGCCGGTGTCGGCGCCGTTCCACTGCCCGTTGATGCAGCCTGCCGCCGACGCGATGGGCGCGGCACTCGACGAAGCGCGGATCGAGGCGCCGCTGGTGCCGGTCTATGCGAACGTCACCGCGGCGCCGGTCACCGATCCCGACACCATCCGCCGTCTGCTGGTCGAACAGGTCACCGGCATGGTCCGCTGGCGCGAATCGGTGCTGGCGATGCAGTCCGCGGGCGTCGATCGCTTCGTCGAGATCGGCGGCAAGGTGCTCGGCCCAATGGTAAAGCGCATCGCGCCGGACGTGGACGCGATCAGCGTGGTGACGATGGACGACATCGAGGCGCTGGTGCGGGATTCATAGTGCACGCAAAGGCGTAGAGAAGGTGTTGCGCGCAGAGGCGCAGAGAACGCGGAGGAAGAAGTGGGTTCGCGCGATATCGACGTGATCAGCGGGGATGTCGTCGATATCGCCTTGCGATTGCATCGCGATCTTGGGCCCGGCTTGCTCGAAAGCGTCTACGAAGCCGTTCTGGCAGCGCGACTTGCGTCCATCGGCTATCCCGTCGCGCGGCAGCAGCCTGTGGGAATCGAGTTCGAGACCGTCAAAATCGATGCCGCTTTTCGGATCGACCTACTCGTCGACGGTCGCCTGATCATCGAGATCAAGTCCGTCGAGCATCTTCTGCCGGTTCATTCGAAACAACTGCTGACCTATTTGCGGCTGACCGGGCAGCCCGTCGGACTGCTCATCAATTTCGGCGGAGCGACGCTGAAGGAGGGGGTCAGGCGTCTCGTCAACAATCACCGACCCTCTGCGTCCTCCGCGTCTCTGCGCGAACAATCTTCTTAAATTGGAGTACAACATGTTCGACCTCACAGGCATGACCGCCCTCGTCACCGGGGCGTCGGGTGGTATCGGGTCCGCGATCGCGCAGGCGCTCGCCGCGCAGGGCGCGCGGTTGGCGGTGTCGGGGTCCAATCGCGACAAGCTCGAGCAGTTCCGCGCCGGCCTCGACGGCGATCACGTCGCGGTGCCGTGCGATCTGTCGGACGGGGCCGCGGTCGATGCGCTGGTGCCCGCGGCGGTCGGGGCGCTGGGCGGCAGGCTCGACATCCTCGTCAACAATGCCGGGGTCACGCGCGACAATCTGGTGATGCGGATGAAGGACGAGGAGTGGGACAGCGTTATCCGCGTCAACCTCGAAGCCGCGTTCCGGCTGGTTCGCGCGGCCGCCAAGCCGATGATGAAGGCGCGGTTCGGGCGGATCGTCTCGATCACTTCGGTGGTGGGGCAGACCGGCAACCCCGGCCAGGCCAATTACGCCGCATCGAAGGCGGGGCTGGTCGGCATGTCCAAGGCGCTCGCGCAGGAGCTCGCCAGCCGCAACATCACCGTCAACTGCGTCGCGCCCGGTTTCATCCGATCGGCGATGACCGACGTGCTGCCGGAGGCGCAGAAGGCCGCGCTGCTCGGCCGCATCCCTGCCGGCGATCTCGGTTCGCCGCAGGACATAGGCGCGGCGGTGGTCTACCTCGCCAGCCGCGAATCCGGCTACGTCACGGGTCAGACGCTGCACGTGAACGGCGGCATGGCGATGATCTGACGGGGTGATCTGATGCTTGCCACGTGAACGACCCCGTTCTACGTGCGTTCAGGAAATCCAAACCCCAAGATCGAAAGAGGGAATGACATGAGCGAGACCGCCGACCGCGTGAAGAAGATCGTCGTCGAGCATCTCGGCGTCGAAGCCGACAAGGTGACCGAGGATGCGAGCTTCATCGACGATCTCGGCGCAGACAGTCTCGACATCGTCGAGCTCGTCATGGCGTTCGAGGAAGAGTTCGGGGTCGAGATCCCCGACGACGCCGCCGAGAAGATCGCGACCGTGAAGGACGCGATCACCTATATCGACGAGCACAAGGCCTAAGGGTCTGGGGCCTGAGGGTCCGGGGCTTACGGTACGGGTCGGGTCCGGGGACCGGTGCCTTGGCCCGCCCGCGAGGGCAGGATATGAACGGCTTTCCGTCCCCGTGTTCGAGGGCGGGAAGCCGTTTTTCGTGAAACGACGTGAGTTGAGGAGCTTGGCATGCGGCGCGTTGTCGTAACCGGATTGGGGATGGTCACGCCGCTCGGCGCGGACGTCGAGACCGTGTGGGCGAACATCCTCGCCAGCAAGTCGGGCGCTGGGCCGATCACGCATTTCGATGCGAGCGACCAGAAGTGCCGGATCGCGTGCGAGGTGAAGCCCAAGGATCATGAATATGGCTTCGATCCCGACAAGCGCGTCGATCACAAGGTTCAGCGCCAGGTCGATCCCTTCATCATCTACGGCATCGATGCCGCGGGGCAGGCGCTCGAGGATGCGGGCCTCGAGGATATGGACGAGGCGCTCAAGCTGCGCACCGGTGTCTCGATCGGATCGGGGATCGGTGGCCTGCCGGGCATCGAGATCGAATCGATCAACCTGCACGAACGCGGCCCCGGCCGGGTCAGCCCGCACTTCGTTCACGGACGCCTGATCAATCTGATCAGCGGTCAGGTGTCGATCAAATACGGCCTGATGGGTCCCAACCACGCGGTCGTAACCGCCTGTTCGACGGGCGCGCATTCGATCGGCGACGCGGCGCGGATGATCAAGGACGACGATGCCGACATCATGCTGGCCGGCGGTGCCGAGAGTACGGTCAACCCGCTCGGCGTCGCGGGGTTCGCGCAGGCGCGCGCGCTCAACATGAGCATGAACGATCGGCCGACCGAGGCGAGCCGGCCCTACGACAAGGACCGCGACGGGTTCGTGATGGGCGAGGGCGCGGGGGTCGTCGTTCTGGAGGAATATGAGCACGCGAAGGCGCGCGGCGCGAAAATCTACGCCGAGGTCGTCGGCTATGGGCTGTCGGGCGATGCCTACCACGTCACCGCCCCGCATCCCGAAGGCAAGGGCGCCGAGCTCGCGATGCGGATGGCGCTGCGCAAGGCGGGCATGGAGCCGTCGGACATCGACTATATCAACGCGCATGGCACATCGACGATGGCCGACACCATCGAATTGGCGGCAGCGAAGCGGGTGTTCGGCGACGATCTGTCGGGCGCGTCGATGTCGAGCACGAAATCGGCGATCGGGCATCTGCTGGGCGGCGCCGGCGCGGTGGAAAGCATCTTCTGCATCCTGGCGATCCGTGACCAGATCGTGCCGCCGACACTCAATCTCGACAATCCGGACGACGGCACGGAAGGCGTCGACCTGGTTCCGCATACGGCGCGCAAGCGTGAGGTGAAGGCGGTGCTCAACAACAGCTTCGGCTTCGGTGGCACGAACGCCTCGCTGGTGATGCGCGCGGTCTGACGCTTGTGCGTAAGCCGGGCTGCCTCGTCCTGATCCTCGGCCTCGTCGCAGTGGCGGCCGTGCTGTTCGCGTGGCACGACTGGCGGGGCGCGGGGCCGGCCGCCAGGCCGTTGTCGGTCCAGATCGCCGAGGGCAGCAGCCTGGCCGGTGCGGCGACCGAACTGGAGCGGGCAGGGGCGATCGGCTCGGCACGGCGCTTCCGGCTCTATGCTCGCTTTCTCGGCTCGGGCGAGCCGATCAAGGCGGGTGAGTACGGCATTTCGGCGAATGCGAGCGCTGCCGAGATCCTCGCGATGCTGCAAGGTGGCAAGGTCCGCCAGCGCCTCGTGGTCGTACCGGAGGGTTACCCGTCGATCATGGTCGCCGAGGTCCTGGCACGGACCGATGGCCTGACCGGCGCAGTGCCGTCGATCGCGGAAGGATCGGTGCTGCCCGACGGCTACGCCTTCCAGCGCGGCGATACCCGGGCGGCGCTGGTCGCACGCATGCAGAAGGCGATGCGCGATTACCTCGCCGCGTCCTGGGCGAAGCGCAAACCCGGCATCGCGGTGCGCACGCCGCAGGAGGCGATAGTGCTCGCGTCGATCGTCGAGAAGGAAACCGGCAAGCCCGCCGAGCGCACCACGGTCGCCGCGGTGTACGGCAACCGGCTGCGTGTCGGCATGCCGCTCCAGGCCGATCCGACGGTGATCTACCCCATCACCAAGGGCAAGCCGCTGGGGCGCCGCATCCTGCGGTCCGAACTCACCGCGAAGAACGGCTACAACACCTATGCCGAGCGCGGGCTGCCGGTCGGGCCGATCGCCAACCCCGGCCGCGCCTCGATCGACGCGGTGCTGGCCCCGGCGCAGAGCAGGGCGCTGTATTTCGTCGCGGACGGCACCGGGGGGCATGCGTTCGCGGACACGCTGGAACAGCACAACGCCAACGTGAAGAAATGGTACGCGATCAGGCGTGCCCGCGGCGAGATGTGAGCGGCGGGTGAGCACCCGTGTTCCTGCGCGCTCAGGAACCCAGGGTTACGGAGGGCAACGATCTCGGCGCTGGGCGCCTGCGTGCGCAGGAGCACGGTGCCGCGGCGCGGGCCGCCCCTAATGCCGTAGCGCGTTCGCCGCGCGGGCTTTCAGTTCGACCTCGGCCATGGTGCCGCCGGTCACCCAGCTGCCGCCGACGCAGAGCACCGGTTTGAACGCCAGCCAGTCGGGCGCGGTCGCTTCGGTGATGCCGCCGGTCGGGCAGAAGCGGCATTGGTAGAACGGCGCCGCCAGCGCCTTCAACGCCGTCAGCCCGCCGCTCGCTTCGGCGGGGAAGAACTTGAAGTGCGTCAGTCCAAGGTCGAGCCCGCGCATGATGTCGCCGGCGTTGGCGATGCCGGGCAGGAACGGCACGCCGCTCTCGATGATCGGGGTGGCGAGGCGGTCGCTCAGCCCCGGGGACACGATGAACTCGGCGCCCGCGTCCATCACCTCGGCGAATTGTTCGGTGTTCACCACCGTGCCCGCGCCGACGATCGCGCCGGGCACCTTCTTCATCTCGACGATCGCGTCGATTGCGGCGGGGGTGCGCATCGTCACCTCGAGCACGCGCAATCCGCCCGCGACCAGCGCCTGGGCGAGCGGCAGCGCGGTCGCGGCGTCGTCGATCACCAGCACCGGGATGACGGCGCTGGTCTGCATGATGTCGGCAATGTTTGTCATGAATGCTCCTGCGCGAAGGCGGCGGCGGCGCCGAAGAGGCCCGGCTGGGGATGGGTGATGAGCTTGACCGGGATCGCGGCCATCAGCGTCTGGAAGCGGCCCTTGGCCACGAAGCGTTGATCGAACCCCGATCGCAGCAAGCGGTCCTTGATCCGCAGGCCGAGCCCGCCTGCGATGACGACGCCCTTGGCGCCGTGTGCGAGCGCGAGATCGCCCGCCACCGCGCCGAGCGCGAGGCAGAACCGGTCGAGCGCGGCGAGCGCGATCGAATCGGTGCCGTCGAGCGCCTCGGTCCAGATCGTGCGGTCGTCATGGGTCGGGACCGGCCGGCCCTCCATCGTCGCCAGCGTCTCGTAGATCGCGACGATGCCCGGGCCCGAGCAGATCCGCTCGGTCGATACGCGGGTGAAGCTGCGCCGCAGTCGCTGCACGAGCGCGTCCTCGATCCCGTCGAGCGGCGCGTAATCGACATGCCCGCCTTCTGTCGACAGCACGTGATAGCGGTCGGCCGTCTTCAGCACCTGCGCGACGCCCAGCCCCGTGCCGGGCCCGCAGACCGTGGTGACCCCGAGCCCCGGCAGCGGCGTGTCGGGGCCGCAGAGATGGACGAAGTCGGCCGCTGGCAGCTGCGCCACGGCATGGCCCACCGCGCCGAAATCGTTGATCACGGTATAAGTGTCGGCACCCAGCCGTTCGGGGATCAGCGACTGGCGGATGATCCAGGGATTGTTGGTCAGCCGGATCACGTCGCCCGCGATCGGCGAAGCGACCGAGATCGCGGCGTTGCGGGGGAGGGGGCCACCGTGGATCTTCTCGAACGCCTGCCACGCGGTCTGGAGGCTGGCATGGTCCGCGGTCTTCTGGGTCACCGGCTCGCCGAGCGAGACGACACGCCCGCCATCGACCTCCGCGATCGCGAAGCGGGCATGGGTTCCGCCGATATCGGCACAGACGACTTGCATCATTGTCTCCAGAGTTCGATCGTCAGGCCGGAAGCGATGTCGTCATAGCCCGGCGCCCGCCAGCATCGCCGACGCGCCCTTTTCGGCTTCGTCGGCCAGGCCGCGGAACATCCCGAACAATTCGCGACCCATGCCGGTGGCAGCGGGCGGATCGGCGGCGAGCGGGCGTGCTGCCCATTCGGCATCGTCCACCAGCGCTTCAAGCGTGCCGTTTACCGCGTCGACGCGGATCACGTCGCCGTCGCGGATCCGGCCGATCGCGCCGCCGCCGAGCGCCTCGGGCGAACAATGGATCGCGCACGGCACCTTGCCGCTCGCGCCCGACATCCGACCGTCGGTCACCAGCGCGACCTTGTACCCGCGGTTCTGCAGAACGCCGAGCGGGGGGGTCAGCTTGTGGAGTTCGGGCATGCCGTTGGCGCGCGGCCCCTGGAACCGCACCACGACCACCACGTCGCGCTCCAGTTCGCCGCGGCGAAACGCCTCGATCACGTCGAGCTGATCGTCGAACACCAGCGCGGGCGCCTCGATCACCCAGCGGTCCTGCTCGACAGCCGACACCTTGATGCACGCGCGCCCGATATTGCCTGCGAGGATCCGCATGCCGCCATCGGGCGAGAAGGGCGCGTCGATCGATCGCAGGATGGTCTCGTCGCCGCTCTTGCCGACCGGCTGCCAGGCGAGCCGGTCGTCCTCGATCACCGGCTTTTCGGCGAAGGCGGAGAGATCGTCGCGCGCGATCGTCATGATGTCGCGGTGGAGATAGCCGCCCGCGATCAGCTCGCGCACGACATAGGGCATGCCGCCCGCCGCCTCGAACGCGTTCACGTCGGCAGAGCCGTTGGGATAGACCCGCGCGATCAGCGGCACCGCGCGCGACAGCCGGTCGAAATCCTCCCAGTCGATCACGAGGCCGGCGGCCCGCGCGATCGCGGGGACGTGGAGCAGGTGGTTGGTCGATCCGCCCGTCGCCAGCAGCCCGACCGCGGCGTTGACGATCGCGCGCTCGTCGACGCAGTGGCCGAGCGGACGATAGTCGTTGCCGTGCCAGCCGATCTCGGCCAGCCGGTGCACCGCGGCACGGGTCAGTTCCTGGCGCAGCTTGGTGCCCGGATTGACGAACGCGGCGCCGGGCATGTGCAGGCCCATCACCTCCATCATCATCTGGTTGGTGTTGGCGGTGCCGTAGAAGGTGCAGGTGCCCTTGGAATGATAGGCCGCGATCTCGGCGTCGAGCAGTTCCTCGCGCTCCGCCAGCCCCTCGGCAAAACGCTCGCGCACCGCGGCCTTGGCCTTGTTGGGCAGCCCGGTCGGCATCGGCCCGCCGGGGATCAGCACCATCGGCAGGTGGCCGAAGCGCAGCGCGCCCATCAGCAGGCCCGGCACGATCTTGTCGCAGATGCCGAGCAGCGCCGCGCCCTCGAACGTGCCGTGACTGAGAGCGATCGCGGTCGATAGCGCGATCGTGTCGCGGCTGAACAGCGACAGCTCCATGCCCGGATAGCCCTGGGTCACGCCGTCGCACATCGCCGGCACGCCGCCCGCAACCTGCGCGGTCGCGCCGGCCTCACGCGCCCACACCTTCATCAGCTCGGGATAGCGGTAATAGACCGCGTGCGCCGACAGCATGTCGTTATAGGCGGTGACGATGCCGATGTTCATGCCCGCGCCCGACTTCATCGTGTCGCGATCTTCCTCGGTGCCGGCATAGGCGTGGGCCAGGTTGGCGCAGCCGAGCGACGGCCGACGCGCGCCGTTCTCGCGCTCGCGATCGATCAGCGCGAGATAGGCGGCGCGGCTGTCGCGCGACCGTTCGATGATCCGGTCGGTGACCGCGGTGACGTCCGGGTTCATCGCCATCGTGGTCAGGCCGCCCAGTGGATGTCGACCGGGAGCTCGACGTCCGCCAGCACGCGGCCGATCGGATAGGCGGAGCCCGCGCCCTGCTTGATCGCGGCCTCGATCACCGTGCGCTTCTCCGCGCCCGTTACCGCGATCAGCAGCGCACGGGCGGTGACGATGCCCTCGCGGCTGAGCGTGACGCGGGGCACCGGTGCCTCGGGCGGCAGCGGCTCGGGCATCACGCCGAGCGCGCGGCGCTCGCGCGGACCGGCGAGTGCCTCATCGAGATCGGGGCCGGGGAAGATCGACGCGGTATGGCCGTCGCCGCCGACGCCGAGCAGGCAGAGATCGAGCGGCCAGTGCAGGTCCTGCATCAGCGCGTCGGCCGAACGCCCGGCGGCCTTGTAGTCGGCGGTCGCGGTCGGGACGATCGGCATCACCCGCGCACCCTTCGGGATGAACGCCTTGGCGATCATCGTCACGTTGGACAGCGGATCGCCGAGCGGCACGACGCGCTCGTCGGTCGGCACGATCGTCACGCGCTTCCAGTCGAGCTTCGCCGCGGCGAGCTTCGCGTAGATCGGCACCGGGGTCTTGCCGCCCGACAGCGCGATCACCGCACCACCACGCGCATCGATCGCGCTTTCGATGATGAACTGGATGTCGCCCGCTACCGCGGCGGCCATCTCCTCGGCGTCGTCATAGTCCCACCATTCGATCTCGGTCATAGCAACTTCCCATTGGGTCCGTTCGTGGCGAGCCGGGGCGCCGGTGGTGCAGGCCCGTGTCCACCCGGTCGACGAAGCGGATAGATCAATCGTCCTGCCAGGTCACGCCGTCGCGCTCGGTCAGCGCGATCGCGGCGGACGGCCCCCAGCTGCCCGACGGATAGGTCTTCGGCTTCATGTCGTTCGCTGCCCAGCCGGCGCGGATCGCGTCGATCCAGGTCCATTGCGCCTCGATTTCGTCGCGGCGCACGAACAGCGTCTGGTCTCCCTCGATCAGGTCGAGCAGCAGCCGCTCATAGGCGATCCGCCGGCGCGAGCCAGCAAAGGCGGCGTCGAGGCTCAGGTTCAGTGGCACTTCGCGCAGGCGAACGCCCTCGCGGTCGAGCCCTGGCTCCTTGGCCATCACCAGCAGCTGGACATATTCCTCGGGCTGCAGGCGGATGATCAGCATGTTGGGCTGGAGCAACCCGCCGCGCCCGGCGAACATCGAATGCGGCACCGCCTTGAACTGGATCGCGATCTCGCTCCGCCGTGCCGCCATCCGCTTGCCGGTGCGCAGGTAGAACGGCACGCCCTGCCAGCGCCAATTGTCGACATGCGCCTTGATCGCGACGAAGGTCTCGGTGGTCGACGGCTTGCCGAGTTCGTCGCCATAGCTCTTGACGATCGCGCCCTTCACCGCGCCATCGGCATATTGACCGGTCACGGTGACCTGCGGCGTCTCCTCCGGCTTGATCGCGCGCAGCGATCGGATGACCTTCGCCTTTTCGTCGCGGATCGCGGTGCCGTCATAATGCGACGGCGGCTCCATCGCGATCAGCGCGAGCAGCTGGAGCATGTGGTTGGCGACCATGTCGCGCAGCGCGCCCGCGCTCTCGTAATATCCGGCGCGCTCCTCCAGCCCGACCGTCTCGGCGATCGTGATCTGGACGTTGTCGATCCCGCGCGCGTTCCACACCGGTTCGAAGAAGGAATTGCCGAAGCGCAGCGCCAGGATGTTCTGGACCGTCTCCTTGCCGAGATAATGGTCGATCCGGAAGATCCGGTTCTCCGGGAAGACCGCGGCGACCGCGTCGTTGATCTCCTTGCTCGACGCGAGATCGTAGCCGAGCGGCTTTTCCAGGCCGATCCGTACGGTGTCGCCCGCCAGCCCGACCTTGTGGAGCCCCGCGATCGCGGGCTCGAACAGCGACGGCGCGGTCGACAGGAAGATCGCGAGGCCGCCCGACACGTCGCCGACCTTCTCCGCCAGCGATGCGAAGCTGCCGGGGTCCGACAGGTCGACATTGTGATAGAACATGCGCTCGAGGAACGAGCCGACGGCTTCCTCGCCCGCGCGATCGTCGGGCAGGAACTGGTCGAGTGCGGCCTTCGCGAAATCGCGGTACGACGCGTCGTCATGATCCGCGCGCGCGGCGCCGGTGATCGTGAGCCCCTCGGGCAGCAGGCCGTCGGCGTGCAGGCCGTAGAGGGAGGGCAGCAGCATGCGCTGCGCGAGATCCCCGGTAGCCCCGAACAGGAGCATCTTGCCGACCGGATTGCGCTGCATGACGTACCTTCGCTTAGAGGACGAGACCGGCGAGCGGATCGAGACCGGCCATCAGGTTGAGGTTCTGGACTGCCGCACCCGCGGCCCCTTTGCCCAGATTGTCGAGACAGGCAACCAGTCGCGCCTGCTCGCCGCTACGGTTTGCGAACACATACAGGTCGAGCCGATCGCTGAGCGGTGCGTCGCGGGCGATCAGCAACTCGCCCGGCGCCTCGTCGTGCACCGTGATCACCGGCTGGTGATCATAGGCGGCGTGGAGCGCATCGAGCATCGCCGCGCGCGACGGGCGGGTCGGCAAGGCCGCGAGCGGCAGCGGCACCTCCACGATCATGCCGCGGAACGCCCGCGCGACCATCGGCGCGAACACCGGGGGATGAGCGAGCCCGGCATGGCGCTGCATCTCGGGCACGTGCTTGTGTTCGAGCGCGAAGCCATAGTCGCGGAACGCCAGCGTCTCGTCGTCATCGAACCGCTCGATCAGCGATTTGCCGCCGCCCGAATAGCCCGAGATGGCGTTGACGGTCAGCGGCCAGTCGTGCGGCACCAGCCCGGCGCGGACCAGCGGCGCGACCAGCGCGAGGAAGCCGGTGGGGTAGCAGCCGGGATTGGAGACGTTGGCCGCGCCCGCGACATCGAGGCCGAGCTCGGGAAAGCCATAGGTCCAGCCATCGGCGGTGCGATGCGCGCTCGATCCGTCGATCACGCGGGTGCCGCTGTCGATCAGCGCCATCGCCTCGCGCGCGGCGTCGTCGGGCAGGCAGAGGATCGCGATGTCGGCGTCGTTCAACGCCTCGCGCCGCGCCGTCACATCCTTGCGGCGATCGTCGGCGAGCGTCACCACCGCGAGATCGCCGCGACCGGCGAGGCGATCGCGGATCTCGAGCCCCGTGGTGCCGACCGCGCCGTCGATGAACACCGTGACGGTCACGCCGCGGCCGCCACGTCCAGCGCGGTGCGATCGACATAGCCGACCAGCCCGTGATCGGGTGCGACGCCCCAGGCATTGCCGCCCGCCAGTTCCAGCACCTCGAACCGATCGCCCACCGCGATCGCCGCGAGCGGCGCCGACGCCGAGTCGCGGGTCGATTGCAGCGGGACTGCACGCGTCGCGACGCACTGCAGCGGCGCGGCGTAATGCGGGGCGAACACCAGCGATGCCAATCGGACGTCGGCGAGATCGCCGCGCACCGCGTGGGTGGATGGATCAAGCACCGCCGAGCGTCCGGTCAGCGCGAACGACTGGCGCGGCGATGCTGCGCCCAGGTCCGCTTCAGGCGGGGACCCGGCGGAGGGCGGGCGCGGTGGTCTCGCCGATGAACTGCCCGAACTCTTCAAGGAAATTTGCCCCTTCCGACGTGCGTGCAACGAAGATGTTTCGCTTGTCGCTGTCGTCGCGTTGGCGGCGCAGATAGCCGAGCGCGCCCAGCCTATTCAAGGCGCGCGTCACCACCGGCTTCGAAACGTTGAGCGCCCGCGCCAGTCCGCGAACCGTATGCGGCCCCGGTTTGAGGTAGACGAGCAGCAGCAACGCCATCTGACGATTGGTGAGATCGGGTTCGCCCGATCGGACGTAATCGACCAGGGCAGTCATCCAGGTCGAGAGCGAGTTGGCCGCGATTGACACTGATCTCTATCCGCAAATGCGCCGTTGCCGGGCGTCGTTTCGCAGTCATAACGCCTTCGTTCGGCGCGAGTTTCGCGGGTTGCCATTAATTAACGATTGGGACGGAGGCCGCTTGCTCGCAGCTCTTCTTCCACCCCCGGCGAAGGCCGGGGCCCAGTCGCGAAACAGCGGAAACGAAGCGCTGCACGCCGCCACGATCGTCTCCCACCTGGGCCCCGGCCTCCGCCGGGGTGGTAGAAGGGTCGGGGGTGGCATCTCGGCCAAGACGTCCAGAAACCCCCGCCATTGATCGCCGACCCACTCCGGCCTATGTGCCCGCCTTCGCCGCCATGTCCGGGACCAATGAATGTTCGCCTTTCTGCTCGTCGTCCACGCCGTCATCGCCGCCGCGCTGGTGACCGTGATCCTCATGCAGCGATCGGAGGGCGGTGGGCTCGGCATGGGTGGCAGCCCGTCGGGGCTGATGTCGGCGCGCGGTGCGGCGGATTTCCTGACCCGCGCCACCGCGGTGCTGGCGACGCTGTTCGTGATGTTTTCGATCGTGCTCGCGATCCTCGCCGCGACCCGTAGCGGCACCGCGACGATCGATACCTCGCTTGCGAAAACCCCGGCGCCGATCCAGCAGACCGCGCCGGCGCCGAACGCCGCACCGACTGCCGCACCGGCACCGCCGGCAGACAACGGCGCGGTTCCGCTCGCCAACTGATCCCGGCGCTTGGCCGTAAATTAGCGCTCGCGTGCGACGCGGGCGCTTGTCGTTCGTACCTTTCACACGCTAGGCGATTATTCCCATGGCGCGGTTCATCTTCATCACCGGCGGCGTGGTCTCCTCGCTCGGCAAGGGTCTTATGGCGGCATCGCTCGCCGCATTGCTGCAGGCACGCGGCTACCGTGTCCGCATCCGCAAGTTCGATCCTTACCTGAACGTCGATCCGGGCACGATGAGCCCGTACCAGCACGGTGAGGTCTACGTCACCGACGACGGCGCCGAGACCGATCTCGATCTCGGTCATTACGAGCGCTTCACCGGAGTCGCGTCGCGCCAGTCGGACAACGTTACCTCAGGTCGCATCTACCAGCAGATCATCACCCGCGAACGTCGCGGCGACTATCTCGGCGCGACCGTCCAGGTGATCCCGCACGTCACCGACGCGATCAAGGCGTTCGCCAAGGCCGAGACCGACGATCTCGATTTCGTGCTCTGCGAGATCGGCGGCACCGTCGGTGACATTGAATCGCTCCCGTTCATCGAGGCGATCCGCCAGCTGAAGAACGAGGTCGGCCGCGGCAACGCGATCAGCATCCACGTCACGCTGGTGCCTTACATCTCCGCGGCGGGCGAACTGAAGACCAAGCCGACCCAGCATTCGGTGCGCGAGCTTGCCGCACTCGGTGTGCAGCCCGACATCCTGGTATGTCGCTGCGAACACCCGCTGCCGGTGTCCGATCGTGCCAAGATCGCGCTATTCTGCAACGTGCCCGAAAGCGCGGTGATCCCGGCGCTCGACGCCAAGAGCATCTACGCGGTGCCGCTGCAATATCATGGCGAAGGGCTCGATTCGGAGGTGCTGCGCGCGTTCGGCATCACGCCATCCTCGCCGCCCGATCTCGGCCGCTGGGAAGAAATCGTCGATCGCCTCACCAATCCGGAGGGCGAAGTGACGGTCGGCGTCGTCGGAAAATATGTCGGGCTGCAGGATGCGTACAAGTCGCTGAACGAGGCGCTCGTCCATGGCGGGATCGCCAACAAGGTGAAGGTCAACATCCGCTGGATCGACGCCGAATTGTTCGAGAAGGACGACGGCGACATCGCGGTGCACCTGGAGCCCTGCGACGCGATCCTCGTGCCGGGCGCGTTCGGCGAGCGGGGCGCCGAAGGCAAGATCGCCAGCGTCCGCTTCGCGCGTGAACGCGAGATCCCCTATTTCGGGATCTGCTTCGGCATGCAGATGGCCTGCGTCGAGGGCGCGCGCGATCTCGCCGGGATCGCCGAGGCATCGTCGACCGAGTTCGGCCCGACCAGCGAGCCCGTGGTCGGGATCATCACCGAATGGATGTCGCCCGAAGGCGTCCAGATCCGCGAAGCCGGCGGCGATCTCGGCGGCACGATGCGGCTCGGCGCATACGAGGCGTCGCTCAGCGGCAACAGCGTCGTCCAGTCGATCTACGGCACCTCGTCGATCAGCGAGCGCCATCGGCATCGCTACGAGGTAAACACCAACTACCGCGAGGCGCTGGAGAAGGGCGGCCTGGTGTTCTCGGGCATGTCCCCCGACGGCATGCTGCCGGAAATCGTCGAACGGCCCGACCATCCCTGGTTCGTCGGCGTCCAGTTCCATCCCGAGCTGAAGAGCAAGCCGTTCGATCCGCACCCGCTGTTCGCGAGCTTCATCGAAGCCGCGGTCAAGCAGAGCCGGCTGGTCTGACCCGAGCGGGACGCTTCCGCCTCGAACAAGCGTAAGCTGACGGCCGCACAACTCCCGCGTGACCTCTGCCGTAAATATCCGTATCGCCGCCTAATCGTGCCAACACTCCACGCCTTCGCCAATCCGGCGCGCTTCCTGACGATCGCCAAGCCGTTGACGCCGTTGCTGACGTGGCTCGGCGTGGCGCTGATCGCGATCGGCTGCTGGGCGGGGCTGACGCAGACGCCGGCGGACTATCTGCAGGGCGAGACGGTGCGGATCCTCTATATCCATGTGCCGGCGGCGTGGCTGGCGATGGGCGGGTGGAGCGGCATCGCGATCTCGAGCATCGCGTTCCTGGTCTGGCGGCATCCGTTGGCGCAGATCGCGGCGCGCGCGATCGCGCTGCCCGGTGCGGTGTTCGCCGCGGTTTGCCTCGCCACCGGATCGATCTGGGGCCGGCCGACCTGGGGCACCTGGTGGCAATGGGACGGGCGACTGACCTCGATGCTGCTGCTGTTCTTCGTCTATCTCGGCTACCTCGCGCTGGCGCGGGCGGATGCAGACCGGGGCGGCGACGGGCGAATCCCGGCGATCTTCGGGATCGCGGGCAGCGTGCTGCTGCCGATCATCCGCTATTCCGTGGTGTGGTGGAACACGCTGCACCAGGGGCCGAGCATCGGACTGACCCGGTCGTCGATCGACGCGTCGATCCTGTGGCCGCTGCCGATCATGGTCGCGGGCTTTTCGCTGCTGTTCGCAGGCATCGTGCTGATGCGGATGCGCGCGCAACTGGCGACCGTGAAGGCCGAGGCGCGGCTGCGGCGGATGGCGCGGCCATGAACCCGTGGCCGTTCGTCGCCGCGGCCTATGCCGTGACGCTGCTCGCCGCCGCGGTGCTGACCATCGCGAGTCACCGCGCGATGCGCCGGGCCGAACGCGCGGTCGCGGATCGCGGCGCATGAAGGCGAAGCATCAGCGGCTGACGCTCGCGCTGCTTGCGGTCGGCGCGGTGATCGCGGCGGGGCTGCTCGCGCTGTCGGCCTTGCAGGACAAGGCGGCGTTCTTCTACGCGCCCGCCGATGTCGAGCGCGACGGGCTGCCGCTCGGCAAGGCGGTGCGGCTCGGCGGGATGGTCGAGGCCGGATCGGTCCGCCGCGCCGCTGACGGCGTCACCGTTGCGTTCACCGTCACCGACGGTAGGGCGACTACCCCGGTGCGCTTCGCCGGCATCGTCCCCGACCTGTTCCGCGAACGATCGGGCGTGGTCGCGGAGGGGCAGTTCAACGCCGATGGCAGCTTCACCGCGACCAATCTGCTCGCCAAGCACGACGAGAAATACATGCCGCCGCCGATGGTGAAGACCGCGGCGGGCGAAATGCACCAGATCAAGTCGCTCGCGCAATGACCGCCGAAGCCGGCCTCGCCGCGCTGTGGCTCGCCGCCGCCCTCGCCGCGCTCCAACTCGTCGCCGCCGCGATCGGGCTAGCGCGGGGTCGTGAGGACGTGGTTGCGGCGGTGCGCCCTATCGCGATCGTGCAGGGCGTCGTGGTGGCGCTCTCCCTGGCGCTGCTGATCGCTTTGTTCCTGGCGTCGGACATGTCGGTGAAGCTGGTCGTCGAGAACAGCCATTCGGCCAAGCCCTGGCTGTACAAGTTCGCAGGCGCGTGGGGCAATCACGAGGGGTCGATGCTGCTATGGGTGGCGATCCTCGGGCTCGCCGGCGGCGCGGTGGCGGTGCTTGAGCGGCGGCTGGCGGAGCCGACGCTGATCGCCACGCTCGGTGCGCAGGCGGCGATCGCGCTCGGCTTCTATGCGTTCCTGCTATTCTCCTCCAATCCGTTCGCGCGGGTCGATCCGGCGCCGGCTGACGGGATGGGGCTGAACCCGTTGCTGCAAGACCCCGGCCTCGCCTTCCATCCGCCGACGCTCTATATCGGTTATGTCGGGATCTCGGTCGCCTTCTCGTTCGCGGTCGGGGCGCTGATCACCCGCGACGTCGCGCCGAGCTTCGCGCGGGCGATGCGGCCCTGGGTGCTGGGTGCGTGGATCTTCCTGACGCTCGGCATCACCGCCGGATCCTATTGGGCCTATTACGAGCTCGGCTGGGGCGGGTGGTGGTTCTGGGACCCGGTCGAGAACGCGTCACTGATGCCGTGGCTCGCCGCGACCGCGCTCCTCCATTCGGTGACCGTGTTGGCGACCCGCGACGGCCTGCGCGCCTGGACGGTGATGCTCGCGGTCGTCGCATTCTCGATGTCGATGCTCGGCACCTTCCTGGTGAGATCGGGCATATTGACCAGCGTCCACGCCTTCGCGGTCGATCCCGAACGCGGGGCCTTCATCCTCGTGCTGCTGGCGATCTATATTGGCGGCGCGCTGACACTGTTCGCGGCGCGGATCGGCACGGTTCGCGCCGGTACGGCATTCGAACTCGTCAGTCGCGAAGGCGCGCTGGTGCTCAACAACCTGCTGCTGACGGTGATCCTCGGCATCGTGCTGATCGGGACGCTCTACCCCATCGTCGCCGCCGGCATGGGCGTGCAGCTGTCGATCGGCGCGCCATTCTTCGACAAGGCGGCGGGGCCGATCGCGCTGGTGCTGGTCGCGGCGATGGCGGTCGGGCCGCTGCTGCGCTGGCGCCGCGACGATGCCGGCGCGGTGATCTCGCGATCGACCTGGCCGATCGCCGCCGCCGCCTTCACCGCGGCGGGACTGGTGGTGTTCGCCGACATCGGCGTCCTGCCGCTCGCGGGGATCGCGCTCGCCGTCGGACTCGCGGTCGCCAGCGTCGCGCCGCTCTGGGGTCGCAACCTGCGCCGGACGCCGTTGTTCACCTATGGCATGGTCGTCTCGCACCTCGGCATCGCGGTCAGCCTGGCGGGGATGGCGGCGAGCAGCGCCTTCACCACCGAGACGCTGGTCGCGGCACAGCCCGGCGTGCCGGTGCGTGCGGGGCCGTTCTCCGTGGTTCTCGACGGGATCAAGCCGGTGATCGGCGCGAACTGGTCGGGGCTGGAGGCGCGATTGTCCGCGACCCGCGACGACACGACGATCGTCCTGCGTCCACAATCGCGCTTCTTCGCCGACCCGCCGACCTCGACCAACGAGAGCGCGATCGACACGCAGTGGGACGGCCAGCTCTACACCGTGCTCGGCCAGCCCGACACGCAGGGGCGCTGGCAGCTGCGACTGTGGTGGAAGCCGTTGGTGACGCTGATCTGGCTGGGCGGCGCGCTGATCGCACTAGGCGGGTTGCTGGCTTTGGTCGGACGCGTCCGGCGCGAGGGGCGGGCGGCCGCCCGCGCGGTGTGGGCATGAGGCGCTGGGCGCTGTGGGCACCGCTCGCGGTGTTCGCGCTGCTGTTCGTGGTGGTGGCGAGCGGGCTGTTGCGGCCAGCCGATCGCACCGTCCGATCGGCGCTGATCGGCAAGCCGCTGCCCGACTTCGTGCTCCCGTCGATCGTGCCGGGCAAGCCGGGGCTGACCAGCGCGGCGTTCCGCAACGGCGAGCCGCGGCTGCTCAACGTCTTCGCCAGCTGGTGCGTGCCCTGCATCGCCGAGGCCCCGCAGCTGATGCGGTTGAAGGCGATGGGCGTGCCGATCGAGGGCGTCGCGATTCGCGACACCGCGCCAGCGCTCCGCGACTTCATCCAGCGCAACGGCGATCCCTATCGGCGGATCGGCGACGACAGCCGCAGCGCGGTGCAGCTCGCGATCGGATCATCGGGCGTGCCCGAAAGCTTCGTGATCGACGGGCAGGGCAGGATCGTCCTCCAGCATGTCGGCGACATCCGCGCAGACGAGGTCGAGGCGATCGCGGCGGCGGTCCGGAACGCGCGATGAAGCGGCTCGCCTTCGCTCTGCTGCTGCTGCCCACATCCGCGGCGGCCGATCCGACCACCCCGCCGGCGCCGCTCGCCAATACCCAGCTGCGCGATCCCGCCAAGGAGGCGCAAGCGCGCGCGCTGATGGAGAGGCTGCGCTGTCTGGTGTGCCAGGGCCAGTCGATCGCGGACAGCGATGCCAGCCTTGCCGCCGATATGCGCGCGATGGTGCGCGAGCGGATTGCGGAGGGGCAGAGCCCGGCTGCGATCCGGCGCTGGCTGATCGCGCGCTATGGCGACTATGTCACCTATGATCCGCCGCTGGGCGCGACGACCTGGCCGCTATGGCTGGCGCCGATCGCCATGCTGGTCGCGGGCGGGCTGCTGGCGCGATCCAGCTTCAAGCGGCGCACGCGCTGATGGGGTGGGTGTGGCTGCTGGCGATCGGGGCGGCGGCGTTCGCGGCGCTCGCGGCGCTCGGCGTCAGGCGCGCGCTGTGGTCGATGATCGCGTCGGCGATGATGCTCGGCGCGGCGGGCTACGCGCTGCAAGGGCGACCGACGTTGCCCGGCAAGGCGCCGGAGCCGATCACGACCGGCGCCACCGATCCTGCGACGATCGACCTGCGCAACCGCATGCTCGGGCGCTTCAGCGGCGACGGTGCCTATCTGGTCGCCGCCGATGCGATGAGTCGCGCGGGCGATCGCGGCGCCGCGGTGCAGGTCATCCTCGCGGGCATCTCGAAAGTGCCGGAGAGCGTGCTGCTCTGGACCGGGCTCGGCAACGCCATGGTCGCACATGACGGCGGGCAGGTTTCACCGCCGGCGCTGTTCGCGTTTCAGCAGGCGTCGCGGCTGTCGCCCAAGCACCCGGCGCCGCCCTTCTTCCTCGGCGAAGCCTATATCCGCACCGGCGATTTCGACAGCGCGCGGCTATATTGGGCGCGCGCGCTGGTGCTGACCCCGCCGGGCGCCTCCTACCGCGAGGACATCGCGGTGCGGCTGGCGCTGCTCGACCGTTTGCTTGCGGCCAAGCGGCAGGTAGAAGACCGTAATGACAAGGGCTTGCGGAGCCGCTAGCGTCGTCCTCGGATCCCGGAGAGCGACGATGAAGTTCAGGCGTAACACTGCCCTTGCCTCGATCCTCGCGCTGCTCGCCGGATGTGGCGGGGATGGCGGCGGCGGATCGGCGGCGATCACGCCGATCGCGACCGCACCGACGCCGACGCCGACCACCGCCGCGGTGTGTTCGCTGCGCGATCGTCAGGACTGGGCGGCGGCGCAGTTGCGCGAATGGTATCTGTTCCCGGAAACGCTGCCGGCGACGCTCGATCCGTCGCGTTACACCACCGTCGACGACTATATCGATGCGCTCACTGCCACCGCGCGCAGCCAGCAGCGCGATCGCTATTTCACCTATCTGACCTCGATCAAGGGGGAGGACGCCTATTACGCGTCGGGATCGAGCGCGGGCTTCGGCATTCGCCTGTCGACCGATGCGGTGACCCGCCGCGCCTTCGTCAGCGAGGCGTTCGAGGGCACCGCCGCGTTCGCCGCGGGGCTCGATCGCGGCACCGAGATTCTCGCGATCGGCACCACCGCTGGCGCGCTGCGGTCGGTCAGCGACATTATCGCGCAGAACGGGACGGCGGGTGTTTCCGACGCGCTCGGCCCCAGCACCACGGGCACGACCCGCACGCTGCAGATCACCGACGCTGCAGGCACGCGCACCGTGACGATCGCGAAGACCGACTACAGCCTCGATCCGGTATCGACCCGCTACGGAGCCAAGATCATCGACGATGGCGGCCGCAAGGTCGGCTACGTCAATCTGCGCACCTTCATCTCCACCGCCGACCCGGCGCTCCGTGCCGCGTCCGCCACCTTCCGGGCGCAGGGGATCACCCAGGTCGTGGTTGACCTGCGGTACAATGGCGGCGGCGCGATCGCGATCGCCGAGCTGATGAGCGACCTGCTCGGCGGCGGGCGGAGCTCGACCGACGTGGTCGACTACATCACCTTCCGCCCGGAGAAATCGGCGGAGAACACGACCCGCTTTTTCATGGCGCAGCCGCAGTCGATCGCCGCGACCAAGATCGCCTTCATCGGCACCGGCGGCACCGCGTCGGCGAGCGAGCTGGTGATCAACGCCTTCGTGCCGTACCTCCATGCCAATGCCGCGCTGATCGGCACCAACACTTATGGCAAGCCGGTGGGGCAGATCGGCCTCGACCGCGCGCAGTGCGACGATCGCCTGCGGGTGATCGCGCTGGCGGTGCAGAACGCGGCGAGGCAGGGCGCCTATTTCCAGGGATTGGCGAAGACGGTCGAGGCGAGCTGTTCGGCCGGCGACGACCTGACGCACCAGATGGGCGATCCGGCCGAAGGATCGACCCGGCAAGCGCTCGACTATCTGGCGGGCAAGCCGTGCACCCCGATCCCGGTGACGGCGACCGCGGCATTGTCCACCGACGGCGGCGGCCGCCGTCTGTTGCTGACCCCCTCGCGCCCGACCACGGCGCAGCGGGATGTGCCGGGGTTGTTCTAGGGCCCGAAAAATGGATCTCGCCCCCAATTCCATCAACCCAGCGCAGACTGGTTGCAGTCAGCGTTGGATCAACGCGGCTAGCCAGGATGTCCGCTGCGTCCACGAGAGCAGTGTGCCACGGCTAGAATATGAGGGATGGAACGAGCGTATATGCAGCCTCACCCGGCCGCCTTCGCCAGCCCCTTCGACAATTGTAGCGCGCCGTGGAGGCGCGTTTTCGCGTCGGGCCATGCGCGCTGGAGGACGAGCTTGCTGTCGGGGCGGAGCTTGGCGAGGCCGTTGAGGCGGTCGACATAGGCGAGCAGGCCGTCGACGTTGGGCGGCTTGTCGTCGTGGAAGGACACCAGCACGCCTTTCACGCCGACATCCATCTTGGCGATGCAAGCGCGCTTGGCATGGAGCTTGATCTCGATGACGCGCAGCAGGTTCTCGGTCGGGTCGGGCAGCGCGCCGAAGCGGTCGATCATCTCCGCGGCGAACGCCTCGATCTCGCGGCTGTCGTCGAGTTCGTTGAGGCGGCGGTACAGGCCCATGCGCAGGTCGAGATCGGGGACGTAATCCTCGGGGATGAGGATCGGCGCGTCGACCGTGATCTGCGGGCTAAAATCGCGCGGACGCAGGCGCATGCCGCCGGCCTTGGCGTCCATGATCGCCTCTTCCAGCATCGCCTGGTAGAGTTCGTAGCCGACCTCGCGGATGTGGCCCGACTGTTCGTCGCCGAGCAGATTCCCGGCGCCGCGGATGTCGAGATCGTGGCTGGCGAGCTGGAAGCCGGCGCCGAGACTGTCGAGATCGGACAGCACCTTCAGCCGCTTCTCCGCCGCATCGGTCATCTGCCGTTCGGGCGGGGTGACGAGATAGGCATAGGCGCGGGTCTTCGACCGTCCGACCCGGCCGCGGAGCTGGTATAGCTGCGCCAGGCCGAAGCGATCGGCACGGTGGATGATCATGGTGTTGGCGCTGGGAATGTCGATGCCGCTCTCGACGATCGTGGTCGAGACCAGCACCTCGAACTTGCGATCGTAGAAGGCCGACATGCGCTCCTCGACGTCGGTCGGCGTCATCTGGCCGTGCGCGACGACGTAACGGATCTCGGGCACTTCGCTGCGCAGATATTCCTCGATGTTGGGCAGGTCGGCGACGCGGGGCGTGACCACGAAGCTCTGGCCGCCACGATAGTGTTCGCGCAGCAGCGCCTCGCGCAGCACGACCGGGTCCCAGGGCATGACATAGGTGCGGACCGCGAGGCGATCGACCGGCGGGGTCTGGATCACCGACAGCTCGCGGATGCCGCTCATCGCCATCTGCAGCGTGCGCGGGATCGGGGTGGCGGTCAGGGTCAGGACATGGACGTCGGCGCGAAGCGTCTTGAGACGTTCCTTGTGGGTGACGCCGAATCGCTGTTCCTCGTCGACGATAACCAGCCCGAGCTGCTTGAACTCGACGCTCTTCGCGAGCAGCGCGTGGGTGCCGATAACGATATCGATCGTGCCCGCCGCGAGGCCGTCGCGGGTCGCCTTCGCTTCGCCGGCGGTGACGAGGCGGGACAGGCGACCGAGCTGGATCGGGAAGCCTTCGAAGCGGGCGACGAAGTTGTTGTAGTGCTGGCGGGCGAGCAAGGTGGTCGGGCAGACCAACGCGACCTGCTTGCCCGCCATCGCCGCGACGAAGGCGGCGCGCAGTGCGACCTCGGTCTTGCCGAAGCCGACGTCGCCGACGATCAGCCGGTCCATCGGCTTGCCCGCAGCGAGATCGGCGAGCACGTCCTCGATCGCACGATCCTGGTCTTCGGTTTCCTCGTAAGGGAAGCGATCGACGAAGCTGGGATAGCCGCTCGCATCGGGCTCGACGACGTCACCGGGGTGGAGAGCGCGTTCGGCGGCGACCGCGATCAGCCCGCTGGCAATCTCGCGGATCCGCTCCTTCATCTTCGACTTGCGGCGCTGCCATGCCTCGCCGCCGAGCCGGTCGAGTGTGGCGCCCTCTTCCGACGATCCGTAGCGCGAGAGGACCTCGAGGTTCTCGACGGGCACGTAGAGCTTGTCGCCGCCTGCATAGCTCAGTGCGACGCAATCGTGCGGGCTCTTGCCGACGGGGATCGAGGTCAATCCCTCGTATCGGCCGATGCCGTGATCGGCGTGGACCACGAGATCGCCGGGGGACAGCGTCGCGAGTTCGGCGAGAAAGGCGTCGGCGGATTTCTTGCGCTTGGCGCGGCGCACCAGCCGGTCGCCGAGCATGTCCTGTTCGGTCAGCAACGCGACGCCGGGCGCGGCGAAGCCGTGATCGAGCGGCAGCACGACCAACGCGACGCCCGCGCTCTTGGTGGTGTCAGCGATGCTCAACGCGTCGTGCCAGGTCTCCGCGGCCTTCGCGCCGGGGAGGCCGTGGTCCTTCAACAGATTGCCGAGCCGTTCGCGCGAGCCGGTGGAATAGCTGGCGAGGATCGGCTTGCGGCCGTCCTTGCGAAGCTTGGCGATGTGCTTGACCACGGCCTCGTACAGGTTGCCGCCAGCGGATCGCTCCGGACCGAAATCACGCGGGCCGTCGACCGCAAAGTCCAGCACCGTCGCGCTTTCGGGTTCGTGGAAGGGCGATGTGACGTGCGCGGTGGTCACCGCGAGGCCGGCGTTCCATTCCTTGTCGTCGAGGTAGAGCGATTTGGCTGGAAGCGGGCGGTAGCTGCCGGGCTGCGCGGCCTCGGCACGCTTGCGGTTCTCGTAATAGTCGGCGATCGATTCGAGCCGGCTTTCGGTCGCGGCGGTGACGCCGGTGTCGCGGATCACGACGTCGTCGGTGCCGAGATGATCGAACAGGGTGGCCAGCTTGTCCTCGAACAGCGGCAGCCAATGCTCCATGCCCGCGAGGCGGCGCCCCTCCGAAATCGCCTGGTAGATCGGGTCGCCGGTCGCGGTCGCGCCGAACGTCTCGCGGTAACGGCTGCGGAAGCGCTTGACTGATTCCTCGTCGAGCAGGGCCTCCGAGGCGGGGAGCAGGACGAAGCCGTCGATCCGGCCGGTGGTGCGCTGGTCGGCGGGATCGAAGGTGCGGACGGTCTCGATCTCGTCGCCGAAGAAATCCAGCCGCAGCGCATGGTCCTCGCCCGAGGGGTAGAGATCGACGATGCCACCGCGCACCGCATATTCGCCCTGATCGTGGACGGTCTCGGTCCGCACATAGCCGTTGGCCTGGAGCAGCGTGCCGAGCGCGTCGCGGCCGATCCGCTCGCCGGGCGCGAGGCGGGCGACCAGCTGGCGGATGCGGAATGGCGTCAGCACCCGCTGGGTCGCGGCGTTGGCGGTGGTGAGGAAGAGCTGCGGCGCCTTCCTTGCGACCTGCAGCCGGTGGAGCGCGGCGACGCGTTCGGCCATCGTCCTGAGCGTCGGCGAGGCGCGGTCGTAGGGAAGGCAATCCCACGCGGGGAAGCTGACGACCTCCAGCTCGGGCGCAAAATATTGCGCAGTGGCCGCGATCGCCCGCATCGCCGCCTCGTCGGGCGCGACGAACACGACCCGCCCCTTCGCGCCCCGCGCCAGATCGGCGAGCAGCGACGGCTGGAAGCCGGTCGGCACGCCGGAGAGGGTGAGCGCGCGGGCGGCGGAGAGGATCGAGTTCAGGTCGGGCATCTTGGTCCTAGGCTGGTGGGTGTGTTCACGCGAAGGCGCGAAGGCGCGATGAAGAAGGGGGATCGCGCGGAGACGCGGAGACGCGGAGTGGGTGTGGGCCGCCGCAGGCTTTCTCTTCTCCTCCGCGTGAACAATCTTCTTTGCGCCTTCGCGCCTTCGCGTGAACCAAGCCTCCGCCCCGCGCCCCACTCCCGCTAGTCTCGAGTAGGGATCGAGCGAAGCCGAGAGCCCGTATCGAGAGACACTGCCTCAAGAGAGGACCTCTCGATACGCCGTCTCGACAAGCTCGACGGCTACTCGAGGCGAACGGTTTGGGGAGTGGCTCGGCCAGCGGAGCGCCCGCCTACTCCGCCACTTGCACATAGGTGATCGACCGCATCGTTTGCATCATCGCGCCGTCCCAGCGCGCGGGGCAGGGGATGGAGCCGATCGCCCAGCCCATGATGTCGACGTCCTGTTCCTCCAGCAGTTCCTCGAACCAGTCGAGTTCCGCCGCGGTCCAGCGCGAACTGTGCATATCGAAGAAGCCGCCGATCATCAGGTCGGCCTCCTTGGTGCCGCGGTGCCAGCTGCGGAAGCGCAGGCGTTTGAGGCGAATGTCGTGATCCATGCGGCATCCCATGCAAGATTGCCCGGCGGGCGCTGGCGGCGCCGGTCGGGTTCGGTATAGCTGCCAGATAGTCATGCGACCCGATATCCTCAATCCGCTGTTTGCCGAAGTGACGGCGTTGAAGGGCATCGGCCCGTCGCTGGCCAAGCCGCTCGACCGGCTGGGCCTGGCGCGGGTGGTCGACGTCGCGTTCCACATGCCGAGCGGGTGGATCGATCGGGTCAAGCGCGACGAGCTCGACGTTGCGGATGCCGGGCGGATCGTCGCGATCACGCTGACCCCGCGCGAGCATCGCGGCAGCAACGGCCGCGGGCCGACGTGGGTGCAGGCGGCCGATGCCAAGGGCAATCATGTCAGCCTGGTGTTCTTCGGCGGTCATCCCGGCTGGGCGAAGAAGCTGCTGCCGCTGGGCGAGGCGCGGCTGGTCTGCGGGCGGCTCGATACGTACGGGCAGGAGTTGCAGATCGTCCATCCGGAGGTGTCCGAGCCGGATAGCGGCGCCGCCGACGAGTTCCGCGCGCGCGAGGCGATTTATCCGCTGTCGGAAGGGTTGACGTCGCGGCGGCTGGGGCAGTTCGCGCTGGAGGCGATCGCCCGCGCGCCGGTGTTGCCCGAATGGATCGAGCCCGGATTGAAGGCCAAGCGCGAGTGGCCCGACTGGCGCGATGCGCTGGCGCGGATCCATGCCGATCCCGCCGACAAGCTCGCGCGCGAGCGATTGGGTTATGACGAGGTCTTCGCCAATCAGCTGGCGATGACGTTGGTTCGTGCGGACACCCGCAAGCGGCGCGGGCGGGCGCTGAACGGCGACGGGCGGCTGCGCTATGCGTTGCGGCTGCCCTACGACCTCACCGGGGCGCAGGCGCGAACGGTACGCGAGATCGAGGGCGATCTGGCACAGGAGGCGCCGATGCTGCGGCTGCTGCAGGGCGATGTCGGGTCGGGCAAGACGCTGGTGGCGGCGATGGCGTTGCTGATCGCGGTCGAGGCGGGCGCGCAGGGGGCGTTGCTCGCCCCGACCGAGATCCTCGCGCGCCAGCATTACGAGACGCTGCGCAAGACGCTGGGCGGGCTGCCGATCAACATCGCGGTGCTGACCGGGCGCGACAAGGGGCGGGCGCGGGAGGCGACGCTGATGGGATTGGCGGCGGGCGAGATCGACATCCTGATCGGCACGCATGCGATCTTCCAGGAGGCGGTGGTGTACAAGGATCTGGCGCTGGTGGTGGTCGACGAGCAGCACCGCTTCGGGGTGGCGCAGCGGCTGTTGCTCCAGGAAAAGGGGCGCGCACCGCACCTGCTGGCGATGACCGCGACGCCGATCCCACGGACGCTGACGCTGGCGCAATACGGCGAGATGGACGTCAGCCGGCTCGACGAGATGCCGCCGGGCCGCCAGCCGATCGAGACCCGCGTGATCTCCGAAGACCGGCTCGACGATGTCGTCAACGCGCTCGGCCGGCATCTGGCCGACGGCGGGCAAGCCTATTGGGTTTGTCCGCTGGTCGAGGAGAGCGAAAAGTCCGACGTCGCCGCCGCGGAAGCGCGGGCGGAGACGCTGGCGGCGCGGTTCGGCGACCGGGTCGGGCTGGTCCATGGCCGGATGAAGCCGCCCGAAAAGGACGCGGTGATGGCGGCGTTCGCCGCGGCACAGGTCGGCGTGCTGGTCGCGACGACGGTGATCGAGGTCGGGGTCGACGTGCCGAACGCGACGCTGATCGTGATTGAGCATGCCGACCGCTTCGGGCTGGCGCAGCTCCACCAGCTGCGCGGGCGGGTCGGGCGCGGATCTGGGCGGTCGGTGTGCCTGCTGATCCGCGGATCGGCGCTCAGCGAGACATCGCGGGCACGGCTGGCGCTGATGCGCGAGACCAATGACGGCTTCCGGATCGCGGAGGAGGATCTGCGGCTGCGCGGCGCGGGCGAGATGCTGGGCACGCGGCAATCGGGCGAGGCGGCGTTCCGCATTGCGACGCCGGATCTGCTCCACGACCTGCTGCAATGCGCGCAAGACGATGCGCGGCTGCTGATCGATCGCGACGGCGGGCTGGCGGGCCCGCGGGGGCAGGCGGCGCGAACGTTGCTGTATCTCTTCGAGCGCGACGCCGGGGTGGCGTTGCTCCGGTCGGGCTGATCAGCGGTCGAGCTTGCCCAGCAGCGCCGCGTAGCGTGGCCCGGCAATCGAGACATCGAACTGGCAGCCGATGCGGCCGCCGAGCGCCCAGCGGATCGTCGCGGCGACCTCGCCGGCGCCGGGCAGGATGACGTGGATGCGATCGCCGACGGTCACGACCGCATCGCTGCGCAGCATCAGGCCGCTGGCGGAGATGTTGACGATCAGCACCGAGCAGGTCTGCCGATCGGGCATGGTCGCTCGGGTGCGGTGATACACCTCTTCGCGCGGTTCGACGCGATCGTCGAGCGATCCCCTGACTGCGCCCTGTTTCACGCTCTTCTCCGCCGACCGTTCGCGGATTCGCGCCGGTCGTTGCAGGAACGATTAGGGGTCACCGGTTTACAGATACTTACATCGGTCGGATCGGTTCGATCAGGCCGTGGTTTTTCTTGCCCGCGGAGATGCGCACCGGTGCCTCGCCGATCGTGACGGTCGCTGTCTCGTCGCCGACGCGCTCGCCATCGATGCGCGCACCGCCGCCCGCGATCAGGCGCCGGGCCTCGCCGCGCGAGGCGCAGAAGCCGATCCCGATCAGCGCGTCGACGATGCCGATCGGACCCGGCGCGACCGCGAAACGGGGGAGCGAATCGCCGGCGGCGCCCTCTTCGAAGGTGCGGCGGGCGGTCTCCGCGGCCTGGTCGGCGGCGTCGCGGCCGCGGCACAGCGCGGTGGCTTCGGTGGCCAGGATCTTCTTGGCGTCGTTGATCTCGGCGCCGCCGAGCGACTCCAGCCGGGCGATCTCGTCGAGCGGGAGATCGGTGAAGAGGCGCAGGAAGCGGCCGACATCGCGGTCGTCGGTGTTGCGCCAGAATTGCCAATAGTCGAAGTGCGGCAGCTGGTCCTCGTGCAGCCAGACCGCGCCGGCCATGGTCTTGCCCATCTTGCCGCCGTCCGCGGTGGTGATCAGCGGGGTGGTGACGCCGAATACCTCGGTGCCGTCCATCCGCCGCGCCAGTTCGATACCGTTGACGATGTTACCCCACTGGTCCGATCCGCCCATCTGCAGGCGGCAGCCGGCGCGACGCGACAGCTCCAGGAAGTCGTAGGCCTGGAGGATCATGTAGTTGAATTCGAGGAACGACAGCGATTGTTCGCGGTCGAGCCGCAGCTTGACCGAGTCGAACGACAGCATGCGGTTGATCGAGAAGTGCTGCCCGACCTCGCGCAGGAACGGGATGTATTCGAGCGCGTCGAGCCACTCGGCATTGTCGAGCAGCACCGCGTCGTTGGGGCCGCCCATCTCGCCTGCGGGCGCAAAGGTCAGGAAGCGTCCGAAGATCCGCTTGATCGACGCCACATTGGCCTGGATGCCGTCAGCGGCGAGCAGCTTGCGCGCCTCGTCCTTGAAGCTCGGATCGCCGATCTTGCCGGTGCCGCCGCCCATCAGCACGATCGGCTTGTGCCCGGTCTGCTGGAGCCGGCGGAGCAGCATGATCTGGACGAGGCTGCCGACGTGGAGCGACGGCGCGGTCGGATCGAAGCCGATATACCCGGGCACGACCTGCTTGGCGGCGAGCGCGTCGAGCGCTGCGGCATCGGTCAGTTGGTGGATGTAGCCGCGCGCGGCGAGGGTGGTGAGCAGGTCGGACTGGTAGGTCATCGGGGGCGGTTAGCAAGCGAGGGAGCGGGCGTCACGTGTTTGGGGATGGTGGGCGATTGATCATGAGTGTGCCGCTTGCGTCGCGTGCTCCCGCGAAGGCGGGAGCCCAGTACTGGGTCCCCGCCTCCGCGGGGACACAACGAGCGCGAGGATGTCCGATAATCGCTACTAGGTTTAACTCCGCGGCAACTGCGTCTGCGGATCCACCGGGGTACGCCCCTTGCGGAGTTCGAAGTGCAATTCCGGCTGGTCGGCATAGCCGGTGTCGCCCGACAGCGCGACGGTCTGGCCGCGCTTCACGCTCTGACCGCGCTGGACCAGAAGCTTGGAGGCGTGGCCGTACACGCTGGTCCAGCCGCCGCCGTGCTTGATGATGACCAGGCCGCCGAGCGCGGCGATGCCGTCGCCGACATAGGCCACGACGCCGTCGGCGACCGAGTGGATCGGAGAGGCGAGTGCGACCGCGATCTTGATCCCGTCGTTGCGTTCGCCGCTGGCGCCGGGGCCGAAGCGCTTCACGACGCGCCCGTCGACCGGCCACATGAAGGCGCCGCCGGTCAGCCGCGCGGGGGCGACCACGACCGCGTTGGCGGGCAACACGCGCCTGGCGCTGGCGACCGGGCGGGCAGGCTGCTGGCTGGGCGCGGGGGCGGGTTCGCCGCCGGTGATGATGTCGTCGATGTCGAGCTTGAACGCGGCGGCGCGCTCGGCGCGGGTCGGACCGCTCTGGCTGTCGCCGGGGATCAGGATGCGCTGGCCGACGCGGAGGATGTATGGCTCGGCGAGCGCGTTGGCGGCAACGATCCGCGACCATTCGACGCCATAGGCGCGCGCGATCGCGATGCCGCTCTGCGCCGGGCGCACGAGGTGGTAGCGGCCGCCGGGAATGGCGAGGCGCTGGCCCGCGCGGATCGTGAAGGGCGGCGGCAGACCGTTGACGCGCGCGATCGCCTCGCTGCCCGCACCGGTGCGATCGCCGACCGCGCGGAGCGTGTCGCCGGACCGGACCACGTAGCTGCCATCGGGCACCATGCGCGCATCGGGCTCGACCGGTCGTGCCTCCCAGGCGGGCTTTGGCGCGGGCAGGATCGAAACCTCGTCGTCGACCGGGCGGCGCTGATAATCGTCGAGCGGCGGGCCGGCGTCCTGGACCGGACGGCGTTCCTCGACGCGGGGCGGCGGCTGGCGGACCGCGACGCGGGGCGGGTCCTCGCCCGGAATGCAGCCGGCGAGCGTCAGCATCGCTGCCCCGATCGCCGCCCGCCGGATCATCCGATCGGCGCCAGCCGCTCAAGCCCGCCTAGATAGGGGCGGAGGATATGGGGCACCGCGACCGAGCCGTCCTGCTGCTGGTAGTTCTCGATCACCGCGACCAGCGTCCGGCCGACCGCCAGGCCCGAGCCGTTGAGGGTGTGGACGAAGCGGGTCGCCTTCTCGCCCTCCGGCCGATAGCGCGCGTTCATCCGCCGGGCCTGAAAGTCGCCGCAGGTCGAACAGCTGGAGATCTCGCGATAGGCGTGCTGGCCGGGCAGCCAGACCTCCAGATCATAGGTACGCCGCGCGGTGAAGCCCATGTCGCCCGCGCAGAGCAGCATCCGGCGATAGGGCAGCGCGAGGGCATCGAGGATGCTCTCCGCGCAGCGGGTCATGCGCTCATGCTCCACCTCGGACACGTCGGGCGCGACGATCGAGACCATCTCGACCTTGTCGAACTGGTGCTGGCGAATGTAGCCGCGGGTGTCGCGCCCCGCCGAGCCCGCCTCCGAGCGGAAGCAGGGGGTGAGCGCGGCGAATCGCATCGGCAGCTCGCCAGCGGGAAGGATCTTCTCGCGGACGATGTTGGTCAGCGACACTTCCGCTGTCGGGATCAGCCAGCGGCCATCGGTGGTGCGGAACAGGTCCTCGGCGAACTTGGGAAGCTGGCCGGTGCCGAACACCGCCTCGTCCTTCACCAGCAATGGCGGCGCGACCTCCTCATAGCCGTGGTCGCGGGTGAGGGTGTCGAGCATGAACTGGCCGAGCGCTCGCTGCAGGCGCGCGGCGGGGCCGCGGACCAGCGTAAAGCGTGCGCCGGCGATCGCGACGCCGGTTTCGAAATCGAGGCCGATCGCGGGGCCGATCGCGTCGTGTTCCCGCACCGGGAATGGCAAGGTGGTCCGGGTGCCGCGCTCGTGGACCAGCGCGTTGCCGGTCTCGTCCTCGCCCTCGGGCACGTCGGCGGCGGGCAGATTGGGGAGCGCGGCGAGCGCGGCGTCGATCGTTGCGGCGGCCTCGCCCTCGGCGGCTTCGAGGCCGGGCAATGCGTCCTTCAGCGCCGCGACCTCGGCCATCAGCGACTGGGCACGCGCCTCGTCATTCTGTGCTTTCGCGTGGCCGATCTGCTTCGATAGTTCGTTGCGGCGGGTCTGCGCCTCCTGCGCGGCGGCGATCGTGGCGCGGCGCGCATCGTCGGCGGCAAGCAGCCCGACGGCGTTGGCGGGCAGGCCGCGACGGGCGAGGGCGGCGTCGAAGGCGGCGGGATCGTCCCGGATGGCGCGTATGTCGTGCATGATGCACGGGCTATGCCGAGGCACCCGCGCAGGCGCAACCCGGCTGCCTCCCCTTGCGTTGAGCCCCCGATTGCAACGACCGGGAGTATGAGACGATGCAGGTTCCCCATAATGCGTTCGTGCTGGTCGCGGATGGCCGCAAGGCGCTGTTCTTCCGCAACGAAGGCGATGCCGAGTTCCCCAACCTACAGGTCGAACACGCGGTCGAGCACCCGAACCCGGCCGACCGCGACCAGAAGACCGACGCCGCGGGCGGTGCATCGTCGACGCAAAGCGGTGCCGGGGGTCAGTTCGCCGGGTCGCGCGGATCGATGGACGAGACCGATTACCACCAGCAGGAGGAGGATCGCTTCGCCGCCGAGACCGCGGAAATGCTCAAGCGGCGCGCGCTGGCCAACGAATACGAGTCGTTGATCATCGTCGCGCCGCCCAAGACGCTGGGCGAGCTGCGCAAGCATTACCACAAGGAAGTCAGCAACCGGCTGGCGGGCGAGCTCGCGAAGGACCTGACCGGGCACCCGGTGCCCGATATCGAGAAGGCGCTGAGCGCGGCCTGATCAGGCCTCGACCGGTTTGGCGAAGCGGCGGCGTGCGATCAGCACCGCTGCCCCCGCGCCGAACAGGAAAACCATCGGCGGGGCCGGGACGGGCGCGGGCTTGCCGCCGCTCGACCCGGTGCCGCCGTTGGAGCTCCAGCCGCCGTTGGACGACCAGTGGCCGCCGCTGCTCCAGCCCTTGCTGCTCGATCCGTAGCTAGACGAGCTGGTCGACGTCGACGTCGAGGAGCCGTTGCTGCTCGAGCTGGTCGAGGTTGACGACGACACGTTGCCGCTCGAGCTCGACGAAGTCGACGAGGCGACGTTGCCCGACGAGGAGGACGAGGTCGAGGACGAGACGTTGCCGCTCGAGCCGCCCGATGACGAGGTGCTCGACACCGTCGCGCCACCGGTCGACGTCGAGGACCCGCCGGTCGACGAGGTGCTGCTGACGTTGCCGCTGGAGGTCGATCCGCCGCTGCTGCTGCTCGAGGTCGAGCCCCCGCTGCTGGAGGTGGAGCCGCCGCTGGACGTCGACGAAACGACGATGCTGCCGCTCGAGCCCGAGCTGCCGCCGCCGAAGAACCCACCACCGAATCCGCCGCTGCCGCCGAAGAAGCCGCCGCTGCCGCCGACCACCACGGGCACGCCGCCGCCACTGCCGCCGAAGCTGTCGCCGAACGGCATCGGTGCGGGGGCAGGCTGGTTGGCGACCGCGATCACCGTCGGCGCGCAGCCGGTGGTCGTCGTGGTCGTCACGACTCGGGTACGCGGGCGGATCGGGCGCGGCGCCGGGCGGGCCAGGGCGACGCGGCGGACCGGCTTGGTGTAGACCGGCTTGACCTGCTTGGTGAAGTGCGGCGCGCGCTTGGGGCTTTCCGCGACATGGACCGCGCCACCGCCGATCACGGCACCACCGCATGCGCACGCGCACAATTTGGCCATCGCCATCCGCACAGACATAGGGACACTCTCTCGTTGCTGGCAGACGGGAGCTGCTTGCCAGTCCCCGTATGCGTTGCCGCTATGGCGCAGAGTGCAAAAGAAACTATTAAGTGCAACGACATTTACCCTGATCCTGCCGAATACTTACGCGTTCGTATGATCAGCACAGGCAATAGTATCGTTAACGTGCCGCGTTGACACTGATTCATGGTTAACCCGCGGGGTCATTTGTGCGCAGTGGCGCAACGCGACGAGTGATGCGCAAATAGCGCATTCGCAACAATCTGTCGCGACGTGGGACATTTACGCAAGCCTGCTCGCTTGTCGGCACGACGACGCACGATTATAGGCCCGGTCACCATTTGGGGGCGGCCCCGAGGCATAGAGGGCCGAAGGGAGAGTGGTATGGCAACGGTGATCAATCGAGTACCCGATTCAGTATCGACCCCGCCGCCGGCAAACGATGCCGACGACGGCTATCGTCCTACCGCCGACGAACCCTTCATGAGCCTGAAGCAGCAGGCTTATTTTCGGAAGAAGCTGTTGCGGTGGAAGGACGCCATCCTGCTGGAGGCACAGAGCACGTTGTCGCAGCTGCAGGTCGATTCGCTGCGCGAGGCGGATCTCACCGATCGCGCGTCGAGCGAGACCGATTGGTCTATCGAGCTGCGCACCCGCGATCGCCAGCGCAAGCTGGTCGCCAAGATCGACGCCGCGATCCGCCGCATCGACGAGGGCGAATACGGCTTTTGCGAAGTCAGCGGCGAGCCGATCAGCCTGGGGCGGCTGGAGGCACGGCCGATCGCGACGATGACGGTCGAGGCGCAGGAGCGTCACGAACGCAACGAAAAGGTGTCGCGCGAAGATTGAGTAAGCAATTCGCTAAGGTTTGCAGCCTACGCGAATTCCATCATTATTCGTGTTACGAGATCGGTAGGATGGACAGCTTCAACCGCGACCCGATCGCCGACCGATCCCCCGCCGGATCGGCACAGCGTCCGCGCAAGCGGGACAGCCTGTTCCTGACGGCGCGGCTGACGTTCGTCGGCACCACCGACAATCACGAAGTGCGGGTGCGCAACCTGTCGGAAGGCGGGATGATGGCGGAGGTCGACCGGGTGGTCGACGCCGCGACTCCGGTGACGCTGGAGTTGCGCGGGATCGGCGAGGTCACCGGCCGGATCGCCTGGTGTACCGAAGGTCGCGTGGGCATCGCATTCGATCATCCGATCGATCCCAAGAAGGCGCGCAAGCCGGTCGGCCAGGGATCGCGGACGCCGGTCTATGCGACGCCGGTCGGCCTGGGCCCCCGCCACCGTGGCGGCAGGAACCCGACCTGATCGATCGACGCTCAGGCGCCGTCGAGTTCTTCCTTCAAGCGAAGTTTCTGCTTCTTCAGGTCCGCCAGGATCAGGTCGTCGGGCTTCGGGCGATGCGTTTCCTCGACGATCCGTCGATCGAGCGTCGCATGCTTCGTTGCCAAGGCCGTCTGATGCGTTGTCTGCATGGCGGTATACCTCCTGATGCAATCGTTGGGGGGACCGAGTAAACCACCGACGCGCGAAAAAGTCGTGCACGAATTGGCTTAAAGCGATTAGCCGAGCCGAACCGCGCGACGATTGGTTTTGCCGCCGCCGCTGCGCTAGGGCATCGTCATCGGACGGGCAGGCGGGGGCGACGATGGACGACGCACAATTGGAAGCTCGGCTCGACTTGCTCCGGCTCGAGCATCGCGATCTCGATACCGCGATCGCGGCGCTGGCGGGGACGGGCGTGCCCGATCAGCTGCAGATGGCACGGCTGAAGAAGCGCAAGCTGCGGCTGCGTGACGAGATCGCCATGATCGAGGACGAGCTGATCCCGGACATTATCGCCTGAGCCAGCGCTGGCCCGTTGCGGCACAGTAACGAGTGCCAGCGAGGTGCCGCGGAGCCTGTGCAGGTGAGCGCCGCTGTGGCAAAGGAGCGGCATGATGAAGGCTGCCAACGACACCGCCATCCACCGCCGACTGATCGATGGGCTCTATACCGAGGCGATGTTGCTGGCGGACGAGGCGCGGAGCTATTTCGACGAAGCCGGCCGTGCCGAGCGCGAGGCGCTCGATCCGCTGGTGCGGGTGGGGTTTTCCTGCGAATCGCTGAAGGTGACGACGCGGCTGATGCACGTGATCGCCTGGCTGATGACCCAGCGTGCCGCCGATGTCGGCGAACTCGACCGGTCGGACCTGCTCCACCCGTCGCGTCGACTGGGTCATGCGCCGGTGTTCGACGCCGACCTGGTAAGCGCATTGCCGGCCACCGCGCGCGCGATGATTGCGGCGAGCGCGGACCTGCACCGCCGCGTGGCGCGACTGGACGAGGCGCAACAGGGGCTCGCGACGCCGAGCCCGGCGCGGTCGCTGCAGAGCCGGATCGCGGCGGCGTTTTGACGTACGCGGCAGGGCTGTAGCCCGTCCGGGGTGTGCTCCCGCGAAGGCGGGAGCCCAGTACTGGGTCCCCGCCTTCGCGGGGACACGCCCGGCATGGTCAGCCTCTCGTAATCCCCAGCCGTTCCTTTGCCGCGCGGTATTCGCGTTCCAGGCGGTCGACTCGGTCAGCGACGCTTTCCACGCGGTCGACCACGCCGATGCCCTGGCCCGATCCCCAGATGTCGCGCCACGCCTTGGCCTTGCTGCTGTTGCCGCCGCCGAAGTTCATGGTCTTGAGATCGCCCTCGGGGAGGTTGTCGGGGTCCATGCCCGCGGCCTCGATCGAGCCGCGGAGATAGTTGCCGTGCACGCCGGTGAAGAGGTTCGAATAGACGATGTCGGACGCGCGGCCGTCGACGATGCCCTGCTTGTAACCGGGTTCGGCGTTCGCCTCCTCGGTGGCGATGAACGGCGAGCCGATATAGCCGAAGTCGGCACCCATCGCCTCGGCCGCCAGCACCGCGCCGCCGGTCGCGATCGAACCGGACAGCGCGAGCGGACCGTCGAACCACATGCGGATCTCCTGGATGATCGCGAAGGGCGACAGCCGCCCGGCATGGCCACCGGCACCGGCCGCGACCGCGATCAGGCCATCGGCACCCTTTTCGACCGCCTTGCGCGCGAAGCGATCGTCGATCACGTCGTGCATCGTGATGCCGCCCCAGGCATGGACCGCAGTGTTGAGGTCCTCGCGCGCACCGAGCGAGGTGATCACGATCGGGACCTGCCATTTTGCGCAAGTTTCGAGATCGGCCTCCAGCCGGTCGTTGGACTTGTGGACGATCTGGTTGACCGCGAACGGCGCCGCGGGGCGATCGGGATGGTCGCGGTTGTGACTGCTCAGTTCCTCGGTGATGCGGTGCAGCCATTCGTCGAGCAGTGCTTGCGGCCGGGCGTTCAGCGCGGGAAAGGATCCGACGATGCCCGCCTTGCACTGCGCGATCACCAGTTCGGGACCGGAGATGATGAACAGCGGCGACCCGATGACGGGCAGGCGCAGGCGATCGAATATGGATGGCATCGTCATACCCGTTTCTTACCGAAACCGATCTTGCTGTCCAGTTGGACGCCTGCGGACCATGTCCAGGGTCGCTTGCACCGGTGTAGCAAAGGCGTAAGACGCCGGGCGACGCCCTACCGGAGCCCGATATCCCATGAAGATCGCTGCCGTTCTGCTTGCCCTTACGACGTCCTCCACCGCGATCGCGGCGGGGCAACTGCCGAAGACGGTGGCGCCGATCGCCTACGACATCGAGGTGGTGCCCGATGCGGTGAAGATGACCTTCGCGGGCAGCGAGACGATCGACGTCGACGTCAAGCAGGCCACCCGGACGATCACGCTCAACGCCGCCGATCTCGCCATCTCGTCGGCAACGGTCGACGGCAGGCCTGCCACGTTGGCGTACGACGCCGCGCAGCAGCGGGTGACGCTGTCGCTGACACAGCCGGCGACGGTCGGTCGCCACAAGCTGGCGTTGCGCTGGACAGGCAAGATCAACCAGCAGCCGCTCGGCCTGTTCGCGATCGATTATACCAACACCGACGGATCCAAGTCGCGGATGCTGGCGACCCAGTTCGAGGCGCCGGATGCGCGCCGCTTCGCGCCGATGTGGGACGAACCGTCGTTCAAGGCGACGTTCAAGCTGACCACCACCGCACCCGCCAGGCAGCTCGCCTTCTCCAACATGCCCGCGACGATCACCAAGGCCGCGGACGGCAGCCAGCGCTACGCATTCGCGCCGACTCCGGTGATGTCGTCCTACCTGCTGTTCCTCGGGATGGGCGATCTCGAGCGCAAGACGGTGATGGCGGGCAAGACCGAGATCGGAGTGATCAGCCGCCGCGGCGTCGTCGACCAGGGCGACTATGCGCTGGCGGAAGCCAAGCGTCTGCTGACCTATTACAACGATTATTTCGGCCAGCCTTATCCGCTACCGAAGATGGACATGATCGCGGGCCCCGGATCGAGCCAGACCTTCGGCGCGATGGAGAATTGGGGCGCGATCTTCTATTTCGAGAACGAGCTGCTGTTCGATCCCAAGCGCACCACCGAGAGCGGCCGCCAGCGCATCTTCACCGTCGTCGCGCACGAGATGGCGCACCAGTGGTTCGGTGATCTGGTGACGATGGCGTGGTGGGACGACCTGTGGCTGAACGAAGGCTTCGCATCGTGGATGGAGGGCAAGTCCGCCGCCGATCTCAATCCGACCTGGAAGGCCGAGGCATCGGCGATCGCGTTCGAACGGGAGACCGCGATGGGCCTAGACGCGACCGCGGCATCACACCCGATCATCCGTCCGATCGAGACGGTCGAGAACATCAGCGATGCCTTCGACCAGATCACCTACGCCAAGGGGCAGGCGGTGATCGGCATGCTCGAATCGACGCTGGGTGCCGACACGTTCCGCAAGGGCATCCGCAGCTACATGGCGCGGTACAAATACGGCAACACCGTCACCGACCAATTGTGGACCGAGCTGTCGGCCGCGGCGGGCAAGCCGGTGACGACGATCGCGCACGATTTCACGCTGCAGGGCGGCGTGCCGCTGGTCACGATGACCGGCGCCACATGCGCCGGCGGGACCACGACGGCAACGCTGGCGCAGGGTCGCTTCGGGCTGGATGCGGCGTCGAAGGCGGCGCAGACCTGGCACGTGCCGCTGGTCGTCGCGACCCTCGGCGGCGGAGAAACCCGGGCGGTCGTCTCGGGCGCGACCACCGACGTCGCAGTGAAGGGATGCGGGACGCTGGTGCTGAACCGCGGCAAGGGCAGCTATCTCCGCGCGATGTACGACGATGCGGGGCATGCCGCGATCGTCCGCGACTATGGCAAGCTGACGCTGGAGGACCGGCTGGGTACGCTGGGCGACGATTACGCGCTGGCGGCGGGCGGTTACCAGGACCTGTCGCGCTGGGTGACGACGATGGGCCGGGTCGGCGAGGCCGCGGACCCGCTCGAATGGTCGATGGTGTCGGGGCAGCTCGGCAGCCTGACCGGGCTGTATCTCGGCACGCCGCTGGAGGCGCCGCTACGCGCGCGCAATCGGGCCCTGCTGTCGCCGGTGCTTGCACGCATCGGGGTCGATGCGGCCGCGGGCGAGCCGGTGCTGGTGACCAACCTGCGCGAGGCACTGCTCGGCCGGCTCGGCGCGGACGGCGATCCGGCGGTTGCGGACCGGGCGCGTCGCTATGTCGCGGCGCTGAAGACCGATCCGACCGCGATCCCGCCCGCGGTACGCGAGCCGATCCTGTCGACTTACGCGACCAACGCGACGCCCGCGGAATGGGACGCGCTGCTGGCGCTGGCGATCGCGGAGACGAGCCCGGTCGCGAAGAACACGCTGGTTGGATTGCTGGGGGCGGGGCGCTCGGACGTGCTCGCCAACAAGGCGTTGGGGCTGCTGGAGGCGATTACGCTGACCGCGCCGCAGAAAGGCACGCTGCTGCGGACGGTGTCGTTCAAGCATCCCGAGCTCGCGTTCGACTGGGCTGTCGCCCACCGCGCGCTGGCCGAGAGCTTCATCGAGGAGGGCGCGCGGCCGGGCTACATCGTTTCGCTGGGATCGCGATCGAACGATCCGGCGATGCCCGGCAAGATCGGGGCGTTCGCGGCCAAGTATCTCGGCGCGGGCCAGCGCGCTGGCGCCGAGCGGGCGCTGACCACGATTGCGGTGCGCAAGGGCACCGCGGACAAGCTGCGCCCTGCGGTGACGTCGTGGCTGGCGAAGTGATCAGCCGACCTGCCTGAGGCCGTCGGCGCAGCGTCGTGCCCTGGCGACGTAATGCTGCGCCGACAGCAGCAGCGACGCGCGGGTCGCCGCGTCGAGTTGCCGCACCGCCTTCGCGGGTGAGCCGATGATCAGGCTGCCCGCGGGGAAAGTCTTGCCCTCGGTGACCAGCGCGCCGGCGCCGACGATCGAATCGGCGCCGATCACCGCGTGATTGAGGATCACCGCGCCCATGCCGATCAGGGTGCGCTCGCCGATGGTGCAGCCATGCAGGATCGCATGATGGCCGACCGTGCAGTCCGCTCCGACGGTCAGCGGCGCGCCGGGATCGGAATGGAGCATTGCGCCTTCCTGGATGTTGGTGCGCGCGCCGACCGCGATGGTCGTGTTGTCGCCGCGGATCACCGCGCCGAACCAGACGCTGGCATCCTCGCCGAGCACGACGTCGGCGATCAGGTCGGCGCTCGGGGCGACCCAAGCGGAGGGGTGGCACGCCGGGCGTTTTCCGTCGAGTTCGTATTGGGGCATTGCGGGTCTCCTTGGCGCGCGAGCATCGCCGCCATGTTCGGTGGATCAAGGACTTTCGGCCGAACCCCGGTTTGCTCATCCTGTTTCGCCCGTCCCGTGCCCGCCCAAGCGCAAAAACAACCGATCTGGTTGATGTAAGTCAAAGCCGTCTTTAACTACCTGTTTCGCAGTTGCGCGGTAGCAGGCATCAACTTCACGGAGTGCATGCAGATGATCCGCCTGCTCTACATCAGTACTGCCCGCGCGCCGCTCTTGAGCGCGGAACTCGACGGCATCTTGCGGGTGTCTCGCCGCAACAATCGCGCGGTCGGCGTGACCGGGCTGCTGGTCGTCGGCGGTCGCCGCTTCCTTCAGGCGCTCGAGGGTCCCGAGGCTGCGGTAGTTGCGACATTCGAGCGGATCCGGGCCGATCCGCGCCACTTCGCGGTGGTAATCCTCGGCCGATCGACGATTACGGAGCGGCAGTTCGGCGACTGGTCGATGGGCTATCAGCCCGGTGCGGCGCTGGGCGTGGAGGCGAGCGTCGCGGCCGACGTACAGGCGCTGATCGCGCCGATCGACGATCCGGTCGTCCATGCCTATTTCCACCAGTTCGCGCTGCAGCATGCAGCTTGATCCGGTCGCAGCCGCGACGGGGCGCAACGTACAGCTGTAATTAAGCGTTCGGTTCCGATAGTTCATGTCGAATTATGGGAACGGCAGCGATGTCAGAACAATCCGGCGACCCTTTCGCACGACCGCCGATGGGGGGCGCCAATCCTGGGAAGGGCCCGCGACGCTTCGGCGAAGTCGGGTCGGCGATGGATTCGATCTTCGGTGCGCCGCGGGTGGCGGGTGCGCGCGACCTGCCGAGCTATGCGATGCCGGTGGTGGTGACGCCGCGTCGGCAAGGTCGCGGCCGGCGGGTGTTCGGCGGCGCGGTACTGGCCGCGGTCGCCGCAGTGGCGGGCGTGGCGATGGGGGTGACGGTGCTCGACGACGCCAAGCCCGAGGCCGAGCGCAAGCCGGCGGTACAGATTGCGGCGCGCAGCCAACCCGCGCCGGTGATCTCGCAGCCCGTGCCCCAGGCCAATGTCGCGGTCGCGCCGCCGATCAATAATACCGAACCGAGCGATGCGAGCACGCCGGTGAGCGAGGTCGCGGCGACGCTGCCGCGCGAGCGGCTTGAGACGGTCGAACGGGCATCGCCTGTCGTGCAGCCGCGCAGATACCGGCTGGCGGACGAGCGGGGCCGCGCGACCGCGTGCGATGGCCGGCGCGGATCGGCGAGCTTCGCGTGCCTGGCCGCGCAGCTCGACGGCGCCGATCGCGACCTGGTCGAGGCCTATGGGTCGGCGACCGATGCCGGGGTGCCGCGCAATTACCTGGTCGGGATCAATCGCCGCTGGGAACGTGCGCGCGACCGTGCGCAGGACGACCCCGCAGAGGCGCTGCGATCCTATGAGGATCTCACCGACGAGCTCTGGACGGCCCGGCGCCGTGCGCTTCGCGACGATGAATGATGGCGGACCGACGATGCGAGGTAGCGGCGGTTTCGTGCCGCTGCCCGATGTCGCGGTGCGCCGGGCCGAGGGCCAGCTCGTCTATGCGATCGGCGACATCCACGGCCGCTACGACCTGCTCCAGTCGATCCTGCGGCTGATCGTCGCCGATGCAGCGGTCCAGGCCAACGGGCGGCGGCCGGTGCTGGTGTTCTGCGGCGACTATATCGATCGCGGACCCGCCTCCGCCGAGGTGCTCGCCGCGCTGGCGTGGCTGCGGCGCCGGCCCGATTACGAGACCCATTTGTTGATCGGCAACCACGAACAGGCGATGCTGCGCTACCTCGCCGATCCGGAGAGCGGGCGACCCTGGGTGGGCTTCGGTGGTGCTGACACGCTCGCCGCCTACGGCGTGGCGCCGCCCGATGTCGCCGACGATACCGAGATCCATGTCGAAACGCGCGACCGCCTGCTCGATGCGATGCCGGCATCGCATCTCGATCTGCTGCAATCACTCGAGACGCTGGTGACGATCGGCGACTATGCCTTCTGTCACGCCGGCGCGCGGCCGGGGCGGCCGTTGGCGGACCAGACGGTGCAGGATCTGTTGTGGATCCGGCAGCCCTTCCTCGAAAGCACCAAGCCGTTCGAGAAAATGATCGTCCATGGGCATAGCTGGGACGGGCCGGAGCCGGTCGTCCGCAACAACCGTATCGGAATCGATACCGGCGCTTACGAGACCGGCGTGCTGACCTGCATCAGGATCGAAGACGGGCGAGTCTTCGTCGCGGCGACATGATGGTTAGGAAGGATGACGGTGAGCATCCACAATGCACCATCCAGAATTGATATGGCCGGCGGCAGTATAGGGCGATGCTCGTAATTATAGAAAGCGCTGTTAGATACGGCCGTGATCGATCGAGCTGCAACCCGGTCGTTCGCCGCTCGGACTGTGCCGAGCGTTCGACTGGCGTCCGGCCGTATGCCGACCGGGCGCCATTTTTACTCGGCCGACGATGCTGCCCCTAGCCTTTTACGAGCGCGACGTGGCGGTCGTGGCGGAGGCGCTGGTCGGAGCGACCCTGACGCTCGACGGGGTCGGTGGTCGGATCGTCGAGACCGAGGCCTATGCCGCCGACGATCCCGCTTCGCACAGCTTTAACGGCCTTACCGCGCGGAATGCGGCGATGTTCGGGCCGGCGGGGTGCGCCTATGTGTACCGGATCTACGGGTTGCACCTGTGCCTGAACGTCACCTGCGGCAACGGCAGCGCGGTGTTGATCCGCGCGATCGAACCGATGTTCGGGGTCGCGGCGATGCAAGCGCGGCGCGGAACGGCGAAGCGCGAGCTGCTGTGCGCGGGGCCGGGGCGGCTCTGCCAAGCACTCGGGGTCACGCTGACGCATGACGGGCTGCCGATCGACCGCGCGCCGTTCGCGTTGATCGAGGGCGATCGGGCGGAGGTGACGGCGGGTTCGCGGATCGGGATCACGCGGGGGACGGATACGCCTTGGCGGTTCTGCGCCGTCGGGTCGCGGTTTCTGAGCAGGGCTGTGCGGCTTAAGTAGCCCGCTAGCCGTGCCGATTGTGTCCCCGCGAAGGCGAGGACCCAGTACTGGGCTCCTGCCTTCGCGGGAGCACTTCCTGCGAGGGAGTGACTCTCCGCTAACCTAACGCTTGGCCTTCTTGCCCTTCTTCTTCGTCGGCGCGGACTGGCGTTCGTAGAGCACCGCGCCGATCGCGAGGGCGCCGAGGCCGAGCGCGGCGCCGAGCAGCGCCAGCGCGTTGCCCGTCGGGGCGGCGGGACGCTTGTCGGGCTTGGGCGGCTTGTTCTTCTTGCCGGCAACCGGGGGCAGACCCCTCACCTCCGGCTTGTGGGTGTGGGGCGGCTCCTGGAGTGGGTAGGGGGACTGGTTGGCTTCGGGGACCGTGAGACCGTGTGACATGCGAAACCCTTCGTGGTGAAGACGCGCAAACGCCCGACCTTGCCGGCGGTTGCGCGCGCGGATCGAACGTTCGAGGCGGTACGTTGGAGGACGAGGGAGGACGCGTATCGTGTGGCAAGCGGGGTTCTGGGGATTTGTCGGCGGATCGGCGCTGATCCTCGGCGCGGCGATCGGCTATTACGCGACGCTGCCGCAGCGGCTGATTGCGGCGGTAATGGCGATCGGCTCGGGCGTGCTGATCTCCGCGGTTGCGTTCGACCTGATGGACGAGGCGTTCAAGCAGGGCGGGTTCGATTCGACTGCGGGTGGTTTCGTCGGCGGCGCGCTGGTCTATACGATCGCGAACATCGTCGTGTCGCGGCGCGGCGCCAAGCACCGCAAGCGATCGGGATCGAACGAGGAACAGAGCCAGCCGAGCACCGAAGGCGGCGGCGGGTTGGCGATCGCGATCGGTGCGCTGCTCGACGGTATCCCCGAATCGGTTGTGATCGGGGTCAGCCTGCTCGGTGGCGGCGGGGTGAGTGTCGTCACCGTCGCCGCGGTGTTCCTGTCCAACGTCCCCGAAGGCTTGTCGAGCGCGGCGGGCATGAAGAAGGCGGGGCGCGGGCGCGGATATATCTTCGGGGTGTGGTTCGGCATCGCGGTGGCGTCCGCGATCGCCGCGATGGTCGGCAACGTCGCGCTGGCGGGGAACAGCCCGGAGATCGTCGCAGCGGTAACCGCCGTGGCGGCAGGCGCGATCCTGGCGATGCTGGTCGACACGATGATCCCGGAGGCGACCGAGGGATCGCACGAGTATAGCGGATTGATCGCGGTGGTGGGGTTCCTGCTCGCCTTCGTGCTCAGCAAGATCGGTGGGTGAGATGACCACGCATCCGATCGACGAACCGATCGCACCGATGGAGGCCAAACTCGTCGATGCGCTGCCCGAGGAGGGTGGCTGGCAGTTCGAGCCCAAATGGGACGGCTTCCGCGCCATCGTGGTGCGCGATGGCGACGAGATCCGGATTCATTCCAAATCGGGCAAGCCGCTCGCACGCTATTTTCCCGAAGTCGTGGCGCTGGTCGCGTCGCTTGCCGCCCCGCGCTTCGCAATGGACGGCGAGCTGATCCTGCCGGTCGGCGAGATCCTGTCGTTCGACGCGTTGCAGCAGCGGCTGCATCCGGCGGAAAGCCGTATCCGCAAGCTGTCGGTCGAGACGCCGGCGCAGCTGATGATCTTCGATTGCCTCGCGATCGGCGACGACGCGTATCGCGACCGGCCGCTGGGCGACCGCCGGGCTGCGCTGGAGGCGTTCCATCGCGACCATGGTGGCCCGTCGCTGCTGCTGTCCCCCGCCAGCACGGAGCGCGGGCAGGGGGAGCGCTGGCTGGCGGAGAGCGGCGGTGCGCTCGACGGTGTCGTCGCCAAGCGGCTCGACGAGCCCTACCGATCGGGCGAGCGCGCGATGCTGAAGGTCAAGCAGCACCGGACCGCCGATTGCGTGGTCGGCGGTTTCAGGCGGGTGAAGGGCGGCGACGGGGTCGCGTCGCTGCTGCTCGGGCTGTACCGCGACGACGGCCGTCTCGACCATGTCGGCTTCACCTCGGCAATCGCGGATGCCGATCGCGCGGCGCTGACCGCGATGCTGGAGCCGCTGGCGGGGGGCGAGGGGTTCAGCGGCAAGGCGCCGGGCGGGCCGAGCAGGTGGAACAACGGCGCAACCAGCGAGTGGGTACCGCTGCGCCCGGAGCTGGTGGTCGAGGTAGTCTACGACCAGGTCACCGCGGAACGCTTCCGCCACGGCACCAGGCTGCTCCGCTGGCGCCCCGACAAGGCTGCGGCGGCCTGCACCACCGCCCAGCTTGTCCACGAATTGCGCCCGCGCCAGCTGGCCGATTTCAATCGGTCGAAATGACTCCGGAGCGCGTCCAAACAGGCGTATGATCGTTCCTTCGGTACGCGAGTCCTCTCAGGAGTAAACCGCATGCGACGTCCGAGCCTCACCGCGGAGGAGATCCGCGACGAACTGAACCAGGCAGCTCTCCGCTTTTCGCTCGACGGCGAGGGATCGAAGATCGATTTTCTGCTGCCGACCCCGGCGGAACCGGTGAACACCTCGGCGCCCAACTGGGACGTTCAAGCCGAATGTCCCGAGGAACTGGACGAGATCGCGCGACGCGCGGTGGAGGAAGTCTCCGCCAATTTCGACCTGGAAGACGCCTGAGCCTGATCGCGTTAACCAGATTCTCGGATCTGGCGTTGAACCGAAAACCCCGTCGTCGGTTTGCCTAATCTGGTAATGGAGGCGTCGACGATGACTGATGGGGCTGGAAACGAAGGCACCGGGACCGACCGGGAAGGCACGATCCGGGATCGCGCCTATGCGATCTGGCAGGAGGAGGGCCAGCCCGAGGGGCAGGATGCGGACCATTGGCGCCGCGCGGAGTCCGAAATGGGCGGCGACGGTGCCGTGCCGGCCGACAGCGCGCCGAGCATGCCCGCGGCGAACGCCAAGACCGACGATACCGGTCCGCTGACCAAGCTCAAGAAGAAGACGGCAAAGGTCGTCAAGTCGCTCTGACCGCGACGTCCGACCGTCCTGCATGACAATCGGCGACCCGCGCCCGTCGGCGCGGAGTTGGCTACCTGAACGATCGGAACCAAACGTGAATTCGCTCCCCGACACGCTCGAGGCGGGCTCGCCCTACCCGCTGGGCGCGACCTTCGACGGCGATGGCATCAACTTCGCGGTGTTCTCCGCCAACGCCGAGAAGATGGAACTGAGTCTGTTCGATCCGTCGGGCCGGCGTGAGCTGAAGCGGCTGGCGCTGCCCGAATGGACCGACGAGGTTTGGCATGGATATCTGCCCGACGCCGGGCCGGGGCTGCTCTACGGCTACCGCGCTCACGGGCCCTATGCGCCGGAGCGGGGCCATCGCTTCAATCCGAACAAGCTGCTGCTCGATCCCTATGCGCGCAAGTTGGCCGGCGAGATCCGCTGGACCGACGCGCTGCACGGTTACCGGATCGGATCGGCCAAGGAGGATCTGAGCTTCGACCGACGCGACAGTGCCGCGGCGATGCCGAAGGCGGTAGTGGTCGACGATCATTTCGACTGGTCGCGCGACGTCCGCCCGCACACCCCCTGGTGCGAGACCGTGATCTACGAATGCCATGTGAAGGGATTGACCAAGCTGATGGAGTTGGTGCCCGTCCGCGAACGCGGCACCTATGCGGCGCTCGGCCATCCCGCGGTGATCGCGCACCTCAAGCGGATCGGGGTCACCGCGATCGAACTGCTGCCCATCCAGGCCTTCACCCAGGACCGCTTCCTGAAGGAGAAGGGGCTGAGCAACTATTGGGGTTACAACACGCTCGGCTTCTTCACGCCCGAACCCCGCTATTTCGCCGGCAGCGACCAGAATGAATTGCGCCGCGCCGTGCGGCGGCTGCATTCGGCGGGCATCGAGGTGATCCTCGACGTGGTCTACAACCATAGCTGCGAAGGATCGGAACGCGGCCCGACGTTGTCTTGGCGAGGCTTGGACAACGCCACCTATTACCGGCTGGTCGAAGGCGACGAGCGCTACTCGATCAACGATACCGGCACCGGCAACACCTTCGATCTCACCAAGGCGCGGGTCATCCAGATGGTCGCCGACTCGCTGCGATACTGGGCGACCAGCTTCGGGATCGACGGGTTCCGCTTCGATCTCGGGCTGACGCTCGGGCGCGAGCGCGACGGGTTCGATGCCGGCGCGGCGTTCTTCGACGTGTTGCGGCAGGATCCGGTGCTCGGGCGGCTGAAGCTGATCGCGGAGCCGTGGGATGTCGGCCCCGGTGGCTACCAGCTCGGCAATTTCGCGCCCGGGTTCGCCGAGTGGAACGACAAATATCGCGACACCGTGCGCAAGTTCTGGCGCGGCGATCCCGGGCAGCGCCCCGATCTGGCGGCGCGCTTGTCGGGATCGGGCGACCTGTTCGACCGGCGCGCGCGGCGCCCGTGGGCGAGCGTCAACATCCTCTCGGCGCACGACGGCTACACGCTCGCGGACACGGTGATGTACGAGGAGCGCCACAACGAGGCGAACGGCGAGAACAACGCCGACGGGCATTCCGAGAATTACTCGCGCAACTGGGGCGCCGAGGGGCCGACCGACGACGCCGACATCGGTGCGGCGCGCGCACGGGTGATGCGATCGATGCTGACGACGCTGCTCACCTCGCTCGGCACCCCGATGCTGGTGGCGGGCGACGAGTTCGGGCGGACCCAGCAGGGCAACAACAACGCCTATTGCCAGGACAACGAGATCAGCTGGCTCGACTGGAGCGCGGCCGATGGCGAGGAGTCTCAGTCGCTGATCGACTTCACCGCGCGGCTCATCGCGCTGCGGCGGCGGTACGAGGTGCTGCGCTCCAACACATATTTCTACGGCGACCAGCAGCAGGTCGATGGCGTCAACGACATTGAATGGTTCGACGAACGCGGCGAGACGTTGATGCCTGACGACTGGCAGAACCCGGACGGGCGGGCGATGCAGATGCGGCGGGCGCGACGGACGGCGGGCGGGCTGGAGATGGTTTCGCTGCTGCTCAACGGATCGGAGGACCCGATCGATTTTGCGCTGCGTGGCCCGGCGGGAACGCGGACCTTGCTGATCGACAGCGCCGACGCGGCGATGGGCGAAACTGAAATCGGCGACAGCTATGTGGTGGCGCCACAGGGTGCGGCGCTGATCGCGTGGCAGCTCGATGCGGAGGCGGCGGACTGATGCGCTGGGGCGCCGAGATCGTCGCGGCAGGGCGCACCCGCTTCGCGCTATGGGCGCCCGATCGCGCAACGGTCGCGCTGGTTATCGACGGGCGCGAGCCGCTGCCGATGCTGGCGCATGCCGACGGCTGGTTCACGGTCGAGGCGGATGCGCCCGCCGGCACGCGCTACCTGTTCCGGGTGGCGGGCGCCGACGACGTGCCCGACCCGGCATCGCGCGCGCAGTCCGGCGGGGTGCATGGCTGGAGCGTGGTCGTCGATCCGACAAGTTTCCGCTGGCGGACCGATTGGCGCGGCCGGGCATGGAGCGAGCATGTGATCCAGGAGATCCATGTCGGTGCGCTCGGCGGCTTTCGCGGGGTGATCGCGCATCTGCCCGCGATCGCCGACCTCGGCATCACCGCGATCGAGCTGATGCCGGTCGCGGCGTTCGGGGGGACGCGCGGCTGGGGGTATGACGGCGTACTGCCCTACGCACCGGCCGAGGCATATGGATCGCCCGACGAACTTCGCGCGCTGGTCGACGCCGCGCACGGGCTCGGGCTCTCGGTGGTGCTCGACGTGGTGTACAATCACTTCGGTCCCGACGGTAATTATCTCGGCAGCTATGCGAGCGGGTTCTTCCGTGCCGACATCGCGACGCCCTGGGGCGGGGCGGTCGCGGTCGATCGGCCCGCGGTGGCGCGCTACTTCGTCGACAACGCGCTGATGTGGCTGAAAGATTACCGGATCGACGGGCTGCGCTTCGACGCGGTCCACGCGATCGGCGATGCGGGGTTCCTCGACGAAATGGCGCGCGCTATTCGCGAGGAATGCGGCGACCGGTCGGTGCATCTGGTGCTGGAGAACGAGCACAACGACGCCGACCGACTCGGCGACGGGCGCTACGACGCGCAGTGGAACGACGATTTCCACAACGTCCTCCACGTGCTTCTGACCGGCGAGACCAGCGGCTATTACGGCGACTTCGCGGATCGGCCGGTGGAGCGGCTCGCGCGGTGCCTCGGCGAAGGCTTCATCTATCAGGGCGAGGCGTCGCCCAATGGCGGCGGGGCCGTGCGCGGAACTCCTAGCGGTCACCTGCCGCCGACCGCGTTCGTCGCGTTCCTCCAGAACCACGACCAGATCGGCAACCGCGCGCTCGGCGAACGGCTGACGGTGCTCGCCGATCCGGCGCGGCTGCGAGCAGCGACCGCGCTGCTGCTGCTGTCGCCGCAGATCCCGCTGATCTTCATGGGCGACGAGGGCGGAAGCGAGACGCCATTCCTGTTCTTTACGGATTTTCACGATGAACTCGCCGATGCGGTGCGCGAAGGGCGGCGGCGGGAGTTCGCCAAATTCGAGGCGTTCGCGAGCGAGGATGCGAGGGCGACGATCCCCGACCCCAATGCGCCGACGACGTTCGAGGCGTCGCGGCCGCAGCCGGGCCCGGCGGCGACGGCGTGGCGCGAGCTCTATCGGCGGCTGCTGGCGGCGCGCCGGACCGAGATCGTGCCGCGATTGGCGGGCGCCCGTCCGCTCGGAGCGGAGGTGGTCGGTGCCGAGGCGGTGCTCGCGCGCTGGGCGATGAACGACGGGCGGGTCCTGACGCTGCTGTTCAACCTGGGGAACGAGGCGGTCGCTGCGCCGGTGGCGGACGCGCCCTTCTTCGCGGTCGGAGAGATCGGCGGGGCGGCGAGCCTGGCGGCCTGGCTGACATGACCAGCGGGCTCGATGCGCTCGTCGCCGCAGCGGGCCTGTCCGCCGAATGGGAAGACGCGGATGGAGTGGCGCGGACGGTCGAGCGATCGTCGCTGCTGGCGATCCTCGCGGCGCTGGGCCTGCCGGCGAACGACGAACGGCAGGTCGCGGAAAGCCTTGCTCGGCTGGGCGATCGGCCGCGGGGGTTGCTCTACGCCTCGGGTGATGTGGGGCGGCCCGTGGCGTTGCCGGCCGGCGTTCCCGCGGGAGCAGCGGCGCTGGCGTTCGAGGATGGGCGGCGCGCGGCGGTGACGCTGGCGGCGCGTGACGGTGCCGTCATGCTGCCGCCGGTCGCCAAGCCCGGCTATCACCGGCTCGAAACCATGGTGGGGATGATCGAGCTGACGATCGCACCCGAGCGGTGCTGGCAACCGCCGGCGGGGCGGCACTGGGGTGCGGCGGTGCAGATCCCGGCGCTGCAGGGGCGCGCGGCAACGCCGTTCGGTGACTTGGCGACGTTGGCGGAAGCGGCGGCGACCTTCGGCAGGCATGGGGCGGCGGCGCTGGCGATCAACCCGGTGCATGCACTGTTCCCGGCCGACGCGTCGCGGTTCAGCCCCTATGCGCCCGCGACGCGGCTGTTCCGCAACGTGATGCTCGCACAGGCGGCGTCCGAGAGCGCGTCTGGCCCGCTGATCGATTGGGCGTCGGCGATCCCGGCGCGGTTAGCGGGGCTGCGGCGCGCGTTCGGTGCGATCGGCGATGACGAGCGTGCCACGTTGACCACGTTCCGGCAGGAAGGCGGTGCGGCGCTCGAGCGACAGGCGTTGTTCGATGCGCTGCACGGGTACTTCTTCGTCACGATCGGCGCGCCTGGGTGGCGGGAATGGCCGGCTGCCTTTCACGATCCCGATGGCGATGCGGCGATCGCCTTCGCTGCCAAGCATCCGAACGAGATCGACTTCTTCGCCTATCTGCAGATGGTCGCCGACCATGGCCTGGCCGCGGCGCAGGCGGCGGCGCGGGGAGCGGGGATGGCGATCGGCTTGGTCGCGGATCTCGCGGTCGGGGTCGATCCGGGTGGCAGCCAGGCGTGGAGCGGGCGCGGGGACCTGCTGGCCGGATTGTCGATCGGCGCGCCGCCCGATCCGCTCGGGCCGAGCGGGCAGAATTGGGGGATCACCGCGCTGTCGCCGGTGGCGCTGCGGCGCACCGGCTTCGCGGCGTTCAAGGCGACGCTCCGCGCGTCGATGGCGCATGCGGGCGGGCTGCGGATCGATCACGCGCTGGGGCTGTCGCGACTGTGGGTGGTGCCGGAAGGCGCGCCGGCGGGGGAGGGCGCGTATCTCGCGATGCCGTTCGAGGAGCTGCTGCGGATCGTCGCGATCGAATCCCTCCGTGCGCAGACGATCGTGATCGGCGAGGATCTCGGCACCGTGCCGCCGGGGTTCCGCGACGTGATCGCCGCGCGCGGCATCCTCGGCTTGGCGGTGCTGCCGTTCGAGCGCGACGAAGCGACCTTCAAGCCTGCCGTCGCCTGGTCGCGGCAGGCGGTGGCGATGACCGGCACCCACGACACACCGACCATCGCGGGGTGGTGGCAGGGCCGCGACCTAGAATGGCGCTCGCGGATCGAGCACTGGGCTCCGCCGGCGCTTGCCGAAGCCCAAGTCTCGCGCGCGCAGGAACGATCGGCGATGTGGCAGGCGATCGGTGACGGCGTGCCGCCCGCCGACCCGGCCATTGCAGTCGATGCGGCGATCGACTTCGCTGCGTCGACGCGATGCCCGCTGGTGATCGTGCCGTTGGAGGATCTGCTCGGGCTCGACGAGCAGCCGAACCTGCCGGGCACGATCGACGAACATCCCAATTGGCGCCGGCGGATGCCCGGCGACACCGCGGCGCTGCTAGAGTCCCCGCCCGTCGCCGCGCGCATTGCGCGGCTCAACCGGATCAAGACCGCATGACGCCCCGCGCGACCTATCGCCTGCAGTTCAATCGTGACTTCACCTTCGACGATGCGCTGAAGATCGTGCCCTATCTCGATGCGCTCGGGATCAGCCATGTCTACGCGTCGCCGATCACGGTCGCGCGGAGCGGATCGACGCATGGCTACGATGTCGTCGATCCGACCCGGATCGATCCCGCGCTCGGCGGCGAGCCTGGCTTTCGACGGTTGGTGGCGGCGCTTCGCAAGCGCGGGATGGGCGCGATCATCGATATCGTGCCCAACCATATGGGCGTTGCCGGGGGCGAGAACCGTTGGTGGAACGACGTGCTGGCGAATGGCCGCGACAGCGACTTCGCGGATTTCTTCGACATCGACTGGCGCCGCCCGATCGTGCTGCCGGTGCTCGGCGGGCCGCGCGACGAGGTGATCGCGGCGGGCGACCTCGTGGTGGCGGAGGGGGACTGCGGACTCGAGGTCGTCGCCTATGGCGAACACCGGTTCCCGGTGCGACCCGAGGATAGCGAGCCACCGCGTGACGAGGCCGCGCTGCGCGCGTTGCTCGACCGGCAGCATTATCGGCTGGCTTCGTGGCGTACGGCCAATGACGAGCTCAACTGGCGGCGCTTCTTCACGATCAACGAGCTGGCCGGGTTGCGGATCGAGGACCGACGGGTGTTCGACGCGACGCATGCGCTCGTGCTGCGGCTCTATGGCGAGGGTCTGATCGACGGGGTCCGGGTCGACCATGTCGATGGGCTGGCCGATCCCGCGGGCTATTGCCGGACGCTGCGCGCGCGGCTCGACGCGACAGATCGCCCCGCCGACGCACCCGCGGGGCCGGCCTATCTCGTCGTCGAGAAAATCCTCGGTCCGGGCGAGCCGCTCGCGCGCGATTGGAGGATCGACGGCACCAGCGGCTACGACTTCATGGAGGACGTCGCCGCCTTGCTCCACGACCCGGCCGGCGAAGCCGCGCTGACCGCGAATTGGGCGGCGCTGAGCGGTCGATCGGCGCATTTCGCGGACGAGGAATTGCTGGCGCGGCAACAGCTGCTCGACTGGCAGTTCGCGGGTCAGCTCGACGGCTGTGTCGAGGCGTTCACGGCGTTGCTGACCGAGGGGCAGGTCGTGACCCGCGCGATGCTGCGGCGTGCGATCGAGCGGTTGCTTTGGGTTTTCCCGGTGTATCGAACCTATGGGCTCGGCGACACCGCGCCGGCGGCGGACGAAGCGATTTGTGATTGGGTGCGGGAGCGGGTGGCGCCGCATGTGCCGCCGGGCGAGGGCGGGGTGATCGACCTGGTGCTCGGCTGGCTCGGGGGAGCGGGTGGCGTAGCGGCGGCGGAGGCGGTGCGGCGGTTCCAGCAACTTTCCGCGCCGATCGCGGCCAAGTCGGTCGAGGACACCGGCTTCTATCGCTATGGGCGATTGCTATCGCGCACCGACGTCGGCTTCGATGCTGAGCGTTGGTCGATATCGGTCGATGCATTCGCCGCGGCGATGACCGATCGGGCGGAGCACTGGCCGCATGCGATGCTCGCCACCGCGACACACGATCACAAGCGCGGCGAGGACGTCCGGGCGCGGCTCGCGGTGCTGAGCGAGCGGGCGGCGGACTGGATCGCGCTGGCGACGGCGTTGGATGCGGGGGTTGCGGATCATGGCGTCGACGCCGCGGACCGGTATATGTTGTGGCAGACGCTGGTCGGCAGCTGGCCGGGCGAGGCGCCCGATTCGGGCTATCTCGCGCGGATCCATGCCTGGCAGGAAAAGGCGTTGCGCGAGGCGAAGCTGCGATCGTCTTGGGAAGCGCCGGACGAGCGTTACGAGGCGGCGTACAAGGCGCTCGCGGCGCACGTGCTCGCCGACGGCGCCGTGGAGCGGGCGGCGATAGCGCGCTTCGTCCATGTGATCGCGTCACGGGCGATGGCCAACAGTCTCGTTCAGGTCGCGCTCCGCTACACACTTCCAGGGGTGCCCGACCTGTATCAGGGGACCGAGGGGGTCGACCTCAGTCTGGTCGACCCGGACAACAGGCGGGCGGTGGATTACGACGCACGGGCGGCGACCCTGGCTGACGGGAGCGACCCCAAACAGGCGCTAATCGCGTCGCTGCTGGCCCTGCGTCGGGCGCAGCCGCGCCTGTTTTCGGAGGGTGGCTTCGTGCGTGCAGCGGTGTCGGGGCCGGCGGCAGATCGGGTGCTGGCGTTCAGCCGGGTGCTCGACGGGATCCGGCTCGACGTGGCGGTGGCATTGCGGGGAGGTGACGCGGCCGGATCGGCGATCGTGTTCGCGGATGGACGAACGCTCGACCCCTCGGTGCTGCTGGAGAGCCCGGTCTGGTTCTCGCTCGCGGCGGGCGGCTAAACCAGCTCATAGTCTCACCTGCTCACCCCTTCCCGTCAGGGGAGGGGCCGGGGGTGGGTCTCTCCATAATTGACGGCATCTGAGGAGAGGCCCCACCCCAACCCCTCCCCCAAAGGGGAGGGGCTCGATGAACCCGTAAGCTCAGAAGGCCTTTCTGACGCGGCTGTTCGACCTACTTCACCGCCAACATCACCACCGATTTCGGCGGCAGCGTCACGGTGAGCGTCGTGCCCGCCAGCCGGGCGCCGTCGAACGCCGCCGGCGCTACCGCGTTCGGGGCTGCGAAGCTGTTGAGCGCGGTGATCGCGGGTGCGGTCAGGATGCGCCCCGATACCGTCGCCCCGGTCGCAAGCCCGGCGACGTTGGCCGACACGGTGGTGGCGCGGTTGGGATCGAGGTTGGCGAGGCCGACATGGATCGCGCCGTCCTTGCCGCGCACCGCCGAGGCGCTGACCGCGGGCATCACCCAGCCGTCCTTGTTGTACCAGGGCGACTTGAGCTGGATCGGCAGCACGGTGCCGTCCTGATAGGGCTTGTACATCTCGAACACGTGGTAGGTCGGCGTCAGCACCATCTTGGCGCCATCGGTGAAGATCATCGCCTGGAGCACGTTCACCATCTGCGCGATCGCGGTCATCTTCACGCGGTCGGCGTGCTTGGCGAAGATGTTGAGGTTGACCGCGGCGACCATCGCGTCGCGCAGGGTGTTCTGCTGACGCAGGAAGCCCGGATTGGTGCCGGGATCACCGGCATACCAGGTGCCCCATTCGTCGACCGCGAGGAAGACCTTCTTCTGCGGATCGACCTTGTCCATCACCGCGCTGTGGCGGGTGATGAGATCGTCCATGCGCAGCGTCTCGGATAGCGTCTGCGCCCAGCCCGCCTCGTCGAAGTCGGTCGCGGATGCACGTGGCGGCCAGCCGCCGGGGACGGTGTAGAAGTGGAGCGACAGCGCATCGACCTGGCCCGATGCCTCGCGCATCATCGTCTCGGTCCATTTCAGGTCGTCGTTGTTGGCGCCGCTCGCGATCTTGATGATGCGGGTGTTGGCGGGCGCCTTGATGAAAGTCGCGTAGCGGCGCGTGACGTCGGCGGCATATTCCGGACGCATGTTGCCACCGCAGCCCCACAGCTCGTTTCCGATGCCGAAATAGGGCAGCGCCCACGGGGCCTTGCGGCCGTTCCGCGCGCGTTCGTCGGCCAGGCTGCCGGCGGGCGAGGTGATGTATTCCACCCATTCGGCCATTTCCTGCGGCGATCCGTTGCCGACGTTGCCCGAAATGTAGACCTCGGCGCCGACCTGTTCGGCGAGGTCCATGAACTCGTGGGTGCCGACGCTGTTGGGCTCGGTGACGCCGCCCCAATGGGTGTTGATCTTGACCGGGCGCTTGGCGCGCGCGCCGATGCCTTCGCGCCAGTGATATTCGTCGGCGAAGCAGCCGCCGGGCCAGCGGATCACGGGTACGCCGAGCGTCTTCAGCGCGCCGACCACGTCGTTGCGGAAGCCGCGGGTGTTGGGGATCTTGGCATTGGGGCCGACCCACAGGCCGCCATAGATGCCGGTGCCGAGATGCTCGGCGAACTGGGTGAAGATGCGACGATCATAGACCGGGCCGGGACGATCGGCCTGGATCGTCAGCTCGGCCGCGGCGGGCGCCGGCTGGGTGGCGGTCTGCGCGGGTGCGATCGCGGCGGAGGTGAGGGCGAGCGCCGCGACGAAGCGACGGACGGAGCGGAACAGGGGCTTATTCATCGAAGGCCTCCACGGATTGACGGTGACCGCGCAGGAAGGCGTCGGCGACGAGTTGCAGGGGGCGGACGTCGACATCGCTGCGCTTTTCGCGGACCAGCGTGGCGAAGCGCGCGTAGAGACCAGGATATTCCTCGTCCTTGGCGTGCTGCTCGCCCTCGGGCAGCGTCAACACCGCGCCGCCCTTGGCCAGCGCGAGTGTGCCGGCGTCGGTCTCGACCGTGATGTCCCAGCTCTGCGGGCCGGTCTGGCGCCAGTCGAGGTCCATCGTGATCGTCAGGCCGTCGGTGTCGCGGAAGCCGAGATCGGCGGCGATCGGCGCTGCGCGGTTGGCGGGCGTGAACAGCGTTGCGGTCTGCAGGAAGAACGGGCGCGGCAGGATGCGCGTCGCGATCGACAGCGCGTTGATGCCGGGATCGAACACGCCCAGCCCGCCGGCTTCCCAGATCCACGCCTGCCCGGGATGCCAGACGCGGACATCCTCGCGCCAGACGATCGCCGCGCTCTTGATCGTGCGATCGGCGAGCCAGGCGCGGGCGGGCTCGACCCCGGCGGCGTAACGCGAATGCCAGCTGGCGAACAACGTCGCGCCGCTCGCCTCGGCCTCGGCAACCAAGGCAGCGACTTCGGAAAGCGTCGCGCCGGGCGGCTTTTCGAGAAACACGTGCTTGCCGGATGCCAGCGCCTGCGCGGCGAGATCGTAGCGGACCTGCGGCGGGGTGCAGAGCGCGACCGCGTCGACCGCCACGTCGGCGGCCAGCAAGTCGCCCAGCGTCTTGAAGTGCGGGGTGTCGGGAAAGCCCGGATGGTTGGGGCTGACGGTGGCGGCGAGCGCATAGTCGGAATTTTCGGCGATCGCGGGCAGGTGTTGATCGACCGCGATCTTGCCGACGCCGATGATCGCGATGCGGATCGGGGCGGCGCTCATAGCGAGCGCACTGCGACGGTGGCAGCGGTGGCGCGCCCGAGCGGGTTGCGCAGCGGCAGCGTGAACGGCGCAGCCTCGATCTCGAACACGTCGCCCGGCTGGGTCTTGATGCCGTCGCTGAACGACAGCGTCGCGGTCCCGAAGAAGTGGACGTGGATGTCGCCCGGGCGGCGGAACAGATCGTATTTGAAGTGATGCGCCTCAAGATTGGTGAGGCTGTGCGACATGTTCGCCTCGCCGCTGAGGAACGGCTTTTCCCACAGCAACGCGCCGTCCCGGTGGATACGGCTGGCGCCCGCGATATGATCGGGCGGGGTGCCGACCAGCAGCTCGGGACCGAGCGCCGCCTGACGCAGCTTGGAATGCGCCAGCCACAGGTAGTTGTGGCGTTCGGTGACGTGGTCGCTAAATTCGTTGGCGAGGCACAGGCCGAGCCGGAACGGCGTGCCGTCCGGGCCGATCAGGTAGATGCCGGCAAGTTCGGGTTCCTCGCCGCCGTCCTGCGCGAAATCGGGCATCGTCAGCGGCTCGCCCGGACCGACCAGCCCCGAACCGTCGCCCTTGTAGAACCATTCGGGCTGCTGGCCGGTCTGCCCGGCGCCGGGCTTCCCCCCCTCGACGCCTTCGAGGAACATCCGCATCGAATCGGTCTGGGTCGCCGCGGCGGCGGCATCGCGGTGCATCTTGTCGCGCCCCTCGGCCGAGCCGAGATGGGTGAGCCCGGTGCCGGTCATGGCAAGATGCGCGGGGTCGTCATGATCGATCGGCGCGATCAGCCGCCCCGCCGCCAGCGCGGCGGCGAGATCGACCCGGTCGCCTTTGCCGCAGGCCGCGACCGCTGCGGCGAGATCGGTGCCGGCGGCGATCGCCCGTTCCGCCAGCGCGCGGACGCTGGCGACGCCCGGCACGATCCGGGCGTCGTCATCGGTGGCGGCGATCACCGATCGCGTGCCGTCGTCGCCGCGATGCTGCAACAGGCGCAGGGTCATCCATCTCTCTCCCGCAGGACGCCGTCGTGCGACGGTCACCCGATTGTTATCGTCAGTTGGTGGCGACGCCGTCGACCAGCCGAGGCAGGCCGCTGTCGTCGTGCAGCACTGTCGGCAGCAACGCGGTACCGAGGTTCTGGTAGGACACCGGCCGCAGGAAGCGATTGATCGCGAGGCTGCCGACCGAGGTCGTCCGCGAGTCCGACGTCGCGGGGAACGGACCGCCATGCACCATCGCGTGTGCGACCTCGACGCCCGTGGGCCAGCCATTCGCCAGGATGCGCCCTGCCTTGCGCTCGAGCACCGGGACGAGACGCGCGCCGAGGGCGGTGTCGTCGTCGTCCATGTGCAGCGTCGCGGTCAGCTGGCCCTCCGCGGCGGTCAGGACCGCGACCAGCTCGGCCTCGTCACGGCAGCGGACCAGCAGCGACGACGCGCCGAACACCTCGTGGCCGAGCGCCTCGTCGGCGAGGAACTGCGCCGCAGTGGTCGAGAAGAACGCCGCTTGGCCGTGGGCGACGCCTTCACCGACCTGGCCGCGCGCGACCGTCTCGACCGCGTCGTGCGACGACAGCGCGGCGGTCGCCTGTTCATAGGCGGCGTGGATGCCGCTGGTGAGCATCGGTGCCGCGGCGGCGTCGGCGAGTGCTTCGCCCGCCGCCTGGACGAACGTGTCGAGCCCGTCGCCCTCGATCGCGAGGACCAGGCCGGGATTGGTGCAGAACTGGCCCGCGCCCATCGTCAGCGACCCGACGAACGCGGCGCCGAGCGCGGCGGCGCGCGCCTTCAACGCTTGGGGCAGGAGCACAACTGGGTTGATGCTCGACATCTCGGCATAGACCGGGATCGGTACCGGGCGCGACTGGGCCAGCTTGACCAGCGCGAGCCCGCCGCCGCGCGACCCGGTGAAGCCGACCGCGGCGATGCGAGGATCTTGCACCAGCGCGGTGCCGAGTTCGATGCCGGGGCCGACGAGGTGCGAGAACACGCCCTCGGGCAAGCCGCAGGCGGAGACCGCGCGACGGATGGCGTCGGCGACCAGCGCGCCGGTTTCGGGATGCGCGGGGTGGCCCTTGACCACCACCGGCGCACCGGCGGCTAATGCGGAGGCGGTGTCGCCGCCTGCGGTCGAGAAGGCGAGCGGGAAGTTCGATGCACCGAACACCGCGACCGGGCCGAGCGGGATCATCCGCAGCCGCAGGTCGGGGCGCGGCAGCGGCGCGCGATCGGGCAGCGCGGGATCGATCCGAAGGCCCATCCAGGCGCCGCGGCGGACCACGCCGGCGAACAGCTTGAGCTGGCCAACGGTGCGGCCGCGCTCGCCCTCCAATCGAGCGCGGGGCAGGCCGCTCTCGCGCATCGCGGTCTCGATCAGCACGTCGCCGATCGCGACGATCTCGTCGCCGATCCGCTCGAGGAAGGCGGCGCGAGCCTCGGCATCGGTCTCGCGGTAGGTATCAAACGCGGCCTCGGCGGCGGCGCAGGCGGCATCGACGTCGGCCGGGCCGTGGTTGGTAGCGGTGTCGGTCGCGGCGGCGCGCTCGATCACTTGGCTGCTGTTATCGCTCATCGCTGCTGATGCTCCATGTTCTACTCCGACATATGGCCAGTGATTGCGCTTGGCAATGTTTGTCGTTTGACGTTCGCCTAGCGCCTGATACCAAATCCGCGGGAGATCCAGTTGACCGACATCATATCCGATCCGACCGCCGACGCCGAGCCGGAAAAGGTCGCAGGCGTTCGTATTCCGCGCGGCACTGGGCGGCGGCTGCACGGTGCGATCGCGCACAAGCTGGGGGTCGCGATCCTGTCGGGCGAATATGCGCCGGGTGACGTGCTGTCTGGCGAGGTCGCGTTTTCGGAGGCGCTCGACGTGTCGCGCAGTGCGTACCGTGAGGCGGTGCAGGTGCTGACCGCAAAGGGGCTGGTGGAGAGCCGCCCCAAGGCCGGGACGCGGGTGCTGCCGCGCAATCGCTGGAACCTACTCGATCCCGACGTACTTGCTTGGGCCTTCGCGGGAGAGCCGGACATCCAGTTCGTTCGCGGCCTGTTCGAGCTGCGCGCGATCGTCGAGCCCGCGGCGGCGGCGTTGGCGGCGGAGCGCCGCGACCGTGCCGACATGAAGACGATGAAGGACGCGCTGGCTGCGATGACCCGCTATACGCTGGCGAGCGAGGCTGGCCGCGCCGCCGATCGCGATTTCCACGACGCGATCCTGCGTGCGACCCGTAATGACGCGCTGGTCGTGCTGAGCGCGAGCATCGGCGCGGCGGTGAGCTGGACGACGCAGTTCAAGCAGCGCCAGCGCGCGTTGCCGCGCAACCCGATCCCGGACCATCGCCGGGTACTCGACGCGATCGTGGCCGGCGATGCCGCCGCGGCGAACGAGGCGATGCGGGTGCTGGTGGATATGGCGCTGGACGATACGCGGGCGGCGATGGTGCAGTAGGGGGCGTGCGTCGACTATTTGTGGCCCCGGCTCGCTACCGGGCCCTTCGTCCATTCTAAGCCGACATATCAGACGATGCGGTCGCCAGCCTGTCGCTCATTGTGTCCCCGCGAAGGCGGAGCCCAGTACTGGGTCCCCGCCTTCGCGGGGACACAATAGCGGACACGTTGTTTTCGAGAACCGCGCGCACTGTCAACTTCGGACAGCATCCGCTGGCGCCACCACCTCGGGCGGGGGCAGCGCATCCGTCGTCTTCGCGCCCCACAGTGCGTAGAACAGGATGTAGAGCTCGCACGCCGCGGTCAGCAGGAACGAGGTCTGCAAGCCATATGCGTCGGCGATGCGGCCCTGCACCACCACCAGCGCGCCGCCGGCGATCGCCATGATCAGCAGCCCCGATCCTTCCTCGGTCAGCGGCCCCAGGCCCTTGATACCGAGCGTGAAGATCGTCGGGAACATGATCGAGTGGAACAACCCGACCAGAATCAACGACCACATCGCGAGCGGACCGTCCGCGAGCACGGTGACGATCATGACGATGAACGCGCCGATCGAGAAGGCGGCGAGCACCTTTTCTGCGGGGATCTTCTGCATGATCGCGGAACCCGCGAAACGGCCGATCATCATCCCGCCCCACAGGAAGGTGAGGTAGCGGCCGGCTTGCTCGTTGGTCAGGTTGGCGATGTTCGGCTGGCTGACGAAATTGACGAACAGGTTGGCGACGCCGATTTCCGCGATCAGGTAGATGAAGATCGCCGGAATGCCGAACACCAGGTTGCGATGCTTCCAGAGGCTGTGGTGGCGACGCTCTTCCTTCGCCATGCGGCTTGTCGCCTGCCCCATCGCGGGGAGCGGAAAGCGCGCGATGACGACCGCGAGCACGACCAGAACGATCGCGACGAGGACATAGGGAAGCACCACCGATTGCGCGTCGGCGAGGCGCTCGGCTTCGGTGAGCACGGTGCCGACTTCGGATGTGCCGCCCTTCGACCGGCCGAGGATTAGATACGCGCCGAACAGCGGCGCCAGCATCGTGCCCGCGGAGTTGAGCGCCTGGACGAGGTTGAGCCGCGACGATGCGGTAGCGGCGGGGCCAACCACCGCGACGTACGGATTGGCGGCGACCTGGAGCAGGGTGATACCGCTCGCGATCACGAACAGCATGACCAGCGTCACGCCATAGGACGGCAAGGTGGCGGCGAGGACCATGCCGAGCGCGCCTGCCGCCATGATCAGTAGCCCGATCACCAGCGACTTCTGGTAGCCGATCCGTTCGATCAACTTGGCCGACGGGATCGACGCGAAGAAATAGGCGATGAACCACACGCTTTCGATCAGCGTCGTCTGCGTATAGTTGAGTTCGAACACGCTCTTCAGATGTGGCAGCAGCGTGTTGTTGATGACGGTGATGAAGCCCCACATGAAGAACAGGCTTGCGAGCAACGTCAGCGCAGACCGATAGTTGGTGCCGGTAGCGTCGGGTGGATCGGACGCGTCGGTCGGCATCTGGATTGGCGTGGCCATGCTAAACCCTCTTCCTTCTGGGAGCCCGTGTCGGTGCGAAAAGCGTGGCCGCCCGGCTTGCCCTGATTGATCTTGTCAGACTATAAATACTGCGAGGGCGCGTCAACGGCGCCGGTGCGAAACAACTCTATAGGAGCGGACCCCATGCGCGCGACAGGAAATTACGGTTCGTTGGCGGCTACGGCCGTGATTTTGCTGTCGTTGCCGGGCACCGCGATCGCCGCGGATGCCAAGCGGAGCGCGGCCGGCACGCTGAAGGACGGCACGTCGGTGGAGGCGATCACGCTCAGCAACGCCCGCGGCGTCAGCGCGCGCATCTTGGCGTACGGCGCGACTTTGCAGTCGCTGAGCGCGCCCGATCGCGCCGGCAAGATCGCCGACGTGCTGCTCGGCTATGACGATCTCGCCTCCTATGTCGACCATCCCAATTATTTTGGTGTGACCGTCGGCCGCTATGCCAACCGCATCGGCGGCGGCAAGTTCACGCTCGACGGCAAGACCTACCAGCTGCCGCTCAACGACAAGACCAATTCGCTCCACGGCGGCGGCAAGGCGTTCGACAAGACGGTGTGGAAGATCGTGGCGATCAAGAGCGGCCCGCAGGCGAGCGTGGTGCTGAGCCATCGCAGCCTCGACGGCGATGCCGGCTATCCCGGCAATCTCGACGTCACCGTCACCTACACGCTCGATGACAAGGGCGATCTCGGCATCGTGTTCGACGCGAAGACCGACAAGCCGACCGTGGTCAACATGACCAACCATGCGATCTTCGATCTGGCGGGGGAGGGGTCGCCGATGGGCGCGACCGGGCACCGACTGACGATCCCGGCGCGGGCGATCACCCCGGTCGATGGGCGCCTGGTGCCGACCGGCGCATTGCAGCCGGTCGAGGGCACGGTGTTCGACTTCCGCAAGCCGCGCGTGGTCGCGGAGGGGATCCGCGACGGCAACGACCAGCAGATCCGCTACGGCCAGGGCTACGACCATAATTTCGCGCTCGACAAGGGGCTGACCGCGACGCCGCAGCTCGCGGCCCGGCTGGAGGACCCCGTATCGGGTCGGGTGCTCGAGGTCCTGACGACCGAACCGGGTGTACAATTCTACTCCGCCAACTTTCTCGACGGCACCTATGTCGGCAAACACGGCCATCTCTACCGGATGGGTGACGGCATCGCGCTGGAGCCGCAGAAGTTTCCGGATTCGCCCAACAAGCCGAATTTCGTGTCGGCGCGGGTCGATCCGGGCAAGCCGTATCGCCATATCATGATCTACCGCCTTTCAACCGCTCGCTGACGGAACCTCCCCATGACAGACACACCGAAGCTGCGTAGCCGCGCCTGGTTCGATAATCCTGCGAACATCGACATGACCGCGCTGTATCTGGAACGGTATCTGAACTTCGGCCTGAGCCTGGAGGAATTGCGGTCGGGCAAGCCGATCATCGGCATCGCGCAGACCGGCAGCGACCTTTCCCCGTGCAACCGCCACCATCTGGTGCTGGCCGAACGGCTGCGCGAGGGCATCCGCGAGGCCGGCGGCATCGCGCTGGAATTTCCGGTCCATCCGATCCAGGAAACCGGCAAGCGCCCGACCGCGGGGCTGGACCGCAACCTGGCCTATCTGGCCCTGGTCGAGGTGCTGTACGGCTATCCGCTCGACGGCGTGGTGCTGACGATCGGCTGCGACAAGACTACGCCGGCGTGCCTGATGGCGGCGGCGACGGTCAACATCCCGGCGATCGCACTGTCGGTCGGGCCGATGCTCAACGGCTGGCACAAGGGCGAGCGCACCGGATCGGGCACGATCGTGTGGAAGGCGCGCGAACTGCTCGCGACCGGGGCGATCGACGATGCCGGGTTCATCAGGCTGGTCGCGTCGTCGGCGCCGTCGACCGGCTATTGCAACACGATGGGCACCGCGACGACGATGAATTCGCTGGCCGAGGCGCTCGGCATGCAGCTGCCCGGATCGGCGGCGATCCCGGCGCCGTATCGCGACCGCCAGGAAGTTGCCTATCACACCGGCAAGCGCATCGTCGACATGGTCGCCGAGGACCTGAAACCCTCCGACATCCTGACGCGTGAGGCGTTCCTGAACGCGATCGTGGTCAATTCGGCGATCGGCGGATCGACCAACGCGCCGATCCATCTTGCTGCGATCGCGCGCCATATCGGCGTCGACCTGCCGATCGACGACTGGCAGACGTTCGGCCACCACGTGCCGCTGATGGTCAACTTGCAACCCGCCGGCGAGTATCTGGGCGAGGATTATTATCACGCGGGCGGCGTGCCCGCGGTGGTCGCCGAACTGATGAAACAGGGGCTGATCCACGAAGACGCGATCACCGCCAACGGCAAGGCGATCGGCGACAACTGCCGCGACGCGGTGATCGAAGACGAGCGCGTCATCCGCCCGTTCGCGACGCCGCTGATCGAGGATGCCGGGTTCATCGTGCTGCGCGGCAACCTGTTCGACAGCGCGATCATGAAGACCAGCGTGATAAGCCCCGATTTCCGCGCGCGCTATCTGTCCAACCCCGACGATCCCGAGGCGTTCGAAGGGCCGGCGGTGGTGTTCGACGGGCCGGAGGATTATCACCACCGCATCGACGATCCGTCGCTCGGCATCACCGATCGCACCTTGCTGTTCATGCGCGGCGCCGGGCCGATCGGCTATCCGGGCGCCGCCGAAGTCGTCAACATGCGTCCGCCAGCCTATCTGATCCGCGAAGGCGTGCAGGCGCTGCCGTGCATCGGCGACGGGCGCCAATCGGGCACGTCGGGATCGCCGTCGATCCTGAACGCCAGCCCCGAAGCCGCGGCGATGGGCGGTCTGGCGCTGATCCGCACCGGCGACCGCGTGCGGATCGACCTGGGCAAAGGCACTGCCGACGTGTTGATCGCCGATGACGAACTCGCCGAACGCCGCCGCGCGCTGACCGAGGCGGGCGGCTATGATTATCCGGCATCGCAGACCCCGTGGCAGGCGATCCAGCGCCAGACGGTGGGCCAATTGTCGGCCGGCGCGATCCTCGAAGGCGCCGAACGCTACCAGCGTATTGCTCAGACCATGGGGCTGCCGCGCGACAATCACTGATGCCCGTCAGGGAGCGTCTTCCAAAGGCAGCGTTTTCAATAACGCATTCGATTTTTCATTTGCCAGCGAATTACTCCGTGTTACTAGTAGGACAAATAAAATCCGGCGCGAGTTGCGACCGGGTGTTCTGCTAGGGGAGAAGACGCATGAAGACGCTGGCAACTCGCATCCTGTGGACCGTATCGGCAGGGGCGCTCGCAGCAGGGATCGGTACTCAGGCGCAGGCGCAAGCCGCCACCGGTGATCAGGCTGCCGCCCCCGCAGGCACCGTCGCGGCGGAAGACACCACCCAGGCGCCGGCGGATGACGATATCGTCGTCACCGGTGTCCGCGCCAGCCTTCAGGGCGCACAGGCGATCAAGCGCAATTCGGCCCAGGTCGTCGATTCGATCGTTGCCGAGGACATCGGCAAGTTCCCGGACAATACAGTTTCAGACGCGCTCCAGCGGGTGACCGGTATCCAGGTGGCGCGCGGCGGCGGCGAGGTTGGCACCGTGCTGGTGCGCGGGCTTCCCGATATCGAGACGCTGATCAACGGCCGCGAAGCTTTCACCGGCACCGGCCGCGGCGTCGCGCTACAGGACATCCCCGCCGAACTCGTCGCAGGGGTAGACGTCTACAAGACCAACCTGCCCGAACAGATCGAAGGCAGCGTGTCGGGGACGATCGACATCCGCCTGCGCCGGCCGTTCGACTTCGACGGGTTGCAGATCGCGGGCGGCGCGCGCGGGATCTATTCCGACAAGCGCGACAAGTGGAGCTATGTCGGCAGCGGCCTGATCAGCAATCGCTGGACCACCGCGAGCGGTCAGGAGTTCGGCATCCTGATCGCGGGATCGTACAATAAACGCAGATATCGCGACCAGACCGCGTTCAACTTCGGCTTCAACCCGCTTAATGCGGCGGCCGGCGACAATACGCTGATCCCCGACACGGTCGGCGGGCTGGTCACCGATGGTGACCGCACCCGCCCCTCGGTCAACGTCGCGCTGCAATGGCGTCCGTCCTCGGACCTGGAGTTCTACGCCGATGGCCTGTTCACCGGTTATCGCCAGGATTACGACGTCGACTTCTTCGTCGGACTGCCCAAGGCAGGCACTGTCACCGTGAACACGACGCAGGACGGATCGGCCCAGTCGAGCGAGACCGGCAATCGCCCGGTCGCCGGCACGATCACGACGCGCAACAACTTCACGATCACCAGCAAGCAGACCTTCCACCAGAAGACCGACGGCTATCAGGCGAACTTCGGCACTCGCTGGACCCCCGGCAAGGAAACTATCACCGCCGAGATCACCTACAACAAGAGCACGGTGCGCAGTCGACAGTACGTGCTCGATACCGCCTTCACGGTGCCGCAGATCGACTACAACTTCAACGCCGGACGGACACCGGCGGTCGACTTCAACGGCTACGACATTACCAACGGTGCGGCCCTCAACCTCTTCACCTTGTTCGACAATCGCAACGCGGCGGACAGCACGCAATATGCCGCGCACGCCGACGTCCAGCATGATTTTGACGGCGGCTTTCTGAAGAACTTCAAGATCGGCGCGCGCTGGGCGGTTCGCAAGGGTTCGTCCGGCGGCACCACTACAGGCGGCTACGGGCTCGGTTCGGTGCCGATCTCGGGCTATCAGAACGCGACCACCAATTCCTATGACGACATCCTCGGCGGGCGGGTCGGCATCGACCGGTTCGCGCTGGCGTCGAGCGATTTCATTCGCAGCAACATCGCGACGTTGCGGGCGCTGGCGAACCGGCCGGCAGGGGATCCCCCGTTCGATCCGGCGCAGGTGTTCAGCCTGAAGGAGCGGGTATTCGCCTTCTACGGGCAGACCGCGTTCGGCTTCGATGCCGGGAGCATCCCGATCGACGGGACGCTCGGGATGCGCGCGGTGAATACCGCTACCGATCTGAACGCGATCGAGGTGCTGACCGCGAACGGCACGACCCAGTTGCTGCCGATCTCGAGCAGCCGCAACACGCTCGATCTGCTGCCGAGCCTGACGCTCAAGATCCATCCGACCGAGCGGTTCCTGATCCGCGGCGTCGTCGGCAAGGCGATCCTGCGTCCGCAATATGCGTCGCTGAACCCGGCGGTGGCGACCGTGGAGACAGGGGCTACCGGCAATCAGGGCTTCATCGGCACGCAATCAGGGGGCAATCCCGACCTGCGCCAGGTCAAGTCGACCAACGCCGATCTGTCGGCCGAATGGTATTTCTCGACCACGGGATCGCTGACGCTGGCCGGTTTCTACAAGAAGCTCGACGGTTATATCCAGAACTACTCGTCGCCTATCGCGGGGCTAAATTCGGCGGGCGTTGCCGGCAACTATCTCTTCACCGGTCCGCAGAACACCAAGAACGGCGAACTGAAGGGCCTCGAGGCGTCCTATACCCAGTTCTACGATTTCCTGCCGGGGCCGCTCGGCGGCTTTGGTCTGCAGGCGAGCTTCACGCTGTCGGACGGCAAGGTCGACGATCCGCTGCGTCCCGGCCAGCGTCAGAACATCACCCCGGTATCACGCTATTCGTACAACCTCGTCGGCATCTACGAGAAATACGGCTTCTCGGCGCGGCTGGCATATAACTGGCGGAGCAAGTTCACCGACAGCTATTCGGACGCTTTCGCCGGCGGCAAGATCGTCGTCCAGCCGATCGCGTTCCTGGATTTCTCCGCGAGCTACGCGGTCAGCGACAACATCACGCTCACCGTCGATGCGACCAACCTGCTCAACGAGACCTACCACGACAATTTCGGCACGACGAGCTACGAGCCGCGCGATACGCGCCAGTATGACCGCACCTTCGGCGGCGGCGTCCGGTTCAAGTTCTGACACGATGGGGGCGGGGTTCCCGCCTCCGCTTTTTCGGGAAAGGCGCGTGACGTGAGGATATCGGCGGCGTTGCTATCGGGCCTGATGCTGTTCGGGGTGCCGGCCTTCATTGCCGCGCAAGCGCCCGCGTCGCTAAACGATCGTCTCGCGGGGGATCTCACCCCGGTGCACGATCCGTCGATCATCAAGCAGGGCGACACCTATTATCTGTTCGTCACCACGAGCAGGGAGGATCAGCCGCCCGGGCTGATCCACATCCGCACCTCCAAGGACCTCGTGACGTGGACGAAGAGCGGCGCGGTGTTCGCGGCGATGCCGGAATGGACGAAGCGCGAGATCAAGGGGACGACCGGGCTGTGGGCGCCCGACATCTCCTATGCCAACGGCCGGTACCGGCTTTATTATTCAGTCTCGACCTTCGGCAGCAACCACTCGGCGATCGGGCTCGCCACCTCGCCGACCCTAGATCCGGCCGCGCCTGGCTATGGCTGGACCGATCAGGGTCCGGTGATCGTCTCGCCGCGCGGCGGCGATTACAACGCGATCGATCCCAACGCCTTCACCGATGCCGACGGCAAGAGCTGGCTGGTCTTCGGCAGCTTCTGGACGGGGCTGAAGCTGATCGCGATCGACCCCGCCACCGGCAAGCGCCTCGCCGGGGACGACACCGTCCGCGCGCTCGCCCGGCGACCGGCGCCGGGCGCGATCGAGGCGCCCTTCCTCGTCCGCCACGGCGACTTCTATTATCTGTTCGCCTCGAACGACTTCTGCTGCCGGGGCGCGAATAGCAGCTACTATACCGTGGTCGGCCGCGCCAGGGCGGTCGCCGGGCCCTATCTCGACTATGACGGCAAGCCGATGATGGACGGCTATGCGCAGGTCGTGCTCCACGCAAGGCTGGACCCGACCAACCGTTGGCGCGGCCCCGGGCATGCCGCGGTGCTGCATGACGGCGCGAACGACTACATCGTCTATCACGCCTACGATGCGAGCGAAAAAGGCCGGCCGACGCTGCGGATTCAGCGGCTCGGCTGGACGAAGGACGGCTGGCCGGTCGCGCAGCCATGAGCCGCGACCGGTGCGAACCAATGGAGAGAAGATGACCGACCCGCTTTCGCTGACGCGCCGCACCTTCCTCGCCGCGAGCGGTGCCGCCGCTGCCACCGCGGCAACCGCGCAACGGGTGAGGCACGGGGTGGCGCCCGCCGCTCCGGCCAACCCGCTGGTGCGGCAGCGCGCGGATACGCAGATTTTCCGCCATACCGACGGCAACTATTACATGACCGCGTCAGTGCCCGAATACGACCGACTGGTGCTGCGCCGGTCGCGGACGCTGGCGGGTCTCGCCACCGCGCGCGAGACCGTGTTGTGGCGGCACCTGTCGAGCGGGCCGCTGTCGGGGTTCATCTGGGCGCCCGAGCTCCACCTGATCGACGGACGCTGGATCATGTATTTCGCTGCCGGGCCGAGCGGCGGCGGCGAGGACGTGTTCCGCATCCGCACCTATGCGCTGGTCTGCGACGATGCCGATCCGATAACCGGGCGCTGGTCGCTGCTCGGCCAGCTGACGACGCCGTGGGACAGCTTCACGCTGGATTCGACCTCGTTCGTCCACCGCGGCGTCCGCTACCTACTATGGGCGCAGAGGGAGCCGGGGATCGACACCAACAGCAACCTCTATCTGGCGCCGCTGAAGACCCCGATCACGCTGGCGGCCAAGCCCGCGCGGCTGACCGTGCCGACGCTCGATTGGGAAGTGCGCGGGTACAAGGTCGCCGAAGGACCGACGGTGCTGCCGCGCAACGGCCAACTGTTCCTGAGCTATTCGGCCAGCGCTACCGACGACCGCTATTGCCTGGGGCTGCTGACCTGCGCTGACGATGCCGACATCATGCAGCCATCGAACTGGACCAAGTCGCCAAAGCCGGTGTTCGTCAGTTCGGAAGCGACCAGCGTCTACGGCCCCGGCCACAACAGCTTCACCGTCGATGAACACGGCCGCGACGTGCTGGTCTATCACGGCCGCGACTACAAGGCGATCAAGGGCGACCCGCTGTTCGACCCCAACCGAGACACCCGCATCCAGCGGATCTACTATAATGCGGACGGCACACCCGATTTCGGCATTCCCGTTGGCAACGGCCCGCTGCCGTACCGCATGGCGCCCACGAACCGTTCCGGCGCCTTCCTTCGCCTGCGCGGCGACCGGTTCGAGATCGGTACCGGCTCGCTTGCCTCGACCCAGATCCGCCAGGTGGCGGGGAAGGGGGGCAGCATCGCCTTCGAACCGATCGAGCGGCGCGGTGAGCGGCTGTGCCACGACGGCGCCGGGCGGGTGGTGCTCGCGCGCGACGACGGCAGCGCGGGGATCGCGGCACGCAGCAGCTTCGTGCCGGTCGAACAGGGCCGCGATCGCCGGGCGTTTCGGCTGGTCGGCGCGGGTGGCCTGTACCTCCAGGCGGCAGGCGACGAAGTGCGCATCGCGCGGGGCTTGCAGGATGCGAGTTTCATGTTGAGCTGAGCGGGTAGGGGAAGGGTAGGCACGATGATCGACCAGAGCAGACGTTCGTTACTCGGTGCCTCTCTCGTTCTGCCGCTTGCTGCTGGCACCGCGAAGGCGACATTCCCCGCCGCACCGGCACTGGTCGACTACCGGTTGTCGACCACGGCGGGGCCGTTCCAGCCGACACCGGCCTCGCTCAAGACCTATTCGACTCCCGACTGGTTCAGGGATGCAAAATTCGGAATCTGGTCGCATTGGGGCCCGCAATCTGTGCCGCGGCAGGGCGACTGGTATGCGCGGAACATGTATATTTATGGCCATCCCCATTACGACCATCATCTGAAGACCTACGGTCATCCCTCCAAACATGGCTACAAAGATTTGATACCGCTATGGAAAGCGGAACAGTTCGACCCCGATGCGCTGATGTCGCTCTATGCCGGGGCGGGGGTAAAGTATTTCGTCACGATGGGCGTGCACCACGACAATTTCGATCTTTGGAATTCGAAGCATCATCGCTGGAACGCGGTCGCGATGGGGCCGAAGCGCGACATCGTCGGCGCCTGGCGAACCGCGGCGCGCAAGCGCGGGCTGCGGTTCGGCGTGTCCGAACATCTCGGGCCGAGCTACGCGTGGTTCGTCACCAGCCACCAATATGATCAGGTCGCTCCGCTCGGCGGGGTCGCCTATGACGGTGCCGACCCGGCCTATGCCGCGCTCTATCACCCGGCGCATGACGAGCCGTTCCGCTGGGGTCGCTCCTGGTACGCCAACGATCCCGCGTGGCACCAGCGCTGGTTCGACCGCATCACCGATCTGCTCGACAACTATCAGCCCGATTATCTCTACACCGATGGCGGCCTGCCGTTCGGGGTGGTCGGGCGGACAATGCTCGCCAATTTCTATAACGCAAACCGCGCGCGACACGGCGGCAGGCTTGAAGCGGTCTACGCGTACAAGGATCTCGGCACCGGTGAGTTCTACAAGGAGGCCGGGGTCGAGGATGTCGAGCGCGGGGTATTCAGCGGCATCAACCCGCTGCCGTGGCAGACCGACACCTCGATCGGCGACTGGTTCTATAGCGACGGATACACCTACAAGGCCACCGGCGAGGTGATCGCGATGCTCGCCGACGTGGTCAGCAAGAACGGCAATCTGCTGATCAACGTCGTGCAATATCCCGACGGCGCGCTGCCGCCGGAATCGCGGAAATTCCTTGCCGAGATGACGGGGTGGATGGCGGTCAACGGTGAGGCGATCCATGGCACGCGGCCGTGGAAGGTGTTCGGCGAAGGACCGACGCAAGTCGCGGCCGGCGCTTTCAAGGAAAGCGCCGGCTACACCGCGCAGGACATCCGGTTCACGACGAAGGCGGATGTGGTATATGCGATCACGTTGGCGACACCGGATGGCGCGGTGGTGATCGAGGCGCTCGGGCGCAATGCCGGGCATGAGCGGCGGCCGGTACGTCGGGTGCGGATGCTGGGTGCGTCTGCGGCGTCGAGGTTCGCGCAGACCGATGGCGCGTTACGAATCGAGCTGGATGTATCGGTGCCGCGGTCGGCCTGTGCGTTTAGGATCGAGTTCTAGAGAGCAGACTGCGCCGTCGTAGTTCAGGCTGGGTCGGCCGATCTGACGTTTGCAGGGGCAGGTGCCCGAACGTGCCGACAAAGCCCCAGAACATATCGAAAAAGCCGATAATCCACATTATGTAAAATCTATGTCCCGTTCGGCACCAGCACCAGCGTCTGCCCCTCGACGCGCCACGATTGCAGACGCGACAGGAAGTTCATCCCCAGCACGTCGGTGTCGCCGAACGCCGGCGACACGACGACGCCGAAGTCGCGCGCAGTGACATTACCCACGGTCAGGACCGCGACGGTTGCGGTTCGGGCGGCGATGGAGCCGTTCGCGGTGTTAAGGATCGCCGGAAACGGACTCTGCTCCATATCGAGCTTGGCGGCGGCCGCGGTTGCCGCGGACAAGGCCGTTGTGGTTGCGCCGCTGTCGATCAACATTCGCCGCCGAACGCCGTTGATCGTCACCTCGGCCCAGAAATGCCCGTCCTCCGCCATCGCGATACGGGTCTCGGCGCCCTCGACCTGCTGGTCGCTGAACAGGCTCGTAATACCCACGAAGCGGTGGCGCTGGCTCGCAATCAGCAGCCCGACCGCAAAGATCGCAGCCCACGCAAGCGCCATGGCACCGGTGCGCTTAAGCGGAACCCGCCGCGCGATCAGGGCCGACAGCGGCAGGATCAGCAGCAGCACGAACAGCAGCGCGTCGGCGCTACGGTCGGCGCTCATTGCGGCAAGACCATGCCGTCGTAACCGGGCTCGACACCGGCGGGCAGGATGCGACGCAGCGACTCATAATCCATGCTGTGATCCATATGAACCAGCGCGGCCTGTTTCGGGCGAAGCGCCTCGATCCAGCCGAGCGCGGTCGCAAGGTCGGGATGCGTCGGGTGCGGTGCCTCGCGCAACGCATCGACGATCCAGACGTCGAGATCTTGATAGGTTGCAGCCATATCATCCGTCATGATGTTGAAATCGGTCGCATATCCGATTGAAACACCATCCGCATCGAACCGCAAGCCAGCCGACAGGATCGATCCGTGCGGCTGATCGACGACGGTGATGTCGATGCCGCCAATCGTAGTCCGGTCCGGCAGGATCGACGCCGCGACGGTCGAGGGATAGCCGCTGCGCCCGCGAAATGCATAAGTGAAGCGCTCCTCCAACACCGCTAGCGTCGCAGGCCGCGCATAGCCGACCACCGGCCGGCCGATCGCGTGGAACACCTGCCGCAGGTCGTCGATCCCGTGGCAGTGGTCGGCATGATCATGGGTCCAGATCACTGCGTCGAGCGCGGCGACGTTGGCGGCGAGCAATTGCTCGCGCATGTCCGGACTGGTGTCGATCAGGATCCGGGTATCGCCATGTTCGACCAGGATCGATGATCGCAAGCGGCGATTGCGCGGTTCGGCGGGATCGCAGACGCCCCAGTCGTTGCCGATCCGCGGGACGCCCGACGAGGTTCCGGAACCGAGGATACGGACCCTCACCCTTTGGCTTTTCCGAACAGCGTGAAGAAATTGGCGGCGGTGGTTTCGGCCAGCTCCTCCGCGCTCACCCCGCGCAGGCCGGCAAGGAAGCGCGCCGTGTCCGCGACATAGGCGGGCTCGCCAGACTTGCCGCGGTGGGGAACGGGAGCGAGGAACGGCGCGTCGGTCTCGATCAATAGCCGATCCGCCGGGATGCGGGCGGCGGTCTCCTGGATCTCGCGGGCGTTCTTGAAGGTGACGATGCCCGAGATAGAGATGTAAAATCCCATCGCGAGCGCCTGATCCGCGAAGTCTCCACTGGCGGTGAAGCAGTGGATCACCCCGCGATAGGCCCCCTTCCCCAGTTCGTCGGCCAGGATCGCCAGCGTGTCCGCCTCGGCATCGCGGGTGTGGACGATAATCGGCAGGCCGGTCTCGCGACAGGCGGCAAGATGGGTACGGAAATTGGCCTGCTGGCGCTCGCGATCCGACCGGTCGTAATGATAGTCGAGCCCGCTCTCGCCGATCGCGACGACGCGCGGGTGTGACGCCCGCTCGACAAGCGTTGCTGTGCCGAGATCGGCATGTGCGTCGGCATCGTGAGGGTGAATGCCGATCGCCGCCCAGACGTCTGGCTCGCGCTCGGCGGTCGCCACCACCGCGTCCCATTCGCTTTCGCGGGTCGAGATGTTGAGCATCGCGCCGACCCCGCTTGCCCGAGCGCGCGCGAGGATCTCGCCCTGCTGTTCGAACACGCCCTTGTAGTTGAGGTGGCAATGGCTGTCGGCGAGCATCACGCCACCTCCGCCGGCATCTCCAGTCGCGGGAAGATCGGGGTCGGCGGCGCAATCCTGAACCCCGACGCGGCGACCCGGTCGTACCATCCATCGTCGTCGATCGCGGCATGATCGCGCTCGTCGGCGCCGATCTGGTCGAGCACCTTGCCCGCCGCCTCCGGCACGACCGGGAGGATCGCAATCGCGAGCATGCGGATCGCGCGTACCAGCGTCCGCAACACCGCGTGCATGCGAGCGGGATCGGTCTTCCGGAGCGCCCAGGGCGCCTGCGCATCGATATATTGGTTGCAGGCGAAGACACCGCGCATCCACGCCTCGATCCCCTGCGACAGCATCAGATCGGCGAACGCGGTGTTGAGCCCCGCACAGGCGACGACGACCTCCTCGATCAACAAGGCGTCGGCGTCCGCCGCCTCTCCCGCGTCGGGAAACGCGCCTTCCAGATTCTTGGCGATGAACGACAAGGTGCGTTGGGCCAGGTTGCCGAAGCTGTTGGCGAGTTCGGCGTTGACGCGGGTGACGATCGCCTCGGGCGAATAGGAGCCGTCCTGTCCGAAGCTCACTTCGCGCAGGAAGAAATAGCGCAGCGCATCGACCCCGAAGGCATCGGCGAGCGCGATCGGATCGACGACGTTGCCGACCGACTTGGACATCTTCTCGCCGCGGCTGAGCAGGAAGCCGTGCCCGAACACGCTTTTCGGCAGAGCAATCCTCGCTGACATCAGGAAAGCTGGCCAGTAAACCGCGTGAAAACGCACGATATCCTTGCCGATCAGGTGCAGATCGGCCGGCCAGTGGCGCGCGCCTTCCGCCCCCGCATCGGGATAGCCGGTGCCGGTGATGTAGTTGGTCAACGCGTCGACCCAGACATACATGACATGACCGGGGCTGCCCGGCACCGGTACGCCCCAGTCGAAGCTGGTGCGCGATACCGACAGGTCGGACAAACCACCCTCGACGAAGCGGAGCACCTCGTTGCGGCGGCTGTCGGGGCGGATGAAGTCGGGATTGGCGGCGTAGTAATCGAGCAGCGGCTGCTGGTATTTGGAAAGCCGGAAGAACCAGGTCTCCTCCGCCGTCCATTCCACCGGCGTGCCCTGCGGAGAGCGGCGATCATCCCCTTCCCCGGTCAGCTCGGCCTCGTCGTAAAAGGCTTCATCGCGGACCGAGTACCAGCCCTCGTAACGATCGAGGTACAGGTCGCCCGCATCCGCCATCGCCTGCCAGATCGCCTTGCTCGCGGCATAGTGATCGTCATCGACGGTGCGGATGAACCGATCGTAGGAGATGCCAAGACGATCGGCCATGCTGCTGAAATGCGACGACATCTCGTCGGCGAACGCGCGAACGGGCACACCGCGGTCGCGCGCCGCTTGCGCCATCTTCAGCCCGTGTTCGTCGGTGCCGGTCTGGAACAGCACGTCGCGCCCGGCCTGGCGCTGGAAACGCGCGATCGCGTCGGCTGCGATCATCTCATAGGCGTGGCCGATATGCGGGCGCCCGTTGGGATAGTGAATCGCGGTCGTGATGTAATAGGGTTCGGCCATGCCCGGCTCGTAGTCGATCGCCTCGGCGAGGTGAAGCCTATCGAAGCCGCGCGACCATCCCTGCCATCTCGAACACCGTCGCCTGTGGATCGAGCGAAAGCCCGAGCGCCGCGCCGGCGAGATCGCGCGCCGCGGCATGCGCGTCGAGCGCGACCTTCAGCGGCGGCCCGCTCCGCGCCCGCGCAGCGCGGGCGATGAACGACGGTGCGAGATCGAGGAAGGCGGCGTAGCGAGGTGCCGCAGCCTTGCCCGCGAGCGCCCGCGCCAGCTTCACCCGCTCGCGATTGTCGGGATCGCCGCTCGTGGCGATCGTGGTCAGCGCGCGCTGCATGCCGAGCACGTCCAGCCCGGCATGACGCAACGCGCGACCCGGCGCGCCGTCGGCGGTCCGGGCCAACGCGGCGATGTCTTCGGGCGCCGCAGCGGGCAATTGGCCGTGCAACACGCTCGCGACCTGATCCTCCGCCAGCGCCTCGAACCGCAACAGCCGGCAGCGCGAGCGGATCGTCGGCAGCAGCCGTCCGGGCGCGTGGCTCACCAGCAGGAAGATCGTGCCTGCAGGCGGTTCCTCGAGGTTCTTCAGCAGCGCATTGGCCCCGCCGCGCTCGAGATCGTCGGCGGCGTCGATCACCACCACCCGCCGCGCGCTCATCGACGGCATCGTCGCGAACATCGGCTGCAGGCTGCGGACCTGCGCGATCGTGATGCTGCGTGCGAGATCCTGGTCGGGCTTGTCCGAATCCTTGGGCAGGCGCGCCAGCGTCTTGAAGTCGGGGTGCGACCCCGCGTCGACCAGCGCGCGCGTCGGATGCCCGGTCGGCACCTCGGCACCCGGCGCCAAGCCGCCCGGAAAGGCGCCCTCGGCGAGCATGCGCAACGCCGCGGCGCGCGCGAAGCTCGCCTTGCCGACGCCCTCCGGACCGACCAGCAGCCAGGCGTGATGCAGCGACCTGCCTTGCATCGCCGCGCCGAACGCGGCCTGTGCGGCGGTGTTGCCGATCAGTGACGTCATCGCGTCACCCGGCGCATCACCCGAAGATCGAGGTCAGGCCGGCCCAGGCACGACCGAAGAAACCCGCCACGCCGACGTCCTTGTCGGCGACCAGCGGCAGCCGCTGTTCGGGCATGTCCGCCGAGGTCACGACCAGGTCGGCAATGTGCTGTCCAGCCTTGATCGGCGCCTTGATCGGGCCATCATAGACCACCTTGGCGCGGAGCACCGGGGTGGCACCGGCGGGCAGCGCGACCGTCAGCGCCTTGGGCGCGACGAGACCGACCGTGCTGGAGTCTCCCAACTGCACCGCTGCGGTCTCAACGAGCTTGCCCTTTGCGACGATCGGCTTGGCCTGCCACGCGCGAAAGCCCCAATCCATGAAGCGCACCGATTCCTCGATCCGCTGGTTGAAGCTCGACAACCCTGCGACAACCATCACCAGCCGCCGGCCGTTCTGCTCCGCCGATCCTGTGAAGCCATAGCCCGCCTCGTCGGTGTGCCCGGTCTTCAGCCCGTCGGCGCCGGCGACGCGGCCGAGCAGCGGATCGCGGTTCGCCTGGGTGATGGCGCTGCCGCCCATTGTCTTGCCCCAGGTGAAATCGCGCCGCGAATAGAATTGCTTGTAGAGCTTGGGATGATTGGTGATCGTCGCGCCGGCAAGATCGGCCAGATCGTGCGCGGTGACATAGGTGACGCCATTGTCGGGCCAACCGTTGGAATTACCGAAATGGCTGTTCTTCAGCCCGATTTCGCCCGCGACGCGGTTCATCCGCTCGGCGAACGCCTCTTCGGATCCCGAGATGCCCTCTGCAAGCACGACGCAGGCGTCGTTGCCCGACAGGGTGACGATCCCGTAGAGCAGATTGGCGACGCTGACGCTCTCGCCCGCGGACAGGAACATCGTCGAACCCGCTGCCGGGCCGTGCCATTTCGCCCAGGTCTCCGGACGCACGGTGATCATCTGGTTGAGCTTCAGCTCGCCCTTCTTGATCATGTCGAACGCGACGTAGACCGTCATCATCTTCGCCATCGACGCGGGGGGCATGCGGCGCTCGGCGTCGCGCTGGAACAGCACCGCGCCCGACGAGAGATCCTCCATATACGCGATCGGGGCGTTGGTCTGGAACTGCGGCGCCGCGGCCATCGATGGATAGACCAGCAACGAGACGGCAAGCGGGGCGACGATCAGCTTCTTCATCATCAACGTCCAGACTGTGGCGGACCTCGGTCCGCGGGCTAGAATGTGGCGGACGATCAGTCCGCGGGTAGGATCCTGGCGTCGCCATAGCCCCGGTTCGCGACCGCGTCACGCGCGCGTTGCACCGCTTTCGCACCGACCAGCGGACCGATCCGCACGCGCCACAGATTGCCCGCAGCGGAGACCGTCGCACCGGCGGCGCGCGCTAGCGATTCGGCACGTTCCTTGTTCGAAAAGGTCGCTATTTGAACGAAGTAGGCGCGGTTCTCGCCGATTGCCGGAAGGGCGCGCGGCGTTAGCAGGTGGAGATCGTCGCTGAGGACCCGCTCGACGCGGGCCTCGCTGGTCGCCGCGGCGGATCGCCCTGCCCGCAACGCGCGTGCGATCTCGGGCGACGGCGTCACCGCGCGGACGCGGACGCTGGCGGTCGAGCGCCCGCCGAAGCCGAGCTGCTGCGCCGCACCGCGCGAAAGATCGATCAGCCGGTCCTTTCGACCGGGTCCGCGATCGTTGATCAGGACGATGATCGATCGCCCGGTGGCAGCCGAGGTGACCTCGACGAACGATCCAAGTGGCAGCGACCTATGCGCCGCCGTCACGCCCGCGGGATCGAACCGCGCGCCCGATGCGGTGCGGCTGCCCGCAAGCTCGTCACCATACCAGCTGGCGAGGCCACTCGCGTCATAGGCGACGAACGCGCCCGCGGGCGCGGCGACCGCGCGGCCGTTGCCGCCGGTGCAGGCGGCGAGCAGCAACGCGGCGAAGAGGGCTTCAGCTTTCGACGGCATCGGCGAGCAGCCCTACCGACAAAGCGTAAAAATTAGAGCAATTGTAATCGAGGATGACGCGGTAGTTGCCGGTCAGCAGATAGGCTGTGGCGCCGGGGCCGTCGGGCTCGATCAACGTCGCTTGCACGTCGTCCGCGGGCCAGCGCCCCTGCGGCGAGATCCCCAGCGCGCGCCATTCCGCGATCGTCCGCCAGCGGCTGTGCCGCGCGAACACCCTCGGGCAGCGCGGCGACACCAGCTTGTTGGTGATCCCATCGCGGTCGAGCCCCGCCGGTACCGTCACCGCGACGCCCCAGGGCTGGCCGGGACGCCAGCCGGCGTCGGTGAAATAGTTGGCGATCGACGCGAGCGTGTCCGCCTCGCTGTTCCAGATGTCGGCACGGCCGTCCCCGTCGCCGTCGCGCGCCAGCCGCAGGTAGATCGAGGGCAGAAATTGCGGGTTGCCGGTCGCCCCCGCCCAGCTGCCCTTCAGCTGATCGCGGGTGACGCCGCGGTCGAGCATCTTCAGCCCGGCGATGAACTCGCCCGCGAACAGCTCCCGCCGCCGCCCTTCGTACGCAAGGCTGGCGAGCGAGCGCAGCAGGTCGAAATTGCCGGTATAGGCGCCGTAATTGGTCTCGTGCCCCCAGATCGCGACCATGATCGCCTCCGGCACCCCGGTCTCGCGCTCGATGCTCTGCAACCGTGAGCGCTGCGCCTGATAGGCCTGCCGCCCGCGCGCGATCCGCGCGGCATCGACATGCTGTGCCTTGTAGGGGGCGAAGGGCGGGCTCGACACCGCTTGGCCGGTGTTGGCGCCGCCGCCGGGCTGCCCGCGATCGAGATCGATCACCCGCTGGTTGAGCGTCAGCGTCGGAAACACCGCGTCGGCGGTACGCGCGGTCACGCCCTGCGCGACCGCCTGCTGGCGGAGCGTCGCCAGATAGGTCTGGAATGCCGCATCGTCCTGCGCGGCGGCCGGCGTCGCGACCACCGCCAGTGTAAGCGCCACCGCGCGGCGCCACCAGCCGGCTCCCTGCGTCATCATCTAAGCTGCCCCTCTACTGCGGCCGACAGTGGCACAGCGAACGTGCACCCGGAACCTCGCACCGTCGCGGCACTTGCACGAACGGGCGCGCTGGCTCTATCTGCGCGCGGCACGGAGAGATGGCCGAGTGGTTTAAGGCAGCGGTCTTGAAAACCGCCGTGGGTGCAAGCCCACCGTGGGTTCGAATCCCACTCTCTCCGCCAACCCCGACGGCACGAAAAGACCGGCGCGCGCAGGTCGCGGCGCCGGTCCTGAACGTTTGCTGATGAGGGGGCGCCTGCCCCCGGCCCTCAGCTCTTGCGGAGGGTCAGCCCACCGCCGAAGCGCTTGTTGAAGCGCGCCACCTGGCCGCCTGCGTCGAGCATCGTGCCGCGACCGCCGGTCCAGGCCGGATGCGCCAGCGGGTCGATGTCGAGCTGCATCGTGTCGCCTTCCTTGCCCCAGGTGGAGCGGGTCTCGAACACGGTGCCGTCGGTCATCTGGACCTTGATCATGTGATAGTCGGGATGGGTGTCTTGCTTCATGATATCTGCTCCTGGGGCGGCTGGTTACCGACCAGCCAAAAGGAAGGCGCGCCCGTAGCCGAGCGCGGGGTTCAAGTCAAAGGTGCCGGCGCCGTGCCGATGGGCCGGCGCCGTTACGCCTTCGGCGGATCGGCGATCATCGCGGTGAAGTTCGCCTCGGCGACGACCTGCCCATCGATCTTCGCGCGGCCGGCGAACTTGCAGACGCTCGCGCGTTTCTGGACGAACTCGGCCTCCAGCCGCATCAGCACGCCGGGCTCGACCGGCTTGCGGAACTTGGCGCCATCGATCGCCATGAAATAGACGAGCTTGCCCGAGCCGGCGAGACCCAGGCTTTCGACCGCGAGGATCCCCGCCGCCTGCGCCAACGCCTCGACGATGAGGACGCCTGGCATGATCGGCCGGCCGGGGAAATGGCCCTGGAAGAAGCCTTCGTTGATCGTGACCGCCTTCACCGCCACGATCGACGTGTCGAGGACGATATCCTCGACACGATCGACCAGGAGCATCGGGTAGCGGTGGGGCAGCGCCGCCATGACCCGCCCGATATCGAGCGCGGTCATCGCGGGCCGGGCGTCGGCCTCGCTCACCGGCCGGTGGGCGCCTTGGGCGCGGCGGCTGGCGGCGTGGTGCCCGCTGCGGGGGCTGGGCCCTGCTGTGCGCCCTGCGCGCGACGCATTTCCTGCATGTACACCGCCTGGCGGTACTGCTGGAGCAACGTCACCGTGTCCTGGCTCGGCTGCCAGTTGGCGGGGGCGGTGATCGGCACGGTCGGGGTCTGGCGATCGAGCTCGGCGATCACGTCCTTGGTGACGTCGACCGTCGGCGGCGCGTACTGGATCGCGTTGGGCGACAGCACGATGTTGATGTTCTTGGCGCGGACCACCGCCTGGAGCGCGGCGTCGTACTTCAGCGCGACCTGCTCGATCGCATAGGCCTGCGCCTTCACCGCGGGCGCGCGGAGCTGGTCGATCGCGGGCTGGCCCGCGGTCTCGGCGGCCTTCACGCGGCCGCTGATCGGATTGGTCGCGACCTGGCTCGCCTGATATTCCTCCTGCGAGATCTGGCCGTCCTTGTTGGTGTCGAGCAGCGTGCGGATCTGCGCGGTGAGCGCGGTCTGCTTGGTGGACGCCTGGTCGAGCTGCGCCTTGTAGGTGGTCGAGATCTGGGTATTCGCGGCGCCGAACGCTTTCGCGCTGAGGATCGCGCTGTCGGGCGCGGCGGTGGCGATGCCGCCTACCTGTGCGACGGCGGGAGCGGCCGCGACGATCGCGGCGGTGGCGACGGCGCGCGTCAGCATGGTCATGGTGTTGGTCATCAGAACTGGGTTCCTACGTTGAAGGTCACGAGTTTTTCATCGTCGCCCTTTTGGCTGACGAGAGCCTTGGCGATGTCGATACGAAGCGGGCCGAACGGCGACGTCCAGTTGACGCCGAAGCCGACGGTAACGCGCGGCTTGGGCGAATTACCGAGGAAGGTTTCCTGGAATGGCGGGGTCGAGTTCGATGCGATCAGGTTGGTGGAATCACCAGCGCAGACGCCGCCGGCCGTTGCCGAATACCCGATCTGGCAGGTCGTAAAGGCGCCGGCGTTGGTCGCGTTGCCCGACGGCACGTTGTAGAGCTGCCGCCCCGCGCTATCGCGCAACAGCGTCGTAATCGGCAGCACCGTCACGTTGCCTTGCGCATCGGTGATCGTCGGGAAGGTCGCGGTCGGCAGCGGCCGCTTGATCCCGAACAGGCTACCCATCTGCGCATAGACGGTCGGCCGCAGCCCGAGTTCGCGCGCACCCGCACCCAACGGGATCTCGATCTCGGCACGTGCCAGGTAATAGGCACGGCCACCGAGCGCGTCGTCGATCGTCTGATTGCGATCCGTGATCAGGATCTGCTTGCCGTTAGCGTCGGTCGTGAACTGCTGGCGGAGCACGCGCGGGCCGACGCCGCGAATGTTGAAGCCGCGGAACTGCGGCTCGCCCAGATAGAAGCGGTCGGTGATCCTGACGCTGTCGACGCCGGGGCCGCGATCCTTCTCGAGCGACTTGATGACGCCGCCCTCTCCGGTCAGCGAAAAGATGAACCCGCTACCCAGACTCATGAACTTGGAGCCCTCGAACCGCGCGCGGGCGTACTTCACGTCGCCGCCGAGGCCGGCGAAGTCGGCGCTAAGCGACAGTCGCTGGCCCGCGGTCGGACGCAGCCGGCTGTTGAGGCTGTCGTAGAGCAGCGAAGCGCCGACCGACGAGGTCCAGCGATTGCCGATCGCCTCGCAGAGATAACGGCCCGCTTGAAGGTTCGAACAGGTATCCCCGGGCGAATTGCCGCGAACGCCGTCGCCGTTGATGTCGGTGTAATAGAGCCCGCGATCGAGCTTCACCTCGTCGTACGACAGGCCGTAGCGCCCCGATAGCGACCAATATTCGGTCAGCGGCACGCCGGTGCGCAGCTGGAAGCCGGTCGAAACCTGCGAATAGGTGGTCTGGCGATCGTCGCCATTATAGTTGAACGAGTTATAGTCGCGGCGGAACAGGTCGAGCCCTACCGCGACGTTCTTGTCGAACAGATACGGCTCGGTAAAGCCGAGCTCGATCGACTTCGAATAGCTCGAATAATTGACGCCGGCGCGCAATTCCTGGCCTTTGCCGCGGAAGTTGCGCTGGGTGATGTTCGCCTGGATGATGAAGCGCTCGAGGCTCGAATAGCCCGCCGACAGCTGCAGCTCGCCGGTCGATTTCTCTTCGAGGTTGGTCTCCAGGATCACCCGGTCGGGCGACGAGCCCGGGGTCGGCTTGATCTCCATCTTGTCCTGGAAATAGCCGAGCGAATTGATGCGATCCTGGCTACGCTTCATCTGGAAGCTGTTGAACGCATCGCCCTCCGCCAGGCGCATCTCGCGGCGTACCACCTTGTCCTGGGTCTGAGTGTTGCCGTTGATCTCCACCCGCTCGACATAGGAGCGCTGCGCCTGCGCGATGTGGAAGTTCATCGACATCGTCAGCGTCTCGGCGTCCTTCTGGAACTCCGGATTGACGTCGGTGAATGCATAGCCGAACAGGCCCGCGGCCTCGTTCAGCTGATCGACCGAATTCTCGACGAGCTTGGCGTTGTACCACGCGTCCTTCTTGACCGGCAGCGCCGCGGCGAGCCGCTTGTTGTCGAAATCGCGGATCTCGCTGTCCACGGTGACGTCGCCGAACTTGTAGCGCTTACCTTCCTCGACGACGTAGGTGATGATGAAATCGCGCTTGTCCGGGGTCAGCTCCGCCACCGCAGAAGTCACGCGGAAATCGGCATAGCCCTCGGTCAGATAATATTGGCGCAGCTTTTGCTGATCGTAGTTCAGGCGATCCTGATCGTAGGAGGTGTTCGACGACAGCAGCCGGAACCAGCGCGACTGCTTGGTCGCCATCTCGCCACGCAGCTTGTCGTCGGAGAAGATCTCGTTCCCCAGGATATTGATCTGGCGGACCTTGGATTTCGGGCCTTCGGTGATCTCGAACACCACGTCGACGCGGTTCTGATCGAGGCTGACCATCTTCGGCGACACCACCGCGGCGAAGCGGCCCTGGCGGCGGTACAGTTCGATGATCCGCGCGACGTCCTGGCGAACCGCGGTGCGGGTGAAGATCTGCCGCGGCGACAGCTTGATCTCCTTGGTGATCTTGTCGGCCTTCAGCGCCTTGTTGCCCTCCAGGATCACCCGGTTGATGATCGGGTTCTCGCGGATCCGCACGACGATGTCGCCGCTTTCGACGCCGCTGATCGAGAACTCGACGAAGAGGTCGCTCGCTTGCAGGTCCTTCAGCGCCTGGTCGAGCGTCTCGTTCGTGTAGCGCAGGCCGACCCGCAGCTTGGTGTAGGACAGCACCGTCTCGGGTTCGATCCGCTGCGATCCTTCAACGCGGAGCGTTTTGATCGTCAGTGCGTTGGGATCGGTGGAATCGACGGCGGGCGTGGCGGTGCCGCGCGGAACGATCGCGGGCCCGGTGGGGCCCGCCGGCGCGGCGGCAGGCCGCGCACCACGAGCCGGCCGGCCCTGCGCAAGGGCCGGCGTGGCGACGCTTGCCAGCATGGTGCCCGCGAGCAGCAGGGCGACCGCGCGCGCACCGAAATTGTTACCGTCGTTCGCTGTCACTATTCACCCCAAGCCGCCTAGAAATGCGCGGCGCCACATCGGCCGCCGCCCTGCCCTAACCCGGTCAGCCAATCAACCCGGCGAGCTTTGCCCAAAGACCGAAACTGCCCAGATCGTTGAACGTCACGATCAGCATCAGCGCGAGGATCGCCGCCAGACCGCCGCGATACGCCCATTCCTGGACCTGCGGCTCGACCGGCCGACGGCGCACCGCCTCGATCCCGTAGAAGAGCAAATGGCCACCATCCAGCATCGGTACTGGCAGCAGATTGATGAACCCCAGATTGATCGAAACCAGCGCAATCAGGAAAACAAAGGCTTGTGGGCCGAGCGACAGCTGCTCGCCCGACACCCGAGCGATGCTGAGCGGCCCGCCGAGTTCCTTCACCGATCGCCGGCCGGAGATCACCTGACCCATCGTCTCGACCATCATCTGGACGATCTCACCGGTACGCCGCACCGCGATGCCCGGGGCGTCGAGCAGGCCGACCGGCTCGATCACCATCGATCCGGCGGCGACCCCGAGGCGACCCATCCGGTATTCGTTGCCGAACCGGTCGCGCTGCACGTCGGTCGCGATGATCGCATCGCGCGACAGCGGCGCTCCGCCCCGACGCAGGTCGATACGGACCCGCTCGCCGGCCCGGATACGGACATAGCGCACCATGTCATCGAAGGTATCGACCTGGCGCCCGCCGAGCGCGACGATCGTATCGCCCTCGCGGATGCCAGCGACCGCCGCGGCGCTGCCGGGGCTTACCCCACCGACGACCGGCGGAATGCGCGCGTCGCCATAAGCCAGCGCGAACCCGCCGAGGATCAGGATCGCAACCAGGAAGTTCACCACCGGTCCTGCGGCGACGATGATCGCGCGCTGCCATACGGTCTTCGCCTGGAAGGTCCGGCTGCGTTCCTCGGCCGGCAGCGCGAGCCAGTCCGCCGAGGGTTGCCCGGCCGGGTTCATGTCGCCCGCGAACTTCACGTAGCCGCCGAGCGGCAGCCAGCCGAACTTCCAGCGGGTGCCGCGGCGATCGGTGAAGCCCGCGATTTCGCGACCGAAGCCGATCGCGAAGGCATCTGCTTTCACCCCGAACACGCGACCGGCGAGATAATGACCCATCTCGTGGACGAAGACGAGCGGGCCGATCACGCAGACGAACGCGACGACGGTCAGCAGAATACCGGGTGCTTCGATCAAGCCACGCAATCCTCTACACGCTCGATCGCCAATGCCCTCGCCTCGGAATCGACGGCGAGTACCGCCGCCAGATCGGTCGGCGCGGCCGGATCGTAGCGCGCAAGCGTATCGTCGACGATTGCGGCAATTTCGAGGAAGCCGATCCGCCGCTGCAGAAACGCCTCGACCGCAATCTCGTTGGCGGCGTTGAGGATCGCGGGGCGTGCGCCCCCCGCCTGCAGCGCCTCGCGCGCCAGCCGCAGCGCCGGAAAGCGTACTGGATCAGGTGCCTCGAATTCGAGCTTGCCGATCGCGACGAGATCGAGCGGCGCCATTGGTGTCGTCATCCGCGCCGGCCATGCCAGCGTGTGCGCGATCGGCACCCGCATGTCGGACGGCCCGAGCTGGGCGAGCATCGATCCGTCGACATAATCGACCATTGAGTGGATCACCGACTGGCGGTGGAGCACGATTTCGATGCGATCGGCGGGAACCGGGAACAGCCGTGCCGCTTCGATCAGTTCCAGCCCCTTGTTCATCATCGTCGCCGAATCGATCGAGATCTTGGCGCCCATCGCCCAGTTCGGGTGGGCCACCGCCTGTTCGCGCGTGACGCCGCGCATCTGTTCGATCGTATAGTCCCGGAACGGGCCGCCGCTCGCGGTAAGGATGATCCGCCGCACGCCTTCCGGTCGTGCGAAGTCGAAGCATTGGAAGATCGCGTTGTGTTCGGAGTCCGCTGGCAGCAGTGTCGCGCCGCTTTCCCGCGCGGCGGCGAGGATCACCTCGCCCGCGGAGACCAGCGGCTCCTTGTTGGCGAGCACGACGACGCCGCCGGTCGCGATCGCCGCCATCACCGGCTCCAACCCCGCGCAGCCGACGATCGCGGCCATCGTCCAGTCCGCGCCGGTCGCCGCGGCGTCGATGATCGCCTCGCGTCCCGCCGCCGCCTCGACCCCGGATCCCAACAGCGCGGCGCGCAACGCGTCGAAACACGCCTCGTCGGCGATTACCGCTCGCTCGGCGTGGGTGCGGATCGCGGCGGCGGCTAGGCCGGCGACGTCGGTGTTGGCGGTGAGCGCGCGGACGCGGAAACGGTCTGGCTCGCGCTCGACGAGATCGAGCGTCGACGTCCCGATCGATCCGGTCGCGCCGAGGATGGTGACGGTCCTCATCGGAACAACTGCGGCGCGACGACCAGCAGCGCAGCGATCGGCGCGACCGGGACAAGCCCGTCGAGCCGGTCGAGCACGCCGCCATGGCCGGGCAGGATATTGCCGCTGTCCTTCACCCCGGCGCGGCGTTTCAGCCAGCTTTCGTACAGGTCACCACCCTGCGCGAGCGCGGCGAGCAGCGGCGTCGCCAGCATCAACCGCCACGGCAGCCCGTGATTGGTGTAGAGGATCGCCGCGAGCGCGGTGGACAGAAGGATGCCGCCGATCAGCCCGGCCCAGGTCTTGTTCGGGCTGAGCCGTGGCGCCAGTTTCGGCCCGCCGATGCTCCGCCCCGCAAAGAACGCGCCGATGTCGCAGGCCCAGACGATCGCGAGCATCCAAAAGGCGAACAGCAGCCCATCGTCCTGACGCCGCACGAACACCAGCGCCATCACCGGGATCGCGCAATATACCACGCCGAGCGCCAGCTGCCCCCGCCGTGTGACGATCGCGACGAAGAACGCCGCGCCTGCGACCAGGCCGAGCGTGAAGAACTCGCGCGTCTCCAGGATCAGCGATGCCGGCGCCATCAGCGCCAGCGGCACGGAGAGTGCGAATTGCGTCATCCGCCGCGTCTTCGGCGGCACCTTCTCAAGATCGGCCCATTCGCCCATCATCACGATGGCGATGACGACCGCCAGTACCCACAGCGCGATCCCGCCGAGGAAGAGTGCGCCCGTCGCCACCGCGATCATGGCAACGCTCGCGATCATCCGCAGGCGGAGATTCGACGGCGTACGTGCCGCCCGGTCGGGTCTGTTCACAAGCCTCCGTAACGCCGTTGGCGCCGCCCGAACGCCGCGACCGCTTCGGCCAGCTCGGCAGGCGAGAAATCGGGCCACAACGTCTCGACGAACAGCAACTCGGCATAAGCGGCCTGCCAGAGCAGGAAGTTCGACAGGCGGTGCTCGCCCGAGGTGCGGATCAGCAGGTCGAGCGGGGGAAGGTCGTGGGTGTCGAGCCGCGCCTCGATCGCGCCGGCGTCGATCGCGGACGGGTCCATGCGTCCGGCGCGGACATCCTCGGCGAGTTGCCGTGCGGCGCCGACGAGTTCGGCCTGCGCGCCGTAGTTGAGCGCGATCGCGAGGATCGGGCCGTCATTACCCGCAGTCCGCGCGATAGCGCCGTCGACCATTGCGACCAGATCGGGCGCGAAGCGGCGATAGTCGCCGATTACGCGCAGCCGCACATTCTCGCGCGCGAGTTCGTCGAGATCGCTGCGGATGAAGATCCGCAACAGCCCCATGAGGTCGCTGACTTCTTCTTCGGGGCGGCGCCAATTCTCCGACGAGAAGGCGTAGAGCGTCAGCGCCTCGATCCCCATAGCGCGCGCGGCGCGGGTGACCTTCCGCACTGCGTCGACGCCGGCCTTATGACCGGCGAGGCGCGGCAGGTGGCGCTGTTTTGCCCAGCGGCCGTTGCCGTCCATAATGATCGCGACGTGGCGCGGGATCGCGCCTCCGCCGGGCACCGCCGACAGGATCGGGGCGGAACTCACCGTCCGCATCCCCGGTGGCGCGCGTCGCCAATCACGGACGACGCGCGGCTCACTTGCCGAGGATCTCTTTTTCCTTGCCCGATGCCGCGGCATCGACGTCCGCGACCGTCGCGTCGGTCAGCTTCTGCACCTCGGTCTCGTGGCGCTTGCGCTCGTCCTCGCCGAACACGCCCTTCTTCTCGTCGATCTTCAGGCTGTCCATGCCGTCGCGGCGGACGTTGCGCACCGCGATCCTCGCCTTCTCGGCGTACTGGTTGGCGATTTTGGCGAGCTCCTTGCGGCGCTCCTCGGTCAAGTCGGGGATCGGCAGCCGCAGCGTATTGCCGTCATTGATCGGGTTGAGCCCCAGCCCTGCCGATCGGATCGCCTTTTCGACCGAGCCGACGTTCGACTTGTCCCAGACCTGCACCGACAGCATCCGCGGTTCGGGTGCCGAAACAGTGGCGACCTGGTTCAGCGGCATATGACTGCCATAGACCTCGACCGTGACCGGATCGAGCAGCGTCGTCGACGCGCGCCCGGTGCGTAGGCCACCAAGATCGTGCTTCAGCGATTCGACCGCACCGGCCATCCGGCGCTCGAGATCTGCCTTGTCATAGGCCGGCATTGACGGTCTCCTGTTCGTTGCGGACGGTCGTCGAGACCCCTTCACCCGCAAGCACCGCGGCTAGATTGCCGGGCTCGCGGATGTTGAAGACGACGATCGGGATATCGTTTTCGCGGCAAAGCGCGATCGCACTCGCATCCATCACTTTCAGATTGTCGGCGAGGACGCGGTCGTAACTGATTGATTCGTAACGCTTGGCGCCCGGCACCTTCTTCGGATCGGCATCGTAGACGCCGTCGACCGAGGTGCCCTTGAACAGCGCATCGCATTTCAGCTCGGCGGCGCGCAACGCGGCGCCGCTGTCGGTGGTGAAGAACGGGCTGCCGACCCCCGCGGCGAAGATCACGACGCGGCCTTTTTCCAGATGGCGCTCGGCGCGGCGGCGGATGAACGGCTCGCAGACGCTCGCCATCGGGATTGCGGACTGCACGCGGGTGTCGATGCCGATCTGTTCGAGCGCATTCTGCACCGCGAGCGCGTTCATCACGGTCGCCAGCATGCCCATGTAATCGGCGGTCGCGCGTTCGAAGCCCTTGGCGGCCGCTGCCAGCCCGCGGAAGATGTTGCCGCCGCCGACGACGACACAGAGTTCATAGCCCTTGGCCTTGGCGTCCGCGATCTCCCCGGCGACGCGTGCGGTGACCGCGGGATCGATCGCCAGCCCGCCCTCGCCCATCAGGACTTCGCCGGAAAGTTTCAGCAGAATTCGTTTGAAGCGCGGCATGGTTCTCGGTGGTCTGCGGGGGACGGCGCGGACCTTAGGCGGGGCAGCCGAGCGGGGCAACCATGTTGCCGGAGACAGTCAGCATGCCGCCGCAATCGTCGCCGACCGGGGCAGCAAGGTCGCGAGCCAATCCGTCACCCCGAATAGGTCCGGGGTGACGGAGAGATGTCCGGCGGGCCCGGCATGAGCCCGCCGAAGGTCAGGCTGTCGGCTGCGGCACGCCCGAGGCGGCGGCAACCTCGGCGGCGAAGTCGGACTGCTCGCGCTCGATACCTTCGCCGAGCTGGAAGCGGACATAGTCCTTCAGCACGATCGAGGCGCCGGCGTCCTTGGCGGCCTTGGCGACCACATCCGAGATCTTGGTCTTGCCGTCGATTACGAACAGCTGGCTGACCAGCGCGTTTTCCTTGCGGTACTTGGCGATGCCGCCCTCGACCATCTTGGCGATGATGTCGGCGGGCTTGCCCGAATCGGCGGCCTTTTCGGTCGCGATCGCGCGCTCGCGCTCGATCTCCGCCTCGTCGAGGTCGGCCTCGTTCAGCGCCTTCGGGAACGCCGCGGCGATGTGCATCGCGAGCTGACGGCCGAGGCCCTGGAGCACGTCGTCGGCTGCATCGGATTCGAGCGCGACGAGCACGCCGATCTTGCCGAGGCCCGGCGACGCCTGATTGTGCACATAGGCGACCACCGCGCCCTGCGACACTTCGAGGCGCTTGGCGCGACGCAGCGACTGGTTCTCGCCGATCGTGGCGATGTTGTTGGTCAACACCTCCTCGACGGTGGTCCCCGACGGCATCGCTTCGCGCTTCAGCGCGTCGACGTCGCCCCCGGTGGCCAGCGCGAGCTGGGTCACTTCGCGGACGAACTGCTGGAACTGCTCGTTCTTGGCGACGAAATCGGTTTCCGAATTTACCTCGACCGCGGCACCCTTGGTCCCTGCTACCGCGACGCCGACCAGCCCCTCGGCCGCGGTGCGGCTCGACTTCTTGGCGGCGGCGGCGAGGCCCTTGGTGCGGAGCCAATCCATCGCCGCGTCCATCTCGCCCGCGGTCTCGCTCAGCGCCTTCTTGCAATCCATCATGCCCGCGCCGCTCTTCTCGCGCAGGTCCTTGACCATCGCTGCCGTGATATCGGCCATCGTTTTGATCCTTCTACTCTGAATATGGCTGCGGGCGGGAGAGGGCCCATGCCCTACCCCGCCCGCATGACTGTTATGCGACGGGTCAGGCGTCGATCTGGCGCTCGCCCTCGGCGGCCAGCTCGGCTTCGACCGCGGGGTCAGCAGCCGGAACGTCGCTGTCGCCGGCGGTCTCGACCGGAGTCTCGACGACCGGATCGGTGCCGAGCGCCTCTTCCTTCGGCGGCTCCATCATCGCGCCGATATCGGCACCGCTGCGGCGCTGCTGCTCCTGGTTGCCGCGGGTGGCGGCGATCGCGATGGCTTCGCAGTACAGGCGGATCGCCCGGCTCGCGTCGTCGTTGGCGGGGACCGGAAAGGCGATGCCGTCGGGCGAGACGTTCGAATCGAGGATCGCGACGACCGGGATACCCAGCGTGTTGGCTTCCTTGATCGCCAGCTCTTCCTTGTTGGCATCGATCACGAACATCACGTCCGGAATGCCACCCATGTCGCGGATGCCGCCGAGCGACAGCTCGAGCTTGTCCTTCTCACGGGTGAGCTGGAGCACTTCCTTCTTGGTGAGGCCGACGACCTCGCCGGTCAGCTGCTCTTCGAGCGTCTTGAGGCGCTTGATCGAGTTGCTGATCGTCTTCCAGTTGGTGAGCATGCCGCCAAGCCAGCGATGGTTGACGAAATGCTGGCCCGATCGGCGCGCGGCGTCGGCGACAGCTTCCTGCGCTTGGCGCTTGGTGCCGACGAACAGGACCTTGCCACCCGAGGCAACCGAGGAGCTGATGAATTCGAGCGCACGTGCGAACAGCGGCACGGTCTGCGACAGATCGAGGATGTGGACGCCGTTGCGGTCGCCGAAGATGTAAGGCTTCATCTTCGGGTTCCAGCGATGGGTCTGGTGTCCGAAATGTGCACCAGTCTCGATGAGCTGCTGCATGGTGACGACGGGTGCCGCCATAGGGATAACTCCTTCCGGTTGAGCCTCTGGGAAGCGGATGACGCTCGGGTCCCTCGGACCGTCACGCACCGGGCTATGATGCTTCCCATGCGGGTTTGAGGCGGCGCCCTTACCGGAAGCGGGAACGGATTGCAACCTGATGATGTCGCTTGACAGGAGGAACATAGCTGGAACATAAGATGTTCATACGGTGATCTACCCTGTGCAAGCTGTCCTCGGGCTACTGCGCAGGCGCAATTCGGGGAACCGGTTGAGAAGTCACGGGTTTGCAAAGTTATCCACAGGCGTCAGCGGATGCCTGGCAAGGGGAAAGAACATGGTTGCAGTTCTCAGCTTGATGATCTTCGGCGGCGCGTTTGTAGCCGCAGTAGCGGTCATCGCATCATCGATCGCGCCGCAGTGGCAGCGGATCATCTCGCTCGCAGCGGGCAACATCGAACAGGGTTTCTCGCCGCTTGCCCAGCTTGCGACCGCCGAACAGCGGATCGCGGTCAGGCGTTGGGCGTCGGCACCGGTTCCCGCCCCGCTGCGCCGGCTGCGCGAAGCCGCTTGACCCGCGTGTAGCTGGCGATGCTGAACGGTATCGTCAGCAGGTAGACGACGCAGATCGCGCTGAGGGTGTGCCAGGGTGCCGAGACCAGCGCAGCGCCCAACAGCACGACGCCGGCGATCGCCTCGAACCGCACGGTGCGGCGCAATCGCAGCGAGCTCCACGAGAAGGTAGCGACGCTCGACACCATCAGCACCGCGATGAACGCGACCCAAGGCGCCACCAGATAGGGCGAGGCCAGCAGCGGCTCGTCGGTGCAGAACCACAGATAGAGCGGCAGCATCGCCAGCCCCGCCCCCGCGGGCGCGGGGATGCCGGTGAGGAACCCCGCCGATTTGTGTGGCTGCTCTGTGGTATCGATCTGCGCGTTGAAGCGGGCGAGACGAAGCGCGCAGAATACCGCGAGCATCAACGCCGCGATCCAGCCGACCCGCGGCAGCGCCGCCAGCGACCAGAGATACATGATCAGCGCGGGCGCGACTCCGAAGGAGATCGCGTCGGACAGCGAGTCGAGTTCGGCGCCGAACCGGCTTTCGCCGTGCAGCATCCGCGCGATCCGCCCGTCTAGGCCGTCGAGAACACCCGCGACCATGATCATCGTCGCGGCGCTATGCCAATCGCCACCGATCGCGAAACGCACCCCGCTCAACCCGGAACACAGCGCCAGCGCCGTGACCGCGTTCGGCGCCACCGCACGCAACGGCAGGCCGCGCGGGCTGCGGCGGATCCGGCGTAGCGGACGCTCCACGGGTTCGATCACGCGCGGTGGATCCGTGGTGTCATTGCGATAGACCCTTCATCGGCGAACCGCCGATCCGGCCGATCACGGTCTCCCCCGCGATGCTGCGCTGGCCCGGAATGACCTGCGGCATGATGTCGTCGGGCAGGAAGACGTCGACACGGCTGCCGAAGCGGATCAGGCCGACGCGCTGACCGGTCGCGACCATGTCCCCAGGCTTGACGAAGCCGACGATCCGCCGCGCGACCAGGCCCGCAATCTGGGTGAAACCGATCCGGCGGCCGTCGCGGCCCTCGACCACGATGTGCTGGCGTTCGTTCTCCTCCGACGCCTTGTCGAGATCGGCATTGAGGAACTTGCCCGAGATATAGATCACCTGCCGGATCGTGCCCGCGATCGGGGTACGATTGATGTGCACGTCGAACACCGACATGAAGATCGACACCCGGATCATCGGCGTATCGCCCAGCTCGCCGACCAGCTCGCGCGGGACCGGCACGCGCTGCACCATTGTCACCAGCCCATCGGCGGGCGCAACGATCAGCCCCTCGCCCTGAGGCGTGGTGCGGACCGGATCGCGGAAGAACACCGCCACCCACGCCGCCACCGCCAGGAACGGCCAGAACAGCACCTTGGTCAGGATCGTCGCGATCAGCGTGATCCCGAGCGCGATCGCGACGTATTTATAGCCTTCCGGATGAACCGCGGGAAATCGCCACTTGATCGTGGTGGTCGACACCGGCGTCGTGGTGTCGATCGGCAGCGCGCCCTGCGGCGCCACCGACGTCGGCGCGACGGGGGCCGGCTCGGTGCCCACGATTGGTGTGGGGTTCGGCGTCGGCGGAATCGGGCGAGTCGGCGGCGTCGGCACGTTATCGAAGGATGACATGGCGTCGGTCTAACCGCCCGCGCAGATGGTTACAACGGCGGACGACGCCGGCCGCCGGGCACCGCGCCCGGTTGAATCCGCGCACGCTCTTCCTTAGACGCATCGCCAAACCCCCTCCCCCAAGGATGTGAGAATGGCGAAGATCAAGGTAAAGACGCCCGTCGTGGAAATCGACGGCGACGAGATGACGCGGATCATCTGGGAATGGATCCGCGAACGCCTGATCAAGCCGTATCTCGAGATCGACCTGGATTATTATGATCTCGGCATCGAGCATCGGGATGCGACCGACGACAAGGTCACCGTCGATTCCGCCCGGGCGACCCAGAAGTATGGCGTCGCGGTAAAGTGCGCGACGATTACCCCCGACGAACAGCGCGTCGAGGAATTCAAGCTCAAGAAGATGTGGAAGTCGCCCAACGGAACGATCCGCAACATCCTTGGCGGCACGATCTTCCGCGAGCCGATCGTGATCAAGAACGTGCCCCGCCTGATCCCCGGCTGGACCCACCCGATCGTGGTCGGCCGCCATGCGTTCGGCGACCAGTATCGCGCCACCGACTTCCTCGTTCCCAGTGCGGGCAAGCTGCGGCTGGTGTTCGAGGGCGACGACGGCCAGGTGATCGACCGCGAGGTGTTCCAGTTCCCCGCCGCCGGCGTCGCGATGGCGATGTACAATCTCGACGACTCGATCCGCGACTTCGCGCGCGCATCGATGCACTACGGTCTCAACCTCAAATGGCCGGTGTATCTGTCGACCAAGAACACGATTCTGAAGGCCTATGACGGCCGCTTCAAGGATCTGTTCGCCGAGATTTTCGACGCCGAATTCAAGGACAAGTTCAAGGAAGCCGGCATCGTCTACGAACATCGCCTGATCGACGACATGGTCGCATCGGCGCTGAAGTGGAACGGCGAGTTCGTCTGGGCCTGCAAGAACTATGACGGCGACGTCCAGTCGGACCAGGTCGCGCAGGGCTTCGGGTCGCTCGGGCTGATGACGTCGGTGCTGCTGACGCCCGACGGCAAGACCGTCGAAGCCGAAGCCGCGCACGGCACGGTCACCCGGCATTACCGCCAGCACCAGCAGGGCAAGGCGACCTCGACCAACCCGATCGCGTCGATCTTCGCCTGGACCGGCGGATTGAAGTATCGCGGCAAGTTCGACGATACGCCCGACGTCACCCGCTTCGCCGAGACGCTGGAGCGGGTCTGCGTCCAGACCGTCGAGAACGGCCACATGACCAAGGATCTCGCGATCCTGATCGGCCCGGACCAGCCCTGGATGACGACCGAACAGTTCTTCGAGCAGGTTCGCCTCAACCTAGAGACCGCGATGGCGGGCTGAATACACTCGGCCATGTCGTGCGCGAAACGGGTGACGGATCGCGTCCGACATGGCTAACGTGACCGGATGGCTCTTCATCTCGACAATGCGGGTTTCAGCGACACCCTGGTGATCCTGGGTGCAGCCGGGCTCGTCATTCCGGCGTTCGCGCGGTTCCGCGTCACCCCGGTGATCGGGTTCATCCTGGTTGGGCTGCTGGTGGGCCCCGCGGGTCTCGGCTCGCTCTCCCCGCAGCTACCCTGGCTCTATTACGTCACCATCACCGATCCCGGGGCGATCGAGCCCTTCGCCGAATTCGGCATTATTCTGCTGTTGTTCTCGATCGGTCTGGAACTCTCGTTCCGGCGGATCTGGTCGATGCGAAGGCTGGTGTTCGGCACCGGTGCGGCGGAGCTGATCGGATCCGCAACGCTGATCGCGGTGGCGCTCCATTGGGTCGGACAGGATTGGTCCGGCGCCGCCGGGCTCGGCCTGGCGCTGGCGTTGTCGTCGACCGCGTTGGTGCTGCCACTGGTGGGCACGACCAGCCCGGTCGGGCGCGGCGCCTTCGCGATGCTGTTGTTCGAGGATCTGGCGCTCGTCCCGATCATCTTCGCGCTCGGCGCAATGGCGCCGACCGCAAGTGCGAGCGGCTGGGGCAATCTCGCGGGCGTGGCGCTGAACGGCGCCCTCACCGTGGTGGTGATGTATATCGGCGGCCGGGTCGTCCTGCCGCGGCTGTTCGCGCAGGCGGCGCGGACCAAGAGCCCCGAGTTGTTCCTGGCGGCGTCGCTGCTGGTGGTGATCGTCGCCAGCGTCGCCACCACCGCGGCGGGGCTGTCGCCGATCGTCGGCGCGCTGCTTGCCGGGTTGTTGATCGCGGAGACCGAATATCACAGCGAGGTCGAACTGATCACCGCGCCGTTCAAGGGGCTCGCCCTCGGCGTCTTCCTGATCACGGTCGGCATGAGCCTCGACGTGCGATCGATCTTGGCGAACTGGCCGGCGTTGCTCGGCGCGGTGGCCGGCGTGGTCGCGGTGAAGGCGATCGTCACCTATCTGCTCCTGCGCGTCGCGCAGACCCGGCGTGGTCCCGCGGCCGAGACCGGGCTGCTGATGGGTAGTCCGTCGGAAACGACGCTGATCGTGCTCGGCACCGCGGCGCAGGCACAGCTGATCCTGCCGTCGACCGCGGCGTTCTGGCAGACGGTGACCGCGATCGGGTTGACGATAACACCGCTGCTCGCCAAGCTCGGCCGCGTCGCATCGCGCCGGATCGAGGCTGCGAGCAGCCATGAGGACAGCGGCGCGATCGACAAGGTGCAGTCGCCCGGCACCGTCGTGATCGGCTTCGGCCGTGTCGGGCGGATGGTCGCCGACATGCTGACGGTGCACGACCAGCGCTTCGTCGCGGTCGAAGCGGACATCGACGCGGTCGGGGCGGCGCGTCGGGCAGGCTATCCGGTGCTGTTCGGCGACATCGCGCGGGCCGAGATGGACGACCGGCTCGATCTCGCCAACGCCAGAGCCGTTATTCTGACGATGGACGATCCGGTGCTCACCGTGCGGGTGACGCGCCGGCTTCGTGCCCTGTCGGCCGAGCTGCCGATCATCGCCCGCGCCCGCGATCCCAAGCACGCGATCGAGCTGTACCGTGCGGGCGTGACCGATGCAGTGCCCGAGACGCTGGAGAGTTCGCTGCAGCTGTCGGAGGCGGTGCTCGTCGACCTCGGCGTCGCGATGGGACCGGTGATCGCCTCGATCCACGACAAGCGTGACGAACTCCGCCAGACCATCCGGCGCGAAGCCGATCTGAACCGTGAACCAAGGATCCGGCGCATTCGCCGGTCGGGCGCCGCGTCGCTTTGAGGCGGGATCGGGCGCCCCGTATGAGGGGCGGATTGCGGAGCGTGAAGGAACCACGGGCACGGTATCCTCGTTGACCAACCGCAATTCTAGGAGAACCCTATCCATGACCCGTACATCAATCCTGACGATCGCCGCGATGGCGCTGTTGCCCGCTTCGCTCCAGGCGCAGCAGGCTGCACCCGCCGCCGCTCCGGCAGGCGCCCCTGCAGCCGCCGTGACGCCAACGGTCGGCGCGTCGGTGTTCGATTCCGCCGGGGTCGAAATCGGCAAGGTCGAGAGCGTCGCCAACGGGGCAGTCGTAGTCGCATCGCCGACCGGTAAGCTGAGCCTGCCCGCGACCTCGATCGGTCAGGGCACCAAGGGTCTCGCGATCGCGATGACCAAGGCCGATCTCGACGCCGCTGCCGCGCAGGCCAAAACCGCCGCGACCGGTGAGTTGACGAGCAAGCTCGTCCCCGGCACGCCGGTCGGCAGTGTGGACGGCGCCGCGACGCTCGGCACGATCAAGTCCGCCGATGCGCAGTTCGTGACGTTGACGACCGCCAAGGGCGACGTGAAGCTGCCGGTTGCAGGTTTTGCCGCAGGTCCGTCGGGCAACGTCATCATGGGCATGACGCAGGCACAGTTCGATACCGCCTTGGGCGGTGCGGCGCCTGCCGCGCCCGCAGCAGCAGGAACCGCTCCTGCCGCCGCTACCAAGCCGGCGGCAGCACCCCGATGATCCATCGACCCCTCCTCCCTCGATCGGGGGAGGGGTCAGTTCATCCGGCGATAGCGGCGCGGATCGCGGCAACCGCCTCGTCGGCCTTGTCGCCGTCCGGACCTCCGCCTTGCGCCATGTCCGGGCGTCCACCCCCGCCCTGCCCGCCCAGCACGGCCACCGCACGACGCAGCAGACCGACCGCATCGTAGCGGCCGACCAGATCCTCACTGACGCCGACTGCGACCGATGCGCGCCCGTCGTTTACCGCGACCATCGCCGCGATCCCCGATCCGATCCGCTGCTTCGCCTCGTCGACCGCGCCGCGCAGTCCCTTGGCCTCGAAATCGTTCAGCACCTGACCGACGAACGCGACGCCGCCGACATCCTCCGGCCCCGCCTGCGCACCGCCGCTGCCGCCCAGCGCCAGCGCCTTCTTGGCCTCGGCAAGCTCACGTTCCAGCCGCCGCCGATCCTCGATCAGCGCGGCGACCCGCGCGGGCACCTCGTCGGGCGACGACTTCAACGTCGCGGCGGCTTCGCGCAGCTTGTCGTCACGCGCGGTCAGATAGCTCCGCGCCGCCTCCCCCGTCAGCGCCTCGACCCGGCGGATTCCCGACGACACCGCGCCCTCGCCGACGACCTTGAACAACCCGATGTCGCCTAGGGCACCGACATGGGTCCCCCCGCAAAGCTCGATCGAGTAAGTGCCGTCCGCATCTGCGCCCATCGATACGACCCGGACCTCGTCACCATATTTTTCGCCGAACAGCGCCATGGCGCCCATCTCGATCGCCTCGTCCGGCGTCATCAGGCGAGTGACGACCGGCCCGTTGCCGCGAATCTGCGCATTGACCGCCAGCTCCGCGTCGGCGAGCTCGGCCGCGCTCATCGCGACGGGGTGCGACACGTCGAAGCGGAGGCGATCGGGGGCGACCAGCGATCCCTTCTGCGCGACATGGGTGCCGAGCCGCTGGCGTAGTGCTTCGTGCAGCAGATGCGTCGCCGAGTGGTTGGCGCGGATCTGCGAGCGGCGCTCGACGTCTATCCGCAGCTTGACCGCATCGCCCACCTTCAGCGTCCCCGCGTCGATCGTCGCATGATGCACGAACACCCTGCCCAGCTGCTTGGACGTGTCGGTGACCGTCGCCGCCAGCCCGGCATCGTTCGTGATCGATCCCGCATCGCCAACCTGGCCGCCACTTTCGCCGTAGAACGGCGTCTGATTGACGACGATCGAGACGGTGTCGCCCGCGCCTGCCTCGGTCACCCGGACGCCATCATGGACCAGCGCAACGACCTCGCCCTCTCCGGTGTCGGCGGCATAGCCGGTGAATTCGGTCGAGCCGCTTTCCTCGGCGATGTCGAACCAGAGATCGTCGGACGCCTTGGCCCCCGATCCCTTCCACGCAGCACGCGCGGCCCGCTTCTGCTCGGCCATCGCGGTGTCGAAGCCGGCGCGATCGACATGGAGATCCTGCGCCCGCAGCGCGTCCTCGGTGAGGTCGTAGGGGAAGCCGAACGTATCGTAGAGCTTGAACGCGGTCTCGCCCGCCAGCGTGTCGCCCGGGCGCATCGCGGCGGTCGCCTCGTCGAGCAGCTTCAATCCCTTGTCCAGCGTCTGGCGGAAGCGGGTCTCCTCCTGCTGCAGCGTCGCCTCGATCAGCGGCTGGGCGCGGACCAGTTCGGGATAGGCCGCGCCCATCTCCGCAACCAGCGCGGGCACCAGGCGGTGCATCAACGGCTCCTTGGCACCCAGCAGATGAGCGTGGCGCATCGCGCGGCGCATGATCCGCCGCAGCACGTATCCGCGGCCTTCGTTGGCGGGAAGGACGCCGTCGGCGACCAGGAAACCGGCGGAGCGGAGATGGTCGGCGATTACGCGGTGACTCGCCTTGGTCGCGCCCTCGGCGGCGGTATGCGTCAACGCGGTCGAGGCGGCGATCAGCGCCTTGAATGTATCGGTATCGTAATTGTCGGGTACGCCCTGCATCACCGCCGCGACGCGCTCCAACCCCATGCCGGTGTCGATGCTCGGCTTGGGCAGATCGCCGACGATCGAGTCGGCCTCCTGCAGGAACTGCATGAAGACGAGGTTCCAGATTTCGACGAAGCGATCGCCGTCCTCGTCGGGCGATCCTGGCGGGCCGCCGGGGATGTGATCGCCATGATCGAAGAAGATTTCCGAGCAGGGTCCGCAAGGGCCGTCCGCGCCCATCGCCCAGAAATTGTCCTTGGTCGCGATGCGGATAATGCGCTCGTCGGGTAGCCCGGCGATCTTGCGCCACAGGTCGAACGCCTGATCGTCGTTATGGTAGACGGTGACGGTCAGCCGGTCCGGCGACAGGCCCCATTCGCGGGTCAGCAGCGTCCAGGCATTGAGGATCGCCTGTTCCTTGAAGTAATCCCCGAATGAGAAATTGCCGAGCATCTCGAAGAAGGTGTGATGCCGCGCGGTATAGCCGACATTGTCGAGGTCGTTGTGCTTACCACCGGCGCGCACGCACTTCTGGCTCGACGTGGCGGTCGAATAGGGCCGAGATTCTAGCCCCGTGAACACGTTCTTGAACGGAACCATCCCGGCGTTGACGAACATCAGCGTCGGGTCGTTCTGCGGCACCAGCGGCGACGATGGTACGATCTGATGGCCCTGCGACGCGAAGTAATCGAGGAAGCCGCGGCGGATGTCGTTGGTAGAGGTCATGGGAGAGCGACTTAGGCGAGAGGATCACCGCCCTCAAGCCCGACCGATCAGACCGGCCGGTCGATCGATCGGGGCGGCTCGCTGAACCAGCGCGGTCCCGTATCGGTCATGTGGAAGCAATCCTCCAGCCGCACCCCGAACTTGCCGGGCAGGTACAGGCCGGGTTCGTTGGAGAAGCACATCCCTGCGGCCAGCGGTGTGGCTTCGCCGTGGACCAGGTTGACGGGTTCGTGGCCATCCATGCCGATGCCATGCCCGGTTCGGTGCGACAGGCCGGGCAGCCGGTAACCCGGGCCGTAGCCTGATGCCGCATACCGGCGCCGCACCGCATCGTCGATGCTGCCCGCTGACGCGCCGATCCGCGCGGCCGCAAAGGCGATCCGCTGTCCCTCGGCGACATGATTCCAGACCGTGCGCTGTTGTTTCGAAGCCTGCCCGCCGTGCACCCACGTCCGCGACACGTCGGACTGGTAGCCCTCCACCGTGCAACCGCAATCCATCAGCAGGATGTCGCCCTTGGCGATCCGTGAGACCGCGCGGCTGCCATGGGGCAGCGCCGCGGCAGGGCCGATCAGCGCCATCGAGAATTCCGGAGCGCCACCGAGCTTGGTGGTCGCAGCGCTCATCAGCGCACCGATCTCGGCACCGGTCATGCCGACCTCGACGCGCTGGTGGGTCCAGCGATAGGCGGCGATCGTCACGTCGGTGGCGAGTTGCATCAGCGCCAGTTCGGGCGCGGTCTTGATCATCCGGACGCCGCGAACGACGGGATCGGCCTTCACCATCCTTGCGTTGGGCAGGACACGGGCGACCCCATCCTCGATGAAGAAGCGGACGGTTTCCTCAATGCCGATCGGACGCTTGGCGAGGCCACGGTCGCGGACGAAGCCGGCAACGACCGCGAAGGGGCTCTCGTCTTCCTGCCAGACGCGGACATCGGCGGGGATCGCCAGCGTCTGGCGGACCGAGGGTTCCTCGAAGAACGGCGTGACGATGCACGGTTCGCCCTCTGCGGGGATGACCGCGACGGTAGTGCGTTCGCTGCGCCACCAGCGCACGCCGGTGAAGTAGGTCAGCGACGATCCCGGTTCGACGACGATGCAGCCGATCCCCTGCGCCGCCATCGCCGCCTGGGCCCGGGCGAGACGGGCGGCGATCTCCGCCTTGCCGATCGGGCGGGCGGCGCCGGTGATCGGCGACAGCGCCGACAGATCGGGTTCGGCGGCGCGGAGGATCGCGGCGGTCGATAGCAGCGGGAGCGCCGCGGCGGTGCGGATCAGGTCGCGGCGCGACATCGGGATGGTCATGCCGCAGCGATACGGTCCTTGACCCCGAGGCCGCAATCCCCTCCCTAGGCGGCTCTGTATCGGGAGCGACTGAATGGCCAAGCGGCTGACCTTCTTCATCATCATCGGGTTGGTGCTCGGGCTGATCGTCGGTTGGGGGCTGCATCTCGCGATCGACGACGGCACGCCGGCGTCGGCTGCGGCGCTGACGAAGATCGCGGGCTATTTCTCGATCCTGACGACGCTGTTCCTGCGGCTGATCAAGATGATCATCGCGCCGCTGGTGTTCTCCACGCTGGTCGTCGGCATCGCGCATATGGGCGACACCGGTGCGCTGGGCCGGGTCGGGTTGCGGGCGGTCGGGTGGTTTCTGTCGGCCAGTTTGCTGTCGCTGACGCTGGGGCTGATCCTGGTCAATCTGTTTCACCCCGGCGTCGGGCTCAACCTGCCGCTGCCGCCGGTCACCGCGACCAGCGGGGTCGACCAGGCGGCGTTCGACATCGCCAAGTTCGTCACCCATGTCGTGCCGGCATCGATGATCGATGCGATGGCGCAGAACGAGATCCTGCAGATCGTGATCTTCTCGCTGTTCGTCGGCGTCGCGATCACCGCGGTCGGCGACAAGGCGGCGCCGTTGGTGAAGGCGACCGAGGCGCTGGCGGCGGTGATGCTGCAGATCACCAACTACGTCATGCGGTTCGCACCGATCGCGGTGTTCGCGGCGGTGACCAGCACGCTAGCGGAGCGCGGGCCCGGGGTGATCGGCGACCTCGGCTATTTCATGCTTACCTTTTATATCGGGTTGGCGACCTTGTGGGCGATGCTGATCGGGATCGGCTTCCTGTTCATCGGCAAGCGGATGGGGTTGCTGGTCAAATACATCCGCGAACCGTTGCTGCTCGCCTTCACTACCGCATCGTCGGAGGCGGCATATCCGCGGACGTTGGAGGCGCTCGACCGGTTCGGGGTGCCGCCCAAGATTTCCAGCTTCGTCCTGCCGCTCGGCTATTCGTTCAATCTCGACGGCTCGATGATCTATATGACCTTCGCGTCGCTGTTCATCGCCCAGGCCTACGGGATCGACCTGTCGCTGGGGCAGATGGTGATCATGCTGCTGGTGCTCATGGTCACGTCCAAGGGCATCGCCGGCGTGCCGCGCGCCAGCTTGGTGGTGATCGCGGCGACGCTACCGCTGTTCAAGATCCCCGAGGCTGGCCTGTTGCTGATCCTGGCAGTCGACCACTTTCTGGACATGGGACGATCGGCGACCAACGTGATCGGCAACGCGGTCGCAGCGAGCGTGGTGGCGCGGTGGGAAGGCACGCTCGACCCGGTCGAGCCGATCGATATCGAACCGCCGCACGCGCCGAGCCGGGGGGTCGCCTAGGCATAGGCGTAGGGACCGCCTTTCTCGAGCGCGGTGCGATAGGCTGGGCGAGCATGGACCTTGGCGAGCCACGCGATCGTCGCGGGGCGCGACGAGTCGAGGCCGGCGCGGCTGCGCGCGGCCTCCAGGGGGAAGCTCATCATGATATCGGCAGCGGTCATCTCGTCGCCCGCGAACCAGGGGCGGGTCGTGAGTTCGGCCTCGACATAGTTCAGATGGTTGTCGATCATCGGTTGGATCCGCTTTTGAGACGATTTGCCGAGCAGCGGAATGCGGCCGAGGATCAGCTTCAGGACGAGCGGCGGCATCATCGATCCTTCGGCATAATGGAGCCAGAACCGGTAGCGCAGCGCCGCCTCGCGGTGTGCGGGCGCGCCCAGCCGGCCGTCGGCCTTTTCGACGAGATATTCGACGATCGCGCCGGTCTCCGCGATCACCAGACCGTCGTCGTCGATCACCGGCGATTTGCCGAGCGGGTGGACGCGGCGCAGCTCGGGCGGCGCGAGCATCGTCGCCTTGTCGCGCTCGTAGCGCTTGATCTCGTAGGGCAGGCCGAGTTCCTCGAGCATCCAGAGGATGCGCTGCGACCGCGAGTTTTCGAGGTGGTGGACGGTGATCATCGGGACGCTCTCCTGCCGTCGCCTAGGCATTCGCCCGCCAGAGCCAAGCGGCGGCGGGAAAGGCGATCAGGCCACCCGTCCTATAGCGCTCCAGCACGGTAGCAAGCCGATCGACCATCGCGTGCGGATCGGTGGCGGTGCGGATCGCGCTGGCGATCGGGCCGATCCGGCGCAGCAACGCCACCGCCTCGCCGAGTGGATCGGCACCGTCGCCGGCGATGTAGGTGAAGTCGATGGGCTCGGGTGATCGGGCGCGCCAGCCGGCGCGGTCGAGGAACGCGGCCGGGATCGCGGGATCGGCGAACCCAAACGGGCCCGGGGCGTAGCCGGTCATCGTCATGGGACTGGTGCCGGTGACCTCGGCGATCAGGGTCGATGCCCACGGGTTGAGCGCGGCCGGACGGAAGCAGGAGAAGATCAGCGGCGCCTCCGGGGCGGATACGGCGTGGAGGCGCGCGAACGTGGCGGTGGGGTCGTCGAAAAACATGACGCCGTGGCGCGATAGCAACAGATCGACCGAGCCCGGTGCGGCAATGGCGACTTCTTGGTTGAGGTCGGCGGTTTGGAACAGGCAGTTGGGCATCGACCCTGCGCGGACCTCGGCGACGGTGACAAGATCGGGCGAGACGTCGACACCGGTGACGGCGAGATCGGCGCGAGCCGCAGCGAGGGCGAGGCTAGTGCTGCCGGCGCCGCAGCCGATATCGAGCGCGGTGCCCGGGCCGGCCGGCGCGGCGGCGAGGACGGCAGCGTCGAGATGGGGCGCGAGACCGGAGAACATCCGGTCGGTACGCTGCCATTCTTGCGCCCATGCGTCGCCGACGGAGCCGGACCATTCAGCGGCGTTGGTCATTCAGGTTCTCCGATGCCGATTGCTTGAGGCTGACGTCGCTATTGTGCTCCCGCTAAGGTGGGACCTCTGCGAAAGTCTCCAACTTCACCAAATCAGTTCGTCACCCCGGACTCGTTCCGGGGTCCACCGTCCCGCAAAATTAACGGCTTATGCCGTGCGGAACAGTGGATCCCGGAACGAGTCCGGGATGACGGAGTGACTTTCGCAGAGGTCTCATGAAGGCGGGAGTCCAATACTGGGTCCCCGCTTTCGCGGGGACACGAGGAGCGGCGCGGTTGTGACATTCGGAGGGGGCGCTAGAGGACCAAAAGTCACAAAAGTCGCACCTACACGCGTGCGCGAGGAGCTAAACGCAAAAGGCCCGCCATTGCTGGCGGGCCCTTCGTTTTCGCAAGACGGCTGCGCGATCAGAGATCGTCGTCCGCGTCCGGGCCGGCCATCATCTCCTCGGCGACCTTGTCGGTGCGCGCGCGGATCGCCTTTTCGAGGCGGTCGGCCATGTCGGGATTGTCCTTCAGGAAGGTCTTCGAATTCTCGCGACCCTGGCCGAGGCGGACGCTGTCGTAGCTGAACCAGGCGCCCGACTTCTCGACGATCCCGGCCTTTACGCCGAGATCGAGGATCTCGCCGAGCTTGGACACGCCCTGCCCGTACATAATGTCGAATTCGACCTGCTTGAACGGCGGCGCCACCTTGTTCTTCACCACCTTCACGCGGGTGGTGTTGCCGATGATCTCCTCGCGGTCCTTGATCTGGCCGGTGCGGCGAATGTCGAGGCGGACGCTGGCGTAGAATTTCAGCGCATTGCCGCCGGTCGTGGTCTCCGGGTTACCGTACATCACGCCGATCTTCATGCGCAGCTGGTTGATGAAGATCACCATGCAGCGCGAGCGGCTGATCGAGCCGGTCAGCTTGCGCAGCGATTGCGACATCAGCCGCGCCTGGAGACCGACATGGCTGTCACCCATCTCGCCCTCGATCTCCGCGCGCGGAACGAGGGCGGCGACCGAATCGATCACCAGCACGTCGATTGCGTTCGAGCGCACCAGCGTATCGACGATCTCAAGCGCCTGTTCGCCGGTATCGGGCTGGGATACGATCAGTTCGTCGATGTCGACCCCGAGCTTCTTGGCATAGACCGGATCGAGCGCATGTTCGGCGTCGACGAAGGCGGCGGTGCCGCCTGTCTTCTGCGCTTCGGCGATGACGTGGAGCGCGAGCGTGGTCTTGCCCGACGATTCGGGACCGTAGATCTCGATCACCCGGCCGCGCGGCAAGCCGCCGACGCCGAGCGCGATATCGAGCCCTAGGCTGCCGGTCGAGATCGCCTCGACCTGCATCGTCTCCTTGGAGCCCAGCTTCATTGCCGAGCCCTTGCCGAAGGCGCGGTCGATCTGCGCCAGGGCGGCGTCGAGCGCCTTTTGCCGGTCCGTGGTTGCGGTAGCCATGCCGGTGTCGATCACTTTCAGATTGGCGGCCATCAGAAGCTTCCCTCGCTAGAGCAAGTGCGTGGACCATTCAACGCGTTGGATGCGTCGTATCGCATTTGTTCTATAGGAACAAGGGTGGAACATTGATGTTTTCAGGAGAGCGGAAAAGGCGACGAAAAAGGCGGCCGCCTTGCGACGACCGCCTCTCGATCTCCGATGGCGCCATACGGGACCATCGCCGGACGCGCCCCCCGGGACGCAGCGGATCCGTGATCCGCGTGCCTTGCCCGCGCGACGTTAGTCGGACCACCCCGTATGTTTGCGTAGTGCGTACCGTCGTGGGACCGGATGTGTCGATGCGGGAATCTGCAGCGTCGATCTTGCCCTATGTGGGCGGGGCCTCTGATTTTTTCCGTCACCCCGGATCAAGTCCGGGGTGACGAACGATGGGGGGCGGCTCGATCAGGCGATCGTCGTTTCCAGGTGCCAATAGTCGGTGGCAGCCGCGTCGCGGGCCGCGGCCGCTCGGTCGGCCTCGGTGCCGAACAACGCCAGGCAGGTGGCGCCGGAGCCGGACATGCGCGCGAGACGCACGCCGGTCGCCGCGTTCAGCCTCGCCAGGACCTTGGCGATTTCGGGCGCGATGCGTAGCGCGGGTGGTTCGAGGTCGTTGCGGGCGGCGGCGGCGCGGGCGAAGAGGTCGCCGTCGGGGATCGGGCCGCGGTCGATGCCGTCCCAGCTGGCGAACACAGCGGCGGTCGACACCGCGACGCCCGGGTTGACGAGCAGCAACGGAGTCCCGGCCACGCCGTCCAGCGGCGTCAGCAAATCGCCTCTGCCCGTGCCAAAGGCCGTGCGCCCCAACAGGCAGGCGGGCACGTCGGCACCAAGCGAAGCGGCGATCTCGATCAGCCGGGGATCGGCACGGTCGACATCGTGGAGCCGGCCGAAGCCGCGCAGCGTCGCCGCGGCATCGGCCGATCCGCCACCGATGCCCGAGGCGATCGGGAGATGCTTGTTGAGGACGATCGCATGGCGATCCGAAATCCCGAAGGCGGCGGCGAAGGCGGCGGCGGCGCGGGTCACGAGATTGCCGTCGCTCCCCTGCCCCGGCTGCGGGCGGAGGTCGTCGGCGAACGGGCCGGTCACGGTGAAGCTGTCCGCCGCCGCCCGGTCGAGCGACACGGTGTCGCCGTGGCTGGCGAAGGCGAACAGCGTCTCGATCTCGTGGTACCCGTCCGCGCGCCGACGGCGGACGTGGAGCGCGAGGTTGATCTTCGCGGGCGCGGTCTCGACGATCATCGCCGTGGCGGCAGGCCGTCGGTCAGCTTGGCGGCGATGCGCGCGGCGTCGGCAGTGGTCGCGGTCAGCGCCGCGGCGCGCCAGGCGTAACGCGCCTCGTAGCGGCGGCCGAGCGTCCAATAGGCGTCGCCGAGATGGTCGCCGATCTCGGCGTTGGTCGGATCACCCGCGGCGGCGCGCTCGAGCAGCGGCAGCGCGCGCCGGGTTTCGCCCGAGAGGTGATAGGCCCAGCCGAGCGAATCGACGATCGAGCCGTCCAGCGGGCGCAGCGCATTGGCGCGTTCAAGCAGCCGGGTCGCACCGGGCAGGTCCTCGCCCCGTTCGGCACGGGCATAGCCGAGATAGTTGAGCGCGAGCGGCTCGGCGGGCGCCAGCGCCAGCGCCTTTTCGAGCGCGCGCTCGGCACCGGGCCAGTCGCCTGCCTGATCGAGTGCGCCGCCATATTGCAGCCAGGCGGCCCAGTCCGACGCCATGCCGTCGGAGTCGATGATCCGGCGATACCAGGGCGCGGCGTCGGCGGGGCGTCCGGCGGTGGCGAGACGATCGGCGTAGCGCTGCCAGTCGCCGGTGGAGGCATCGGCGCGTTCGGCACGTGACTTGGCGAGCGCGAGCGCATCGTCGGTACGGCCGGCGCTCGCGAGCACCGTGATTCGCGCGGCGGCGGCGGCGGCGGCGAACGGGCTCTTCGCGTCGACCCCATCGAGCACCGCCAGCGCGCGATCGGCGGCGCGATCGCGGGAGAGCGCGTCGGCGAGCAGCAGCCGGGCACGGTCGTTGCCGGGTTCGGCTCGCAGTGCGGCGCTGGCGAGCGCGATCGAGAGCGGCAACGGACCTTGCTGCGCGGCGAGATCGGCGGCGACGCGGGCGAGCAGCCGCGACACGCCGAAGCCGAGCGACGCCTTCGCCGGCGCGCCTTCGCGCAGCCCGGCGAGCACCGGATCGTCGCCGGTGAGCAGCGCGCGCGCCTCCGCGGGCCGATCGGCGGCGAACAGCAGCTGCGCGGCGGCGAGGCGGAGGTCGATCGGGGCGCCGTTGGTGCGCACCGCCTCGACCATCGCCAGCCCGGCGGCGGTATCGCCGCGCGCGATCAGCAGCAGTGCGCGGGTCTCGCCCGCGAACCGCGCCGCGATCGGATCGGCGGTGGCATTGACCGCGGCGAGCGGAGCGAAGGGGTTGCGGCCGGCGGCATAGGCGCTCCACGCGCGGAGCGACGGCATCAGGACCGCGAGCGGGGTGCCCGCCAGCGTCGCGATCGCAGCGTCGGCGGCCTGGTGATCGTTGCGGCGCGCGGCGGCGGAGATGGCGAGCAGCGGCAGGTCCGACGGCGCCTGGCCGCTGGCGCGCAGCACCGCGGCGGCGCGGGTCGCGAGCGCGTCGTCGCCGGCGGCCAGCGCCTCGCGATAGGCTGGCTCGGCGATCGCGGTGCTTGCCGGCGCGGCGGCGAGCGCACGGGCATAGTCGGCGACCGCGATGTCGACGCGCCCGTCGGCATCGGCGGCACGCGCGCGCAGATAGGCGGCGAGATCCCCGCCCCCTGCCCGCACGTCGCCACCGGCGGCGGCCGGCACCAGCAGCGCCACGGCGAGCGCGGCGGCGATCGGGGCGCTACATGTTCGGATAGTTCGGGCCTCCGCCGCCTTCGGGCACCACCCAGTTGATGTTCTGGGTCGGATCCTTGATGTCGCACGTCTTGCAGTGGACGCAATTCTGCGCGTTGATCACGAACTTCGGGTCGCCGGTTTCCTCGCCGACCACCTCGTAGACGCCGGCGGGGCAGTAACGCTGCGCGGGTTCGTCGTACATCGGCAGATCGTAGCCGATCGGAATGTCGGGATCGCGCAACGTCAGGTGGACGGGCTGATCCTCCTCGTGATTGGTGTTCGACAGGAACACCGAGGACAGCCGGTCGAAGGTGAGCACGCCGTCGGGCTTGGGATAGACGATCGGCTTGACCAGATCCTTGCGCCACAAGGTCGCGTGATCGGGGTGGTGCTTCATCGTGAACGGCATCTTGAGCCCAAGATACTCGAGCCACATCGTCACGCCCGCGAGCGCGGAGCCGGCGAAGTCGCCGAACTTCTTGACCAGCGGCACGACGTTGCGGACGATCGACAGCTCCTTCTTGACCCAGCTCGTCTCGAACGCCGCGGGATAGGCGGCGAGCTCGTCATGGCTGCGCTGCGACAGGATCGCGTCGACCGCGGCTTCCGCGGCCATCATGCCGGACTTCATCGCGGTGTGGGTGCCCTTGATCCGCGGCACGTTGAGGAAGCCAGCGGAACAGCCGATCAGCGCCCCGCCGGGGAACACCAGCTTCGGGATCGACTGCAACCCGCCGTCGTTGATCGCGCGCGCCCCGTAGCTGACGCGCTTGCCGCCCTTCAGGATCGCGGCGATCTCGGGATGGGTCTTCCAGCGCTGCATCTCGTGGAACGGCGAGAGATAGGGGTTGGAATAGTTCAGCCAGGTGACGAAGCCGAGGCTGACCTGGCCGTTCGCCTGGTGATAGAGCCAGCTGCCGCCGTTCGCCTCGTCGGTGAGCGGCCAGCCCTGGGTGTGGATGACGCGGCCGGGGTGATGGAGCGCGGGATCGATGTCCCACAATTCCTTGATGCCGATGCCATAGACCTGGGGCTGGCTGTCCTTCGCGAGATCGAAGGTGCGGATCACCTCCTTGGTCAAATGGCCGCGGACGCCCTCTGCGAAGAAGGTGTATTTGGCGTGAATCTCCAGCCCGGGCGTGTAATCGGGCTTGTGGGTGCCGTCGCGCGCGACGCCCATGTCGCCGGTCGCGACGCCCTTCACATTGCCGGCCTCGTCGAACAGGATCTCGGCGGCGGCGAAGCCGGGGAAGATCTCGACGCCCAATTCCTCCGCCTTGCCGGCGAGCCAGCGGCAGAGATTGCCGAGGCTGCCGGTGTAAGTGTTCTTGTTGTGGAGGAACGGAGGCGTCCACAGATGCGGGAGCGTCATCTTCTTCCTGGCGGTGAGCACCCAGTGCAGGTTCTCGGTGACCGGAACCTCCGCCATCGGGCAGCCGTCGGTGCGCCAGTCGGGCAGCAGCTCGTCGAGCGCGCGCGGATCGATCACCGCGCCCGACAGGATGTGCGCGCCGACCTCGGAGCCCTTTTCGAGCACGCAGACCGCGATCTCGGCGCCCTTTTCCGCAGCGACCTGTTTCAGGCGGATAGCCGCCGACAGGCCGGCCGGTCCGGCGCCGACGATCACCACGTCATAGGGCATCGACTCACGTTCGCTCATACATCCTCCCGAGCCGGTGGCGGGGCGCGATTCGCGGGTGCGATCGGACGGGCGCAGGCCGGCAACGTCTTGTCTTGAAAGCCGATCCGACAAGTTGACCGCCACGTCAACTGCGCGGACACCGGCATCGTGGGGGCGGATCAACAAATCGATTGGAGTGCGGCAGCGGCCAGCGCGCTCGACTGGTGGCACGATGCGGGCGTCGACACGCTCGTCGAGGACGCCCCGCGCAACTGGTTCGCGGTGCCGCTTCGGGCGCCCGATCCGTCGATCATGGCGCCTGCACCGGCCGCGGTTGCAGCGGAAATGCCGGTATCGCTGGCTGAATTCCTCGCCTGGCGGTGCGGCGATGCGGCGCCCGAGGCGGCGTGGCGCGGCGGTTCGATCATCGCGACGGGCCCGGATGACGCTACGGTCATGGTGCTTGTCGACTGCCCGGATCGCGACGACGAAGCCGGCGGCATGCTGATGAGCGGACAGGTGGGGCGATTGTTCGACCGGATGCTGGCGGCGATCGGGGTCGATCGGTCGGCGGTGCACCTTGCAGCCGTTTGCGCGAAGCGGCCGGTGGCGGGGCGGATGCCCGGCGAGGTCGAGGCGCGGCTGGCCGAGATCGCGCAGCATCACGTCGCCCTGGTCGCGCCCAAGCGGCTGCTGCTGATGGGCAATGCGGCGAGCCGTGCCATCCTCGGGGCGGATGCCGCCGGTCTTCGTGGTCGTTTGCACCGACTTAACCATAAAGGCGGACAAACCGACGTGGTCGCGAGCTTTCATCCGCGCTTCCTGATCGAGAAGCCCGCGGCGAAGGCAGAGGCCTGGAAGGACCTGCAATTGCTGATCGAAGGCCAAGCGCCGACGGAAGGAATTTCTGCGTGACCCGCACACTGGCTTCGCTCCTGCTGCTGACGCTGCCGATGCCCGCCTTCGCGGCGCCGGCGATCGACGAGCCAGCCGCCGCGCCGACCGCCGAGGCCGCGCCCGCGACCAAGAGCGACCGCATCCCCGACCAGCTCGAGCCCGCGCAGCGCGACGGCTATCGCGCGGTATTCCAGGCGATCCGCACCGGGGCATGGACCGATGCGCAGATCGGGCTGGCGGCGATGAAGCCCGGCCCGCTCCACGCGATCGCGCGCGCCGAGTTGTTCACCGCCAAGGGATCGCCCAAGGTCGAGCTCGAACCGCTGGTCCAGCTGATCAACGAAGCGCCCGAGCTGCCTGAGGCTGAACAGCTCAGCCGCCTCGCCGCGAGCCGCGGTGCGATCGACCTGCCGCCGCTGCCGGTGGCGCAGCGCCTGATCTGGCAGGACGGCGCACCACGCCGGGTGCGCGCCAAGAGCATCAAGAGCGATCTGGTCGCGGCCGATCTGGCGGCGAAGATGCAGCCGTTGGTGAAGGCCGACCTCGCCATCGAGGCGCAGGCGCTGCTCGACGCGACGCCGGACCTGTCGCCCGAGGTGCTGACCGAGTGGCAGGCGAAGATCGCGTGGATCTATTTCCTGACCGGCGACGATGCGAGCGCGCGGTCGCTCGGCATGCGCGCCGCGGAGGGCGCGGGCGACTGGGCGATCCAGGGGCGATGGACGACGGCCTTGTCGGCATGGCGGCAAAACGACTGTGCGGCGTCGGAGAACGGGTTCGAGGGCGTCGCGGCGCGTGCGGGCGATGTCGATCTGCGCGCGGCGGCGCTGTACTGGGCGGCGCGGGCGGACATGGCGTGCGCGCGGCCCGACAAGATCCAGGCGCGGCTGCAGGCGGCGGCGCAGTTCTCCGAGAGCTTTTACGGCCAATTGGCGCGCCAGACGCTGGCGATGCGCGAGAAGCCGCGTCGCGGCGGCGTGGTCGTCGCGGGCGACTGGGCAGCGATCGACAAGCGGCCCAACGTCCGCGTCGCGGCGGCGCTGGTCGAGGTCGGGGAGACCGACCTTGCCGAGACCGTCATCCGCCAGCAGGCCAAGATCGGCGATCCGCGTGAATTCGCGAGCCTGATCCGCGTCGCCGAGGCGCTTAGCCTGCCCGCGACGACGGTGTGGTTGGCGCATAATTGCCCGCAAGGCGTGATCCCCGCGGCGGAGACCCGCTATCCGACCCCCAACTGGACGCCCGACAGCGGCTGGCGGATCGACAAGTCGCTGGTCTATGCGCACACGCTGCAGGAGAGCGGCTTCCGCAACAAGGTGGTCAGCCCCGCAGGCGCCTATGGCCTGATGCAGATCATGCCTGCGGCGGCGACCGACTTCGCGCGCGAACGCGGCATCGGATCGATGGACCGGACGGCGCTGACCAAGCCGTCGGTCAACATGGACATCGGCCAGCGCCATCTGGAGCGGTTGCGCGACATGGCGGGCGTGACCGGCGGACTGCTGCCCAAGGTCATCGCGGCCTATAATGCGGGCCCGAAGCCGGTCGGCGAATGGAACGCGATCGTTCGCGATGGCGGCGACCCGCTGCTGTACATCGAGAGCATCCCCTATTGGGAGACTCGCGGCTACGTCACCACGGTGCTGCGCAACTATTGGATGTACGAGGCGCAGAACGGCAAGCAGGCGTCCACCAGCCGTGCCGCGCTGGCGCAGGGCATGTGGCCGCGCTTCCCCGGGCTGCCGGGCGCGAACGCGATCCGGATGAACGCGCGACCCAGTGCCGCCGCGAGCGCGAGCGTCGCCTCCCCCGTCCAGGCGCTTCCAGTTCGTGCCGATTGACGCAGGCGCGGCGTTCCTGCCGGTCAGGATCGCGGTGCTCACGGTTTCGGATACCCGCGGGCTCGCCGAGGACCGGTCGGGCGACACGCTGATCGAGCGGCTGACCGGAACCGGCCACATCCTTGCCGATCGTGCGATCGAACGCGACGACGTTCCCGCGATCGTGGCGCGGTTGCGGGGGTGGATCGCTGATCCGGCGATCGACTGCGTGATCACCACCGGCGGCACCGGGGTAACGGGACGCGACGTGACCCCCGAGGCGATCGAACAGGTCGCGACCAAGATGATCCCGGGGTTCGGGGAGCTGTTCCGCTATCTGAGCTACGCCAAGATCGGCACCTCTACCGTCCAGTCGCGCGCCTGCGCCTGCGTCGCGGAAGGGACGTATGTGTTCGCGCTGCCGGGTTCGACCGGGGCGGTGAAGGACGGATGGGACGGGATCCTGCGCGAACAGCTGGATAGCCGGCATCGTCCGTGCAACTTCGTGGAGTTGATGCCGCGGTTGCTGGAGCGTTGAGGGTTGGGCATGTGCCGGGCTGAATGACCACCGGACCACCCCCGTCACCCCGGACTTGATCCGGGGTCCCGCTAATTTTGTCGACTGCTGAAGAAGAAGCGGCATCCCGGATCAAGTCAGGGATGACGGGAGGTCAAAGGGAAGTATCGGGGCCAGCCAACCGGCGTAGGTAGCCCCCTACCCATCTCCATCCCACATCTGTCCCGTATCGCCGCGATTGTCGGCTCGCCATAATCGTTGCGCCGGGTTAGGGGATCGGGCGATGCTGCGTATCGACCAGAACTGCCGGGCCGTTGCGCGTGCCGATAAGCTGACCGTGATCGTGGATGCGGCGCGCTATTTCGCAGTCGCGCGACAGGCGCTGATCGAGGCGCAGCAGCGGATCATGCTGATCGGGTGGGACTTCGACGCGCGGATCGTGCTCGACGCCGACGCGACCGAGGGGCCCGCCAAGGTCGGCGAGTTCCTGCTGTGGCTGGTCGATCGCAACCCGGCGCTGAACCTCTATCTGCTGCGCTGGGACTTGGGCGCGATCAAGTCGCTGTTCCGCGGGACGACCTTGTTCTCGTTGCTGAAGCTGATGCGGCATCCGCGCATCCACGTCCGGCTCGACGGGCATCACCCGACCGGCGCCTCGCACCACCAGAAGATCGTGTGCATCGACGACTGCCTGGCGTTCTGCGGCGGTATCGACATGACCGACGAACGTTGGGACACCTGCGATCACCGCGATCACGACCCGCGCCGGCTGAGCGCGAGCGGCAAGCCGCACAAGCCGTGGCACGATGCGACCACGGCGGTATCCGGACCGGCGGCGTCCGCGCTCGCCGAGATCTGCCGCGAGCGCTGGCTGCTCGGCACCGGCGAGACGCTCGCGCCGGTCGAGGCGCGGCGCAATTGCTGGCCGGCGGCGCTCGAGCCGATGTTTGAAAATATCGAGATCGGCATCGCGCAGACCCGGCCGGAGATGCCGACCGAGATCGGGTTGCTGCAGATCGAGGCGCTGTTTCTCGACCAGATCGCCTCGGCCAGGCGCCACGTCTATTGCGAGAGCCAGTATTTCGCGTCGCGTCGGATCGCGGAGGCGATCGCGCGGCGTCTGGACGAACCCGACGGGCCCGAGTTCGTGATCGTCAACCCGGTGACCGCGCAGGGCTGGCTCGAGCCGCTGGCGATGGACACCGCGCGGGCGCGGTTGATGGAGGCGCTGAAGCGGCGCGACAAGCACGGTCGGCTGCGGATGTACCATCCCTATACCGCGGGCGGGACGCCGATCTATGTCCACGCCAAGCTGACCTTCGTCGACGACCGGCAGTTGCGGGTCGGATCGGCCAACATGAACAACCGGTCGCTTCGACTCGACACCGAATGCGACCTGATCGTGGTGGCCGATGACGAGGCGACCGCGGCGACGATCCTCGATGTCCGCAACCGGCTGCTCGGCGAGCATCTCGGCGTGGCGCCCGGGATCGTGGCGGCGACGATCGCCGAGGAGGGCTCGCTGATCGGGGCGGTCGAGCGGCTGCGCGGCGACGGGCGGTCGCTGCGGCCATACGAGCCGAAGGATCTGGCGAGCATCGAGAAGTGGCTGGCGGACAACGAGGTGCTCGATCCGGAGGGGCCCGAGGAAATGTTCGAGGGGCTTAGCAAGCGCGGGCTGTTCCGAGGGCGATTGAAGCGGCATCGGAAGGACTGAGGCTAGGGCGTTGCGTCTGGTGCTTTGTGTCCCCGCGGAGGCGGGGACCGAGTACTGGGCTCCCGCCTCCACGGGAGCACCCGTGATAGGCGGCAATTTTCAGTAACGTTCTTGCTTTGTTCCAGAACGTTGGTTAAGCCGAACCATGGCGACCAACCGTCCCGTCCGCGGCGCGACGATCAACCTTGCGAGTGCGCGGTTCGGCTTGCCGCACGACGAGGCCGATGGCGACTGGCTCGACGCGCGCGAGCTGATCGACGGCGCGGCGCCGCGGCTGCGGACGATGGTGACGACCGAGACGCCGCGGACGATCATCAGCCGCAACGCCTCCCCCGACATCGGCTTCGACCGGTCGATCAATCCCTATCGCGGCTGCGAGCATGGCTGCATCTATTGCTTCGCGCGCCCGACCCATGCCTATCTCGACCTGTCGCCGGGGCTGGATTTCGAGAGCAAGCTCTTCGCCAAGCCGACCGCGGCGGCGCTGCTACGCGCGGAACTCGCCAAGCCCGGCTATTCGGTGCGGCCGATCGCGCTCGGCACCAATACCGATCCGTATCAGCCGATAGAGCGCGACTGGAAGATCACTCGGTCGATCGTCGAGGTGCTGGCGGAGGTCGGCCATCCGCTGACGATCACCACCAAGTCCGATCGGGTGGTCCGCGATATCGACCTGCTCGCACCGATGGCGGCGCAGGGGCTGGCGGCGGTGGCGATGTCGATCACCTCGCTCGATCCGCTGGTCGCGCGCACGATCGAGCCGCGTGCGCCGCACCCCGAAAAGCGGCTTGCAGCGGTCCGGCGGCTGGCCGACGCGGGGGTGCCGACCTTCGTCTCGATCGCGCCGGTGATCCCGGCGATCACCGATCACGAGCTGGAGGCGCTGGTCGATCGCGCCGCGGCGGCGGGTGCGCGGGGGGTGTTCTACATTCCGGTGCGCTTGCCGCACGAGGTCGCGCCGCTGTTCAGGGCGTGGCTCGACGAGCATTTTCCCGATCGCGCGGGCAAGGTGATGGCGATCATCCGATCGCTGCGCGGCGGGCGCGACAACGATTCCGACTTCTTCACGCGGATGCGCGGCAGCGGGCCCTGGGCGGAGCTGCTGAAGACGCGGTTCCGGATCGCATGCCGCAAACATGGCTTCGACGGGATGCGGATGGATCTGCGCACCGACCTGTTCCGGGCGCCCAAGGGGCCGCAGGGAGAGTTGTTCTGAGGGGATCGTCGGCGCGCGTCGGGTGTTGGTCCGAGACGCGACCGCGGTGTCGCGACAGGAGACGATGATGGGCGAGAACGACGCGAGCAAGCCGGAGACGGTCGAACAGGACGGCACCGGCGGCCCCGAGGAATCGGGTGCGGGCTACGGCAACAATGCCGGCTATCAGGGCGAGGCGGAGGCCGACGACGACGCCGAGGTGGCGAAGGACGACGCGGACTGAGGCTGCTGCGGTGGTGGCGCCAGCCGCGCCGCCACCCGGTCGAGCGCCACCCCGGCGGGCACCACCAGCCATCCGCCGTGGGTACGCGTATCGACCATGACGACGGCGTTCTTCGGGCACACGCCGAGGCAGCGGGTCTCGACGATGCCGAGTGCGGCGCGACGCCCCTTCTTCAGCCCCAGCAGGCGCCGTAGCGCCTTGGCGAGCGGCAGCTTCCCTTTCGCGCCGAACCCGCCGCCGACCTTCTTGGTACATTTGCCGCAGACCAGCACCGCGCCCTGCCAGTCGCTGTGCACGGTCTTCACCGCGGGCGCCACTCACGCTGTTCGTCGGCGCGGCGAAGCACCTCGTAGGCGGCCTGGACCGCCTGGAACTTCACCGCCGCATCGGCATCGCCGGGACGGACGTCAGGGTGGTTTTCCTTGGCGAGCCTGCGCCAGGCCGACTTGATCGTCTCGAGATCGGCGTCGCTGTCGACCCCCAGTGCCTCGAGTGCGTGAAGCTCGTCGCGCGATCGGGTGCCGTCGCCGGGCCCACCCCAGGCATAATGCTTGGCGTTGGCGAAGCCCGACGCGTCGCGGGTCTCGTCGCTCTCGCGCGCCGCGGCCTCCTCGGCGGACAAGCCTTCAAAATAATTGTAGCCGCGATTGTATTCGCCGGCGTGCGTCTCGCAGAAATACCAGCGGTCGGGGCTGTTGGGCGATTTCGGCGCGGGGCAGTTGCCCGGCTCCTCGCAGCCGTGCCGGTCGCACAACCGCACCGTCGTCGTCTCGCGGCCCGACCCATAGCCGCGCCACCGCGGGAAACCCCAGTCGTTCGATCGAGACGATGTTCGCGCCATCGCTGCGACATAGGCCGCCGACCCGCCAGCGCAACCCGCCTTCGCCGCATCGCCGCAATCGCCAGCAACGATATGTAATGGAAACGAAACCAGCGGGCCGGGTTGCGGGCCTCCAGCAACAAAATGACGCACTGCAACCGAGAGCGGACTGCTACCGATCCTATATCTATGCATACCCGACCGACAGGAGCTCCGGTGCCGACACCACGATCAATCTTCTCTACGTGGCGGGCCGATCTGCCCGCCTCGATCGTCGTCTTCCTGGTCGCGCTTCCCCTGTGCCTCGGCGTCGCGCTGGCGTCGGGCGCGCCGCTGTTCGCCGGGGTGATATCGGGAATGGTCGGCGGGATCGTCATCGGCCTGCTGTCGAAATCGCCGCTGTCGGTGAGCGGCCCCGCCGCGGGCCTGACCGTGATCGTGCTCGCCGCGATCGAGGGGCTGAAGGAATATCCGATCTTCCTGCTCGCGGTGGTGCTCGCCGGCGTCATGCAGCTGGCCTTCTCCTTCACCAAGGCCGGCATCCTCAGCGAATTTGTGCCGTCGTCGGTGATCACCGGCATGCTGGCCGCGATCGGGTTGATCCTGATCCTCAAGCAGATCCCCCACGCGGTCGGCTATGATCGCGAATCGGAGGGCATCTTCCAGTTCACCACCGCGGACGGCATCAACACCTTCTCGCGGGTGTGGGACAGCCTGACCGGCAGCCTGACGCCGGGCGCGGTGCTGATCGCGCTGGTCAGCCTGACCTTTTTGTTCTGGTGGGACGGCGCCCGGCCGAAGGAAGGCTTTCTCCGCTTCGTCCCCGGCCCGCTCGTCGTCGTGGTGATCGGCGTGGTCGGCAACCTGCTGCTCGGCATGCTGAAACCCGAGTGGCAGCTCGGCGCGCAGCATCTGGTGCAGGTGCCGGTGGTCGACAGCCTCGCCAAATTCCCGTCGCTCTTCACCTTCCCCGATTTCTCCGCAATCGGCCAGGCCGCGGTATGGACCACCGCGGCGACGCTCGCGATCGTCGCCAGCCTCGAATCGCTATTGAGCGTGAAGGCGGTCGACGAGATCGACCCGCGCCGGCGGACCACCGACAAGAATTGGGAGCTGATGGCGCAGGGCGGCGGCAACATCGTCTCGGGCCTGATCGGCGGCTTGCCGGTGACGTCGGTGATCGTGCGCTCCTCCGCCAACGTCGATTCGGGCGCCGAGAGCAAGCTGTCGACGATCATGCACGGCTTCTGGCTGCTGCTGAGCGTCGCGCTGATCCCCGCGGTGCTCAACCTTATCCCGCTCTCCGCGCTCGCCGCGGTGCTGATCGCGACCGGGTACAAGCTGACCAAGCCGAAGCTGTTCACCGATCGCTACAAGCAGGGCTGGACCCAGTTCGTGCCGTTCGTCGTGACGGTCGTCGCGATCCTGTTCACCGATCTGCTCGAGGGCATCGTGATCGGCCTCGTCGTCGGCTTCGTCTTCGTGATCGCGCGCAACTTCCGCCCTGCGATCACCTTCGCGTGCGACGAGGGAGACTGCCTGATCCGCGCCCGCCGCAACCTCTACTTCATCCACAAGTACGAGCTGCAGAAGTCGCTGATGCGGGTGCCGGACGACGCCAACCTGCTGATCGACCTGTCGTCGACCAACTATGTCGATCTCGACAATGTCGACATCATCAACGCCTTCATCAAGGGCGCGCATTACCGCGGCATCAAGCTGTTCGTGCGCGGCGACATCGCCGGCAAGCGCGCGCAACTGATCAACGCTCCATCGACCGAGGTACGCTACGCATGAGGCAGTACAAGCAGCTCCTGCTCGCCAACAAGGCATGGGCAGCCGAGTTAACCGACGAGAATCCCGACTTCTTCAGCCGCCAGACCGTCGGCCAGAAGCCGGAATTCCTGTGGATCGGGTGTTCGGACAGCAGGGTGAACCCCGAGCAGATGACGATGACCCAGCCCGGCGGCATGTTCATCCACCGCAACATCGCCAATCTGGTGAACCACGACGATCTCAACCTGATGTCGGTGCTGCAATATGCGGTCGACGTGCTCGGGGTGCGGCATATCGTGGTGTGCGGCCATCATAGCTGCGGCGGGATCAAGGCGACGTTGCATGGCGGCACCGAGGGACCGGTCGACCGCTGGCTCGACACCGCGCGCGACGTGCTGGCCGAACATGCCGACGAGATCGACGCACAGCCGACCGACGACGCCAAGGTCAACCGGCTGGTCGAGGTCAACGTGCGCGACCAGCTGGTGCGGCTTGCCCGGACGGCGACCGTCCAGGCGGCGTTCGCGCGTAATCAGGAGCTGTGGCTGCACGGGTGGGTGTACGACATCCGCGACGGGCACATCAAACCGCTCATGGAGATCGATCGCGACACGACGCTGGACGAGGTCGGGCGGCCGGAGAAGGTGCTGGTCTAGGAGTGCCGAGCGGAGAGGCGCGGTTGGGCTACTTCGCGGTTTTCAATTGGCTGCTGGTGCTGTGAGGCTTGCCTGCGGTCGCCTGCTGATGACTGTCCGGCAGCCAAGTCGCTTGATTCCTGTTCTATCGCGCGCGGGAGCAGAACCTTCGGACGAGTGGCAGGTAAACCGACATTCAACATTGTGCTCCCGCGAAGGCGGGAGCCCAGTACTGTGTCCCCGCCTTCGCGGGGACACAATGGGCGCTTGGTGGCGACGATAGTGCCGGAGGATGTTTGGCTCGCGTCGGGTGATAACGTCAGGTCACCCTCTCCGTACCTCGGCGAAGGCCGGGGCCCAGCTCTGGAGGTCATTTGGTTGGAGGACAGCGCCAGCCTCCCAGGTGCCAGCAACTGGGCCCCGGCCTTCGCCGGGGTGCGAGCAAGGGATGATGGCATCAGCCAACCAAAACGATCAATGCGCCAGAGGGTCTGTAAGCCGGGTTCTGTCCGTCCCCTTGCGGGGACTGTGCGACCATTCCTCTAGGGCGACGCTTGCGCGCCGCCTCAAGCAACCAACCCGGGCGGCGAGCTGCAACGAGCCCCGGGACGTGAAGCCCCATGCCGCCCCTATTCGGTCTTGCTCCCGGTGGGGTTTGCCGTGCCGCCCCTGTTGCCAGGCGCGCGGTGCGCTCTTGCCGCACCCTTTCACCATGACGCTGCCGAAGCATTGTACCCGGGCCGAGGCCCGAGCCGCACGTCGTCTGCTCTCTGTGGCACTTTCCCTGGGGTCGCCCCCGCCGGGCGTTACCCGGCACCGTTGTTACATGGAGCCCGGACTTTCCTCGGCGTGCTTGCGCACGACGCGGTCGCCCGACCCTCTGGCGAGCGTCGCTCTAGGCGCAAAACGCCACGTCGGCAACGTCGCCGACGTGGCTAATAAAGAAGCCGAGCACCGTAAAGGCGCAGCCCTCATATTTACAACGCGAATCCATCTGTCTTCGTGTAAGTCAGCTCCCACGACGCCTTCAGTAATCCTCCTCCGCCGAGGATCCCGTTTTCATATTTTTTAAAACGCATGGCGACGCCATCTGGCCTGCTCCAGATAGCGATTTTTCCTTGGCGGGCTAAGAAGCTACCTCCGCTTCCATCCCAATTGGCCGGTTGTCCGTACTTGCCCGCAAGATTAGTCATGACTTCGTTGCTGCAACGACCGCCCATGCTGGGGTTGCCAGCTATCATGATGCTGTCAACGACCCCGCTGTCATTAAACCGAATGTTTGCCTCAGCCTCACATTTTGCAGTTATGGCAACGTGGCTGATCTCGATGTTATTGGACTGGTAATCTACATTCCCGCCCTTCGGATAAAGCGATTCCACGGTTGCACGTGTCATCCCAAACTCTACTTTCCCCCAGATCGGCTCAGCCGTCGCCGTCGCCGTCGATGCTACAAACAACATAGCGCCCGCTAAAACACCACGAATGCCTATCATATATGCTCCCCTCAACAACCATCCTTATGGTCGCCCCAGGTATGATGAGCATCCTAATCAACGAGCAGTCAAGTACTTCATTACGCGCAAATAGCATAGTTGAGGATGGCCGGAGTTCGGGTGTAGGTAAGCCGGACCCTAGTCGTCATCGCCCTGCGGCTTCGGCAGCAACAGCGCGAGCAGGATCATCCGGCATTCCGCATCGATCTCGCCGTCGATCAGTTCGGGGCGAAACCTTCGCTGGAACGCCATGATCGCAGCCATCGATTCGGTGACGTCGTAGCCGAAGCGTTCGAGCGCGAGCAGAAACCCGCCCTCGGTCCACATCGGGTCCATCAGGTTGCGGGTCGGGCGCGGCAGGGCGAGGCGGAGCTTGGCGAGCTTGCTCCACGGGAACAGCTCGCCCGGATCGCGCTTCCGGGTCGGCGCGATGTCGGAATGGCCGACGACGTTGCCGCGGGTGATCGCGTGGCGCTGCTTGATCGCGGCGACCAGCCGGACGACCGCATCGATCTGCGGTTCGGTGAACGGGCGATAGCCGAATTCATGACCGGGATTGACGATCTCGATGCCGATGCTCGCCGAATTGATGTCGGTGGTGCCGCGCCAGTGCGACCGCCCGGCGTGCCAGGCGCGCTTGTCCTCGGCCACCAGCCGCAGGACGGTGCCGTCCTCCTCGACGACATAGTGCGAGGAGACCTTCGCCGCGGCATCGCATAGCCGCGCGATCGCCGACGGGCCGTCCTGCATGCCGGTATAATGGAGCACGATCATGCTGATCGGCAGCGTCCGCTCGTCGAAGTTCGGCGAGGGCGTGTCGATGATCGTCATGCCCCGCTCCTAGCCGACAAAGGTCGGCGTCGTACAGGGGGTGTCGCCCAGGGGGTTCGTACGGGGTTCGTACGGGCGGGCGAGGGTCAGGCGGCGGCGCGGACGCGGTGGGCGGTAGCGAGTTCGTAGAAGCCGCGGAAGCGCTTGCTGGGTTCGAACAGACGGGTCTGCCCGATCACGGTCTCGCCGGCACCGAGCACCAGCATGCCGCCGGGGTTGAGCGATGCGGCGATGCGGTCGAACACGTCGAGCTTGGTGGGAGTCGCGAGGTACAGCAGCACGTTGCGGCAGAGCACGACGTCGAACGGGCCCGACGGCGCGCGGTCCGCGACCAGATTGTGGCGCTTGAACGCCACCGCCTTCACCAGCTCGGGCTTGGCAACCCAGTCGCTGCCCGCAGCGTCGAACCAGCGCATCATCCGCCGGATCGGCAGGCCGCGCTGGATCTCGAACTGCGTGTAGCGTCCTGCCCGCGCCCGCGCGATCGCGGCCTCGGACACGTCGGTGGCGACGATCTCCGGCATCGCGGTGCCGCGTTCGGCGAAGATCATCGCGAGCGACAACGGCTCCTGCCCGGTCGAACAGCCCGCGCACCAGATCCGCGCGCGGCGACCCTCCGCCTCCGCGGCTTGGACCGCTTCGACGATCATGTCGAACACCGGGGCATCGCGGAAGAACGAGCTCTCCTGATTGACGAGCGCGTCGACGATCTGGTCACCGATCATGGTATCATGGCCTTCGAGCAGGTGGGTTACGAGCCGGTCGAGCGTGTCGAACCCCCGCTCGCGGAGGAGTGGTTTCAGCGCGGTGTCGATCCGCCAGGATCGATAGGCGGCGATCTGCTGCCCGGTACGCGCCTCCAGCAGCGCGCTGAGCACGTTGAGCGCGACCTGCGAGACACCCGGCAGCGTGCCGATCGGCTGGTGCATCATGGCCGCCGCCGGGATGCCGCCATGCGGCCGATCGCGTCGGGATCCATGATCGCATCGGCATTGCCCGCGGTCGCGACCGCGCCGGGCATGCCCCAGATCACCGAACTCGCCTGGTCCTGCACGACGACGCAGCCACCCGCCGCATGGACCAGCCGGGCGCCGTCGGCGCCGTCGCGGCCCATGCCGCTGAGGATCACCGCGAGCATGCGCGGGCCATAGATCTCCGCCATCGACGCCAGCATCGGATCGACCGAGGGCATGCAGCCGCTCGGCGCCGCCTCGTGCGTCAAGCGGATCGCGGCGCTGCCGTCACCCAAGGAGACGCAGCGGACATGCGCGTCGCCGGGCGCAACGATGATCCGGCCGGGCCTGATCCGCAGCCGATCCGCCGCGACCTCCGCCGGGCGCCCCGCGAGCACCGCGAGCTGCGCGGCGAAATAGGGCATGAACGACGCGGGCAGATGCTGGGTGACGAGGATCGGCAGCGTGAAGCTGGTCGGGATCGCGCGCAGCATCTGGCTGAGCGCGTGGATGCCGCCGGTCGAGGCGCCGATCGCGACGATGTCATAGCTGTCGCCGACCGGGCGCGGGTCGGCCGCGGGCGGTGCGACTGCCGGGCTGGTCGTGGGCGGCACTGCCAGCGAGATCGCGGGCGCGCTGGCGGGGATCGTCCCGGTCAGCCGGCGCAGCTTGTCGATCAGTGCCACGGCAAAGCGTGACGACAGGCCGCCCGTCCCGGGCTTCACCAGGGTGTCGGCGGCGCCCATCGCGAGCGCCTGGACGGTACTGGCGGCGCCTTCGCTGGCGGACGACGAGACGATCAGGACCCGCGCGCCGCGCCCGGCGGCGATGATGTCGGGCAGCGCGGTGATGCCGTCGATCCCCGGCATCTGGATATCGAGCAGGATGAATTCGACGCGTTCGACGGCCAGGAAATCGAGCGCCGCACGGACGTTGGCGACGGTGCGGGCGACGACGAAATCGTCGTTGGCGTCGATCATCCGCGCCATCACCGCCCGCGCGACCGCCGAATCGTCGACGATCAGGACGCGGGAATGATCGACACTGAGGACGGCCAGGGCAGAATCGAAACTGGACATCGGGCCGGCAAGCGGTTCAGGCCATGCCGACGATTTGCAGCTTCGATTCCAGTGTGTCGCGGTCGAACGGCTTCATGACATATTCGTCGGCGCCGGCTTCGATCGCGGCGCGGATATAGGCCATGCCGTTCTCGGTGGTGCAGAACACCACCTTGGGGCGCGAGGCGATGCTCGATTCACGTAGCGCGCGGAGGAAATCCATCCCGCTCATCACCGGCATGTTCCAGTCGAGCAGGATCACGTCGGGCGCCTTCGCCATGCAGGCGTCGAGCGCCTCGCGGCCGTCGCAGGCTTCGCTCACCTCGAAGTTCAGCGTTTCCAATATGTGGCGGGCGACCTTGCGGATCACCTTCGAATCATCGACGACAAGACAGGTCTTCATGGATGGGCCTTTGCGAGCGGAAGCGCCGCCATCCTTGTGGCAGCAAAGCGTAAGCGGCGGGTTAAACGGTGCCGCGAAATCGAGGTCAGGCGGCGAAGGCGTGCGCGGGGATCAGCGCCGACAGATCGAGGATCAGCATCGGTTCGCCGCTGCGCTCGACGATCCCCGTCCCCGCGGTCGCCCAGCCATTGTCGAGCGCGAGGCCCGGCGACAGCGGCAGCCGCTCGAACGGCGCGACGTCCTCGAGCGAATCGACCAGAATGGCGTAATGATGCCCGTCGATCCGCGTGATCACCGCGCGGCGGCTCTGGTCGGGCGTGGGATCAAGGCCGAGCGCGGTGCCGGTGTCGATCACCGTCACCACCCGGCTGCGCAGCGCGACCAGCCCGCGGACGTTGCTCTCGGCGCGCGGCACCGCGACGATCTCGGCGATGTCGACGACCGATTCGACCTGGGCGGTCTCGATCGCGACCCCCCGGCCGGCGATATGGGCGATCAGGAACAATTCCATCAGCGGCCTCCAAGGCTTGCGGCGAGCGCGGCGATCAGTGCCGGACGGTCGTAGCGATAGACGCTGCCGTCGTCCTTGCGGCCGGCGCGGTCGCGACGCAGCCGCACGACGGGCGTGGCGACGGCAGTGGTAACGAGCGGCGATCCGTCCATCGCGAGGGCGACCGCGGCGTTCTCGCCGTCGCCGAGCCCGGTGACGCAGCGATAGCCGGCAGCTTCGAGCGTCGGCTTGAGGAACGATTCCATCCACCCCGATCCGTCGCAGTGAAGCAGGCAGACCGGTTGCGCCGCGATCGGTGCGGCCTCGCCCGCGAACAGCATGTGTGCGTCGATCAACTCGACCTGCTCGTCGCCGATGATCGCGACCCCCGCGATCGGCCCGGCCCCGCTCGCCGCGGCGATCTCGGTCGGCAGGGTGACGATCTCGATCGGTTCGGCGATCGCATAGGCGACCTCGATCTCGCCGTCGGTGAGACGAAGCACGGGGACGTGGCGGCGATCGTCGAGATCCGCGGCGCAGTATAGCGGCACGGTGCCGCCGCCGATTGTCAGCCGCAACCGGCCGCCCGAGAGGCGGATCGCGGCGATCGGCACGGTTTCGACCCGGTCGATGACCGCGAGCGCGAGCGCGCGACGACGCCCGTCGAGATCGTCGAACAGCAGCGCCGGGATGCCGGGCGCGGCGTCCGCGACCTCGGCTTCGCTGGCCTGGGCGATGCGGTTGAAGCGCAGCCCCGCGACCGTCGCGATACCCGATCCGTCGAGCAGCAGCATCGGCAGCCCGCTGTCGGGCAGGGTCTGGCCCGCATACAGCCCGGTCGCCATCACCAGCGGCGCGGCGGGCTTCACCACCAGTTCCTCGGTATCGAGCACCTCGTCGATCGCGAGCGCATAGTCGCCGTCGCGGGTCGACACGATTGCGAGCGTGGTGGGCGGATGATCCGCCAGCCCCAGCAATGCACCGAGCCTGACCAGCGGCAGCCGCCGCCCGCGCACCGCGACCACCGCGGTGTCGCCGACCATGTCGATCCGCACCGCTTCGCCGCGAACCGTGACGATCTCCTCGACCGACTGCCGCGGGAGCGCGAAGCGCTGATCGCCGACCGCGACGACGATCGTCGAGATGATCGACAACGTCAGCGGCACGTGGATGACGATCGTCAGCCCCTTGCCGGGCTGGTTGAGCAGGACGATGCGGCCGCCGATCTGTTCGATGTTGGCGCGGACCACGTCCATGCCGACGCCGCGGCCCGAGATCGCGGTCACGGTGTCGCGGCTCGACAGGCCGGCGTGGAAGATCAGGTCGAGCCTGCCCGCAGGGTCGAGCGCGGCGATCTCGCTTTCCGACAGCAGCCGCTGGCTGCGCGCCTTGGCGACCAGCCGGTCGGTATCGATCCCGGCGCCGTCGTCGGCGACTTCGATGAGGATCTGGTTGCCCGATTGCCGGGCCGACACGGTGAGCTTGCCGGTGATCGGCTTGCCGAGCCGCTTGCGATCGGCAGGCGCCTCGATGCCGTGATCGACCGCGTTGCGGATGATGTGGACCAGCGGATCGCGCATCAGCTCGATCATCTCGCGGTCGAGCTCGACGTCGGCGCCGTCCAGCGTCAGGCTGACCGCCTTGCCGACTTCGGCGGCGGTATCGCGCACCATCCGCGGGAGTGCGGAGAACAGTGCCTCGATCTTCTGCATGCGGGTGCGGGTGACGGTGTCGCGCATCTCGGCGACGGTCAGCGAGAGCCGCTCGAGCGATGCTTCGATCCGCGGATCGACCTGTTCGTCGCGCAGGCGCCGGGCGAGCTCGTTGCGCGCCAGCACCATCTCGGACATGCCGCTCATCATCCGGTCGAGCAGCTCGACGTTCAGCCGCACCGATCGCGCGTTGGTGCGCTGGATCGTCGCCGGCGCGGCCTGGACGACGGGTGCCGCGTCTTCGGAGAGCGCGCTGATCAGCATGCCTTCGGTCGCATCGTCGAGCGAATTGCCCGAATCGATCGCCTCGACGATCTCGCCGATCCGGTCGACGATTGCGAGCACCGCGGTGACCAGCGGGGTGTCGGGTGCGCGCTTGCCCTCGCGGACCGCGGCGAGCACGTCCTCCGCGGCATGGCTGAGCTCGGCGAGCCGCGGCAGATCGAGGAAGCCGCAGCTACCCTTCACGGTGTGCACGAAGCGAAAGATCGCGTCGAGACGCGCACGATCGGTCGGATCGGCCTCCCATGCGACGATCTCGCCCGAAAGCGCCTCGAGCGTTTCGCGCGTTTCGGCGATAAATTCCTGAAGCAGGTCGTCCATGGGTCCCCGTCGATTCCAGCGACGGTCATGGCGGAGGAAAGTTAAGGGCGCGTTTACCGCGCGTTGAAGACGGCGCCGAAGACCATGACGTTGTCCGCGGGCTCGCTGACCAGCACCGCCCCGCCGGCCCCGGTCGCGAGGGTATGGACGAGGTACGCCGCGGCAGCGCGGGGGGTGACCCCGCCCTCGCCCTCGCCGCTGACCAGCGTCGCGCGCAGTTCGGGATCGAGGATGATCCGCGGTCCTTCGATCTTGACGACGATCTCCAGCTGCCCGCCGGTCTCCTCGCCGCCGACGTCGAGCTTGCCGCCACGCACCAGCGCCTCGCTGGCGATCATCGCCAGGTTGAGCAGCACCTTGATCGCGGGCTTGGGCAGCGTCGCCGCTTCGACCATCCAGCCGAGCTCGGTCCGCTTGTTGTCGATCAGCAGCCCTTCGATCGCGGTCTTTGCTTCGCGCGAATCGACGTGCTCCCCGAAGCCGCCCGCCGCGCCGAACGCCAGCCGGAAGAACTTCAGCTTGTTGGCCGACGCCCGCGCGCTTTCGCTCAGCAGGTCGAGCACGCGCTGCCGCATCTCGGGATCGGTCTCGTCGGCGAGCAGCTCCAGCCCGTTGTTGAGCGCGCCTACCGGCGAGAGAAGGTCGTGGCACAGCCGCGAGCACAACAGGCTCGCAAATTCGACCGGGCTGACAGGCATGGTAATCCCCTGGTTAACGCGCGCCTCTCTGACCGAGCCGGACGGCGCGTGCAACCCACGTACGGGCGCGGCCGATCAGGAAGTGCGCAAGGTCACCGAATCGAACCGGCCGTGCAGCGCGCCGCCGGCGACGGCCCGCCACGCGCGCATGTCGCCGCCGGCGACGATCAGCCAGATCGCGCCGTCCGCCGCCGCGGCGTCGGCGTCGCAGGTCGACGGCTTCGCCGATCCCAAGGGATGCGAGTGATAGTGGCCGACGATCGTTGCGCCGCCTGCCCTCGCGCCGCGGTGGGCGGCCAGCAGCGCGGCGGGATCGAGCTCGAAGCGTCGCGTCGGATCCGCCGCCACGTTACGGCAAGCCTGCGCCGTGTCGATCCGGCGATCGGTGCCGAACAGCAGGCCGCAGACCTCCCGGTCGGGCGACGCCGCGGCGACGGCGTGGACGTGCGCCACGACCCTGCTTGAAATCTCCAACACCATGGCCATCTGGGTAGGACATGAACCGGGGGGTTTCCATCATCGAAGCGACGATCGCGCCGACCGCGGATGGCTGGCGGCTCGATCGTGCGCTCGCCGACGCCGCGCCGCGCTTCTCGCGCGAACGGTTGAAGTCGCTGATCTCGGCGGGCGCGGTGCTGCGCGACGGTGCGGCATTTCGCGATCCCGCGAAGCGCGCCGCGGCAGGCGACGTGTTCACGATCGCGGTGCCCGATCCGACACCCGCGCATAACGAGGCGCAGGATATCCCGCTGGTCGTCGCCTATGAGGACGAGCACCTGATCGTCGTCGACAAGCCCGCCGGGTTGGTGGTCCACCCGGCGGCGGGCAATTTCGACGGCACGCTGGTCAATGCGCTGCTCCATCACTGCGGCGGTTCACTGTCGGGAATAGGTGGGGTCGCGCGCCCGGGCATCGTCCACCGCATCGACAAGGACACCTCGGGACTGATGGTCGCGGCGAAGACCGACCGGGCGCACGAAGGGCTCGCCCGGCAGTTCCACGATCACAGCATCGATCGCCGCTACCGGGCGATCGTCGACGGCATCCCGCGCCCGGCCGCCGGCAAGGTCGATGCGCCGCTCGCGCGCAGCCCGCAGAACCGCAAGAAGATCGCGATCGTCGCGGGCGGCAAGCGCGCGGTGACGCATTTCTCGACCGTGCAGCCGCTGCGCGACGCCGCGCTGATCGAATGCCGCCTGGAAACCGGTCGCACGCATCAGGTCCGGGTGCACATGGCGTCGATCGGGCATCCCTTGCTGGGCGACCCGGTCTATGGTAGAACAAAGGGTGGCCGCAAAGGGCTGCTGGAAACTCTCGGTTTCAGGCGGCAGGCGTTGCATGCGGCGCATCTCGGGTTCATCCACCCGATAGATAGCACCGCTTTGTCGTTCCAAAGCGCAATGCCTGCGGACATGCAGGAACTGTTCAGTCAGCTTCACGTATAAGTAGATGGACGAGGGTTGCTGCAACGCGGCACCCACGCCTTCAGGAAAGGGAAGATCGATCATGGCAGCCCGCAGCAACGTCCCCGCGACGATCCCGACGCTCGGCAGCGAAGCTGGGCTGAACCGCTATCTGGCGGAGATCAAGAAATTCCCGATCCTGCAGCCCGAGCAGGAATATATGCTCGCCAAGCGTTTTCAGGAACATGGCGACACCGATGCGGCGGCGCAGTTGGTCACCTCGCATCTCCGTCTCGTCGCCAAGATTGCGATGGGATATCGTGGCTACGGCCTGCCGACGTCCGAGTTGATCTCGGAGGGCAATATTGGCCTGATGCAGGGCGTGAAGAAGTTCGAGCCCGATCGCGGCTTCCGCCTGGCGACCTATGCGATGTGGTGGATCCGCGCCTCGATCCAGGAATATATCCTGCGGTCGTGGAGCCTGGTCAAGATGGGCACCACCGCCGCGCAGAAGAAGCTGTTCTTCAACCTGCGGCGGATGAAGTCCAAGCTCGACGCATTCGAGGACGGCGACCTGAAGCCAGAGGACGTCACCAAGATCGCGACCGACCTGGGCGTTGCCGAGCATGACGTCGTCAGCATGAACCGGCGGATGGCGATGGGCGGCGACACGTCGCTGAACGTGCCGATGCGCGAAGATGGCGAGGGCCAGTGGCAGGATTGGCTGCAGGACGACGCGCCGCTGCAGGACAAGATCGTCGCCGATGCGCAGGAGGCGGATGTCCGCCATTCGATGCTGGTGTCGGCGATGGACGACCTCAACGACCGCGAGAAGCACATCCTGACCGAGCGCCGGCTGACCGACGATCCCAAGACGCTGGAGGAGCTAAGCCAGGTCTACGGCGTGTCGCGCGAGCGCGTTCGCCAGATCGAGGTGCGGGCGTTCGAGAAGCTGCAAAAGGCGATGATGCGGATCGCGGGCGAGAAGCGACTGCTCGTCGCGGCCTGAGGATTGTTGCGGTCGAGGCCCTGCCGCCGCTAGGAGCGGGGCATGGCCCGGTTCGCACTGCGTTGGTTGTTACGGATCGGCGGCGGCTTCGTCGTCCTCAGCATCGCGATGACCGCGATCTACCGCCTCGTCCCGCCGCCCTTCACCTGGACGATGATGGGCGACGTGCTGAACGGCCACGGCGTCACCAAGCGCTGGATGCCGCTGTCCGAAATCGACCCCGACATGCCCCGCGCCGCGATCGCGGGCGAGGACTCAAGGTTCTGCACGCATCACGGGTTCGATTTCAAGGCGATGGCCGGCGCGGCCTATCGCAACGCCCAGGGCGGGCGGATCCGCGGCGGCTCGACGATCAGCCAGCAGACCGCGAAGAACGTGTTCCTGTTCCAGGGGGGCGGGTATCTGCGCAAGGCGTTCGAGGCGTATTTCACCGTCCTGATAGAGACGATCTGGGGCAAGCGCCGGATCATGGAGGTGTATCTCAACGTCGCCGAGACCGGGATCGGCACCTACGGCGTCGACGCGGCGGCGGTCCGCTACTTCCACCACGACGCCGACAAGCTGAGCCCGACCGAGGCCGGCCGCATCGCCGCGGTCCTCCCATTGCCGAAGAAGCGCGCGGCGATCGACCCGCGAGGCTTCGTGCGGCGGCATGGGAATACCCTGGCGCGGCACGCCAAGGTGGTACGCAACGAGGGGCTGGATGCCTGTTTGCGATAGCCTGAGTAAGAAGGGGGTTCGCGCGGAGACGCGGAGACGTGGAGGAGGTCGGCTTCGCCGCGACTGTGGCTCTCGATCAATCGGGTCCGGTCGCGGGACGTCCGAAGAAAAGGTAACGCTTCCACAAACGCAACAACTCCGCGTCTCCGCGCCTCCGCGCCTCCGCGTGATCCCGACTTCTTAGGTCCGCCAGTCGATCAGCGTTCTATAGCGCGCCATTTCACCTTCTTCCGTCATTCCACTTGTTCCGGAGCCCACCGCTCCGCACGCTCGCAAGCCAATGATGCGCGGCACGGTGGATCCCGGAACAAGGCTCTCCTGAGCGAAGTCGAAGGGTCCGGGATGACGAGGGAGGAAAGCCTGGGACGGTAATCTCGCCGGGCTGATGCTGCGTTCTCTTGCGTGCGGCTGCTCTAAAGCGGCCAACACCAACCTCAGAAGGGCAGCTTGAACCCCGGCGGCAACGGAAGCCCACTGGTCATCTTGGACATCTCCTGCCCCGACACCGCATCGGCCTTCGCCCGCGCGTCGTTGAACGCGGCTGCGAGCAGGTCCTCGAGCATCTGCTTTTCGGACAATTGCATCAGCGAATCGTCGATGGCGATCGCGATGATCCGTCCCTTCGCGCTGGCGGTGACCTTCACCAGCCCGCCGCCCGACGCGCCCTCGACCTCGATCGTGTCGAGATTGGCCTGCGCCTTTTCCAGCTCGCTCTGGACGTTCTGCGCCATCGCGAGGATTTCATCGAGGTTCTTCATGCGTTGCTCCGTTTGCCTGGCCAGTCTTCGAGTTCCGCATCGGGAAATGCGGCCATCGCGGCCTTGATCATGGGGGTGTCGAGGATTGCCTGCCGGGCCGCTTCCTCCGCCGCGCGGGCGGCCTCGCGCATCGTCGGCGCGCCGGGATCGTCGGACAGGGTGATCTTCCACGGCTGTTCGGTCGTGCGCTTCAGCGCATCGCCGATGTCGCGCAGGGTGTCCGCGGACAGCGGGCGCGAGCCGCTCAGCACCAGATCGGGCGGGGCATAGCGCACCACCCGCGCGGCATTCGCGAGCTGCGCCGCGACCGCGAAATGGCCGTTGTCCTCCAACAGCGCGACCAGCCCGGCGAAATCGGCCGGCGCGAACGCGCGTTCGGCGGCAGGGGCGAGCGCCGGCTGTGGCGCCGACACCGCGGGCGCGGGCGCGGTGACCTTGCCCGTCGCGATCTGCCGCGCCAGCTCGCCCGGATCGGGTAGCGTCGACGCGTGGATCGCGCGGAGCAGCGCCATTTCGGCTGCCTCGATCGGCAAGGTCGCGCGGGCAACCTCGTCATGGCCTTTCAGGAACAGCTGCCATAGCCGGTGAAGCGCGGGAAACGACAGCGACGCCGCCCACTCGTCGCGCGCGGCGCGCTCCTCCGCCGGCTGCGCGACGTCGGGCGGGGTGCCGACCTTCGCCAGCGTGATCCCGTGGATCGTTTCCAGCAGCGACCGGAATACCGACAGCGGATCGACGCCATAGTCGTATTGCCGCCGCAGCGACGCCAGCGTCCCCGCGCCGTCGCCCGCGAGGATCGTCGCGAGCAGATCGCGAACCGCGCCGCGGTCCGACAGGCCGAGCATCTGCCGCACCGCGTCGGCGGTCACGCCGCCGCCCTCCAGCCCGGCATGCGCGATCGCCTGATCGAGGATCGACAAGCCGTCGCGTGCCGATCCTTCGGCCGCGCGCGCGATCAGCATCAGCGCCTCGGGCTCGGCGATCACGCCTTCGTTCGCGGACACGGCCGCGAAATGCTCCGCCAGCTTCTCCGCGGTGATCCGGCGCAGATCGAAGCGCTGGCACCGCGACAGCACCGTCACCGGCACCTTGTTGACCTCGGTCGTCGCGAACAGGAACTTGACGTGCGCGGGCGGCTCCTCGAGCGTCTTCAACAGCGCGTTGAAGGCGTTCTTGGAGAGCATGTGGACCTCGTCCACGATGTAGATCTTGAACCGCGCGGTGACCGCCGCATAGCGCGACGCGTCGATGATCTCGCGAACGTCGTCGACCCCGGTATGACTTGCGGCGTCCATTTCGATCACGTCGATGTGCCGACCCTCGGCGATCGCGCGGCACGGCTCGCACACCCCGCACGGGTCGATCGTCGGCCCGCCCCGCCCGTCCGCGCCGATGCAGTTGAGCGCCTTCGCGATCAGCCGCGCGGTCGACGTCTTGCCGACCCCGCGGACCCCGGTCATCAGGAACGCATGCGCGAGGCGGTCGCGCTTGATCGCATTGCCCAGCGTCTGAACCATCGCGTCCTGACCGATCAGCTCCGAAAAGGTCTGCGGGCGATATTTGCGCGCGAGCACGCGATAGGCATCGGCCTTCGCGGCAGGCTGCGGCGGTTCGCCAAGATCGAAGGAGTCGGACATCGCAGCCGATATAGGCGGCGGTGGCGGCGATGTCATTCCTTCGCCTACGTCGGGTTGAGGAGGTTCGTTGGGGGGGCGCCGCGGCTAAGCCGCGTCGTCGGACGGCGCCTTGGCGCCACCGGCCGCGCTCGCGTCGGCGCAGCCGATGCTCGCGGTGGGAGCCGGAACGACCCGCGGCGAAATCGTTGCGGCTGCTTCCTTCCGGACCTGACCGGGTTGGCGACGACCACGTCCGCCCGACTCCCGCGCGCCCTATGGCCGACCTGCGCGGGTCGATCAAGACGCGTCTAGTGTCCGGGCGGCATCCGAACGGTCAGGCCGTCGAGCGCGGCGGTGAGCGTGATCTGGCAAGCCAGCCGGCTGGTCCGCGTGGTCGCATAGGCAAGGTCGAGCATGTCCTCCTCCGCCGCCGACGCACGCGGCAGGCGATCGAAATCCTCCGGATCGATCAGGACGTGACAGGTGGCGCAGGCCATGTCGCCGTCGCAGGTGCCCTCCAGCGGCTGATCCGCCGCTTGCGCGGCGGCGAGCAGCGTCGTGCCCTCCACGGCGTGTGAGTCGTGCACGGTGCCGTCGCGCGCGATGAACCGAAGCGCGATCATGCCGCGATCCGCTGGCGCGCCGCCGCATCGACGATCGCGTCGAGCGCCGCGATCAGCTCCGACTCATGGGTGTAGCGCCCGAAGCCGAGCCGGATCGATCCCTTCGCCTCCGCATCGCCGAGGCCGATCGCACGCAGCACGTGGCTGATCCGCCCCGACCCGCTCGCGCACGCCGATCCCGCCGAAAAGGCGATGTCGCGCAACGTCGACATCAGCCGCGCGACGTCGAGCCGGTCGTGCCGGATATTGAGATTGCCGCGGTAGCGCGCCTCGACCGATCCGTTGATCCGCCAGTCCGCGCCGAGCCGCGCGACCGCGGCGTTCCACAGCGACTCGACATGCGCGCCGTCTGCCGAAACGCGGTCGCGCATCAGGGCGGCGGCGACGCCGAAGCCGGCACAGAGCGCGGGCGAGAGGGTGCCGGATCGCCCGGCGCTCTCCTGCGCACCGCCGTCGAGCAGCGGGGTCAGCGATACCCCTTTCGCGATCGACAGTGCGCCGACGCCCTTCGGCCCATGGACCTTGTGCGCGGACAGCGCGACCAGATCGCAAGCCTCCGGGATCGGCACCCGGCCATACCCCTGCACAGCGTCGCACAGCATCAGCGCGCCCGCCTCGTGCGCTATCTCGGCAAGGGCGGCGATCGGCTGGATCACGCCGATCTCGTTGTTGACCAGCATCGCCGCGACCAGCCCGGTGCCCGGCGCGATCGCCGCGCGCGCCGCGTCCAGGTCGATCAGTCCGTCGGCCCCAACCGGCAGCACCGTCACCGGCCGCCCGGTGGCGCGGGCGGTGTCGAGCACGGCTGCATGTTCCGTCGCGATCGTGACGATCGGCCCCTCGACGCCTTTGATCGCCCAGTTCAGCGCTTCGGTCGCGCCGCTGGTGAAGAACAGGTCGTGGTTCGCCGGCAGCAGCGTCGCGACGGAATCGCGTGCCACCTCCACCGCCGCCTTCGCCGCCCGGCCCTCGCGATGCGCGGAATGCGGGTTGGCATGCTGGCGTTCGAGCCACGGCATCATTGCCGCGAGCGCTTCCGGAGCGAGCGGCGTGGTCGCCTGATAATCGAGATAGGTCATGCCGCGAAGGTCCGCAGCGCCCGCGCCATCGTCCGCCAGGCGGCGATGAAGGCGTCGATCTCCGCCTCGTTCGTGGTGCGTCCGAAGCTGACCCGGATCACCTCGCGACCGGCGCTCTTGGCCCAGCCCATCGCCGCAAGCACGTGGCTCGGCTTCATGCTGCCCGAACTGCACGCGCTCCCCGCCGACACCGCGAAGCCCGCCATGTCGAGCCGGATCAACTGAGTCGTCGCCGCCACGCCGGGCAACCGGTAGCTCCCGATCGCAGGGTGCCGCGCCCGGTCGCCGGCGACGACCACCCCGCCCGACCGCTCGACCGCATCGTCGAGCCGGCGTCGTAGCGCGGCCATCGTCGCGATATCCTCCGGCTCGGCGAGCGCCGCCGCATAGCCGAGCGCCGCGGGCAAATTCTCGGTGCCGGGACGATAGCCGCGCTCCTGCCCGCCGCTCGGTGCCAGCGTCGCGAGATCGCGGACCAGCAGCGCACCGATGCCGGGTGGCCCGCCGCGCTTGTGCGCCGATAGCGCGACGAAGTCGGCGTGCGCGGCAACATCGTCGTCGCGACCCGCGGGCATCTGCGCGGCATCGACGAGCAGCAGCCCGCCCGCGGCGTGGACGACCTTCGCTACCTCGACGATCGGCTGGCAAACCCCGGTCTCGCTATTTGCCCATTGCACCGCGACGATCGCGCGTTCGTCGCCGGCGAGCGATCGTTCCAGCAGCGCGAGGTCGACCAGCCCGTCCTGCGCGACCGCCATCGTCGTCGCATCCGGCGCGGCGCGAAACACCGCGTCATGCTCGACCGCACTGACGAACCGCCGCGCCGCCACCGACCGCCCCAGTGCGATCGCGAGCGATTCGCTGGCACCACTGGTGAGGATCGTCTCGCCGCCCCAGACATAGGCGCCGGCGATCGCCCGGCGCGCGCGTTCGAGCGCTGCCCGCGCGGCGCGGCCCTCGGCGTGCGGCGACGACGGGTTGGCCCAGATCGCCATCCCCTCCACCACCGCGGCGCGTGCGGCGGGGATCATCGGGGTGGTCGCGGCGTGGTCCAGATAGAGGCGGTCGGTCAGGGGATCAGCGTCCATTTGCGTGAAATCGTGCCGCGCCTATATAGCGCGCAACCGAGCGTGCTGCACCAGCGCGCCCAGAACCGATCCGCGAGACCCATGCCCGAAGTCATTTTCCCCGGTCCCGAAGGCCGCCTCGAAGGCCGCTTCGCCCCCGCTCCCCGTCCCCGCGCACCCGTCGCGATGATCCTTCACCCGCATCCCTCGTCGGGCGGGACGATGAACAACCGCATCGTCCAGGAACTCTACAAGACCTTCCAGCGCCGCGGCTTCGCAACGTTGCGCTTCAACTTCCGCGGGGTCGGCAAGAGCCAGGGGACGTTCGACAACGGCGTCGGCGAACTCTCCGACGCGGCGAGCGCGCTCGACTGGGTGCAAAGCTTCCATCCCGAGGCGTCGACCACCTGGATCGCTGGCGTCAGCTTCGGCGCGTGGATCGGCATGCAGCTGCTGATGCGCCGGCCCGAGATCCGCGGCTTCATCTCGATCGCGCCGCCCGCGAACATGTACGACTTCACCTTCCTGGCGCCGTGCCCGTCGTCGGGGATCATCATCCAGGGCGAGGCCGACGAGGTCGTCACCCCCGGTGCGACCCAGAAGCTCGTCGACAAGCTTCGCACCCAGCGCCACATCACCATCCATCACGATACGATTCCGAAGGCGAACCACTTCTTCGAACACGAGATGCCCGAGCTGATGGGCAGCGTGGACAAGTATCTCGACATGCGGCTGGATCCGAACTCGCCGATCCGGTGAGTGCGGAGTGTGGCGCTGAGTCGTACCCGCTGATCCGGATCGATCCTTCGATCCACGGATTTGACTCCTCCTTGTGTCCCCGCGAAGGCGGGGACCCAGTACTGGGCTCCCGCCTTCGCGGGAGCACAAGTTAGATGGGGCGAGCGCAGGCACGTTCACCACTACGGCTCCGTCGGAGCGGTATTACTGGCGACGCCCCCTACAGCGTCCAGATCGCCACGTTCACCACCAGCACCGCCGCCATCACCAGCATCAGCACGCCGCGCTTGCGATCGCGCCGTTTCGCGATCAGCACGCCGCCGCCGATCAGGCACGCGAACGCGCCCAGCATCGCGATCGCGGGTGCGGCCGATGCGATACCGCCGAAGGCGCCGTTCATGCCGCCATCGCCCGCGCATAGGCGGCGATGTCGACGTTGCCGCCCGACAGGATCACCAGCATGCCGCTTTCGGGCGCGACCTTGCCCGACAGCAGCGCCGCCAGCCCCACCGCGCCGCCGGGCTCGATCACCAGCCGCAGCTTTTCCGCCGCCCAGCGCTGCGCCGCCGCGGTCTCCTCCTCGCTGACCGCGACGCCGCGCGCATCGCGCCGGGACAACACGTCGAAGGTCAGCGGCGACACTCGCGTGGTCATCAGCGAATCGCACGCGGTTACGGGCGGGTTGGCGCCGACCGGCTCGATCCACGACGCGTCGAGGCTGCGGCGCATGTCGTCCCAGCCTTCCGGCTCGACCACGGTGATCCGCGCATCGGGCAGCGCCAGCGCGGTGCCGGCGGCCAGGCCACCGCCGCCGCAGGGGATCACCGCATGGGTCGGCGCGCCGAGATCGGTCGCCGCCATCTGCGTCGCCGCCTCCAGCGCCGCGCTGCCCTGCCCCTCGATGATCCAGGCATCGTCGAAGCTCGGCACCAGCGTCGCGCCGCGTGCCTCCGCCAACTGGCCGGCGATCGCTTCGCGGCTCTCGGTCGCGCGATCGTAGCGGACGACCTCGGCGCCGAGCGCCAGCGTCCCCTCCAGCTTCGCCGCGGGTGCATCGGTGGGCATCACGATCGTCGCCGAGATCCCCAGCCGCTTCGCCGCCCAGGCGATCCCCTGCGCGTGGTTGCCCGACGAGAACGCGACCACCCCGCGGCGGCGGGCGGCGTCGTCGAGGGCGGTCAGCCGATGCCATGCGCCGCGGACCTTGAATGCGCCGACCGGCTGCAGCGATTCGGCTTTGAACGCCACCGCTATGCCCCTGATATCCTGTACGAAGAGCGGCGTCGGCGGCAGGATCCGCGCGACCTTTTCGGCAGCGTCGCGAACCCCCGCGCGGGTCGGCTGTCTCAGAATCGTCACTATCCGTCTCCGTTCGTCACGATCCGCTTTACATTCGGAAATCGCGACCCTATTTCGCGCCTCCGCTGCCCCATGGGACTTCCAACCGCAAGGCAGCTTTTCTCGCTCGTCGAAAGACACTTGGAGGTCCCTTGAGTTGCACAAGCATCATAGCGCGCTGGGGTTAGCGACGACCCTTCGTCCGGTTGAGCCGGTCACGATCATTCGCCCGCACGCGGCCGCACGCGCCGCCCGATTCTTCGTGGAGAAGTTTCCGGGCCGCTCGATGTATGCGGTCAAGGCGAATCCCTCTCCCGACCTCCTGCAGATCCTGTGGGACAACGGAATCACGCATTACGACGTCGCGTCGATCGCCGAGGTGCGGCTCGTCGCGCGGACGCTGCCCGGTGCCGTGCTGTGCTTCATGCACCCGGTAAAGGCGGAGGAAGCGATCCGTGAGGCGTATTTCACGCACGGCGTCCGCGTGTTCAGCCTCGATTCGCTCGAGGAGCTCGACAAGATCACGCGTGCCACCCGGCATGCGGCGGACCTGACGCTGTGCGTCCGGCTGCGGGTCTCGTCGGAGCATTCGAAGCTCAGCCTGGCGTCCAAGTTCGGGGTCGCGCCGCACGAGGCGAAGCCGCTGCTGTTCGCGGCCCGCCAGGCGGCGGACGCGCTCGGCATCTGCTTCCACGTCGGCAGCCAGGCGATGACGCCCGAAGCCTATGCGAACGCGATGGAGCGGGTTCGTGCGGCGATCGTCGACGCGGCCGTGACGGTCGACGTCATCGACGTAGGTGGCGGTTTCCCGAGCGTCTATCCGGGGATGGAGCCGCCGCCGCTGGAGCGGTTCTTCGAGACGATCCACCGCGCGTTCGAAAGCCTGCCGATTTCCTATTCGGCGGAGCTGTGGGCGGAACCCGGCCGCGCGCTGTGCGCCGAGTACAGCTCGGTCCTGGTGCGCGTCGAGCGTCGCCGCGGTAACGAGCTGTACATCAACGACGGAGCGTACGGCGCGCTGTTCGATGCGGCGCACATCGGCTGGCGGTTCCCAGTGGCGCTGCTGCGCGAACCCGAATCGACAGTGCGCGATCATCCCTTCTCGTTCTACGGCCCGACCTGCGACGACATGGACCATATGGCGGGCCCGTTCCTGCTGCCGGCCGATGTCCAGGCCGGCGATTATATCGAGATCGGCATGCTCGGCGCGTACGGATCGGCGATGCGGACCGCGTTCAACGGCTTCGGCTCCGACCAGACCGTGATCGTCACCGACGAACCGATGGCGTCGCTCTACCTCGACGAACCCGAACGGGTCGCGTCGAACGTCGTCACGCTGTAACCCACCGCCGTTACGCTAGCATTCGTCCCCCCTCCCGCTTGCGGGAGGGGTCGGGGGAGGGCTTGTCGAAGGCTGGAGCAAATTAACAGGCCCTCCCCCAACCCCTCCCGCAGGCGGGAGGGGAGTACAGGAACCGGAGTTCACCAATGACCGACCAGACCATCAACGACACCCGCAAGGCGGAGCTGCTGTCCAAGCAGGTCAAGCACATCGACATCACCAGCTTCGACGCGCGCCCGATCGTCGATGCGATGGCCGACATGAGCTTCACCAGCCGCGATCTCGGCCGCGCGACGAGCATCTACAACCAGATGCTGGCGGACAAGGACTGCACCATCTTCCTCGTCATCGCGGGGTCGACCTCGGCTGGCGGGTGCATGGATCTCTATGCCGAGCTGCTGCGCAACAACATGATCGACGGCATCGTCGCGACCGGCGCCAGCATCGTCGACATGGATTTCTTCGAGGGGCTCGGCCACAAGCATTACCAGGCGCTCGACGTTCCCGACGACGACACGCTGCGCTCGCTGCTGATCGACCGCATCTACGACACGTATATCGACGAGGAGCAGCTCCAGCACGTCGACCACACGATTTTCGAGATCGCGGAGACGTTGGAACCGCGCCCCTATTCGAGCCGCGAATTCATTCGCGAGATGGGCAAGTATCTCGTCGAGCATGGTAAGAAGGGGAACAGCCTCGTCAAGCTCGCCTACGAGCATGACGTGCCGATCTTCTGCCCGGCATTCGTCGACAGCTCGGCTGGCTTCGGGCTGGTCAAGCATCAGGTCGACAGCATGAAGGCGGGCAAGCCGTATATGGTGCTCGACGCGATCGCCGACTTCCGCGAGCTGACCGACATCAAGATCAAGGCGGGCACCACTGGCCTGCTGATGATCGGCGGTGGCGTGCCGAAGAACTTCATCCAGGATACCGTGGTGTGCGCCGAGATCCTCGGCCACGACGACGTCCAGGTCCACAAGTACGCGGTGCAGATCACCGTCGCCGACGTCCGCGACGGCGCCTGCTCGTCGTCGACGCTTCAGGAAGCGGCGAGCTGGGGCAAGGTGAATACCGGCATCGAGCAGATGGTGTTCGCCGAAGCCGGCAGCGTGATGCCGCTGCTGGCGTCCGACGCGTATCACCGCGGCCATTGGAAGGACCGGGTGAAGCGCCGCTGGGGGGCGATCTTCGACAAGTGAGGCATCGGGCGGTGCTTCTCTGAAAGGAGCACCGCTTACCCCGTCCGTCGCGACACCCAATCGCCGACAAACGTTGCACTCGTCTCACCCATGAGGCAGCGTCTCGCGACAAGGGGGGATGCCAATGCATAGTGAGATACTGCAACCGGTGGTCGCGCTGATCGCCTGGTCGCTGGTGATGCTGGTGTGGTCGCTCGCGACGCGACTGCCGGCGATGAAGGCGGCGGGGATCGATCTCGGCACGCTGGTCGGCACCAAGGGGTCGGACGCCGACGGCGCGCTGCCGCCGCGGATCCAGTGGAAGATCCACAACTACAACCACCTGATGGAGCAGCCGACGCTGTTCTATGCGGTGGCGCTGGTGCTGGCGTTCGCGGGCGCGGGCGATGGGGTCAATGCGGTGATCGCCTGGGCCTATGTGGTGTTGCGCATCCTGCACAGCATCGTCCAGGCGACCAGCAACGTGATCCGCTTCCGCTTCGCGTTGTTTGCACTATCGACCCTCGCGCTCGTCGCGCTGACGCTCCACGCCGCGATGACGGTGTTCTGATGGCCAAGGGAGAGGTCTTCGAACGGCACCGCCAGCCCTGGACGCAGGACGAGATCCAGAAGCTGCATCTGCTCGCCAAGAAGGGCATGGCGCTGAAGGCGATCGCCAAGGCGCTGAAACGCAGCGAGGAATCTACCAAGGACCGCGCCAAGGAGGACGGGCTCGCGATCGCGAAGCTGCGCTGATCCCGAACGCGGACGCGATCCGCTGTTTCCCCGCCCGCCGCGCGCGATTATGGCTCGCCGCATGACCGATATCGCACGACGTGAGATGCTCGCCTTGTCGCTCGGCGCCGCGGCGGCACCGGCGATCGCCGCCCAGTCGCCCCCTCTGCCGACGAACGTCCCGCGCTGGCCCCCGGCGGAGGCGATCGCGCTGTGGCCCGGGCTGCCGCCGGGCGCAGGCGCGACGCTGCCGCGACCGACGCCCGAGATCACCGGGCGCCCGGGCGAGTATCGCGACATCTGGATGCGCGGCACCAGCCGCCCCGATCTCGGCATCTTCCGCGCCCCCCGCCCCGACGGGCGCGCGGTGCTGGTCATCCCCGGCGGCGGCTATTCCTTCGTGTCGCTCCGCGGCGAGGGGATCGACGTCGCGCGGGCGCTGAACGCGCGCGGGATCACCTGCTTCGTGCTCAACTACCGCTTGCCCGCGGAGGGATGGACCGATCGCGCCAACGTGCCGCTACAGGACGCGCAGCGAGCGATGCGGCTGATCCGGACGGAAGCACGCCGCTATGCCATCGACCCCACCAGACTGGGCGTCATCGGCTTCTCCGCCGGCGGGCACCTCGCCGCCTCGCTGACCGCGCTGCATGCGACCGAGGTGTACCGCCCGATCGACGTCGCGGATCGGCAGTCCGCGCGGCCGGCGTTCAGCGGCCTGATGTACGCCGTGTCCAACGTCGATCCCGGCCGCAGCCATGGCGGATCGCGCGCCAATCTGCTCGGCCCGGCTCCCGACCGCGCGATGGAGCGGCGCTTCGCGATCGACCGGCGGCTCACCGCCGCGACCCCGCCGTTGTTCATCGTCCATGCCGAAGACGACGACGTGGTGCCGGTGCTCAACAGCCTCGACATGCTCGCCGCCGCGCGGGTCGCCGGGGTGTCGGTCGAGACGCATATCCTCCAGCGGGGCGGGCACGGGTTCGGAACGCGGCTGCCGCGGTCCATGCCGGGATCTTTATGGCCGGATCTGTTCGATCGCTGGGTCGGCGGAATCGTCGCGCGCACTCGCTAGCCCAGCGGCGCGATCCGCCAGTATGGCGAGGGGGCCGAGGCTGGCGACCATGTGCTCGATCGCTCGGCGCGGGTCATGCTTCGGGCGCGACACCGCCGACAGGTGGAGCGCGACTGCGGTCTGCGAGTGACCGAATACCCTGGCGCGCATAGTTGCCAGTTTCACCGCGCGCAGGTCGCCCGACAGCACGTCGCCCACCCTGTACCAGCTCGCGACGACGCGGCCGATTGGGCCCGGTGCGGCGATCCGCACGGCCTCGCCTCCCGCGATCGGGGGCAGGTCCGCGACCCGCAGCCATGGCCCGTCCTCGCGCAGCACGCCGGTGCCGAACGCGCCGAGCTTGGCCCCCTCGCGCTGGCGGCCATAGACCGCGATGGCGAGGTCGACCTCTTCCCCCGCGGCATCGGCGTAGCGCCCGAAGAGAAAATGATCGGCGCCCGGATACCAGGGCTGCCACGGCCGCGCGCGCTCGATCGGCACGCGGTGCCAGCCGGCGATCGACGGCAGCTGGATGCGTGCGGGAAGTGCAGCGTCCACGCCCGCGGTGGCGGCGCTCCAGCCGGCGAAGACGGCTGCGGTTCCGAGCACCAGCGCGGTCGCGGCGACCAGGCCCAGACGCCCGCCACGGGTCGGCGGCACCTGAGCGGGATCGAAGGCGGCGGCGCTCGGCTGGCGATCGAACCAGCGCCAGCCGAGCGCGAGCAGCATCGCCATCACGAGCGCGAAGAAGATCCAGCCGAACACGATATGGTCGAACCCGGTCGCGATGCCGATCGATGTCACCTGCGCGGCATAGATCGTCGCGAACGCGCGCACCCCGTTGGCGAGGATCGGGACGACGATCGACGCCGCCATGAACGCTGCACGCCGTCGCCACGACGTGAAGCAGAGATGCGCCACCAGGGTCGAGAACGCGATCATCGCCAGCACGAACTTGGCGCCCGAACAGGCTTCGGCGACCTCGAACAGATAAGGCCCGGCATGGATCATCACGCCATCGACGCCCGCAGGGATCCCCGCCACCGCCAGCAGCGGCATCACCAGCGCCACGGTCGCCCGCTGTAGCAGGGGCTCGAGGCTCGCGCCGACCGGCACCGCGAACGAGGCGTAAGCAAGCGGGAAGGCCAGCCCCCGTGCCACCTGCGCGCCGAGGATCGTGACCACCGCGCCCTGCAGCATCAGCACCAGGCCCCATTGCCGCGCGAAGGTGACGCCGCCAGCATCGCCCATCAGCCAGCCAGTACCTCCGATCACGACGAGCGCCAACCCCGGCCACCAGGCGACCGGATCGAGCCGGGCGAGAAGTGCACGCCGCGTCCACACCAGCCACGCGACCAACGGCGGGATCAGCAGGCAGTGACCATAGGCGCCGCTGCTCCACCACATCGTGGCGAGCCGCGTCGCATCGGCGCGGAAGAGCAGCAGGATGCCCGCCGCGGCGATCGCGAGTGCGATGCCGTGCTGCTGCCAGGGCGTGATCGTGCCACCGGCGAGCGCGCGTTGCTGCGCGACGCTGGTCACGTCATCAGCGCGTCGAGCGCGGCGAGCCGGGATGGCCAGGAATAGCGCCGCAGGACCTGGGCGCGTGCCTCCACGCCCAGGCGGTCGGCAGCGGCACGATCGGCCAGCAGCGCGCCGATCGCCTCGAGCTGCGCGTCCGCATCGGCCGCGACGCGGACGGTGCCTTCATGGTCGATACCCTCCGCTGCGGCGGCGGACGCCACCACCGGCCGCGCCATTGCCATCGCTTCGAGCACCTTGTTCTGGATGCCGCGGGCGATCTGCAACGGCGCGACGCAGACCGACGCCGCCGCGAGCCAGCCGCGAATGTCGGGGACCGCGCCGGTGACGATCACGTCGTCGCCGGCCAGCGCCCTGACTGCCGCGTTTGGGGCTCGCCCGACGATCGCGAATCTCACGCCCGGAAAATCGCGCCGCAGGCCCGGCAGCACGCTCGACGCGAACCACGACGCCGCGTCGATGTTGGGGCGGTAATCCATCTGACCGGTAAACACGATCAGTGGCGCCGCCGTCGCGACGCGGGCGAAGTCGACATCGGGATCGAAGAAGTCGGCGTCGATGCCGTTCTCGACCGCGACGATCCGACCGGTACCGCCGCCGCCGCGGAACAGCTGCGCCTCGGCATCGGTGACGAACAGGCTGGCGCTCGATCGCGCCGCGACCGCGCATTCATAGGCACCCAGCAACCTTGCCTCGCGACGGAGCATCCATGCGATGGGTTGGCGAGCATTCGCCGCAAGCTGCTCGAACTTCAGTGAATCTACATCGGCGAAGTCCATCACGACCGGCAAGTCGGTTGGGCAATATTGTGCCATCTGACCCGAATAGCAGTGAACCCGGTCGATCGTCGCCGTCGCGCGGACCTCGTCGACCGCGGCGGTCATCGCGGGGTGTTTGAACGCGGCCAGTGACACCGGGCGCCGCGTCGCGAGTGCCTGGATCGCGGCGACCGCGTTCGCCTTGGTCCGTGGCACGACGGTGCAGCTCGCGAGCAGCCGGCGAAACTCGGGCGCCGGATCGCGATCCGCGACCTCGTCCGCGAACGCGACCAGATGAACGGAATGGCTGGCAGCAAGATGCCGCAAGATGTTGAACCCACGGATCTTGTCGCCGCGATCGGGTGGAAACGGCACCCGGTGCGCGAGAAACAGGATGTCGCTCACCCCAGGCCCCGTGCGATCGGCGGCCCAAGTCGGTTGGCGAGCCAGAGCGGCAGCCGCTTCCACGTCGCCACCATCAAGGCGTATTTGGGATCGAGCGGATTGACCGTCCGCGCCGGCCCGTCGCTGTGGCGGGCATAGGTCAGCGGTGTCGCGGTGAAGCCCCAATTCTTCTTGAACGCCGCCGCGCCGGTCCCGGTCTTCGACCGACCGAAATCGAACCGCGTGCAACCGCGCTCGCGCGCATGGCGCATCAGCGAGAAGTAGAGATGTTCGTGCGCCCGTACCGACCGCGACGCCGCGGTCCCGCCGCCCCAATAGGGGTAGACGGTGCCGTTCAGGTACAGGCTGAGTACGCTCGCAACCGCAGCGCCCTGCGACCGGACGGTGAGGATGTCGGCGTCCATCGTCGCCAGCACCTGCCGGAACAGCGCCCGCGGAAAGACCGGCGTGCCGAGGTTACGTACCGACTCCGCATAAACGCGGTAATGATCCGCCAGATCGCACTCGCCGCGTCCGATCGAGACGGAGAGGTCGAGCGTCGCCGCCCGCCTGATCTCCGCGCGCTGCTTGCGCGGCACCGCTTTCAGCTCGGCCTCATCATCAGCTGCCAAGTCCTTGACGAAGCCCAGATAGCTACCGTCGTCTATCGCCCACTCCGCCGGCAACGCGCCGCCGCGCAGCTCGACCGAAGCGGTGCCGATCCGGCGTGCAAGGTCGATCGCACCCGCCGCCAGCGCGTCGGTCGCGTCGCCGAGGACACCGCCGCCGACCCCGAACCCGGTCGAAACCAGCGCACGTCCGAACAGGGGGGAACGGACGTCGGTCAGGGGCAACACACCGGCGATATCGCCGTTCGCCCGCTCGGCGATCAGGTAGCGTGCGCGCTGCCCGCAGCCGAGCGCCACCGCCTCGCTCCACGCCGGCAGGTGGAATGGGGTCGCGCCGCGTTGCTCGCGAACGAAGGCGTCGACCCGGACATGATCCGCGCGATCGGCTTCGCGGATCCCGACCGGCGGGTGCAGCTCGATCATTGTCACGCCGCCGGCTTGCCGACGATCGCGTCGATCCGTCCCCAGGCGTGGCGACCGACGAGCCCGCGCAGCTTGCCCGCCATCGCATCGAGCCGCGAATAGTGGCGGAGCCGCGACCGGATCGGCGCCCTCACCCGCGGCTGGCCGGGATCGACCTCCCACGGATGGAAATAGAAGATCGCGGGTTCCCCTTGCGCGTTCACCTGGCGGACCGCGAAGTCGGTGAGCTTGGCGGGCAGCAACCGGAAGAAGCCGCCCCCCGTCGCCAGCCGCCGGCTGCCGAACTCGGCGACGGTCACCGGCAATTCGATGAAGCCGCTTCCCGCGACCGGGTTGAAGGCGAAACGGGGCGCCTCGCGCCAACCATAATGATCGTGGCGGATCGGCGCGACGCTCGACGAGTAAAGGTAGCTCTCCTCGGCGAGTACGCGGTGCGCCCAGGGGGTGCGATTGTCGATCGAGAAGCTCGGCGCGCGATATCCCGTCACCGCAGTGCCGCTCGCGTCCTCGAGCGCGGTGCGGGTGCGCAACAGGTCGGCGCGGAAGCTCGACGCGTCCATCGTGAACACGCGCTGGTGATCCCAGCCATGACTCGCGATCTCGTGGCCCGCCTCGGCGATGCGACGAACGAGAGCGGGATGACGCTCGGCGACCCAGCCGAGCGTGAAGAAGGTCGCCTTGGCGCCGGTCTCCGCGAACAGATCGAGCACGGCGGCGGTGTTGGCTTCGACGCGGCTGGCGAGGCTCGCCCAATCGGCCTTGGCGATCACCTTTTCGAAGGCGCCGACCTGAAACCATTCCTCGACATCGACCGACAAGCCATTGACAATCGACGGCTTCGGCGCCGGATCAGGCAGCATCGTTCCACCGCCGGTTATGACCTTCGGCGCGTACCGGGCGGTCCTCGACCCATTCGACGAGCAGGTTCAGCACGCGGCGGAGCGCAGCGTCCTGTTCCTCGATCCGGGCTTCCAGCACGGCGAGACGGTCGGGCGCGATCGGTCTGGGCGCGGCCTCGTATTCCTCGACCGGGGTCATGCGGGCGGTCGGCAGATCCGCCTGAAGGTCGCCGACCACCGCCTCGACGGTCGCGGCGTCGATCATCTCGCGCTCTTCGATCGCGGCGTACAGCATCACCCGCCCAGCAAGCAGGTTCAGCCGCCGCGGCACCCCGGCAGACCCGCGATACAGCGCCGCGAAGGCATCGGCGGAGAAGTCGGGGCGCCCCTGCCAGTCGACCACCGCCAGGCGATGCGCGACATAGTCGGCGATCTCATGCTCCTCCATCGGATCGAGATGGTGGATCGCGATGATCCGCTGGCGGAGCTGTTCGAGCCGCTCCGACCCGTGGAGCCGGTCGCGGAACTCGGGCTGGCCGAGCAGCAGGATCTGGAGCAGCGCCTGCCCGCCCGCGGCCTGGAAGTTCGACAGCATCCGCAGCTCTTCCAGCGCCGACACCGACAGCGCCTGCGCCTCGTCGACGATCAGCAGCGTCCGGCGTCCGGTCCGTGCCACCGCGTGCAGCCCGCGCTCGATCACCGTCAGCAGTTGCGCCTTGGTCAGTCCGGCAGGATCGACGCCGAGCGCGGTGGCGACGATCCGCAACAGGTCGTCCGCCTCGATCGCGCTCGACACCAGATTGACGATCTTGATCATCTGGTCGTCGATCGTGTCGAGCAGATGCCCGACCAGCGTGGTCTTGCCCGCGCCGATATCGCCGGTGATGACGATGAACCCCTCCCCCTGTGCCAGCCCGTAACCGAGATACGCCATCGCCTTGCGGTGGGTCGCGGTTTCGAACCAGAAGCGCGGATCGGGGGTCAGCTGGAACGGCCGGCCGCTCAATCCATAATGCGCGTCGTACATGACAGGGCTCCGGCGTTAGAAGGAATAGCGCGCGGCGGCGAGGGCCTGCGCGGAGATCTGGGTGTCGACCGTCGCGGTGTCGAAGGCATAGACGCCGATCGACGCGGTGGTGGTCAACCGGCCGAAGGCGCGGCCGACGCTCGCGGTTGCGCCGTAGGAGACCACGCCGTCCGACCCCGCCAGGCCGGGATCGAAATAGTTGACGAAGACGGTTGCATCGAGCGCGGTGTCGGCGCTGATCGCACGGCGCAGGAACAACTGCGCGTAATAGCTCTCGTCGTCATAGCCCGACACGGTGATGCCGGCGGTCGCGACCGGCGCGTACAGCTTGCGGCTGGCGTAGCCGACACCGCCACCGAAGCTGGTCCGCCCCTGCGTCGCGGCGATCACCGCATCGGCGCCGCGTGCGCGGTAGCTTGCGGTAGAGATCGACTGGAACACGCTGTTCAGGCACCCGCCCGGGGTCGCGCCGCTGGTCCCGTAGACGCAGCCATTATATTGCTGGGTGAAGCTGTCGCGCGCCGCGACGAAACTGGTCGGCAGATTGCCGAGCCCGCCGCGAAGCTGCTGCCCGAAGGTCGTGACGCTGTCGTAAAGCTTGGCCGCGAACCCAACCCCGGCGGATGCCTGATAGGCGATCGTGCCGGTATAGCTGGTCGATCCGTAGCGACGGCCGATCCGGCCCTCCACCGCGGTCCGGCGATTGGGCCGCCAGACCACGCCCGCGTCATAATAGACCCCGTCGGTGCGGTAGGCGATCCGCCGCGGCGAGACGTCGTCGGTGACGAAGCGGCCGTCGCGATCGACGACCGGCGCGCCCGATGCGTCGCGCAGCGCATCCCTCTGGCTGGTCTTGATCTTCTCGTAGCCGACGCCCGCGACCAGCGCCACATTGGCCGACATCGGCGCGAGCGCGTCGCCGCGCAGGTGCAGCCCTTCGTAGCGGGCGCTGAGTTGCCCAGCATCCTCGCGCTCGTAGCCCGCCGACGCGGTCAATCCGATCGGCAGCAGCGTGTTGGGGGCGGTGCCCGCACTGATCGCGGCGATCTGGCCGACGCTGTCGTCGTAGCGATCGAGCCGTGGCTGCCCGGCGAGGCCGATGATCCGCGGCGTGCTCACCTTGGTATAGGCCGCCTGGTAGCTCGCCGCGAGCGCGATCGGCCCGGCGGCACCCGAATAGCGCGGCCCCGCATACACCGCGTAGACCTGGCTGACATTGTCGCCGTCGCCGACGATCACCCCCGGCGCGGCGCCGCGGATGTCCGCGCGGGTCCGCGTCGCGATCCCGCCCGCCTCGATCGTCAGACCGCGCCCGACCTGCGCGGCGGCGCGTGCCAGCCCGGCATGGACGTCGCTGTCGCCGATCCGATCGCTCCACGAGATCCGCCGCTCGTAGCGATAGCTGAGTTGCGCCGAGAGCCGCGCGGTGTCCGCCGCGGCGTCGACGCCGCCCGCGATCGAGGTATAGGTGAGCACGTCGTCGTTGGTGAGATCGGCATCGACGATCTGCCCGACCTCGACATAGGGCGTGATCGCGATACGGCCGCTCGGCGCGCGCTGGGCCGCGGCCGGTGCCGACACCGCGAGCAGGATGAGCAAGGGACGGCGCATCATTCGCCCGCCCCGTAATAGCTGCCGAACCGGTGCCCGCCCGCCACGAACGACACCGCGTTCAGCGCGAGCGCGATATGGTCGCAGCCGTCGAGCAGCGCCACCGCCTCGCGCAGCTCGCTCTCGGGCGTGCGATCGGCACGGACGATCAGCATCGTCTGCCCGACCAGCATCGCCAGCACCGCCGCCGGCGACGCCGCGAGCGCAGGTGGCGAGTCGAAGATGACGATGCGGCGCGGATTGGCGTCGAGCAGCCGCGCGATCACCGCGCGGGTGCGTGCGCTGGCGAGCAGCTCGGTATCGGTCGCGGTGCCGGTCCCCGCGGGCAGCACGGACAGCCCGGCGATGTCGGTTTCGCGGACCAGCGTCTCGACGTCGATCCGGGCGTCGGCGAGCGCATCGAGCAGCCCGGGACCGTCGTCGAGCCCGAGCCGCTTCATCACGTCGGGCTTGGCGACGTCGGCGTCGACCAGCAGCACGTCGGTGTCGCGCTCGGCGGCCATCGATAGCGCGAGATTGACCGCGCAGAAGGTCTTGCCGTCTTCGGGCCGTGCCGAACAGATCAATACCGTCCGCGCCTTTTCGGGCGTTGGACCCTCGGCAACGCGCTCGCGGGTGATCAGCAACTGGCGCTTGAGCAGCCGGAACTCCTCGGCGAGCGGACCGACCGGCGCGCCGGGCACGATCATCCCGTTCTCCGCGAGCATGCCGCGATCGATCGTCGCCACGTCGCCGGCATCGACCCCGGTGAAGAACGCCTCGGGCAGCTCCTGGCCGACCGGCACGCGCAGCGCCTCCGGGATGGCGAGGAACGTGTCGTCGTTATCCGCGGCCGGCATGGGCTCCGGCTCGACAGCGACAGGCGCCGTCTCCGGGTGGATTGGCACGACCGGCGCGGGCCGGCGGATCGTGGGCGCGAGGTCATAGGCGGCCGCAGCTCGTTCGAGCAGCGACGATCCGTGTACCGGCCTGATCATGGCAGCCTCCCTCATGCCGCCATCCCCCGCTGGACGATCTCGACCGCGAGCAGCAGCACATAGGCCGCCGCCAGCGCGCCCGCGCCGCCGGCGAAATGCTTCAGCCGCCGGGCGCGATGGTCGGCCTGCGCGCGAGTGACGACCTCGCCGATCGAACCGATCACCGGCATGCCGGTCGCACGCTCCAGCTTCGTCGCCGTGGTGAAGGTGGCGCGCAGCTGGCCCATCGCGAACGCCGCGCCGATCCCGGCGCAGAGCCCGACGACCAGCACGCCGGTCAACAGCAGCATGCGGTTGGGCGCGCTGGGCGCGCGCGGTGCGGTCGGCGGATCGATCACCTTGAAGCGGAGATCGTCGCTCTGGCTCTGCGCGTCGCCACGCAGCGCGATCTGCTGGCGCTGGGTCAGCAGCTGATCATATTGGGTCTTCAGCACCTCGTAGCTGCGATCGATCCCGCCCTGCTCGGCAGCGGCTTCGGGATCGGCGGCGAGCTTCTCGTTCAACTGGTCGAGATCGCCCTGGAGCTGCGCGCGGCGCATCCGCAAGGCGGCGACCGCGGATTGCTTCTCTGCCGACATCGACTGCAGCGACAGGTAGAGCGGATTGACCGATCCGCCCGCCCCGCCGCCGACCAGCGGCTCGCTGCGCGCCGCGGCCTGCGCCGCCGCCAGCTGGCTCTTCAGTGCGATCACGTCGGGATGGTTCTCGGTATAGCCGCGCGCCCGCGCATCGGCGAGCTGGCCCTGGATCGCGTTCAACCGCGCGCGCGCCGGGCCGGCGCCACCACCGCCGCCGGCGCCGGGGATCGATTGCGGCGTCCCGCCCATCTGCCCCTGCACGACCGCAAGGCTCGATTGCGCCGCGGCGAGATCGCCCTCGACCTGCGCCAATTGGTTGCGCGCCGCGCCGATCCGGTCCGACACCGAGCCGGTGCCCGGCAGCGAGCCGAGATAGCGGTTCTGGAAGTCGGCACGCTTGGTTTCGGCGTCCTGCAGCTGCTTCTGCAAACCGTCGAGTTGCTTGTCGAGGAAGCCGAGGCTGGTGCTGGTCTGGGTACGATCGCCGGCGAGATTGTCCGCAACGAAGATGTCGATCAGCGTCCGGGTGATCGATCGCGCCAGCCCGGGGCTCGCCGCGGTGGTGGTGATCTCGAACAGATTGTCCTGCTGCGACACGATCTTGATGTTCTGCGCGAGGCTCGCGACCCGATCGGCGACGTCCCGATCGCTCGACACCGTGCCGGCGAGGTCGCTGCCGCGGACCACCTTTTCGAGGTTCACCGCGGAGGTCAGGGTCTGCCGGATCGTATCGACGTCGACCGCGGGTGCGGTCGCGGGCTGGCCGACGCTGTCGGGCAGGATCGAACCCAGCTGCACGAAGACCCGCGCATGCGATTCATAGCGGCTCGGCATCTGCGACACGACCAGCCAGCCGAGGACGCACACGCCCCAGGCGACCGCGAGCGCCAGCCAGCGCCGCGTCCACACCGCATGCAGCGCCAACCGCGCTTCGTCGTAGAGACCGGTCACCCAGATCGTCCTTAGAACATCGACTCTGGGATGATGATCACGTCGCCGGGCTCGAGCCGGACATTCGCTCGCGAGTCACCCTTTTTGAGCAGGCTGGAGATCTGGAGGCCGTATTCCTGGCTCTTGCCGGTATCCCGGTCGTAGCGGACCAGCTTGGCCTTGTTTCCCGCGGCATATTGGCTGAGCCCGCCGACCGAGATCATCGCGTCGAGCAGGGTCATGTTGGCGCGATACGGGATCGACGCCGGCTTTTCGGTCGCGCCGACGACGCGCACCTGCTGGCTATAGGTGCCGGAGAAATTCTCGACGATCACCGAGACGATCGGGTCCTTCACGTATTCGCCGAGCGCCTTCTTCATGTCGGCGGCGAGCAGCGCGGGAGTCTTGCCGACCGCGGGCATGTCGTTGACCAGCGGCGTCGTGATCCGGCCGTCGGGGCGCACCTGCACCTTCGACGACAGCTCGGGATTGCGCCACACGAAGATGTTGAGCTGATCGAGCGGCCCGATCACATATTCCTCGCCGGGCTGCTCCTTGCTGGCGACGTAGGCGGCCGGCGGCAGGACCCGACGCTCCTTGGCGTCTGCGACCGCGCCCAGCGACGATGCCGCCAGCGCAGCCAACAACCAGCAACGAGAGGTGATCCCGGAACGCATGCAAATCTCCTGCAGCCGGCGCACGCCGGGTCCGGGCGAGCGCAAACTTCATGAACGGCTATGCAAGGGAGGGGTGAAGATTGCGTTAGTGACTGTTCGCTAGCAGCTCGGCGGCGGGCGGATGGCCGAGGAAATCTGCCGGGCTCGCGGAGGCGCCATAGGCGCCCGCGAGGAAGATCGCGATCAGGTCGCCTACCTGGGCCGGCGGCAGCGAAATACGGTCGCCGAGCCGGTCGAGCGGGGTGCAGAGCGGGCCGACGACGGAGACCGTCTCGATCGCAGCGCCGTCGATCGCACGCGCCAGCGCGAGCGGGTAGTTGCGACGGACGACGGTGCCGAAATTGCCGCTGGCGGCAAGCTGGTGGTTCAGCCCGCCGTCGACCACCAGGAAGACCTCGCCCCCGCTCTCCTTGCGATCGACGATGCGGGTCAGATAGATCCCCGCCTCCGCGACCAGCCAGCGACCCAGTTCGATCGCGAAGCGGGTGTCGCGCAGGACCGGTGGCCGATCGGCGAGCGCGATGCGCAACGCCGCACCGATCTCCTCGACCGCGAGGCTCCTGTCGCCCGCGAAATAGGGGATGCCGAACCCGCCGCCGAGATTGACCAGCGGCGGCGATGCGCCCGCCTCCTCCGCCAGCCGCGCCGCCAGCGCGATCGTCGCCGCCTGCGTCTCGACGATCGCCTGCGCGTCGAGCGCCTGGCTGCCGGCATAGAGGTGGAAGCCGCGCCAGTCGGCTCCGGCCTCCACGATCGCCCTCACCAGCGCGGCGGCGCGCACCGCATCGACCCCGAACGGCGACGGGCGCCCGCCCATCCTCATGCCCGACCCGCGCAGCTCGATGTCCGGGTTGACCCGCACCGCCAGCCGCGGGCGGATGCCGAGCCGTTCACCGATCGCGATCGCCCTTGCCGCCTCGCCTTCCGATTCAACGTTGAGCGTCACCCCTGCACCGATCGCGACGGTGAGTTCGTCGTCGCGCTTGCCCGGCCCGGCGAAGGTGATCGCCACCGCCGGCTTGACCGCGATCGCCCGGTGCAGCTCGCCTGCCGAGGCGATGTCGAGCCCGTCGACCAGCGGCGCAATCGCAGCGAGCAAGGCCGGCAGCGGGTTGGCCTTGATCGCATAATGGAGATCGACGTCCGAAAACGCCGCGCGAAACCGCGCGATGCGCGCGGCGACGATCGCGCCGTCGTAGACGAACACCGGCGTGTCCCCCGCCTCCGCAGCCCATTCCTCGGCGGAGCGCCCCGCGATCGTCAGCATGCCTTGCTGGTCCGCGAATTCGGGGGGCAGCGCACCCATCGGCTTCATGACGTCACTCCGTCCAGAAGCTCGGCGCGCAGCCTCGCGCGGTCGAGCTTGCCATTGGCGTTGCGCGGCAGCGCGTCGCGCCACAGATAGCGCGCGGGTTGCATGAACGACGGCAGCGCCGTCTTCAGCCGCGACCGCAACCGCTCCTCGCCGGTCGCGTCGCCCGCCAGCACGACGACGATCGCCTGCCCGTTGCGATCGTCGGGCACCCCGATCGCGACCGCCTCGCGCGCCTCGTCGCCCTTCAACACGGCTTCCTCGATCTCGCCGGGGCTGATGCGGTTGCCCGCGACCTTGATCATCTCGTCGTCGCGCCCGACGAAGCGGAACAGCCCGTCTTCGTCCTCGACGACGGTGTCCCCCGACCACACCGCCAAGCCGCCATGCGCCGCGAACGCCGGCGCCTGACGGAACCGCGCCGCCGTGCGCTCGGCGTCACGCCAATAGCCCTGCGCGACCAGCGGTCCCGCATGCACCAGTTCGCCCGGCTCCCCCGGTGCGGCACGCTCGCCATCGGCACGGACGGTCATCACATCGGCGAACGGGATCGCGCGCCCGATCGCGTCGGGATTGGCGTCGATCGCTGCCGGATCGAGGAAGGTCGAGCGGAACGCCTCGGTAAGCCCGTACATCGCGACGATCTCCGCCGTCGCGAACCGCTCCCGCAACCCGCGCACCAAGCGCGGCGTCAGCGCGCCGCCGGAGTTGGTCAGCCGCTTCAGGCGGGCAGCCGTCGCCGCGGGCCAATCCGCCTCGAGCAGCTGGACCCACAAGGGCGGCACCCCCGCGAGCGTCGTCGCCTCGCATCGCTCCACCGCACGTACGACATCGCGCGCGGTCAGGTAATCGAGCGGCGCCACCAGCCCACCTGCGAACCAAGTCGAAAACAGCTGGTTCTGCCCATAGTCGAACGACAGCGGCAGCACCGCTAGCACTCGGTCGGTAGCCGCAAGATGAAGGTAGTGCGCGACGGAGACCGCCCCAAGCCAGAGATTGGCGTGGCTGAGCATCACGCCCTTGGCGCGCCCGGTCGACCCCGAGGTGTAGAGGATCGCCGCCAGCGCCTGCGGGTCGGCGGTCGACGGGCCGGGGCCCTCGGCATCGAAACCGATCTGGGTCTCGTCGACCACGCGGCAGGAGGCGGGAACGTCGCCATCCTCGAACGTCGCGGCTCGCGCCGGCTGGGTGACCAGCAGCGCGGCGCCGCTGTCCGCCAGGATATGCGCGACCTGCGCGCGGCGGAGCAGCGGGTTGACCGGCACATGGACCAGCCCGGCACGCGGCGCGGCGAGCGGCATCACGCAGGCAAGCCGGGTCTTGGGAAGCCACGTCGCCACCCGATCGCCGGGTGCCAGACCCTGCCGCACCAGCCACCCCGCCACCGAGGCGACCGCCCGCTCGAGATCGGCAAACGACCAGCCGCCCGCCCGATCGAGCAACGCTGGCGCATCGGGAGCGCCGCGCAGGACGTGATCGATTGGTCTCGGAACAGGGTCGGGCAGCGCCATGATGCCTCCATAGCGCGGGGGCGTTGCCGAAATCACCCTTCCGCTTTAACGCGGCGCAACCTCGCCAACGATCAGGGCAGACGATTTGCTTCCCGAAGGTTCCCACCAAGTCGAAACCACGGTCCGCGCGGTGCTCGTTGACGTTCTCGGCCTGTCGCCCGAACGCGCCGCCGCGTTCACCAGCGACACGCCGCTGTTCGGCGCACTGCCCGAACTCGACTCGATGGCGGTGGCGGGGGTGCTGACCGAGATCGAGGATCGGCTCGGCATCCTGATCGAAGATGACGAGGTCGATGGTGAGATGCTCGAGACCTTCGGCGCGCTGGTCGGCTTCGCGGTACGCAAGGCGCTCACCTAGCCGATGACCGCCCCGCGCATCGACAGCTATACGTGGTCGGGCGGTGCGGAGGCGATCCTGCGGTTCGGGCCCGACGACGGGCCGATCGTCGTCCTCGCCTTGCCGCTGTTCGAGGAAGCCAATCGCACCCGCGGTTTCGCGGTGGCGCTGCTGCGGGCGCTCGCCGATCGCGGGATCGCGGGTGCCCTGCCCGATCTGCCCGCGACCGGCGAGAGCATCGTGCCGACCCGCGACCTCTCGCTCTTCCCCCTGCGTGCCGCGTTCGAGGCGGCGGTGGAGCATGTGTGGTCTGCGCGCCGCGTCTTCGCGCTCGGCATCCGCAGCGGCTGCCTGCTCGACACGCTGCCGCTGGTCGCGGGCCGCTGGCACCTCTCGCCCGTGCTCGGCAGCGACCTCGTCCGCGAACTGGGCAAGACCGCGAGCCTGGGTGGCGAGGACGATCCGGTCGAGATCGCAGGCAACCTGATCTCGCGCGCATTCCTCGCCGAATTGGCGGAGGCGGTGCCCGCGACGCTCGACGACGACCGTCGCCTGCGGGTGGTCAGGCTGGCGAGCGACCCGCGCCCTGCCGATCGCAAGATCGACGCCGTACCGTTGTGGCGGCGACAGGAGCCGGGCGAGGATTTTACGCTGGTACAACAGCTTGCCGACGATATCGCAGAATGGATCGCACGCTGCGCTGGATGATGCCGGTCGCGTGCGAGGGCGACACGATGATCGCGACGCTCGATCCTGCCGTGGGCGAGAGCGGGTTGCTGATCGTATCGGGCGGCAACGAGATCCGCTGCGGCGCGCACCGTGGCATGGCGCTGCTCGCGGCCGGGATTGCCGCGGTGGGATCGCCGGTGTTCCGCTACGATCGTCGCGGCATCGGTGACTCGACCGGCAGCAACCGTGGCTTCCTGCATGCTCGCGAGGATCTGCACGCCGCGGTGGCGGCGTTCCGACGGGCGATGCCACAGCTCAAGCGCATCGTCGGGTTCGGCAATTGCGACGCTGCCAGCACCCTGGCGTTGTTCGGACACGATGCCGGGCTCGATCGCGTCGTACTGGCCAACCCATGGATCGTCGAACCGAGCGACGACCTCCCTCCCGCTGCCGCGATCCGGCAGCGCTACGCCGAGCGCCTCCGGCAGCCGGGCGAGTGGCGGCGGCTGATCCGCGGGCAGGTCGATCTGGCGAAGCTTCGCCGCGGCGTTGCCAAGCTGCTGGCCGGACCGCACGATGGTGAATTGGCAGGCACCGTGCTGAACGGGATCGATGCATGGGGCGACCGCGCCCGCATCGTGCTGGCGCGAGGCGACGCCACCGCGATCGCGTTCGCCGAGGCCAGTCGACGGGCACGCCGTCGGTTCATGATCGAGGCGGTCGACAGCGATTCGCACAGCTTTGCGCGGGTGGATGACGCCGCGATGCTCCGCCGGATCGTCGAAGAGGAACTGGCGTCCACGGCTTTGATCGGCGTCCGCTCCCCCACCTAGCTTCGTCATTCCCGCGAAGGCGGGGATTACGGACAGCAGGGGGCGCGGATCACCGCGAGGCCGCTACCATCCTACTCCGCCGCTTCGGCCAGCTCCGCGAATTCCGCCTCCGCCAGGAAGCGTTCCGCATCCAGCGCGGCCATGCAGCCCGTGCCCGCGGCGGTCACCGCCTGCCGGTAGATCTTGTCCTGCACGTCGCCGCACGCGAACACGCCCGCGACGCTGGTCCGGGTCGAACCGATCTCGACCTTGATATAGCCGTCGTCGTCGAGATCGAGATGCCCGCGGAACAACTCGGTCGCCGGATGGTGCCCGATCGCGACGAAGCCGCCGTCGGTCGCCAGCTGCGTATGCTCGCCGGTCACGGTATCCTCGAGCTCGAGCGCCACCAGCCCTGCGGTGCCGCCGCCATCGACGAAGGTGCGGACTTCCTTGTTCCACAGGACGGTAATGCCCTTGTGCGCGAACAGCCGGTCCTGGAGGATCTTCTCGGCGCGCAGGGAATCGCGGCGGTGGATCAGCGTCACGTCGGGGCTGTGGTTGGTGAGGTAGAGCGCTTCCTCGACCGCGGTATTGCCGCCACCGATCACCGCGACCTTCTTGCCGCGGTAGAAGAACCCGTCGCAGGTCGCGCAGGCGCTGACGCCCTTGCCCTTCATCGGCTCCTCGCTGTCGATCCCGAGCCATTTGGCCTGCGCGCCGGTCGCGATCACCAGCACGTCGCCCTCGTAGATATCGCCGCCGTCGCCGATCAGCCGGAACGGCCGGCGGGTGAGGTCGACCTCGACGATCGTGTCCCACATCAGCCGGGTGCCGACATGCTCGGCCTGCGCCTGCATCTGCTCCATGAGCCACGGGCCCTGGATGACATCCTTGAAGCCGGGATAATTCTCGACGTCGGTCGTCGTGGTCAGCTGCCCGCCCGGCTGGATGCCCTGCACCACGATCGGCGCCATGCCCGCCCGCGCGCCGTAGATCGCGGCCGACAGACCGGCGGGGCCGGAGCCGAGGATGAGCATGCGGGTGGTGTGGGTGGTCATGGCGCGTGTCCTGGAGAGTCGGGACCGATCTAGGAGGTCCGGCCCCGGATTTGAACCAACAAGAACAGCACCGGCGCCAAGCGGCGATATCGCGAGTGGTAGCGGAGGAGGGACTTGAACCCCCGACCCCAGGATTATGATTCCCGTGCTCTAACCAGCTGAGCTACTCCGCCCCGTTTCGGGCGCTCTCACTCGCGAGGCGCGGGCTATAGGTAGCGGCCCGGTGGCGGTCAAGCGAACATGTGGCGCGACAGCGGCTCCCACGGGCCACCGCGATACCACCAGGTCGCGAGCCCCGCGATCTCGACCTCGCGCGGCACGAAATCGCGCGACAGGCTCTCCAGCAGCAGCTTCGCGACGCCGGGTGTGACCTTGTTCTGGATGGTGACGTGCGCGCGCCAGCCGCCCGCGTCCTGCGGCGTCAGCAGTCCCGCAAAGGCATCGGCGAGGCGCGCGCGGATCGCCACCAGCTCGGGCGCGTCGATCCGGTAGGCGACGCCGCGACCCAGCGACATCAGCCCGGCGATCCGCGCGGTCGGCGCACGGACCTGGCGGGTCTCTCCACTCAACCGGTGCTTGAGCTCGTCGACGCTCGACGGCGGAAGGTGGTGGAACAGCGTCAAATGCGCGTCGAGCTGGTTGCGCTCGGGCGGGAAATGTTCGCTGCGCATCGCATCGAACCAGCCCTGGTCGCGCCGCCCGAACAGCGCGGTCACGATGATCGGCGCGGGAACGGTGTTCGCGCTCAAATCTCGACCTGGCTGCCGAGTTCGACGACGCGGTTGGTCGGCAGGCGGAAGAACTCCATCGCGCTTTCGGCGTTGCGGAGCATCCACGCGAACAGCTTCTCGCGCCAGATCATCATCCCCGGCTTGTCGGACGCCAGCAAGGTCTGCCGCGACAGGAAGAAGCTGGTGTCCATCATCTTGAACTCGGCACCGCATTCGTGGACGTGCTTCAGCGCCGCGGGAACATCGACCTCTTCCATGAAGCCGTAGCGCAGCACCAGCCGGTGGAACCCCTCGCCCATGCTGTCGCGCACCGCACGGTCGTGATCGGGCCAATAGGGCTGGTCGACGATCTTCACGGTCAGCAGGATGATGCGTTCATGGAGCACGCGGTTGTGCTTCAGATTGTGGAGCAGCGCGTGCGGCACGCCCTCGGGGGTCGAGGTCATGAACACCGCGGTGCCGGGCACCCGCGTCGCCGAGCTGGCGGCGGAGCTGATGAACACCTTGATCGGCATCGCCGCCTCGCGCATCCGGTCGATCATCAGCTTGCGCCCCTTCGACCAGGTGGTGAGCAGCGTGAACACGATCAGCCCGACCAGCAGCGGGAACCAGCCGCCATCGGGCACCTTGGTCATGTTCGCGGTGAAGTATGCGCCGTCGACCAGGAAGAATACCGCGAGCAGCGGGAACGCCGCATAGCGCGGCCAATGCCACAGCCGGATCAGCGCGACCCCAAGCAGGCAGGTGTCGATCAACATCGCGCCGGTCACCGCGATGCCGTAGGCGCTGGTGAGGTTCGACGAGGTGCGGAAGAACAACACCAGCACGATGACCATCGTCATCAGCGCCCAGTTCACCAACGGGATGTAGATCTGCCCGGCGGTCGCGGCGCTGGTATGTTCGATCCGCAGCCGCGGGATGAAGCCCAGCTGGATGCCCTGCTGGGTGACCGAGAAGGCGCCGGAGATCACCGCCTGGCTGGCGATGATCGCCGCCATCGTCGCCAGGATCACCAGCGGCAGCTGCAGGCCCTCGGGCGCCAGCATGTAGAAGGGGCTGCGCAGTGCCGCGGTGCCTTCGCGGAACAGCAGCGCGCCCTGCCCCATATAGTTGCACATCAGCGCCGGCAGCACGAACACCAGCCAGGACAGGCCGATCGGCTTGCGCCCGAAATGCCCCATGTCGGCGTAGAGCGCTTCCGCGCCGGTCACCGCGAGGACCACCGATCCCAACGCGAGGAACGCCGCGCGCGGATCGATGAGGAAGAACTCGATCGCGAAATGCGGTGACAGCGCCCACAGCACCGCGGGCGTCTGCACGACGCTGTGGATGCCGAGCACCGCGATCGTCGCGAAATACACCAGCATGATCGGCCCGAAAAACAGCCCTACCCGCGCGGTGCCGCTCTTCTGGATCGTGAACAGGAAGACGAGGATCGCCACCGAGATCGGCAGCACCAGCCCCGCGAACGCCGGCGCGGCGACCGCGAGCCCCTCGACCGCGGACAGCACCGACACCGCGGGGGTGATCATGCTGTCGCCATAGAACAAGGCGGTGGCGAACACCCCGAGCAGGATGATCCCGGTCGACCAGCGCTTGGTCTTGGTGCGTCCCGATACCAGGGCGAGCAGCGCCAGGCTGCCGCCCTCGCCCTTGTTGTCGGCGCGCATGATGATGACGACGTACTTGATCGTCACGACGATCATCATCGACCAGAACATCAGGCTGATTACGCCCATGATGTGGGCGGGATCGAGCGCGAGCTTGTGGTGCCCGGCAAAGGTTTCGCGGAATGCGTAGAGCGGGCTGGTGCCGATGTCGCCGAAGACGATGCCGATCGCGCCGACCGCCAGCTTGACCATCCCCTCGGACCCGTGGCCGTGACCGTGCCCCTCGTCCGCCGCCGCCGTATCGACCTCGCCACGCGCCGCTGGTTCGGCGCCGAACACGGGCTCGCTCATCGGTAGCGCGATCGGCCCGACGGATCGACGGGAAGCCCCATGTTCACAACCTGTTCCATGCCAAGCCGCCGCCCTTAGCACGCACCCAAACCACCGGCAACGGCATGCTCCGCTCGGCCGATCATCGTCGGCACCGGGGGGTATCGAGCCGGGCCGCGGGAAATTACAGGGGAGCCAAGAGGAGAGAATTGATGCGAGTCGGTGTCCCCAAGGAAATCAAGAACCACGAATACCGCGTCGGGCTGACCCCGCCGTCGGTGGCCGAGCTAGTCGCGGCCGGAAACGAGGTCGTCGTCGAGACGATGGCGGGTGCCGGCATCGACTTCGAGGATAGCGACTATGTCGCGGCCGGCGCGACGATCCTGCCCGATGCGAAGGCGGTGTTCGCCGCGGCGGACATGATCGTGAAGGTGAAGGAGCCGCAGGCCGCCGAGATCGCGATGCTCGAATCGCGCCACCTGCTGTTCACCTATCTCCACCTCGCCGCGGACAAGCCGCAGGCGGAGGGGCTGATGAAGTCGGGCGCGACCTGCATCGCGTACGAAACCGTCACCGACAACCGCCGCGGACTGCCGCTGCTGAAGCCGATGTCGGAGGTCGCGGGCCGGATGTCGATCCAGGTCGGGGCGCATTATCTGGAAAAGGAGCAGGGTGGCCGCGGCGTGTTGCTGGGCGGCGTTCCCGGCGTCGCCCCCGCCAAGGTCGCGATCCTCGGCGGGGGCGTCTCGGGGGTCAACGCCGCACAGATGGCAGTCGGCATGCGCGCCGACGTCACCATCTACGACATCTCGAACGATCGGCTGGCCGAGCTCGACATGTTTTTCTCGAGCCAGATCAAGACCGCCTATGCCAGCAAGGCGGCGATCGCCGCGGCGGTGAAGAACGCGCATCTGGTGATCGGCGCGGTGCTGGTGCCGGGCGCCGCGGCGCCCAAGCTGGTCACGCGCGAGATGCTGAAGACGATGAAGCGCGGATCGGTGCTGGTCGACATCGCGATCGACCAGGGCGGCTGTTTCGAGACCAGCCACGCCACCACCCACGAGGACCCGGTGTTCGAGGTCGATGGCGTGATCCATTATTGCGTCGCCAACATGCCCGGCGCGGTCGCCCGCACCTCCGCCTTCGCGCTCAACAACGCGACGCTGCCCTTCGCACTGCGGCTCGCCAATCTCGGCGCCGAGGCGGCGATGCGCGCCGACCCGCATCTCGCCGCGGGTCTCAACGTCTACAAGGGCAAGATCGCCTTCAAGGCGGTCGCCGACGATCTCGACCTGCCGTACGAAGCTTGGGCGGCCTAGGGAACACAAACGGAACATGGGGGTTGGTGGTCTCGAACGAAGGAAAGCCACATGACCGATCAAGCCAACCCCAAGACCGAACCCTTCTCGAACGCGGAGAAGGACCCCGACGACTGGACCACCGGCGGGGAAGCGATGACCGGCGCCCAGGCGAGCTACCTCAAGACCCTGAGCGAAGAAGCGCACGAGGAGTTCGACGACTCGCTATCGAAGGCGGACGCCTCGAAGCGGATCGACGAGCTGCAATCGAAGACCGGGCGCGGGAAGACCGATTGAGATTGGGAGGGCTTCGGCCTTCCCGACAACAACCGTCATCCCCGCGCCGGCGGGGATGACGGACGTGGTCGTATCTAGGTCCGCGTCGAAACGAAGGCACCGATGCCGGCAGCAGCTTGAGCGCCCTCAGGAACTATGATCCGAAATGATCTTCCAGCCCGCAGGCTGACGCTCGAACACCAGCGTCGTCAGCCCCGTCTCCGGCTTCGTGCCAGCGCCCGGCGGCGTCAGCGTCCAGCGTGCCACCAACAGTTGATGCACGTCGCTCAGCCGCCGGAACGCCAGCATCTGCATACTTAGAACGCCGCGGCTGTTCCCGCCCGCCGTGAAGCTCGGCCGGTAGCGTTCCGCGATCGCCGCCTTGCCGCGAACCACGCCCTTGCTGGTCACGTACATCGCATCGTTGGCGTACGCCGCGACGAACCGGTCGAGATCGCCCGCGTTCCACCCTGCGGTGCTCGCCGCCATCGCCGCCTGCACCGCGGCCTGGGGCGCCGTGGTCTGTGCGGCCACCGGCGCCGCCACCAGCGCCGCGATCATCAAGCTGCTGCGGATCATGCCTCTTCCTCCATCAATGCGATCAACGCCGCCTCGTCGAGCGGATGCGCGCGCAGGAAACCCTGGTAGAAAGCGCAGCCTGCCGCCGCGAGCAGCTCCAGCTGCGCGTCGGTCTCCACCCCCTCGGCGATCACCGGCAGCCCCAGCGACTGCGCCATCTCGATCACCCCGCGAACGACGATGCGGTCGCGCGGCGACTGATCGATCTCGCTGGCGAGCGTCTTGTCGATCTTCAGGTAATCGAGCGGCAACGCCTTCAGATAGGCCAGGCTCGAATAGCCCGTTCCGAAATCGTCGATCGCCACCCGGCACCCGCCCCCGCGCAAGGTCGCGAACAGAGCCGCGGCGGCGGGCAGATCCTCGATCAGCCCGGTCTCGGTGATCTCCACCGTCAGCCGACCACGCGGAAAGCCGCTCTCGTCGACCCGCCCGAGGAACAGCGCGGCGAACCCCGGCCGGGTCACGTCGCTCGCGGTCAGGTTCAGCGACAGCCGCAGCATCTGCAGCGCCCTCGGCCATGCCGCCGCCCGCGCCAGCGCGAGCCGCTGGATGTGATCCGACAGCGCGATGCCCAGATCGGCGCGGTCCGCCGCCGCGAACAGCGTCTCCGCGCCCAGCGGCCCCAGCGTCGCATGATCCCAGCGCGCCAGCGCCTCGACCCCGGTGATCCGCCCCGATGCGATCTCCACCTGCGGCTGGAAGCGCAGGTCGATCTCGCCGCGATCGATCGCGTGATGGAGGTCGATCGCCAACGTATCGAGCGGCGCGACGCCCGCCTTGGTCGCGGTTCGCACCATTCCGTCGCTCGCCCGTGCGGCGGCCAGCGCCTCGCTCGCGCGGTGCAGCAATGCCGCGGCATCGTCGGCCGGCGAGCGCGTCGCGATGCCGACCCGGCTGCCGAGCACCGCGAGCATCTGTTCCACCGGGAACGGCCGTGCCAGCGCCTCGTCGATCGCCGCCGAGATCGCCTCGATCTCCTCGGCATCCGCCTCCACCGCAACGATGAATTCCGATCCGCTGATGCGCACCGCCAGCGGACGCCCCTCGATCCGGCTTTCGACCGCTATCCGCAGCCGCCGCCCCGCCGCGTCGATCAGCGCGTCGACCGCGGGACGGCCATAGGCCGCGTTGACGAGATCGAGCCGCGACAGCGCCAGCAGCAGGACCGAGACCGGGCGATCGGGATCGGCAAGCGCGGTCGCCAACCAGCGCCGCGCGGTCCCCGCATTGCCGTCGTGCTGCCAGGCCGAGGGCGGCTCGCGGCGGTCGATCGCCGCACCGGTCCGCGCGGCATGGCGGGCGGCGAACCGCAGCGAGGCGATCAGTTCGCCCTCCCCCGCCGGGCTGGCGAGGAAGTGGGTCGCGCCCGCCAGATAGAACTCGTCGATGGTGCCGACATCGCCACGCGACACCATCACCAGCAGCGCGCCGCCGGTCGCCGTAACCACCCCGCCCAGCGATCGCACGGCATCGAGCCCGAGATCGAGCGCCCCGCGCGCATCGACCAGCGCGACCGCGGCATCGCTGTCGAGCAGCCGCTTCTCCAGATCGTCATTGTCGCCATAGATCGACGCGTGCCACCCCGCCCCCGCGGCGATCTGCGCCAGCTCGTCGCGCTGGCGGAACGACACGATCAGCAACGGGGGGCCGATGCCGTTTTCCATGTCGTTCACGTCGGTTGCCATGACCGCAGCCTAGCGGCGTTGGCAGGGCCATACCACTCCGGTCTTGTTCGCAGGCGCCGCAACCCCTAGCTCAGACGCGATGGCCACCGCACCCACTCCTCAGGACCAGCCGCTGGTCGACTCGCACGGCCGTACGATCCGCTATCTGCGGATTTCGGTCACCGACCGCTGCGACCTGCGCTGCCGCTACTGCATGGCCGAGAAGATGACCTTCCTGCCGCGCTCCGCCCTGCTCGCGCTGGAGGAGATCGCGATTATCGCCGAGCGCTTCGTCGCGCGCGGGGTCACCAAGCTGCGGCTGTCGGGGGGCGAGCCGCTGGTCCGACGCGATGTCGGCGATCTGGTGACGCGGCTCGGCCGGCTGGTCGGCAACGGCCTCGACGAACTGACCATGACGACCAACGGCACCCGGCTCGCGCATTACGCACCCGCGATGGCCGACGCGGGCATTCGCCGGGTCAACGTCAGCCTCGACAGCCGTGACCCCGATCGCTTCCGCTTCATCACCCGCCACGGTGACGTCGCCCAGGTCCTCGGCGGGATCGCCGCGGCGAAGGATGCCGGCCTCGCGGTCAAGATCAACATGGTGGCGCTGGGTGGGCTTAACGAGGACGAGATCGCGCCGATGCTCGCCTGGTGCGTTGACCAAGGCCACGATCTGTCGCTGATCGAGACGATGCCGCTCGGCGCGATCGACGAGGATCGCATAGATCGCTTCGTGCCGCTACACCGCGTCTTCGATGCGCTAACCGGACAGTTCGACCTGAAGCGCGACCTGCACGACAGCGGTGGTCCGGCGCGCTACTGGCGGGTCGCGGGCACGGCCACGCGCCTCGGGTTGATCTCTCCGCTCACCGCCAATTTCTGCGACGGGTGCAATCGCGTTCGCCTGACCACCGAGGGCAAGCTCTATTCCTGCCTCGGCCATGACGATCAGGTCGATCTCAAGACCGCGCTGCGCGACGGCGGCATCGCCGCGCTCGACGAGGCGATCGATCTCGCGCTGTTCAACAAGCCCGCCCGGCACGATTTCCGGATCGAGGCGGGCAGCGCCCCCGCGGTCGCGCGACACATGAGCGTCACCGGCGGATGAGCCAGTTCGAACGGCGCGCGCTGGTCGCGTCGCCGACCGCCCCCGCCCAGGCGGCAGCGGCCGAACTCGCCGACGCCGCCGACTGGGTCGATCCCGCCGACGCCGACGTCGTCATCGCGCTCGGCGGCGACGGCTTCCTGTTGCAGACCCTCCACACCATGCTCGACCGCCGCCGACCGGTGCCGGTATTCGGCATGAATCTGGGCACCGTCGGTTTTCTGATGAATGAATGGCGCCGTCACGGCCTTGTGGACCGGCTCGAGCGCGCCAAGGCGTTCAAGGTCACCCCGCTGCTGGTGACGGTCACCGGCATCGACGGCCGTATCCACCAGATGCCCGCGATCAACGAGGTCTCGGTACTCCGCGAGACTCGCCAGACGGCGAAGATCGAAGTGATGGTCAACGACCGGGTGGTGCTGCCCGAACTCGCCTGCGACGGCATCCTCGCCGCCACCCCGGCCGGCTCGACCGCGTACAATCTCTCCGCCCACGGCCCGATCCTGCCGCTCGGCTCCAACCTGCTCGCGCTGACTCCGATCAGCCCGTTCCGCCCGCGGCGCTGGCGCGGCGCGATCCTGCCCGACAAGGCACGCATCCAGTGGCGCGTGCTCGATCCCGACAAGCGCCCGGTATCCGCGGTCGCCGACCAGCACGAGATCCGCGACGTCGCCCAGGTCGACATCGCGATGGACCGCGCGCGCGAGCTCACGCTGTTGTTCGACCCCGAACACGCGCTCGACGACCGCATCACCATGGAGCAGTTCATCTCCTAAGCATGCTTGCATCCTCCGACCGGCGAGTTATAGAGCCGCCCTCGGCAACGATCCCTGATAGCTCAGCGGTAGAGCTCTCGACTGTTAATCGAGCGGCCGTAGGTTCGAATCCTACTCAGGGAGCCATTCCGCCGCACCGCGCATTGTCCGGTGCATGCGCCAATCCACCCACATCGTTGCCGTAGACACCCGTCGCCAGGGCATGCTCGACGTCACCCGCCCGATCCTCGACTGGGTGCGCACGCAGGCGATCGACCAAGGGCTGTTGACGATCTTCTGCCGCCACACCTCGGCATCGCTGCTGATCCAGGAGAATGCCGCGCCCGAGGTGCGGACCGACATGGAGGCGTATTTCGCCCGCATCGCGCCCGAGGATCCGGCGTACGAACACGACGACGAGGGCCCCGACGACATGCCCGCCCACTTGCGCGCCGCGCTCACCGGCGTCCAGCTGACGATCCCCGTGATCGACGGCATGCCCGCGCTCGGCACCTGGCAGGGCATCTACCTGTTCGAACACCGCCGCCGTCCGCACCGCCGCAGTCTGGCGCTGCACCTGATCGGCGACTGAACCTGCTTGCGATGTCCGGTACTTATCTGTCGGCGCGTGCTTTTTCGTGGACGGAGCGTTTTTGTTCATCGCTCGTTCCAGGAAAGAGCGGTACTCCTGCGGACGTTCGCCGCATCCGCTGCGAATGGAGACAATCGATGATGCATCTTGGCCGCAAGGCTGTGGTTGCGGCGCTCGCCGCGAGCACGCTGATGGTCGCGGGTTGCGCGACCGAGACTACCTACCGACCCGCCACCGGCCAGGGCTTCGCCCGTACCGGATATAGCGACCGCCAGATCGAGCCCAATCGCTTCCTGGTCAGCTTCTCCGGCAACAGCGTCACGTCGCGCGACACAGTCGAGCGCTACCTGTTCTTCCGCGCCGCCGAGCTGACGCTGCAGAACGGTTTCGACTATTTCGTGATGGCCGATCGCGACACCGATCGCCAGACCCAGACCTACACGACCCCCGGTTTCGGTGGGTTCGGCGGCGGTTTCGGCTATGGCGGCTTCGGCGGGTATTGGGGCCCGGCGTGGCGGTATCGCGGCCGCGGCTTCGGCTGGCGCAGCTACGACCCGTGGTTCGGCGGTGGCTTCGGCCCCTGGGGCAACGACTTCGACGTCCGCACGATCGATCGCTTCGAAGCGACCGCGGAAATCGTGATGCGCAAGGGTCCGATCCCGAAGGACAACCTCCGTGCGTTCAACGCGAAGGCCGTCGTCGACAGCATCGGCCCCTCGGTGGTGCTGCCGAAGGCGGGCTGAGCGGGTCATAGTTTAGGGGGGCGCTGCGCCCAGCGGAGAGGCCCCCTCCATTACTCGCTACCGCGAGCGGTCCCCCTCCCCCGCTGAAGCGAGGGAGGATCTAATTCCTCCCCCGCCAGGGGGAGGTGGCAGTCCGCAGGACTGACGGAGGGGGAGGTAGCTCCGGAAGCTCTCGAGTCTACCAGCCCCGACAAGACCCTCCCCGCCGCCACGGGGAGGGCTTTTCACGTCAGGCGGTTACCGCCCCATGGCAATGCTTGTACTTGTTGCCGGAGCCGCACGGGCACGGTGCGTTGCGGTTCACCCGCCCTTCCCAGTCCGCCGGATCCACCCCGAGCTCGATCGGCTGCGGCTGCGCGATCTGGAGCGGCGGCAGCTGGCTGCGCACCACGCCGCGCGTTCCGCCGTCGATATCGTTGGAGTTGTCCTCGCCGGTGAACGGGTCGAAATGCGTGGTGATGAAGTCCGGCAGCTCGGGGAGGTCGGTCGGCATCTGCATCTGGAACCGGGCGTGCGCGATCGTCTTGGTCACGTCGACCCGGATCGCGTCGAGCATCCGCTGGAACAGCGAGAACGCCTCCTGCTTATATTCGTTGATCGGGGTCTTTTGCGCATAGGCGCGCAGGTGGACGACCTGGCGTAGCGCATCGAGCGTCGCCAGATGCTCCTTCCAGTGATGGTCGAGATTCTGCAGCAGGATCGATTTCTCGACCTGGGTCCAGGTCTCGGTGTCGAGATCCGACGCCTTCGACTCGATCGCCTCGTCCGCCAGGGTGCGGACGCGTTCCTCGACCAGCTCGGGGTCGATCGCCTCCTCGGTCAGCCAGTCGTCGATCGGCGGCTCGAGGTTCAGGATCTCGGCGAGCTGGGTCTTCATCCCCGCCACGTCCCATTGCTCGGGATAGGAATTGGGCGGGCACGCTTCGCCGACGATGACGTTGACCGTCTCCGCGCGCATGTCGCTGACCACGTCGCCGACCGCGTCCGCATCCATGATGTCGGCCCGCTGTTCGTAGATCACCTTGCGCTGGTCGTTCATGACGTCGTCATATTCGACGACCTGCTTGCGGATGTCGTAGTTGCGTGCCTCGACCTTCTTCTGCGCGGTCTCGATCGCCTTCGACAGCCACTTGCTGCCGATCGCCTCGCCGTCCTCGATATTGTTGCGCATCATCTTGGCGAACAGCGTGTCCGGCCCGAAGATCCGCAGCAGATCGTCGTCGAGGCTGAGGTAGAAGCGCGACAGGCCGGGATCGCCCTGCCGCCCCGAACGCCCACGCAGCTGGTTGTCGATGCGCCGACTCTCGTGGCGCTCGGTGCCGAGCACGAACAGCCCGCCCGATGCGAGCACCGCGGCCTTTTCGGCCTGGATCTCGGTCCGGATCGTCGCCGCGCGCGCCTCGTAGTCGGGCGTGCCGGCGACGAGGTCGGGATGTTCGTCGAGCATCCGGAATTCGAGATTGCCGCCGAGCTGGATGTCGGTGCCGCGCCCTGCCATGTTTGTCGCGATCGTCACCGCGGACTTGCGCCCGGCCTGGGCGACGATGTGCGCCTCCATCTCGTGATAGCGCGCGTTCAGCACCTTGTGGTCGACCTTCTCCTCCTGGAGAAACTCGCTCAGCAGCTCGGATTTCTCGATCGACACGGTACCGACCAGCACCGGCTGGCCCTGTTCGGCATGCAGGCGGATCTTCTTGGCGATCGCGCGGAACTTGTCCTGCGTGTCCTTGTAGAACTCGTCCTCCTCGTCGACCCGGCGGATCTCGACGTTGGTCGGGATCGTGACGACGTTCATCTTGTAGATGTCGTAGAACTCGGCCGCCTCGGTCGCCGCGGTGCCGGTCATCCCGCTCAGCTTCGGGTACATACGGAAATAATTCTGGAAGGTGATCGATGCCATCGTCTGGTTCTCGGGCTCGATCTGCACGCCCTCCTTGGCCTCGACCGCCTGGTGCAAGCCGTCCGACCAGCGCCGACCGTCCATCATCCGCCCGGTGAACTCGTCGATGATGACGACCTTGTCGTCCTTCACGATGTAGTCGGTATCGCGCTTGAACATCATGTTCGCACGCAGTGCCTGGTTCAGGTGATGAACGACCTGGGTGTTCTCGAAATCATAGAGGTTGTCGCCCTCCAGCAGCCCCGCGGTCTCGAGCATCCGCTCGACCTTCTCGGTGCCGTCCTCGGTCAGGATGATCGACTTCTGCTTCTCGTCCTTCTCGTAATCGATCGCGTCGAGCCGCTTCACCACCGCATCGACCTGCATATACAGCTCGGACTTGTCGTCGGTAGGGCCGGAGATGATCAGCGGCGTGCGCGCTTCGTCGATCAGCACCGAATCGACCTCGTCGACGATCGCCATCGCGAACGGGCGCTGAACCATCGTCGTGCGCTCATACTTCATGTTGTCGCGCAGGTAATCGAAGCCGAATTCGTTGTTGGTGCCGTAGGTGATGTCCGCGGCATAGGCGTCGCGGCGCTGCTCGTCGGTCAGGTTCGGGATGATCACGCCAACGGTCAGCCCCAGGAAGCGATATACCTGGCCCATCCAGTCGGCGTCGCGCGCGGCGAGATAATCGTTGACGGTGATGACATGGACGCCGTCGCCCGGCAGCGCGTTGAGATAGGTCGCGAGCGTCGCGACCAGCGTCTTGCCCTCGCCGGTGCGCATCTCGGCGATCTCGCCGCGGTGGAGCACGATGCCGCCGACCATCTGCACGTCGTAATGACGCTGGCCCAGCGTCCGGCTGGCGGCCTCGCGCACCGTGGCGAACGCCTCCGGCAGCAGGTCGTCGATCTTGGTGCCGTTCGCCAGTCGCTCGCGGAACAGGACCGTCTGGTTCGCCAGCTGGTCGTCCGACATCGCCTTCATGGCGGGTTCGTAGCTCGCGACCTTGGCGAGGATCGGGTTGAGCGATTTGACGTAGCGGTCGTTGGACGAACCGAACAGCGATTTGGCAAAGCCGCCGAGCATGGCAATTTCCTGAAGATGGAGGACGCGCGACAAGGCGCACGTGGATAGGTCGATCGAAACGGATCCGGCGATGGTCGCCGAAGGTCTCGTGGCTATTCGCGCCGGCGGCTCGCATAGAGCGGCGCGACCGACGCCACGACGGGCGTCACGACCGGCACCGCGATCGTGCGCAGGTCCACGACGACATTGGCGGGACGCGCCGTCGCCTCGCGGGGCATCGTCACCACCGCGGTCCGGATCGCCGTCGCCGCTGCCGCCGCATGCGCCGCGGTCGGCGCGCGCGCGGTCGATACCACCCCGGTCAGGGCGGACAGCAGCGCGGAAAACAGCAGCAGAAGGTTCAAGCGTGGCACCAAAGCGATCGGAGGATGCGGAGATAATCGCAGCAACGCGATAAATCCACGTAAATAGCGCGCACGGGCGGGACGGCACGCCCCGCACCGGTTGCCGCAACCGGGCGAGCATCTATACCGCCGCCATGGCCGATCACCCCCGCTCTCCGCTCGCCCCCGCATCCTTCCCCGCGCTTCCCACGATCCGCGGGGTCGTACCGCGGGTCGCCCGCGCGCACTACAAGACCTGGGACCGCTGCGACCTCACCTATGTCGAGCTAGCGCCCGACACCGTGATCGCGGGCGTCTTGACCCAGAGCCGCTGCCCCTCGCCCGAGGTCGAATGGTGCCGCAAGGCGCTCACCCTCGGCACCGCGCGGGCGCTGGTCGTGAATGCCGGCAACTCGAACGCCTTCACCGGCGCGCGTGGACGCGTCGCGGTGGAGGCGATCGCCGCGCGCACCGCCGCGCATCTCGGCTGCCAGCCGTCGGACGTGTTCGTCGCCTCGACGGGTGTGATCGGCGTGCCGCTGCCCGTCGACAAAGCGGAGGCGGGCCTCGACGCCGCCTTCGCCGCGACGCCGTGCGATTGGCTTGCCGCCGCCGAGACGATCGGCACCACCGACACTTACCCGAAAGGCGCGACAACCAGTGCGATCGTTGACGGCCGCACCGTGACTCTGGTCGGCATCATCAAGGGATCGGGCATGATCGCGCCCGATATGGCAACGATGCTCGGCTTCGTCTTCACCGACGCCGCCGCCGACGCCGCCTTCCTCCACGGCGCGCTGGTCGCGGCCAACGCGAAGAGCTTCTCCTGCATCACCGTCGACGGCGACACGTCGACCAGCGACACCGTGCTCGCCTTCGCGACGGGCGCGGCGGGCAACGCGCCACTGGTCGATCACGATAGCGACGGCGCCGACGCCTTCCGCGCCGCGCTCGCCGATCTCTGCCACCAGCTCGCCCAGCTCGTCGTCCGCGACGGCGAGGGCGCGCAGAAGCTGATCGAGATCCGCGTCACCGGCGCCGAAAGCGACCGCAGCGCGCACCGGATAGCAATGAGCATCGCCAACTCGCCGCTGGTCAAGACGGCGGTCGCGGGCGGCGACGCCAATTGGGGCCGCGTGGTGATGGCGGTCGGCAAGGCCGGCGAACCCGCCGAGCGCGACACCCTATCGATCCGCTTCGGCGATACTCAGGTCGCGCGCGATGGCCTGGCGGTGGACGGCTACGACGAAGCACCGGTCGCATCGCACCTCGCCGGCAGCGAGATCGAGATCGGCGTCGATCTTGCGCTAGGCGACGGCGCCGCCACGGTGTGGACCTGCGACCTGACCCACGGCTACATCGCGATCAACGCCGATTACCGGAGCTGACGGAAGAGCGCTGCCTCCACAAGTTTGTGCTCCCGCGAAGGCGGGAGCCCAGTACTGGGTCCCCGCCTTCACGGGGACACAATGCGGCGATCCTCAGACCAACTCGCCCTCGAGCCATGCCTTCAACCGCCCCTTCGGCTCCGCGCCGACCTTCGTCGCGGCGGGCACGCCGCCCTTGAACAGGATCATCGTCGGGATGCCGCGCACGCCGTAGCGGCCTGGCGCATCCGGGTTCTCGTCGATGTTCAGCTTGGTGATCGTCACCTGCTCGCCGAGTTCCTCCGAAATCTCCTCGAGGCTCGGGCCGATCATCTTGCACGGGCCGCACCATTCCGCCCAGAAATCGACCAGCACCGGCCCGTCGGCGTTGAGCACGTCGGCCTGGAAGCTCGCATCGGTGATTGCCTTGGTCGCCATGAAAATTCTCCTTCTCCACCCCTCTAGGATGGCGTCGTCGCGGGCTCAACGGGCGGCGCGCTAGCTTTGCTCCGTGGTGGCAAAGCCCGGCTTGTACCGCGCCAGCAGATCGTCCGGCAGCATGAACAGTGCCGGCCCCGCCGTATACAGCAGCCCGCCCTCGACCGGTCGATCCGGAAAGATGATCCGCAACGCCGCGACATAGGCCGCGATTTGGCGCAGGTGATAGTGCGGGATCTTATCCACCGTCGCCGGCGCGCGCCGCCCGGTCTTGAAGTCGACGATGCGCACGCGATCGGCGGCGATGGTCAGCCGGTCCACCGTGCCCGACACCACCAGCCCGTCCGCAAGCGTCGCCGCGATCGGCGCCTCCGCCAGCGATTCGGGCCCGAACAGGTCCGCGAACGCCGCGTCGTCGATCACCGCCATCACGTCGGCGACGATCCCCGCGCGCCTGCCCGCATCCTCGACCCCGCCCGCCTGCCGCAGCCAGCGCTCGCCCGCCGCCGCGCGGTCGGCCGGCGGAACCGGCGGCAGCCGCTCGAACAGCGCATGCAGCATCCGCCCTCGCTCCGCCGCCGCCAGCATCTCGGGCCCGGGCGGCGGATCGCTCACCTGGTCCTCGCCGAGCGCCGACGGCGCCAGCGGTCGCGAGGGCCGCGCCTCGACCGGCGCCGCCAACCGCGCCCATGCCGGCAGCGGATAGGGTTCGCCACCCGCATCGACCGTCCTCGTCGGGCGCACCGCCGGCGACGTTGCGCCGTCGCCCATATAGTGCCGTACGCCCGGTCCCGCCTCGACCCCCAGCGCGTCGAACGCCGCCGCCGCGACCGCATACCAGCTAGCCGCCGGCGGCACGCCCTTGCTGCGCACGCCGAGCGCGCCCGCGATCACCAGCCGCTCCTCGGCGCGGGTCGCGGCGACGTAGAACAGCCGCCAATGCTCGGCCAGTTCGCGCGCCTCGACCGCCGAGATCGCCTCGTCGAGCGGCCCGCCCCGCTCCGCCGCGCGCGGGCGGAAGACCGGGATCGCCGCCGCCGCGCCCTCGGGCGTCCAGCGCACCAGCGATCGCGGCGCCGCGGTCGGATCGACGGTCGCATCCGCCAGGATCACCAGCGGCGCCTGCAACCCCTTCGCCCCGTGGGCGGTCATCACCCGCACCGCATCGAGCGGCGCCGACGGATCGCGCACGATCTCGACATCGCCGCGATCGAACCAGTCGAGGAAGCGCTGCAACGACGGCGTCGACCCCGTCTCGAACGCCAGCGCCGCGCCGAGCAATTCCTCGATCGGATCACGGGCCTCCGCCCCCAGCCGTCGCAGCAGCTTGCGCCGGCCGTCGAGCGGACCCGACAGCATATCCTCCAGGAACCGGTAGGGCGTCGCGAAATCCGCCCGCGCCAGGATCGTCCGTAACGGCGCCAGCCGCTCCGCCGGCTGGGTTCGTATCAGGTGCCGCCACAGGCTCCCGCTCTCGCGTGGCGCCGCTGCCATCAGCTCGTCCTGCGTCCAGCCTAGCAGCGGCGACACCAGCAGCGCCGCCAGCGACAGATCGTCGTCGGGTTGCAGGACGAAGCGCACGGCGGCGAGCAGGTCCTGCACCGCCAGCGGCGCGTTCAACCGCAGCCGATCGACCCCTGCGACCGGCACCCCCTCCGCATAGAGCCGCGCGACCAGCAGCGAGGCGAGATCGCCGCGGCGCTTGACCAGGATCATGATGTCCTCGGGCCGGAGCGCGCGTCCCTTGCTGCCGAGCATCGTGCCCGCATCGAGCCAGCCCTTCACCGCCCGCGCGATCGCAGTCGCCTGAGCGCGGACCGCATCGTCGATCCAGCCTTCCTCTTCCTCTTCGCTGCCGCCCGCCACCACCGGCGGCCATAGCTCGACCAGGCCCGGCCCCGGCACTTCGCTGGCGTGCCGGTCGATCTCGCCGACCACGCCCAGTCCGGGCTCGCCGACCGCATCGATCGCCGCGTCAACGAAATCGAGGATCGGTCGGGTGGACCGGAAGCTGTGCGTCAGCGATAGCCGCGCCAGCGGCAGCCCGCGCTCGTTCTCGGGCCAGTCGTCGTCACCCGACACTTCCTCGGCACGCCGTTCGAAATGCTTCCCCGCCGCGGCGAAATTCACCGGGTCGGTGCCCTGGAAGCCGAAGATCGCCTGCTTGTAGTCGCCGACCGTGAACAGCGTCCGCGTCGACGGCGCATAGATGCCGCGCCCGACGAAGAACTCGTCGGCCAGCGCGCGGACGATCCGCCACTGGTGCGCGTTGGTGTCCTGCGCCTCGTCGATCAGCACGTGTTCGGTCGCCTGGTCGAGCTTGTAGCGTACCCACTCGCCGATCCCGGGCTGGTCGAGCAACGCCACCGTGGTCGCGATCAAATCGTCGAAATCGACCCCGCCGACGCGGCGCTTGGCGGCGGCATAGTCCCGCGCATAGTCGCGCCCGACCGTCAGCGCGTCCGCGAGCAGATCGGCATAGGCCGCACGGATGCCGAGCGAGAGCAGGTCCGAACACTGGCCGTGCAGGTCGGCGACGATCTCGCCATAGTCCGGATGCTGCGGCGCCTGCCCCTTGGCGACCGAGCGCGGATCGCCGTCCGCACGCGCCCACACGCCGTGCAGATCGCCGAGCGACTCGACCCGCTGCTCCGCCGACGCGCCGAGCCACGCCTCGACCGCTGCGGCGCGGGTCAGCCCGACCTTGGTGCCCCAGTCGCGATTATGCTCGGCCACCGCGCGGATCGCGGCCTCGTCGATCGCCTCGCGCCCATCCGAGATTGCCGCGGCGATGTCGCCCTGCGGCAGATCGAGTGCGCGGCGCAGCCACGGTCCGATCCCCGACGGCAGCGCCTCCAGCGCCGGTAGCGACCGCGCGCACGCGATCAGGAACGACTCCGCCCCGCCTTCGCCCATCCGTCGGCTCAGCGCACCGATCGTCTCGATCGGTGCGGTCCGCCCCTCGCGCTCGGCATCCGACAGCATCGCCGCCAGCGTCTCGCGCGCCAGCACCGCCTCCTCGCGCGCCTCCAGCGGCCGGAACCCCGGCGTCAGCCCCGCCTCAACCGGGAACGCCGCGAGCAGCCCCTGGCAGAAGCCGTGGATCGTCTGGATCCGCAATCCCCCTCCCGCCGCATCCAGCACGCTCGCGAACAACGTCCGCGCCCGCTGCTGCAACGCCGGGGTCGCGCGTTCGCCGAGTGCATCGAGATCGGCGAACAGCTGCGCGGGCGGCATCCGCACCCACGCGGCGAGCCGGTCGTTGATCCGCTGCGCCATCTCCGCCGCGCCAGCCTTGGTGAAGGTGAGGCACAGGATCGCCGCCGGATCGACCCCGCGCAGCAACAGCCGGAACACTCGCGCCGCCAGCACCTGGGTCTTGCCCGTCCCCGCCGACGCCGACAGCCAGACATGCGCCTGCGGATCGCTCGCCGCGGCCTGTGCGCCCTTCAGCCGGGGCAGCGCGCGGATCGGGCCGTCACTCACGGCCATACCATTCGTCGCGACGCATCAACTGGTCGTATTCGGCATAGGGGGCATATTCGGGCACCAGCTTGGCGGTGAACGCGTCGTCGCCGGTCAGCCACCGCGCCGCCGCCCCGACGAAGTTGGTGACGGCGACGGTGGTGAACTCGCTCGTCACGATCCGGTCCTTCTTGCCCTCCGGATCGACCGGGGTGGCGACATAGCCGAAGCCGTCGCGATTGCGCCCCAACGACCAATATTCGAACGCGCCGACCTTGCCCGACATCCCCTCGAACCCGCCGCGCTCCGCGATCGCGCCGAGCAGCCCGAGCTGCAGGCTGTACCCCGCCCGCACCGCGGTCGCCGATGGCGGCTTGCCGCTTTTGTAGTCGACGATCGCGAGCGCGCCGTCGGGCAGACGGTCGATCCGGTCGTACCGTCCCGACAGCGTCACCCCGCCGACCGCGATCTCGCCGCGTCCCTCCGCGCTCGCGACCACCCGGCCCATCGCCGCATCGGTCGCAACCTGCTGGGCAATCCAGTCGATCGCCTCCATCAGCCGCGGCCCCCACAAGGCGCGCATCATCGGGTGCGCCGCGACGTCGTCGAGCATCGCCAGCGCGCGCGGCCGCAGCGCGTCGATCGCGCACCGGTCCTCCTTCCACCAGCATTCGAGAATGTCGTGCACCGCGGTCCCGCGCCACGCCGCGCTGGCGTCCGCATCGACCGGATCGAGCGGCATCAGGCCGAGCACCCGCCGCGCGTAGAAGGCGAATGGATCCGCCTTCAGCCGGTCGATCTCGGTCACCGATATCCTGGTCGGCCGCAGGATCGCGGGTGGCGTCGGCGCCGGCCTGTCGGCGGGCGCATGCTCCCCCGGATCGTCGAGCGCCCGCGCCCAATGCTCGTACACGCTCGCCCGGACGAAGCGGTCGCCCGCCATCGCCTGGAGCCGAAGCCACAGCCGCGACGCCAGCGCCGGCGACGCCGCATCGCGCCGCGCCCGCGTGACGAGCGCCGCGGGGTTGCCCAGCGCTTGCCCGAAATCATGCGCGGCGAGCCCGATCGATCGTTCCAGCCCGGGCAGCCCCAGCTCCGCCCTGATCCGCGGCGCCAGCCACGGATCGGGCGCCGGCCGCCCCGGCCAGACACCCTCGTTGAGCCCGCCGAGGATCATCAGGTCCGCCGATTGCAGCCGGGCCTCGATCAGCCCGTAGATCGCGAGGCGCGGATGACCGCCCTGTTGCGGCCGCACCGCCACCTCGTCGAGCAAGCCGCGCAGCAGCGGTGCCAGCGCGGCCGGGTCGATCGTCTCGGGGCCGAGCGAGGCGTGTCGTTCCAGCTCGTCGAGGAACGTCGCCGCCGCACGCCCCGCCGCGCCTGCCCACAGCTCGTCGCCGCACATCGCCTGCGCAGTCTCCCGCACCACTGCCAGTAAGGCGGCCAGCGGCTGCGACCCCAAATCGAACGCCCGCTCGATATCGCCGAGCAACCCGCGCGGCTCCGCCCACCAGTCGCCACGCTGCTGCGTATCAATCCCCGCGAGCCCCGCCGCCGGCCGCGGCCCCCGCAGCGCCCGATCGAGCGCCCGAACCCCATCGAGCCACGCCAGCCGCGCGTCGCCGCTCCGCACCAGCGGGTGCTTCAGTAGCGCCAGCAGGGCGAGCGGCGCGAACCGCTGCGCCGCCGCCTCGACCAGCGCGAGGAGCAGCGTGCCGGGCGGCGACAACGACAGCGGCGATCCGGCGGAGTCGTCGATCTCGATGCCCCAGCGCGCGCAATGCGCCGCCACCCGCCGCGCCAGCGCGCGATCCGGCGTGACCAGCGCGGCGGTCCGGCCCGGCGTCTCGAGTGCCTCGCGAAGTGCCAGCGCGATCGCTTGCGCCTCCTCCGCCGCGGTCGCCACCTCCACCGCCGCCACCCCCGACAGACGTCGATCCTCCGCCTTAAGGTCGGTCCATTTCGCGGTGAACAGCGGCGGCGCCAGCGCATTGGCGATCGCGCGCCCCCGCGCCGCACCCGCATCGGGCCCGTCGCCGCCACCGCGCCACGTCGCCACCTCGCCGCGTCCAGCGCTCATCCGCTCGAGCAGCAGCTTCAAGTGGAACTGCGGATGCGTCTCGATCGATCGCCGCACGCTACCGGTCACCGGATCGGGCGCATGCGGGCCGAGCGCGTCCCACTCGTCCTGCGGGAACGCCAGGTCGAGCCCCGCGAACACCGTCATCCCGTTGGGCAGTTCGGCCACGCAGCGCAGCAGCCGCGCGACCGCCGGTGCCGGATCGGTCACCCCCGCCGCGCACACGAAGCTCGCCGGCGGGGCCTGCCGCCAGCGCGCGACCAGCCGGTCGAGCAGCAGGCTCCGCCGCGTGGCCGCATCGATCCGCCCGATTCGTGCCAGCTCAAGCGGCCAGCGGTCGAGCACGACGGAGAAGGTCGACAGCGCACGCTGCCAATGCTCGGTCAGCTCGGGACCGAGATCGATCTCGCCGAGCCGCTCGGGCGCGACCTCTTCGACCAGCAGCTGGTCGAGTGTCCGGCACAGCTCCCCCGCCAGCCGCACCGCCTCGGCGGCATCGATCGGCGTTCCGGCACGCCGCCGTTCCTCGCCCACTAGCCGCGCCAGGATCATCCGCCGTTCCAGCGGTGCCACCGCCGGCGCGGGCGGCGCCGCCGCGTCCGCGGGTTCGAGCGCCGCACCGATCGCCTCGCCCAGATCGGGGCTGCCGAGCGCCACCAGCCGCGGCAGCAACAGCCCGCTCCCGCTCGCGCGTACGAACGCTTCGGTCACCGCCCTGACCGCGCGGTTGTTCGGCAGCAGCACCAAGCCGCGTGCCAATGCCAGCGGCTCGCTACCGGCGCGCCGCATCAACCCCGCCACGAGCGAATCGGCGAAGCCGCGGTGCGCCGGGATCGTGAAGAGCTGGAGCCGCCCCCCGCCCTCCCGCGGCTCAGCCATAGGCCAGCAACGCTTCGGTCCGCGGGATCGCCGCCGGGGTGCCGACGTCGAACCACGATCCCTGGTGGACCTGTGCATAGGCGCGCCCCGCCGCGATCGCTCGGGACCAGAACAGATTGAGCGAGAACGGCCCTTCGGGCGCGTCCACGATCACCCGCGGATGGAGGATCTGAATGCCGGTATAGACGAACGGCGCTACCCGGCCGGGCTTGCGTCGACCCGTGATCCGCCCGTCCGCGGCGACCACGAAGTCGCCCAGCCCGCCATGATTGTGCGCGCGGGCCAGTGGGACGACCAATAGCAGCACGTCCATCGTCGCCGCGTCCCAGCGCGAGGCGAGCAGCTCGATCGTGTCGATCGGACCGTCGAGCCACAGATTGTCGCTGTTGACGACCACAACCGGCGCGTCGCCAATCAAGGCTCGCGCCTGCACCAGCCCGCCGCCGGTCTCCATCAGCCGCGCGCGCTCGTCGGAGATCACGACCTCGATCCCCTCGCGCGCCTCCAAGTGAGCCTCCAGCATGTGCGCGAGATAATGAACGTTGACGACCGCGCGCTTCACCCCTGCCGCGACCAGCCGGTCGAACACGTGATCGATCAGCGGCTTGCCCGCGACCTCGACCAGCGGCTTGGGCCGCGTCGCTGTCAGCGGCCGCATCCGCTTGCCAAGGCCTGCCGCCATGACCATCGCGGTCTCCGGCACCGCGACCTCCAGCCGCGGACGGATCGCCAGCTGGCGGGTCATCGAGCCAGCGCCAGCGGATCGCCGCGCAATTCGGGCGGGATGTTGGCGTCGAACCACCGCGAGACCGGCGCCAGCACCGGCTGCGCCAGATCGCGCTCCAAATAGGTCCACACCCGCGGGCACAGCGTCGGATACCGAACCTTGCGGTCACGCCGCCACAGCCGCGTGAAGATGCCGATAATCTTCGCGTTCCGCTGCGCGCCGAGCACGTGATACGCCTTCATGAAATCGTCGGCCGCCCCGGTCGCGGCACGATAGCGCGCCAGCATAGCCCGCTCGGTCTCGGGTGCGACATCGCGCCGCGCATCCTGCAACAGCGACACCAGATCATAGGCGGGATGCCCGACCAGCGCGTCCTGGAAGTCCAGCAGGCCCAGCGTCTGCGCCTCGCCCACCAGCATCAGATTTTCCGCATGATAGTCGCGCAGCACCGTCACCGGCGGCGTTGCGATCACGTGGCCGAGCACCGCGTCCCACGCCTCGACATAGCCCGCGCGATCGACCTCGATCCCCAGCGCGGGGCAATACCATTCCAGCAGCAATCCCGCCTCGCGCTGCAGCAGTTCGCGATCATAGGGCGGAAACGGCCCCGCCGGCACCGCGGCCAACGTCACCAGCAGATCGATCGCCGCGCCATACAGCCGGTCTACGACGCCGCCATCCTCGTCGACCGCCTCGCGCATCCGCGCGTCGCCGAAATCCTCCAGCAGCACCAACCCCGCCTCGGCATCGGCCGCGTGGATCGCGGGCGCCGCGAAGCCGTGTGCGGCGAGCCACGCCGCGACATCGAGGAATCGCTGCGGCGCCTCCTGCGGCGGCGGCGCGTCCATCAAGATCGCGTCGCGGCCTTGCGAACGCACCCGGAAATAGCGCCGGAACGACGCGTCGCCCGATAGCGGTTCGATCACACCGCCCCAGCCATGCGCGTCGAGAAAGGCGCCGGCGCCGGCGGGGGGGATCATCTCGGCCATCGCGCGCTCCAAGCCGCCGGCACCGCGACTGTCAAGGCACGTGCGCCGTCCGGTTCGATCGCCAGCGTCAGCGCCAGCGCGTCGGGCCACCAGCCCGGCGCCCGCTCCGGCCATTCGATCAACAGCGCCGAATCGCTGCGCGCCTCGTCGAGCCCCAGTTCCTCGATTTCGGCGGGGTCCTCGATCCGGTACAGGTCGACGTGCATCACCGGCATCCGCACCTCGGGCGGCGCATAGGGCTGGACGATCGCGAAGCTCGGCGACGGCGCCTCGCCCGCAAGACCCAGCGCGGCCAGCAGCCCGCGTGCGATGCTGGTCTTGCCCGCACCCAGGTCTCCCTGCAGCGTGATCACGTCACCGGCGCGCAGCAGCGGCGCCAGGGACGCGCCGAACGCCTCGGTCGCCTGCGGATCGGCGAGCCGGATCACCGCCGCGGCAGCTCGATCGTCACCAGCGTGCCCGCGCCCGGTTCCGAAACCAGGTCGATGGTGCCGCCATGCGCCTCGACGAACTGCCGAGCGAGTGGCAGCCCCAGGCCCAGCGCACGCTCGCCGGTCCGTGTCGCGGGCTCGGCGAACCGGTCGAACGCCGCCGCGACCGCCACCTCGTCCATTCCCGGTCCATCGTCCGACACCACGATCCGCGCCGCCGTGGCGTTGCCGTCGGCATGCAGCAAGATACGCCCGCCCTCGGGCGTTGCCGACATCGCGTGGCGCAGCAGGTGCTCGATCGTCTCGCGCAGCCGCCGGCGATCGCCACTGACGCGACCGGTCGACCGCGCGATCTCGACCGCGAAGTCGAGATGCCGGCGCTTGGCGGTCGGCATGATCGTGTCCGCCGCCTCGCGCGCGATCACCGCCAGATCCAGATCCTCGCGTTCCAGCTCGTCCGACGCCTCGTCACCGCGCGTCAGATCGAGCACATCGTCGACCAGCAGACCGAGCCGCTCGACTGATTCGAGGATCGCCTCGACATACACGTCGGCTTCCTTGGGCAGCTTGCCCGCATAGCCGCCGTGCAGCATCTCCGCGAAGCCGCTGATCGACGTCAGCGGCGTACGCAGTTCGTAGCTCATATTGGCGACGAACGCGGTCTTGACCTTGTCCGCGGCTTCCAGCGCATCCGCCCGATCACGGAGCGCCTGTTCGGCGCGGCGGCTGTCGGTGATGTCGAGCATCGTGAACAGCGCGTTGCCGTCGGGCAGCGGCACCGCGGCGAATTCGAAATAGCGCCCGTCCGCAAAAGCCACTCGGCCGCCGCGCTGCTGCCGCTCGATCGTCGCCGACCGGACCAGCTCGGGGATCAGCACCGACCGGCTCGGCGTCGCCAGCTTGTCCTTGGCGGCGTCCGCGAACGCATCGACCCGCGGGTGCGACGCGAGGAACTCCTCCTCGAACCCCCACACCGCGCGCATCCGGTTGTTCCACAATTGCAGCCGGCCATCCGCCGCGAACACGCCCAGCGCCTCGAACAGGTTGTCGAACGTCGCGGTCCGCACCCGCAGCAGCGTGTCGCGCGCGCTCGCCAGCTGGACCTGCTCGGTGCGATCCTCGAAGATCAGCAGCAGCCCGCCATCGGGCAGCGGCTGCGCGACGACGCGAAGATGCGTACCGCCGCGCAGGTGCCAATTTTCCTCGACCGCCTCGTCGGTCAGCACGAACCAGTCGCGCCGCTCCGCCTTCCACGCCGGAAAGTCGCGGACGTCCGGCAAGCGGTCCGCCTCGCGCATCCGCTCGATGACCCGATCGAATTCCGGCCGATCCGCGAGCCATTCGGCGCGCATCGCGAACATCCGCCGGAACGGCTGGTTGCAGAACACCAGTCCGCGATCGAGCCCGAACTGCGCAACGCCTGCAGACAGCTGGTCGAGCATCGCACGCTGCGCATCCGCGAACCGCTTCTGCCGCGCGCGGCTCTGTTCGAGATCCTCGATATCGACCGCGAACCCCGCGATCCCGCCGGTCGGCAGCGGCACGTCGTGCACCTGCAGCGAGCGCCGCTCTCCGTCGATCGTCGCGGGCAGCACCTGCGCGTGCGGCCGCCCCTGCTCGCGCGCCGCCGCCGCCCCGGCGAGCGGTCCGCCGCGTCCCGAACCCTCGACCAGTTCGAGTCCTCGCGCCACCACGTCGGACGCGCTCGCCCCCTCCACCGCGCGGACATAAGCGGAATTGACCATTGCCAGCTTCAGATCGGGCCCGCGATACCACATCGGCAGCGGTGCCGCCTCGATCAGCCCGGTCAGCGCCTCGAACGCTGCCGACAGCCGCGCGGATTCGTTCGACAGCCGCGCGATCTCCGCCTCGCTTTCGGTCGCATCGAACGCCCAGATCACCACCGCCCCGGTTGCGCCGAGATCCCCCGGCGCGCGGCTGCCGTGCATCGTGATCGACCGGTTCGAGCCCACCGGCGTCACCGCGCGCACGAAGCCGCGCCCGGCCCGCTGCGCCGCCGCGACGTCGCCAGCGACCAGCGCCGCGTCGTCGCCCGACAGCCCGTGTCCCTCCGCGCTCAGATCCGCGAGGAACCGCGGCGACGCTGGCAGCCCGAGCCAATCCGCCATCCGCGCCGGCATCTCGACCCGCCCGTCCGCACGCACCAGCATCGCCAGCGCGGGCGCGCTCTGCCGTACCGCATCGAGGTCGAGGTTCGCCGCGATCACCCGCGCCGCCTCGGCGCGTGCCAGCAACCCCAGGAACAACAGATACCCAGCCCCGCCGAGCAGCGCGAAGACGATCCCGCCGATGATCAGCGCCGGCCCGACCCCGAGAGTGATCATCGGACATGATCCGAACGGCGGCGGGTCGAGTGCATCGCCCTACCCTAGGCCAAGTCGATACCCGCGGGGAAGCGCTCTCCGCCGAATCCAGCGCGCATCACCAACGACAAAGCCACGCACGGCGTACCGTACGTGGCTTTGCGATTGTCACAGCCGGGGAGCGGACTAACGAGCGCTCCCCTTGCCAAGCTTTAAAATTTCGGCATCCGGATCCGTGCGCCAGCGTAGAAATACCGCCCGACAAACCCGTAAGGGGTCGATACACTGGCGACATCGCCCTCCTTACCGGTGAAGTTATTGACACCGAAGTAGAAGCTGAAGTCTTCGGTTGCCTCGATCGACGCCTGAAGGTCGTGCTCCCACTTCTCCCGATAGAAGAAATATTTCGGATCTGAGATGTCTGGGTTGGCGCGGATCTGATCCTCGCTGTAGCGGCGCACCTTACTGAGGTAGGCGAGGCCGTAATTCAGCGTGATCGGCCCTGACGTCCACGTCAGATCGAACGTGCCGCTGTACTTGGGTGCCGGGTAAGCCGAGTTGAGCAAGTCATTCTCGCGATCGGCGCCCGGTGTTGGCACGAAGTCCAATCGATCGAGATAGTTGCCGACCAACCGCAGGTTGAAGATGCCGACCGAGCCGGCATCGAAGCGGTAATTGGCTTGCACGTCGAGCCCCTGCGTACGGAACGCCGCGACGTTCTGCGGGCCGACGAGATAGTTGCTGACGTAGCCGGTGGTGCCGCTGCGCGTGACGTTGGCGCAATAGACGTTGGTCAGCGAGGGCTGATCGACGCACAGATCGACGAGTTGCTGCGCCGTCGGCGTATTAATCGCGTTGGTCAGCTTGATGTTGTACCAGTCGGCGGTCACCATTAGCCCCGGAACGAAACGGGGCTGGAACACGACACCCGCAGTCCAAGTCTTGGCGACCTCCTCGTTGAGGTTTCGGTTGCCACCTGCTCGGCCAGGCAGACTGACAGTGGCAGTCGGATCGTTGACCGGGTTGAACGCGGCAATCTGCGCAGGGCTGAGCCCCGCTGCAGTCAACGCGGCCTGACAATTGGCAACGCGGTACTGAGTGCCTTCGGGCAGGTTCTCGGGATCACAGGGGTCGTCGATGAACGAGAAGGTGCCGTTGGTCGGCGAGAACAGCTCCGTGATGTTCGGCGCACGCACCGCCTGCGAATAGCCGCCGCGGAACCTGATGTCGCGAACCGGTGCCCAGATGCCGCTCAGCTGCCAAGTGGTGGTCTTACCCACCGTTGAATAATCCGAGAGCCGCAGCGCAGCGTTCAGTTCGAGGGTATCCGCAAACGGCAAATCCTTAAGCAGCGGAACTCGCAATTCGCCGAAGGCCTCCTTCACGTCGAAGCTACCACGCTCAGAATCGATCTGCGCCAGATCGAGCAGTGCGCCTTGCACCTGGAGTGGATCGGAGATGAAGCGGCTGATTTCCTTCCGGTATTCACCACCTATCGCGAAGCTGATCGGTCCCCCGGGTAGTTCGAAAAATTGTCCGAAGTCGCCGCTCAAGGAACCGGTCAGAACATGCTGCTGCACACGATACCGATTGAGCAGGTCGGCGTTGATGAAAGCCAGCGACGCCGCACTTGTCACATTCTCGCCCAGCAGATTGAGCGGCTGGCATCCGCCGTTCGCGCCGGGCGTGAAAGTGCTGGCCGGCTGATCGTAATTGTTCGGATCGATATTGGCCGTCGGGTCGAGCGATGACCGACAGACGATCTGGCCATTCGGCGCGCGAACTGCGTCGAGGGCGGCGTAGTAACGATCGGCGATGCGGTAGTTGCTGCTGATGAATTGGCTGTCCGTCCTGCCATAGACATAGGTCAGCTCGTATGTGGCGTGATCGTTGATCTTGCCATCGGCGCCAATCACCGACCGATAGGTTTCGCGCTTCGTCGACTCGCCCCGAACGCCAAGATCGAAATTATCGCGTGAGATATAGGCACCATTCGCGCTCGCATCGACGCCGAAGCGATCGTTCAGGAACGCATTGTCGGGCGCGAGATAGGTGAAAAAGTCGAAGCTAGGCTGCGCGACCGAGAAGCTCTTGGTGTTGGTATACTTGCCCTGCGCGAACAGCCGCAGCGCTGGCGCAACTTGGAAGCTGGACAGCAGGTTGAAGTTATGGATGCGGTTCTTGGGTTGGAGATCGCCCTGATAGCCCGCCGTCGGCGTGCTGTCGCCACCCTGGGTCAGGCCGCCTGAACCCGGCAGCAAACGACCACGATCGTAGACCTTGCCGCTACCGGTGAAGTCCGGAAGTTCATCGAGGTCGAGGTCAACCGCGCCGTCGCGCGAGCTGTCGGCGTAGCGTAGGTTGTTGGTCAGCACGCGGTCGAAGCCGCCCGGCTGATCGGGTATGTCTGTCGGATCGCGCACAAGCCCGTAGGCTTGGAGCGGATCGCCCGTACGTGCCCGATTGAACGAACTGACCCGATCGTCGTCGCGGAATTCATACGAAAGCGCGATGTTGCCGCGATCACCTGCGAAATTCTTGCCTGCCGTCGCCGAAAAGTAACGGTTGCCTGCGTCCCCGCTTTCGGAGATGCCGGTCTGTGAGCGCAGGCTCAATCCCTCGAAATTCCGCTTCAGCACGAAGTTGACAACTCCGGACACACCGTCAGCGCCGTAGACCGCCGATGCGCCGCCCGTCGTCACGTCGATCCGGTCGATCAGATCTTGAGGGATGGTGTTGATGTCGACAGATGCCGAACCCGGCAGACCTGCGACATGCCGGCGACCATCGACCAGGACCAGCGTGCGCGCGGTTCCAAGATTGCGGAGGTTCAACAGATTGACGCCGGTTTGTCCGAAGCCGCTGGTCGAGCCCGATTGCTGCGCGCTGGTCGACGATCCTAGCAACGCCGGGTTTTGTGTCAGGAAGTCAGTGATGTTGGTCCGGCCGGACTGCTCCAACGTCGCTGCGGAATAACTGATGACCGGCGTCGGCGACGACAATTCGGGACGTGCGATGCGCGATCCGGTGACAATGATCTCCTCATCGCTACGGCTATCGGTCGGCGGTGCGGCATCATCGGCCGTCGGCGCAGCGGTAACCGGATCCTGCGTTGGCGTCGGCGCCGTTTGCGCAAATCCCGGCGATGCGCTGAGTAGCGATACGGCGAGGCACGCAAGGGAACTACGAACGGCGAGCTCGAGGCGACGTGAGGACATCGTGTAAACCCCTTTGGTTGAAGTGGTATGCCACTCCAGTGACTGTCGCCCCCCGGCCACTATGTTTGGCCACGGCCGGGCGCATGCTGCAAGCGCATCGAATCGCTTTTCGAGCTGGTGTGACAGTCGTGCCACATGAACAGTTGCCGAACGATCTCATCCGAACGCGACAAAGCCACGCACGATTGCTCGCGCGTGGCTTCGTTGCATTGCCGATGATTTGGCGATCAGTACCGATAATGGTCCGGCTTGAACGGGCCCTCGACCGGCACGCCGATATAGCCAGCCTGCTTCGGGGTCAGCTTCGACAGCTTGACGCCGAGCTTCTCCAGGTGAAGCGCAGCGACCTTCTCGTCGAGATGCTTGGGCAGGACGTAGACTTCGTTCTTGTAGTCGTCGCCCTTGGTCCACAGCTCAATCTGCGCCAGCGTCTGGTTGGTAAAGCTCGCCGACATAACGAACGACGGGTGGCCGGTCGCGCAGCCCAGGTTCACCAGGCGACCCTTCGCCAGGATGATGATCTGCTTGCCGTCCGGGAACTTTACCAGATCGGTGCCCGGCTTCACTTCGTCCCACTCGTAGTTGCTGAGCGCCGCGATCTGGATCTCGCTGTCGAAGTGGCCGATGTTGCAGACGATCGACATCGGCTTCATTGCCTTCATGTGATCGGCGGTGATGACGTCGGCGTTGCCGGTCGCGGTGCAGAAGATGTCCGCGCGCTCGACCGCCTCGTCCATCGTCACGACCTCGAAGCCTTCCATCGCCGCCTGCAGCGCGCAGATCGGGTCGACCTCGGTGACCATCACGCGGGCGCCGCCGTTGCGGAGCGACTGCGCCGATCCCTTGCCGACATCGCCGAAGCCGGCGACGCAGGCGACCTTGCCCGCCAGCATCACGTCGGTCGCACGGCGGATCGCGTCGACCAGCGATTCCTTGCAGCCGTACAGATTGTCGAACTTCGACTTGGTGACGCTGTCGTTGACGTTGATCGCGGGGAAGGGCAGCTCGCCCTTCTTGGCGATCTCGTACAGGCGGTGGACGCCGGTCGTGGTCTCTTCGCTGACGCCCTTCAGGTTCTTGACCGTCTCGGTCAGATAGCCCGGATATTTGGCGATATACGCCTTCAGCGCGCGCTGGAACTCGACCTCTTCGTCGTTCTCGGGCTCGCCGAGCGAATGGCCGGCCTCGAGCTTCGCGCCCCACAGCGCGAACATCGTCGCGTCGCCACCGTCGTCGAGGATGATGTTCGCGGTCTCGCCGGTGGTGCCCGCACCCCAGTTGAAGATGTCGCCGACATAATCCCAATAATCCGCAAGGCTCTCACCCTTCACCGCGAACACCGGCACGCCGGTCGCGGCGATCGCAGCGGCGGCGTGGTCCTGGGTCGAGAAGATGTTGCACGTCGCCCAGCGCACGTCGGCGCCCAGTGCGGTCAGCGTTTCGATCAGCACCGCAGTCTGGATCGTCATGTGCAGCGACCCGGTGATCCGCGCGCCCTTCAGCGGCTTGGACGCGCCGAACTCGTCGCGCAGCGCCATCAGGCCCGGCATCTCGGTCTCGGCGATATCGATCTCCTTACGCCCGAAAGCGGCAAGCGAGATGTCCTTTACGACATAATCGACGGTCTCGGCGGCAAGAGCAGTGGCCACGCGAATTCTCCTGAAACTGCATAGGTCGGCGGGCCGAATGCCCGTGCCGGTTGCCGCGCCCATAGAAGAAGCAGCGCCGCGGATCAAATATAAAGATATCTTTATATGACGATCAGGCGGTCCCGGTGTCCGCTACCAGCAGGCGCGGATCGACCCCCGCGCCGTGGAACGCGCGCGTCCAGCGCAGTCCGGCGGGGGTGTCGTAGAGCAGCGCCTCGTCGCCGACGACGTTGAACCAGCCGGGGCTCGCCAGCTCGCCTTCGAGCTGCCCGCCGTCCCAACCGGCATAGCCGATCGCCGCCACCCAGCGCGTCGGCCCGCTGCCATCCGCGATCGATCTCAGCACGTCGATGGTGCTCGACAGCGCCCAGCGCCCGCCGACGTCGATGCTGTCCTGCCCGCTCCAGTCGAGCGAATGCACCACGAATCCGCGCCGGGTCTCCACCGGTCCGCCGAAATGGATCGGCACGTCGGGCGCTGCGCCGTGCGCGATCTCGAACTGGTCGAGCAGATCGTGGAAGGTCAGCCCCTGGATCGTAGCGCCGAGCCCGATCCCGACCGCGCCGCTCTCGTCGTGCGAACACATCGCGATCACCGCATGTTCGAACCGCGGATCGTGCATGCCCGGCATCGCTAGGAGGAACTGCCCGGAAAGAAAGCGATTATCGGTCATGCACCGATCATAACCGCCGACATCGGCGCTCGCCATCTTGAATTCCGTCCCGCAGTCGCGAAAGGGGATCGCGAAGGCCGCGCTCCCGCGGCCGCAACGAAGGATACGCCATGACGATCAGCGTCGGAGACAAACTGCCCAGCGCCACGCTCGTGAAGGTCACCGACAGCGGACCCGAGCAGGTCGATACCGACACCTTCTTCGCCGGCCGCAAGGTCGCGCTGTTCGCGGTGCCGGGCGCCTTCACCCCGACCTGCTCCGCCAAGCACCTTCCCGGCTTCGTCGAAAAGCGCGCCGACCTTCTCGCCAAGGGCATCGACGAGGTCGCCTGCACCTCCGTCAACGACGCCTTCGTGATGGGCGCCTGGAGCAAGTCCGCCGACGCTGCCGGCATTACCATGCTCGCCGACGGCAACGGCGCCTTCGCCGAAGCGCTCGGGCTGACGATGGACGGCAGCAAGTTCGGCATGGGCACCCGCAGCCAGCGTTATTCGATGATCGTCAACGACGGCGTCGTCGAACAACTCAATGTCGAAGGCCCAGGCGAATTCAAGGTGAGCTCCGCCGAACACCTGCTGAGCGAGATCTGATCTTCTAGCGCTTGCAACGGCACACCCGTCACCCCGGACTTGATCCGGGGTCCCGCTTCGTCAGGCGTGTCCCATCGGGGATCGTCCTAGTGGCTCGCACACTCGGGCGGGACCCCGGATCGGATCCGGGGTGACGGAAGGCCGGGTTGGCGGCGGCGAGGACTGCCCACCCCCGCCTTGCCTCCACACCGCCCCCCGCGTAACGCTGCCCGATGTCCACTGCATCGCATCTCGTCGCCGAACTCGACCGGCTCTACCGCGCTTCCGTCGATCGTCTCCAGGCGGCACTGACCGCGTATCTGACCGACGGCACCCAGCCCGATCCGGCCGCGCGCAGCGACGGGTCCTTCGCCTATCCCGAGATCCGGCTCCACTATCGCGGCGCCGACGATCGCCCCACGCCGCTCCGATCGTTCGGTCGCCTCGTCTCCCCCGGCGACTACAGGATCAGCGTCACCAAGCCCGGCCATTTCGCCGATTACCTCACCGAACAGCTCACCCTGCTCATCGAGGATTACGACGTCGAGGTCGAGGCGGTGCCGGGGCGGCAGGAGATCCCCTTTCCTTACGTGCTCGATCCCGGCCACGCGCTGAGCCTCGATCAGGTTTCCGCGACCGAACTCGCGCGCTTCTTCCCGGCGACCGAGCTCGCGCATATTGGCGACGAGATTGCCGACGGCCTGTGGTTCGGCGGAGACGCCCGCCCGCTCGCGCTGTTCGACGCGCTGCGTACCGATTTCTCGCTCGCCCGCCTGCGTCACTACATGGGCACGCCGTCCGAGCACGCGCAGCGTTTCGTGCTGTTCACCAACTATCACCGCTATGTCGACGAATTCGTCCGCTGGGCGGTGGCGCAGCTTGGCCCCGACGCCGACGGCAACCCAAGCCGCTTCACCGCGGTCTCGGGCGCGGGCAACGTCGTCGTGAAGGCGGGCGAGGACCCCGACAAGCTCGTCACCGACAGCGCCTGGCGCCGGCACCAGATGCCCGCCTATCACCTGATGGCCGACGACCGTACCGGCATCACCTTGGTCAATATCGGCGTCGGCCCGTCCAATGCCAAGACGATCTGCGACCATCTCGCGGTGCTGCGGCCCGAGGCGTGGCTGATGATCGGGCATTGCGGCGGCCTGCGCCCGTCGCAGCGGATCGGCGACTATGTCCTTGCCCATGCCTATCTGCGCGACGATCACGTGCTCGACGACGTGCTGCCCCCGGAGATCCCGGTGCCCGCGATCGCCGAGGTCCAGGTCGCGCTAGCCAAGGCCGCGGAGATCGTCTCGGGCCAGTCCGGCGAGGAACTCAAGCGCCGCCTGCGCACCGGCACCATCGTCACGACCGACGACCGCAACTGGGAGCTGCGGTATTCCGCCTCGGCGCTGCGCTTCTCGCTGTCGCGCGCGGTCGGGATCGACATGGAATCGGCGACGATCGCGGCGCAGGGCTACCGCTTCCGCGTTCCCTACGGGACGCTGCTCTGCGTGTCGGATAAGCCGCTCCACGGCGAACTCAAGCTGCCCGGCCAGGCCAACCGCTTCTACGAACGCGCGATCAGCGAACATATGCGGATCGGCATCCAGGCGTGCGAGCAGTTGCGCCTGGAGGGTGAGAAGCTGCATAGCCGCAAATTGCGCGCGTTCGACGAGCCTCCGTTTCGCTGATCCGGAAACCAAGAGCGCGTGGTGCGTTACGGTTGCGAATCAATCCAGGGAGCCTGACCATGGCCGACACGCCCGACACCCCCAAGACCGAAGCCGACAAGCCCGCCGCCCGCCGCCGCGCGCCGCGCGCCTCGACGCGCAAGCCGGCCGCACCGCGCAAGGCCGCTACGAAGGCAGCCGGGGACGCGGACACAGCCAAGCCGACGGCTGCCGCCAAACCCCCTGCCAAGGCCGCCGCGTCCAAGCCCGCTGCCAAGGCGGTCAAGCCTCGCTCCACCAAGCGCGCCACCCCGCGCCCCGCTGCGCGCAAGCCCACGAAGGTCGGCGCCGCAACCACCGCCGCCAAGACCGCGGTCGATCGCGCCGGTGACAAGGTCGGCGGCAAATGGGGCCTCGCTGCGATCGCCGGCGGGGTCGCCGCCGCCGGTGCCGCCGCCGCAGCGCTGCTGTCGCTACGCGGCAGCACCCCCAAGTCGAAGCCAGCCAACGACGCCAAGGGCGCCCACCAGCCCGACGGCAGCGACTCGTCCAAGTCGTTCGAGGCCGGCATCGCCGACGAGAACACGATCCCGGAGCAGTGAGGGGCGTGGGCCTCGGCCCGCCCTTTGCGGCCCGTGCCAGCACGCCGCCCTTAGCCGACTATTTCCGTCATCCCCGCGCAGGCGGGGATGCAGAACATATGACGTCAGCGAGAGAACCGCGACGCTTGCCAGTCTGGATCCCCGCCTTCGCGAGGATGACTGTGCAAGGATGACAGGACGGGCCGCCCCCAATACTTACCCAGCCAGAAACGCCGCCATTGCCGCGCCTAGCTCCGGCTTCACCACCGCGCTCATGTGCCCGCCCGGCACCTCGGCATAGACCGCGTTCGGCAACGCCGCCGCCAATTCCGGCGCCGAGCCATTATCCTCGTCCTCGGCCCCACACAGCACCTGGATCGGCATCGCGAAGGTTTGCAACGTCTCAAGTGGAGTCCCCGCGAAGCTGCGGATGATTTCTAGCAGCGCCACCGGATCGCCGTTCGTCGTCTTCAGGAACGCCTCGACCATCCACGCCGGACTGCCGCGTTCGTGCTTGCCCAGATTCTCTAGGATGCCGCGGAAATGCCCCGCCCGGCGATCGACGTCGGTGAGCCCTTCCAGCCCCATCCCCGACAGGATCACCCGCCCCGGCCTCGCGCCCGTCGCCAGCATCCGCGACACCGTCCGCGCACCGAGCGAATAGCCGCCCAGATCATACTCCTCGAGCTCCAGATGCGCGACCAGCGCATGCGCGTCGTCGGTGAGGATGTCGGGCTTGTAGAAGGCGGGATCGTGCGGCTTGTCGCTCGCGCCGTGCGCGCGGAAGTCGAGCATGATCACGCGGAAGCCTTTCGCCGCGATCGCCTCCGCATGCCCGTAGCGGATCCAGTTGGTCACCGAATCCGACATGTAGCCGTGGAGCAGTACCACCGGTCGCCCCCCACCGACCTCGCGCCACGCCAGGCGAACGCCGTCGGGGCTGGTGAAATACTGCGGCTCAGGCAGGGATATGGCCAACGCTATCGATCCATTTCTGCGCGATGCGCTCGTTCTCGTCGGTTCGTTGTTCGGGCAGGCCGCGCGTGTCGAGCCAGGCATCGTGGCGGCTCTCGACCCCCGAATGGCTGACTGGCAGGAAGACCTCGGCCTCGTCGAAGCTTCCCACCATCAGATCGAGCAGATGATGATCGTCACCCTCGTAGGTCAGCGACGTCCCGCACGCCGCGCAGAAGCCGCGTTGCGCGAACGGCGACGAGCGGTAGCGATCGGGCGCCGTCCCGATCCACGCAACGTCAGCGACCGCGACCTGCTTCAACGCGACCGAGACGTTGCCGACCGCGCGCTGGCACATCCGGCAATGGCAGAGATACGCGTCGCGATCGTCGACCGTCACCGTGTAGCGGACCCGTCCGCACTGGCAGCCACCGGTCATCGTCTCGCGCATCGTTCGCCTCCCGAGTCGTCAGGCCGCCTTCTTCAGATGCCGACGGCCGAGCAGCTCGGCGATCTGCACCGCGTTCAACGCAGCACCTTTGCGAAGGTTGTCGCTGACGCACCACAGCACCAGCCCGTTGTCGACGGTCGGGTCCTCGCGGACGCGGCTGACATAGGTCGCGTCGTCGCCCGCTGCCTCGATCGGGGTGATGTAGCCACCGTCCTCATGCTTATCGATCAGCATGATCCCCGGTGCCTCGCGCAGGATCCGCTTCGCCTCGGCAGCGGAGATCTCGTCATGGAATTCGATGTTGATCGCCTCCGAATGGCCGACGAACACCGGCACGCGGACGCAGGTCGCGCTGACCTTGATCTTGGGATCGAGGATCTTCTTGGTCTCGACCACCATCTTCCACTCTTCCTTGGTCGATCCGTCGTCGAGAAAGCTGTCGATGTGCGGTATGACGTTGAACGCGATCTGCTTGGTGAACTTGGTCGCCACCGCCGGATCGCCGACGAAGATGTTGCGGCTCTGCTCGAACAGCTCGTCCATCCCGACCTTGCCCGCGCCCGACACCGACTGATAGGTCGCGACGACGACGCGCTTGATCCGCGCCTTGTCGTGCAACGGCTTCAGCACCACGACCATCTGGGCGGTCGAACAATTCGGGTTCGCGATGATGTTCTTCGCCAGATAGCCGTCGATGGCGCCGGCATTCACCTCCGGCACGATCAGCGGGACATCGGGATCCATCCGGTACAGCGACGAATTGTCGATTACCGTGCAGCCCGCTGCCGCGAACTTCGGCGCATAGACCGCGGTCGCCTCGGATCCGATCGCGAACAGCGCCATGTCCCAGCCCGCCGGATCGAAATGCTCGACGTTCTGGACCTTCAGCATCCGCCCGGTGTCGCCATATTCGATCTGGTCGCCCTGGCTGCGCGACGACGCCAACACCGCGATCTCGTCGGCGGGGAATTCCCGCTCGGCGAGGATGTTGACCATCTCGCGCCCGACATTGCCCGTCGCGCCGACGACCGCGATCCGATATCCCATAACCCCAAGTCCCTTATGCTGCGCGGCGGCCCTTAGCCCCGCCGCGCGCGCGGTGCCAGCAAGCTTTACTTCGCGGGCTTGTTCTTCACTGTGCGATCCAGGAAGCGCAGGATCGTCCCCCAGACATGCTCGCTGATCCCCGGCCCAGCCACGCGGTGGGTGTAGCCGGGGTAGAACATCATTTCGAACGGCGTGTTCGTCTCCTGCATCCGTGCGACGACCTTGGTGGAATTGTCGAGGAACACGTTGTCGTCGGCCATCCCGTGGATCAGCAGCAACGGATCGCGGATCTTGTCCGCTTCCGCCACCGCCGCCGAGGCCGAATAGCTCTTGGGGTCCTTCGCCGGATCGCCGAGATAGCGCTCGGTATAATGGGTGTCGTAGAGCTGCCAGTCGGTCACCGGCGCGCCCGATACCGCCGCCGCATAGACGCCCGGGTTCTTCTGGAGCATCTTCAACGACATATAACCGCCATAGGACCAGCCATAGGTCGCGATCTTCGTGCCATCGACGAACGGCAGCGACTGGAGGTAGCGCGCGCCCGCCAGCTGATCCGCGACCTCCACCGTTCCCATCGCGTGGTAGATCTGGTCCTCGAACGCCTTGCCACGATTGTACGAGCCGCGATTGTCGATCTTGAAGTAGATCCAGCCCTGGTCGACCAGGAACTGTGGCAGCGCGCCCTGCCAGCCGCGGGTCACGATCTGCCCGGTGCCGGGGCCGCCATAATGTTCGAAGAACACCGGATATTTCTTGCCCGCGACCAGCGGCGGCGTGATCATCTCCCAATACAGCGCGGTGCCGTCCGCGGCCTTGATCGTCCCGAACTTGGTCGGCTGGTGGCTCTGCAGGAACGGCGCATAGGGGTGCGCGCCGCTCACCGCATTTTCGTTGATCCATGCCAGCCGCGTGCCCGCCGCATCAGCGAGGTAGACTTGCGGCGGTTGGGTCGGGCTCGATCGCGTCACGATCAGCCGCGACGCCGCGCCGTCCATCGTCGCGCTGTTGGTGAAGCCGCGCTCGGTCAGCCGCACCGGCTCGCCGCCGCGGACCAGGTCGATCGTGTAGAGCTGCTGTTCGAGCACGTCGTCCTTGGTGCCGGTAAACCACGCCTTGCCACGCGTCTCGTCGATGCCGACCAGGTTGGTCACCACCCAGTCGCCCTTGGTCAGCTGGGTCCATTTGCCGGCCTTGCTCCACCGGTACAGATGGCCATAGCCGTCGCGCTCGGACCGCCACAGCAGCCCGCCGTCCTTCAGCGGCCGGTAATCGTCGGACAGGTTGATCCAGCTTCGCGCGCCCGCCTTCTCGGTGAACATCACCTGCGCCTTGCCGGTCGCCGGGTCGACCCGCAGCATGTCGAGCGTCTTCTGGTCGCGGCTCTCGCGCTGCACCAGCATCGTCGATCCGTCGGGCGTCCAGTCGACCCGCGCCAGATAGATGTCGGGATCGCGCCCGAGATCCACCTTCACCCGCCCGCTGCCGTCGGGCTTCATCACGTACAGCTCGACCGCGGCGTTGGGCGTTCCTGCCGCCGGATATCGTTGTTCGTAGGTCTTGGTCCCGGTCGCGCCGATCGACGCGCGCGTCGCGACATGGACTGCCGCCTCGTCGAACCGCTCGACCGCGACATGGCGCTCGTCGGGGCTCCACCAATAGCCGGTGCGGCGGTCCATCTCCTCCTGCGCGACGAACTCCGCCTCGCCGAAATGGACGGTGCCGCCACCTTCCTTGGTCAGTGCCGTCGCCGCGCCGCCGCCGAGCGGCTGCACCCATAGGTTCTGGTCGCGCACGAAGCTGACATAGCTGCCCTGCGGCGACACCACCGGGTTCAGCTCGCCCCCCGGCGTGTCGGTCAGCCGCCGCGTCCGCCCGTCCAGCCCCGCGAGGTAGAGATCGCCGTCGAGCGGCACCAGGATGGTCTTGCCGTCGGGTGCCCAGTCATAGGCCACGATCCCCTTCGATCCCGCGATCCGCGCGCGTTCGCGCTGCATCTTCTCGGCCTCGGTCAGTTCGGCGCCCGATCCGACCTTCTTCGAATCGACCAGCATCCGCTCGCTGCCATTGGCGGTGTCCCGCGCCCAGAGGTCGAGCCGCTCCTTCTCGTCGGCGCGCGGCCGCAGGAACGTCAGCAGCGATCCATCGGGCGACAGCTTCAGCGCGCGCGGCTGCGGCCCCGACAGGTCCGGGTTGCCGAACACGCGCGCGAGCGTCAGGTCGCCCGTCTTGGCGGTCTCGTCAGCGGCCATCGCGGCGCTCCCGACCGACGCCAACGCAAGTCCAAGCACCCATGCACGCATCCCGACTCTCCGTGGTCCGTCGCCCGACGACTGCCGGCGACGGCGCGTTATCGCGGCCAATCTCAGCCACGTAAAGCGGGTCGCCGTTGCGTTACCCCGTCATAAACCGCGTCTTTACGTGCTTCGGTATAGAAGCAGCGCTCATTACGGCATCGCGCGGCGGTCAGGCTGCGCGAGCGACGAAGCATCGGGGACCCATGGCGTTGGATATTGCAGAGCCGGCTTGGCAGGCAGGCACTTGGGAGTTCCTGGAACGGCTGGCCATGAACGACGGCAGTGCCACGCACCCGTTCTTGGCGCGCCTCGCCGCGGCGGACGCCGCGACGCGCGACCTCGCCGACGCGGTCCACGCGATCTGTGCGATCCACGGCCAGCCCCCGGGGCTCGCCGACGACGCGGTCGCCACCGGCGCGCAGCCCGACGCCGCCGACTGGCTCGACGAGATCGCCAGCGCCTTTGCCGGCGAACGCGCCTGGATCGCGCAGCTCGCCGCCGCCGCGGGACCGCTGCCCTCGACCCCGGGCCAGGCCGAGACCGAAGCCGCGCTGATCGGCGAACGCCATACGCTCGACATGCTCGCCCGATCCGATCGTCGCGGCTGTGCGACCGGCGCCGCCGCCGCGCTGGCGCTCGATTGGGCGGCGATCCGCTCGGTGCTCGAATGTGCCGCAGATCGCTTCGCGGTCGACATACCCGTCTGCCGATTGCCGGTGAGGGCGGAGACCGCCACCACCGTCGCGATGCTTGGTTCGACCGCCGCCACCGAACGCGCGATTACCTTCGGCGCGCAACAGTTGCTCGCCCAGCACCGCGGCCTCTGGTCGCTGCTCGAGGCCCGAGCGAGCGCCCGCGACGCCTAAGCGACCCACTTGCGTGGGCGCACGCTTTACGCCAATCGCGTACCCGATCTTCGAACGAGACGGGACGAACGATGAAGCGCTTCGACGGCACCCAGAGCTATGTCGCGACCGACGACCTGAAGGTCGCGGTCAATGCCGCGGTCACGCTGCGCCGCCCGCTGCTGGTGAAGGGCGAGCCCGGCACCGGCAAGACCGTGCTCGCCTACGAAATCGCGAAGGCCGTCGGCGCGCCGCTGATCGAATGGAACGTCAAGTCGACCACCAAGGCGCAGCAGGGCCTTTACGAATATGACGCGGTCGCCCGCCTGCGCGACGGCCAGCTCGGCGACGAACGCGTCCACGACATCGGCAACTACATTCGCCGCGGCAAGCTGTGGGAGGCGTTCACCCAGCCCGCGCCGCCCGTCCTGCTGATCGACGAGATCGACAAGGCCGACATCGAATTCCCCAACGATCTGTTGCAGGAACTCGATCGCATGGAATTCCACGTTTACGAGACCAAGGAGACTATTCGCGCGGTCGAGCGTCCGATCGTGGTGATCACCTCGAACAATGAAAAGGAGCTGCCCGACGCCTTCCTGCGCCGCTGCTTCTTCCACTACATCAAGTTCCCCGATCGCGCGACGATGCAGGCGATCGTCGATGTCCACTTCCCCGGCATCCAGAAGATCCTGGTGTCGAAGGCGATGGACATCTTCTACGACGTCCGCGACGTCCCCGGCCTCAAGAAAAAGCCCTCGACCAGCGAACTGCTCGACTGGCTCAAGCTGCTGCTCCACGAAGACATGCCGCTTGAAGTCCTGCAGAACCGCGACCCGACTAAGGCCATCCCCCCACTCCACGGCGCGCTGCTGAAGAACGAACAGGACGTCATGCTCTTCGAACGCCTGGCCTTCATGGCCAAGCGGCAGCAGAACCGGCCTTAGGCGCACGCCCCACCCTTGTGCTCCCGCGAAGGCGGGAGCCCAGTTCTGGGTCCCCGCCTTCGCGGGGACACAATGAGCGGTGCGAGCGGTCGCGCCGCGACAAAAATTCAACCCAACAGCCCAAGCCACCCCGGCGAAAGCCGGGGCCCAGTCACGCAACGCCAATGGCAGCTAACAGCGCGTCATTACCTCCACCTCCGCAACTTGGCCCCGGCCTTCGCCGGGGTGGTGCGACACGACGTGGATAACGCGGTCACGACCAACGCGTCCAAACCTTCCCACCACCCCCCGATTAGCCTATCCTCAACACCACCACGCTACCGACCGGCATAGCCGACGGTACGAAATGGGGGCGTGACGATGCGCAAGCTGTTGCCCAATGCCGGTCTCGTCCTCGCGCTGCTCGCCGCCACCGTCGCTCCTGCCGCGTCGCTGCTCGACTATGTCGGCCAGTGTGTCCCCTTCGCCCGTGCCGCGTCGGGTATTCAGATCTACGGCGACGCCTGGACCTGGTGGAGCCAGGCAGACGGCCGCTACCAGCGCGGCAGCAAGCCGCGGGTCGGCTCGGTGATCGTCTTCGAAAAGACCGGCCGACTCCCGCTCGGCCATGTGGCGGTCGTCAGCCGGGTCGTCGAGAAGCGCGTCGTGATGCTCACCCACGCCAATTGGTCACGCACCGACAGCGGCGCCCGCGGCCATGCCGAACAGGACGTCACGCTGTTCGACGTCTCGCGCGGCAACGACTGGAGCAGCGTCCGCGTCTGGTTCCGCGGGGTCGAGGGGCTCGGCGGCGGCGTCTACCCCGTCCACGGCTTCATCTACGGCACGGCGGTCGACGGCGAAAAGAACGCGCGCCCCGCGCCCAGCCTATCGTCCCGCCAGCCCGATTACGTCGGCGCGCTGATCGACGCCTACGTCCCTCACTGACGCCAGCCACCCCAATCTGCCCTCGTGTACCCGGCGAGGGCGGGGGACCCAGTACTGTGCTCCGCCTCGCGGGAGCACAAGCAGCCCAGCGGCAATGCCCCCCTTGTCCTACACCGCCGATATCTGTCATCCCGTTTGAACGACGCATCACACCGCTTCTCACGCGCGTGGTGCGACTCTTGTGACTTTTGAGGACCCGGACCGATGTTCCTGAACTTCCTCGACGAGCTGCGGTCCGCGGGCATCCCGGCGAGCATGAAGGAGCATCTCATCCTGCTCGAGGCGCTCGACCGCGACGTGATCGATCGCACGCCCGAGGATTTCTACTATCTCGCCCGCGCGGTGTACGTGAAGGACGAAGGGCTGCTCGACAAGTTCGACCAGGTCTTCGCCAAGGTCTTCCGCGGCATCGCCACCACCTTCGGCACCGACAATGCCGAGATTCCCGCCGATTGGCTGAAGGCGGTCGCCGAGAAATACCTGACGCCCGAGGAAATGGCCGCGATCGAGTCGCTGGGCTCCTGGGACGAGATCATGGAGACGCTCAAGAAGCGGCTGGAAGAGCAGGAAAAACGGCACCAGGGCGGCAGCAAATGGGTCGGTACCGGAGGCACCAGCCCGTACGGCAATTCCGGTTACAATCCCGAAGGCGTGCGGATCGGCGGCGAGAGCAAGCATGGTCGCGCGCTCAAGGTCTGGGACCAGCGGGAGTTCAAGAACCTCGACAATACCCGCGAACTCGGCACCCGCAACATCAAGGTCGCGCTCCGCCGACTTCGCCGCTTCGCGCGGGAGGGCGCTGCCGACGAGCTCGACATCGACGGCACGATCGACGGCACCGCACGACAGGGCTGGCTGGACGTGCGGATGCGGCCGGAGCGCAAGAACGCGGTGAAGCTGCTGCTGTTCCTCGACGTCGGTGGCTCGATGGATCCGTGGGTCAAGCTCTGCGAGGAACTGTTCTCCGCCGCGACCGCCGAATTCAAGAACCTCGAATTCTTCTACTTCCACAATTGCCCGTACGAGGGCGTGTGGAAGGACAATCTACGGCGCTTCGCCGAGCGCACGCCGATGTGGGATGTGCTCCACAAGTTCGGTCACGACTATAAGCTGGTTTTCGTTGGCGACGCCTCGATGAGCCCCTACGAGATCACCCATCCCGGCGGCTCGGTCGAACATTTCAACGAGGAATCAGGCGCCACCTGGATGCATCGGCTGACCACCACCTACCCCGCCGCGGTATGGCTCAACCCGGTCGCGGAGCAGCAATGGGGCTATTCGCAATCGGTCAAGATCCTGCGCGAACTGATGAACGACCGCATGTACCCGCTGACGCTGGCCGGGCTGGACGACTCGATGCGCGAACTGACGCGGAAGCGGTAGTGACCGGATCATCGAAACGCTGTCACCACCTTGACGAAGGCCGAGCCCAGTTGGGGAACGCGAGTAATGAAGAGCGTGCCTGCGTTACTGCGCCTTCCTGCCTGGGCCCCCGGCCTTCCCGGGATGGTCTGGTTACCCAAGAGCTCTCAAGGGCGGCAGATCACGCCACCCGTCATCGGCGCCGCCACCCCGGTCGTTCCCGGGAAGCTGATCGGCAACCCCTTCAACGCGCGCACCGCCATATAGGCGAAGCCCTCCGCCTCCATCGCATCCCCGTTCCACCCCAGCGCGTCGGTCGGTTCCGCCACCAGCCCGGTTCGCGCCTCGATCATCGCCAGCATCGTTGAATTATGCCGACCGCCCCCCGCGACCAGCAGCCGCTTCGGCCGGCCCGGCAGGTGATCCAGCGCCAGCGCCACCGTTGCCGCGGTGAACGCGGTCAGCGTCGCGGCGCCGTCGGCCGGCGACAGCCCCCGCGCCGGCTGGACGGTGAAGTCGCTGCGATCGAGCGACTTGGGCGGCGCCAGGTCGAACCAGGGATTGTCGAGCATCGAATCCAGCACCGTCGCGTCGATCCGCCCGCCCGCCGCCAACGTGCCGCCCGCATCGAACCGCGCGCCCGTCGTCGCCTCGACCCAGGTGTCGATCAGCCCGTTGGCCGGCCCGGTATCGAACGCGATCAGCGTGCCGTCGTCGCCGACATAGGTGACGTTCGCCACCCCGCCGAGGTTCAGCACCGCCACCGGCCCTGCCAAATCCCGCACCAGCGCCGCATGATAGACCGGGAGCAACGGTGCCCCCTGCCCCCCCGCCGCCACATCCGCGGATCGCAGGGCCGACACCACCGTGATCCCGGTCGCCGCCGCCAGCCCGGCACCGTCGCCGATCTGCCACGTCCAGCCACGATCGGGCCGGTGCGCGATGGTTTGCCCGTGATAGCCGATCACCCCGATGTCCGCCGCGTGAAGCTGCGCCCGTCGCAGCAACTGCTCCACCGCTTCGATGTGGAACCGCGTGCTGAGTTCGGCCGCAGCAATGATAGCATATTCGTCCCGCGGCCGATCGAAGGTCAGCGCCAGCACCGTCGCCGCCGCCAGCTGCGCCCGCGCCGCGTCCGTGTACGTCTCGCCGCAGAACGCGAGGGGCCGGACCAGCCCTTCGCCGTCGGTCTCGATCAGCGCCGCATCGACCCCGTCCAGCGACGTTCCCGACATCAATCCGATCGCAAGCATCGCCGTTCTCCCGCCTCCTCCGCCTTCGCGGCGGATCGACGATTATGCAAGCGCTGGAAAAACCGGGCTCGCTCGCCTATGTGACCGCGCTCCCATGGCAACGATACTCCCCACCCCGCCGAAGATCGGCATGGTCTCGCTCGGCTGTCCGAAGAACCTCGTCGACAGCGAGCGGATCCTGACCCAGCTGCGCAGCGACGGCTACCAGATGTCGCCCGATTACGCCGGCGCCGACGTCGTGCTGGTCAACACCTGCGGCTTCCTCGATTCTGCCAAGGAGGAGAGCCTGGAAGCGATCGGCGAGGCGATTGCGGAGAACGGTCGCGTCATCGTCACCGGCTGCATGGGCAAGGAAGCCGAAGTCATCCGCACGCGCTTCCCGGGCGTGCTCGCGATCACCGGTGCGCACGAATATGAACAGGTCGTCGGCGCAGTCCACGACGCCGCGCCGATCCCGCCCTCCGCGTTCCTCGACCTCGTCCCCGATGCGGGGCTGAAGCTCACCCCGCGCCACTACAGCTACCTGAAGATCTCGGAGGGCTGCAATCACCGCTGCGCCTTCTGCATCATCCCGTCGCTACGCGGCGATCTCGTCAGCCGCCGTCCCGACGCGATCCTGCGGGAGGCGGAGAAGCTGGTCGCCGCGGGCACCAGGGAATTGCTGGTCATCAGCCAGGACACCTCGGCCTACGGTGTCGACCTGCGCCATTCGGTCTGGCCGCTGAAGTCGGGCGGCGAGGTCCGCGCGCACATGACCGATCTCGCCCGCGAACTCGGCCGCATCGCGCCATGGGTGCGGCTCCACTACGTGTATCCCTATCCGCATGTCGATCAGGTCATCCCGCTGATGGCCGAGGGGCTGGTGCTTCCCTATCTCGACATTCCCTTTCAGCATGCCGCGCCGTCGGTGCTGCGGCGGATGAAGCGCCCGGCGAACGACGCCAAGGTGCTGGAACGCATCCGCGGCTGGCGCGCGATCGCGCCCGACATCGCAATCCGCTCGACCTTCGTGGTCGGCTTCCCCGGCGAGACCGAGGCGGACTTCCAGTATCTGCTCGACTGGCTTGACGAGGCACAGCTCGACCGCGTCGGTGCGTTCCGCTTCGAACCCGTCGAGGGGGCCGCGGCCAATGCGCTGCCCGATCAGGTGCCCGAGGCGGTGAAGGAAGAACGCTACTCCCGCATCATGGAAAAGACCGCGGCGATCTCGACCGCCAAGCTCTACGCCAAGATCGGCCGCACGCTCGACGTGATCATCGACGCAGTCGACGACGAGGGCGGCGCCACCGGCCGCTCGCAGGCCGACGCGCCCGAGATCGACGGCGAGGTCTTCCTGCGCGATGCGGGCCATCTGAAGCTCGGCGACATCGTCCCGGTCACGATCGAGGACGCCGACGAGCACGACCTTTACGGCGTCCCCGCCTGACCGCTCGCGGCGATGATCTCCCCGATCGTCGTCGCCCGCACCCCGAGCCGGTCGAGATGCGCGGCCATCGCCGCCCACCAGCGCCAGAACCGCGCCAGATCGGCCGCGTCGCGAACGTAAGGCGTGTTCCCCGGCACCAGGGTCGGCGAATGGAAGGAGAAGGTCAGCAGCCGCTCGCCGTTCGCGACCGCGACGGTCACCGCCTCCAGCGCCTCCGCGATCGGCATGTCCTCAGGCGTCAGCGCGACCCGTTGCAGCATGCCGCTCCGCGCCGCCGTCCCGCGTCCCCGCGGCACCCGGCTGAGCCCGCGGTATAGCGAGGGTCCGATGCCGCGAAACCGTCCGGTGAACACGCTCGAAAGCGGCAGCTCGATCAGCCCGCCGAGCCGGTAGGCCGCATTGCCGACCGCGCCGAAATCCGGGCCGAGATCCGCGCGATAATCGTAGCGCGCCCGCACCGAGCTATCGATCAGATACCCCTGATCGCGCAGCAGCCCCAGCGTCCGCGCCCCGATCCCGTACCGGCCGGCCCGATATATGCGCGGCGATCCGCCGAATGCGGCGCGGAGCAGGTCGGTAAGCGCCGCCAGCTTGGCCCGCTCCTCCTCTATCGGCAGATTGCCCGCATAGCTGTCTCCGGGTGCCGCCGCGGCATAGGGCGGCGTTACCCAGGCGTGGAGCTGCGCGCCAATCTCGCTGCCGCCGTCCGCCGCGACCTGGCGCAGGATCTCCACCGCGCGGGCGTCGCTCGCCACCGGATGATCGACGAAGCACGCCAAGCCGATTGCGCGATCGGCGAACCAGCGATGCGCCGCAGGAAAGGCGCTCATTGCCGTGGTCGATCGATTGCGCGGATCGAGCGGCGCGCGCCAGTCGAACTCCTCCTCGACATCGACACAGACCAGATACCGCGTTCCGAACGAGGCCGGCCAGTCGATCAGCTGATCCGGCGCCGGCGCCAGCACGCGGTACGGCGTCGGCGTCAACGCATCGCCTGGTCGAGGCGGTCGGCGCCCGCCACAGGCAGCCGCAGCGTCAGACGGTCGGCGCCGATCGTCAGCACGCCGCCCAGCTCGCTCGCCAGGTTGCGCGACAGGCGGATCGCGAACCCGGTGCCGAGCAGCGGCGCATCCTCGTCCTCGGCATCCACGCCGATCCGCAGCAGGTCCTCCTCGGCATCGGTCACCAGCGCGGCCGGCCGGTCGAACTCGATCGTCGCCGTACCCGGCGTCCCCCCGCCGAGCCGCACCCCGATGATTTCCGCGCCACCCGCCGCGGACACGAGCGTGGACAGCAGCCGCGCGACGAGGCGCTCGACGGTCCGATCGTCGGAAACCACCACATGATCGCCGTCAGCATCGAGCGCGATCGCCGCACCGCGCAGGGTCGCGAGCGGCGCCAGATCGGCGATCACCCGTTCGATCATCGGCAGCAGCGCGAACGCGGTCGGCCGCAGGTCCAGCGCCCCGCCCTCGATCCGCGCCGCAGTATCCAGATCCTCGATCGCCGCGATCAGCCGCGCCGCCTGGTCACGGATCACGATCGCGCGCTCGCGATAGGCAGCGTCGACCGGGCCGAGCAGCTGCGCCTCGATCAGCTCCGCGAACCCCGAGATCGCGTTGGCCGGCGTGCGCAGTTCGTGCACCAGCTGGCGCAGCGTGTCCGAGGCGGCCTGGCGATCCGCATCGGGTTCGGCACGCTCGTCGAGCCGCGGTCGCCGCGCGGTCGCGCGCAGGCCGATGAACCGGCCGCTGCGATCGTCGAACGCGGGGACGCCCGAGACCAGCCAGGCCCCGGCGGCATCCGAATGCCCGTCGATGTCGATCCGCGCATCGCAGAACCGCGCCCGGCGTCGTAGCGCGCCGCTCATAACCGCATCGACGCTGACCATCCCCTGCCGCACGGCATGCGCGATCGACACGCCGACCAGCGCACCCGGCGCGACCCCGTCGACATGCATCACGATCCCCGCCGCATCGGTCGCGAGTCGAAAGGTTCGGGCACGCGGCGGCGCGGGCGGCGCCGCCACCGGCTGCTCGTCGCGCTTGCGGTTGAACGCATCGATACGCGCGACCAAATCGGCGATCTCGAACCGGTCGACGCTCGCCTGGTCGGTGTCCGGCATCCGCGACTGGCGCAGCGCCTCAGCGACCAGCGGCAGCCCGCGCGCGACGACGCCGAGCGCCACGAACGGCGTCGTGCTGAGCGGGGTGTCCTTGGCGGGCGGTGCGGGTTCGGCCACCGCCTCGGCGTCGCTCGCCGGCGCGTGGTTGGGGAGCACGAAATCGGTCGATCCGAAGCTGGCGAGCGCGCGCGTCACCGATTCCGGCAGATCGCGGCGGTTGCGCAGCACCGCCCGCCCCGCCGGGGTCAGCCGCGGCAGCATCGCGGTCCACTCCTCCGCCGGCAGCGTCGCGGTGGACAACACCGCCGCGGCGACCGAGAGAATATCCTCCGCGAAGAAGCCGACCAGCCGCGCGCCCGGCGTCGCGAACGCCAGCGACCGCGCGCTCGCCGCCCGCACCCCGACCGGCACGACCTCGCGAAGCATCCGCAGCCGCGCGATCACCGGTTCGTCCGCTGCAACCCGACCGCGCCCGACCAGATCGACGAGCTGACGCCATGTCGCCTGCGCACCGACGCCACTGGTTGCGTCGGCGGCAAGGACCGTGTTCAGGCTGTCATCGAAGCGCACATCTACCCCTGGTCGCGCCCACATCGGTCGCGCAACAACCATTACCGTTCTTGAGGCCGATGCCAAACGCACAAAAAACCACGCGTCGCATTGTGGGACAATTGCGTTTCCCCGCAATTTTCTTATCAACGATGTGGCTGGCCGGTCCGAAACGGCAAGCGCAGGGAGGGTAGCGCGCAATGGCTTTCGATCGAATCGACCGGCAGATACTGTCGCTGCTTCAGGACGACGGGCGCATGACCAACGTCGATCTTGCCGAGCGCGTCGGCCTGACCGCGCCGCCGTGCCTTCGCCGGGTACGCGCGCTCGAGGAAGGCGGCGTCATCCGTGGCTATCACGCCGATCTGGACGCCGCGAGCCTCGGCTTTCCGATCACCGTCTTCGCGATGGTCTCGCTCCGCAGCCAGGCCGAACACGACCTCGCCGCCTTCGAGGCGCACGTCGCCGCAATCCCCGAAGTCCGCGAATGCCACATGCTCAACGGCGAGATCGACTTCATCCTGAAGATCGTCGCCAGCGACCTGAAGGGGTTCCAGGAGATCCTCACCACCCATCTCACCCCCGCCCCCAACGTCGCCAGCGTGAAGACCTCCCTGACAATCCGTACCGCCAAGGCCCTGTCGGGTATCCCGGTCAACCCCGACTGACGTGGCAACAAGAAGAACGCGCGCAGAGACGCGGAGGACGCAGAAGCGCTCTGGCACGAAGTGCCGCTAAGGCGGTGCCGGTCTCGCCAAATCACCCTCCCCTTGGAGACAGGGCAATCGCATACGGACGATAGCCCCCCGTTCAGGCGCAGTCGTCATTAGATTCCCCCGGATCTTCGTCACCCCGGACGCGATCCGGGGTCCCGCTTTTTCCAAGATCCACGATCCTGCCTCGTGCGGTTAGCGGGACGCCGGATCAGGTCCGGAAGAAGGTCAAGAGGCCTATATTCAGTGTACTCATGACAAAGCAGAACCGCAGCCATCGCATAGGCACCATCTCCGCGCCTCCGCGCCTCCGCGCGAACCAATCTTCTCCTGTCGCGAGCCAATTGAAGGCTACTCCGCAGCCTCCTCCCGCTGCTCGATCAGCCCTGCCGGGCCGCCGGCCCCCGCGTCGCCGTAGCGCGCCAGTGCTTCGACCGGCTGCACCTCCTCGATCTCGCGCGCACCCGTCTCGATGTTGAGATCGCGGAACTTGCGTGCACTCACCAGCGCCCGGCTCTCGAAGCTGCTGACGAAGCTGTTGTAGTTGTTCACCGCCGACGTCAGCCCGCCGCCGACCTTGCGCAAATCCCCCGCCGCCTTGGCGAGCCGGTCGTACAGCTCCTTGCCGAGCTCGCCGATCCGCCGCGCCTCGTCCGCCAGTTTCTCCTGCCGCCACACCGCCGACACCGTGCGCGCGATCGCGATCAGATTGGTCGGGGTCGCGAGCAGCACGCGCTTCTCGAACGCGAAATCCCAAAGCGTCGGGTCATGTTCCAGCGCCGCCGACAGGAAATGTTCGCCGGGCACGAACATTATCACGTAATCGGGCGCATCCTTGAACTGGCTCCAATAGGCCTTGTTGCCAAGCCCGTTGACGTGCGCGCGCATCGACGTCGCGTGCAGCCCCAGCCCGCGCAGTCGCTCGCCATCGTCGACCGCGCCGAACGCATCCTGATAGGCGTTGAGCGAAACCTTGGCGTCGATCACCAGCGATCGCCCCCCCGGCACCGTGATGATCGCATCGGGCCGCAGCCGCCCGCCTTCGTCCCCGCCCGACACGCTGACCTCGGTCTGGAAGTCGGTATGTTCGCTCAGCCCACACGTCTCGAGCACGTTCTTCAGCTGCTGCTCGCCCCAGCGCCCGCGCGATTTCGGCGCGTTGCGGAGCGAATTGACCAGCTTGGCGGCTTCGGTGCTCACCTTCTCCTGGCCCAGTCGCATCTGCTCGATCTGGCCCTTCAGCTCGCTGAATGCGCCCTTGCGCTCGGTCTCGACCTTGCCGACCGCCTCTTCGTAGCGTTGCAGCCGATCGCTCACCGGCTGGAGCATCGATTTGAGGTTTTGCCCCGCGGTCTCCTCCGACTGCCTGAACCGCGCGTCCGCCCGCTCCAGGAAAGTCCGCTGCGCCTCGCCGAGCAGCTTGTTGGCGACTTCCCCGAACTGCGCGGTCATCGCCTCGCGCGCCTGCCTCAGTTCGGCGAGCGTCGCCTGGTGCGCCGCGTCGCGCTCGCCGGTCTGCGCCCGCAGCGCCGCCAGTTCCTGCATGGCGTCGTTGCGTTCGCGCTCCACCGCATCGCGTGCCTGCCGCACCAGCTCCGCATCCGCCGCTCGCGCCTGTGCCACCGCAAGATCGCTCGCCAGCGCCGCCGCGCGCCGGCCCGCGATCAGCCAGCCGATCGCCAGCCCGGCGACCAGCGCCAGCACCGCAGCCAAAATCACCTCGATCACCAACCATCCCCGCCTTGCCGATCGCAGGAACATAGATTGAACATGCGCGCAGGGACAGAGGATAGTTGCCCCGTCGCGCCGCCGCGGTAGACAGCCGCATGCCGACCGACATCGAGATCTCCCGCGCCGCCGCGGTCCGCCCCATCCAGCAGGTCGCCGACCGTGCCGGCATCCCCGCCGACGCGGTCGAGCCCTATGGCCGTCACAAGGCGAAGATCGACGTCGCCGCACTCGGCAGCGGCGACGCGCAGGGCAAGCTGATCCTCGTCACCGCGATCAACCCCACCCCCGCAGGCGAAGGCAAGACGACCACCTCGGTCGGCCTCGCCGACGCGCTCGCGCTGATCGGCAAGCGGACCATGCTGTGCCTGCGCGAACCCTCGCTCGGCCCCTGCTTCGGCACCAAGGGCGGCGCGGCGGGCGGCGGCTATGCGCAGGTCGTGCCGATGGAGGACATCAACCTCCACTTCACCGGCGATTTCCACGCGATCACCAGCGCGCACAACCTGCTCGCGGCGATGATCGACAACCACATTCACTGGGGCAACGCGCTCGATATCGACGTGCGGCGGATCGTCTGGCGCCGCGTGCTCGACATGAACGACCGTGCGTTGCGCGACATCGCCCAGTCGCTCGGCGGCGCGGCGAACGGATTCCCGCGCGAATCGGGCTTCGACATCACCGTCGCGTCGGAGGTGATGGCGATCCTCTGCCTCGCCGAAGACCTCGCAGATCTGGAGTCGCGGCTCGGCCGCGTCGTGATCGGCTACACCCGCGACCGCCGTCCGGTCACCGCGCGCGACCTGAAGGCCGACGGCGCGATGGCGGTGCTGCTCGCCCAGGCGATCAAGCCCAATCTGGTCCAGACGCTGGAGGGCAATCCCGCGCTCGTCCATGGCGGGCCGTTCGCCAACATCGCGCATGGCTGCAACTCGGTGATCGCGACCCGCACCGGCCTCCGCCTCGCCGATTACGTCGTCACCGAAGCCGGCTTCGGCGCCGATCTGGGGGCGGAAAAGTTCCTCGACATCAAGTGCCGCCAGGCCGGCTTGCGCCCCGCCGCGGTGGTGATCGTCGCGACCGTCCGAGCGCTGAAGATGAACGGCGGCGTCGCCAAGCCCGACCTCGGCCGCGAGGACGTCGCCGCCGTCACCCGCGGCGGCGTCAACCTCGTCCGCCACATCGAGAATATCCGCCAGTTCGGCGTGCCCGCGGTCGTCGCGATCAACCGCTTTCCGACCGACACCGACATCGAACTCGCCGCGGTCGCCGAGATCGCGGCGAGCCACGGCTCGGAGGCGGTGGTCTGCACGCATTGGGCGGATGGCGGGGCCGGCGCCACCGCGCTCGCCGACCGCGTGGTCGCGATCGCCGACGGCACCACGCAATTCGCGCCGCTCTACGACGACGCGCTGCCACTGTTCGACAAGATCGCCACCGTCGCGACCCGCATCTACCGCGCCGAAGCCGCGGTCGCCGATCCCGCGGTCCATGCCCAGCTCGCCCGCTGGGAGGCGGCCGGACACGGCCACTTGCCCGTTTGCATGGCCAAGACCCAGTACAGCTTCTCCACCGACCCCGCAGCGCTGGGCGCACCCACCGGCCACATCGTGCCCGTCCGCGAGGTAAGACTATGTGCCGGCGCCGGCTTCGTCGTCGCGATCTGCGGCGAGATCATGACCATGCCGGGCCTGCCCCGCGTGCCGGCGGCGGAGGCGATCCGGTTCGACGATCGGGGCAGGATCGAAGGGCTGTTCTGAGGGGGAAGTCCCGAAAACGGGCCTCACCCTCGTCTACGCAAGACCTCTGCGCAATCAATCCGTAACCCCGGACTCGATCCGGGGTCCCGCTGAGCTTCAGGACCGTACGCTACAAAGCGGTATTCCGGATCAAGTCCGGGGTGACGAGCTGAATTGACCGGGTTCGACTTTCGCGAACTCATAGCCTCACAAGGCGATCGAAACCAATGTCAAAACAACAGCTTACCCGCCGGATTTTCGCATCTTGTTGAGCTTCTTGATCACCATGTCCCGCTTCAGCCGGCTGATGTGATCGATGAAGAGCACGCCGTTCAGATGGTCGATCTCATGCTGCATGCAGGTCGCGAGCAGCCCGTCCAGCTCCTGTTCCTGCGTCGCGCCCTGCTCGTCGAGCCAGCGCACCCGGCAGCTCGCGGGCCGCGCCACCTCGGCATATTGCTCGGGGATCGACAGGCAGCCTTCGTTGTAGACCGACAGCTCCTCGCTGACCGACAGGATCTCGGGATTGACGAAGGCGCGCGGTGCGCGGATCGGCTTGCCGTCCTCACCTTCCTTCTCCTGCAGGTCGATCACCAGCACGCGCGACGCGACGCCCACCTGTATCGCGGCGAGCCCGATCCCGTTGGCGTCGTACATCGTGTCGAACATGTCCGCGATCAGCGTGCGGGTCACGTCGTCGACCGTGTCGACCGGCGTGGAGACCGCGCGCAGCCGCGGGTCGGGAATTTCTACGATCGGGAGGACGGCCATCGGCGTCAGCTAGGAAAGCTCTCGCCCAGCGTCAACCCACCGGACGCCGCGCCCGAAGTGCTTGGGCCAGCGTGCCTTCGTCGAGATAGTCGAGCTCGCCGCCGACCGGCAACCCGTGCGCCAATTGGGTCACCCGCACCGGAAACCGCTCGATCCGCTCGGCGACATAGTGCGCGGTGGTCTGCCCCTCCAGCGTTGCGTTCATCGCCAGCACCACCTCGTCGATGCCGCCCGCCTCGATCCGCCGGACCAGCATGTCGATGGTGAGATCCTCGGGCCGCACCCCCTCCAGCGCCGACAGCCGCCCGCCGAGCACGTGATAGCGGCCCGGGAACAGGCGCGACCGATCCAGCGCCCACAGGTCTGCGACCTCCTCGACCACGCATAGCGCCCGCGCGTCGCGCCGCTGATCGGCACAGATCGAGCATGGATCGGTGGTGTCGACATTGCCGCACACCCCGCAGGTCGCGAGCCGTTCGTCGACCGCGGATAGCGCCGCGAGCAACGGCCCCATCGCCGCCTCGCGCTTCTTCAGCAGATGGAGCACCGCGCGCCGCGCCGATCGCGGGCCCAGACCGGGAAGCCTGGCCAGCGCCTGGGTCAGTGCTTCGATCTCGGGTGACGCCATGACCGACAGATAGGGGCTTGCATGAGGCGGCGCCAGCGCGTTGAAGCCCGGTCCATGCGTATCGTCTTCATGGGAACGCCCGAGTTCGCGGTGCCGGTGCTCGACGCGCTGGTCGCCGCCGGCCACGGCGTCGTCGCCGCCTATTGCCAGCCGCCGCGGCCGGGCGGGCGGCGGGGTCGCGAGCTGGTCGCGTCACCGGTCCATCGCCGCGCCGAGGCGCTCGGGATCGAGGTCCGCACCCCGACGAGCCTGCGCGATGCCGAGGCACAGGCCGCCTTCGCCGCGCTCGACGCCGATGTCGCGGTCGTTGCCGCCTATGGCTTGATCCTGCCGCGGCCGATCCTGGCGGCACCGCGTCATGGCTGCCTCAACGTCCACGGCTCGCTGCTGCCGCGCTGGCGTGGGGCGGCGCCGGTGCAGCGCGCGATCCTCGCCGGCGATAGGGAAACTGGGGTCGGCATCATGCAGATGGAGAGCGGGCTCGATACCGGCCCGGTCCGGCTAGAGGGCCGCACCCCGATCGACCGCAAGACCGCGGGCGAGCTCACCACCGAGCTGTCCGCGATGGGCGCCCGGCTGATGATCGAGGTGCTCGGCGACCTCGATCGCTACCCCGCGGTCGCGCAGGTCGAGGACGGCATGACCTACGCAACCAAGATCGACAAGGCCGAGGCGCGGATCGACTTCGCCGAGCCTGCCGCGGCAATCGATCGGCTCGTCCGCGCCTTCAACCCCGCCCCCGGCGCCTGGATCGAGATCGCCGGCGACCGCGTGAAGATCCTCGCCACCGAGATAGCGCCGGGCGAGGGCGTCCCCGGCATGGTGCTCGACGATCGCCTGACGATCGCCTGCGGCAGCGGCGCAATCCGGCCGACCTGGGTGCAGCGCGCCGGTCGCGCCGCCGGGCCGACCGCGGATCTGCTCAGGGGCTTCCCGGTCCCGGCCGGCACCCGGCTTTGACCCGTTTCGCCCTGACCGTCGAATATGACGGCGGCCCGTTCATGGGCTGGCAGCGGCAGTCGCACGGCCCCAGCGTCCAGGCCGCGATCGAGGCCGCCGCCGGCGCGATGACCGGCGAGACCGTCGCGGTGCATGCCGCCGGCCGCACCGACGCCGGGGTCCACGCGTTGGCGATGCGCGCGCATCTCGATATCGCCAAGCCGGTCGACGCATTCCGCCTGATGGAGGCGCTGAATGCACTGCTCCGCCCCGCCCCGGTCGCGATCCTCGCCTGCGAGCTAGTGCCGGACGACTGGCACGCGCGCTTCTCCTGCACCGGCCGCGCCTATGAATACCGCATCGTCAGCCGCCGCGCGCCGCTGACCCACGAGGCCGGCCGCGCCTGGCAGGTCCCGCAACCGCTCGACGCCACCGCAATGCACCGCGCCGCGCACCTGCTCGTCGGCCGGCACGACTTCACCACCTTCCGCTCCGCGCATTGTCAGGCCGACAGCCCGGTCCGCACCCTCGACCGCCTCGACGTCGTCCGCACCGGCGACCGCCTCGCCATCCACGCCGAAGCGCGCTCCTTCCTCCACCATCAGGTCCGCTCGATGGTCGGCTGCCTGGCGCTGGTCGGCATGGGCCGCTGGACCATCGACCAGGTCGGCGAGGCGCTCTCCGCCCGCGACCGTTCCCGCCTGGGCCTCAACGCACCCCCGGACGGCCTGTTCTTCGTAGCGGCGAACTATCCTGCGGGCTGAAGAAGATGGTTCGCGCGGAGACGCGGAGAAAGTGTCGCCTGCCGCGACTGCGGCATTCTCCAACCGGCGGCAGCAGCAAGAGTTCAGGCGGAAAGAGCAGATATAGCTGTCGCAGGGGCAACCTCCTCCGCGTCTCCGCGCGAACCCACCTCCTTCCAAGCCGCGAACGCTACCGAAAGAACCGAGACGCCAGCTCGACATGCGTCGACCACCGGAACTGCCCCACCGGCTGTACCCAATCGAGTCGCCACCCGGCATCGCACAAGATCTTCGCATCCCGTGCGAAGCTACCGGGATTACACGAAACATACCCTATAACCGGCGCCCGTGTCGCCGCCATTGCCTCGATCTGCTCGCGCGCGCCCGACCGCGGCGGATCGATGATCACCGCATCGAACCGGTCGAGCTCGGCGGTCGTCAACGGCCGCCGGTACAGATCGCGATGCTCCGGGAACACCGGTCGCCGCGCAAGCCCGGCCGCCGCCTTCAGCGCATAGAGCGCATCGCGCGCGCCCTCCGCCGCATAAACCTTGCCCGGCACCGACAAGGCGAAAGTGCCCAACCCCGCGAACAGATCCGCCACCGTCGCCGCGCCATTCACCGCCTCGCGCATCGCCGCGACCAGCACCGCCTCGCCCTCCGCAGTCGCCTGCAGGAACGCGGCATGCGGGAACGGCACCGGCACGCCGCCGAGCGTGATCGTCGCCGCGTCTGGCTCCCACCGTGTCTCGGGTCCGATCCCGTCGTCGATCGCGAACCGCGCGATGCCGTGGCGTTCGCAAAAGCCATTGATCGCCTCTGCCGCCGCCAGCCCTTCCGCGGCGATCCCCGAGACCAGCACGTCGGGGCCCTGGTCGATCAGCGCCAGGTGGATGTCAGCCCGCCGCCGCAATCCCAGCTGCCGGAGCAGCCCGCGCAGCGGCGCGACGAGCGCGAACAGCACCGGGTGCAGGATGTCGCACATCTTCATGTCGACGATCGCATGGCTCTCCTGCCCGGTGAAGCCGAGCGTGATCCGCCCGCCCTTCCCGTCCGCATGCAGCGTCGCCCGGCGCCGCGTCCGTGGCGGCGAAACCAGCGGCGCGCGCAACGGCGCGGCGATCCCCTGCCCGTCGAGCGCGGAGAATACCCGGTCGGTGACGAACGTGGCATAGGCGGAATCGTCGAGATGCTGGAGCTGGCACCCCCCACAGGCCGGGAAATGGACGCAGGGCGGCATTTGGTGGTGCGGTCCCGGCACGACGACGCCCTCGTCGGTCAGCATGTCGCCCGGCGCGGCGAAGGCGGCGTGGCGGCCGTCGGCGGTGACGCCATCGCCGCGCGCCGCGACGCGGAGGATCTCGGTCATCGCGATGCCCTAGCAGCGGACAGCGCCGCGGCAAGGTCGTCGGCGACGAAGCTCCCGCCGCAGAGCCGCGCCGCCTCACCGTGGAGCCATACCGCCGCCGACGCCGCATCGAACGGATCGAGCCCGCCCGCGACCATCGCCGCGACAGCGCCTGCGAGCACGTCGCCGCTGCCCGCGGTGGAGAGCCACCCGCTCGCCGCGCCCGCCACGCACACCCGCCCGCCCGGCGCCGCGATCACGGTGTCCGCGCCCTTGTAGACGACGACTGCCCCTGCCGCGGACGCCGCCGCGCGCGCACGATCGATCTTGCTGCCCGGCAGCGCGCCGAACATCGCCCGGAACTCGCCCTCGTGCGGCGTTAACACGATCGTGCCGCCATGACCGTGGAGCGCCGCGGGCTGGGTGAGGTGCAACGCATCGCCATCGATTACCAAGGCGCGGCCCGATGCCAGCGACGCGCCGAGCCTGGCGCGCGCCTCCTCGTCGCGGCCGAGCCCCGGCCCGATCAGCACCACGCCGAACCGCGCGTCCGCCAGCGCCTCCGCAGCGAACGGCCGGCGGACGATCGCGTGCGGCACGGCGCCGCCGCTCCCCAGCGCCAGCACGTAACCCGCCCCGGTCCGCGCCGCTGCCGTGGCCGCAAGCGCCGCCGCCCCGGGCATCGCACCCGCCACGATCGCGACCATCCCGCGCGCGAACTTGTGCGCGTCAGGCCCCGGCGCGCCGAGCACCGGTGGCGCCAACGCGCGCGTCGGCCCGTGCGCGACCACGCCGATGTCGAGGACCCGCACCGCGCCCGCAAAGCGCGCCGCGGGCTGCAGCAGGTGCGACGGCTTGGCCGCACCCAGCGCCAGCGTCACCGCGAACCGCGGCGGCTCGCTCATCACCGCACCGTCGTCGGTCGCGACCCCGCTCGGCAGGTCGACCGCGATCGACAGCCACGCTTCCGCGGCCAGCCGGTGCAGCGCTTCGATGACCGGGGCCGCCAGCGGTCGGCCAAGTCCCGTTCCGAACAGCGCATCCACCAGCACCGGCGCCGCCGCCGCTTCGCCGAGCGCCACGACCTCTCCGCCCCACGCCGCACGCGCCCGCGACGCCGCCTCTGTGCGCGGCGGACCACTCGCCGCTACTCGCACCGTCAGCCCCGCCGCGCGCAGCCGCGCTGCCGCGACATAGCCGTCGCCACCATTGTTGCCCGGGCCGCACAGCACCAGCACCGCGCGCCCACCCGCCAGCCGCTGTACCGCCGTGGCGATCGCCTCGCCCGCGCGGTCCATCAGCGCCTCGACGCTCGATCCTTCCGCCACCGCCACATCTTCCGCCGCCCGCATCGCCGTGGCGGTCAGGATCGCGCTGCCCTCGACGGGCGTCATCGGCCCCGCTCAGATGTCCGCATAGACGTGCCGCTCGGCCGCCGCGCCGGGATGCGTGACCGCGCCCTGATAGGCCGGACCGACATTGCGCGAATAGCGCCACAAGGCGCCCGACTGATAGTCGTTGACCCGCGGCCGCCACGCCGCACGCCGCTCGGCCAGCACCTCGTCGGCGACCAACAGGTCGATCGTCCCGGCCTCGGCATCGATCCGGATGGTGTCGCCATCCTCGACCAGCGCGATCGGCCCGCCGTCCGCCGCCTCGGGCCCGACATGGCCGATGCAGAATCCGCGGGTCGCGCCCGAAAAGCGTCCGTCGGTGATCAGCGCGACCTTCTCGCCCATTCCCAGCCCGTAGAGCGCCGCGGTGGTCGACAGCATCTCGCGCATGCCGGGTCCGCCCTTGGGCCCTTCGTAGCGGATCACCACCACCTCGCCCTCGCGGATCTGCCGCGCCTCGACCGCCGCAAATGTATCCTCCTCGCAATCGAACACCCGCGCCGGGCCCTCGAACTGCAGCCGGTGCATCCCCGCGACCTTCACGATCGCACCGTCGGGCGCCAGGCTGCCGCGCAGGCCGACCACGCCGCCCGTCGGCGACAGCGGCGCCTTGACGTCGTAGATCACCTTCTGGTCGGGATTCCACGTCACCTCGCCGATGTTCTCGCCGAGCGTCCGCCCCGTCACGGTCAGGCAATTGCCGTCCAGGAAGCCGCCCGACAGCATCGTCTTCATCAGCATGTAGACGCCGCCGGCCTCGTACATGTCCTTCGCCACATATCGCCCGCCGGGTTTCAGGTCGGCGATGTACGGGGTCGACCGGAACGCCTCTGCGACGTCGAACAGGTCGAACTCGATCCCAGCCTCGTGCGCCATCGCGGGCAGGTGCAGCGCGGCATTGGTCGATCCGCCGGTCGCCGCGACCACGCGCGCGGCGTTGATGAAGGCCTCGCGCGTGCAGATGTCGCGCGGCCGCAGGTTGCGCGCGACCAGCTCCATCACCTGTGCGCCAGCTGCCACCGCGATCTGCTCGCGCGAGCTGTAAGGAGCAGGCACCATATTGCTGTTCGGCAACGACAATCCGATTGCTTCCCCGACGCAGGCCATGGTGTTGGCGGTGAACTGCCCGCCGCACGCACCGTGCCCCGGACAGGCGACCTTCTCGAGCGCGGTCAGCTCGGACAGCGGGCAGCTGTTATCGTCCGCCGCGAACCGGCCGACCGCCTCGAACACGTCGACAACGGTGACGTCGCGTCCATTGAATCGTCCGGGCAGGATCGACCCGCCATAGACGAAGATCGACGGCACGTTCAGCCGCAGCATGGCCATCATCATGCCGGGCAGCGATTTGTCGCACCCCGCAAAGCCCACCAGCGCGTCGTAGCAATGCCCGCGTACCGACAACTCGACCGAATCCGCAATCACCTCGCGGCTGACCAGCGAGGACTTCATCCCCTGGTGGCCCATCGCGATCCCGTCTGTGACGGTGATGGTATTGAACCGTCGCGGCATTCCGCCGCCATGGATCACCCCGGCCTGCGCCGCATCGGCCTGCGCATCCAGCGTGGTGTTGCATGGCGCCGAATTGTTGCCCGCCGATGCCAGCGCGACGAACGGCTTGGCGATGTCCTCCTCGGAGATCCCCATCGCATAATAATAGCTGCGGTGCGGCGCCCTTTCGGGACCGACCGACACGTGGCGGCTCGGCAGGCGAGACTTGTCGAACTGGGTCATGGCGACAGGCTATTGCGTCGGGTAAGCCACTCACGCAAGCATCTAAGCGTCAGCGGATGCAGGTTCGCCGCAATCGCAATTCGATGTGCGCCCGTGAACGCGGGAGCCCAATACTCTGTAGCGCGCCTCAGCGCGCGTCGGCGACCACCAGACCGTCGAGCGCCTTGGCGACCCCGTCCATCGTGAACGGCTTCTGCAACCGCGGGCGATCGCGAAATCGTTCGTCGACGCTGTCGTCGCCGCCGCCGGTCGCAAACACGAAGGGGATGTTCTTGGCCGCGAGCGCTTCTGCGATCGACGTGCTCTTCTCGCCGCCACGCAGGTTCACGTCGAGGATCGCGGCGTCGATCTCGCCCTTGTCGATCCGTGCCAGCGCATCGGCGACGCTGTCGACGACCCCCGCCGCCTGCTTGTCGAGCACCTCGAGGAAATCCTCGAGCATCATGGCGATAAGCGGTTCGTCCTCGACGATGAGGATCTGCCTGGGTCCTGTCATTCCCCGGCCTTAACCGCTTACCTGCGCCGTTGCCAGTCGGATCAGCGATTGGCCAGCACGTCGCGCGCCGCCTCCGCCAATTGCTGGACCGAAAACGGCTTGGGCAGGAACGCGACGCGATCCAGGTCGATCGATCGCCGCAACTGTTCTTCGGCATAACCCGACATGAAGATGATCGGCAGGTCCGGATACTTTTCACGTGCATGACGGACCATCGTCGGGCCGTCCATCAACGGCATCACCACGTCGCTGATCAGCAGATCGGGACGCTCGGTCTTGTCGAGTATTTGCAGCGCCACCTCGCCATTTTCCGCGGTCAGCACGGTATAACCCTGCCGCGTCAGCGCGCGTTCGGCCACCGCGCGGACCATGTCCTCGTCCTCGACCAGCAGGATCGTCCCCGTGCCCCACATCTCGGCGGGCTTCACCGTCGATCGCGGCGCCGACAGTCGGGCCGGCGCGGGCGAGGTGTTGGCGGTGTGCACCGGCAGGTACAGCGTGAAGCTCGATCCCTGCCCCGGCTTCGAATCCGCAAAGATGTAGCCGCCCGATTGCTTGACGATGCCGTAGACCGTCGACAGCCCCAGCCCGGTGCCCTTGCCGACCTCTTTGGTCGTGAAGAACGGCTCGAAGATCTTCGGCAGCACCTCCGGCGGGATGCCGGTCCCGGTGTCGCTGACGATCAGCGTCGTATAGTCCGCGACAGGCAGGATGTCGTAGCCGAGCGCGCGCACCTGCGCCGCGGGCAGCGCACGAGTCTGGATCGTCAGCGTCCCTCCGCCCCGCGGGTTCGCCGCCATGATCGCATCGCGCGCATTGACCGCCAGATTGACCACGACCTGCTCCAGCTGCCCCGGATCGGCGCGCACTGCGCCCAGCCCGCGGCCGTGGCTGACGTCGAGCCGCACCGTCTCGCCCATCAGCCGCTTCAGCAGGTTCGATACCTCCGACACGACGTCGGGCAGCTGCAACACCTGCGGCCGCAGCGTCTGCTGACGCGAGAAGGCGAGCAGCTGGCGGGTCAGGCTCGCCGCGCGGTTGGAATTGGTCCGGATCTGCTGGATGTCATCGTAATCGCTGTCACCCGGCGAATGGCGCATCATCATCAGATCGCAATGCCCGATAATCGCGGTCAGAATGTTGTTGAAGTCGTGCGCGACACCGCCCGCGAGCTGGCCGACCGCCTGCATCTTGGTCGCCTGCGCGACCTGCCGCTTCAACCGCGTCTCCTCGGTATTGTCCTTCAGGCTCAGGAACACCGCGGCATCGCCCAACCCGCGCGCGCCGGCGATGGTCAGCGCCACCGGCTCGTCGGGATGGTCCTTCAGCCGCACCGCCATGTCGGTCGAGTGCGTCGCCCCGCCCGCAAAGCGCCGGATCGCGTCCGCCACAGCGCCCTTGTCCTCGCGCACCACCAGATCGCCCGGATAGAGCGGCGGCGCCGCCGGATCGACCGATGCCGCGCGCACGAACGAATCGTTCATCTGCAGGAACCGCCCCTCGCGGTCGACCAATGCCATCCCGAACGGCATCAGGCTGACGAGGCTGCGGACGTGCGCCGACGCACTCGCGCCGATCGCAGGCGCGGTATCCTCGTCGTCGAGCATCGCCACCAGCACCGGGGCGTGATCGCCCTCCATGAACGGGATTTGGAGAACCCGCAGCGGCGTCCCGTCCAGTCCCTCGCGCTCGAACCGCACCAGCCCGCGGCTGTCGGTGATCAACAGCCGCGCGAAGTCGCGCCCCTCGATTTCGCCATCGCCGCCCAGCGCGCGCGCCGCGAACACCCGGTTGGCGGCGCGGATCCGCCCGTCCGACGCGATCAGCGCGGCCATCACCCCGGCGCCGCCCAGCCGATCGCCGGGGTGCCCCGCGATCATCGCCTCGGTCGAGGCGGCCAGGTCTTCCTCGTGGAGCACGGTGAACGACCAGACCAGCATGTCGGCGTCGTCGCCAGCCCGCGCGACCTGCGCCGACAATCGCTTGCCATCGATCGACAACCCCGCGGCATAGCCGCTGCCGTCGCGCCAGCCATGCCGACCGGCGGCGCCGAGCCGATCGACCCCGTCATCGTCCAGCGGCAGACCCGGTGGTGTCGGAAAGCCCGCGAACAACGCCTCGAACGCGTCGTTGGCGCAGATCAGCCGACCGGCGCGGTCGGTTACCGCGACCGCGCCGCTACTCGCCTCTGCCAGCTTGCGGGTGAAATCCCAGTCGATCGTCCGCTGCTCGACGCGCTGCTGCGGGCCCAGCAGCCGCCAGGCGAACACCGCCCCGCCCGTGACCAGCCCCATCGCCAGGAAACCGACCGCCGCGACCAGGCTGTCGGCGAGCAACAGCACCAGTGCCGCCGCGACGACGGTGGTGCCGATCGCGAGCAGCGCCGCAATCTTGATCGGGGACGACCCGGATGGAAGGGGAAGCGATGCCACGGCGTATGCCTTCTGGTCAGCGGCGCGGCGTCGTCAAGCGATCAGTGAAGCTGACCGTGGCGATGGTCGTGCCGATGCCGCCATTTCCGCGCGATCCACAACCGCCAGCCGAGCGCCGACAACAGGAACCCGCCGATCGCGAACACCGCGGTGATGATCAGCAACCCAATAGCGGTGGCGGGCCCCGCCTCCGACAACAGCCACTGGACCCACCCCAGATTGGCGGCATCCGCCACCGGGGCGCCGGGCAGGTGATCGTCGAGATGCAGGATCCAGCGCCCGATCCAATACGCCGCGACCCACAAGGGCGGGGTGGTCAGCGGGTTGGTGATCAGCGTCGTCAGCGCCGCGGTCGGCACGTTGGCGCGCACCGGCAGCGCCAGCACCGCCGACAGCGGGATCTGCGCCACCGGGCAGAGGATCCCCGTAATCATCCCGAGCGCAACCCCGCGCGGCACCGATCGCCGCGTGAACCGCCACAGCTCGGGCGCCAACACGCGGTGGGCGACCGGGCGCAGCAGCCGATTCTGCTCCATCGATTCGCGGGTCGGCAGGTTGCGCCGGCCCCATGCGACCGCGCGCTGCCACAAGGTCGGCGCGGCGCTCGCCATCAGCCGCGGTCGCGGAGCACGCGGCCGGCCTCGCGCTTCCATTCGCGCTCCTTGATGGCCTCGCGTTTGTCATGGTCCTTGCGACCCTTGGCCAAGGCCAGCTCCACCTTCGCGCGCCCCTTCGAATTGAAATAGACCGATAGCGGGACGAGCGTCATGCCCTGCCGCGCCACCGCCCCGTGGAGCTTGTTTATCTCGCGCTCGTGAAGGAGCAATTTACGCGGCCGCTTGGCTTCGTGGTTGAAGCGGTTGCCGTGGCTGAATTCGGGCACGTTGGCGTTGATCAGCCAGACCTGCTCGTCCTTCACCTCGGCATAACTCTCCGCGATAGAGCCCTGGCCGAAGCGAAGCGACTTCACCTCGGTCCCGGTCAGCGCGATGCCGGCTTCGTAGACGGTGTCGATCGAATATTCGAACCGTGCGCGCCGGTTCTCGGCGACGATCTTGGTTTTTTCGAAAACGGGGGGTTTGGGACGAGCCATCGGCCTGCGATGTAGGAGCAACCACGCCCGCTGGGAAGCCGCCCGCGACGATCCGGTGCGCGGGCGCGGTTGCGGAACGATCGATTTCGTCGCCGCAAGGGGGTGGGCACCGCCACCCGTCAGCGTATCAGCGGAAGGGCGCTTAGCGGCGTCCCTGCAAGCGGGGCGCTAATCCAAATCGATCCTGGTTGAGCAGGTTTTCGCTGAGCACCCTCACCTCCGCCTTGGGCAACGCTGGCTCGCCGTATCGAGGCGGGAGCGGCTTCAAGCGGTATGGCTGCTCGGTCCGCCCGCAGACCAGGATATCCTCCCAGCCGGGCAGCACTTCGCGATCGCAACGCCCAATTCTTCGTCACCACGGACCCTTCGACTTCGCTCAGGAGAGCCTTGTTCCGGGGTCCACGGTCCCGCAAATCAACGGCCTATGAACGTGCGGACGGGTGGACCCCGGAACAAGTCCGGGGTTGTCTGTTATCGCCAGTTTAGAAGTCGCTCGTTCCGCGCATAAGCGGGATGCCCGGGTCGGGTGGCCACCCGACCCGGGCGCGGATAGCTGGACCGTTCCGGGGTTGGGCTCGCGCCCGTCGTCATCTTGGTCGGCTATCCGCTTCGCCTTGACGCTTGGTGAGTTGCCTGGGCCACTGGTGAAAACCACGCCCGCAGACGATCACAAGCCACTGGAGGATAATGTCCGATGCATGATTCTGCTACCATTCCCGACAGCTTTATCGGCTGCGATGTCGGCAAGGCCGAGATCGTCGTGTTCGACAGCCGAAGCGGACGCACGACCAGGATCGCCAACGATCCCCAGGCGCTGGCCGACTTCGCGGGCACGCTCGAGCCGACGGGCCTGGTCGTCTGCGAAGCCACCGGCGGCTACGAGGCCGGCCTGCTGAACGCGCTGGTCGCCGCCGGCCGCCCGGTGCACCGTGCCGATGCCCGCAAGGTGAAGGCCTTCATCCGCTCGTTCGGGATCCTCGGCAAGACCGACGGCATCGACGCCCGCGCGCTCGCCGCCTACGGGCGCGAACGGCACGGCGCGCTGGCGCGCTGGCAGCCCCGCGACGAGCAGCGCGACCAGCTCGCCCTGCTGGTCTCGACCCGGCGCGAGTGCGTTCGCCAGCGCGTCGCCTGCCGCAACCGGCTACAGGCGCCCGGCACGGCACCGGTCGCGCCCCGCCTGCAGCGCATCCTCGCCACGCTCGATGCCGAGATCGCCGGCATCGACGCCGACATCGCGACCCTGATCGACGCCTGCGAACCACTGAACCGGGCCGCCACGACCCTGCGCGCCATCCCCGGCATCGGCCCCGCCACCGCCGCCCAGCTCGTCGCCCTCATGCCCGAGCTCGGCACCCTCGGACGCCGCCAGGCCGCCGCGCTCGCCGGCCTCGCGCCACATCCGAGACAGAGCGGCAGCCACGACGCCTACCGCAGGACCCGCGGTGGCAGGCCCGAGGTCAAGCAGGCCCTCTTCATGGCAGGCCTCGCCGCGGCCAGACACAACCCCACCCTCAAAAGCTTCTACAAACGACTGATCGCAAACGGCAAGAAACCGATCGTCGCCCTCGTCGCCGTCATGCGAAAACTCCTCGTCATCGCCAACGCACGCATCCGCGACACCATGGCGATGAACTGAGTTGATGACGGAGCAGTGTAACAACGCCGCAATTCATATCCGATCGCCTCCCCTGGCGGTGAAGAATTTAGAAGGTGCCGGCCCGCTTGCAATGTTGGACAAGCCCACGCACTCGACACGTCCAGCTGTTTCTCATCGTCGGTCCACCCTCACCGACTCACGCGGGTGGTGCGACTCTTGTGACTCTTCGCCCGCCGCCCTCACGCCAACCCGGCATGCGCCAGCGCCGCATCCACCATGCGCTGCGACTCTACCGACGGCCACGTCATCGGCAGCCGGATCCCCGTCGGGAACCCTGCCCGCACCCGCGACAGCGCATATTTCACCGGCCCCGGCGAGGCATCGCTGAACAGGGCGTCGTGCAGCGGGAAGAGCCGGTCCTGCAGCGCCAGCGCCGCCGCATAGTCGCCCGCCGCGCACGCCGCCTGAAGGTCGGCGCAGAGTCGCGGCGCGACGTTGGCGGATACCGAGATGCACCCCCTGCCGCCCATCGCGTTGAACGCCAGCGCCATGTCGTCGTTGCCCGAAAGCTGCACGAAGCGATCGCCGCAGCTCGCCCGGTGCTGCGACACCCGCGCGATCGCGCCGCTCGCGTCCTTCACCGCGACGAAGATCTCCGGAAATGCGGTCACGATCCGCGCCAGAGTCGCCGGCAGGATGTCGGTCACCGTCCGTGCCGGCACGTTGTACAGCACGATCGGCAGCTCGGTCTGCTCGGCCAGCGCGGCAAAGTGGCGGAAGATGCCCTCCTGGCTCGGCCGGTTGTAATAGGGCGGCACCATCAGCGCCGCGTCCGCCCCCGCCTGCCTGGCGCGGCGCAGATTGTCGGCCGCAACCCGCGTGTCGTTCGATCCTGCGCCGGCGATCACCGGAACCCGGCCCGCGACCTGATCGACGCACACCCGCACCGCGCCGAAATGCTCCTCGGCGGACAGCGTCGCCGCCTCGCCGGTCGTCCCGCACGGCACCAGCGCCGACGATCCTTCGGCGATCTGCCAGTCGATCAGCGCTCGATACGCCGCCGCGTCGATCGCGCCATCGGCGGCGAACGGCGTGACGAGCGCCGGGATCGATCCTGAAAACATGATGATACGCGCTCCTGCTGCGCCGATTGGGTCGTTTTGTTCAGGACAGATACGGGTTGGATACGTATCCTGTCCATATGAACGCAACCAGCCTCCGCACCGGCATGATCATCGCGCTCCTCGCGGGCGGCACCTCGACCGTCGCGCAGGACCAGCTGGACCGTTACCGCACCCAGATGGCGAACATGAGCGCGCAGCCACCCGCCAATCCGGCCGACGGTGCGATCGCCGCGACCATCGCGCAGTGGCGCGCGCTCCAGCAGACCGACGCCTTGCCCTTCGACAGCTATGCCGGCTTCGTGAGCGCGCATCCCGGCTGGCCCGGCCAGTCGGCCAACCGCCGCGCCGCCGAGCGTCAGGCGAGCACCGCCTCGCCCTCGTCGGTCGTCACCTTCTTCCAGCGCTACCCGCCGCAGTCCGCCGCCGGCGCCGTCGCCCACGCCCGCGCACTCCGCGCGCTCGGCCGGAACGCGGAGGCCGATGCCGCCGCCCGCGCCGCCTGGCGAATGGGCTCGCTGTCGGCCCCGGACGAAAGCCTGATCCTTACCGGCTTCACCGTCGCGCTCACCCCCGCGGATCACGACGCGCGGATGGACGCGCTGCTGTGGCAGGGATCGACCGGCACCGCCGCTCGCCAGCTCGGCAATACCAGCCCCGAACGCCGTTCCGCCTTCGCCGCGCGCCTATCGTTCCGCACCAACGCCGCCGACGCCGCGAACCTGGCGATGACCACCCAGACGCTCTACGCCGACGATCCCGGCTACATCGCCGATCGGGCGGTGTGGCTGCGCGACAGCGGCGCCGGGCCGACCGCGCGGACCTGGCTGGCGCAGACGCGCTCGCTGGCGCGACGTCCCGCCAATGTCGAGAAATGGTACGAGGTCCTGTTGACCAACGCGCGCGCCGCCAGCGCCGACGCGCAGTATCAGCTCGCCTACGACATCGCGCGCCAGGTCGACGACGCCTACCCGCCCGGCACCGACGTCTCCGCCAAACCCTATGGCGAGCGCGACGATTATACGAGCCTCGCCTGGCTCGCCGGCCAGGTGGCGTTGAAGCAGCTTGCCCGCCCGGCGGACGCGATGACGATGTTCGATCGCTACGGCCGCGGCAGCCAATCGCCGCAGACCCGCGCCAAGGGCTTCTACTGGGCCGGACGCGCTGCCGAGGCCGCGGGGAAATCGGTGGAGGCTGCCGGCTTCTACGGTCGTGCCGCGGGCTATCGGGACCAGTTCTACGGGCAGCTCGCGCTCGAACGTACCGGCAAGCCGCTGGTCGCGCCGACCCCGCTGACCGCGCCGGTGATCGATCCCGCCGCCCGCGCCGCCTTTGACGCGCGCGAAACGGTGCGCGCGGTCAAGTTCCTCGGCCAGATCGCCGACTGGCAGGATCAGACCGCCTTCGTCCGCCAGATCGCCGCCGATGCATCGACCAGCGACGACCACATCCTCGTCGCGGAACTGTCGCGGACCATCAACCGGCCCGATCTCGCGGTCATGGTCGGCCGCAACGCGATGCAGAACGGTCTCACCGATCACGCCGCCACCGCCTTCCCGACCGTATCGGTGCCCGCCGGCTACGAAGACAATTGGACGATCATCCATGCGATCGCCCGCCAGGAAAGCCAGTTCGACAAGACCGCGGTCAGCAGCGCCGGCGCGCGCGGGCTGATGCAGCTGATGCCGGGCACCGCCCGCGAGCAATCGGGGAAGATCGGCCTGGCCTACCAGCCTGCCGCACTCACCACCGATCCCAATCTGTCGATCATGCTAGGATCGAGCTACTTTCAACGTATCTATGCCAACTATAACAGCTATCCACTTGCGATCGCTGCCTATAATGCCGGTGGCGGCAACGTGAACAAGTGGCTCCGCGCGAACGGCGATCCCCGAACCGGCGCGGTCGACATGGTCGACTGGATCGAGATGATCCCGTTCCAAGAGACCCGGAACTACGTCCAGCGGGTGATCGAGAACGCGGTCGTCTACGACCTGATGAATCCGGCTCGCGCCAAGAGCACCGGCGCCGCGCGGCTCAGCTGGTATCTCGGCAAGTCGCGCCCGGGCTGATCGTTGGACGCGCCGAACTACATCTCGCCCGCCGGCTATGCCGCGCTTCGGGCCGAATACGACCAGCTTTTCGCGACCGAACGACCGGCGCTGGTCGAAACCGTCTCCTGGGCCGCCGGCAATGGCGATCGGTCGGAAAATGGCGACTATATCTACGGGAAGCGGCGGCTGCGCGAGATCGACCGCCGCCTCGGCTGGCTGTCCCGACGAATGAAGGCCGCGAAGGTGGTCGATGCCTCGGCCCAGTCGGATCGCTCCCGCATCTGGTTCGGCGCCACCGTGACGATCGTCGATGAGGACGACCAGCAGCGCGTGCTGACCTTGCTCGGTGACGACGAGACCGACACGGCGGCGGGCCGGATCGGCTGGAACGCGCCGATCGCCCGGGCGCTGCGCGGCGCCGCGGTCGGCGATCTCCGCCGCGTCGTGCTGCCGTCGGGCGAGCGCGAATATGAGGTGCTCGCGATCAGCTATGGTTGACCGTCGCGGGCGGCGGGGCAAGGGTGGCGCATGACCGACCAGACGCCCACCCGCAACATCGCCCTGCTCATCGACGCCGACAACGCGTCCGCGGCGACGCTCGACCCCGTGCTCACGGTCCTCGCCGAACTCGGCACGGTCAACGTCCGGCGCGTCTACGGCAACTGGACCAAGCCCGGGTTGAAGCCGTGGCGCGACATGTCGATCAAGCACGGCATCGAACCGCAGCAGCAGTTCGACATCACCAAGGGCAAGAACGCGACCGACATGAAGATGACGATCGACGCGATGGACCTGCTGTTCCGCGGTCGGGTCGAGGGCTTCGGGATCATGTCGTCGGACAGCGATTTTATGCCGCTTGCGATGCGCATCCGCCAGGACGGCCTCCCGGTCTACGGCTTCGGCGCCAGCAAGACCCCGGAAGCGTTCAAGCAGGCTTGCACCCGCTTCATCGACGTCGGCGCGCTGACCTCGACCGCATCCCCCAGCCTCGGCGAGGCGCCCGCCCCCACCGGCCCGCCGAGCGCCGAGATCCCGATCGACCAAGTCCTGCCCCCCGCCATCGCCGGCGCGCCGCGATCCAAGGCGAAGGCACCGGTCGGCCCCGAACTGCTCAAGCTGTTGGTCGATGCCTATGACGCGTCGAAGCGCGACGAACGCGGCTATGTCAGCCTGTCGGCGATGGGCCAGCTCGCCGCCAACCGCTCGAGCTTCGACGCCCGCAACTACGGCTACAACCGTTTGTCCGACCTGATGGAGGCGGTCCCCAACTTCCAGATCGAACGCCGCGAGGGCGGCCGATCGTTCGTGAAGCGGCTGCGGTGACTAGTTACTGAGGCCGCGGGTCCGAAGTGGTAATTAGACCGGTTACGCTGCAGGAACGCCTTTCGCCCGGCAAGTACAGCGTCCGCATCGACGACTACCTTCGCGTCGTCGAACACGGTACTTTCGGCGCTTCCGGCACCGGACTGAACGCCGGAGAAAGATAGTCATTAGCCCCGAATGGCATCCGCACATGTGGATGAAGGACGAATTCGCCTATCGCCTTGGACGCGCGCTAGAGGACTTGGGCAGCACGCTGTTCGTCGGCACGGGTGGCAGTGCGACACTCGGCGATGAGTCGATGCCGTGCCGTGACATTCTCCTGACGGGCGACATCATGGGCAATGATGCCGTACCGAGCCCGTCGGTGGCGCCGGTCGTCTCGGTGTCCGCGAGCACCCTGGAGTAGGATTTGACCGTCAAGTCCGCCGTCTATGCGGCGGCCGGGTTAGCGGAATATTGGATCGTCGACGTGACCAACCGGGTATTACACCAGGTGTGGCCGCCGGAAGGAGAGTGGTTCGCTGCCACTCGGCAGCTACGTGTCGGTGATGAGCTGACCTCGACGACCCTTGGGTCGCTTAGGATTTTGGCAGACAGGCTTTAGCGCCGATCAGGTCGGAAGCCCGCGAGCCGCCAACGATCCGCCCTGATAAGCCGCATCGTTCGTGACTTCCCGCGTCACCCATGCCGGCACCGTTACTGCAGCGAGCGTTTTGGCATCCTCGCACTCGATCTCGGCCATCAGGAGCCCGGCCAGCGCTCCTTCGAAGCGATCGATTCCGAACACGTCCGAGCCTTCGACGACACGATATCGCACCTTCTCGATCGGCAGCCCCGGCATTGTCGCGAACAGCGAATATTCGGCATCGGTCAGGTAAGCCGTGACCATCGGCCGCGCCAGCACATCCGCGACGTCATACTTCTTCGCCAGCTTCAGCACGACCCGTCCGGACCCTAGTTCCGTCATCCGACGCAACCGGAAACGCGTGCCGATAACATAGCGATCCTCGATCCGAATCGCAGGCGCCCCGCTCAGATCAGGGCACCGCTCCGCATCGACAAGGAACCGCCGCTCTCGCTCGACATGGGCGTATTTGTGGGCGGCCAGTTCCTCGTCGAGGCCGCGGATCACCGCGTCAGTTTCTTGTACGCCAGCCGCGTCGGCCGGTCGGCGGCGTCGCCCAGACGGCGGCGCTTGTCCTCTTCGTACGCCTCGTAATTGCCCTCGAACCATTCGACATGGCTGTCGCCCTCGAACGCCAGGATGTGCGTGCAGAGCCGGTCTAGGAAGAAGCGGTCATGGCTGATCACCACCGCGCAGCCCGCGAAGGTTTCGAGCGCCTCCTCCAGCGCGCGCAGCGTCTCGACGTCCAGATCGTTGGTCGGCTCGTCGAGCAGCAGGACGTTGCCGCCCTCCTTCAGCATCTTGGCCATGTGTACGCGGTTGCGCTCGCCGCCCGATAGCTGCCCGACCTTCTTCTGCTGGTCCGGCCCGCGGAAGTTGAACGCGCCGACATAGGCCCGCGTGCCCATCTCCTGCTTGCCGAAGCGGAAGATCTCGAGCTCGTCGGATATTTCTTGCCAGACGTTCTTGTTGGGATCGAGATCGTCGCGGCTCTGGTCGACATAGCCGAGCTTCACCGTCGTCCCGACCTCGATCGTGCCGGTGTCGGGCTGTTCCTGCCCGGTGATCAGCTTGAACAGGGTCGACTTACCCGCGCCGTTCGGCCCGATCACCCCGACGATGCCGCCGGGCGGCAGCGTGAAGTCGAGCCCGTCGAACAGCAGCTTGTCGCCATAAGCCTTGGTCAGCCCCTTGGCCTCGATCACTTTGCCGCCCAGACGCTCGGGAAGCTGGATCAGGATCTGCGCCTTGCCCGCGACGCGGTTCTCCTGCTTCTCCATCAGCTCGTCGAACGCACGGATCCGCGCCTTGGACTTGGTCTGCCGGGCCTTGGGGGTCTGGCGCATCCAGGCCAGCTCGTCGGCGATCGCCTTCTGCTTGCCCTGCTCCTCGCGCTCTTCCTGCTCGAGCCGCTTGACCTTCTTTTCGAGATACCCCGAATAGTTGCTCTCATAGGTGTAGTAGCGGCCGCGATCGAGCTCGAGCACCCAGTTGACGACGTTGTCGAGGAAGTAGCGGTCATGCGTCACCAGGATGACGTTGCCGGCATATTCCTTCAGGTAATTCTCCAGCCACTGCACGCTCTCGGCGTCGAGATGGTTGGTCGGTTCGTCGAGCAGCAGGATGTCGGGTTTTTCCAGCAACAGCTTGCACAGTGCGACGCGACGCTTCTCGCCGCCGGACAGGTTGTCGACCGGGCTGTCGCCGGGCGGGCAGCGCAACGCCTCCATCGCCTGTTCGAGCTGACTGTCGAGCGCCCAGCCGTCGACTGCGTCGATCTTTGCCTGCAGCTCGCCCATCTCCTCCATCAGCGCGTCGAAGTCGGTGTCGTCCTGCGGATCGCCCATTTCGGCGGAGATCGCGTTGAAGCGGTCGACGAGGTCGGCGACCGGGCGCACCCCGTCCTTCACGTTGCCCATCACGTCCTTGGTTGGGTCGAGCTGCGGCTCCTGCGGCAGATAGCCGACGCGGACGCCCTCGGCCGCCCACGCCTCGCCGGTGAAGTCGGAGTCGATTCCGCCCATGATCTTCATCAGGGTCGACTTGCCCGATCCGTTCGGGCCGATGATCGCGATCTTCGCGGTCGGCAGGAACTGGAGGCTGATGTTGTTGAGGACGGGCTTGTTGGCGCCGGGGAAGGTCTTGGTCAGACCCTTCATGACGTAGGTATACTGGACGGCCATTGCGGTCGCGCGCTCCGTGCTTGAAAAGGGCGGGAATTATGGATCGCAGATAGCGACGGCGGCGTGCATTGGCAACGCGTGCGCCGTTCGTCCGCCGGTCGCACCGAAGGAATCACTGCATGCCCATCCGTTCGTTGTTGCTCGCCTCCGCCCTGCTCGCCACCCCCGCACTCGCGCAACGTGCCGCGCCCCCGCCCCCGGCGCCGGTCGATCCGAAGGTCGCGGCGCTGCGCGACGCCGCGCTGAACGACACGCTCGCCTACGACCTGGTCGAAGGCCTCACCACCGAGGTCGGCCAGCGCCTCGCCGCCACCGAGGCCGAGGCACGCGCGCGCACCTGGGCGGTCGCGCGGCTGAAGGCGCTCGGCTTCAAGAACGTTCGCGTGGAAACCTACCAGATGCCGGTCTGGCTGCGCGGCGCCGAGACCGCGGAGATCGTCTCGCCCTTCCCGCAGACGCTGAAGCTCGTCGCGCTGGGCAATTCGGGGGCGACGCCGCCGGAGGGCATCACCGCCGACGTCGTGGTGTTCAAGACCTATGGCGAGCTCGTCGCCGCGCCGGCCGCCACCGTCGCCAACAAGATCGTCTATGTCGGCAACGCCATGGAGCCGACCCAGGACGGATCGAGCTACGGCGCCTTCGGCCCCGCCCGCTTCGTCGGCCCCGGCATCGCCGCCGGCAAGGGCGCCGCGGCGGTGGTGATCCGCTCGATCGGCACCGACAAGCACCGCAACCCGCATACCGGCGGGACCAACTTTCCCGCCGGCGTCGCCGCGATCCCCGCTGCAGCGCTGTCGGTGCCCGACGCCGAGCTGCTCGAACGCGTCGCCCAGCGCGGCAAGCCGGTGCGGATGAAGCTGGTGCTAACCCCACGGTCAGGGGGCACCGGCACCTCCGGCAACGTCATCGCCGAGGTCCCCGGCTCCGATCCCAAAGCCGGCATCGTCTTGATCGGTGGCCACCTCGACAGCTGGGATCTCGGCACCGGGGCGATCGACGACGCATCGGGCGTCGCGATCACCGCCGCCGCCGCCAAGCGCCTGCTCGACGGACCGCGGCCACGCCGCACCATTCGCGTGGTCTGGTTCGGCGCCGAGGAGCCCGGCGGGTATGGCGGTCGCGACTATGCTCGCGTCCACGGCAGCGAACCGCACGCGCTCGCGAGCGAGAGCGATTTCGGCGCGGATCGAGTTTGGCGCTTCGAGGTCAACCTGCCCGCCACCGCCACGGCGGTCGGCGACCGCCTGGCGTCCGCGCTTGCGCCGCTCGGCATCGGCCGCGGCACCGGGGTCGGCGGCGACGGCACCGATGTCGGTCCGATGCTCGCGCTTGGCGCGCCAGCGGTCGACCTCAACCAGTCGGGCCTACGCTACTTCGATACGCACCACACGCCCGACGACGTGCTCGACCGGATCGACCCCACGCAGCTCGCGCAAAACGTCGCCGCCTGGACGACGATGCTCGCGATCGTCGCCAACGCTTCCGAGGAATTCGGCCCGGTCACACCACGAAAGTGACGCAATTTCGTCGCAAACATGACAGCCGTGTGAATTTGCGCATTGACCGCGAGGAGTCGTGCGGTATTTGAGCCGCTTCGCGACGGCAATCGGGTCGGCCGCGATTATTGCTATGCTTGGGAGCAATCGAATGAAGAAGATCGCTTTCGTTCTCGCTGCCGCCGGCCTGATGTCCGTCGCTGCGTGCTCGAAGTCGCCTGAAGCTGCCGCCGTTGAGAACAACGCGGACATGCTGGCCGACAACATGGAAATGCAGGCTGACAACATGGACGCCATGGCGGACAACGCAACGACCGGCGCCGCCGCCGGTGCGATGTCGAACGCCGCGGACAACATGAACGCAGCAGCCGACAACGTCCGCGATGCCGCGGACGAGAAGGCCGACAACATGTGATCGACCGCATCGGGGTTTGCCCCCGGTGCACGATCATGGAAAAGGGCGCTCCGCTGGTCGGGGCGCCCTTTTTCGTTGTCCGGCTTTTGCTTTTTCCGGGGCTGCGCTACCGGCAAGCCAGGTGGGGCCTGTAGCTCAATGGTTAGAGCTGGCCGCTCATAACGGCTAGGTTGCGGGTTCGAGTCCTGCCGGGCCCACCAATCGCTTGCGGTCGCGGCCAACCCGGCCTAGGGCACCGATCCTTCGGGGAGTGGCGCAGGCTGGTAGCGCACCTGGTTTGGGACCAGGGGGTCGCAGGTTCGAATCCTGTCTCCCCGACCATCTACGACAATTGATAATCTCCGCTCGCACTTCAGCCAGGCTGGTCGATGACGGCCACCGAATGCGTCGGGTTAACTTACAAGTAACCATCTTCGTTAAGGTGGATCGGCGCGAATCCGCCACTGGCCCGGTGGTTGCATCGCCCAGCCCATGAACAGGATCGCGCGGCTCTTCACGATCAAGACCAAGTTCGAGGCGTTCGTCGTTATCTATGGCCTCGGCCTCGGCGCAGTCGAACGCGGCGTGCATTATCTCCAGCAATATCCGGGCTATGGCGGCTGGCTGCTGTTCGCAGCATCGCCGCTAGCGGTGTTCATGGCGGGCACCCGGATCCTCGATTCGATCGAGCGCTCGCAGGCCGACTAGGGGCCGGCACAGGATAACTTGGTCGCACATGGCGTCGGCGCCGCTATCTCGGCGGGCATGAGCGGGCTCACCCATCTTCAACGGCTCGAAGCCGAGAGCATCCATATCCTGCGCGAGGTCGTGGCCGAGGCGGAGCGACCGGTGATGCTCTATTCGGTCGGTAAAGATTCCGCGGTGATGCTGCACCTCGCCAGGAAGGCGTTCTTTCCGGCGCGCCCGCCCTTCCCGCTGCTCCATGTCGACACCACCTGGAAGTTCCGTGCGATGTACGAGTTGCGCGATCGGGCGGCGGCGGCCGCGGGCATGGAGCTGATCGTCCACCGCAATCCGCAGGCCGAAGCCGCGGGCATCAACCCGTTCGATCATGGCAGCCGCCACACCGATCTGTGGAAGACCGAAGGGCTGAAGCAGGCGCTGACCGCCGGCGGCTACGACGCCGCGTTCGGCGGCGCCCGCCGCGACGAAGAGAAGAGCCGCGCCAAGGAACGCATCTTCTCGTTCCGCTCCGCCGCGCATGGCTGGGACCCCAAGGCACAGCGCCCCGAATTGTGGCACCTGTTCAACGCCCGGATCCACAAGGGCGAGAGCATCCGCGTCTTTCCGCTGTCCAACTGGACCGAACTCGACATCTGGCAATACATCCTCGCCGAGGGGATCGAGATCGTACCGCTCTATTTCGCCGCGCCGCGCCCGACGGTGACGCGCGACGGCATGCTGCTGATGGTCGACGACGATCGCTTTAGGCTCGCGCCCGGCGAGACCCCGGTCGAACGCTCGATCCGGTTTCGCACGCTCGGCTGCTACCCGCTGACCGGCGCGGTTGAGAGCGAGGCGGACACCCTTCCGGCGATCATTCAGGAGATGCTGCTGACCACCACCAGCGAACGCCAGGGCCGCGCCATCGACCACGACCAAGCCGCGAGCATGGAGAAGAAGAAGCGCGAGGGGTATTTCTGATGAGCGCCTACACCCCCGACGCGCTCGTCGCCGCGGACATCGACCGCTATCTCGACACGCACGCCCGAAAATCGATGCTGCGGTTCATCACCTGCGGTTCGGTCGACGACGGCAAGTCGACCCTTATCGGACGCTTGCTCTACGATTCGAAGACGATCTTCGAGGACCAGCTCGCCGCACTCGAGGCGGATTCGAAGCGGCTCGGCACGCAGGGGCAGAACATCGACTTCGCGCTGCTGGTCGACGGGCTCGCCGCCGAGCGCGAACAAGGCATCACCATCGATGTCGCCTATCGGTTCTTCTCGACCGAAAAACGCAAATTCATCGTCGCCGACACGCCCGGCCACGAACAATATACCCGCAACATGGTCACAGGCGCTTCGACCGCCGATCTCGCTGTGATCCTGATCGATGCACGCAAGGGCGTGCTCACCCAGACCCGGCGGCACAGCTATCTCGCGCAGCTCGTCGGCATCCGCGAGATCGTGCTAGCGGTCAACAAGATGGATCTGGTCGGCAACGACCAGGCGGTGTTCGACACGATCGTCGCCGACTATCGCGCGTTCGCGACCTCGATCGGGATCGATCGCTTTACCGCGATACCGTTGTCGGGGCTCACCGGTGCCAACGTCGCCACCGCATCGGCCGATACGCCCTGGTACGACGGCCCCGCGCTGCTGCCGCATCTGGAGACGGTCGCGGTAGACGCGGATCGCGCCGCCGCCGGTACGTTCCGGCTGCCGGTGCAATGGGTCAACCGCCCCGATCTCGATTTCCGCGGCTTTGCGGGCACGATCGCGAGCGGCGTCGTCCGCGTCGGCGACCCGGTCCGGATCGTGCCGTCGGGCCGCACCACCCGGGTTGCGCGGATCGTCGCGGCGGGCGGCGATCGCGAGGCGGCCGAGGCCGGTGAGGCGATCACGCTGGTGCTCGCCGACGAGGTCGATTGCTCGCGTGGCGACGTCATCGCCGCCGCCGCCGACGCGCCGCAGGCCGCGTCGCAGTTCCAGGCGACGCTGGTATGGCTCGACGATGCCGCGCTGGTGCCTGGTCGCGGCTATTGGCTGAAGCTCGCTACGCAGACGATCGGCGCCACCGTGCAGGCGCCGCGTCACGTCGTCGACGTCAACACTCAGGCCGAACTGTCCGCCAAGACGCTCCAGTTGAACGACATCGGCGTGGCGGAGGTCTATACCGATCGCCCGCTGGTGTTCGAACCCTATGCCGACAGCCACGAGCTCGGCGGCTTCATCCTGGTCGATCGGGAGACCAACGCGACGGTCGCGGCGGGAATGATCAACTTCTCGCTCCACCGCGCGCAGAACGTGCATTGGCAGTCGGTCGATATCGGCCCCGCCGCACATGCTGCGCAAAAGGGTCAGGTGCCGCGCGTCCTGTGGTTCACCGGCCTGTCGGGTTCGGGGAAGTCGACGATCGCTAACCTGGTCGAGAAGAAGCTCCACGCGCTCGGTCGGCACAGCTTTCTTCTAGACGGTGACAATGTCCGCCACGGGCTCAATCGCGATCTCGGCTTCACCGATGCCGACCGGATCGAGAACATCCGCCGGGTCGGCGAGGTCGCCAAGCTGATGACCGATGCCGGGCTGATCGTCCTCACCGCGTTCATCTCGCCGTTCCGCGCGGAACGTGACATGGTGCGCGCGATGCTGCCGCCGGACACCTTCGTCGAGATCTTCGTCGATACTCCGATCGAGGATGCCGAGGCGCGCGACGTGAAGGGCCTCTACGCCAAGGCGCGCGCCGGGCAGATCGCCAACTTCACCGGCATCACCAGCGCCTACGAACCGCCGAGCGCGCCCGACCTCCGCATCGACACGCGCCGCGAGCGTGCCGACGCGGCGGCCGAGCGGATCGTCGAGCATATCCTCGGCGTCTGGAGCCCCGACCTGTGAGCCTGCGCACGTGACCGACGCCGAACTCGCCCGCTCGGTCGCCGACGAGGCCGGCATACTGCTGCTGGCGATCAGGGCGGACGGTCGCGATACGGGCAAGGCACTCGGCGCGCGTGGCGATGCCGAGGCGAACCAGCTGATCATCGACCGACTGCGCGCCGCCCGGCCGGCGGACTTCATCCTGTCGGAAGAGTCGGTCGACGATCGCGCGCGGTGTGCGGCGCGGCGGGTATGGATCGTCGATCCGCTCGACGGCACCCGCGAATATGCGGAGGGGCTCGACGATTGGGCGGTGCATATCGGCCTCGCCCTCGACGGCCGTCCGCATGCCGCCGCCGTCGCCCTACCCGCCCTCGCCCAAGTCTACGCGACCGACGACGGACCGCGCTTCCATCCTGTCCTCAGCCCGCCGCGCATGGTCGTTAGCCGGACCCGCGCACCCGACATCGCGCGATTGGTCGGCGAGGCGATCGGGGCGCGGCTGATCCCGATGGGCTCGGCGGGCGCAAAGGCGATGGCGGTGGTCGACGGCCGTGCCGACATCTATCTCCACGACGGCGGGCAATATGAATGGGACAATTGCGCGCCCGCCGCGGTCGCGATCGCCGCAGGATTACACGCATCGCGGATCGACGGCAGCCCGCTGGTCTATAATTGCGAAGACCCGCTGCTGCCCGACCTACTGATCTGCCGCGAGGAACTGGCGGACACAGTGCTGAAGGCGATCGCTGCGGCGCGGTAAATCGCGCCGGATCGCTTGTATCAGCGGAACGTGCGCGCGTGCTTGCCGCCGTAGCGTTGCCCGATATAGCTCGTCAGACGCTGCATCTTGGTCGACGCCGCCGACGCGCTCTCGGCGCAGCAGGGCAGCGCATTGCCGCCTTCGCCCGCCGCGCGCATCTCGACCTTGTGGCAGAGATCCTCGATGTCGGCGCGCGTCAGCAGGTTCTTCTCGCGCATCAGGCACAACAAGCTCTGCAGGATGATCAGGCTCTGCTCGCCCTGACTGATGTCAGCCGAATCGAGTGCAGCGGCGGCGGAATTCATCGCCGCGGCTTCCCGGTTCGAGTCCATGTATGAACCCATGATCGCTCTCCTAAGCGTATTATGCGGAGAGACTATGCCTTTCTGTCCGGTATGCAACCGGCAAAGCTTGGCTCAATTCAGGCCACCGCCGAGCGATCGGTACACCTCGACGAGGTTACTACCCCGCGCGAGCCGGGTGGTGACGAGCTGCTGCTGCGCACCATAAGCAGTGCGCTGGGCGTCGAGCGACACCAGGAACGAATCGACCCCGGCACGGTATCGCGCGTCCGACAGCCGTGCCGCGGTCTGCGCCGCATCGGCCCGCGCGGTCTGCGCCGCGACTTGTTCGTCGATCGTGCCGCGCTGGGCCAGCGCATCGGCGACCTCGCGGAACGCGGTCTGGACGGTTCGCTCGTAGGTCGCGACCGCCGCCTGCTGCGAGGCGCGGGCGTAATCGAGGTTGCCCTTGTTGCGGCCGCCGTCGAACAGCGGCAGCGAAACTCCCGGCGCCGCCGAGAAGGTCGCGCTGCCGCTGCCGAACAGGCCCGACAGCGCGGTGCTCAACGTGCCCAGCGCGGCGGTCAGGGAAATGCGCGGAAAGAACGCCGCCCGCGCCGCGCCGATATTGGCGTTCTGCGCGATCAGCTGGTGCTCGGCCTGCAGCACGTCGGGACGGCGCAGCAGCACGTCGGAGGCGATATTGCCCGGCAGCGTCGCCAGCGTCGCATCGGCTGCGCCGAGCCCGGTCGGCAGCAGGTCCGCGGTCACGGCGGTACCGACCAGCAGGTTAAGCGCGTTCTGGTCCTGCGCGATTCGCGTCAGCCCCGTCGCGATGTCGTTACGTGCGGCCTGGTAGTTGGTTTCGGCCTGCTTGGCTTCCAGCTCCGACGCGACGCCGATCCGGAACTGCGCGCGGGTGAGCTCCAGAGTCTGCTCGAACGCCTTCAGCGTGTTGCGCGACAGACGGAGCTGGTCCTGGTCCGATGCCAGCGTCTGCCAGGCGGTCGCGATCTCCGCGATCAGACTGATCCGGGTCGAACGCTGCGCTTCCTCGCTCGCGAAGTACTGCTCCTGCGCCGCGCGGGTGAGATTGCGAAGACGCCCGAAGAGGTCGAGCTCGAAAGCCGAGAAGCCGACCGTCGCCGAATAGATCTCGATGTTGGAACTGGACGTCCCCGTCCCCGCGCCCACCGCGCCGCCGGTGCCGACGCCGACGCCGGTTCCCGTGCCACCGCCAGTCGTGCCCGAACCGCCGAGGCTCGCGATATTGTTGGTGTAACTGGCCGATCCCGATGCCGTCGTGCTCGGCACCAGATCGGCGCGCTGGACGCGGTAATTGGCGCGCGCCTGCAGCACATTCGCCGCTGCCAGCCGCAGATCGCGGTTGTTGTCGAGGCCCAGCGCGATCACCCGCCGCAGACGATCGTCGGTGAAGAAGTCGCGCCAGCCGACCTTGGTGATGTCGGGCGCGTCGGTGGCGGCAACTGGATAGACGCCGCCCTGCGGCAGCTCCACCGGCACTGCACCGACCGGACGGACATAGGTCGGCGCAAGATTGCAGCCGGCGAGCGCGGTGCTGGCGGCGAGCGCCAGCAGCGGGTGGAGACGAAGGGTCACGACGGTCAGGCTCCCTGCGGCGCGGTGGTGGCGCCGGTGGTATCGGTGTTATCGGTGGTATCGGTGGTGGCGTGCTCGGCATTCCCGCGGTGACCGAACAGGCGCAGGACCACGATGAAGAACATCGGCACGAAGAAGATCGCGAGTACCGTCGCCGACAACATGCCGCCGACCACCGCCCGGCCGATCGCATTCTGCCCGCCTGCGCCGGCGCCGTTGGCGATCGCCAGCGGGAACACACCGAAGATGAAGGCGAGGCTGGTCATCAGGATCGGTCGCAGCCGCAGCTTGGCCGCCTCGATCGCAGCGTCGAACGGCGCCAGCCCGTCGCGGATCCGCTCCTCCGCGAATTCCACGATCAGGATCGCGTTCTTGGCGGAAACGCCGATCGTGGTGATCAGGCCGACCTGCAGGTAGATGTCGTTGTTGAGCCCGGTCAGGCTCGCCGCCAGCAGCGCACCGACGATGCCGAGCGGCACCACCAGCATGACCGAGATCGGGACCGACCAGCTCTCGTACAGCGCGGCGAGGCACAGGAACACGATCAGCAGCGACAGCCCGTACAGCGCCGGTGCCTGCCCGCCCGACAATTGCTCCTCGTAGCTGAGCCCGGTCCAGTCGAGCCGCGTACCCGGCGGCAGCTTTGCCTGCATGTCCTGCATCGCCTGCAGCGCGACCCCCGACGACACGCCCGGCGCGGGCTGGCCAAGGATCTCCATCGACGGCTGGCCATTGTAGCGGGTCAGCTGCATCGGCCCCTGGTGCCACGACACGCTCGAGAACGCGGTGAACGGTGCCATGCTGCCGGTCGCGCCGCGAACGTAGAGGTCGCCGATATCCTCGGGCGACATGCGGTAGGCGGCATCGGCCTGGATGTAGACGCGCTTGACGCGGCCCCGGTCGATGAAGTCGTTGACGTAGGATCCGCCCCAAGCGGTCGCGATCGTGCTGTTCACGGTGCCGAGGTCGAGCCCCAGCGCGCGCGCCTTGTCCTGATCGATGTCGACCTTCAGCTGCGGCGCATCGTCGATAGCGTTCGGACGGACCCCGACCAGCGACTTGTTCTGCGACGCCATGCCGAGCAGCTGGTTGCGCGCGGCGAGCAGCTTGTCGTGTCCAATGCCGCCCTCGTCGACCAGTTGAAGATCGAACCCCGTGGCGTTGCCCAATTCCTGCACCGCCGGCGGGATCACCGCGAAGATCAGCCCGTCCTTATACTGTGCGAATGCCCCCATCGCCTTCCCTACGATCGCCTGCGCCTTGTTCTCGGCGCCCGGGCGGTCCTTCCATTCCTTCATCGGGATGAAGGCGATGCCGCTATTCTGCCCCTGACCTGCGAAGCTGAAGCCGTTGACGGTGTAGACTCCGCGGATCGCGCCCGCGGCATTCTTCAGGAAGTGATCGCGCACAAGGTCGAGCCCCTGTTGGGTGCGCGCGCTGGTGGCTCCTGGCGGCCCCTGGACCAGGGCGATCATCACGCCCTGGTCCTCGTCGGGCAGGAAGCCGGTCGGTAGCCTGGTGAACAGGAAGACCATGCCGACGACGATCAGCGCATAGGCGATCAGCGACCGGCCCCAGCGGTTGGCGGTGGTGCGCACCCCGCGTTCGTAGCGGGCCCGCCCGCGATCGAACTTGTCGTTGAACCAGCGGAAGAAGCGCGCGAGCGGACCGTTGCCCTCGCCCCGGTTAGGGTCGTGCGGTTTCAGGATCGTCGCGCACAGCGCAGGGGTCAGGATCAGCGCGACCGCGACCGACAGCACCATCGCCGACACGATCGTGATCGAGAACTGGCGGTAGATCACGCCGGTCGATCCGCCGAAGAACGCCATCGGCAGGAACACCGCGGACAGCACCAGCGCGATGCCGATCAACGCCCCGGTAATCTCGTCCATCGACTTCCGCGCCGCTTCCTTCGGCGTCAGATGCTCGGTCGTGATCAGCCGTTCGACGTTCTCGACGACGACGATCGCATCGTCGACGAGCAGGCCGATCGCCAGCACCATGCCGAACAGGGTCAATGTGTTGATCGAATAGCCGAAAGCCGCGAGCACCGCGAACGTGCCGGTCAGCACCACCGGCACCGCGATCGTCGGGATCAGCGTCGCACGGATGTTCTGCAAGAACAGGAACATCACGAGGAACACGAGCACCACCGCCTCGACCAGCGTCTCGACGACCTGTTCGATCGACAACCGCACGAACGGCGAGGTGTCGTACGGGAACACCACCTTCACGTCGGGTGGGAACTGCTTGGCGAGTTCGGTGACGCGCGCCTTGACCGCGACCACGGTGTCGAGCGCGTTGGCGCCGGGGGCGAGCTTCACGCCGATGCCGGAAGCGGGCTTGCCGTTCCACTGCGCCGAGAAACCGTAATTCTCCGCGCCGATCGCGACCCGCGCGACGTCGCCGAGCCGGACGATCGAACCGTCGGTGTTGCTCTTCAACCTGATCTGGGAAAACTGATCCGGCGTGGTCAGGCGAGACGAGACCGAGACAGTCGCGTTGAGCATCTGTTCCTTGGGCGCAGGCTGCGCGCCGATCTGGCCGGCGGACACCTGAGCGTTCTGCGCAGTGACCGCAGTGGTCACGTCCGCCATCGTCAGCGCGTAATTGTTGAGCTTCACCGGATCGACCCAGATCCGCATCGCATATTGCGAGCCGAACAGCTGGGTGTCGCCGACACCGGGCACGCGGGACAGCGGGTCGGCGATCCGCGAGGCGACGATGTCGCCGAGATCCTCGGCATCATGCTTGCCGTTTTCCGAATAGAGCCCGACGAACAGCAGGATGTTCTGCGTCGCCTTAGCGACCAGAATTCCCTGGCGCTGGACCTCCTGCGGCAGCAGCGGAGTCGCCGCCTGCAGCTTGTTCTGCACCTGGACCTGCGCGATGTCCGGATCGGTGCCCTGTTCGAAGGTCAGCGTGATCGTCACCGAGCCGGCCGACGAGGACGATGCCGAGAAGTAGCGAAGGTTGTCGATGCCCTTCAGCTGCTGCTCGATGATCTGGGTCGTCGTGTTCTCGAGGGTCTGGGCGTCCGCACCCGGGTAGGTTGCGGTGATCGCGACCGCGGGCGGCGCGATCGCCGGGAACTGCGCGATCGGCAGGGTGCGCAGCGACAGGACGCCCGCGATGACGACCATGACCGCCAGCACATAGGCGAAGATCGGGCGATCGATGAAGAAGCGTGACATGGCGGATTACTTCGCTTGTGCCTGCGCCTGTCCCTGCTGCGGCGGTGCGCCGGCGGGCTTGGCGTTGGGATTCCATGGCTTGCCCTGGACGGGCATGCCGGGTCGCAGCATCATGCCGCCTTCGACGATGATCTTGTCGCCCGGCTTGATCCCGCCGGTGACGAGCCAATTGTCGCCGATCGATCGATTGGTCTGGAGCGATCGGACCTCAACCTTGTTGCCCGCATTGACCACCATGACGGTCGCCTGCCCCTTCTCGTCGCGGCCGACCGCGCGCTGCGGCACCAGCATGCCCTTGGCCTGCGTACCCTCGACCAGCGAAGCGCGGACGAACATCCCTGGCAGCAGCAGCCCGTTCGGATTGGGGAACTGCGCGCGGATCACCTGCGATCCGGTCGTCGGATCGACGGTGACGTCCGCGAAGCGCAGCGTGCCCTGCGCGCCATAGTCGCTGCCGTCCTCCAGCTTCAGCTTGACCCGGGCGTTGCCGTCGCGGGTCAGCTGGCCGCTGAGAATCTGCTGGCGCAGCTTCAACAGGTCGGCGCTCGATTCCTGGATATCGACATAGATCGGGTCGAGCCGCTGGATCGTGACCAGCGCGTTGGTCTGCGACGCCGATACCAGCGCACCGGTGGTCGAGATCGACCGGCCGATCCGCCCGGAAATCGGCGCGGTGATCGTCGTACGGCGCAGGTCGATCTCGGCGCTGCGCAGCGCGGCCTGCTGCGCGGCGACGTCCGCTTGAGACTGCTGCGCGGTGGTGATCGCGTTCTCGTAATCCTGGCGCGCGATCGCGTTGATCTTGACCAGCTCGCCATAGCGGCGGACCAGCGCCCCGCTCGATGCGATAGAGGCCCGGGCGCGAGCGAGCGCCGCGCGGGCGCTGGCGACCTGCGCGACATAGGGCGCCGAATCGATCCGGTAGAGCGGTTGCCCGGCGCGGACCTGCTGGCCCTCTTCGAACAGCCGCGCCTGGATCAGCCCGTTGACCTGCGGGCGCACCTCGGACGTCTCGAAGGCCGACGTGCGGCCCGGCAGCTCGGTGGTCAGCGTCACCGGCTGTTCACTAACGACGACGTATCCGACCTGCGCCGGCCCCTGCTGCGGCTGCTGGGGCGGCTTGCCGCCGCAAGCCGCCACCGACAGAAGGAGAAGCGGAGTGAGAGTACGAATAAAGGACATGCCAGGTCTGCCGTATTGATGTATGTGAGTGATCGTTCACTCTCAATATGCTGCTACTGCGAACAAGATGCGCCCGTCAAGGCGGGGAAGCTCGAAGGAAGGTGAAGACCCATGCTGATCGATGGATGCCTAATGGCAGCCGTGTCCGGAGGCCGGGCCGCGGCACGTCGCCGGAAGGTGATCGATGCAGCGCGGTTATTGTTTTCCGACAATGGTTTCCATGCGACCGGTATCGCCCAGATTGCCAAGGAATCCGGTGTCGCGGTTGGCCAGCTCTATCGGGATTTTGCCAGCAAAGAAGAAATTGTTGCCGCGATCGTACAAACCGATTGCGTGGATTTCATGGCCGGCGAGCCGCTGAAGGAGGCGGTAGGACGCGGCGATCGCGACTCGGTCAGGGCCTGGGTCAGGAACTTCGTCGACCCCGGCACCCGCGACAATGACGGCCGCATGTTCGCCGAAATCCTGGCGGAGTCCTCGCGAAACGAACGCATCGCCGCGATCTTCACGACAATCCAGGCCGATTCCCGCGCCAACATGCTGACCGCGCTCAGCCTGTTCGCGCCTGCGCCGGAGATGTGCCCGCGGCGATCGACCCTCGCCGACACGATACTGGCGATGTCGCTCGGGCTGATGCACTACCGCCTGATGCACCGCGACGCCGACATCTGCGGCCTGGTGACCTCGTTGATCGCGATCGTCGAACGCGAGATCGACGAACTTGAACGCGCCAATGGCGCGGTAATGCGCGGCCTAAAAGCCGACCGTGCTCCTGCGCACGCAGGAACACGGAGGCAACTTCGCTGCATTCCATAACGGGGCGCCCCGCCAGCGAGACCTCCGCGAAGTAACTGGGTCACTCGATCGGTTCGTCACCCCGGACATGTTCCGGGATGACGACTGAGTTTCGGACCGATCTCGCCCCCGGAGCAAGACCACTAGCGCCCCGCCTCCACCGTTTCGCTGATCGACCGCGCCGGTTCCTTGTCCATCGTCCGAGCGATCGTCGAGAAGCTCCCGCCCTCGATCCGGATTTCGTTGAACGCGGGTGGCGATCCCCGGGTCCGCTTCGACAGCGTGCCGGCGCCGATCATCCGCAGCGTCCAGCCGCCGCGCTCGACCGGAACGTCGAACGGATCGTGGACATGACCCGACAACACCGCATGCGCACCCGCCGCGGCAAGATCGCTTAGCGCGGCATCGCCGCCGCGGGTGCGCGCGGTGCCGGTGGTGGGTCCCTCGATCAGCGGGTGATGCGCGGCGACGAAGATCAGGTTTCCCGCGGGCACCGTTTCGATCATCGCCAGCGCCCGGCGCAGCGATCCCTTGCTGACCCGCCCCTTCGACCAGTTCCACCGCCACTGCGCGCGGGCGGTCGTCTTCAGCGGCACGATCGTCACGCCGGCGATGTCGAGCTGCGTCTCGATCATCTTCTCGACCGCGGCATAGCGCTGGTAGGGCGACATCAGCCGGCGGAACGGATCCCAATAATAAGGGATGTCGTGGTTGCCGACCTCCAGCGTTACCGGCACGCCCAGGCTGCGGAGCCAGTCGCCGCCGCGTTGGAACTCTTCACGCGTCGCCCGCATCGTCAGGTCGCCGGTCATGATCACCGCGTCGGGCCGCTCGTCGGCGACGCGCTCGCCGAACCAGGCGATCGCGGCGGGATCCTCGGCGCCGAAGTGAACGTCGCTGACATGGAATAGCTTGATCATGGCTTCCTGAACGCGGCTTAACGGGAAAAGCTGCCCTGCGTACCAATGTCGCCGGAGCGAGCCGCAAGTTTCGGCTTGCTTGCTCGCCCGTGGCGAACGATGGAGCCGCGGACACCATTGGGGGTACATGGAATGGTTGCCTGGTTCCAGGCGCTGATGCCCAAGCAGGGGCGGTTCTTCGAACAGTTCGAGGCGCATGCCGCGACGCTGGTCGCGGGCGCAGCGGCACTCGATCGGTTGTTCAGCGGCGACGGCGACATCGCGCAGCACATCGCCGAGATCGTCGACCGCGAACACCAGGCGGACGACATCACCCGCGACGTGCTGCAGGACGTCCGGCGCGTCTTCGTCACCCCGTTCGATCGCAGCGCGATCACCGACCTTATTGGGGTGATGGACGATTCGATCGACCAGATGAACCAGACCGCGATGTCGATCGAGCTCTACGCCGTCACCAGCTTCGCGCCCGAGATGCGCGAGATGGTCGCCGTGGTGGTCGAGGCGGCACGCGTGACCGCGGAGGCGATCCCGCTGCTCCGCTCGGTCGGCGGCAACGCGGCCGAGCTGCACACGCTCACCGCACGGCTGGTCGAGCTCGAAGGCCGGGCCGACGAGTTCCACGCGACGGGCCTGAAGGCGCTGCTGAAGGCGACCGCGCACGATCCGATGCAGTTCATCATCGGCCGCGAGATCTACAGCCATCTGGAACGCACCGCGGATCGGTTCGAGGACATCGCCAACGAGATCCAGGGTCTCGTGATCGACCATGCTTAAACGATGACGATATCCTTCACGCTGCTGGTCGCGCTGATCGGCGTCGCGCTGCTGTTCGATTTCCTCAACGGCCTCCACGATGCCGCGAATTCGATCGCGACCGTGGTGTCGACGCGCGTGCTGAAGCCGCATCATGCGGTACTGTGGGCGGCGTTCTTCAACTTCATCGCCTTCGCAATTTTCGATCACAATGTCGCCAAGACCGTCGGCAAGGGGATCATCGACGCTGCGGTGATCGATCCGCAGGTTATCTTCGGCGCGCTGATGGGCGCGATCGTGTGGAACGTGATCACCTGGCGCTACGGCATCCCGTCGAGTTCGAGCCACGCGCTGATCGGCGGGCTGCTCGGTGCCGGCATCACCAAGGCGGGGTTCGACGGCGTCGTCTGGGGGGGTGTCGGCAAGACCGTCGCCGCGATCTTCCTGTCGCCCAGCATCGGCATGATCCTGGCGCTGCTGCTGGTATTGCTGGTCGCCTGGACCTCGCTGCGGCTGACGCCGATCGGGGTCGATCGCCGGTTCCGCAAGCTGCAGCTGGTGTCCGCGGCGCTCTACTCGCTTGGCCACGGTGCCAACGACGCGCAGAAGACGATGGGGATCATCACCGTCCTGCTCTATTCTCAGGGGCTCCTGACCGGCGGCTTCCACGTGCCGTTCTGGGTGGTGCTGTCGTGTCAGGCGGCGATGGCGCTCGGCACGATGTCGGGCGGGTGGAAGATCGTCCACACGATGGGCTCCAAGATCACCCGGCTCACGCCCGCGCAGGGCTTCTGCGCGGAGACCGGCGGCGCGATCACCCTGTTCATGGCGACGATGGGCGGCATCCCGGTCTCGTCGACCCACACCATCACCGGCGCGATCGTCGGCGTCGGTTCGGCGCGGCGGCTGTCGGCGGTGCGCTGGAACATCGCCAGCCGGATCGTGATCGCCTGGGTGGTCACCCTGCCCGCGGCCGGCGCGATCGGCGCGCTTACCTATCTCGTGACCGGGTGGGTCGCCGGCTGACGCGCACCGGACCGCGTTTGCGGTGTCGGTCATCGCGATCGCCTCGCGCTCAAGGGCGTTGACCGCACCGCAGTCCCTGTGGCAATCGCACGCCGTCGCGGGTGTAGCTCAATGGTAGAGCAGAAGCTTCCCAAGCTTACGACGAGGGTTCGATTCCCTTCACCCGCTCCAGCGACGATCGCAGCAGGCACCGGGCGGCGCGGGGATCACCCACGCGCCGCCGCGTCGGGCCCTACCGGAAGAGATCGTCGAACTTGAGGTTCATCCCGGCATAGAAGGTCCGCCCGGCGAAGCTCAATATCGCAGCACAAACCACAAGGCGACGTTGGTTAGGGAGCTAAATGGACCTCAGCGCAATACTTCGTGCACCGCCGAATCGTCCACACTGCACCAGATCGCCATGTCCGACAGTTTGCGTATGCTCAGTCAACGAAGCATTCTCGCGACGATCACCTCCGCGGCAGCACCCCGCGTTCAGATCCCGCCCACTGCGACCTCGCGCCCGGTGGCTTGGAGCGCGGCCGAAAGCGCGGTGATGCAGGTGTCGACCAGCGCGGCATCGGGGCTGCGGACGACGAAATTCGCGCCGGTGCGGCCGTCGCGGAAGAAGGGGTAGCTTCCGATCGAAACGCCGTCATGCGCCTTCTCGGCGTTGCGCAGCAGGTCGGCGACCTCGCTTTCCGCGACCCAGCAGCCGATCGTCTTCGATACCACCGGACGCCCGCCCTCCAGCGTTCCGGTGAGTGCGTCGAGCATGCCCGCGGTGATGTGCGGCACGCCGGCCATGATGAAGACGTTGCCGGTGCTAATGCCCGGCGCGCCGGATACCCGGTTCTCGATCAGCGATGCGCCCGCGGGCACCCGCGCCATCCGCGCACGCGTTTCGGTCAGCCCGCCGCGAGTCTCGTAATAGCGTTCGAGGATCGCCATCGCCTGCGGATGATGCTCGACCGCGACGCCCAGCGCCTCGGCGATCGCGTCAACCGTGATGTCGTCGTGCGTCGGCCCGATGCCGCCGGTGGTGAACAGATAGTCGTTACGCGCCCGCAGCGTATTCACCGCCTCGACGATCGCAGCGGTGTCGTCGGCGACCACGCGGACCTCGGCCAGGCGGATACCCTGGACGTTCAACCACGACGCCAGCTGCGCGATGTTCTTGTCCTGCGTCCGTCCGGACAGGATCTCGTCGCCGATCACCACCAGCGCGGCGGTCCAGATTCGTTCGGGGTTCTCTCGCGCGTCCACGCCGCCGCCATAGCCTCGCAAAATCGCGCACGCCACGCTATAAAGGGGCATGACCGATTACGTGACCGTCACCTCCGACGCGCCCGAAGGCCGCACCGGCGCCATCAAGCTCCACGGCCCCGCCGCCTTTGCTGGGATGCACAAGGCGGGGCGGCTCGCGGCCGAAACGCTCGACATGCTGGTGCCGCACATGGTGCCGGGCGTCACCACCGCCGAGATCGACCGGCTGATCTACGATTTTGTGCTGGCGGGCGGCGGCGTACCGGCGACGCTCGGCTATCGCGGCTACACGCATTCGACCTGCATCTCGATCAACCATGTCGTCTGCCACGGCATCCCGAGCGACAAGACGCTGAAGTCGGGCGACATCGTCAACGTCGACGTCACGCCGATCGTCGACGGCTGGCACGGCGACACCAGCCGCATGTACCTGGTAGGCGACGTGCCGTTGAAGGCGCGTCGGCTGATCGAGGTCACCTATGAATGCCTGATGCTCGGCATCGAGAAGGCGGTTCCCGGCAACACGATGGGCGACGTCGCGCATGCGATCCAGCGCCATGCCGAAAAGCACCGCTACGGCGTGGTCCGCGATTTCTGCGGCCACGGCGTCGGGCGCCTGTTCCACGACGCGCCCGAGGTGGTCCATGTCGGCCGCCCCGGCACCGGACCCGAATTGAAACCGGGGATGATCTTCACGATCGAACCGATGATCAACATCGGCCGGCCGGACGTGAAGCTGCTCGAGGACGGGTGGACGGCGGTGACTCGGGATCGCTCGCTGTCGGCGCAGTTCGAGCATTCGGTCGGGATCACCGACAGCGGGTGCGAGATCTTCACGGTGAGCCCGGCGGGCTTGCACCAGCCGCCCTACGACTGAGCGCTCTAAACGGGACTTTATACTTGATCGGCGCACGCCTGACGCGGCCGATCGCTCAGGCGCTCAGCGACAGCCGTGTACCGGACGAGGCCGGGGATCGCCGAACCGCATCCGCGGCATAGCCGGTCACGCTGCCGGGCTCTCTTGCGTATGCCGACGGCAAGGATCGCTCCGAGGCGCCCTGTACGGCAGCGAGCGGTGGCCTGCTCGACTCGGGACCGGCCCGTGGCCGTGCCGGATCGATGTTCTTGCTCGCCAGCTCGATTTCGACGGCGTTCAGGCAGGCATAACCATTCTTGAGGACGGGTAGGGGATATCCGATGCTGTCGGTCGACATGAGCACCTCCTTCGGTGTCAGTGTAACGGCGACTCCGTTGCAGCGGATTTAGTGAACATGGTTGTCGCGGCGTCAACCATCTGCCGGCGCCGATAGTGACGCGGTGCGGCCGCGCCGCTAAGGCGTGCCCGCATGACCGAAATCACCGCGCAGATCGTCGCCGAGCACGGCCTTTCCCCGGACGAATATGACCGCGTCCTCCACGCGCTCGGCCGCGAGCCGAACCTGGTGGAACTCGGCATCTTTTCGGTGATGTGGTCCGAGCATTGCAGCTACAAATCGAGCCGGATCCATCTGAAGAAGCTGCCGACCACCGGTCCGCAAGTGATCTGCGGCCCCGGCGAGAATGCGGGCGTCGTCGATATCGGGGACGGCCAGGCGGCGATCTTCAAGATGGAGAGCCATAATCACCCTTCGTACATCGAGCCCTATCAGGGCGCCGCGACCGGGGTCGGCGGGATCCTGCGCGACGTGTTCACGATGGGCGCGCGGCCGATCGCCAATCTCAACGCCCTGCGCTTCGGTCGGCCCGATCACCCGAAGATGCGGCATCTGATCGCCGGCGTGGTCCACGGCATCGGCGGCTACGGCAACTGCGTCGGGGTGCCCACGGTCGGTGGCGAGGTAAACTTCCACAGCGCCTTTGACGGCAACATCCTGGTCAACGCGATGACCGTCGGCATCGCCGATGCCGACAAGATCTTCTATTCGGCCGCGTCGGGAATCGGCAATCCGATCGTCTATGTCGGCAGCAAGACCGGGCGCGACGGCATCCACGGCGCGACGATGGCGTCCGCGGATTTCTCCGATGATTCGGAGGAGAAGCGCCCGACGGTCCAGGTCGGCGACCCTTTTACCGAGAAATTGCTGATCGAGGCGTGCCTCGAATTGATGGCGACCGACGTGATCGTCGCGATCCAGGACATGGGCGCGGCGGGCCTGACCTCCTCGTCGGTGGAGATGGCGTCGAAGGGCGGGGTCGGCATCGAGCTGAAGATGGACGACGTGCCGCAGCGCGAGACCGGCATGACACCCTACGAGATGATGCTGAGCGAGAGCCAGGAACGGATGCTGATGGTCCTGAAGCCCGGTCGCGAGGCCGAGGCGGAGGCGATCTTCCGCAAATGGGAGCTCGACTTCGCCGTGATCGGCCGCGTGACCGACACCGGGCGGATGGTCCTGACCTTCCGCGGCGAGACGGTTTGCGACATCCCGCTCGGGCCGCTGGCCGACGATGCGCCCGCCTATGACCGCCCGCACACGAGGACGGCGCCCCCCGCCCCGCTCGGCGCGCTGCCGACCGACACCGACATTGCCGCGGACCTGCTGGCGTTGATGGCGTCGCCCGATCTCGCCTCGCGGCGCTGGATCTGGGAGCAGTACGACCACATGGTCGGCGCCGACACCGTTCAGCGGCCGGGCGGGGACGCTGCGGTGGTGCGCGTCCACGGCACTGCCAAGGGCCTGGCGATCAGCACCGACTGCACGCCGCGCTATTGCTTTGCGGACCCCTATGAGGGCGGCAAGCAGGCGATCGCCGAGTGCTGGCGCAACCTGACCGCGGTCGGCGCCAGGCCTCTCGCGACGACCGACTGCCTCAATTTCGGCAACCCGCAAAGGCCCGAGATCATGGGCCAGCTGGTCGGTTGCATCGAGGGCATGGCGGCGGCCTGCGCCGCGCTCGACTTCCCGATCGTGTCGGGCAACGTCAGCCTGTATAACGAGACCAAGAGCGACGCCGACAGTAGCGGCACCGCGATCCTGCCGACCCCGGCAATCGGGGGCATCGGCCTGCTCGCCGATTGGACCAAGAGCGCGACGATCGCATTCAAGGGGATCGGCGACATCATCCTGACCGTGGGCACGCGCGCCGGACATCTCGGCCAGTCGCTGTGGCTGCGCGAGCTCCACGGCCGCGAGGGCGCCGATGCCGGACCGCCACCGACCGTCGATCTGGCGGCGGAGCGCCGCGCAGGCGACTTCGTCCGCAAATGCATCGACGCGGGCCAGCTGAGCGCGGTCCACGACGTCGCCGATGGCGGGATCGCGGTCGCGGTCGCGGAGATGGCGCTGGCGGGCAATATCGGCGCGATGATCGACCGCAAGCAGCCGTTCGACGGCCCCCGATCCTTCTTCGCCGAGGATCAGGGCGTGTATCTGGTCACCGTCCACGACCACGCGTTGATGGACGTGCTGGCGGAGGCGCACGCTGCCGGCGTCGAGGTCGAGCCGCTCGGCCGCACCGGTGGCCGCCGGCTGATCTTCGAGCTTCCCGATAGCGACCATGCCGTCACGCTCGACGATCTGCGGACTGCGCACGAAGGGTTCTTCCCCAAGCTGATGGGCGCCGACGCGGCGCTCGCCTGACGCTTGTTATTGCGACTGCAGCGCAAAAGGCTTGCGAGTTGTTCTCATTAGCGGTACTGGGTTCGCCTACGAGGGGGATCCCGATGGTCGTGTGCGTCTGCAATGCTATCCGTGAACACCAGGTGCGCGACGCCGCGCGCAGCGGCTGCATGACCGCCTGCCAGGCATTCCGATCGATGGGCCGGCAGCCGAAATGCGGGCAATGCACCGTCATCGCACGCGCGATCATCGACGAAGAGCGCGCCGCCGCCTGAACGAGGCGCGCCATCTAGGTAGTAGCCGCAGTTCCGACCTTGGCGCTTGCCGCGAGGCTCAGCGCTTCGCTACACTCGTAACAGCAAAGGGGCGGAGTATGGCGATGAAGGGCGACCCGCGGGTCATCGAATATCTGAACGAGGCGCTCAAGAACGAGCTTACCGCGGTCAACCAATATTGGCTTCACTACCGGCTGTTCGATCATTGGGGCGTGTACAAGCTCGCGCAGTTCGAGCGGCACGAGTCCATCGACGAGATGAAGCACGCCGATTCGCTGTCGGAACGCATCCTGTTCCTCGACGGCCTCCCCAATTTCCAGCTGCTCGGCCGGCTGCGGATCGGCGACACCGTGGAGGAAGCGCTCCGCTCCGATCTCGCGCTCGAGCTCGAGGCGGTCGGCCAGCTGAAGGAGGCCATCGCCTATTGCGAGACGGTAAGGGACTTCGTCAGCCGCGACCTGTTCGCATACATCCTCGCGGGCGAGGAGGAGCATGTCGACACGTTAGAACGCCAGTTCGAGATGATCGAGCGGATGGGGATCCATAATTATATCCAGCTGAACTCGCTGAGCGAGCATGATGCGCCAAAATCGGGAGCGGCGCCTTACCTGAAGGGGTGATCGAACCGGGGTGGGTGATCCGAGCATCGACCGCACGTTCTACCCTCACTCCGGCGAAGGCCGGGGCCCAGTCGGGGACGGCAGGTAATGAAGTCAGCGCGAAGTCACATGGGCCTTCCCCCCTGGGCCCCGGCCTGCCCCGGGGTAGCGAGAGAGTTTCGGCTGGCGCTTAGCTGCTTCGGATCGCGTAAGCGTCACGTACTGCCCCCTCACCCCGTTCCGAAACTTCGCACCAGCGATCCGGCGACCATCGCCCAGCCGTCCACCAGCACGAAGAAGATGATCTTCATCGGCAGCGAGATCGTCGGCGGCGGCAGCATCATCATCCCCATCGCCATCAGCACCGCGCCCACGGCGAGGTCGATCACCAGGAACGGCAGCAGCAGCAGGAAGCCGATCTCGAACGCGCGGCGCAGTTCGGAGATCATGAAGGCGGGCACCAGCGTCGGCAGCGCGGTCTCGGCGCGCGCGACCGGCGGCTTCTTCGCCAGCGTCGTGAACAGCTTCAGGTCGTCGTCGCGGACCTGGGTCAGCATGAAGCGGCGAAACGGCTTGGCGGTCTTGGCGAACGCCTCGGTCTCGTTGATCTTGCCCGCGGTATAGGGCTTCACGCCCTGCTGCCACGCCTGATCGAAGGTCGGCGCCATCACGAAGAACGACAGGAACAGCGCGAGGCTGATGATCACCGGATTGGGCGGCACGCCCTGCGCGCCGAGCCCGGTGCGCAGCAGCGACAGCGCGACGACGATCCGGGTGAAGGAGGTGACGGTCATCAGGATGCCGGGCGCGAGGCTCAGCACCGTCAGCATCAGGACCAGCTGGATCGCCTTGGCCGAAAGCGTGCCGTCCCCGAACGCGACGCTCGCGGTCTGCGCGAACGCCGCGCCGGGCGTGCAGACGAGCGCGATCCCGAGCGCCGGGCGCAGCAGCCTATTGCGCATACCAGCCGTCCTCCAGATCGGCGCAGAGCACCATGTCCTGCTTCGCCGGCGCTAAGCATGGCGGCACGATGCCGGTTTCGAGCACCGCCACCCGGTCCGGCAGCAGCACGAACAGGTGTTCGCGATCGTCACGGCGCAGCAGCACCAGCGAGCGTTTGGCATCGAGCTGCACCCGCTCGATCACCGCGACGCGACGACCGCTCGCCGTGCCCGCGCCCACGCGACCCGGCAGCGCGATGTCGTAGCGCCGCACCACCCACAACGCCGCCGCGAGCAACCCTAGGATGATCCCGAGCGACCCCAGCGTCCGTCCGAGCGCGGCGAGTTCCATCAGCCGCGGCCCCGCGGCAGGACCTCCGTCACCTCCAGCGACATCTGGTCTTCGTTGACCAGCACCTTGCCCTTGGCGACCGCCTTGCCGTTGACGAACACCATGGTCGGGTCGTCATGCCCGCAATCGAGCAGGATCATCGCGCCGCGGCTCATGTGCAGGATCTGGCGGATCGGGATGTTGGCGGATCCCAGCACGATCGAAAGCTCGATATGGATGTCTTCTAAGATCGTCATGACCGTTCCTTCCGTGCGGTAATCATAGGAAAGAATTGCCGGGTCCCGACCGGGCCGGGCAATTCTTGCCTATGATTGGAACAGTGGGCGCCACCTGTCGGCTGCCCGGGAGACCATCATGGACCTGACCAATTCGGTGCAGGTATCGGCGTCCGGACTGCGCGCGCAATCGCTCAGGATGCGGATCATCGCCGAGAACCTGGCGAACGCGGATTCGACCGCGACCGTGGCCGGCGGCGATCCGTACCGGCGGCGTGTCGCGACCTTCAAGCCAGAAATTGACCGCAAGGACGGATCGGTCGGGGTGAAGGTACAGTCGATCGACACCGACAAGGGCGCCTTCAAGAAGGTGTACCGGCCCGGCAGCGCCGCCGCCGACGCGCAGGGATACGTCGCGATGCCGAACGTCAATTCGCTCATCGAGGCCGCGGACATGAAGGCCGCGCAACGATCCTACGAAGCCAATCTGAACGCCATCGAAGCGGCCAAGAGCCTGACGATGCGCACCATCGACCTCTTGAAGTAAGGAGCGACCATCATGTCCATCGGAGCATTGGACGCCACCGCCGCCTATGGCCGCGCGCTCGGCATCGGCAAGGACGGCATCGGCGGCACGAGCCCGGCCGGCGGCATCGCCGCATCGGACGACGGCAGTTTCGCCGGGCTCGTCCAGTCGCTGGTCGGCGACGCCGCGGGATCGCTGCGCACCGCCGACACCGCGAGCGCCCGACAGGTCGCGGGCAAGGGCGACCTGATCGACACCGTCACCGCGATGGGCGCGGCCGAGACCGCGCTCGACACCGTGGTCGCGGTCCGCGACAGGGTGGTCAGCGCCTATTCCGAGATCATGCGGATGCAGATCTGACGCCACTCGCCCGTCCCGCCCGACCGCTCCTCCCGCGACAGGCCGATCCGCGATGACCCCCGAAGACGCGATGGAGATCGGCAAGGCCGCGATGGTCCTGGCGCTGACGGTCTGCGGGCCGATGCTGATGGCGTCGCTGATCGTCGGCGTGGTCGTCAGCCTGTTCCAGGCGCTAACCCAGCTCCAGGAGCAGACGCTCACCTTCATCCCCAAGCTGGCGGTAATGGGGCTGCTGCTGCTGCTGACGTTGCCGATGATGGGTCACGCGCTGGGCGCCTTCACCGACGTGATCGCCGACCGGATCGTGAATCGGTGAACCCCGTTCCGATCCAGCAACTCCCGGTCGAGGCGACCGCCTTCCTGATCCTGTTCGCGCGCGTCGGCGCGGTGCTGATGGTGCTGCCGGTGTTCTCGGAAGACGCGGTGCCCGGCCGCATCCGGCTGATGATCGCGTTCGGGATGACCGCGGGGCTGTGGGGGCTGTTGTCGCCCTACGCCCTGCCCGCCGCCCGGAACATGGATGCGGCGACCGGCGTGATCCTCGCCGAACTGCTGACCGGGCTCGCGCTCGGCATGCTGGTGCGGATCATGTTCCTCGCGATCGCGACCGCGGGATCGATCATCAGCCTGCAGGTCGGGGTCACCTCAGCGATCATCATGGATCCGGCGCAGGGCGGGCAATCGACCGTGCTCGGCAAGGCGCTGAGCGTCGCCGCCGCCGTGGTCTGCCTGGGGCTGCTGGTGCATCATCTGTGGATCGGGGCGCTGATCCGATCCTATGCGGTGTTCCCGGTCGGTGGCCTGCCGCCCGCGGGCGACTTCGCGGCGTTGGCGATCCGGACCGTGGGGCGCTCGCTGTCGCTGGCGGTCAGCCTCGCCGCGCCGATGCTGGTCTACGGCATCGTCTTCAACGTCGCGCTGGGGCTCGCCGCGCGGCTGACCCCAGCGATCCAGGTGTTCTTCGTCGCCCAGCCACTCAATCTGCTGCTCGGCATCGCGCTATTCGCGGCGCTGTTCGGGACGATCCTGTCGCAATTCGGGGATGCGTCGATCGACTGGATCCAGTTGGGTTGGCGCTGACATGGCGGACAAGGACCAGAAGAGATTCGATCCCAGCGGCAAGCGCATCGCCGATGCGCGGCGCCGGGGCGACACGCCGATGGCGCCGGAGATGCGCAACGCCGTCGCCTTCGCGGCGATGCTGGTGATCCTCGGCTGGCTGGGCATCGACGCGTTTTCGCGGGTGGCGACGCTCTGCGCCGCGCTTTGGGGAGGGGCGGACGGCTTCCGCGTCGAGCCGTCCGGCGCCCACGCGCTAGTCGCCGGGCTGCTGCGGCACCTGGCGCTCATCTTCGCGCCGCTGTTCGCCACGCTGATCGCGTTCGCGTTGCTCGGGGGCATGCTCCACGGGCTGCCGACGATCAGCTGGACTCGGGTCGCGCCCAAATGGAACAAGCTGTCGCCGGCGACCGGATTGCAGCGACTGTTCAGGCTTCCCGCGCTGGTCGAGTTCGCCAAGACGCTGGCCAAGCTCTCCGCAATCCTGATCGTGACCTACCTGACGCTGCGGCCCCATGTTGCCGCACTCGGCGGGCTGGTCGGCGCCGACGCGGTCACGACCGGCGCGGTCGCGGGGGGCATGGTCCTGCTGCTCGTAAGGCGGTCGCGGTGCCGGTCGGCGCGCTGGCGCTGTTCGACCTCGTCTATCAGCGCCACAGCTGGTTCACCAAGCTGAAGATGACGCTCCAGGAGGTGAAGGACGAGCACAAGGACAGCGAGGGCGATCCCAGGATCAAGAGCAAGATCCGCGAGATCGCGATGCGGAGGTCGCGCCAGCGGATGATGGCGGCAGTGCCGCAGGCGAGCGTCGTCATCACCAACCCGACGCATTATGCGGTCGCGCTCCGCTACGATCACGGCAAGATGGGCGCGCCGGTGGTGGTGGCGAAGGGCACCGACGCGGTGGCGCTGAAGATCCGCGAGGTCGCGACCGCGGCGGGGGTGCCGATCGTCGAAAACCGGCCGCTCGCGCGGGCGCTGCATGCGTCGGCGGAGATCGACCATCCGATCCCGACCGAGCATTACGCCGCGGTGGCCGAGATCATCGGCTACGTCATGCGGCTCGCCCGGCGTGCCGGCTGAGCCGCCGCGTCAGGCGCGGATGTCGTGCTTGGCCAGTTCCACCCGCACGCGAAGGTCGATGTCGCGGGCGACCGCGGCCAGCGCGGGATCGTCGGGCAGCGCGAAGCTCGCCGACCATTCGGCCAGTTGCGCGATGCGTTCGGGGTGGATGTCGCCTCCCAACGCCTCCTGGTGCAGCCGTTCCAGCAGCACCAGCCCGCGTTCGGCCTCCACCGCCATCTTGCGTCGCCGCTCGATCGCCGGATCGACCGACGCGAGCGCGACCAGCATCTCCACGGATGTCGTGGGCGGCGTCAGCCCCGGCCCGGGTGGAGGCGCTCCATTGGTGCCGTGATCGGGATCGAAGCTTTGCTGCGAGCGACGTTCCGCACTCGCCGCCATCGCGGCGAGCCCAAGCAACGGCGGGACACCCTCGACGCGCATTTAAACCTCCGCAGCCGAACCTCGAGACTAGATCGTATCCTATAACAAAACGATAATCCATTGTCCCGCGGGAAACCAGTAACGATGCGTGTCGCTCCCCCTGCCCTGCTGCGTGCGTTGCGCCCCGTGCTGGTGCTGGCGCTGGTTGCCGGTGGTGCGGCGCAGGCATCGACGCGGGTGAAGGACATCGTCGACGTCCAGAACGTCCGCACCAACCAGCTGGTCGGCTACGGCCTGGTCGTCGGGCTCGCCGGCACTGGCGACCGCACCACCAACTCGCCCTTCACCGAAGAGACGATGAAGGCGATGCTCGAACGCATGGGCGTCAACGTCCGCGATGCCAAGATGAAGCCAGCCAACGTCGCCGCGGTCTCGGTCACCGCGACCATGCCGCCCTTTTCGCGGGCCGGATCGACCATCGACGTCCAGGTTTCGGCGCTCGGCGATTCGACCAGCCTCCAGGGCGGGACGCTGCTGGTTACCTCGCTGCGGGCGCTCGACGGCGAGATCTATGCGGTCGCGCAAGGGCCGGTCGCGGTCTCCGGCTTCAAGGCGCAGGGCGCGGGCGGCAGCGTCAGCCGCGGGGTCGCGACCTCCGCCAGGGTTGCGGGCGGCGCGATCGTCGAGCGCGAGGTGCCCTATACGTTGCGCTCGGCGACCAGCCTGAAGCTCGCGCTCAAGAACCCCGATTTCACCACCGCGCGCCACATCGCCGCGGCGATCAACCAGCGCCATCGCGGCACCGCGACCGTGCTCGATCCAGGGACCGTCGAGATCGGGCCCGTCGGCGGCTTCGCGGGCGACGTCGTCGATCTGCTCGGCGACGTCGAGAACTTGCCGATCGAGGTCGATCAGGTCGCGCGCATCGTCATCAACGAAGCGTCGGGCACCGTGGTGATGAGCGACGACGTGCGGATCAGCCCGGTCGCGATCGCGCAGGGCGGGCTGACGATCAGCGTCAGCGAGACGCCGGTCGCGTCGCAGTCTGCGCCCTTCTCGCAAGGCGAGACGGTGGTGCTGCCGCGAAGCCGGATCGACGTCGACGACGGCAGCGGCGCGTCACTGGCGATGGTCGGCGGCGGCGCCTCGCTCAGGTCGCTGGTCGGCGGGCTCAACACCCTCGGCGTGTCGCCGCGCGACCTGATCTCGATCCTCCAGGCGGTAAAGACCGCAGGCGCGCTGCAAGCCGAGATCGGCGTCCAGTGATCGATCCTGTCACCCCTATCGCCACGCCGGCGACGCCCGTTCCACGCGTGGCCCCCGGCCCCACCGCCGCCAGTACCGCCGAGGCGTTCGAGGCGGTGTTCCTCGGCCAGATGGCGCAGCTGATGATCGGATCGCTGGACAGTGACGGCGAATTTTCGGGCGGTCATGCCGAGGAGATGTTTCGCGGCGTGCTCGGCGAACAGATCGGCACCGCGATGGCCAAGCGCGGGGGTATCGGGCTGGCGCCGCTGGTCATGGAACAGATCATCAAGTTGCAAGGGAACCAGCCGCATGTCGATTGAATTGATCGAGGCGATCCTGTCGCTCGAGATGGTGCTCGACGAGGAGAATGCCCGTTTGCAGGAGGCCGGCTACGACCCGCTACTGGCGGGTCTGGTCGCGGCCAAGATCCGGTTGGTCGGGATCATCGAGGCGGAGAACGTCCGCCTCGGCGGCGACGATCGCGATTGGCGTACGGAACTCGACGACGATGCGCACGCAGCGTTGCGTGAATCGATCGGGTCGCTGTTCGACAAGCTCGACCTCAACCAGCACCTGCTCAACCGGCGGATGGCGATCTGCGACGACCTGCTCGGCGCGATCACCACCGAAGCCAAGCGAGCGGCGGGCGGTCGCAGCATTGTCTACGGCAAGAAAGGCGCGCTGACCCATGCCGATCAGGCGACCCCGATCGCGGTGAACAGCAAATATTAGCGGTGGATCGTGCCCGAACACATATCGTCAGCGTCTGCGACCGGTTGCGCGAGGATCATCTTATCAGGGTCGGTGCTGCCCGGATGCCTTCTAATCGGCCTATACCTAGGTTGATGAATAAGGCGGTCTGATCACCGCTCCGCCCTACCAGGGAGCATCCATGCATTGGTTCCGCACGACCGCGCCGATCCGCCTCAAGATGCTCGTCGCCTTCGGGACGATGACCGGCCTCGTCGGTGCAGCGACACTCGGCGCCGCGCTCGGCTGGCTCCTTGGCATGCCCGTGCTCGGTATCGCGATTGGGCTGCTCGCGACGATCGCCGCCGCGATCGTCGGCGCGCACTTTCGTACCGCAGTGTGCGATCCCTATGTCACCACCGTGATCAGGATGGAGGCGTTGGCGGCGGGTGAAACCGATGCACCGATCATGTTCACCGACCATCTCGATTGTGTCGGCCGCATGACTAAGGCGATGTTCACCTTCCGCGCTACCGCGACCGCCCACACGCTGTACGCCGCCGAACAGCAGCAGCTAGTCCAGCGGCTCGGCACTCACCTCCGCGCGTTGAAGAACGGCGACCTGACGATGGCGATCTCGTCCGACTTTCCCGCGGCCTATGCGACGCTGCGCAGCGACTATAACGATGCGCTGGAGATGCTGCGGACGCTGGTCGCCGCGATCACCGAAAGCGCCGACACGATCCGCGCCGGATCGGGCGAGATCGCGCAGGCCTCGGAGAATCTGGCGCGGCGTACCGAGAGCAACGCGGCCAGCCTGGAGGAGACCGCGGCGTCGATTACCCAGATGGACGGCCGGCTGAAGGCATCGGCGGGGGCGGCGAGCCGCACCGTCGAGCGCGCCGACCAGGCGATCGCCACCGTCGGCGGCGGGCGGGCGGTCGCCGACGAGGCGGTACAGGCGATGGGCCGCGTCTCGGACAGCGCCAAGGGCATCGACAGCGTCATCGAGGGGCTCGACAAGATCGCCTTTCAGACCCGGGTGCTGGCGATGAACGCCGCGGTCGAGGCGGGGCGTGCCGGCGATGCCGGGCGCGGCTTCGCGGTGGTCGCCGATCTCGTCTCCGCGCTGGCGATGCGCGCCGAGGAGGAGGCCAAGCGCGCGCGCGACCAGCTGACCGTCACCCAGACCGACATCGTCACCGCGGTCGAGGCGGTGCAGAAGGTCGACGGCGCGCTCGCGGCGATCTCTGGCGACGTCACCCAGGTCCACGAACTGCTCGCGACGATGGCCGCGGACAACCAGGCGCAGTCGGCGGCGATCACCCAGATCTCGGCCGCGGTCGGGACGATGGACCAGTCCACCCAGCAGAACGCCGCGATGGTCGAGGAGACCTCCGCTGCCGCCCGCAACCTGGTGAGCGAGGTCGGGTATCTGGGCGACAAGACCAGCCGCTTCGACACCGGCGGAAAGGCGAAGGGTCGGCTGCATTCGGTACGTCAGCGCCATGGTATTGCACACACTCATGCCGTGACGGCTTATAACGAAGCCTGATCGAGGTGGTAACGAACCATTCGTCAGCAGTCGAGTATGGGACACAGAGATGCGCGATCGAGCCTGAAAATATATTTTATTTGCGCTTGATGACGATTATATGATCGCTAAAACCAGTATCATCCGATATAGGATTTGAAGCGACCGATCTGGTCATCATGCGGAGTCGATGCGAATGTTCACCTTCGATGCCGGCGAACGAGTGTCACCCTGGTTAGCGATCATGGACGACGATCACGAGGTCGGGCTCGCCAAATCGGCTTTTCCGGGTGAGCGCCAGCACGGCCATATCGACGTCGAACCGGCGATCCCGCCGCAGATGGTCTATATCGTCGAGGACGGCGCACCTGCCGGGCAAGATGTCCGCGGCGCGGTACGTTCGATCCTCCCGGTCGAGACCAGCGTGATCCGCACCTATCGCACGACCGACGCGTTTCTCGCCAAGGCGAAAGACCATCAGCCCGGCGTGGTGATCGTCAATGGTTGCCTTTCCGAATCGGGCGGCATGGCCCTGCTGTCGGGGCTTCGGAGCGGCGAGTTCGCGTTCGCGGTGATCGTGCTGACGCTGCGCGCCGACGTGGCGCTGGCGGTCCGGGCGATGAAGCATGGCGCGGTCGACGTCATCGAGATGCCGTGCACGCCGCAATCGCTGGCGACGAGCATGGAGGCCGCGTTCGACCAGGTCGAACGACGCTTCGCGGTTCGCACCGCACGAATGGCGGCCCGCGCGCGCATCGATCAATTGTCGCGTCGCGAGCGCACCGTGCTAACCGGGGTGGTGCGGGGCTGGTCGAACAAACGGATGGCGAGCGACCTCGATCTGTCGCCCCGCACCGTCGAGATCCACCGCGCCAATCTGATGCACAAGCTCGGCGCCGCGCACCTCGCCGACGTCATGCGGCTGGTCTACGCCGCCGGGATGATCGACCAGCTCTGATCCAAGCGGATCACCGCCCGGCGGCGGTCGCTTCGCCAGCGGCGCTGCCCTGGTGCAGGCCTTCCATGATCGTCCGGTTGACCTCGATCAGCGGATCGATCCGGTCGCGTCCGGCGACGACGTCCGACGTATAGCGATCGACCCACAGGCCGAGCGACACGATCGCCGCGCGCAGCGGATCGGGCAACAGATTGCCGCGCGCCGCACAAGCGGCAGCAAGCGCGCTCCACAGCTCGCGGTTGCGGAACAGCGCGGGCGTCAGGGCGAGCCCGCTCTGCCCCGAATCACGCGCCGCGATCAACTCACCGGTGATCTGCATCATCAACCGATGTTCGGTAGCGCGCGAGGTTTCAGTGATCGTGCGGGTACGCTGATAGGCAGTGAGGGACATGGCCGCTCCATTGATGGTGATGCGGACATATTAGGCCGGGCACCGAACCGTCGGTCGTCGCCGCGCCCTATAAACGGTTAACGGCGCGCCATCCGGTCGTGCTCACCGGGCCACGCGCTTGCATCTCGCAGACGCCGAAGACCGGCTGCCTCGATCGGTGCAGGCAGTCACCACCAAGCAGCATAAAAATCGCGCCGCGACCAGCGATGCTTACGGTTTCCTATAATCTTCCCATTGCCGCTCGATCCGGAGGACAGCCTTTTTACCATGTTGAACGGTGTCGGCCTCCTGATCATCCTCTTGTGCGTGTTCGGCAGCTTCATGTGGTCGGGCGGCAAGATGGATATCGTGCTGCACGCCTTGCCGCACGAGATGCTGGCGATCGCGGGCGCTGCGATCGGGGCGTTCGTGGTCAGCAATTCGATGGCGACGATCAAGCTCGCGGGCAAGGGATTGCTGCGCTCGTTCAAGGGCGGGCGTTGGACCGATGCGGATTACCGCGACCTGCTCACCCTGCTCTATTCGCTGCTGTCGACCTTCAAGAAGAAGGGCGCGATCGGGATCGAGCCGCATCTCGACGTGCCCAAGGAAAGCCCGATCTTCTCGCGCTATCCGCGGCTGCTCGCGGATCATCACCTCGTCGATTTCATCTGCGATTACCTGCGGATGATGACGATGAACTTCGAGGATCCGCACCAGATCGCAGAGGCGATGGAGAACGACATCGACAAGCATCATCACGAGGAGCTCGCGCCCCAGCACGCGCTCCAGCAGATGGCCGACGGGCTGCCCGCGATCGGCATCGTTGCCGCGGTGCTCGGCGTGATCAAGACGATGGGATCGATCGACCAGCCGACCGAGGTGCTCGGCGCGATGATCGGCGGGGCGCTGATGGGTACGTTCCTGGGCGTGCTGCTGGCCTACTGCCTGGTCGGTCCGCTCGCGGCCAAGCTGCTCGAGACGATCGATGCCGACGGCAAGGCGTTCGCGGTCGTGAAGGCCGCGATCGTCGCCCACGCCCAGGGCATTCCCACCCAGGTCGCGATCGAGATCGCCCGGCGCGCCGCGCCGTCCGCCAAGTCCCCGACCTTCCAGCAACTCGAGACCGTTATCGAGGAGGCCAAGAATGAACTCTCTGCCGTTCCCGCCTGAAGCCGAGCGCGACGACGAGCGCTCGCTCCGCCTCCCCGCGCATTGCACCACCGTGACCGCGGAGGAGACCCGCGTCCGGCTGGTCCTCGCCGCCGATCTCGACGGCGCGATGGAGGTCGATGCCTCGGAGGTCGAGAGCATCGGCCAGGCGACGCTCCAGCTGCTCGTCGCCGCCCGTATCGAGGCGACGGCCAACGGCCAGCGCTTCGCGATCATCGATCCCAGCCAGGCCTTCACCGATCGCGTGAACGGCTGCCGCCTCGCCGACGCGATCGGCCTCGACCTTCGGAAGGACATCCAAGCGTGAGCAAGATGATACTCACCGTCGACGATTCTGCGAGCATGCGAATGCTGCTGAAGGCGTCGCTGACCGCGCAGGGCTTCCGCATCGAAGCCGCGAACGACGGCCGCCACGGGCTCGAACGGATGTACGAGGTCAAGCCCGACCTGCTGATCACCGACATCAACATGCCCGAGATGGACGGCTTCGAGCTGATCGAGGCGGTCCGCGCGCGGCCCGAGTTCCGCGGCGTGCCGATCCTGGTGCTGTCGACCGAATTTTCGGAAGAGAAGAAGACGCGGGCGCGCGTCGCCGGCGCCACCGGCTGGATCACCAAGCCGTTCGACGCCATCAAGCTGGGGACGGCGATCCGTCGGGTGTGCCCATGAGCGAGGAACTCGACGATATCCAGGCGATCTTCTTCGAAGAATGCGCCGAGGGATTGGTCACCGCGGAAGCGGGCTTGTCGGCGATGGATGCGGGCGACGTGTCGCCCAAGGTCATCGCCGGCGTGTTCCGCGCGGTCCATTCGATCAAGGGCGGTGCGGGCGCGTTCGGGCATGCGGCGCTGACCGCGTTCTCGCACCGGTTCGAAAACGTCCTGGACGAGGTTCGCGCCGAGCGGATCGCGCCGACCGCCGGCGTCACCAAGGTGATGCTCGCGGCGTTCGACATCCTGTCGGATCACGTCGCCGCGGCCAAGGGCATCGCCGCCCTGCCGCAGGACGGGCCGGTGCTCGAGGCGCTCGACCAGATCCTGAAGACCGGCGGCGCGCCCGATGTCGGCGCGGCCCCTGCCGCGGCCCCGCCCCCGCCCCCTGCGCCTGCGCCTGCGCCGATCGCGGCGGCGGACGCCGATCCGTTCGGCTTCGAACCCGTCGCCGCAGTGGTCGAGATCGATGAGTTCGGGTTCGAGCCTGTCGGCGTTGCGCTCGAGGCGCTGGACGAGGCACCGATCGGCAATTGGACGGTGCGCTTCAGGCCATCCGACGCCGCGCTCGCCAACGGCGCCGAGCCGCTGCTGACGGTGCGCGAGATCGAGCGGCTGGGCGGATCGATCACGGCGGTCGATCTGAGCAGCCTGCCGCCGCTGCGCGATCTGGAACCCGAGCACAGCTATGTCGGCTGGACGTTCGAGGTGCCGGGCACCGTCGAGGAAGCCGCGATCGCGGATTGCTTCGACTTCGTGCCGCCCGATTCGATCGTCGCGATCCAGCGCATGGGCCTGCCCGCGCCGGTCGTGGAGGAAGCGGTGGCGCCGTCCGCCCCGGTCGCGGCGCTCCCGCCGCCGCCGGCCGCCAGCACTCCCGCAGCCGCGCCGCCCCCGCGCCCGACGCCCGACGCGCCGACCGGCGACGTCGCGCGCGTGCCGGACGCGGCCGCACAGACGATCCGCGTCGATCTGGTCAAGCTCGACATGCTGCTGAACCTGGTCGGCGAGCTGGTGATCCGCGGATCGATCCTCGCCGATCGGCTCAGCCCCAAGGATCAGGAGCGCGTCGAGCTGCCGCAACTGTCGCGGCTGACCCGCGAGATCCAGGACACGGTCATGTCGCTGCGCGCGCAGCCAATCAAACAGGCGTTCAGCCGCGTACCGCGAATGCTGCGCGATCTGTCGGTCGAGACCGGCAAGCAGGTCATCCTCGAAACCAGTGGCGAGACCACCGAGGTCGACAAGGGCGTGATCGAGAAGATCGGCGACCCGCTGACCCACATGATCCGCAACGCGATGGATCACGGCATCGAGAGCCCCGAACGCCGCGCCGCCGCGGGCAAGCCGGCGGAGGGCACGATCAAGCTGTCGGCCGAGCAGAAGGGCGCGCGGATCTTCGTCCGGGTCGCCGACGACGGCGGCGGGATCGATCGCCAGCGTGTGCTCGCCAAGGCGATCGAAAAGGGCATCGTCGCCGCCGACGTGACCCTGACCAACGAGGAGATCGACCAGCTGATCTGCGCGCCGGGCTTCTCGACCGCGGAGACAATATCGAACATCTCGGGGCGCGGCGTGGGCATGGACGTGGTCCGCTCCAACGTCGAGGCGCTGGGCGGCCGGGTCGAGATCACGTCGGTGCCGGGCAAGGGCACGACCTTTACGATGATCCTGCCGCTGACGCTCGCGATCCTAGAGGGCATGATCGTGCGGCTGGCGGGGCAGCGCTTCGTGCTGCCGCTCGCCAACGTGGTCGAGACGGTCCAGCCCGAACCCGGCCAGGTCCGCCCGACCAGCACCACCGGCGAGGTGATCGAACTGCGCGGCAACTACCTGCCCGTGCGACGGCTGACCCGCACCTTCGGGCTCGGCGACAACGACACCTCCGCGCCCGAAGAGTCGCTGGTGATCATCGTCGAGAGCGAGACCGCGGGCCATGTCGGGCTGATGGTCGACACCATCGACGATCGCCGCGAGGTGGTGATCAAGAGCCTCGACAAGAACCTCCACCCGATCCGCGGGCTGGGCGGCGCGACCATCCTCGGCGACGGATCGATCGCGCTGATCCTCGACATCGAAGCCTTGGTCGCGCCCGCTGCGCCGCCGCTACGCCACATCACGAAAGGAATGGCCGCATGAGCACCATCGACAGCCCCGGCGAGCGCAAGATCGTCACCTTCTCGCTCGGCGAGCAGATCTTCGGGATCAACATGTCCTCGCTGATCGAGATCCGCGAATGGGACGAGCCCACCCCGCTGCCCGGCGTGCCGAGCTTCATCAAGGGCGTCACCAACCTGCGCGGCACCGTCGTGCCGGTGGTGTGCCTGGCCGAACGGCTCGGCTGGCCACCCAGCGTGATCCATGCGCGATCGTGCATCCTGGTCGTCAACATCGTCGGCAAGCAGGCGGGCTTCCTGGTCGACGAGGTCGCCGACATCGTGCTGATCCAGGACAGCGAGATCCGCCCTGCCCCCGACGTCGAGATCGGCGAGCCGAGCGTCATCGCGGGGCTGGTCAAGACCACCACCCGCGCCGGCGAGGGTGCCGCCGCGCACACCGACGACGACGGCATCATGGTGCTGCTGCTCGATCTCGATGCGCTGAGCCTGACGCCGAGCCTGGACATCGCCGCGTGACCACCGCCGGTGCTGTGGTGGACCAGCCGGGCGTCGCACAACTTGGCGACCCGGAATTCGCGGCGATCGCCGCGATCATGCAGAGCGATGCGCGGATCCACCTCACCGACATCAAGAAGACGCTGGTCCATGGGCGGTTGTCGCGCCGTCTGCGGATGCACGGCATCGCGACCTGCCGCGATTACGTGCGGATGGTGCAGTCGGATCCGGTCGAGCGCGGCGAGATGGTCGTCGCGCTGACCACCAACCACACGCATTTCTTCCGTGAGAACCACCATTTCGAACATTTCCGCAGCGCGGTGATGCCGGCGCTGAAGACCCAGGCACGCACCCGCCCGGTCAGGATCTGGTCGGCCGGCTGTTCGAGCGGCGAGGAGGTCTACACGATCGCGATGTGCCTGCTCGGCGAGGATCGCACCGCGGCGTCGTGGTTGCGCAGCGCCGACGTCAAGCTGCTCGCCACCGATCTCGCGCCGCACGTGGTCGAGAGCGTCCGCCGCGCGACCTATGCCGACACCACCGTCGCAGCGATCCCGCCGGCGTATCGCAACGCCTGGGTCCACCCCGTGGGCAGCGAGTTCGAGATCGCGCCGCAGGCGCGCGAGCTGGTGACCGCGCGGGTGCTCAACCTGTTCGACGCGTGGCCGATGAAGCAGCGCTACGACGTGATCTTCTGCCGCAACGTCATGATCTATTTCGACGACCGCGCGAAGGAGGAGCTGGAGCATCGCTTCATCGACATGCTCGTCCCCGGCGGGCACCTCTATATCGGCCATTCCGAACGCCTGATCGGCGCTGCCGCCCGGGTGATGGAGGGCTGCGGCCAGACCATCTACGTCAAGCGCGGGGGCGCGGCGTGACCGGACGCATCCGTACGCTCATCGTCGACGACAGCGCCTCGATTCGCGCGGTGCTGGCGCGCATCCTGTCCGCCGATCCCGAGATCGAGGTCGTCGGACAGGCGCCGGAGCCGCATACCGCGCGGCAGATGATCAAGGATCTCGAGCCCGACGTCATCACCCTCGACGTCGAAATGCCGGGCATGGACGGGCTGTCGTTCCTGGAACGGATCATGCGCCTTCGGCCGATGCCGGTGGTGATGTGTTCGACCCTGACCGCGAAGGGCGCGGCGGTGACGATCGAGGCGCTGCGCCTGGGTGCGGTCGATTGCATCGCCAAGCCGTCGGGCAACGCCGACGACCTGCTCCGCGACGCGGCGCTGCTGCGATCGACGGTGAAGGCGGCGGCACGGTCGTCGGTGCGCGCGACCGCCACGGCCATCACGACCCCGGTGACAATGCCTGCCGGCGCGCGCGAGGACGCGGTCGTCGCGATCGGATCGTCGACCGGCGGGGTGGAGGCGCTGTTCTCGCTGCTCGGCGCGCTGCCCGCGGATTGCCCGCCGATCCTGATCGTCCAGCACATGCCCGCGGCGTTCACCGGCAGCTTCGCGGCGCGGCTCGACCGCGAATGCCAGCTCCGCGTGAAGGAAGCCACCGACGGCAGCCCAATCGAGCGCGGGACCGTCTATATTGCACCAGGGAGCGACACGCACATGACGCTCCTCGGTGGCCCCTCCGGGGCGCTGCGGCTCACCCGCGGCGATCCGGTCGGCGGTCACCGGCCCTCGGTCGACGTGCTGTTCCGGTCGGTCGCGAAACGCGGCGCCGCGGCGGTGGGCGCGATCCTCACGGGCATGGGCTGCGACGGGGCGGAGGGGTTGCTGGCGATGCGCCAGGCCGGCGCGCGGACCTTCGGCCAGTCGCAGGAAAGCTGCGTGGTCTACGGCATGCCGCGCGCGGCGAAGACGATCGGCGCGGTGGAGCGCGAACTGAGTCTGTCGGCGCTGCCGGGAGCCATCCTGGCTGCCTGCGGCAAGAAACTGGGGAACTGAGATGCCGGCTGCTTCTGCGATCAAGGTGATGGTTGTCGACGATCAGGCCAGCATGAGGGCGATGATCCGCCGTTCGCTGCAGGATCTCGGCTTCCGCGACGTCCGCGACAAGGGCGCTGCGACGGAGGCGCTCGCGTCGATCAAGAGCGACCGGGTCCACCTGATCATCTCCGACTTCAACATGCCCGAGATGGATGGGCTCGAACTGCTGAAGGCGGTCCGCGAGGATCCCGTGATCGGCAAGACCGTGTTCATCATGCTCACCGGCTCGTCCGATCGTGATCTCGTTCAGAAGGCGGCGGCGCTCGGCGTGAACAACTATCTGGTCAAGCCGTTCGCGCCCGCCGCGCTGAAGGACAAGATCGAGCGCGTCTTCGGCGAGCTTTCCTGACGCGATGCGCCGCATCTCGATCATCCAGGGCGATCACGTCGCGCTCGGCGAGCCGAACACCGTGATCACGACGCTGCTCGGATCGTGCATCGCGGTGTGCCTGCACGACGCGGTCGCGCATGTCGGCGGCATGAACCATTTCCTGCTCGGCCAGCCCGAAGAAGGCGCGAAGCTCGGCAGCTACGACATGCAGCGCTACGGCGTCCATGCGATGGAGTTGCTGATCAACGCGATGATGGCGCAGGGCGCCGCGCGCGACCGGCTGCGGGCGCACATCTATGGCGGAGCGACGATCGTGGCGGGACTCGGCGGCATCGGCACCGAGAACGCCGCCTTTGCCAGGCGCTTCATCGAGACCGAAGGGATCGCGATCGGCCATGTCGACGTCGGCGGCAGCCGCGCCCGCAAGGTCGAATTCCTACCCTATGACGGCAAGGCGCGCGCACAACTCGTCGCGCAGGCCGTACCGCTGATCGCCACCCCCAAGCCGACGCCGATCCATGCCGACGGCGAGCTGGAATTGTTCTGAGCCGTCCCCCGCCCCTCTTGCCGAAGAAGCGCGTCACCATGCCCAATTCACAACCGCTCGCCGCCCTGCTGCAAAGCGCCATCGCGGACGAGTTGCGCCACATCAGCGACCTGCTCGAACGGCTCGCCGAGGTGCTGGTCGGCGACGAGCATTTCGCGAGCAAGTATCTCGATCAGCTTCAGGCGTTCGACCTGCTGGTCCAGTGCACCCATGAAAGCGCAGCGGTGCTCGACCGGCTGTCGGCGGGCGATTGCGCGCACGATGCGGTCGCGCCGGTACGGCTGGGGCATATCCAGGACCGGCTGCGCGCCGCGCTGGCGCAGGCGGCGTAGCACCATGGCCGCCCGCGCCAACCAACGCCCGATCGTGATCCGCCGCGTCAAGAAGATCGCGGGCGGGCATCATGGCGGCGCGTGGAAGGTGGCCTATGCCGATTTCGTCACCGCGATGATGGCGTTCTTCATGCTGCTCTGGCTGATCAGCAACCCCGACAAGCAACGCAAGAAGGGGCTGGCCGAATATTTCTCGCCCTCCACCTCGACCTCGATCACTGCGCCCGGCGAACCGGTGTCGTCGGCCAAGGGCATCGGCGGCATGCCCGGCGCCGGCGGACAGACCCGGCGCGCGCAATCGGACAGCCAAGTGCCCGCCGCGGGCGAGCCGGCGATGGAATCGGCGACCGCGGGCACGTCGCGGGGTGGCACCGCGACGATCCCCGACGCGTCGCTGCGGGTGCTGGCGCAGGAGATGCGGGTGGCGATCGACAGCACCCCGCCCGACGACGACGGCAAGCGAACGGTGAAGGTCGAAAGCGAGCGCGACGGCTTGCGGATCGTGCTGATGGACAGCGCGCGGCGGTCGCTGTTCCGCACCGGCACCGCGCAGCTCAACCCGTTCGCGCAGGCGATGCTCGCCGGGCTGGCGACGAAGCTGGCGCGGTCGGACGCGCAGATCGCGATCGAGGGGCACACCGACGGCGACGGGCGGCAGAGCGGCAACGACGCCAATTGGCGGCTGTCGGGGGACCGCGCGATCGCCGCCCGCAGCGCGCTGATCGCCGCGGGGCTCCCGGCCGGGCGTTTCGCCGAGCTGGTCGCGCTCGCCGACACCCGGCCGCTCTACCCGAACCAGCCGGGCCGGCCCGAGAATCGGCGCATCACCATCATCGCCAAGGGCGCGGCCCCTGCGCTGCCCAGCGATGCGAGCTTCCGGTTCTGACCCGGCGATGAAGCGCCTCGTCCTCCTTCCCGTGCTGCTCGCGGCGGGGCTCGGCAGTGGCGCCGCGGGTGCGTTCGCGCTGCGGCTGCTCAAACCGCCTGCCGCGGAGGCCGCGCCGCCCGCGCCGGTGCTGGCGTTCGTCGCGGTGCCCAAGGTGCTCGCGCCGCTGGTGATGGCCGATGGCCGGCTGGCGGGATATGTTTCGTTCGATCTCGGGCTCGAGGTGGAGGCCGACCAGGTCGCCACGGTCACCCAGCAGCTGCCGATGCTGCTCCACGCGATCAACATGCGCACCTATAGGATGCCGCTGGCCGCGGGGCCCGACGGCCTGCTGCCCGACGTCGACGGGCTGCGCGCGGTGGCTCTCGCCGCCGCTCCCGAAGCGTTCGGTCGCGGCGTGGTGCGCCGCGTCGCGATCACCAGAGCGGAGCCCGCTTGATGAACGACATGCACAACCATCCATCCCACCACCCGAATCCGTCCGGTGACGACGCCGCCGCGGGCGGGCGGCACCGGCGCGGCGAAGTTCGGCTGACCACGATCCTCCTCGTCGGCCGGGTGATCGCGGCGTCGGGCGATTATCTCTGCCGGATCCGTAATGTCGCGCCCGGCGGCATGATGATCGATTGCGACGTACCGTTCCAGCCCGGCGAGCGAGTGTGTGTCGAATTCCGCAACGGCAGCGCGGTCGATGTCATCGTGGTATGGGCGGAGGACGGGCGCTTCGGCGCCAAGTTCGACGCGGAGATCCCGGTCGACGCGCTGCTCCACCCGCCCGCCGGGATCGCGGGCAGCCTGGCACGCACCCCGCGCCTGTCCGCGACCTGCACCGTGCTCATCTGGCACGATGGGCAGATGAGCCCCGCGCAGCTCCAGGACGTGTCGCAGACCGGGTGCCGGATCGATCTGTCGTCGCATACGCCCATGACTGGCGACGTCCGCATCTCGATCCCCGGCCTGCCGCCACGCCATGCGACGCTGCGCTGGGCGAAGGACCACCGGCTCGGCTTCGCGTTCCACGAGATGCTGTCCTATGCCGACCTCGCGGCGTGGCAGCGGCAGTTGCACCTGCGCTTCGCGGGACGGGGGGAGTAGCGGCGCCCGCAGCCCCACGAGCAGTCACTCGCCCGCGAGTGGTGCCTCTCCCGATGCCACGATCCGCGACAGGGTCGCGCCTTCGGACACCTGCCCACCGACGATGGCCGTGAGATCCTCGACCACGCCGTTGAACGGCGCGACGAGGCTGTGTTCCATCTTCATCGCCTCCAGCGTGACCAGCTTCTGGCCCTTGATAACGCTGTCGCCGACGCTCACGTCGACCGCGATGATCCGCCCCGGCATCGGCGACAGGATCGCGCCGTCAGCGGCGGCACCCGCGGCGACGCCGGTCGCGCGCCAGCGGCGCAGCTCCCACACCTGCCCGCCCTCGGCGATCAGCACGCTGTCCGCTTCGGCGAGTTCGCCCGGATCGGCATCGGTGAAGTCGATCGTCACCGGCTCGCCGTCGAGCAGGAAGCTGCCCGACAGCCGCGGCGACGCATTGAGGCGGAAGCCCGGCACCAGCCCCGGCATCGCCAGCGACGCGGCGGCATCGATCAGCGCCTCCTCGGTCGGCTGCACCGGCGGCATCAGCGCATCGCCCTCGCGCGCGATCAGCCCGGTGTCGAGCGTGCCCGCCACGAAGGCGGGGTGATCGAGCGCCTCCACGAGGAACCCGGCATTGGATCGCACCGGCCAGACCACCGCCGCGTCGAGCGCATCGGCCAGCGTCTCGCGGGCGTCCTCGCGGGTCTCGCCCCAGGCGATCACCTTGGCGATCATCGGATCATAGAAGGGCGAGATCTCCGCGCCCTGCTGGACCCCGGTATCGACCCGCGTCGCGTCGCCGAGATCGAACAGGTCGAGCCGCCCGATCGACGGCAGGAACCCCTTGGCGGGATCCTCTGCATAGAGCCGCGCCTCCATCGCCCAGCCGTCGATCGCGAGATCGGTCTGGGTAAGCGGCAATTGTTCGCCGCTCGCAACGCGCAGCTGCCATTCGACCAGGTCCTGCCCGGTGATCTCCTCCGTGACCGGATGTTCGACCTGTAGCCGGGTATTCATCTCCATGAACCAGATACGATCGGCGCGGAGCCCGTCGCTGGCATCGGCGATGAACTCGATCGTGCCCGCACCGACATAGTCGACCGCCTGCGCCGCCTTCACCGCCGCCGCGCACACCGCCTCGCGGGTCGCCGGGTCCATCCCCGGCGCCGGCGCCTCCTCGATCACCTTCTGATGACGGCGCTGGAGCGAACAATCGCGTTCGAACAGATGGACGACGTTGCCGTGGCGGTCGCCGAACACCTGCACCTCGATATGACGCGGGGACAGGATGTACTTTTCGATCAGCACGCGGTCGTCGCCGAACGACGACGCCGCCTCGCGCCGGCACGATCCCAGCGCGTCGGCGAAGTCCGCGGCGTCGTCGACCCGGCGCATGCCCTTGCCGCCCCCGCCGGCGACCGCCTTGATCAGCACCGGATAGCCGATCGCGTCGGCCTCGCGTTGTAGCCGGTCGGGCGACTGGTCCGCCCCGAGATAGCCCGGCGTGACCGGCACCCCCGCGGCGATCATCCGTTCCTTCGCCGCATCCTTCAGCCCCATCGCGCGGATGCTCGACGGATCGGGGCCGACCCAGACCAGCCCGGCGTCGAGCACGCTCTGCGCGAAGTCGGCGTTCTCGCTGAGGAAGCCGTAGCCCGGATGGATCGCGGCGGCGCCGGTCTCGCGCGCCGCGGCGATGATGCGGTCGCCGACCAGATAGCTTTCGCGCGCCGGGCTCGCGCCGATATGCACCGCCTCGTCGGCCTGGCGGACGTGCAGCGCCTGCGCGTCCGCATCGGAATAGACCGCGACAGTGCGGATGCCGAGCGCGCGCGCGGTGCGGATGATCCGGCAGGCGATCTCGCCGCGGTTGGCGATCAGGAGCGAATCGATCATGCCCGCGTCCGCGAATGTTGAATAAGTTGAAGGTGGGTCATGCCCTCATCTAGGCCCAAGCAGCGCCGTAGGACAGCCTCGTCAGGCGCCGCAACCGGTGGTCCGCGACGACCAGGTGATGTTCTGGATCTTCCAGCTGCCATTTTCGCGAACCATGTCGAAATGATCATAGCCGCAGTGGACGACCTTGCCGTTCATCAGGAAATCGTAGCGGCCCCAGATCATCGCGATGTCGCCGTCGATCTCGACCGCGGGAGTGTACATCCGCTCCTCGAACCGCTCGGGGCCGGGCTTGAAGCTCGCCAGCATCGCCTCGCGTGACATATGGCTTATCGTACGCGTGCCATCCGACTTCTCGTTGGCGACGGTGGCGGTCGCATCGTTCCGCATCGTCGCGCCGACCGCGGCGGCATCGCGCGCGGCGATCCCGCGGAACAGCGCATCGACGACCGCGAGCGGCGCACTCTCCTCGCTGACCGGCGGCGGCAGCGCGGTGCCCTTCACGATGGGGGCGACCGACGTGATCTGCAAAGCGAGGGCAAGGACGATCGGGGTCATGGGCGCGCTCCGTGGCATTTCGCATCATGCGGTGCCGAGCGCTAGAAGTTCAGGACTGACAGCTTACTGTCAAGCGACCACTCCCGCGTGTTCCTGCGAACGCAGGAGCACGGGGCGCTCAGAAGCTGGCGGTCTTGCGGCCGAAGCCGCCGCCCTGCGGTTTGCGTGCCACCAGCGGGTTGGCCTCGCGTTCCAGCAGCGCCAGGGTTTCCGCGAACAGCGGGCGCAGCTTGACGACGTGTTCCAGCGCATGTTCGCAGGTATCCTGGAACTCGACGCAATCGCGCGCGGTCGTCTCGATCTGTTCGGCGAGGGTCGCGAGCGGTTCGGCGCCGAACTGGCGTGCCTCGCCCTTCAGCGTGTGCGCGGGAATCACCAGCGCCGCGGCGCTGCCGACGCGCATCGCCTGCTCGATCGCGGCGACCGACTTGACGCCGTCTTCGCGGAAATAACCGAGGATCCGCACAAAGCCCGCGCCCAGTTCGCTACGCGCCTGGGCATAGGCCGTCCAATCCACCAACGTGCTGCCTTCGAACGACACTGCCATCTCCCTGCGCCGCAGACTGATCCGCGAAGGTATGGCCGAAGCATTAGTCCTGATCAGTAAACACGACGTTGCCAACGTCGCCGATCATTTTGGATCGAAGGGATTTTTGGCAGCGCGCAGCGACAGCCGCACGGGAACCGCGCCGAAGCCGAGTTCACGCCGCATCGAATTGACCAGATAGCGTTCGTAGCTCGCGGGCAGTTGATCGACGCGGGTACCGAAGATCACGAAGCTCGGCGGCCGCGTCTTCACCTGGGTGACGTAGCGCATCTTGATCCGCCTGCCGCCGGGCGCGGGCGGCGGATTGGCCTCGATCGCGCGTTCGAACCAGCGGTTGAGCTCGCCGGTGCCGACCCGCTTGGACCACGCCTCGCGGGTGTCGAACGCGGCCTGGATCACCTGGTCGATGCCCTTGCCGGTCGCTGCCGAGACGGTGAGCACGGTAACGCCCTTCACCTGGCTGAGCCCGTCCTCGAGTGCTTTCTTGACGCCGTTGAACAGCGACGAGGCGTTTTCGGCGACGTCCCATTTGTTGAGCGCGATGATCAGCGCGCGGCCTTCCTCCAGCACCCGGTCGGCGATCCGCAGGTCCTGCGCCTCCAGCCCCAGCGTCGCGTCGAGCAGCAGCACCACCACTTCGGCGAAGTCGACCGCGTGGAGCGCGTCGGCGACCGACAGTTTCTCCAGCTTGTCCTGCACCTTGGCGCGCTTGCGCATGCCCGCGGTGTCGATCAGCCGCACCTGCCGCGCCTCGCCGCCCGCGGGCTCCCACAGCCAGTCGATCGCGATCGAATCGCGGGTGATGCCGGCTTCCGGGCCGGTGATCATCCGCTCCTCGCCGAGCATGCGATTGACCAGCGTAGACTTGCCGGCGTTGGGCCGGCCGACGATCGCGAGCTTCAGCGGCGCGTCGGGGCGCTCGTCATCCTCTTCCTCGACGATGTCGTCGTCGCCGCGATCGAGGTACGGTAGCAGCGCCTCGAACAGGTCGGCGAGCCCCTCGCCATGCTCGGCGGAGAATTGCACCGGATCGCCGAAGCCGAGCGATAAGGATTCGAGGATGCCCTGTTCGCCCGCGCGACCCTCCGCCTTGTTGGCGAGCAGGATCACCGGCGCGTCCGCGGTCCGCAACCAGCGCGCGATCTCCTCGTCGAGCGGGACGATCCCGGCGCGAGAATCGAACATGAAGAGCGCGACGTCGGCCTGCGCGACCGCGGCCTCGGTCTGCTGGCGCATTCGGCCAGGCAGCGACTGTGCGTCGTGATCCTCGTACCCCGCGGTGTCGACGATGCGAAAATCGATGCCGAGCAGATGCGCATCGCCTTCGCGGCGATCCCGGGTGACGCCCGGCCGATCGTCGACGAGCGCGAGTTTCTTGCCGACGAGACGATTGAAGAGCGTCGACTTGCCGACGTTGGGACGACCGACGATCGCGACGATAGGGAGACGGGACATGCCGGCGTCTTAGAAGAGGCGGGGGGATAAGGGAATGGAGGTGTATTGCTAGGCGCTGAGACTCACCTCACGCTCACCGGAGCACGGCCATCGAGTCCTACCATTCGTCACCCCGGACGGGGAGGCGGCGAGGCGCCTGCGTTCGTGGCGCTCCCCTCCACCATCCGGCCGCGCCGGGCAGTCCCCCCTCCCCGCGGTGCGGGAAGGAAACGGCTTACCGATATGCCGCGATCCGCCCCTTCTGGCTGACGGTGTAGATCGTCGACTTGGCGACGATCGGCGGCAGCGCGAAGGATTCCTTCGCGTCGACCGTAGACAGCACGCTGCCGTCGCTCGGCGAGGCGAAGACGATGCCGCCGAGCGAATTGGTCAGCACCAGCCGGTTGCCCGCGAGCACCGGGCCGAACCAGGTGACCTGATTGCCCTTGTTCTTCTTGGCGTTCTTGAAGCGCTGCAGCTGCGCGATCCAGCGCGCCTTGCCGTTGGCGCGCGACAGGCAGACGAGACGCGCGTCGTCGGTGACGACGAACAGCCATTCACCCGCGATCCACGGGGTCGAGATCCCCGCGAAATTCTGTTCCCAGATCCGCTGGCCGGTCGACAGGTCGAGCGCGACCATGCGGCCGCCCTGCCCGACCGCGTAGACGCGGCCCTGATCGATCACCGGATCGGCGTCGATATCCGACAGGCTCGACACCGAGGTCGTGATCGAGGTGCGCGACAGCGCGTCGCCCCAGAGCACGCGGCCGTTCTCGTAGCGATAGGCGCTGAGTTCGCCGCTCGAGAAGCCGGCGACGATCGAGCCCTGGCTCGCGGCGGGCGCGGCGACGCCGAACACGCCCTGCGTCTCCAGCGTGCCCGATTGCGCCCACTGGGTCTTGCCATCGGCCTGCGAGAGCGCGAACAGCTGGTTGTCCTGGCTGAGCACGTAGAGCGAGCCGTTGGCGACGGTCGGCGCGCCGCGCAGCGGGCCACCGGGCTTGGTGCGCCAGATCTCCTTGCCGTCGGCGGCGTTGAACGCGACCACGTCGCCGAGGCCGTCGGTGGCGTAGACCTTGCCGTCGTCGTAGCTTACCCCGCCGCCGAAGCGCGAACCGCGGTTTTCCTTGGCGGGCGCCATCTCCGTCTTCCAGAGCGCCGCGCCGGTATCGGCGGCGAAGGCATGGACGGTGGCGGTCACGTCGACGATGAACAGCTTGTTGTCCGCGACCACCGGTGCGGCGCCGAGCCGCTCGCGGTCCGATCCACCATCGACGGTCGCGGTCCAGGCGCGGACCGGCGACGCGCCGAGCGCGAGCTGGCCCATCGACTTGGCGGAGTTGCCGCCCGACTGCGCCCAGCTGTCGTTCTCGGCGGGCGCGGGCAGCGTCACCTGGATGTCGGCGATGGTCTTATCGGCCTGGACGCCGTTCTCCGACACCAGGATCGGGATGCGCTCGCCGACCGTCGGGGTCTTCTTCTGCCCACCCTTGAAGATACCGCATGCGCTGAGGGCCATCAGCGCGGCGATCGCCACGCTGGCCCGGTACTTAGTCGTCATTGCGCTTTGCTTCCCTCGTTCGGCGCGATCGCGTCGACACCCAGTACGCCCGCCATCTGAACCGCGCGTTGACGGATCGTATCGGGCACATCGTCGTTCCGCGCGATCTGGCCGAACAGCGCGCCGGCAAGGTCGCGGCGGTTCATGCGCAGGTGCGCCATCGCGACCATCTCGCCGGCGCTGCCGAACCAGGCGTTGCCGGGGACCGCAAGCGGCCGCAGGCGCTCGATCACCACCTGGGGCTTCAACCCGTCATACTCGGCGGAGGTCTGGCGGATCAGCGCCAGATCGCGGAACGGCTGCGCGACCGAGGTATCCGCGGCGACCTCCGCGAACTTTGCGGCGGCGCCCTTCAGGTCGTTCTTCTGCAGCGCGATGTCGGCCTGGGTAAACTTGGCGAGCGCGCGATAGCCGTCCCGCTTCGACGCGGCGATATCGGCCAGCGGCGCGGCGGCGGCGGTCGGGTTGTTCGCCCCCAGCTTCGCGAACGCGGCCTGGAGCTTCTCGCCCTCGATACCGGCGGCCTGTTCGGTGCGGTGCTGCGCGTAGAGGAACGCGCCGAACGCGGCGAGGCCGACGACGATCGCGACGATCACCCAGCGACCCCACCGTTCCCAGAAGGTCGCGAGCTGATCGCGACGCAGTTCCTCGTCGACTTCGCGCAGAAATGCTTCGTTGGTGTTCGGCGGGAGGGCCAAGAAATACTCCGGGAGTTCGGGGAGAAAGTAGCGGCGCGGACCTTAGCCGCGCGATCCGAGAAACGGAAGCGGGCTGCGCGGGCGCGCTAATCCTTGGGGGCGTAGACCTGGTCGGCACCGGGGAAGGCGCGCGATCGCACGTCGGCGGCGTAGGTCTCCGCCGCGGTGGAGATCCGCCCGGCGAGATCGTCGAACCGCTTCACGAAGCGCGCGGTGCGTTCGAACAGGCCGAGCATGTCCTCCGCCACCAGCACCTGCCCGTCGCATTCGGCGGAGGCGCCGATGCCGATCGTCGGGCACGCGACCGCGCGGGTGATCTCGATCGCGATCGGCTCGACCACACCCTCGATCACCAGCGCGAAGCAGCCGGCTTCCGCGACCGCGACCGCGTCGGCGACGATCTTCTCGGCCTCCGCCGCGGTGCGCCCGCGCGCGCCGTAGCCGCCGAGCATGTTCACCGCCTGCGGGGTCAACCCGACATGCGCCATCACCGGGATGCCGCGTTCGGACAGGAAACGGACCGTCGGCGCCATCGCCGCCCCGCCCTCCAGCTTCACCGCCGCCGCGCCGGTCTGCTTCAGCAGCCACGCCGCACTCTCGAACGCCTTTTCGGGCGAGGCTTCGTAGCTGCCGAACGGCATGTCGATCACCACGACGGCGTGATAACTGCCGCGCACCACCGCCGCGCCATGCGCCGCCATCATCTCGAGCGTGACCGGCACCGTCGACGGCAGGCCGTAGATCACCTGGCCGAGGCTGTCGCCGACCAGCAGCAGGTCGCAATGCGGATCGAGCAGCTGCGCGGTACGCACCGTATAGGCGGTGAGCATCACCAGCGGCGTCGTTCCCTTCTGCCGCCGGATCGCGGGGATCGTCAGCCGCTTGAGCGGCGCGGGCGTCGGATTGGCGCGGCTGGTCGCGGTGTCGAGCGTGTAGGTCGTGGACATCGCCGGGTCCTAGCGGGTCGCCGCGCTCAGGGCCATCCGCGCGTCACCCGATCCAGCCGCGGCGGCGCGCATGGCGGCTCAGCCACAGCGCACCGGCACCGATCGCGACGATCAGGATCGGGAACGGCACCACCTGCGCCGCCCCGCGAACCGCGACGATGTCCGTCGTCGCGAACAGCCAGCCGAACTGGACGACGACCGCCACCAGCGAGATCGCGTAGAGCGGCACCGCGAGCACCGACCGGGTCAGTAACGCGACGGCGCCGAGCAGCCCGGTGCCCACCGCGACCGCGTAGATCGCGTTGTACCAGACCGGCAACGACGCATAGAGCGCCCGATCGTAATCGCTCGCCGGGCCCATCGCGTCGGCGCCGAGGCGGAACTGCTGCAGACAGGCGTAGCAGCCCACGACGCTCCAGATGAGCAGAACTACCGCTGCGATGCGAAACCAGAGCGGCGTCTGCCGCGACGTTGTGGCCATCGGATCCTACCCCCTTTTGTTCGGCAGGATTGTGCGCCATTCGGGGCGCGGTCGCAACGGTGATGGCGCTCGGTCGCGGCTTGTTCTCCCCGCTTCGCAGGACACGAAGGTTGCGAGCGCTATTCCAGCACGGCGTAGCGTTCCGGCGAGAAGCCGACGATCAGGACATCGCCGCGTTCCAGCACCGGGCGCCTGATGATCGACGGGTTGGCCAGCATCAACGCCACCGCGCGATCGCGGTCCAGGTCCGCCGTGTCCGCGTCGGGCAATTTGCGGAACGTCGTTCCGCTCCGGTTGAGCAGCATCGTCCAGTCCAGTCGATCCATCCACCGCGCCAGCGCCGCCGGATCGACGCCCGCCGTCTTATAGTCGTGGAAGGCGTAGGCGACGCCCGCCGCATCGAGCCACCCGCGGGCCTTCTTGATCGTGTCGCAATTACGAATGCCGTACATGATCAACGCTGGCATCCTCAATCTGCGGGGCCGTGTGGCTCCGCATAGCATCGACTTCCGGCGATGCCAGGCCGAAGCCCGTCACCGCCGGCGATCCGTCGATCAGGCTCAGCTATGGGCGACCTTCATGCTGCGTCGGCGATAGCGCAGCGTGCCGCCCATCATTCCGAAGCCGACCAGCATCATCGCCCAGGTCGCGGGCTCTGGCACGGCCGGCGTTGGATCACCGCCGACGACGTCGATCTTCAAGCCGACCGCATAGGCGTAATTGATGACGGCACTATTGCCCGCAGCAAGATTCCCGATGCTCCACGCCATGTTGAGCCCATTGTCGCCGCTCGAGGTCGCTCCGAGCGCACCGTTGCCGGCAAGCACATCCAGCGGATTGATGTTGGTGCAGCAGCTTCCATTGATCTGCGTGTTGTGGGCGTAGGTTTCCCCGCTCAGATTGACCAAGGCGAGCGTCCGACCATTGATGGTGCTGGAAGATCCCACGAAATCGGTCGGGCCGAACAGGCTATTACCCAGCTGGTTCTTCGTCGGGTCGCCGGCCCCGCCCGAATCGGGATCCACGGATCGCGCGAACGCCAGGCCAGTGATGTCGCTGAGCGCCGTGATCGTGGTCACGACATTGATCCGCTCGTCACCATCGTTGAAGAAATAGGAGTTGGTGATGCGCAGAAAGGCGTTGGCGCCGGTCCAGGTTGCGGCATTGGTGAAGCCGTTAGCGGCGGCGCCGACGAGCAGCGTCGGCCCACCCACTGACGCGAACGCGTTCAGACCGGTATTGTCGTTCTGCCGAAAGCCGGTTTCTGCGGAATTGACCGAGAACCCTTCGTGCGGCGTTCCCGGACTAACGTAGTCGGTACTGGAATCGAAGGTTCCCGTACCCGACGGATCATGGATCAGGCCCGGGCTGGTATTGCCGTTGCTGCCCAGCGTTCCAAAGTCGCTGATCCCGGCCTTTATATAATTCCCGGTCAATACGACCGGCGCGGCGTAAGCAGGCGCACCCGCGAGCACTACGCTTGCCGCAAACACTAAGTAGTTGAAATTACGCTGCATCTATTCGCCCCTTCGATGAATAGCTGAGTTTTCAGCTAGTTATCATGATCAGAGCGACCCTTGTCTGTTCGACTTCTACCGAGTCGATTCGGGTTAGCAGGAACGGTTAACGACCGGAAGGTAAACTGACTAACTGGCGGCAGTAACTGGATTAGCCCGGTTGCCGATCGGGCCGGCTGCCGAGGCTGCGTGGCCAAGGTCGGAATGGACCGCTAAGACGGCGGCATGATTGGCCATCCTTTCCACTCGATCCATAGCCACGGACTGGTGCGGGTCGCCGCAGCGACCCCGCTGGCGTCGGTGGGCGACACCGTGGCGAACGCCGATGCGACGGTGGCGCTGGCGGCTGAGGCGGACGCCCGCGGGGTCGATCTGGTGGTGTTCCCCGAACTCAACCTCACCTCCTATGCGATCGACGATCTGCATCTTCAGGCGGCGCAGCAGCGCGCGACCGAGGCGGCGTTGCTGCGGGTGGCGGCGGCGACCGCCGAGCTCGCGCCGGTACTGCTGGTCGGCGCGGCGCTGGTACGTAACGGGCGGCTGTATAATTGCGCGGTGGCGATCGCGCGGGGACGGGTCCTCGGCGTGGTGCCCAAGACCTTCCTGCCCAACTACCGCGAATATTACGAGAAGCGCTATTTCGCGAGCGGCGCGGCGATCACGGGCGGCACGATCATGCTCGGCGGGGTCGAGGTGCCGTTCGGGACCGACATGATCTTCGCAGCGAACGACCTGCCGGGCTTCGTCTTCCATGCCGAGATCTGCGAGGATTATTGGGCGCCGACCCCGCCCTCCACGCAAGGGGCGCTGGCGGGGGCGTTGATCTGCTGCAACCTGTCGGCCAGCAACATCGTGATCGGCAAGGCGCGCGAGCGGATGATGCTGGCGTCGGCGCAGTCGGCGCGCGCGGTCTGCGCCTATGTCTATTCCGCCGCCGGGCCGGGCGAGAGCACCACCGACATCGCCTGGGACGGCCAGGGCTTCGTCCATGAACTGGGCGAGCTGATCGCCGAATCCCGCCGCTTCGTGACCGATGCCGAGCTGGTGGTGGCGGACGTCGACACCGGGCGGCTGACGCAGGAACGGCTGCGGATGGGAACCTTCAACGATGCCGCCGTCCTCGCCGGACATCCCGAGACGCGGATGCGGCGGATCGCGTTCGATCATGCGCCGTCGCTTGCCGACATCGGCCTGGAACGCGCGATCCGGCGCTTTCCGTTCGTCCCCAACGATCCCGCCAAGCGCGACGCCGATTGTTACGAGGCTTTCAACATCCAGGTCGTGGCGCTCGCCAAGCGGCTCGTCGCGACCGGAGTCCAGCGGCTGGTGATCGGGGTGTCGGGCGGGCTCGATTCGACCCACGCGCTGATCGTCGCGGCGAAGGCGATGGACCGGCTCGAGCGGCCGCGATCGGACATCCTCGCCTTCACCATGCCCGGCTTCGCGACCGGCGAGGGCAGCAAGGCCAATGCCTGGGCGCTGATGAACGCGCTCGGCGTCACCGCGGCGGAGATCGACATCCGCCCCGCGGCGCGGCGCATGCTGGAAGATCTGGGGCATCCGTTCGCGGGCGGCGAGCCGGTCTATGACATCACGTTCGAAAACGTGCAGGCGGGCCTGCGCACCGACTATCTGTTCCGGCTGGCCAACCAGCGCGGCGGGCTAGTGCTCGGCACCGGCGATCTTTCCGAACTGGCGCTCGGCTGGTGCACCTATGGCGTCGGCGACCAGATGAGCCATTATGCGGTCAATGCGGGCGTGCCCAAGACGCTGATCCAGTTCCTGATCCGCTGGTGCATCCGCACCGACCAGTACGACCCCGCGACCGACGCGGTGCTGACCGCGATCCTGGCGCAGGAGATCTCGCCCGAACTCGTCCCCGCCGACGCCGACGGCGCGATGCAGAGCACCGAGGCGATGATCGGGCCCTATGCGCTGAACGACTTCTTCGCACATTACGTGGTCCGCCACGGCATGGCGCCGTCGACGATCGCGTTCCTCGCCTGGAATGCCTGGCACGACGTCGCGGCGGGGCGATGGCCGGAGGATTTCCCCGCCGATGCGCGAGTCGCCTACGACTTGCCGACGATCCGCCACTGGCTCGCCAAATTCCTGGTCAGGTTCTTCAAGACCAGCCAGTTCAAGCGATCCGCACTGCCCAACGGGCCCAAGGTTTCGGCGGGCGGGGCGCTGTCGCCACGCGGCGATTGGCGCGCGCCGTCGGATGGTATCGCGGCAACATGGCTGGATGAATTGCATGCGAACGTCCCGTAATTTCTTGCGTTCGCGCAGGGGCAGGCGCATTGTGAAGTTCTGATGACACCGCCGGCCCGGGATGGCTCACGCGATCGCCGGATCGAGGACCCATCGAACCTGTATCTGATCCACCCCGCCGCCCGCGCGCTGCTGCCGCGAGCGTTGGCGCTTGGTCTCTCGGCCAATTCGGTGTCGATCATGGGCTTGTCGTGCGGCGCGATCGCCGCCCTCGCCTATTCGCATTGGGGCAATCCGTGGCTGGCGCTGGTTGGCCTGGTCTTCTCGATCCTGTGGCTGATCGCGGACGGGCTGGACGGGATGATCGCGCGCGCGACCGGCACGTCGAGTCCGCTCGGCCGCGCGCTCGACGGGATGTGCGACCACGGCGTGTTCGCGCTGCTGTATATCGTTCTCGCCGCGTCGATGGGGACGGTGGAGGCATGGGTCCTCTCGGTCACCGCCGCGCTTTGCCATGCGGTACAGTCGAGCCTTTACGAGGGCGAGCGCGCTCGCTTCCATCGCCGGGTGCGCGGCGAGGCGCTGACCGCGGTGCCAGTGCCTGCGGGCATGTTCCTGGTGCGCCTGTACGACAGCGTCGCGGGTAGCCTCGACCGCCTCACGATGCCGTTCGAGCGCAAGCTCGCGGCCAGCCCGGATCCAGTCTCGCTCGGCGCACGGTACGGCGCGCGCGCGGTGCCGACGATGCGGTTGCAGTCGCTGCTGACCGCCAACGTGCGGGTCTGGGTGATCTTCATCGCGTGCCTGGTCGCCGATCCCCGCCTCTTTTGGTGGTTCGAGATCGTACCTCTGACAATCATTGTCATCGTCGGGCTGATGCGCCATCGCGGCGTCGAACGGGGATTTCTCCGCGGCGACGCCCCCCTCCCCATCCTATTGTCAAGCGAACAGGGTCATTCATGAAGAGCATCAACATCGCCATCGTCGGCATCGGCAACTGTGCGAGCTCGCTCGTCCAGGGGCTCGAGCATTACCGCGAAGGCGTCAACGATCTCGTCGGGCTGATGCATTGGGAAGTCGGCGGCTATAAGCCCTCCGACATCAAGGTCGTCGCCGCCTGGGACGTCGATGCGCGCAAGGTCGGCAAAGACGTCGCCGAGGCGATCTTCGCCAAGCCGAATTGCACCGCGGTGTTCGCCGCCAACATCCCCGCCACCGGCACCGTGGTGAAGATGGGCGCGGTGATGGACGGCGTCGCCGACCACATGGCCGATTACAAGGACGACCGCACCTTCATCGTCGCCAATGATTCGCAGCCGAACAAGGCCGACGTGGTCGCCGAGCTGAAGCGCACCGGCGCCGACGTGCTGATGAACTACCTGCCGGTCGGCAGCCAGGAAGCGACCGAATTCTATGCCGAATGCGCGCTCGAAGCCGGCGTCGCCTTCGTGAACAACATTCCCGTCTTCATCGCGTCCAACCCAGCCTGGGCGAAGCGGTTCGAGGATGCCGGGGTCGCGATCATCGGCGACGACATCAAGGCGCAGCTCGGCGCGACGATCGTCCACCGCGTGCTGACCGATCTGTTCGCCAAGCGCGGCGTGAAGCTCGACCGGACCTACCAGCTCAACACCGGTGGCAACACCGACTTCCTCAACATGTCGAACCACCGCCGGCTGGAATCGAAGAAGATCTCGAAGACCGAGGCGGTCCAGTCGGTCGCGGCCGAGCGGCTCGACGACGACAACGTCCATATCGGGCCGTCGGATTACGTGCCGTGGCAGAACGACAACAAGATCTGCTTCCTGCGCATGGAAGGCCAGCTGTTCGGCGGCGTGCCGATGAACCTGGAACTGCGCCTCTCGGTCGAGGACAGCCCGAATTCGGCGGGCGTCGCGATCGACATGATCCGCTGCGCCGCGATCGCCAAGGACCGCGGCATCGCCGGCGTGATCGATCCCGCCTCGGCTTATTTCTGCAAGCACCCGCGCCACCAGATGACCGACGATCTCGCCCAGGTCGCGGTCGAGGACTTCATCAAGGCCGCCTGATGATCACCACCGGCCTGCTGCTCGCCGCCGGTGAGGGCAGCCGGCTTCGTGACGTCACCCCCTTCAAGCCGCTCTGCCCGGTGGCAGGACGAGCGCTGATCGATCACGCGCTCGACGGGATGGCCGCGGCGGGGCTGACCCGCGCGGTCGTCTCGCTCGGCTACGGCGCCGACGCGATCGCCGCGCACCTCGCCGGCCGCAGCTGGCCGCTCGAGGTCGTGACGGTGATGACCGACTATCGCCAGCCCAACGGCGTCAGCGCGCTGGCGGCGCGCGCGCTGGTGGGGGCCGGGGGCGCGGTGATGGCGATGTGCGATCACCTGGTCCAGCCGCGCCACTATCGCCGGCTGGCGAAGGCCGGCGCGGGAGACGGCCTGCGCCTCGGCATCGACCGGCGGCTCGGCCATGCCTGGGTCGACCCGCTCGACGTCACCTGCGTCGCGAGCGAGGGCGACGCGATCGTCGCGATCGGCAAGGGGCTCGAGCCGCACGATTGCTACGATACCGGCATCTTCGCGGTCTCCGAACGCTTCTTCGCGACGCTGGAGACGCTCGACAGCCCCTCGATCACCGACGGGGTCCGCATCCTGGCTGCGGCAGGCAGGGCGAAGATCGTCGATTGCAGCGACCTCGACTGGCTCGACGTCGACGACGCGCCCGCATTCGCGCATGCCGAGGGTTGGATGACGAAGCTCGCGGCCTGACGCGTGCTGATCCTGTTCAACAAGCCCTACGGCGTCCTCAGCCAGTTCACCGACCGCGGCAGCCCCACCGCCCGCGCCACGCTGTCGGACTATGTCGACCTTCCCGGCGTCTATCCGGCCGGCAGGCTCGACCGCGACAGCGAGGGGCTGTTGCTGCTCACCGACGACGGCCGTCAGCAGGCCCGGATCGCCGACCCCAAGTTCAAGCTGCCCAAGACTTATTGGGTGCAGGTCGAGGGCGACCCCGACGACGCCGCGCTCGACCGCCTGCGCCGCGGCGTCCGCCTCAACGATGGCGACACCCGCCCCGCCGACGTCGAGCGCATCGACGCCCCCGCGATCTGGCCCCGCGACCCCCCGATCCGCGTCCGCGCCGCGATCCCCGACCGGTGGCTGAGCCTCACGATCCGCGAGGGACGTAACCGCCAGATAAGGCGGATGACCGCCGCGGTGGGGTTCCCGACGCTGCGGCTGATCCGGGTGAGCATCGGGGATTGGCGATTGAGAGACTTGGCGCCTGGGATTTGGCGCGAGGGGTGAGTGGCGACCGCACAAAACGGCAGCCTCCACTCGCGTCGTAGCGGTGCGCCGTCGTGGCTACCCGCGCCGCATGCCTTTACGATCGGCGGCGCATCGTCCACTCTACTCGATATAGACGCCCGCGACGCGCCAAGTGCCGTCTTCGTAGGCAAGCGAGACCGTCTCCACCACGTCGTCCTTGTTGGCGAAGCGGGTGCGGAATTTAACGACTTCATAGCCGTTCGGTGGGGCGGGCAGGCTCTCTTGGCCGGCGAACGTCCGGGACACCATCGCGCCTCGCGGGGCACGCGCGCTTTCGGATGCGGCGGTCCACATCGCGAGCGTGTTCAGTTGGCGGAACGATGCGCCCGTTGCGCGATAGCTTTCCTCCCAGCGCGCCTGATCGACCAGGGTCAGCCACCGACGCGCGGCGTCCACGACCGCGGCGTTCGGCGCCTCGCGTGCGGCGACAGGTGGCGAGGAAGGCGTGGAAGCGACTTGCGGGAACGCGGCTAGCGCGATGAGGCCGAGGGCAAGCGTCATCAGACAAACTCCTATGATCCAGGACGAGCGGTGTGCCCGCCGCACGCCGCTGTTCGGCGTCGTTTCGTGGTTCACCGGATACAGCGCGCCGTCTTCCCTGATTCCTTCGTCTCCAAGGAAATTGGGCTGTGGCCGATCCTCGGCGGAACCCTCCGCGTCGAGCAGCATGCGTGCCGCCTCGCGGCTGCTCGACACTGTCATCTTGCGCCGTGCATCCCGCAGTCGTTCGTTGATCGTATGAACCGAGACGCCGAGATTGCGTGCGCTCGATTTCGCGTCGTGCCCCCGTACGATGAGGCGAAGGGTCTGCTTCTCTTTGTCGGTAAGCCCCCAAAAACCTTCGTTGATCTGCATGTTCATACCTGAAGGCACCTATGTCGCAGGCGATATCGCGACTACCCCGAAAAATCTGTATCGCCGGGACTGCGGCACGCGTCGCTCCCGTTCTTGGCGGCCACGCGACGGTCCGCCCGCTTGACCCTCCCCGCCCGATCACCGACACGGCGCCGGTGATCACCCTCCCCCCTCCGCCACTCGACCTGCTTCGCGGGGCCGCGCTGTTTCTCGATTTCGATGGGACGCTGGTCGATCTCGTCGCGACACCGGATGCGGCGGCGGTGGACGACGCGCTGGCGGCGCTGATGGCGCGGCTGGTGGTGGCGCTCGACGGGCGGGTGGCGATCGTCAGCGGTCGGCCGGTCGAGGGAGTGCGGGCACTCTTCGGAAATGCGGACTTCACGATCTCGGGTAGCCACGGGCTGGAGATCGCGTGGCCCGACGGGCGGCACGATCGGGTGGAACGGCCGATGGCCCTCGACCGTATAGTCACCCGTATGAAAGCCTTCGCAACTGCACAAACCGGGGTGCTGGTCGAGGAGAAGCCGCTGGGTGCGGCGCTTCACTATCGCAACCTTCCCGCCGCCGAATCCGCGAGCACCGATCTCGCCCGCAGCCTCGCGGCGGACGCGGGGCTCCAGCTCCAGACCGGCAAGATGATGGTCGAGGTGCGGGTTCCCGGCGCCGACAAGGGCACCGCGCTCGCCGCGATGATGGCGGCGCCGACGCTCGCCGGGCATCGCCCGGTCTTCCTCGGCGACGACGATACCGACGAGCCTGCGATGGTCGCGGCGGCAGCACATGGCGGCGCCGGCATCCTTGTCGGCGCCGTGCGCGCGACCGCGGCGGCATACCGGCTGCGATCGGTTGCCGAGACGAGGACCTGGCTGACTGCGGCGACGGAGCGAGTGGCATGACGTCGGTGGATCTCTGGCCGATCGGCAATTGCCAGGTGAGCGCGCTGGTCGATCGCGCGGGACGCTACATCTGGGCATGCGTACCGCGGGTCGACGGCGATCCGCTGTTCTCCGCGCTGGTCGGCGGTGCCGAGCCCGAGCGCGGCTATTGGGCCATCGACATCGAGGATTCGGCGAGCGTCGAGCAACGCTATATCCGCAACACCGCGATACTGGTCAGCCGCCACACCGATTCGTCGGGCAATGCGATCGAGGTGATCGATTTCTGCCCGCGGTTCGAACGCCAGGGGCGCACCTATCGACCGGTCGCGTTCGCGCGGATCGTTCGGCCGGTGGCGGGATCGCCGCGCATCCGCGTCACGCTGCGCACCACCTGCGGGTGGGGCGGATCGTGCCAGGAGCATAATGGCGGGTCGAACCACCTCCGCGTCCTGCTCGACAAGATGTCGCTACGTTTGACCACCACCGCGCCGATCGGGATGATCCAGGACGAGCGCTCGTTCCGCCTGGAACAGCCGCTGCACTTCTTCCTGGGGCCCGACGAAAGCTTCAGCGGCGATCTGGCGGCGACGGTCGACGCGATGCTGCACGACACCACGCTGGAATGGCAGGAATGGGTCCGCGGGCTCGCGATCCCGCTCGAATGGCAGGATGTCGTGATCCGCTCGGCGATCACGCTGAAGCTGTGCCAGCACGAGGAAACCGGCGCGATCGTCGCGGCGCTGACCACCTCGATCCCCGAACATGCCGGGTCGGAGCGGAATTGGGACTATCGCTACTGTTGGGTGCGCGACGCCTATTACACCGTGCAGGCGCTCAACCGGCTCGGCGCGCTCGACGTGCTCGAAGGGTATCTCGGCTACCTCCGCAATATCGTCGACGAGGCGCGCGGCGGGCACATCCAGCCGCTTTACGGCGTGCTCGGCGAGGCGACGCTGGAGGAACGCTTTGCGCCCGATCTAGCGGGCTATCGCGGGATGGGCCCGGTCCGGGTCGGCAACGCCGCCTATTCGCAGCATCAATACGACGCCTATGGCCAGATCATCCTGTGCAGCGTCCACGCCTTCTTCGACCAGCGGCTGTTCCGCCCGAGCGGCATCGAGGATTTCGAGGCGCTGGAGAAGATCGGCGAGCGCGCCTGGACGCATTACGACCAGCCCGATGCAGGGCTGTGGGAGCTGCGCACCCGGCAGAGCGTCCACACCTATTCGGCGGCGATGTGCTGGGCGGCGTGCGACCGCCTCGCCAACGCCGCCAAGGTGCTCGACCTGCCGAAGCGCTGCACCTTCTGGCAGGAACGCGCCGATCACATCCGCAAGGTGATCGAGGACCGCGCCTGGCGCCCCGACACCAACCGGATGTCGGCGACCTTCTCGGGCGACGATCTCGACGCCAGCCTGATCCAGCTGCTCGACCTGCGCTTCTTCGAACCCGACGATCCGCGTTTCCTCGGCACACTCGCCGCGGTCGAGGCGGGCTTGCGGCGCGGCAGCCACATGCTGCGCTACGATACCGAAGACGATTTCGGGCTGCCCGAGACCGCGTTCAACGTCTGCACCTTCTGGCTGATCGAGGCGCTGCATTTCACCGGGCGCGGCGACGATGCGCGCGCGCTGTTCGAGGAGATGCTGGGGCGGCGAACCGCGGCCGGGCTGCTGTCCGAAGATATCGATCCGCATACCGGCGAGTTGTGGGGCAATTACCCGCAGACCTATTCGCTGGTCGGCATGATCAACTGCGCCTCGCTGCTGAGCAAGCCGTGGAGCTCGATCCGGTGAGCCGGCTGATCGTCATCTCGAACCGGGTGTCGGCGCCGACCGGGTCGCATTCGGGCGCGCAGGGCGGTCTGGCGGTGGCCCTCGCCTCGGCGCTGCGCGAATATAAGGGGATCTGGTTCGGCTGGTCGGGCGACCGGGCCGACAGCTTCACCGGCGACATCCATTTCGAGCGCAGCGACGGCGTCACCACCGCGACGATCGACCTGGAGGACCAGGACGTCGACGAATATTACAACGGCTATGCGAACCGCACGCTATGGCCACTGTTCCACTACCGCGTCGATCTGGCGGAGTACGAGCGCGAATATGCAGGTGGGTATCGGCGGGTCAACGAACGCTTTGCCGAGACGGTCTACCCGCTGATCGAGGACGGCGACGCGATCTGGATCCAGGACTACCACATGTTCCCGCTCGGCGACGAGCTGCGCAAGCGGGGCTGCGGGAACCGGATCGGCTTCTTCCTCCACATTCCGTGGCCGCCGCGTCGGCTGATGTCGATCCTGCCCGAGGCGCAGGCGCTGGCGCGATCGCTGTTCGCCTATGACGTCATCGGCTTCCACATCGACGAATGGTTGCAATCCTTCTGCGACTTCGCGGAGCAGGAGCTGGGCGCGGTGCGCGACGGCGAGGATCTGGTGCTCGACGGGCGCCGGGTGCGGGTGATGGCGGTGCCGATCGGGATCGACGTGCAGGAGTTCGTCGATCTCGCGGCGGGCACCAAGGCGCGGCTCGCCTATCGCCAGATGCGCGACAGCGCCACCGGGCGCGACATGATCGTCGGGGTCGACCGGCTCGATTATTCCAAGGGGCTGGAGGAGCGGTTCCTCGGCTACGAACGCTTCCTCACCGAGCATCCCGAGGAGCGCAAGGAGGTGTTCCTGCTGCAGATCGCGCCGCCGTCGCGCGAAGCGGTCGGCAGCTACCAGAAGATCCGCCGCACGCTCGAGGAACTGTCGGGGCGGATCAACGGCGAATATGCCGATATCGACTGGGTGCCGATCCGCTACGTCAACCAGGGCTATTCGCGCGACGTGCTCGCCGGCATCTACCGCGCCGCCAAGATCGGGCTGGTGACGCCGCTGCGCGACGGCATGAACCTGGTCGCGAAGGAATATGTCGCCGCGCAGGATCCGGAGGATCCGGGCGTGCTGATCCTGTCGCGCTTCGCCGGCGCCGCGACCCAGCTGACCGACGCGTTGCTGGTCAACCCGTACAGCGCGGAGGAGATGTCCGACGCGATCATCCGGGCGCTGCGGATGTCCAGGACGGAGCGCATCGATCGCTGGCGCAAGATGATGGCGGCGATCGAGCAGCAGGATATCAGCTGGTGGCTCGACACCTTCACGTCGGCGTTGATGGAGCGGGAGCCGGTGCCCGCATGAGCCGTTCGCGCGGCAGCGCCTCGGGCATGTCGTTGCGGATGAACGCGTAGATCGCCTCGCGCACCTCGCAGCGCAGGTCGAACGCGATCGAGGCGTTCTGGGCGGTCATCAGCGCACGTACTTCCATGATGCCGTCGGGCTTGCTGTCGGTAACCTGGCAGTTGAAGAAGCGCCCGTCCCACCGCTCGCTGGCGCGCACCGCCTCTTCCACCTTGGCGCGAATCCGCGCGACGTCGGCGGCGGGATCGAGATACCAGAACACCGATCCCATCAGCGCGCTGGTGTCGCGGGTCCAGTTCTGGAAGCTGTTCTCGAGGAACTTGGACACCGGCACGATCAGCCGGCGATCGTCCCAGATCCTGACCACCACATAGGTCAGCCGGATATCCTCGATCCGCCCCCATTCGTTCTCGATGATGACGACGTCGTCGAGGCGGATCGGCTCGGTGAACGCCATCTGGATACCCGCGATCAGGTTCTTCAGCGCCGGCTGCGCCGCGGCGCCGAGCGCGAGGCCGGCGAGACCCGCCGAGGCGATCAGGGTGACGCCGATGTTGCGAACGCTGGGGATGCTCATCAGCATCAGGCAGAACACGACCAGCCCGAGCAGGACGACGCCGACGCGGTAGAGGATGCCGATCCGCGTCCGCCGCCGCCGTGCGCGCAGATTGTCGGCGACGCTGATGTCGAACCGCGCCTCGCCGATGTCGCGATAGGCGGTGAGCAGCGCGTAGAACACCCAGCCGAGGATCGCGGGTGAGATCAGCCCGAGCACGCGCTGCCAGATCCGGTCCCAATAGGCAGGCAGATCGAGGCTAGGCCCCGACGCGGCGAGCGCCATGCCGATCAGCAGCCAGAAGGTCGGCCAGCGCAACCGTGCGACCAGGATGTCGTCGGTCCGGGTCTTGGTCCGCGAGGTCAGGCGCCGCATCACCGCGATGGCGACGCTGTGCGCGACGATCACGGTCAGCAGCAGCACCGCGACACCACCGAAGCGCGCGAGCCAATCGGGGATGGCCTGTTCGATCGTTTGCATCGCAGCAGAACCCGTGTCGGAGAGGAAGGCTCCCGTGGCTGGTGTCACCGAGCGGTCATATGCCGGGGCTAGCGCGCGATCGACGCCGATCAGCGGCCAGCCAGATCAGGAAGAACCAATGCCCGGCACCTTGACCCGCCGAACCGCGCTGACCATCATCGGCGGCGCGATGACCCTGCCGGCAACCACCACGGCCGCGGGCCGAGCGGCCAAGCCGCTGGTCTTCGCGCATCGGGGTGCCTCCGCGCTGCGCCCCGAACACACCCTAGCGGCCTATGCCAAGGCGATCGAGGACGGCGCGGATTATATCGAACCCGATCTGGTCATCACCCGCGACGGGGTGCTGGTCGCGCGTCACGAGAACAACATCGCGGACACCACCGATATCGCCTCCCGCCGCGATTTCGCGGCGCGGCGCACCACCAAGACGGTGGACGGCGCGGCCATCACCGGCTGGTTCGTCGAGGATTTCACGCTCGACGAGCTGAAGACGCTATGCGCGATCGAGCGGCTCGGCGCGGTGCGGCCCGAGAGCCGCAGCTATGACGGCCAGTTCCAGGTGGTCACGTTGGACGAGATCATCGACTTCGCCGCCGCCGAGAGCGCGGCGCGGCGGCGGGTGATCGGCCTCGTGCCCGAGCTGAAGCATTCGACCTATTTCCATTCGATCGGCCGCGGGTTCGAGGACGCGTTCGTCGAGCGGATCGGCGCACACGCCTATACCCGCACCGCGCCGGTCGAGATCCAGTCGTTCGAGACCGCCAATCTGCGCGTGCTCCGCAAGAAGCTCGGCAAGCCCGCGAACATCCGCCTGATGCAGCTGATCGCCGAACCCGCGACCCGCCCTGCCGATGTCGCCGCGGTCGGGGGGACGCTGACCTACGGTCGGATGATCACGCCCGCCGGCCTGCGCGAGATCGCGGGCTATGCCGATGTCGTCGCGCCGCAGATCCGCGCGGTGATCCCGGTCGGTGCCGACAACCGGCTGACCAAGCCGACGACGCTGGTCGCGGACGCGCAAGCCGCCGGGCTGCTGGCGCGGATCTGGACCTTTCGCCCGGAAAACCGCTTCCTCCCTGCGGACCTGCAAGGGCCGGGTGGCCCCGACGCCCGCCATCCGGAGGGATCGATCGAGGAGATGCGGCGCTGCATCGCCTGCGGGATCGACGGGTTCTTCACCGACGATCCTGCCTTGGGCCGCATCGCGGTGGACGGCTGAAGCCGTGCTCCTGCGCACGCAGGAGCCCAGGATAACGGACATCGACAATGTGTCCCCGCGAAGGCGGGGACCCAGTACTGGGCTCCCGCCTTCGCGGGAGCACAAGGACAGCGGATGTAAGGGCTTCGGCCCTCAATCCACCCGGTAGTGGATCGGCTTGAAGCTGCCGTTGTTCGATTGCAGCGCCGAGCACGCGGTCAGCCCGATCACCAGGTCCATCCTGGCTTCGAACACGATCGAATCGCCGGCCTTGCTCAACGGCGCCTCGACCGTGAACGCGCCGGTCGTGCCATCGACGGGGACGTTCATGAAGCAATTGAACGCGATCGGGATGCGATCGGGCAACACGCCCCAGGGCGCCAGTGCCGCGGCAAGGTTGCCGAAGCACCCGCGGTGGGGATCGGTATCGCCGTAGATGATCCGGAACGTGTCGGCGGAGCACGGCGTCAGCAGGAAATCATGCCGTCCGACATCGTCCTGCACGATCTCGAGCATCGGCGTCGACCGGTTGGAATACAGCACATCGCCGGTCGTCAGGTAGATCCGGTTGGCGTAATCGAGCGTCCGGCCGCTCGAAATCACCTCGTCCACATCGGCGAGCGAATAGGCCAGCAGATCGGCCACCTGTTCGCCACGCGGATCGATCACGGTCAGGCGTTGGCCGGCCTTCAATTCGAAGCCCGCGCCGCTGCGGGGCGGGATCTCATGCGTCAAGGCCGGGCTCCGTTTCGCGCCGGGCATAGGGGCAGGCCCAGGCGGAGTCGATCAGCCGCCCGCTATATTGCTGCGCCTCCGACGCGCTGCCGTGACGCGCGAGCATCGGGTTCGCCGACCCCGCCAGCGCGATGTCGCGCGCGATGATCGAATCACGCAGCTTCTCGTACCGTCCCTGCGCGCGCAGTTGTTCGAACTGGTCGTGAAGGTTGAACACCATCGCCGGCCGGTCGAACCGACGCGCCGGGCGGCTGGCATTGGGGTGGAGACCGACCACGAAGAACCCTTCGCCGCCGAAGCTCAACGAGAAATGCGGATCGTCGGGATCGCTGCTCACCCGCGCATCGGGTTCCTGGCCGAACCAGGCGTCCTTGTCGCTGAGCGACTGGACACGCTGCCACAGCGCCTGCTCGAAGCACTCCTCGGTCAGGTCGTCGGGACCTTCGAACAGCACCACGAGCGACTGGAACAGCGCCGGGTCGGCCTTGTAGTCCTGCGCCAACTGATACAGCGCGGGCCATAGTCGCAGGTCGTCCCAGCCGGATTGCAGATCGCGCGCGACCACGAACCGCATGGTTCCTTTCGCCAACGCCGCCTTTGCGCCGACGCAGGGGAACCCAGAATCGGTGACGAAATCGCGAAAACGTTCGGTCAGGGGATGGTCGTTATCCGCATAGGCGGGAGGGGTATCTAGAACAGTCATTGCCGGGCGAACGCGCAAATCCGCGCATCGTTTCCGAGCCTTGGGAATGCTTAATGTGCATCAGTACGATAGCCGGCGGCGGTCTTTGCCGTTTCGCGGGCGCCGGGCGGCGGGTAGCAAAGGGCATGATGATCCGACTCACCCTGCTGATCCTCGGCTGCGCGGCGCCGCTCGCCGCCCAGACGATCTCGACCGCCCCAACCGTACCGACGGTGCCGCCCCCTCCGCTTCCCGCCGCCCCCGTTCCCGCCGCCACCGTGCGGGTCGTGCTTACCACCAGCGAGGGGCCGATCACGCTCGCCCTGGAGAAGGACCGTGCGCCGATCACGACCGCCAATTTCCTGCGCTATGTCGATGGCAAGCGGCTCGACGGCATCGATTTCTACCGTGCGATGAAGCTCGCGTCCGACAACGGCCTGATCCAGGGAGGCGTACGCGAGGGCAAGCTGCTCTACCCGCCGATCGCGCTCGAGCCGACCAGCAAGACCGGGCTCAGGCATGTCGACGGGACGATCTCGATGGCGCGCGCGGCACCGGACAGCGCGCGGGCGGACTTCTTCATCATCGTCGGGCCGATGCCGTCGCTCGATTCGCAGCCTGACCAGCCCGGCGACAATGCCGGGTTCGCCGCGTTCGGCCAGGTCGTGGAGGGCATGGACATCGTCCGCCGCATCCTCGCCGCGCCGACCTCGCCGACCGATGGCGACGGGCCGATGAAGGGGCAGATGCTGCAGCCCAAGGTCAAGATCCTTACCGCCCGCCGCGTCCGCTGAACCGATGCGGTCGGCCCACGCGCGCCAGCGGATCTTCTTCGACGGCGGCTGCCGGCCCAATCCCGGGCGCATCGAGACCGCGGTGGTCGCGAACGGCGTCGCGCGGGTTAACGGCGACGCGGGTTTAGGCGACAACAACGATGCCGAATGGCTGGCGCTGATCGCCGCAGCGCGGCTGGCGCGGGAGCTGGGCATCGACGATGTCGAGTTCGTGGGCGATTCGGCGTTCGTCGTGGCGCAAGCGAGCGGCACCGGGGCAGGCCGGACCGATCATCTCGCAAACTACCGCGACGCGGTCGCCGGTTTCGCCAGCGTCCGCGTCAGGTTGGTGCCGCGCGCCAAGAACCTCGCGGGTATCGCGCTCGCGGCGCGGCACCCGCGCTGAGGCTATACCGCGCTGCGGCCGGTGAAGAGCTTGATGAGGACCACGACCACCGCGATCACCAGGATGATGTGGATGAGCCCACCGGCGACGTGCAGCGAGAAACCCAGGACCCACAGGATCAGCAGGATGACGGCAATGGTCCACAACATGGCAGCAACTCCAGCGACGCCGACCCGACGGGTCCGCATGCGGGCACAACCATGGGTCGTGGCAATGCGTTCCGGGTCGCACCACGCCGGATACGATTAAGTAGGATCAGTTCGCCGCGAACTGCATCCGCGATCTTCCGTCGACGGTGCGTGCGACATCGACGACGCACATCGTGCCGAATGCCGGGTGCGGCCCGCACGAGACCCCGGCGAAGTCGATATCGTCCGCGAACACCAGCTTGCGATGACCGCGGTCGGCCACGCCGTCGTCGACGATCAGTTGGCGAACGACATCGGCGGCGTTGTCCGACCCGTAGGTGATCACTTCGCCGACATAGATGCCGCCGCCACGCCGTCGCACGCGCGCGCCGGGATCCGATCCGTCGGCGCCGGCATGGCCGAGCGTGCCATCGGCGGCCTGTTCGGCACAATGATCGATCGCGGCCGCGCGCAGCAACTCGGCGGGGGCGAGCGGGCGACGCCGGCCCTGGCGCTCGAGATAATCGACCGCCTCGTCGACCGGCGCGACCCCTTCTTCCGTGAGGTAGCGTACTTTCATCCCCGGTGCGGCGACGATATTGCCTTTATAATAGCGGCGATAGTCGCGTAGATGCTCGGCATAGGCAGCCGGATCAGCACGCACGCGATTAATTTCGATTAGTACATTTCGTTCGAGCATTGTTTGCGCACGCACAGGTGAGGCCGCGGCGATCGACAGTCCGACCAATAAAGCGCTAGCGAATTTGCCTCGCATACCGACGCATCCCGAGTCGCCGGTCGTGTCCCTGCCTGATGCAATTGAGACGACGGCGCCGCTTTGCTTTTGCGCGCCGGGGTGGTAACGCTGCGTATTCGCAAATAGTTAACGCGAACTTGACTCTACTTCGTTGAACCAAAGTCCAGTCGGGACGTTGGAACGACAACGAAACGTTAATGCACAAAGGGGCGGCACGGAATGAAGGCGGCGCTACTCAGTAAAGCAGCCCTGTGCATCTGCCCTCCGGCAATGCTGGCGGCCACGACCGCCTATGTTCCGCCGGTTCGCAACGCGGTGCATCATGCGACCCGCCCGGCGCCCAAGGCGCAGCCGAACCGTGCGCGACCGCAGCGTACTGCTGCCGTTGCGGCACCGGTGCCCTGCCCGCCCGCTTTCGCCAATGCGCCGATCGTGCCGCAGTCGACCTTCGCGGCGGCGGTGCCGCCCGATGGCGTGACGAGCAATTATTTCGGTAGCCCGTCCTCTGTCGGTACGATCGTCGGCGGTGGCGTTCCCGGCAGCAATGTCGGCGGTGGTGGGCCGGGACCGGGCGGTGGACCCGGAACGGGCGGACCCGGCGGCGGGGGTGGCGAAACGCCCCTGCCCGCGGTGCCCGAGCCCGCGACCTGGTCGATGATGCTGCTCGGCTTCGGCCTGCTCGGTGCCGCGCTGCGCAGCCGCGCGCCCGCGAAGGTGCGGGCACCTGTTGGCGGCGCACGTCGTAGTGGCAGCCGCCATTCGTTGCGCCGGCGGCGGCGTAGTGTCGGCCTTGCCGGCGGCGGAATCCTGTGGAGCCTGCTCGAACCGGTCCAGGCGATGACCGCCGGGATCGGCGGCGGATCGAAGATGAGCCTGCTGGCGAAGGCGGCGATGTGCGTCTGCCCGCCCGCGCTGATGGTCACCGCGGTCGCGACGGTGCCGCAGGCACGAAAGGCGGTCTTCGCAGCTACCGCGCCGCAGGTCCCGGCCGGCGTGCCGGCGGCGATCACCCCGCCCTGCGACCCCAATATCCCGGTGGTGACCGGCGTCTAGGCGGGAATATCGCCGCCGGCTTGGAAAGCCGCCCTTTACGTTTTCGCGTTATCGAGCCTGATCCAATAGGCGGAGACGCGTGTGTTTGAACGACTGGGGCGAGCGGCGGCGGCGAACAAGGCGACGGCGGAGCCGGTCAACGATGTCGGCTTCGAAGCCGTCGCGTTCCTCGCCGAACAGCGGCTCGCCGCGACGCCGACCAATTACGAGCTCGCCTACCGCTATCGCATCGATCGCGACAGCGCGCTCGCGCGGGCGGTCGATGCGGTGCTGATGGCAGGCGAGCGCCTGACCCAGATCACCGCCGACCAGATCCGCCTCGCGCATACCCAGGCGCCGGGCGAAATCGACACTGCGCGCCAGGTACGTCACCAGACGCTCCAGCTCGCCGATCTTGCCGCGGGCGCGCTTGCGACCACCGGGCAGTTCGGCCGCGATCTCAGCGGCGGGCTGGCGGAGATCGGCAACGGCGCCGACACGGTCGCGATCGTCACCGCGATGGTCGCCTATTCGCAGACCACCGAAGCCGCACTCGCCGCCGCGACCCGGCAGATCGAGGCGCTGCGTCAGGAGGTGGAAGCCGCCAAGGGCGATGCCGCGCGCGACGCGCTGACCGGGCTCCACAACCGCCGCGGTGTCGAAGAGGAGATTCGCGTGCTCCCGGCGCGCGGCCAGGCCGCGCTTGCGATCTGCGACATCGATTTCTTCAAATCGATCAACGATCGCTACGGCCATGTCGTCGGCGACCGCGTGCTCCAGCTGGTCGCCACCTCGCTCAGCAAGAGCTGCGACCCGCATCTGGTCGCGCGCTGGGGCGGCGAGGAATTCATCATCCTGATGAACGGCGTCACCGTCGAGGAAGCCGCCGAGTTGGTCGACCGCGCCCGCACCGATCTAGCCGGCCGCATGGTCCGCCTACGCACCACCGACGAACCGATGCGCCCGATCACCTTTTCCGCGGGCGTGTCGCCGCTCCACGGCTGCAAGTTCGACGAGGCGGTGACCGACGCCGACCAGTTGCTCTACCGCGCCAAGGAAAGCGGCCGGAACAAGGTCGAGTTCTAGACCGAGCTTGCTTCTCGTCAGCTCCCGGGGAACAGGATCGCCGCTCGCGCGATTAGCAGCGTCGTGAGGCGCTACGCCTCGATCAGGAGCAGAACCACATGGCCGCAAACCGCCTCGACATCGATAACACCACGATCCTCGACAATGTCGACGAACGACAGGTCGAATTCGCCGGTGAAGTCGATGGCGACGAATATCAGTTCGCGGTGCAATACGACTTGCTCGAAGCGCTGAGCGGCGATGCGCCGGAGGACGATGCGGTCGACATGTTCAACCGCTTCATCGATCCGATCAGCGACGCCGCGCTCAGCGCCCTGGCTCGCGACGAATCCCAGTCGATGGTCGTCGTCAGCGAAAACGACCTCGAATAGGTCACGCCGCCAGCGCCTGATCCCCCCGGAGCAGCTCGACGAGCGCAGCGGCGGGGATCGGGCGGCTGATGTGATAGCCCTGCGCCATGTCGCACCCCGCGGCGCGCAGGAAGGCGAGGCAGTCGGCGTCCTCGATCCCCTCCGCCACCACCTTCAGCCCGAGATCGTGCGCCAGGTCGATCGTCGACCGCACCATGACTCCGTCCTTGTGATTGACGTGCGCGTGCTGGACGAACGATCGGTCGATCTTGAGTTCGGACAGCGGCAGCGTCCGTAAATAGGTCAGCGTGGATTGGCCGGTGCCGTAATCGTCCATCGAGATCCCGATCCCGAGATCGCGCAGCGCGACCAGCGCGGCGACCGCGGCCTGCGGGTCCGCCAGGGTCGCGCTTTCGGTGACCTCGAAGATCAGCCGGTCGATCGGTACATGGTCCTGCGCCAGCAGCCCGCGCACGTCGGCGTTGAAGCGCGTCGCGGTGACCAGCTTGGCGGAGATGTTGACCGCCGCGGTCAGATCGAGCCCGATCGATCGCCAATGCGCGAGGTCCTCGATCACCCGCGCCAGCACGAACAGGGTCAGCGGTGCGACCCGCCCGGTCTGCTCGGCGAGCGGAATGAAATGATCGGGGCCGATGAACCCGCGTTCGGGATGGCGCCAGCGCACCAGCGCCTCGACGCTCGCGATCCGATCCTGCGCCAGGGCAAGCTTGGGCTGGTAATGGACTTCGATCTGGCCGTTCGCCAGCGCGTCGTCTAGTTCGCCCATCAGCGACAGGCGGCGTTCCAGCACCGCCATGTCGGCGACGGTCTGGCGCCAGAACACGCCACCCTGCGCCGCGTTCTCCGCCGCCAGCGCGGCGCTGGTCAGGCAGGCGTCGGCGGCATCGCCCTGCCCGTCCGCGACCCCGATCGTCAGCGCGACGTCGACGCGTCGACCGGCAACCTCGACCGGCTGCAGCATCACGGTACGCAGGCCCGCCATCGCGTCGTCGACGGTGTCGCGATCGCCGAGTTCGAAGGCGAGCAGCCGATCGGTCAGGCGGAAGATCGCGCCGTCGCGGCTCGCCAGCCGCAGTCGATCGGTGACCCGCAGCACCAGATCGCGCTCGCCGCTATGCCCGAGCACCGCGACCAGGCTCTCGAGATCGGCAATATGCGCGACCGCAAGCCGCAGCGCCGGCCGAGCGGCGAGCGCGAGCACCATCGCCTTGCGGTTGCCGAGTCCGGTCTCCTCGTCGATCAGCTGCTGGTGACGGAAGCGCCCGAGCACATGCTGCGCATAGCGTCCGGCGAGCGTCGCCAGCAGCAGCAGCAGGCCGGCCGCGATCGGGAAGATCGTCGACGCCCCGCGCTGCGCCGCCAGCGCCGCGCCGATCAGCACCAGCGTCGCGACCAGCGACGTCACCGCGATATGGATTACCGTTCGCGCGCGCAGGATCGCGATCGCCAGCACCAGCGCGGCAAGGATCGGGATGGTCTCGCCGCCCGGCCTCGGCACGCCCGCGATCAGCGTCTCCGCGGCGAGCGCCTGGATGATCACACCCGGGATCACGCCCCAGCGCGGCGTCGCATAGCGATCGCCCATCTCCACCGCGGTCGCGCCGACGATGACGTCGCGCCCGGCGACCGCCGTCCGATCGAAGCGGCCGTCACGCACCGCAACGAAGCTCAGCCGCGGGATGGTGGCGGCGTCGATCGAATAGTCGATCGTGAAATCATCGTCGGCGGCGCCGGATCGGCCCGCGACATAGGCTGACAGCGAGGGGCGCGGGGTCGCGTCGGTGATCGTGCCGAACGGCGCCGCGCGGATCGTGCCGTCGGAATCGGGCGCGATGCTGACCGACTGGAGCGTCGCATGATCGCGCAGGATCGGGATCGGCAGCGAATCGATCTGGCGGGCGGCGCCCATCTGCGCTTCCTGAGACAGCGTCGCCAACGCAACCAGGCCGGGCGATCGCTGCAACGCCGCCGCGAACGCACGATCGCCGGCCGCGTCGGAGGGCGAGGAGAAGTCGACGTCGAACACCACCGACGCCGCGCCCGCCTGCCGTAGCCGATCGACCAGCCGCGCATGATTGTCGCGCGACCAGGGCCAGCGATCGATCGCGGCGATCGAGGCGGCATCCATCTCGACCACCGCGATCCTACCGCTGGCGGGATGCGAGAGCAGCTGGAAGCGGAGCGGATCGAGCGCGCGATCGAGTACGCCGGCGAATCCCGACAGGCTGGCCACGATCGCGATCGCGAGCGCGCTCGCCAGGATCAGCGCGGCATGATTGCGCAAGGGATTGAACGTCACGTCATTGCTCCGCCGGTCGTTCGCGTACGATGCAGCGATCGTCCTAAGATGACGTCAATTCCGGCGGCGCTTCAGGCGGGATCGCCGCGCTTGCGGACGATCGAGGTCGCGGCGGAGATCTCGCCGCTCGACAACGGCTCGACGAAGCGGACGCCGAACCGCTTGTCGGTTTTCCACGCGACGTTCGCCGCGCGCGTCCAGCCGCAGCATACCAGCGCCATCAGGTTTCCGGGCGCGACCTGCGCCAGCCCGTGGACCAGCGCGCCCCGCGGGGACACGTCGAGCACATGCACCCGCGCCGGATCACCCCCGGTGTGGAGGGTCGCCGGCTGGAACACCTTCAGGCGCGGCTCGCTGCGTCGCGACGGGGTGGCCATCAATGCCCCCCCGGCAGGGGCGGCAACAGCTTGTCGAGCGCGGCCTTGGCGAGTTCGGCGGCGACATCGATCGCATCCTGCGTAGCTTTCGCGGCGGCCTTGGCGGCATCCTCGAGGACCTTGGCGGCATCCTTAGCCGCGTCGTCCGCGGCCTTCTTCGCGTCGTCGGCATCCTTGGCGGCCTGCTTGGCCGCGTCGTCGGCTGCCTTCTTCGCGTCGTCGGCGTCCTTGGCGGCCTGCTTAGCCGCGTCGTCGGCGTTCTTCGCAGCGTCCTTGGCCGCCTTGTCTGCGTCTTTTGCCGCCTTGTCGGCGTCCTTGTCCGAATCCTTAGCAGCCTTGTCCGCTTCCTTGTCCGAGTCCTTCCCGGCATTGTCGGCCTTGCCGCCGTCCTTTTCAGCGTCCTTTGTCGCCTTTTCGGCGTCCTTGGCAGCCTTTTCGGCGTCCTTGGCGGCCCGATCCTGCGCCTTGGCGAGATCGTCTGCCGCCGTCTTGGCGTCGTCGGCCTTGTCCTTCACGACAGTAGGGGCGGTATCCTTCGCCGGCTGGGACACCGCGGCGTCCGGCTTCGGAACATCAGATGTCGGTGTGGTCGCGACCGGGTCATTCTTTGCCGGCGAGCCGATCACCGGCGCATCGGCGACGACCACGGGCAATGCGGCCGGCGGCGCTTCGGCCACCGCTGCGGGTGTCGGCGTGGACTGTACCGTCGGCGCGGCGGGCTGCGCCCCGGCCACCGTGACTGGAGCCGGCATGGGCTGCGCTGCGGGCGCGGCCGGCGTCGGTGCGGCGGTTTCGAGCTTCACCGCCGCGACCAGCATCGCGGGCGCCGCCGCGGTGGTCCCGGTCATCATCCCGCCGGTGATCGAGGCAAGATCGACCGGCTTCGAGGAGATCGCCTCGCCGATCGTCTGGCGCCCGGCGTCGACGGCGACCGCGTCCGCCGACTGGACCGGGGTCGGGGTCGCCTGGCTGCTCAACGGCGCGGCGGCCGGCGTGGCGGCTGCCGGGGCGTCGGCGGGGCGTCCGGGCGAATCGATCGTCCGTGCGCTGTCGCCCTGGACCTGGAGACGGAACAGATCGCCCGCTCCGATCGTCGCGACCGCGCCCGGCCGGATCAGGTCCTTCGCGCCGCCGTCGAGAGTCGCGACCTCGACCGCACCCTCGACGACCTGCAACGACGTGCCGGTTCCATCGACCGTGACCGAGAAGGTCGTGCCCTTCACGACGGCCGCGAGGTACGGCGTCTTGACCCCGAAGTGCGGCGTCTTCAGCTTTTCGATGCGGAAGATCGCGTTGCCGATATTCTGGATGATTTGGGTGAAGCCGCTCGCCTCCTGCACCGCCGGCACCGTGACTCGGCTGTTGGCGCTGACCGTCACGAAGTCGCGGTCATGCACCAGCACCGCGCGTCCGCCCGCGCCGGTCACCACCGCATCCCCCGGCGCCAGGACCGCATCGCGGACTGCGGGGCGCAGCTCCGCGCCACGCCGCACCGACACCGCACCCGCGGCCTCGGAGATGCGCCAGGTGAGCGATTGCGCCATCGCGGCATTGCTCGTCGTGGCGAACAACAGCGCGGCGCAGAATCCGGCGACGATTTTCGGCATAAGACACCCTTCCTCAGGCATCTTGCTTACGATGTCTTTGCGACTAACTTCTCACCGAAGGTCGTTAACGCGGGCCGAGCTTGACCCAGGTCAAGGAAGTCGCTGTCCGATCATACAAAATCGCGGTCGTCGGTCGCCTCCAGCGTCCATTGCCGATCATCCTGAAGGCCGAGCGCGGTCAGCCGGCCATAGCGATGCGCGCCGGTATCCAACCCAATCCGGTTGCTGCCGAGCCTGACCGCGGGATCGATGGTGTGGCCGTGAACGATGACCTTGGCATGCCGCCGGCGGCTGGCGAGGAACGGCCGGCGGATCCACAGCAGATCCTCCTCGACCTGTTCGTCGAGCGCCACGCCCGGCCGGATCCCGGCATGGGTGAAGAAATAATCGTCGAGATCGTACGAGGTAGGCAGCGCATCGAGCCAGTCGATCATCTCCGGCGCGATGCACCGCCGCACCGCCGCCAGCACGCGATCGGGCTCATCGCTCTCCAGAGCCGCGGGATCGGCGCCGAGGCCGAGCAGAGTCGCGACGCCGCCGAACCGCAGCCAGAGCGCCAGCGCACCGGGGTCCCCGTGCCAGGCGGCGACCATCGACGCCTCGTGATTGCCCTTCAGGATCACCAGCCGCGGATCGCTTGCCCCCGCCAGCGTCAGCAACAGCCCCGCCGCCGCCGGGCCGCGATCGATGAAGTCGCCGAGCAGGACGATCGTCACATCGGCGCGCGTGCCGGCTTCGTCGTCACGCGTGGCCGAATCCGCCTCGATCCGGTCGAGCAGCAGCTTGAAAAGCGCCGCCTCGCCATGGATGTCGCCGACCGCATAGACGCGCCGCCCCGCCGCCAACGTGGCGGGACGCAGGCTACGGGCGACGAGGGGCCACAGAATCGACATCGCGCCCCGAATAGGTCGTGGAGGTAAAAATCCAATAGCGTCCGACCGCAATCAGTCGTGGAGCGGACGCCGGAAGGTTTCGGGTAGCAGCATCAGCCCGACGATCGCGGTCACCGCGCAGGCGACGATCGGATACCAGAGGCCGTAATAGATGTCGCCGGTCGCGGCGACCATCGCAAAGGCGGTCGTCGGCAGGAAACCGCCGAACCAGCCATTGCCGATATGATAGGGCAGTGACATCGAGGTATAGCGGATCCGGGTCGGGAACAGCTCGACCAGCAGCGCGGCGATCGGGCCGTAGACCATGGTCACGTAGAGGACCATGATCGCAAGGATCGCGACCACCATCGGGCGATCGATCCGCGCGGGATCGGCCTTCTCGGGATAGCCGACGCCCGCCAGCGCCGTGCGTACCTCCGCCCCGAACGCCTTGATCGCTGCCGCCCTGTCCGGGCCGTGAACGGTTGCGGGATCGACCACCGGAATGGTCGTGCCGCCGATCCGGATCTGCGCCACGTCGCCCGCGGAAGCGGCGACGTTGGCGTAGGAGATACCGGCCTTGGCGAGGAACGACTTGGCGATGTCGCAGGAGCTGCCGTCGAACTTGTTCTTGCCGACCGGATCGAACTGCACCGAGCATTCTGCCGGGTTCGCCACCACCGCGACCGGCGACGCGGCCTGCGCGGCATAGAGCGCCGGATTGGCGGCGCGCGACAATGCGTGGAACAGCGGCATGTACGTCAATGCCGCCAGTGCGCAGCCCGCGAGGATGATCCACTTGCGCCCGATCCGATCGGACAGCCAGCCGAAGAACACGAAGGCGGGCGTCGCGATCAACAGCGCGATCGCGACCAGGACGTTGGTGGTCGCGCCATCGACGCGAAGGTTCTTTTCGAGGAAGAACAGCGCGTAGAACTGGCTGGTGTAGAACACCACGCCCTGCCCCACGACCGCGCCGAACAGCGCGATCAGCACGATCTTCAGATTGCCCCAGCGCGCGAACGCCTCCGACAACGGCGCCTTCGACGTCTTGCCTTCCTCCTTCATCTTCTGGAATACCGGGCTCTCCTCGAGCTGCATGCGGATCCATAGCGACACCGCGAGCAGCGCGATCGAGACGAGAAACGGGATCCGCCAGCCCCACGCCGCGAACGCCTCCTCGCCGAGCAGCGTGCGCACGCCGATGACGATCAGCAGCGCCGCGAACAGCCCGAGCGACGCGGTGGTCTGGATGAAGCTGGTGAACAGCCCGCGACGGTGGGCCGGGGCGTGTTCGGCGACATAGGTGGCGGCGCCGCCATATTCGCCGCCGAGCGCCAGACCCTGCAACAGGCGTAGCGCGACCAGGGCGATCGGCGCGGCGACCCCGACCGTGGCGTAGCTGGGCAGCAGCCCCACCAGGAAGGTCGACAGGCCCATGATCGCCATGGTGACGAGGAACGTGTTCTTGCGCCCCACCACGTCGCCGATCCGCCCGAAGACGAGTGCTCCGAACGGCCGCACCGCGAATCCGGCGGCGAAGGCGGCGAGCGCGAAGATGAAGCCGGTGGTCTCGTTGACGCCCGAGAAGAACTGCGCCGTGATGATCGTCGCGAGCAGCCCATAGAGGTAGAAATCATACCATTCGAACACTGCGCCGAGCGACGAGGCGATGATGATCAGCGGCTGGCTCTGCTTGCCGTGATCGGGCGCGGTGGCGTGCGTGGCGATGGCGGCGTCCTCTCGGGTTTCTGGGGTTTAGAGCGGAAGTTGGGCGGGGTTGCTAGGGGGTGGACTTGGTTCAACCCGTTCTCTCGCTCAAGCCCAACCCGTTCGCCTCGAGTAGCCGTCGAGCTCGTCGAGACGGCGTATCGAGAGGTGCTCTCTTGAGGCGGTGTCTCTCGATACGGGCTCTCGACTGCGCTCGATCCCTGCTCGAGACGAACGGAGTTGGGGTGAAAGGGCTTGGTTCATGCGAAGGCGCAAAGGCGCGAAGATGAGAAGCATCCCACAAGCACCGAATCAGCCGATCTCCAGCACCGCCTTTTTCAGATCCACCGAATTCGGCCCCACCAAGATGTCGAACATTCCCGGCTCGACCACCTCTTCCAGATCGACATTCCACATCCGGAACGCCGCCGGGCCGAGCGTGAACTTCACCGTGCGGCGTTCGCCCGGCTGGAGGGTGACGCGGTCGAACGCCTTCAGCTCCTTCACCGGCCGGGCGACGGAGGCGACCTGGTCGTGGACATAGAGCTGGACGACCTCGTCACCAGCGCGACCGCCGATGTTGGCGATATCGACTTCCACGGTGACCGTCCCGGCAAGCCCGATCTTGGGCGAGGACAGCCGCGGCGCGCCGATCTCGAACTTGGTGTAGCTGAGCCCGTGCCCGAACGGGAACAGCGGCGCAGTGCTCGCGAACAGATAGCCGCGGCCCGTGGAGGGTTTGGCGTTGTAGTAGAGCGGCACCTGTCCGACCTCGCGCGCGACCGTCACCGGCAGCTTTGCGCCGGGGTTGATCCGCCCGAACAGTGCCTCCGCCATCGCGGTGCCGCCCTCCTGTCCCGGATACCAGCATTCGAGCACCGCATTGGCGCGCGACACCACCGTCGGCCAGCTCGGCGGGCGGCCGTTGATCGCGGCGATGACGATCGGCTTGCCGGTTGCCTTCAGCGCGTCGAACAACGCGGTCTGATCGCCCACCAGATCGAGTTCGGTACGGTCGCCGAGGTGATTGGCGGCGAAGCCTTCGCGGCTGGTCTGCTCGGTATCGCCGATCGCCAGGATGACGACGTCGGCGGTCGCCGCCAGCGTCGCGGCTTGGGCGATCAATTGGCGGTTGCGCGCCGGATCGGCGAGACGCACCTCGTCGTCGGAGCGGTCGTCGCCCTCGACGATCAGCGCACCCGGCGCGTGGACGATCGTCGCACTGCCGCCGACCAGCGTCCGGATTGCTGCGAGTAGCCCGATCGCATGGCGCGGCTCCGACGAATAGCCGCCGAGCCGTGCGATCTCGGCATTGGGGCCGATCACGGCGATCCGGCCCTTAGCCGCCAGCGGCAGCGTGCCGTCGTTGGTCAGCAGGCACATCGACTTACGGGCGGCCTCGAGCGCGAGCGCCTGCGCCTCGGCGTTGCCGGTAAGCCGCGCCGCCGCGCGAGCGTCGGCAAACGGCGTTTCGAACAGCCCGGCTCGGAACTTCAGCGTCAAGATGCGCGCGCACGCCTGGTCGACCGCCGCTTGCGCCACCGTTCCGGCACGGACCTGCTCGGCGAGGGTGCGGTAGGCGATGCCATCGGGCAGTTCGCTGTCGACCCCAGCGGCGAGCGCGAGCCGCGCCGTCTGGCGCCGGTCCCCGGCGATGTGGTGGATGCGCTCGAGCTCCTCGACCGCGCCGTAATCGCTGACGACGGCGCCGTCGAAATGCCATTCGCCGCGCAACACCTTGCCGAGCAGCCAGCGGTTGGCGTGCGACGGCACGCCGTCGATCTCGTTATAGGACGGCATCACCGCCGCGATGCGGGTCCGCTCGACCACCGCGCGGAACGGTGGGAAGAAGGATTCGCGAAGCTCGCGCTCGGCGATCGGTGCGGGGGCGATGTTGTTGCCGGCCTGGGGCTGGCCGTGGCCGGTCATGTGCTTCAGCGTCGCGAACACCTTGCCCGGCTGCAGCGTCGCGCTGTCGCCCTGCAGCCCGCGCACCGCGGCGACGCCCATCTCGCCGCACAGGAAGGGGTCCTCCCCGAACGTCTCCTCGATGCGGCCCCACCGCGGATCGCGCGCGATGTCGACAACGGGGGACAAGGTCAGGTGGCTGCCGTGCGCACGCACCTCGCGGCCGATCACCGACTGGACACGATACATCAGATCGGGATCGAAGCTGCCGGCGAGCGCGATCGCCTGGGGGAACATCGTCGCGTCGGGCGCCATGTAGCCGTGGAGCGATTCTTCATGGAACAGGATCGGAACGCCGAGCCGGGTCGCGCGCGCCCAGCGCTGCGCCGCGTTGACGAACGCGATCGTCGAGGCGCTACCCCGCCAGCGCGCGCCGGTGCCGCCGGCGACCTCGGACACTTGCGGCCCGCCGCGGCGGTCCGAGGGGCGGGTGATCTGGCCGATGCCGTTCGGATAGGCCGCGCTCGCCTTGGCAGGATCGAAGTCGAGCCCGCCCGAGGCCATCACCTCGGACTTGGTGGCCCATAGCGCGATCATCTGCGCGACCTTCTCGTCGAGCGTCATCCGAGCCATCAGATCGCGGACCCGCATATCGACTGGCGCGCGCGGATCCTTGTAGATCGTCGGCACGCGTGCCGCGGCCGGCAGGAAGGCGAGCATCGACGCGCTCGCACCCAAACGGAGCAGATCGCGGCGGCTCCTCGCCCCGCGGCGCGTCATTGAATCGGCCAATCCAGGATCCTCTCGTTCGGCGTGGCATTGCTCCTGCCACCGCGCATATGGTAGCGATATCATGGTGGAGGGATGACGCGGCTGTCAACGCCGCGGTGCCTCGCGAGGAGAGGATATGCGAAAATCGGCCCTGTTCGCCACCCTGTGGCTTGCGCTGGCAAGCGGACCGGCATGCGCCGATGGCGGCTATCGCCTGTGGCTCCGCTACGGTGCAACGACCGTGCCCGCCAATGCCGTTGTCGTGCAAGGATCGTCGCCGATGCTGGCGGCGGCGGCGGCGGAACTGCGGCGCGGCTTGCCGGTAGGCGCCGGGCCGGTGCTGCTCGCGAATGCCGCCGATCCCCGCGTCGCCGCCTTACGGTTGCCGGTCGCCGGCTTGGGTGACGAAGGGTATCTGGTGCGGTCGGTGACCCTCGACGGCCGGGCGGTGACGCTGGTCACCGCCAAGGACGATCGCGGCATCCTCTACGGTTCGTTCGCGCTGCTACGGCATCTCGACAGCGGCGGCTCGGCCGCGATGATCGATCTGAGTTCGACGCCGACGATCAAGCTGCGGGTGCTCAACCATTGGGACAATCTCGATGGCCGAGTCGAGCGCGGCTATGCCGGGCAATCGATCTGGGACTGGTGGAACCTGCCCGACGACCGCGACCCGCGCTATTTCGACTATGCCCGCGCCAATGCATCGATCGGCATCAACGGGACGGTCCTCAACAACGTCAACGCCAAGGCCGAAAGCCTGACGCCGCGTTACATCGCCAAGGCCGCGGCGCTCGCCGACATGTTCCGGCCCTATGGCATCAAGGTGTACCTGTCGGCGCGCTTCTCGGCGCCCGTGGAGCTCGGCGGGCTGACGACCGCCAACCCGAAGGACCCGAAGGTCGCCGCGTGGTGGCGCGCCAAGGCGGACGAGATTTACCGCGAGATCCCCGATTTCGGCGGTTTCCTGGTGAAGGCCAACAGCGAGGGCCAGCCGGGCCCGCGCGATTACGGCGCGAGCCATGCCGATGGCGCCAACATGCTGGCCGCGGCGGTGCGGCCGCATGGCGGCATCGTGATGTGGCGGGCGTTTGTCTATGCCGATACCGACCCCAACGATCGCGCCAAGCAGGCCTATGACGAGTTCAAGCCGCTCGACGGCCAATTCGCGGACAACGTCATCGTCCAGGTCAAGAACGGCGCGATCGACTTCCAGCCGCGCGAGCCGTTCCATCCGCTGTTCGGCGCGATGCCGCGGACGCCGCTGGCGATCGAATTCCAGATCACGAAGGAATATCTCGGCTTCGCGAGCCACCTCGCCTATCTCGCGCCGCTGTTCAGCGAGACGCTGGACGCCGACACACGCGGCCGTGGCAAGCAGGTGACGGTCGCGCAGGTGGTCGGCGCCCACCAGCTATCCGCCATGGCCGGGGTCGCCAACATCGGCAGCGCGCGCGACTGGAGCGGGACGACCTTCAACCAGGCTAATTGGTACGCGTTCGGCCGGCTCGCCTGGGACCCGACGCTCAAGCCCGAAACGATCGCGCGCGAATGGGCGGCGCAGACCTTCGGCGCCGATCCGCGCATCGTCGATCCGGTGGTGCAAATGATGATGAAGTCGCGCGAGGCGGTCGTGGATTATACCGGTCCGCTCGGCCTCGCGCATCTGATGGCGACGGGGCATCATTACGGGCCGGGGCCGTGGGTGTCGGAACTCAAGCGCCCCGAATGGAACCCGGTCTATTATCACCGCGCCGACCGCGGCGGGATCGGCTTCGATCGTACCAGGACCGGCAGCAACGCCGTCGCGCAATATTCGCCCGCGATCGCGAAGCTGTACGCCGATCCGCGCACCACGCCTGAAGCCGAGCTGCTGTGGTTCCACCACCTGCCCTGGACCTATCGGATGCCTTCGGGTGCGACGCTGTGGGACGCGATGGTCGCGCATTACGATCGCGGCGTCGCGACGGTCGGCGAACTTCGACGCGAGTGGGACGCCCTGCGGCCGCTCGTCGATGACGAGCGCTGGACCAAGACCGCGGCGATGCTGGCGACACAGGAGCGCGAGGCGATCTGGTGGCGCGACGCCAGCCTCGCCTATTGGATGTCGCTAAACCAGCTGCCGCTGCCCGCCGGCGCGCGTGCACCCGCGCACGATCTCGCCTGGTACAAGGCGCAGAGCTTTCCCGATGCACCGGGCAACCCGTAATGACCTCGACTGGCGAAGGAACGAAGATGGAGATCACCCGGCGCAACGGGCTCGTGATGCTGGCGGGGCTGGCCGCGACCGCCTGCGGCAGCGATGGGCGGGCCGGCGTGACGCCGATCGCCGCGGCGCCCCCGGCCCCGCCCCTGCCCACGCCTAGCCCGACGCCGACCCCGACCGCCTCGCCGACCGCGGCGGTGCTCGACCCGCCGAGCCTCCAATCGGTCGCCGCAGCGAAAGGGCTGCGGATCGGGTCGTGCTTCGCTTGGAGCGATCGCAACGCCGATCGCGGATCGTTCGCCAATCCCGACTATGCGCGGCTGCTGACCCGCGACTGCGGCATCCTGGTGCCCGAGAACGAGCTGAAGTGGCAGGCGATCCGCCCTAGCGCGACCAGCTTCGCGTTCGACCGATTCGACGCGATGATGACGTGGGCGGAGGCGAACGCGCTGCCGGTCCGCGGCCACAACCTATTGTGGCACCAGCCCAAATGGATGCCGTCCTGGGCGGAAAGCTACGACTATGGCGCCAATCCGCAGCGCGAGGCGGAGCGGTTGCTGGTCGAGCATGTCACCACGGTGTGCCAGCGCTATGGCAGTCGCATCCACAGCTACGATGTCGTCAACGAGGCGGTGAACCCGAGCGACGGTACGCTTTACCAGACCGCCTTGTCGCGCGCGCTCGGCGGCGCCGAGCCGACGCTCGACCTCGCGTTCCGAACCGCGCGCGCCACGGCGCCGGGTGCGCAGCTGGTCTATAACGACTATATGAGCTGGGAGCCGGGCAACGCCAATCACCGGGCCGGCGTGCTGAAGCTGCTCGACGGCTTCAAGAAGCGCGGTGTGCCGGTCGATGCGCTGGGGGTGCAATCGCATCTCGTCACGCAAGGGGCGGACGCGAAGGGCACCGCGGCGGCGCTCGGCGGCGAATGGCGGCGGTTCCTCGATGCGGTGACCGCGATGGGCTATGGCCTGGTGATCACCGAGCTCGACGTCCGCGACAACAACCTGCCCGCCGACGTCGCGGTGCGCGACCGTGCCGTCGCGGACTTTACGCAGGCTTATCTCGACGTCATGTTCGCGTATCCGGCGGTGCGCGACGTGCTGCTGTGGGGCATGAGCGATCGATACAGCTGGATCGAAGGCTTCGAACCCCGCAGCGACGGCGCGCGACGTCGGCCATGCCCCTATGACGACGCGTTCGTCGCCAAACCGATGCGGGCGGCCATCGCCGCCGCCATCGCCGCGGCACCGGCGCGACGCTGAGGTTCAACTGTCGGACCATGCCGTAGATGCGTGGCCGGCCCTACAGGAGAGGAAGATGAAGTCAGTCTTGTTCGCCGCCACGTTGCTGGCGACACTCGCATCCCCCGCACTCGCCCAGACTGCGGCGGCCCCGGCCCCCGCGCCCGCGCCCGCTGCTGGCGGCAACGTGCTCGACCGCGCGATCAACCTGCCCGGCACCAACTGGTCGGTTTACGGCCCCAACCAGAAGGCGAAGGTGATCGCCACCAAGGGGGTTCCGGGCGACCAGGCAATGCATGTCGAGGTCACCGCGAAAGGGGCCAATCCGTGGGATGTCGGTGCCCTGTCGCCGATCCAGAAGGGGATCGCCGCGGGCGACGCGATCCTGGTCGCGGTATATCTGCGCGCCCCCAATCTGAAGGAAGGCGAGACCGCGGACATCTCCTTCCTCGGCGCGACCGAGGCGGCGGAGCCCTATGGCAACATCGCCCCGGGCAACGTCTCGATCGGCAAGGAATGGAAGCTCTACTACGCGTCGGGCAAGTCGCCCAAGGCGTATGCGCCGAACACCGCACGGGTAACGGCGCACCTCGCCGGCGCGAAGCAGGTAATCGAATTGGGCCCGGTCTTCGTGCTCGATTTCGGGCCGAATTACGATCTCGCCAAGTTGCCGAAGAACTGAACCGTCAGCGCGCCGCGCGGGCAAACGGGCCGATCATCGTACCCGTGAACCCGCCGGCGCGCGCGGTGCTGAGGATCGTGCCGTCGACGTCGTGTGCCACGACCCGCCAGCCGCCCTGCGCTAGCGCGTAATCGAGATCGTAGCGGCCGTCCCTTGCGGTCACCCGCAGCCGGATCGGGCCGGTCGACGTCACGGGCACCAGTGCCAGCGTGCGGCCGATCGCCGGCTCGCCCGGCGCAGCGCGTGCGAAGGCACGGACCGCGCGCCTGCCACGGTCGCTGGTCAGCCCGATGCCGAGGAAGTGATCGTCGTCCTGCACCGCGGCGAGCCCGGCTTCGGACCCCTCGACCGGGTCGAACGTCACCGACGTCGTCACCACCGCATCACGGTGGGCCTGGCGACGGGCGACAAAGGCGGGATGGCCGTGCGCGCCAATCGCCTCGCCGGGCAGGATCGACAATGTGCCGTCGCCGACGCGCCAGCGCGGCGTCGTGGTCGCGCGCATCGTCATCCATTCGCGCCCGAGCGTCGTGCCGTCGAACCCGTCGCGGACGCTGAAGCTGCCCGTCATCGGCGGCGCGGCGGGGCCGCGCGGCAAATTCGGCGCGCGCGCGATCCGCGGGATCGGCTCGCCGTGCGGCAGGATCGTCGGCCAGCCGTTACGCCACGTCACCGGCAGCAGGAACGTCTCGCGCCCGATATTGTAGAGGTCGCCCTCATAAGGACGGGTGGCGAGGAAGGTCGCCCACCACTCGCCGTTCGCGAGCTGCACCAGATCGGCATGCCCTGCCGAGGTGATCGGCGCGGCGCGCGCAGGATCGAGGTCGCGCTGCGTCAGGATCGGGTTCACCCCCGCCGGCGCGGGGCGATACGGGCCGTCGGGGCGGTCGGCGCGAAACACGACCTGGCTATGCGCAACCGCGGTGCCGCCCTCCGCCGCGGTGAGGTAATATTTGCCGCCAACGCGAAGGATGTGGGGCCCCTCGATCCACACCGGCCGCGCGGCGGGATCGACCCCGCCGTCGACGATCATGGTGGGATTGCCGAGCATCTTCAGCGCGACCGGATCGAACCGCTCGACCCACAGCGCGCGGTGACCATCGTAGCGCGGCTTACCGACCGGGGCGCGGTTGTTGACGATCCAGGCGGTGCCGTCGTCGTCGAAGAACAGCGACGGATCGATACCCTCCACGCTCGGCAGGAACACCGGATCGGACCAAGGCCCGCGCGGGTCCTTGGCGGTAATGACAAAGTTGCCGCCGCAATCGACGCAGGTGGTGACGATGTAGAAGCGGCCTTCATGGTAGCTGATGTCGGGCGCGAAGATCCCGCGCGACATGCCGAGCCTGGCGAAATCGAGCTGGGTCGGGCGATCGATCGCGTTGCCGATCTGGCGCCAGTGCACCAGGTCACGGCTGTGGAACACGGGGACCCCCGGAAACCAGGAGAAGGTGGAGTTGACGAGGTAGAAATCGTCGCCGACGCGAGTGACGCTGGGGTCGGGATGATAGCCCGCGAGCACCGGATTGCGGTAGCTGCCGGCGGGCACCGCCGTGCCGTCGGTGCCGCTGTAGTCGAGCCAGTCGAACCGGGCGCTGCGATCGACCGGTGCGGCGCCGACCAGCGCGAGCGATGCCAGCGTGATGATCGTGTAGCGCTGCATCGGCGTGTCTCCTCGGCCGGCGCCTCATTGATAGCGCTCTCACCGGTGGCGATAAGCGTCGATGGCGGGCAGTGGCAAGCCCGCGGGCGTCAGCGCCCGAGCATCTTCAGCAGGTAAAGCCTGATCCGCTCGTTCCGTTCCGGGCTGCTCGGCCCGAGTACGCCTTGCGCCGCGAGCGGCAGGTGCGCCGACGCCGCCCCGCCGTCGTCGTCGAACACATAATGATCGAACCAGGCGCGCCAGCCGGCGCGCTCCGCGGCGGGCCGGTCGCGCACCGCCAGCAACGCGTGGATCAGCGCCTGGAACGGCGAAGCGCCCGCGTCGATCGTCCACCAGTAATTGCACAGCACGTTGAGCGTCCCGAACGACTGGACATGATGCCACCAGATCGCGGGCATGAAGAGCGCGTCGCCCGGCCCGAGATCGGCGACCAGCGCATGATCGAGCGCGTCGGCGTAGCGCGGATAGCGGGTCAGGTCGGGCGCGAGTGGATCGACCATGCTCGCGGGTGGCCCCGCCAGCGTGCGGTCGAGCGGGCCGACATAGAGGTTGCCGACCTGCTCCGGCGGGAACAGCGTGAAGCGGCGCTGCCCCGCCACCACGCAGGCGAGGTTGCTCGATTCGTCGAAATGGGTCGCGGTCTGGGTGGCGTTGCCGATCCACAGCCGCGGAGTCGCGTCGCCGAGCGGCAGATCGAGCGCGTTGGCGGCGGACCAGCCGGGCAGATGTTCGGGCGCGGTGGCGGCGTTGGCGTAGAGCGTGTGGCACTCGCCCGCAGGCAGCGGCGCCAGCTTGAGCAACTCGCCGAGCAAGGCGCCGAGCGGCACCTGCTGGCGGTGGAAGTTGAATCCCTCCAGCGCGTCGCCGCGGTAGAAGAACCGCCCGCGATGTTCGGGCGCGGCGATCAGTACCTCGAGCGGCCGACCACCCTGGTCGAGCCCGGCGAGATATTGCGCGATGGCGGCGTCGCCCCCCGCCGCCGCGGCGACGCTCGCCCAATGCGCGACCTGCCCGCGCAGGATCATCGGCGCCGATCGTGGCGCGATCTCGGCGGCGAAGGTCGCGGCATCGACCGCGGCGCGTTCATCGACACGGCGTTCGGTGGCGGCTGGATGGTCGATCTTCATGATGCGCACGATAACGGAAGCTACCGCCGGGCGCCACATCGCCAGGCAGCGGTGTGCCGGCCCAAGCCCTTGCGATTAGCCCTTCTTGGTTTAATGATAGCGCTAACGACAGCAATAGGGGCGGATCGATGACCAAGCGGTGGCCAACGGCGTTGGCGGGATGGCTGTTGCTCGTCACCGCCGCCGATGCGCAACACGCCTCTCCGCCCGCGATGGGCTGGACCGCGAGCTGGGGATCGGCGCAGATGATCCCCGAGGGCGAGAACATCCTTCCGGCCGATCGTGCCGCCGACGTGACGATCCGCCAGGTCGTGCGCTTGTCGGCAGGCGGCGACACGATCCGGGTGCGGCTGTCGAATGCGTTCGGCACCCGACCGCTGACGATCGGCGCCGCGCATCTCGCGCTCGCGACTGCCCCCGGCACACCCGCGATCGGCCGCGGCGAGCGCGTCAGCTTCGCGGGGCAGAAGACGGCGGTGATCCCGGCGGGCGCCGAGATCTATTCGGACCCGGTCAAGCTGGCGGTCGCACCGGGCGCGGACCTCGCGATCAGCCTCTATCTGGCCGACGCCGCCAGCCCGCAGACCAGCCATCCCGGTGCCCGCGCCACCAGCTTCGTGCTGCCCGGGGAGCATGTCAGCGACCGCCGGCTGGCCGGCGCGACGACGACGACGCGCTGGTATGCGATCGCGGATGTCGAGGTGGCGGGCGGCGCCGGCACGCTGGTCGCGATCGGCGATTCCATCACCGACGGCTACGGCGTGAAGCCCGAGCGCAACAGCCGCTGGACCGACGTGCTCGCCACCCGGATGCGCGGCGATCCGGCGACCCGGGGCATCGGCCTGGTCAATGCCGGAATCGGCGGCAACCGGGTGCTGCTCGACGGGCTCGGCCCCAATCTGCTGGCGCGGTTCGATCGCGACGTGATCGCGCGCAGCGGGGTGCGCTGGGCGATCCTGCTCGAAGGGGTCAACGACCTCGGCATGCTGACCCGCGATGCCCCGGTGACCCCAGCCCAGCACGCCGCGATCGTCGCGCAGGTTACAGCGGGCTTTCGCCAGGTCGTCGCGCGCGCGCATACCCATGGGATCAAGGTGACCGGCGGCACGATCATGCCCTTCGTCGGCAACGATTATTATCATGCGGGTGCCGACACCGAAGCCGATCGCCAGGCGATCAACCGCTTCATCCGCACCGCCGGCGTGTTCGATTCGGTGATCGACTTCGACCGGATCATGCGCGATCCCGCTCATCCCGACCGGCTGCTCCCCGCCTACGACTCGGGCGATCACCTGCATCCTTCGGAAGCGGGCTACCGGGTGATGGGCGAGGCGGTGCCGCTGACGCTGTTCGGCGGCGCTGGCTCGGGAGCGGGCGTGGCGGGCGCCGGACCCGAAATCGCGATCACCTTCGACGACATCCCGGTGCACGGCCCGATGATCGCGGGCGAGACCCGGCGCGACGTGGTCGGCCGGATCGCCGCGGCGCTGGCGGCGGCCAAGGTCCCCGCGTTCGGGTTCCTCAACGCGAGCGTTCCTGCCGCCGATGCGGCCGATGGCGACGCGGCGATCGCGGCGTGGCGGGCGGCGGGGCTGCCGATCGGCAACCACGGCTTCACCCACGCCAATCTCGACAAGGTCGGTGCGGCGGGGTTCACCGACGACATCCTGCGGAACGAAGCCAAGCTGGCGACGGTCGCCGGCGGCGCCGACTGGCACTGGTTCCGTTACCCTTTCCTCGCCGAGGGCAGCGATCCCGCAGCGCGCGACGCCGTCCGTGCCACGCTGAAGGCACGCGGCTACCGGATCGCGGCAGTGACGATGAGTTTTGCCGACTATAACTGGAACGAACCCTATGTCCGCTGCGTCGCCAAGCGCGATCAGGTGGGGCTCGCCAAGCTGGAGACCGCGTGGCTCGCCGATGCGCGCGCCGCGGTGCTGTCGTCGCAAGGGCGCGCCAAGGCGCAGTTGGGGCGCGATGTCCCTTACGTGCTGCTGATGCACGTCGGCAGCTTCGACGCGCACATGCTGCCGCGGCTGCTCGATCTCTACCGCTCGCTCGGTTTTCGCTTCGTGCCTCTCGCGCAAGCCGAGGCCGATCCCTATTACGCGTCGGCGATCGATCCCGCGCTGCCCGGACCGACCGCCTCGCTGGCGGGCTCGCCCGACCCCTTCCCGCTCGCCGGCCCTCCCGCCGGCCTGTGCAACTGACTGGAGAACGACGCGTGACCTTTGGCTTCGACCCCGCCGACGCACTCGGACCCGATTGGCGCGAGGGCCGCTGGATCGGGCGGATCGATCGTGGCGCGGGCCCGACCCCGGTGCTGATCGAGCATGGCGTGGTCCACGACATGGCGATGGTCGCGCCGACCGTGGCCGAACTGGTGGCGCGCGGCACGCTCGACGCGAGTGCGGGCGAGCCGATCGGCGAGCTCGATGCGCTCGGGCTGAGCGTGGGTGCGATCCCACGGCTGCTGAGCCCGATCGACCTCCAGTGCGTGAAGGCCGCGGGCGTGACCTTCGCGACCTCGGCGCTGGAGCGCGTGATCGAGGAGCAGGCACGCGGGGATGCGAGCGCGGCAGCTTCAGTGCGTGCGCGGCTGGAGGAGCGGATAGGCGGTGGGCTCGCGCGGGTCGAGCCGGGGACGCCGGAGGCGGCAACGCTGAAGGCGGCGCTGATCGAGGAAGGACTGTGGTCGCAATATCTGGAGGTCGCGATCGGCCCCGATGCGGAGATATTCACCAAGGCGCCGATCCTGTCGACGGTCGGCTGGGGCGCGGAGATCGGGGTGCGTTCCGATTCGACCTGGAACAACCCGGAGCCCGAGGTGGTGCTGCTGGTCGCCCCCGACGGGCGCGCGATCGGCGCGACGATCGGCAACGACGTCAACCTGCGCGACTTCGAGGGTCGATCGGCGCTGTTGCTCGGCAAGGCCAAGGACAACAACGCGTCGTGCTCGCTCGGTGCGTTCGTGCGGCTGTTCGACGACCGCTTCACGATGAACGCCGTGCGCAACGCGCAGGTGACGCTGCGGATCGAGGGAGCGGACGGGTACGAACTCGATGGCGCGAGCTCGATGGACCAGATCAGCCGCGATCCCGAGGAGCTGGTCCGCCAGGCGCTGAGCGAGCATCAATATCCCGACGGCTTCGTGCTGTTCCTGGGCACGCTGTTCGCGCCGACCAAGGACCGTGACGAGCCGGGCCGCGGCTTCACCCACAAGCCTGGCGACACCGTATCGATCGCGATGCCGGGGCTCGGCCGGCTGGTGAACCGCGTAACCACGTCGAAGGCGGCGCCGCCCTGGGAATTCGGGGTCGTGGCGCTGGTGCGCAATCTCGCCGCGCGCGGGTTGCTGGCGGCATGAGCGACACCCAACAGGCTGCGGCAGGCCGCGCGCTCTATCCGTCGCTGCGCGACAAACGCGTCATCGTCACCGGCGGCGGCTCCGGCATCGGCGCCGGGCTGGTCGAGGGCTTCGTCGCGCAGGGCGCCCGCGTCGCGTTCGTCGACGTCGCGGAGGACGACAGCCGTGCGCTGGTCGAACGGCTCGGCAACGGCACCGGGCATCGGCCGATCTTCCACCGGCTCGACCTCACCGATCTTGATGCATTGGGCGGCGTGTTCGCGACGATGATCGACGAGCTCGTCGGCGTCGACGTGCTGATCAACAACGCCGCCAACGACGATCGCCACACCGTCGAGCAGGTCACGCCGGCCTATTGGGATCAGCGGATGAACGTCAATCTGCGGCATCTGTTCTTCGCCGCGCAGGCGGTGGTGCCGTCGATGAAGGCGAACCGCAGTGGCGCGATCGTCAACTTCGGATCGATCAGCTGGCACCTCGCGCTCGCGGACCTCATCCTCTACCAGACCGCCAAGGCCGCGATCGAGGGCATGACCCGCAGCCTCGCGCGTGATCTCGGCCGCGACGGCATCCGTGTCAACGCGATCATCCCCGGCAACGTCCAGACGCCACGTCAGGAGAAATGGTACACACCCGAAGGCGAGGCCGAAATCGTCACCGCGCAATGCCTGGACGGCAGAATCCAGCCCGCCGACATCGCCGCGATGGCATTGTTCCTCGCCTCGGACGATGCCAGGATGTGCACCGGACATAATTACTGGGTGGATGCCGGGTGGCGCTGAACATCGAGGTTGAACGGGCCTGCAGCGTCGGCGCGACGCTCGGTGAAGGGCCGGTGTGGATTGGCGACGCCTTGTGGTTCGTCGACATCAAACAGCACAAGGTCCACCGCTTCGTGCCCGAGACCGGCGGTCTCGACAGCTGGACCGCGCCCGCGCAGGTCGGCTGGGTCCAGCCGCTGGCGAGCGGCGGGATGCTGGCGGGCCTGCAGAGCGGATTGCACCGTTTCGATCCCGCGACCGGCGCGTTCGACCTGCTCGTGGCGGTCGAGCCGCATGCGTCGGGCAACCGGCTGAACGATTCCTGCGTCGACCCTAATGGGCGGCTGTGGTTCGGATCGATGGACGACGGCGAACGCGCGCTCACCGGTCGCATCTACCGCGCCGACGCGCGTGGCATCGCGCCGGTGGTCGACGGCATCGCGATCACCAACGGCCCGGCGGTCGCGCCGGACGGGCGCACGCTATTTCATTGCGACACGCTGCGCGGGACGATCCACGCCTGCGACATCGGCGACGACGGCGCGCTGACCGGCTCGCGCGTGTTCGTGCAGGTCGATCCGGCGGTCGACGGCTATCCCGATGGACCTATCGTCGACGCCGACGGGCATGTCTGGGTCGGGTTCTTCTCGGGCTGGTGCGTGCGTCGTTATGCGCCCGACGGAAGCCTGGTAGCGAAGGTTCGCTTGCCGGTGGCGAACGTCACCAAGATCGCGATCGGCGGCGCCAATGGACGGACCGGCTATGCGACGACCGCCGCGAAGGGATTGAGCGACGAGGATCGCGCGAAGCAGCCGATGGCGGGAGATGTGTTCTCGTTCGACGCTGGGGTAGCGGGGCAGCCTGCGTTCGAAGTGCAGGCGTTGGGGTTGACGCTGCTCTGAACCAAGATGTGCTCCCGCGAAGGCGGGAGCACAGTACTGGGTCCCCGCCTTCGCGGGGACACATGGCGGCGCGAAGGCGGCGTGCCCCGAAGGACACGCCGCCTCCCCGATCAGCCTTCCATGTCCTCGAGCTCGCGCCCGCGGGTTTCCTGCACCATCGCCTTCACGAAGAAGAACGAGATCGCCGCGAAGATCGCGTAGCCGGTGTAGGTGACCGCCAGACCCGGCGAGACCGCCAGCGACGGGAAGCTCACCGAGATCGCAGCGTTGGCGATCCATTGCGCGAAGCCCGCAACCGCGAGGCCCGATCCGCGGATCTGGTTCGGGAACATCTCACCCAGCATCACCCACATCACCGGGCCCCAGCTGGCGTTGAAGAAGATCACGTAGAGGTTCGCCGCGACGAGCGCGAGGACGCCGTTGTTGCCGGGCAGCGACACCGCGCCGTCCGCCCCCGTCACCGCCGTCGAGAAGGCGTAGGCGACGGTCGCCAGCGTCACCGCCATGCCCGCCGAACCGACCAGCAGCAGCGGCTTGCGGCCGATCTTGTCGACGGTCGCGATCGTGAACAGGCACGCCGCGATCGACAGCACGCCGGACAGGATGTTGGTCTGGAGCGCGTAATCCTCCGAGAAGCCGACCGCCTCCCACAGCGTCGCGCCATAGTAGAACACGACGTTGATGCCGACTAGCTGCTGGAAGATCGCGAGGCCGATGCCCGCCCACAGGATCGGGCGGATCTTGCCGGTGCGCTTGTCGACGAGGTCGGAGAGCTTGGGCTTGTGGTGATCGGCGGCGAGCGAGTTGCGGATCTCGACGACCTTGCGATCGGCTTCGTCCGACCCGAACAGCCGGGTGAGCACGATGTGCGCCTCGGCCTCGCGGCCCTTGGTCACCAGGAAGCGCGGGCTTTCCGGGATCACGAGCAGCGCGAAGAAGTAGATCGCGGCCGGGATCGCCTGCAGCCAGAACATCCAGCGCCAGGCGGGGTAACCCATCCAGAATTCGGCAGTCGATCCCCCGGCGTAGCGCGCCAGCGCGAAGTTCGCGACGAAGGCGCCGGTCAGGCCGGTGATGATCATCACCTGTTGGAGGCTCGACAGCCGCCCGCGGATCGATGCCGGGGTAACTTCGGAGATGTACACGGGCGAGATCACGCTCGCCGCGCCGACGCCGAGGCCGCCGATGATGCGTGCGAAGATGAAGATGCCCGACCCGCTCGCGGCCCCCGCGAGCAGCGCGCTGCCGAGGAAGAGGATCGCGGAGATCATCATGACGTTGCGACGGCCGATCGCATCGGCCAGGCGCCCGGCGCCGAACGCGCCGATCGCCGACCCGACCAGGATCGCGCCGACGTTGACGCCGATCCCGAACCGACCCAGGTCGAAGGCTGCTTCAAGGCCCTTCTGGGTGCCGTTGATGACGCCCGAATCATAGCCGAACATGAACCCGCCGATCGTCGCCACCGCGACGATCGCGGTGATGAAGCCATGGTTGACCATGTCTCCTCCCGTTCCCGCTCCGCTTGCCCTTGTGGTGTCCGTCATGCTTCCTCTCCCTTGTCCGGTTCGTGCCGGCTTAGTGATTGTGCCGGGGCGTTTCTTCCGCGATCCGGCGATATTTGACCGCGAATTCGAGCACCGCGCCATCGGCGAGCTGCCCGGTCTTTTCGCGGTAGAGTTCCTCCCACGGCGTCTTGCTAGGCGGCACCGCCGGCGCGGGTTCGCCGCGGCGGCACTCGATCTCGGCATCGTCGACCAGCGCATTGCAACTGCCCGCCTTCAGGTCGATGCGGATGATGTCGCCGGTGCGCAGCCACGACAACCCCCCGCCGATCGCGCTTTCCGGGCTCGCGTTGAGGATCGACGGGCTGTCCGACGTGCCCGATTGACGCCCGTCGCCGAGCGTCGGCAGCGTCATGATGCCGCGCTGGATCAGGTGATCGGGCGGTTGCATGTTGACGACTTCGGCCGAGCCCGGCCACCCGATCGGGCCGGCACCGCGGATCACCAGGATTGAGTCCTCGTCGATCCCGAGCGCGGGATCGTTGATCCGGTGGTGGTAATCGTCCGAGCCGTCGAACACGACCGCGCGCGCCTCGAACACGTCCTCGGCACCGGGGCGCTGGAGATAGCGTTCGCGAAAGGCGGGAGAGATCACGCTGGTCTTCATGATCGCGACGTCGAACAGATTGCCCGACAGCACCAGGAAGCCCGCCTGTTCCTTCAGCGGCTGATCGAACCGGCGGATCACTTCGCGATCGGTGGTGGTGCGGCCGGTCAGGTTCTCCGCCAGCGTGCGCCCGGTGACGGTGAGGCAGTCGCCGTCGAGCTTGCCCGCGCCGAGCAGCTCGGTCATCACCGCGGGAACGCCGCCGGCGCGGTGGAACCGCTCGCCGAGAAAACGCCCGGCGGGCTGCACGTCGACCAGCAGCGGCAGGTCGTAGCCATGTTCGGACCAGTCCGCCGCGGTGATCTCGATCCCCGCATGCCGCGCCATCGCGTGAATATGCGGCTGCGCGTTCGACGATCCACCGATCGCGGTGACGACACGGATCGCATTGAGAAAGCTCTCGCGGGTCAGGATGCGCGACGGCTTCAGATCTTCGAACGCCATCTCGACGATACGGTGTCCGGTTTCGTAGGCGAACTGCCCTCGCTCGCGATAGGGCGCGGGGATCGCGGCGCAGCCGGTCAGCGACAGGCCGAGCGCCTCGGCAACCGCGTTCATCGTCGAGGCGGTGCCCATCGTGTTGCAGTGGCCGGCGGAGGGCGCGCTGTCGGTGGCGCGCTGGAGGAACTCTTCCTCGCTGATCTCGCCGGCGGCGAGCTTGCGGCGCGACCGCCAGATCACGGTGCCCGAGCCGACCAGCTCGCCCTCGTGCCAGCCGTCGAGCATCGGCCCGCCCGACAGCACGATCGCGGGAATGTCGACCGTCGACGCCGCCATGATCCCCGATGGCGTGGTCTTGTCGCAGCCCGTGGTCAGCACCACCGCGTCGATCGGGTAGCCGTAGAGCGTCTCGACCAGGCCGAGATAGGCGAGGTTGCGATCGAGCGCCGCGGTCGGGCGGCGGCAATTCTCGAAAACCGGGTGGACCGGGAATTCCATCGCGATCCCGCCCGCGTCGCGGATACCGTCGCGCACGCGCCGGGCAAGATCGAGATGGATGCGGTTGCAGGGCGAGAGGTCGCTGCCGGTCTGCGCGATGCCGATGATCGGCCGCCCCGACCGCAGCTCCGCGGGAGTCAGGCCGTAGTTCATGAAGCGTTCGAGGTAGAGCGCGGTCATGTCGGACCGCGCGGGATCGGCAAACCAATCCCGCGATCGAAAGGCACGGTCCGGTCGATCGGTCACGCGAAGCTCTCCTGCCGAACGCGACTGGTCACCAAGCCCGCGCGTTGCGTGTTATCGCTAACATCAATTCGCGCTCCGTCAAGCACGGCGCGTCGGTGGCCGGCGCCTGGGCGCGGCGTCGGATTGACGGCGGATCAGCGTGTAGTCGAGCGTGCGATGGCGTTCGCCGCGCTCGTTGTTGCGCGCGGTGCGGATGGTCGAGACGAGCAATTCGACCGCGGCCCGCGACATATCCGCGATCGGCTGGTGGATCGTGGTCAGCTCGGGCCAGATCGCGGTCGACAGCGTCGTATCGTCGAACCCGCACACCGTCAGGTCGCCCGGCACGTCGAGCCGCCGGCGATGCGCGACCGCGACGGTTGCCGCGGCCATGTCGTCGTTCGAGGCGAAGATCGCGGTCGGCGGGTCGTCCAGGTCGAGCAGCTGCTCCGCCGCGTCCAGCCCCGATCGATAGGTATAGAGCCCGTGGGTGATCAGCGCCTCGTCGAGCGGCACCCCGACCTCGCGCAGCGCGTCGCCATAGCCTTCGAGCCGGCGCGCGCTTGCGGACAGGTTGGGATTGCCGGTGATGAAGCCGATCCGGCGATGGCCGAGCGCCATGATGTGGCGGGTCATCGTCAATGCCGCTTCACGATCGTCGATCCGCACCGCGAGTTGATGGGTCGCCGGGAAGCCGGAGGCGACGACGACGGTCGGGATCTTCGCCTCGGCGAGCAGCGCCAGCACCGCCTGCGCCTCGCACAGCGGCGGCGGCAGAACTATACCGTCGATGCCGCCGTCGATCAGGTGCTTGGTAACTTCGATCTCGTGCTCGCCGAGTTCGCATTTCTCGACGATGATCTGAACGTCGCTGCGCGCGGCCTGATCGAGGCTGCCGAGCAGGAATTCGCTCAGGAAACCGGCGCTCGGGTTGCTGTACAGCAGGCCGATGCGGGTCTGCCCTGCCCCAGCGAGGTTCCGTGCCGCGGGGTTGGGCGCGTAGTTCAGCGCGGAGATGGCGGTGTTCACCGCGTCGCGCGTCGCCGGCCGGACATTGCTTTCGCCGTTGATCACGCGCGAGACCGTCATCGGCGACACCCCGGCACGACGCGCGACGTCGCTGATCGTGGGAGCGCTTCCAGCCCGACGAGACGGCTTGTTGATGACGGGCGCTGGTAGGTCCATAGCCTTCGATTAGCGCAACTCGACCCGGCGGCAAGTGGCTGATCATCGTGAACGAGCTTTTATAGGTGCGAAGACCTTGCCCCGCGTCCAACCATATGCTTTATGGTAGCGCTATCTATGCCGCAGGTGCGGTACGAAGATCTCGATAGAAGATCGCCCAGGAAAGGATTGCCAGTGAAGCGCGTTTCCCGACGAGTCGCCATCGCCGCCCTGCCCGTCGCCCTCGCCGCCGGCTACGCGACCGCGCAGACCGTCGCGGCGCCGAAGCCCGCCGCCAAGGCCGAGCAGCTCAGCCCCGACGGCAAGCGCTATCTGGCGCAGCCGCTGGTCACCGAGATCTATGCGGCCGATCCATCGGCGCACGTTTTCAACGGCAAGATCTACGTTTATCCGAGCCACGACGTCGACGCCGGCATCCCAGACGACGATCTCGGCAATCAATATGCGATGCACGACTATCGCATCCTGAGCATGGACCGGGTCGGCGGACCGGTGACGATCCATCCCGTCGCGATCGACGTGAAGGACATCCCCTGGGCGTCGAAGCAGACCTGGGCCCCCGATGCCGCGTACAAGAACGGCACCTATTACCTCTACATGCCTGCGCGCGACAAGCAGGGCGTCTTCCGCGTCGGGGTCGCGACCTCCAAGTCGCCGACCGGCCCGTTCAAGGCAGAGCCCGAGGCGATCCGCGGCAGCTATTCGATCGATCCCGCGGTGTTCACCGATGCGGACGGATCGAGCTACATGTATTTCGGCGGGATCTGGGGCGGGCAGCTCCAGCGCTGGGCGACCGGCACCTACGATCCGAACGGCGGCGACACCGACCTGAAGCAGGACGACAAGCCTGCGCTGTCGCCCAAGGTCGCGAAGCTGACCGCGGACATGAAGCAGTTCGCCGAAGCGCCGCGCGACGTCCAGATCGTCGACGCGGCGGGCAAGCCTATTCTCGGCGGCGACCATGATCGCCGATTCTTCGAGGCGTCGTGGTTGTTCAAGCGCGGCGGCAAATATTACTTCACCTATTCGACCGGCGATACGCACTTCCTGGCCTACGGGATCGGCGATACCCCTTACGGGCCGTTCCGCTATACCGGGCGGATCATGTCGCCGGTGCAGGGCTGGACGACGCACCACTCGATCGTCGCGTTCAAGAACCGCTGGTATCTATTCTACCACGACACCCAGCTGACCAATAAGAACCACCTGCGTTCCGCCAAGGTGACCGAGCTGTTCTTCAATCCGGACGGTACGATCCGCCCCATCGATCCCTTCGTAAAGTAAGCCACAGCCGCATGTTTCTTGGGATCGATATCGGTACGTCCGGGGTGAAGGCGGTCGTGCTCGACGCCGCCGGTGCGGTCGCGGGCCAGGGCACCGCCGCGCTTACGGTGCAGCGGCCGCAGCCCTTGTGGTCCGAACAGGATCCCGAAAGCTGGTGGCTTGCGACCATCGCCGCGGTGCAGGCGATCGATCCGGACGTCCGGCGATCGGTGCGCGGCGTCGGGCTCGCGGGACAGATGCACGGGGCGACGCTGCTCGATGCCGACGACAAGCCGATCCGGCCCGCGATCCTGTGGAACGACGGACGCAGCTTCGCGGAATGTGCGGCGCTGGAGCAGGCGGTGCCCGATCTCCGCGAGATTGCGGGCAACATCGCGATGCCGGGCTTCACCGCGCCGAAGCTGCTTTGGGTGCGCAATCACGAACCCGATGCGTTCGCCAGGATCGCGACGGTGCTGCTGCCGAAGGATTATGTCCGACTGCGGATGACGGGCGACAAGGCGTCGGACCTGTCGGATAGTGCGGGCACGTTGTGGCTCGACGTCGGGAAGCGGCAGTGGAGCACTGCGCTGCTCGACGCCTGCGGGCTGACCGAGGCCCAGATGCCGGCGCTGTTCGAAGGCTCGGCGATCACCGGCACGTTGACCGCCGAGGTCGCCGAACTCTGGGGCATGCCGCAGGTGCCGGTCGCGGCAGGCGGCGGCGACAACGCTGCGGGCGCGGTCGGCGTCGGCGTGGTCCGCGACGGCGACGCGCTGCTGTCGCTCGGCACGTCGGGCGTGATCTTCGTCGCCACCAAGGATTTCCGCCCCAACCCGGCGCGCGCGGTTCACGCCTTCTGCCACGCGCTGCCGGGCATGTGGCATCAGATGTCGGTGCATCTGTCCGCCGCTTCGTGCATCGACTGGGTCGCGCGGATCACCGGCGCCGCCGGCGCCGCCGACCTGTTCGCGCGCGCCGAAGCCGCGGGCCCGGCGAGCGGCCCGGAGATCTTCCTCCCTTATCTCTCCGGCGAGCGCACCCCGCACAACGATGCCGAGGTGCGTGGCGCGTTCCTCCGGCTCGACAACGATACCGATGCCGGCCGGCTGTCGCAGGCGGTGCTGGAAGGCGTCGCCTTCGCGCTCGCCGACGGGCTCGACGTGCTGCGCGAGGCGGGTACGACGGTCGAACGGCTCGCGGTCATCGGCGGCGGCGCACGATCGAGCTATTGGGGTCGCGTGATCGCCGCTGCCATGGAGGTCGAGCTGGTCTATCTGCAAGGCGGCGAGGTCGGCCCCGCGCTCGGCGCGGCCCGACTGGCGCAGCTCGCGGTCGACGGCGGCGATCCCGCGACGATCTGCGTGGCCCCGCCGGTATCGCACACCGTCTCGCCCGATCCCGCGCTGGTCGCGGCGCTGGCCGACAAGAAGATCGCCTTCCGCGAAGCCTATTCCCGCATTTCTCCGCAATCCACGCCAAGGAACCACTGATGTCCGACTTCTTCGCCGATATACCTCCGATCGCCTATGAGGGCCCGGACAGCCGCAACGAGCTCGCCTATCGTTTCTACGACAAGGACAAGGTCGTGCTCGGCAAGCGGATGGAGGATCATCTCCGCTTCGCCGCTTGCTTCTGGCATACCTTCTGCTGGCCGGGCAGCGACGTGTTCGGCGGCCCGACCTTCAACCGCCCGTGGCACAGCGGCGCCAACGACAGCGCCGCCGCGGCGCAGAAGCGCGAGGTCGCGTTCGAATTCTTCCAGAAGCTCGACGTGCCGTTCTACTGCTTCCACGACGTCGACGTCATGGCGGACGCCGCCAACGTGACCGAGCATCGCCGCTTCTTCGCCGAGGCGGTCGACCATCTCGAACAGCTCCAGGCCTCGTCGGGTCGCAAGCTGCTGTGGGGCACCGCCAATCTGTTCAGCCACCCGCGCTTCGCCGCCGGCGGCGCGACCAACCCCGATCCCGAGGTGTTCGCGTTCGGCGCGATGCAGGTCCGCGACGCGCTCGAGGCGACCCATCGCCTCGGTGGGCAGAACTACGTGCTGTGGGGCGGTCGCGAGGGCTACGAGACGCTGCACAACACCGACATGAAGCGCGAGCTCGACAATTTCGGTCGCTTCCTGAGCCTGGTCGTTGAGCACAAGCATAAGATCGGATTCACCGGCACGATCCTGATCGAGCCGAAGCCGCACGAGCCGACCAAGCACCAGTACGACTTCGACACCGCGACCGTTTACGGCTTCCTGAAGCGCTACGGGCTGGAGAACGAGGTCAAGGTCAACATCGAGGCGAACCACGCCACGCTGTCCGGCCACACCTTCGAGCACGAGATCGCCACCGCGCGCGCGCTCGGCATCTTCGGGTCGATCGACGCCAATCGCGGCGACCCGCAGAATGGCTGGGATACCGACCAGTTCCCCAATTCGGTCGAGGAGCTGACGCTCGCGATGCTCGAGATCGTCCGTGCCGGCGGCTTCACCACCGGCGGGTTCAACTTCGACGCCAAGGTGCGGCGCCAGAGCATGGATCCGGCCGACCTGTTCTACGGCCATGTCGGCGGCATCGACGTCGTCGCCAAGGGCCTGCTCAACGCCGCCGCGATCATCGAGGACGGGCGTCTCGATAAAATCCGCACCGATCGCTACGCCGGCTGGGACGGCGAGATCGGCAACGCGCTCGCCGAACGCGACCTGGCAGGCATCGCCGACCTGGCGATCGAGCGCGACCTCGATCCGCAGCCCCGCAGCGGGCAGCAGGAGCGCATCGAGAATCTGATCAACCGGTTCCTCTGATCCTTTCGTTCACCTGATCCAAGCCTCCCCTGGCCGGCTGCGACTTCCTCGCAGCCGGCAATTTTTTTGGGAAACAGCCGGCATGTTGTCTGACCACCCCGGCGAAGGCCGGGGCCCAGATACGCGACGCAACTTGGCGGGCGCATCGCTACCTTACATCCGCTCTCGCAACTGGGCCCCGGCCTCCGCCGGGGTGGTATGGAGAGTTAGCGCAAGTGACTCGACCGCCCTACCGCCCGTCGGCGTAGGTCACGATCTTCACCAGTTCCCCCGCCTTCACCCGCCGGCCTTCGTCGCGGCCGTTCAGCATCAGGAACAGCGCGCGGGGGGCCGGGTCGGCCATGCGGCGAGACAGGGTGTCGACACTGTCCCCCGGCCCTGCCCGCACCGTCCGGATCACGCGCGGGCGCAGTTGCGCGACCTCGGCGTCGGATAGCGGGCGGAACGAGGCGAACAACGCCGCCAGTGCTGCGGCGCTCCGGTTCGCGGGCGGCGAGATCATGATGAAATGATAGGCGCGGCCCTGGCCGCCGTCATAGACCGCGATCGACAGCGGCACCGCCCCCTGCTGTACCGCCAGCCGCAATTGCATGATCACCGCGGGCAGCCCGTTGATCGTCACTTGATCGGCGGCGATCACGTCGGCCTTGCCGTTGCTGACGACGTGGCGCGCGAGCAGCTCGGCATAATTGCCGATCCCGCCCGGAGGCAGCGTGCCGCCCCCGAACTCGCCCGCGACGCCGTCGGGGCCGCTCAGCCGGATCGCCTGCGGACTGTTGGTGAGCGAGAAACCTTCGGGTGCGGCGAAGAATATCCGCATCACCGGGTGCGCGAACCGGCGGCCGAGCACGAAGCCCTGTTCGGGATCGTCGCCGTAGAGCAGCCCGTCGACTTCGGCGAGAAACGGCGCCGCGCGCTCGGGCAGCGCGCCGTCGGCGAGGCCGGTGGCCTTGGCGGCGGCACGGGTGCGCTCGATCCGGTGTTCGGTCAGCGGATGGCTCAACGTCCATTCGGGGATGCTGCGTGCCTCGTCGCGGCCATCGGTGCTGAGCATGAAGCGCTGCTGCCGTCCGAGCGCGCCGAGCATCTCGGCAGCGGCATAGGGGTCGTAGCCGGTCGCGCGCAAATAGCGCACGCCGAGATCGTCGGCCTCATTTTCCTGGTTCCGGGAATAGCGCAGCGTGAAATATTGTGCCGCCTGCCCGGCCAGCCGGGTCAGGCGATCCGACCCGGTCAGCCCGACCGCGATCACGCCCAGCCGTCGCCACAGCGAGCGGCGCTGCTGGCGTTGCGAATGGCTGGCGACGATGTGGCCGACCTCGTGCCCGATCACCGAGGCAAGCTCGGCCTCGTTGGTCATCACCGCGACCAGCCCGCGGGTGACGTAGATGTAGCAGCCGGGCACCGCGAAGGCGTTGACGACGTCGCTGTTGACCAGGGTGAAGGTGCATTGCCCCGGCAGCCCCGCGGCGGTGGCGATGCGGTCGCCGATCGCGGAGACGTAGCGCGCTTCCTCGCCGGGATAGGCGCCGCCGAACTCGGCGAGCAGCTTGGGATGTTGCTCGGCGCCCAGCGCGCGGTCTTCGGCGGTGACCTGTGGCGGGCCGTCATCGGGGGCGGGTTCGCCGCAGCCCGCGAGCAACAGCGCGCCGGCGAGCGCGACGCGGCGGATCATGCAACCAGCCGGTAGAGCCCGGCGCCGTGCGGTGGGATCGGCCGAACCAATCGATCCGCGATGCGGCCGATCGATCGTCCGCTCCACAGGTCGTGGGCTTCTGCGCTGCCGGTGATGCCGAGATCGCGCAACGGCAGCCCGACCTCACGCGGTTTGTCGCCGGTGTTGAACAGCGCGACATAGCGGTCGCCGTTGGCGGCGCGGGCCGACCAGATCCGGGCGCCGTCCTCGACATAATGCGGGCGGTTGTCGGTGCTCGACTGGTTGATTGCGATCACCGCCCGGTTGGTGAGCAGGGCGAGCGTCGCGGCGTCGAGGTGGCGCAGGTCGCCGCCCATGATCAGCGGTGACCGTGCGATCGACCACAGGGTCATCAGCGTGCGCTGTTCGTCGGGCGTGAACTTGGTATCGCGCTTGCCGAGCGCGAGGCGGCCGAGCGGCAGCATGTCGGCATCGGGCCACCCGCCCGGGCGACGCGCCGCGTTCCAATTTTCCAGCCGCACGAACTGCGCCTCCAGCAACGGCCATTCGTCCCAGAAATCGTCCGAGATCCGCCACATCTGCGCATAGCGGCGGACGTGGTCGGCGCGCGGCACCGGGGTCTCGCCCGGCGACAGGCTGAGGATCATCGGCCGACCGGTCGCCGCAATCGCGTGGTGCGCGGCCTCGATCTCCGGCGCGTGCGAATCATAGGGGCGGCTCATGTCGTCCATCTTGACGAAATCGACGCCCCAGGAGGCGTAGAGCGCGAAGACGCTGTCATAATATGCCTGCGCGCCGGGCTTGCGCATGTCGACGCCGTACATGTCGGGGTTCCACGAACACACGCTGGTAACGTCGGCGATGTCGGCAGCGCGGTAGCGGGTGCCCAGCACCGGCAGGTTGCGCTGGACCGCCAGCCGAGGGATGCCGCGCATCAGGTGGATCCCGAATTTCAGCCCCAGCGCGTGGACCTCGGCGGCGAGCGGCGCGAAGCCGCTGCCGCCGGCGCTCGACGGGAAGCGATTGGGTGCCGGGAGCAGCCGGCCATAGCCGTCCATCGCAGGCTTCGGGTCGCGATTATAGGCGTAGCTCGACGCCTCGGGCTCGTACCATTGGATGTCGACGGTGAAGACGTCATAGCCGAACGGCAGCAGCTGCGCCGCCATGATCCGCGCGGTCTCTCGCGCCTGCGCCTCGGTGATCGTGGTCGCGAAGCTGTTCCAGCTGTTCCACCCCATCGGCGGGGTCGGCGCGAGCGGTAGCCGTTTCGCTTTGGTCGTCGCCGCGGCAGGCGTGGCGAACGACGCCGCCAGGCCGGCGGCGAGTAGCGTGCGCCGGTCTACGCCATCGGTCATGCGATCAGGCTTCGGCCGGGAAGAAGCGCTGGACGATGTCGCGTGCCAGCCGCGCCGGGCGCAGGGTGTCGGCATCGACGCAGCACCAGCTCGACTTCACCTCCGCCAGCACTTCCTCGCCCCGCTTGATGATCGTTTCGTAGAAGGCGCGCGCGCCCTGCACGCGTTCGAGCAGCACGGTCGCAATCACGTCGTCGCCGAGGAACGTCGGCTTGCGATAGGTAATCTCGTGCTTCAGCGCGATCCACAGATGCTGCGCGACCGCCTCCGCGGGCGCCAGCGTCCGCCAATGATCGATCACCGCCGCCTGCACCCACTTCAGATAGCTGGCATTGTTGACATGGCCCATGAAATCGATGTCGGCGGGATCGACCCCGATCGGATAGAGATGCGTGCGGGCTTCGGTCATGGCCATGTCAGTCCAGCATCCCGTTCGAATCGTGCGATCGCATCATCATAGCCGAAAGGGTATCGATTCGGTGTTGCGAAACGTGTCAGCCGCGACCAATCCTTCCCTTGCCCGTCGGGCGATCGCGTATGTCGCTGCCTCCTAATCTTCTTCCGTCACCCCGGACCCGATCCGGGGTCCCGCTTACCGCACAAGGCCGGTTCGTAATCTTGAGAGAAAGCGGGACCCCGGATCAAGTCCGAGGTGACGAAGCTTAGGGGTATGATGACGACTCAGGCTGAACGAGCAGCCAAACATACGCGATCCCCATTCGCCAGGGTAGGATCGTACCCTCCCCAGCTCAATCCAGCGTCATCACCCCGCGGTAGATCGGATCCTCCATCGCCAGGCCGGCGCCGGTGGCGACGCAGGTCAGCGCGTTTTCGGCGACGATCACCGGCAGTCCGGTCGCGCGTGCGAGCACCTCGTCGAGGTTGGCGAGCAGCGCCCCGCCCCCGGTCATGACGATGCCCTGGTCGCAGATGTCGGCGGCGAGCTCGGGCTCGGTATGTTCGAGCGCGCTCAGCACCGTCTCGACGATCTGGCCGACCAGATCGGCGAGCGCGATGGCGATGTCGGCCTGGCTGACCTCGATCTCCTTGGGCACCCCGGCGCGCAAGTCGCGGCCACGAACCGGCAGGATGATCCCGCGGCCGTCGTCCGGCGCGCGGGCGACCCCGATCGCGAGCTTGACCCGCTCCGCGGTGGCCTCGCCGATGATGAGGTTGTATTTGCGGCGGATCGCGGAGGCGATCGCATCGTCCATCTTGTCGCCGCCGACCCGTGCCGAGGTGCTGTACGCCAGTCCGCGGAGCGACAGCACCGCGACCTCGGTGGTGCCGCCGCCGATATCGACGACCATCGCGCCGACCGGCTCGGTGACCGGCAGCCCAGCGCCGATCGCCGCCGCCATCGGTTCCTCGATCAAGTGGACCCGGTGCGCACCAGCGCTGGTCGCGGCCTGGCGGATCGCGCGACGCTCGACGGGAGTGGCGCCCGAAGGGATGCAGATCGCCACCTCGGGACGGCGCGGCAGCCGGCTGGGGCCGCCATGCGCCTTGTCGATGAAGAACTTGATCATCTGTTCGGCGACGTCGAGATCGGCGATCACGCCGTCGCGCATCGGCCGTACCGTGACGATGCCTTCCGGCGTCTTGCCCATCATCAGCTTGGCCTCTGCGCCGACCGCGCGGACCCGTTTGACGCCGTCGCGGGTCTCGATCGCGACCACCGAGGGTTCGTTGAGGACGATCCCGCGCCCGCGGAGATAGACGACGGTGTTCACGGTGCCGAGGTCGATCGCGATGTCGCTCGACGGCAGGGAGAAGAATCGGGGAAAGCGCATGGTCGGCGAAACACTCGGTGACGGGCGCGGGCAGGCTGCCGGCGCGGCGTCGACGCTGTCGAGCGAAACGCCGCGGCGTCAACCCGCGTGCGCCGTGCCGCCCGACACTGGCGACGGCGTCAGTAGGTGGCGGTCCAGTCGAACCGGTCGGCACCGACCGCTGGCGAGAACAGATAGCCCTGCGCGAGGCTGCAGCCGCCACGCCGCAGATGGTCGAGCTGCTCGACGGTCTCCACCCCTTCCGCCACGCACTGCGTATCGAGCGCGACGGACAGCAGCAGCACCGCTTCCACCACGGCGCGATCGGTGCGGTTCGACAGCCCGGCGACGAACGACCGGTCGATCTTGATCGCGTCCATCGGATAGCGCGACAGATGCGACAGCGACGAGAAGCCGGTGCCGAAATCGTCGAGCGCGATCGTCACGCCCGCCGCGCGCAGGATCGCGAGTTCGGCGACCGCGCCCTCCACCCCCGCACCGAACAGCGCGGTCTCGGTCACTTCGACCTCGATCGCGCTCGCGGGGACCCCGTGAGTCGCGATCGCCCCGAGCAGCCGATCGGCATAGCCGCGGGTCGCGATCTCGCGCGGCGACGCGTTGAGCGCCACTCGCCCGATCGGCACCCCCGCGTCTAGCCAGCCGCGGATGTCCGCCAGCACCGCATCGATCATCACCGCGCCGACGATCGAGGCGAGTTCGGGATCGTCGAACGCCGCGGCGATCGTCCCGGCGAGCTGCAGGCCATGGCGCGGATGATGCCAGCGCAGCAGCGCCTCGGCGCCGACGACGCGCATCGTCCGCAGGCAGACCTTGGGCTGGTAATAAGGCGTGATCGAGCCGCGCGCGATCGCCTCGCGCGCCAGCCGCAGCATCGACACCTGGCCCTGCAGGCCGGCGCGCATCGCCGACGCGAAGGGCAGCACCGCATGCCGCCCCGCCGCCTTCGCCGAATAGAGCGCGATGTCCGCGGCCTGGAGCAGCGTCGAGGCGTCCTCGCCGTCGCGCGGATAGGTCGAGACGCCGACGCTGGCGCGGACGTCGACCTTGCGCTCGCCAAGTTCGCACGGCGTCTGCAACCGAGTAAGGATCGATTCGCCGAGCCGGACCGCGGCGGCATTGTCGACATCGGGCAGCGTCAGCACGAATTCGTCGCCGCCGAAGCGCGCGACGGTGGCGCCCGCCGGCAGATCGAGCGCCAGCCGCGCCGCCACCTCGACTAGCAGCGCATCGCCGGCCTGATGGCCGAGCGTGTCGTTGACCAGCTTGAAATCGTCGAGGTCGACCAGCAGCAGCGACGACGGTGCGATCGACGACGACACCAGCTCCTCGAGCACGCGCTGGAATGCCGCCTTGTTTGGCAGGCCGGTCAGCGCGTCGTGGGTCGCCGCCCAGCCGACCGCATCCTGCGCCAGCTTTTCCTCGGTGACGTCGCGCACCGTGATCAGCACCCGCAACACGGCGGCATCGGGCGCGTGGATGACGTGGCCACCGGTCGCTATCCAGCGCAGCGCGCCGTCGTTCTTGCGCAGGATGCGGCGGAGCCCTTGGAAGCCGTGCCGGAAATCGCCGGCAATCGCGCGGCGGTGCTGATCCTCCGCCTCGGGGCGATCGTCGGGATGGAGGATCGCGAAATAGGTTTCGGGGCCGGCGGGCGTCGTCGCGTCGACCCCGAAGATGCGGCGCAATTCGGACGACCAATGCTCGCGATTGTCCGCGACCGAATAATCGGAGATGCCGAGCCCCGCCGCTGCGGTCGCGAGCCGAAGCCGTTCCTCGCTGAGCCGCAGCTCCGCCTCGGTCTGGCGGCGATCGCTGAGGTCGAGCATCGCACCGATCGCGCGAGTGACGCGACCCTTGTCGTCGCGCAGCAGCGATCCGCAATCGAGTACCTGCGCATAGCTGCCGTCGCCGCGGCGGAACCGATATTCCGCGGTCCAGCGCGCATCGCCGTCGCGGATCGCGCGATCCAGGCTGTCGGCGACCCGATCGCGGTCCTGCGGGTGGATGTGGCTGGTCCAGAAGCTGCCGACATCGGTGTCCGCGGTGATCGCGTGCCCGAAGGTGTCCTGCATGCCTTCGGACCACATGATCGTGTCCCCGACCAGATCATGGTCCCAGAACACGTCGCGGGTGGCGAGCGCGGCGAAACGGTAGCGTTCCTCGGCCTGCGCGAGCTCGGCCTCCGCGATCACAGCGTCGTGGATGTCCTCGGTCGAACCGTACCAGCGGAAGATCGTGCCGTCGTCGTGCCGCCGCGCGGCGGCGCGCGATCGCACCCAGCGCTGGGTGCCGTCATGCGTCAGCACGCGGAACCGCACGTCGAGCGGCGTGCCGGTGGTCAGCGCCAGCTCGACCGCCTTCAGCACGCCCGGCAGGTCCTCGTGATTGGCGATGCCGAACCATCCCTTGGCCAGCGCCTGCTCGGCGGTCTGGCCGGTGAAGCGGCACCAGCGTTCGTTGAAGTGGAGGATGCGGCCCTGAGGATCGGCGATCCACGGCATCTGCGGGTTGAGCTCGACCGCGTGGCGATAATGCGCCTCGCTGTCGCGCAGCTGGCGCTCGGCGGTGCAGCGCGCGGTCAGGTCGGTGACGACCTCGATCGCGCCGATCAGCGAGCCGGTCGCGTCGAACAGCGGCGTCGCGTCGGAAGCGAAGAAGATCTCGCGCCCGTCCGCGCGGCGCGCCATCGCCTCGATCCCGTGCACCGCCTCGCGCGTGGCGAGCGCCTGCGCCAGGCCGCTCTTGCTGGCGGGCAAGGGGACGCCCTCGCCGTCGAAGATCGGCCATACCGACGCGTGTGCATCGCCGAGCGCGGGGGCGCGCCCCCACAGCGCGACCGCGGCCTCGTTGAAGAAGGTCAGCCGGGCATCGGCGTCGGTCATGCACAATGCGACCGGTACGACCGCGAGCAGCGCGGTGCCCGACAGCGCCGCCGAGTCGGCGGTCGCCAGATACTGCCACGCGGCCGGCATCCCCGGCGCGGCAGCGGGGCGCGCCTGCGGATCGCTGTCGAAATCGGCCGAATGCAGCACCGTGGAGAACCTTGTTGACGAACGCGTGACGCCGGAACGACCCGGCCCGTGACGGGCTTAGACCGCGCGTCTTAAACATCGGTTTAGCTTAGATTACCATCCGCATGTGGACTGGTTGGGGGTGGAGCGCGTCTGGTGGCGGGGCTAGCTGTATCGAACTCAGGTCCTCCCCGGGCGGGCAGGGCGATCGCATAGGAACTTGGCACCCCAGCCTGAGGGGTTCTCGTCAGACTTAACCCCCAATTGTCGTTACCCCGGACCCTTCGACTTCGCTCAGGAGAGCCTTGTTCCGGGGTCCACCGTTCCGCGAAATCAACGGCTTATGCCCGTGCGGAACAGTGGATCCCGGAACTAGTCCGGGATGACGTAGGAAGATAAAGGAGCCGCACTTCATATGCGATCGCCCCGCCCGCCAGGGGGAGGTGGCGCCGCGGAGAGGCGATGGAGGGGGAGGTAACTCGGGACCTGCGCTCGCGGCACCGCCCCCTCCACCACCGGCTAACGCCGGCGGTCCCCATCCCCCGCTTCGCGAGGGAGGAATTTTCTCACGCCGCCGTGATAGCGTCCCCGATCTTCAGCGTCTCGCCTCGGGTCACGATCACCTTGTCGCCGAGCTTCACCGCCGCGAACAGCTTGCGCGCGAAGGCGACCGGGATGCCGACGCAGCCATGGGTGACATAGCCGTCCGCCACATCGCTGCCGTGGATCGAGATGCCGTCGTTGGTGAGCCGCAGCATGTACGGCATCGGCGCCCCGCCATAGATGGTCGATTTGTGGGTCGCGTCCTTCTGCGTGATCGGGAAGATGCCGAGCGGGGTCGGCTTTTTCTCGGCGCCGAAGATGATCACCGCGGTGCCGATCTCGTAGCCGGCGCGGAACACCGACAGCACCCGTGCGGCGAGATCGACGGTGACGACGATCCTGCCCGCGGGGGCGGCGCTCTCGTCCCAATAATGGTCGCCGATGCGCATCGGGGTGCGCACCGACAGGATGTGCTTGACCACGAAGCGAGGGTCGGGCGCCGCGGCAGCCGGGGCGACCACCGGCTGCGCGCGCGCGATCGGCGGTGGCACGCTGCGCACCACCGGGGCCGGCGGGCGATGCAGGATCAGCGCGGCGACGAGCGCGACCAGCGCCGCGACGAGCACCGCCGCCGCCGCCATCCGGGTGACGGAACTGCTGCCACGGCGGGCGGAGGCGCTGCTACTCATGCCCCGCTTGTCGGGCAAAGCACGCGCCTCCGCCAGCCTGCGTTTCGCCGCGTATCGGGGCGGGACGGATCGCCGCCGCGTTTACCAGCCGGTCGGCTTGCCCTTGTTCTGCTGATCAAGCCACGTCTTCAGCGGCGCGAAGTAATCGACCAGCGCCTTGCCCGACATCTCGCGGCTGCCGGTCATCGCCTGCAGCGCGTCGGGCCAGGGCTTCGACTGCCCCATGCTCAGCATCGCGTTCAGCCGATCGCCCACCGCCTTGTTGCCGTAGAAGGAGCACCGATGCAGCGGGCCCTTCCACCCGGCCTGCTCGCACGCCGCCTTGTAGAACTGGAACTGCAGCACCCGCGCCAGGAAGTAGCGGGTGTACGGCACCGTCGCCGGGATGTGGTATTTGGCGCCGGCGTCGAATTTGGTCTCGTCGCGCGCGACCGGCGGCTTGATGCCCTGGTACTGGAGCCGCAGCGCGTCCCAGCCCTTCTGGTAGTCGCCCGGCGCGATTTGCCCGGAGAACACGCCCCAGCGCCATTTGTCGACCAGCAGCCCGAACGGCAGGAACGCGACCTTGTCCATCGCCTGCCGCAGCAGCAGCCCGATGTCCTTGTCCGCGCTCGGCACCCGGGCGGGGGCGAGCAGCCCGATCTTCACCAAATAATCGGGCGTGATCGACAGCGCGACGGTGTCGCCGATCGCTTCGTGGAAGCCGTCGTTCGCGCCATTCTTGTAGAGGTAAGGCTGGGCCTTGTAGGCGCGCTGATAATAATTGTGGCCGAGTTCGTGGTGGATCGTCACGAAGTCGTCGCCGTTCACCTTGGTGCACATCTTGATGCGGATATCGTCGAGATTGTCGATGTCCCACGCCGATGCGTGGCAGATCACCTCGCGGTCGGCGGGCTTGACGATCTGCGACCGGGCCCAGAACGTATCCGGCAGCGGCGCGAAGCCGAGCGAGGAGTAGAACGCCTCGCCCTGGCGCACCATCTTGACCGGGTCGTAGCCCTTGGCGGCGAGCAGCTCGCCGGTGTCGTAGCCGACGTCGCCCGCTCCCTTCGGCGCGACGATGTCATAGATATTGCCCCATTCCTGCGCCCACATGTTGCCGAGCAGGTCGCTGCGGATCGGCCCGGTCCTGGCCTGCACCGCATCGCCGTATTTCTCGTTGAGCTTCCACCGGACATAGGTGTGCAGCGACAGATAGAGCGGCTCGACCTCTTTCCAGATCTTGTCGGTCAGGACCGCGACTTGTTCGGGCGTCATGTCGTAGCCCGACCGCCACATTGCGCCGACATCGGCGAAGCCCAGCTCCTTGGCGCCCGCATTCGAAATCGCGGTCATCCGCGTATAGTCCTTGCGCATCGGCGCGCCGACATTGTCGTTCCAGCTGACCCACATCTCCTGCAGCTTGGCGGGATCGCGGGTGGTGCCCATCGCCGCCTCGATGTCCGACCCGTTGATCGGCTTGCCGTCGAGCGTGCCCTTGCCCTTGCCGTAGCTCGACGACATGCGGGTGGTGAGCGTCGCCAGCTCGGTCGCGGCGCCGGCGGTGGTCGGCGCGGGAAGGTTGACGCCGTTCTTCAGCAGATCGAGTTTGCGGCGGGTGTCGCCGGTCACGCCCGCGACACCGTTGAAGCGCGCGGCGCCCTTCGCCCACAATACCGACTTCTCGGTATTCTCGGCACCCGATCGCGCCGCCAACGCATCGGTGTCGTCGGTGATGTAGGTCGCGTTGACCCATGCGGTCTGCTGCACGCGGACGGACAGGTCCGCGGCCTCCTTCTCCACCGCGGCGACATAGGCGTCGGCCTCCGCAGCGGTGGGCTTGGCGGTCTGCGCGAATACCGGCGCGGCGAGGAGCGCCACCGCGATCGCGGCGCAAGAAACTGTACGCATGAACGATACCCTTGTGGATTGAGTTGTTGACGTCACGATGGCAGCGGCGGCCCCGCGCGGTCAAGCCGCCGACCCGACCAACGTCTTGCAAGATAGGTTGAACCCGATGCGATCACTCACCGCCGCCGCGCTCGCCGCATTGTCGCTCGCCGCCGCTGCCGCCGCGCAGGTTGCGCCGCAGCCCGCCCGGCTGAAGGCGGACGTCGAGAAACTGGTGAGCTTCGGCACCCGGCACACGCTGTCCGAGCCCGCCGGCAAGACCCACGGGATCGGCGCGGCACGGCGCTGGTTCGCGGACGAGCTGACGCGGATCGGCGCGGGCTGCGGCCGCTGCATCAAGGCATCGACCGTCGAGCGGGTGTTCACCGGCGAGCGCGCACCCAACGGGGTCAACATCGTCGACGTGCTCGGCGTCCAGGCAGGCAGCGACCCGACGCGCGTGGTGATCGTGATGGGGCACCTCGACAGCCGCGTGACCGACGTGATGAACGCCACCGCAGACGCACCCGGCGCCAACGACGACGGCTCGGGAACCGCCCTGGTGCTGGAGGCGGCGCGGATCCTGTCGCGCGAGAAGTTCGCGGCGACGATCGTCTATGCGGCGTTGTCCGGCGAAGAACAGGGGCTGTTCGGCGGCAAGCTGCTCGCCGACACCGCCAAGGAGCGCGGCTGGACGGTGACCGCGGTGCTCAACAACGACATCGTCGGCAACACCGTCGGCACCGACGGAACCCGGGTCGCAGACCGCGTCCGGGTGTTTTCGGAAGGCATCGCGACCGCCGAGCCGCTGCCCGCGCAGCTGACCCGGCGCAACGATGGCGGCGAGGACGACGGGCTGTCGCGCACGCTGGCCAAGACGGTGCGCGAGGTGGCGAAGACGGTGCCCGGCGGGCTCGACGTGCTGGTGGTTCGGCGACCCGACCGTTTCGGGCGCGGCGGCGACCATTCGCCGTTCCTCGACCTCGGCTACACCGCGGTGCGCTTCTCGGTCGGCGTCGAGAATTACGACGCGCAGCATCAGGACCTGCGGCCCGGCTATGGTGACACCGTCGACAAGATGGACTTCCCCTATCTGGCGAAGGTCACCGCGATCAACGTCGCCACGATCCGTCGGCTCGCCGCTGCCCCCGCCGCGCCGGCGACGGTGACGCTGAGCGGCGCCCTGTCGCGCGACACCACGGTCACATGGACTCCGGTGCCGGGCGCGACCGGCTACCGCGTCCAGTGGCGCCGCGCGGACACCAATCGCTGGACCGACCATGTCGACGTTGTCGGCCAGGCGACCGCGACGACGGTGCTGAAGGGCGTGGTGGTCGACGACAATTTCGTGGGCGTGTCGGCGATCGGCGCGACCGGTGCGGAGAGCCTGGCGACCTTCGGCGGCCGTGGCGCTGGTAGGGGGCGGTAGGAGGAGCGGCACCCCCCCCGCTCTTCTTCCGTCATCCCCGCGCAGGCGGGGATCCATAATGGCGAACCGTCGTGATTGAACCGGTCGGCCAGCCAGTCTGGATCCCCGCCTGCGCGGGGATGGCGATGAAGAAGGGAACGCCTGTCAAACCGATAATCGGAACAACCGCCCCCTCCCCCGGTTCAACCTGGGACACTGTTTCAGGAGAACCATGATGCTCGCTTCGGTCCAGATGGGACTCGTCGGGGGACAGCGCGCGATGACGCCGCTCGCGGCGGTCGCGATCGCTGCCGCGCGGGGCGAGTTGCCCGAGGATAACGGCGCGCCCAAGCTGCTCGGCCATCCGCTGGTCGCGGCGGGCGCGCTGGCATTGGCGGTCGCGGAGATGGCGGGCGACAAGCAGAAGACCGCGCCCGACCGGATCGTGCCGATCGGCCTGGCCGCCCGCTTCGTTACTTCGGCGATCGCGGGGGCGGCGCTCGCCCCCCGCCGGCAGCGCAATCTCGCCGCGCTGATCGGCGGGGTGACCGCGGTGGTCGCCTCCTATCCGGGCTGGCGGCTGCGGATGGCGGCGATGAAGCGGCAGGGGCAGACCCCGACCGGCTTCGTCGAGGATGCCGCGGTGGTCGCGGGCGCTGCGGCGATCGTCCGCAGCCAACAGGCCTGACCCGCTACATCGACCATTTCAGCAGCGGCAGGATCGTCGAATAATCGTCGGTCCAGGCGGCGAGACCAGGGCGCGGCCTGAGCGGCGCCCAATCGTCATCGAGCGTCCGTAGCGCCGCGATCGCGCGCGGGTTCCGCGACAGCGCGATCCACTGGCTACCCGATGCGGTGCCCTCCAGCGGGCCGGGTTGGTAGTACAGCCGCGCGGCGTGCCAGTGATCCTCGACCGCGATCGCCGCGACCACGGGCTCGAGATCGAGGAAGCGGTTGGAGATGTGCACCAGCAGCAGCCCATCCCTGGCGACGACCCGCGCATAGGTCGCGAACGCCTCGCGGGTCATCAGGTGCATCGGGATCGCGTCGGACGAGAAGGCGTCGAGCGCGAGCAGGTCGAGGCTCCCGGGTGCTTCGCGCGCCAGGCTGATGCGCGCGTCGCCGATGCGGATCACCGGGTTGGGCAGGCACCGCGCGAGATAGCTGAACTGGCCGCTGTCGCGCGCGATCCGCACCACCGCCGGATCGATCTCGTAGAAGCGCCACTGCTGGCCTGGCTGCGCGTAGCAAGCGAGCGTGCCGGTACCGAGGCCGACGACGCCGACGCGCGCATGGGGGCCGTAGAAAGCGGGCAGCGCCTCCATCGCCTGCCCGACCCCCGATGCGGGTACGTAATAGGTGGTCGGCATCCGCTCTCGCTCGGGCGATCCGGTGAGCTGGATGCCGTGCACCGTCGAGCCGTGATCGAGCTCGCTGACCCGCGGTTCCCGGCGGATCGTGTACACGCCGAAATAGCTGCGGATGCGTGCGTCGCGGGTCAGCGACAGTTCGAGCGAGCGATAGCCACCGAACATCATCAGCGCCGAGGCGAGGATCAGCGCATAGGCCGGCCGTGCACCGATCGCGGCGACCCCGATCGCGGCGATGACGATGAACGCGACGCCCTGGTGCCCCGGCCCGAACAGGTCCTGCGGCCCCAGGAAGGTCAGCGCGAACAGCGCGACGAGCGCGAACGCGACGGTCGCATAGGCGACCCGGCGACGGACCGGATCGAACCAGATGGTGCGCAACCCCGCGGTCAGATAGACCTGCGGCACCAGCAGGCCGGCGGCGAGGATCATCAGCGGATATTCGTAGGTCCAGTCGAACACCACCGGCGCGATCAGCCCCGCGAACGCGCCGCCGAGCGCGCCGCCGACCGACATTGCGAGATAGAAGCCGGTGAGCCGGTCGGGCTCGGGCCTCAGCCGGTACATCGCGGTATGGAGCGCGACCGACGCCATGAACAGCAGCGCCAGCGCGATCGCGACGTTGAAGATCGGGCGCTGCTGGACCCCGCCGATCATGATCCCGCCGAACAGCAGGATCGTGATCGGCACGATCCGGGTGAGCAGATCGGCGACGTCGCGGTTGGCTGCGAAGGCGATCGTGAAGCTCAGCAGGTAGAGCCCGAGTGGCAGCACCCAGAGCAGCGGCATCGCGACGATATCGGTGGTGATGTAGGTCGACGTCGCCAGCATCAGCGCCGACGGCACCAGCGCCAGCACGATCCAGTGGAGCACCCGGCGCAGCGCCGGCGGCGGGCTGGTCGGCGGCATCGTCCGCTCGGCCGCGAGGACACGCGGCAGGCGCGCGGCGCAAGCGAGCACCAGCAGGATCAGCAGCGCATAGCCGCCGGTCCACAACAGGCTCTGCGCCTTCAGCGCCATCATCGGCTCGACAATTAGGGGATAAGCGATCAGCCCGGCGAAGCTGCCGAGGTTGGACGCGGCGTAAAGCGCGTAGGGATCGCTGCCCGCGCTTGCGACGCTGAACCAGCGCTGCAGCAGCGGCGCCTGCGCCGAGACCGCGAAGAACAGCGGCCCGATCGACAGCCCGAGCAGCCACGGCACCCAGAGCGCGGGGCTGATCCCGGCTGGCATGTCGCTGGCGATCAGCCCGATCGGCAGCCACAGCGCGCCGAAGGCGAGCACGCCCAGATGCACGCCCGCCTGCACCCGCGGCGCGAACCGCCCCAGCCAATGCGCATAGGAATAGCCCGCGAGCAGCAGCAGCTGATAGACCAGCATCGCCGAATTCCACACCGCCGGCGCCCCACCCAGCCGCGGCAACGCCATCCGCGCCACCAACGGCTGGACGAGGAACAGCAGGAACGACCCCGCGAGGATCGCCGCGACGAACAACGCGCGCTGCCCGCGCCGCGGCATTGATTCAGGGCTCAAGCCGGGCGTCCGATAGCATAGGTCAGGTGGCGGCGCAGCGGATCGCCGATCGCGACCGCACGATGATCGAAATCGCCGTCGTCGAGCCGCTTCATGCCCAGCCGGATCATCAGCCCCCAGCTGGCGATGTTGGCCGGAACCGTTATCGCGGTAACCCGCGGCGCCGGCGTTTGCGCCCACGACCAGTCGAGCACCGCCGCCGCGGCCTCGCGCGCATAGCCCTGCCGCCAATGGGGGCGTCCGAGCCGCCAGCCGATCTCGAGATCGTTGGCGATCGGGGTGCCGGGCGGGCCGCGCTTGACCCCGCAGAAGCCGAGGAACGCACCATCGGCGGTCCGCTCCATCGCCCAGAAGCAGCTGCCCTGCTCCGCCAGGGTAGTTGCCGATCGCGCGATCGCTGCGTGGCAATCCTCGAGTGTCATTGGCGGACCGAGGTAGCGCATCACGTCGGCGTCCTGACCCATCGCGTGGAAGGGCAGCGCGTCGTCATCGCGCCAGGCGCGCAGCACCAGCCGGTCGGTGCGGACCGCGACGCCCGCTTGCTCAGCCATTGAGCAGCCGCGCGGCGTGCGCCGCGTGGTAGGTCAGCACGCCCGAGCAGCCGGCGCGCTTGAACGCCATCAGCGTCTCCAGCACCAGCGCGTCGCGATCCCCGGCGCCGACCGCGACCGACGCCTCGATCATCGCATATTCGCCCGACACTTGGTAAGCGAAGACAGGGACTTGGAAGCGATCCTTTACCCGGCAGATAATGTCCAGATAGGGCAGGCCCGGCTTCACCATCACCGTATCAGCGCCCTCGGCTAGATCGAGCGCGACTTCTCGCAGCGCCTCTTCGGCATTGGCGGGATCCATCTGGTAGGTCTTTTTGTCGCCCTTCAGCAGGCCGCGGCTGCCGACCGCGTCGCGGAACGGACCGTAGAAGCCGCTGGCATATTTGGCGGCGTAGGACATGATCTGGACGTTGTGCGCACCCTCGGCCTCCAGCGCGGCTCGGATCATGCCAATGCGGCCGTCCATCATGTCGCTCGGCGCGATGATGTCGGCGCCGGCACGCGCCTGGTTGAGCGCCTGCTCCACCAGCCTGGCCGCAGTGCCATCGTTGATCACATAGCCGGCGGCGTCGACCAGCCCGTCATGGCCGTGGCTGGTATAGGGATCGAGCGCGACGTCGGTCAGCACGCCGATGTCCGGTACCGCGTCCTTCAGCGCACGGATCGCCTGGCACATCAAATTGTCGGGGTTGAGCGCCTCGGCCCCGTCCTCGCTGCGCAATCCTGGCGGCGTGTTCGGGAACAGCGCCAGGCAGGGAATGCCGAGCGCCTGCGCCTCGCGGCCGCGCGCGACGATGCCGTCGACCGACCAGCGCGACACCCCCGACAGGCTTGCGATCGGTTCCTCGACGCCCTGTCCCTCGCTGACGAACAGCGGCCAGATCAGGTCGGCGGGGGCGAGCGTGGTCTCGGCATGGAGCCGGCGGCTCCATTCGCTCGCGCGGGTACGGCGAAGGCGAAGCGCGGGATAGGCGGCTGACATGCCCGTGGCTTTGCGGGATGCGCAAGCGCGGCGCAAGCGCTAGGGATCGATCATGAGCCGCCCGATCAAGTCCGCCGCGCTGGTGGTGAACGCCAAGTCCCGCAAGGGCCAGCACCTCTTCAAGCGCGCCTGCGCGGCGATGGACGGACTGCCCTACCCGGTCGACGCGCATGCGGTCGAGAACCCGGAGGATCTGGAAGCGACCGTCCGCAAAGCCTTAGCGAAAAAGCCGGATCTGCTGATCCTCGGCGGCGGCGACGGCACCGTCAGCGGGCTGGTCGACCTGATGGTCGGGCATAACGTCATCCTCGGCGTGTTGCCGCTCGGCACCGCCAACAGCTTTGCCCGGACGCTCGGCATCCCGATCGACATCGCCGGCGCGGTCGAGGTGATCCGCACCGGCGCACCGCGGCGGATCGATCTCGGCATGATCGACGGCGATTATTTCGCCAATTGCGCGGCGATGGGGATCAGCCCGCAAATCGCGGAGACGGTGCCGCACGGGCTGAAGAAGGTCCTTGGCCGGATCGGCTATCTCGGCTGGGCGGCGTATCAGTTCACCCGCTTCCGGCCGTTCACGCTGATCGTCGGCGAGGGCGACGACGAAGTCCGCCTGCGCGTGGTCGAAGTGCGGATTTCCAACGGCCCCTATCACGGCGGCACCGAACTGGTCGACGCTGCCGCGGTGGATTCGGGCGAGATCGTCGTCCAGGCGGTCGGCGGCCATGTGAAGCGGCGGCTGGTGAAGAACTGGGCCGCGAGCGTGCTGCGCCACAAGTCGCGGCACGAGGAAGTCCGCAACTTCCACGGCAAGAGCCTGAAGATCCGCACCGAACCGCCGCTGCCGATCTCGATCGACGGCGAGGTACTCGCGCGCACCCCGGTCACCGCGAAGATCGCCGCGGGGGTGATCGAGGTGATGGCGCCGGTCCCGGACGACGCCTCGGGCTGAGGTGAGGCGCGCGGTTGGTTGCTGTCCTGCCCACGCTCGTCATCCGGGCGCAGGCGGGGACGACGGCAAGCCCCCTACCCCAGCCGCCCCAGCGCCGCATGCAGACGCGCGGCTTCGGCCATCTTGTCGAGATGGTCGGCCTTCGCCTTCTCCACCGCCTCTGGCTTCGCGCGTTCCACGAAGCTCGCATTGCCCAGCCGCCCGGCCAAGCCGTCACGCTCCTTCTCCGCCGCCGCGATCGCCTTGGTCAGGCGGGCGCGTTCGGCCTCGAGATCGATGACGCCGGCGAGCGGCAGGATGAAGGTCGCTTCGTCGACCACCACCTGCGCCGCGCCGCCGCCCGGTTCGCCGTCGGCCCGGTCGATCCGCGCCAGCCGCGCCAGCGCCACCGCCTGTCGATCGAGCCGTGCCGTCGTCTGCGGGCTCGCGTCCCTCACGTGCAGCGGCAGCCGCGCCCCCGGGGGCACGTTGAGTTCGGTCCGCGCGGTGCGGATCTCGCTCACCAGGCGGATCAGCCAGTCGATCTCCTCCTCCGCGGCCGGATCGATCGAGCGCGCGTCGGCCATCGGCCACGCCGCGACGATCAGTTCGTGGTCGCGCGCGCCCATCGCGTGCCACAGTTCCTCGGTAATGAAGGGCATGAACGGATGGAGCATGACCAGGATCTGGTCGAGCACCCAGCCGGCCACCAGCCTGCTTTCCGCGTCGATCTCGCCGCGCTGCTCATTCTCTTCGGTACGGACCGGGGCGGGCTTGATCAGTTCCAGATACCAGTCGCAGAATCGGCTCCACACGAACTGGTAGATCGCGTTGGCGGCGCCGTCGAACCGGTGGTCGGCGAGCGCGAGATCGACCGCCTGCACGGTCTTGATCGTCTCCGCGACGATCCACTTGTCGACCGCGCGCGACGCCGCCGGCGCGTCCAGCATCGTCGAGGCGACGATGCCGTTCGCCTGGCAGAAGCGCGCCGCGTTCCACAGCTTGGTCGCGAAGTTGCGATAGCCCTCGACCCGCTTCTCATCCATCTTGATGTCGCGGCCCTGGCTCTCCATCGCCGCCATGAAGAAGCGCAGCGCGTCGGCGCCGTATCGATCGATCAGCCCGAGCGGATCGACCGTGTTGCCCTTCGATTTGGACATCTTCGCGCCGTCCGCCGCACGGACGAGACCGTGGAGATACAGCGTCTTGAACGGTACTTCTCCCATGAAGTGGATGCCCTGCATCATCATCCGCGCGTCCCAGAAGAACAGGATGTCGAAGCCCGAGATCAGCACATCGTTGGGGTAGCGACGCTCCCATTCCTCCCCGGCACGGGGAGGGGAACCGCTCGACGCAGTCGAGGGGTGGAGGGGGGTTGCCGCAAAGGTTGTCGCTTGTGGCGAGCCCCCTCCACCATGCTGCGCATGGTCCCCTTCCCCGTTCCGGGGAGAAGTTCGATCCGGCCACCCCAGCGTAGCGAACGGCCACAAGGCACTGGAAAACCACGTATCGAGCACGTCGGGATCACGGGTGAGCGTCACCCCCAGCCCCGCTGCGGCCTGCGCCTCGGCTTCGGTCTCGGCGACGAACACCTGACCGTCGTCCGCGAACCAGGCCGGGATCTGGTGCCCCCACCACAGCTGCCGCGACACGCACCAGGGCTGGATGTTCTCCATCCAGTTGAAGAAGGTCTTCTCCCACGTCTTCGGCACGATCCGGATCTCGCCCGATCGCACCGCCTCGATCGCGGGCTGCGCCAGCGTGGCGGCGTCGACATACCATTGGTCGGTCAGCCACGGCTCGATCACGACTCCCGACCGGTCGCCATAGGGCGTCTGGATCGTGCGATCCTCGACCCGTTCCAGCGCGCCCTCCGCCTCGAGCCGCTCGATCACCGCGGTACGCGCGGCGAAGCGATCCAGGCCGACGAAGCTGGCCGGAATCAGCCCGTCGGCGGTCTGCGCCACCGCGCCCTTCCCATCGAGCATGTTGAGCATGTCGCCCGCCTTGAACCCGGCGCGCTTGCCGACCTCGAAGTCGTTGAAATCATGACCCGGCGTGATCTTCACCGCGCCGGATCCGAGCTCGGGATCGGCATGTTCGTCGGCGACGATCGGGATCAGCCGTCCGGTGATCGGCAGCCGGACCTGCTTGCCGATCACCGCGGCATAGCGCGCGTCGGACGGGTTCACCGCCACCGCCATGTCGGCGAGCATCGTCTCCGGCCGCGTCGTCGCGACCGAGATCGTGCCGCTGCCGTCGGCGAGCGGATAGCGCAGATGCCAGAACTTGCCCGCGATCTCGCGCGTCTCCACCTCGAGATCGCTGATCGCGGTGCCGAGGCCCGGATCCCAGTTCACCAGCCGCTTGTCGCGGTACAGCAGCCCTTCCCGGTGCAGGTCGACGAACACCTTCAGCACGGCCTTCGAAAAGCCTTCGTCCATCGTAAAGCGTTCGTTGGACCAGTCCATCGAACAGCCGAGCCGGCGCAGCTGGCCGGTGATGGTGCCGCCGGATTCGTGCTTCCATTCCCAGACCTTGGCGACGAATTCCTCGCGGGTGAAATCGGTGCGCTTCTGCTGGCGTTCGGCCATCTGCCGCTCGACCACCATCTGCGTGGCGATCCCGGCATGGTCGGTGCCGACCACCCACATCGCGTCCTTGCCCTTCAGGCGCGCGTGGCGGGTGAGGATGTCCTGCAATGTATTATCGAGCGCATGCCCGATATGCAGGCTGCCGGTGACGTTGGGTGGTGGATTGACGATCGTCCACGGCTCCGCGCCCGGCCGCTCCGGTCGGAACAGCCCCTTGTCTTCCCAATGCGCGTACCAGCGCGCCTCGATGGCGGCGGGATCGAAGGTCTTGGTGAGTTCGGTCATGCGCGCGGCCATAACCCGCCCCGCCGCGGTCGTCACCCCGGCGCGCAATCGCCGCCGTGTCGAACCGCGGGCGCGCGTTCCTTCCTATGAATAGGGCACAGCAGCCGGGAAAAAGCGTCCGTGTCGGTAGCCTTCGATATCATCCAGTGGCTCGAGCGCAACGGCGAGATCCTGGCGCTCGCGCGGCTCGACGTGCGGATGATGGACGCGACCTCACGCGAGAAGCTGAGCGTGCGCGCGATCGGCCGCGACACGGTCTGTTCGCCCGAATACCTCGCCGCTCTGCGCCGGGAGGCCGGCGTCGTCGCCGGCAAGCCGTGCCCCAAGTGACGATGGAGATCGTGCGATGACCACACCGGACCTCCTCGTCGCGATGGACGATCTGCATAGCCGCGTGATCGTCGGCCAGGGCGCAGCGGCGCGGGCGCACATCCTGCACTGCAATTACTACAACAACTATCTGCTGCGGACGATCTGGAAGGATGCCGGGCAGATCATCGATTCGGTGCCGCTGCTGATCGGCGCCAGCGTCGAACAGGCATTCACCCAGTTGACCGCCTTGTTCGCACAGCACGAAATCCGCAGCGTCGAGCATCGCAAGGCCTTCGCGAGCAACCTGTACAGCTGGCAGGGCCTCGGCACGCTCGACCTTGCGGGGATCGGCGAGGCCGGTGGTACGACCGTTTCGAACAGCCAGCACTATGCGGAGGGATGGCGCGCGCAGTTCGGGCGATCCGATGCGCCGGTCGGCTTCATCACCCAGGGCTGGCTCGCGGGCGCGGCATCCGCGATCTACGACCTGCCCCAGGATCATTTCGCGGTCGGCCAGCGCGAATGCGCCGCGATGACCGGAGGCCGCGACAATGCGTTCACGCTCCGCCCGGACGGTGCCAACTTCACGCTGTTCGAGGGCGGCACGGGCCTCGGTCCGCTTTCGGCAAGCGGATCGCCCGCGGTCGGGATCGATCACACGATCGACGCCGATGCGGTGCGCGACGGTATCCGGACGCTGCCGCTGTTCGGATCGGCCGCGGTCAATGCCGGGCTGATCCGCAACTTCGACGTCATGATCACCTGGCAGCCGCACCGCTTCTACGACCGGATCAGTTTCGAGACGTTGCGCGAGACGATCCGGCGGCACGGCCAGCAGGGCCGCGAGCTGATCGAGCCGCTACTGGAGGAGGCCGGGCATCGCTGCGGCTTCCGTACCTTCGGCGGCATCTGGCGCTCGCCCGAATGGGCGGCGCTGGTGGAGCCGATGTGCCGGACCCGCGAGGACTGGATCGCGGGGCTGATCGCGATCATCAACTGCGCCGGCTGGGGGCGGGTCGCGTGCACGTCGCTGAGCGAGGAGGAGGCGGTCTTCGTCGTCCATGACGATTACGAGAGCGTCGGCTATCTCGATCTCTACGGCCGCGCCGATTTCGCGACCACCTATCTGCTGCCGGGCGGGTTCCGGGGGATGATGAACCTGGTCTACAACGGCGCGATCCACGAACGCCCGGCGCTGACCGAGCATTTCTACGACGCGCTGTGCCGCCGCCCCGACGCCTATCGATCGAGCGTCGAGCGCTGCACCGCGATGGGCGATCCGGCATCGGTGTTCCGAATTACGCGCGGCGGCGCATGACGTCCCGGCGGGAGCCGGTGGTCGCGACGCAGGATCTCGACTGCCTCGATCGCGCCAAGTTCCGTTTTGCGCTGCGGGCGCCGCTAGGGCTGGCCGTGCTCGACGCGTTCGCGGACTGCGAGCTGCGGATCAGCGCCTTCTCCCGCTTCAGCCCGGTGGCGAAGGACCTGTTTACGATCGTGTGTCCCGGCCGGTTCCGCTGCGACGGGATCGTCGGCAGCGATGCGCTGGTCGTGGCGTTCGAGGGCGATGCGGTGGCATGGCCGAGGGCGGCAATGCGCGAAGTCGCGGACCGGCTGACGCAGGCGGGCTTCGGTGCGGTCGAGTACCGGCGGGGAACGGAACTCGGATGCGCCGCGTGCAGCGCGAGATTCCTGAAGGGGTGTCGAGGTGCGAACGTTCCCACCACCCTGGCGAAGGCCGGGCCCGATCGCGAAGGTGGACGTAACGAGCCGCAGCACACGCCGAATCACGGCGCCCGACTGGGTCCCGCCCCCGCCGGGGTCGTGTAGCTGCGCGCCGCTACATCGCCTCGCTACTTCCCCGTCCAGCGATCCATCCAGCCGAGCACCTCGCGATACCATTGCCGGCTGTTCTTCGGCTTCAGCACCCAATGGTTCTCGTCCGGGTTGACCACCAGCCGCGACGGGATGTCGCGGCGTTGCAGCGCGGTGAACGCCGCCAAGCCTTGCGTGTACGGAATGCGGAAGTCCTTCTCCCCGGTGATCACCAGCATCGGCGTCTTCCAGTCGTTGACGTAGTTGACCGGGTTCCACTTCTCGAACGCCGCGGGATCCTCATGGTACGCCTTGCCGCCATGCTCCCATTCGTCGAACCACAGCTCCTCGGTCTCGTATGCCATGGCGCGGGCGTCGAACACGCCGTCATGCTGGACGATGCACTTGAAGCGATCGGCCCACTTGCCCTCGATCCAGTTCATCATGTAGCCGCCATAGGAGGCGCCGAGCGCGCAGGCATTGCTCGCGTCGAGCCAGCCGAAGCGATCCGTCGCCGCTTTCAATCCGGCCTTCAGATCATCGAGCGGCCACCCGCCCCAATTGTTGCTGATCGAATCGGTGAAGGCCTGCCCGTAACCGGTCGATCCGTGGAAATCGATCGCGACCAGCCCGAAGCCGGCGCCCGCGAACACCGCCGGATTCCAGCGGTACGACCAGCTGTTGTTGCTCGATCCTTGCGGCCCGCCATGCACCATGAACGCGATCGGCACCTTGCCGGTGCTGCCCGCCGGGCGCACCGCGTAACCCCAGACGCGATCGTTGTTGGCACCGGTAAAATCGAACCGCGTCACCGTCGGCATTTCGATCCCGGCGAGCTTTTCCGCATTGACCGCGGTCAGCCGCGACGTCCGCTTGCCGACCAGTCGGTAGAGATCGTCGGGCGCGACCAGGCTGTTCATCGCGTACACCAGGCCGCGCGCGGTCGGCACCACCGCGGACACGGTGCCTGCCTGGGTCAGCCGCGACACCTTGCCGCTAGCCGGATCGACCGACCAGATCGGGGTCTCCTGAACATCCTCGGCGGTGACGTAGATCGTCCGCGAATCGGGGGCCCAGGCGATCGACCCGATCGATCGGTCCCAGGTCTCGGTCAGCGCCCGCACCTGCCCGCTGGCGAGATCGCGCACCATCAGCACCTGCCGATCGGCCTCGAACCCCGGCCGCTTCATCGCCACCCAGGCGAGCGTCCGCCCGTCCGGCGATACCGTCGGGAAGGTGTCGGTCGCGCGGTTGCCCGCGGTCAGGTTGGTCGGCGGCGCCGAGCCGTCGGCGGGCACCGAGAAGATGTCGAGATTGGTCGACAGCGCCTCGATCCGGCCCGCCTCGCGCAGCGCGAAGAAGATCGTTCGCCCGTCCGCACTCCACGACACTTCCTCGCCGCCGCCGAACGGCTTCGAAGGCGAGTCGCCGATCAGCGGGCGCGACACCGCGACGCCGTCGCCCGGCGCCCCATCGGCGGTCAGCGGCAACACGAACAGCTGCGACCGGTTGCCGTCCGCCCACGTGTCCCAATGCCGCACGAACAGCTTGTCGTAGACCCGCGCCGCCCCCGCGTTCGGGTCCTTTTTCTCCATCGCCGGGGCAAGGCTGGGCGCGCCGGGCTTGCGATCCGCCCACACCAGGATCCGGTCGTCGGTGGGCGAGACCTTGAACCCGCCGAACCCGCCCTGAAAGCCGGTCAGCTTGCGCGGCTCGCCACCCGCTACCGGCACCGACCAGATCGCATCGTCGCCGCCCTTGTCGGACTGGAAATACACGATCTTGCCGTCGTGCGAGAATTGCGGCGACCCCTCGTTCACCTCGGCCTCGGCGACCAGCCGTTCGGGCTTGGCGCCCTTACGGGTCAGATTGAGCCGCCAGAGGTCGGTACGCCCGCGATCGGCGGCGAGATCGGTCTCGCGCTGCTGCCAGACCAGCCAATGCCCGTCACTCGATGCCGCGGGCGCGGCGATCCGGCTGAGCATGGTGACGTCGTCGATGGTGAGCTGGCGCGCGGTGGCCGGCTGGGCGATCGCCAGCGCAAGCAGGCTGGCAGCAAGGAGGTGCTTCATCCCCGACGTAGAGCAGACCGCGCGGTGGCGGGCAACGGGGCCGCCGGTCATTTCGGCTGGGCGGTGATCTTCTCGATCTCGCGGGCGACCATCGTCTCCACCAGCGTCGGCAAATTGGCGTCGAGCCAGTCGCGCAGCATCGGGCGCAGCATCTCGCGGACCAGTCCTTCGAGCGTGCCGTCGCCGTCGGCCTCAGGCTTGACCAGCATCTTGCTGAGCGCCTCGAGCGAACCGCGGCTGGCGGCAGCGGCTTGGCGCGACACGATCGGTTCGGCAGTCGCATCGGCAGGCTCGGCGGCGCGGGTGGGTGCCGGTGAAGGCGGCACCGCGACCGGCGCGGGCGCGATCGCCTCCGCCGGGGGTGCGGGCGGCTGGCGGATCGGGTCGCTCAGTTCGAGCACTTCCTCCGCACGCTCGACCGGCGCGGGCGCCGCGGCAGCGGGGGCGGCAGGCGGGCGTGGCTCGGGCGCGAGTTCCGTGGTCGGCCGCGGGCGGCGCGGGCGCGACTGACCCGGTTCGCTTTCCTCGGCGATGATCCGTTTGATCGACGAGAGGATCTCCTCCATCGACGGTTCGGCGCTGATGTCCCCCATGCGAAGCATCCCGTACGCGCGCCGACGCCTCTATTGGCGGTTCGGCGAGGCTGCACCTGTCGTCAACGCCGGGCTCCTGTCAACCGGCGTGTCGAGCATCGGATCTAGCGGCTTGCTGACCGCGGCGTTCTGCGGCGGCGTCTGCGCGGTCGTGACCGCCACCGGCACGGGTTCGCTGTCGCTCGCGAAATCGTTGATGTTGTTGCGCACGCGCTTGTAGTTCGCGACCGGATCGTAGAGCGCGCCGCCCTCCAGTCCCAGGTCGCGCGCCTCGGCATTGCCCATCGCCGCCAGCAGCGCGAAGCCGGCAACATAGGCGTCGCGGCGCGCGGTCACCAGCGTGACCTGGCTGTTGAGCAGCTCCTGCTCGGCATTGAGAATGTCGAGGATGGTGCGGGTGCCGACGCTGTTCTCGGCGCGCACGCCCTCCAGGCTGAGCTTGTTGGCGTTCACCGCGGTCTCGGACGAGGCGATCACCTGCCGCGAGGACTGCCAGATGGCGTAGGCGGAGCGCGCCTGCGAGATCACCGCGCGCTCGGTGCCCGTGACGTTCTCCAGCGCCTGGCTGCGTTGCGCCTGCGCCTGGCGGACCTGCGCGGCGGGTCGGCCGCCCTGGAACAGCGGCAAGGTCAGCTGCACGCCGGCCGACGCCGAAGTGCCCGAATTGGGCTGCGGGCTGCCGGCAGGAAGCGAGCCCAAATAATTGAAATAATTGGGCCCGGTGACGATCGAGACGCGCGGCAGCCGGTTGGCGCGCGCGACGCTGATGTCGTAACGGGTCGCGTCCGCCTGGCGCCGTGCCGCGATCAGATTGGGGTTGTTCTCCAGCGCCACGGTGACCGCGGTGGTCGGCGAATTGGGCAGGTTGGGCAGCGCCGGCGGCTCCTCCAGCGCGACCGGCGGCGAGCCGACCACCTGGATATAGTTCTCGCGGCTGGTGATCAGCTGCGCCTCGGCCTGCTGCAGCTGCGCACGCGCCAGCGCGAGCCGGGCTTCGGACTGGGCGACGTCGGTGCGGGTCAGGTCGCCGACCTGGAACCGGTCGCGGCTGGCGCGCAGATTGACCTCGAGCACGCGGACGTTCTGCTGGTTGAGCGAGGTGATCGCCTCGTCGCGGATCACGTTCAGATAGGCGGCGACGACGTTGGTGAAGGTGTTCGCCTCCGCCCCGCGCAGCGTCGCGCGCCCGGCATCGACGCGGGTCTCCGCCGCGCGCACCGAATTCTTGACCGCTCCGCCCTGGTAAAGCGGCACCGTCAGGTTCAGCGCCCCCGACGCGTTGCGCTCGGGATTGATGAAGTTGTTGTTCGCGACCAGGAAATTGTCGATCACCGACGTCGTGGCGTTGACGCCCGGCAGTCCGCTCGCCCGCGCGATCGGCACCGCCTCGTCGGTCGCGCGCTGGGCGGCGCGTTGCGCGGTGATCGTCGGATTGCTGGCATAGGCCTTCGCCAGCGCCTCGCGCAGGGTCTCGGCCCCCGCCGGCGACGCGGTGATCCCCGCCAGCAGCAGGATACGCAACAGCCGCAAGGTCAAAACCGGAAGCCCTGGGGCTTGGCGAAGCCGGGCAGCACCACGCAGTCGCTATCGACGAACGCGGCGAGCCCGAACCCGCCATCGGTCTTGCGGCCGCTCGCCAGCCGGATCACGCCGTGATCGACGACGCCGCCGACTACGCGGCCACCGGGCGCGACCTGGCCGACCAGCGCCGACGGTACCGCCTCGATCGCGCCGTCGATGACGAGCACGTCATAGGGCGCGCCGGCCGCGTGCCCCGCGGCGAGCGACCCCTCGACCAGTTTGACATTGCCGATCCCGGCGAGCGCATCACGGGCGAGCGCGACGAGGTCCGCATCCTCCTCCACCGCAACGACCTGCGCGACGATCTCGGCGAGCACCGCGGCGGTATAGCCGCCCGCGGCCCCGATCAGCAGCACGCGATCGGTGGCGAGCAGATACGCCTCGGTCAGCAGCCGCCCGGTCGCGATCGGCAGGTTGATCGCGCGACCATTGCCGGCGGGTAGCGCGGTGTCGCGATACGCCATCGCCTTCACGGCATCGGGCACGAACCGCTCACGCGGCACCTGCGCCATTGCCTCGACGATCCGTACGTCGCTGACCGCGTTGGTACGAAGCTGGCTGGCGACCATGGCGTGCCGCATCGCACGATGATCGACGCCGCCGGAGACGTTGCTTTCGAAGCTCGTATTCATGCCCACCCCTGTCGCACAGCTGTCTTAGCCGTGCAATACACTAATTCGACAATTGGCTTGTATCGCGCAGCGTCCGTCCCGCCAAGCCGGCTCCGCGCCGCAAGGACGGTTTCGATGCGCATGCGACGCGTCGACCGGAGCGGCCCCGCCCCGCAAGTTTTCCCGATCCCGGTTGACCGCCGCCGAAAAACCCCCCATCTGGCGCCGCCTTGGCCCGATGGCGGAGTGGTGACGTAGAGGACTGCAAATCCTCGCACCCGGGTTCGATTCCCGGTCGGGCCTCCAATCCCTTATCCCTGGCGATCCATGCGCACCGCAGCACGGGGAGCTACCGCCCGTTGCGTGGCGAGGCGTGAGCCGGTAGGCGCCGTTGCGTGACGACAGTGAGACCCGGCGCCAATTTCACCGTCATCCAGGCGCTGCGCGGGTTCGCGGCGATGTGGGTGGTGCTGTTCCATCTGAGCGAAGGCGGGCATGTCGCGGCGCTGAAGCGAGCGTTGCCGGGGTGGTGTGAGCACGCGGTGTTCGACGCCGGTCATCTCGGCGTGCCGATCTTCTTCGCGCTCAGCGGGTTCGTGATCGCGCACAGCCTGGCGGGTAAGGAGGCCACGCCCGCCTTCTTCGGCAGGTTCATCCTGCGTCGCTCGCTGCGGCTCGATCCGGCCTATTGGTGCGCCATCGCCTTCGCGATCGCGCTCGCATTTCTGTCCGCCAAGGTCACGGGCGCGGCATGGCCCGGTATCGGCCTGCGGACGGTGTTGCTGCACATCCTCTATCTGCAAGGCATCTTCGGCGAGCGACCGATCAACGACGCGTTCTGGACGCTGGCCTACGAGGTCCAGTTCTACCTCTTCTTCGTCGGTGCGCTGGTCGCGCGTCACGCGCTGGCGCGGCGATCGAGACCGGCGGCGGTCGGTGTCGACGTCTTCCTGCTGGCGGTGGCGATCCTCGCCGCGCTCGGTCAGCTCGATTTCGTGCCCAAGGGCGTGTTCCTGCCGCTCTGGGGCTGCTTCTACGTCGGGGTCATGGCCTATCGGGCCGGTCGATCGAACATCGCGATCGTCGGCTTGGGCGTTCTGTCGATCGCACTCGCGTCCTACAACAGCTTCACGCAGACCAGTGCGGTCACCGCGGTCGGGCTTTTCTTCGCGCTGCGATCGGGCTGGATCCTGTCGGGCCTCAACTGGCGTTGGCTGCAGTTCCTCGGCACGATCTCCTACAGCCTATATCTGCTGCATAGCCCGGTTACCGGCGCGGTCGGCTTCGTCACACGACGCGCGCTGGGCGATACCGTGTTCGCCAGCGTGGCGGCGCTCGTCCTCGCCACCGCGGCGTCGGTCGTCGCGGCCTGGATCCTGTGGGCGATCGTCGAGCGACCGACGCATCGTCTGGCCAAGACGCTGTTCGCCGAGAGGCGTGGCTCCCGGTCGACGACGGAACCAGTCGCCGCCCGCTGACGAAGCGCGCCCACCGCTTGCGACCGGCACTCATGATGTTATATCCGCCAGCGGCAGAGGCAGCCGGTGGTGGGTGACGTTTTGCTGGAAAGATCCGGGCCCGCATGCGGAGGCCACGGGCAAGCGGACGAAGCCGGATCGAACGCGAGGTGGTGAGCGCCGTGCCTGTGGGTGCGACGCACCTCATGTTGATCGATGAGAAGCATAAGCCTCTCCATCTTGGCCGCCCGACGGACTAGACAGGCGTGCGACGCAGCGGAGACAGCATGGTAGATTCCTCACGCGACCGGGCGGCTGCCGGCGCATCGCTCCGTGCCCAGCGCGCCGAGATCGCTGCCAGCCTCGCTGCGCTCGTCGGCGGCTGGCCCAAATACGCAACGTCCTACGCCGCCGATCCCGCCGGTTTCGCCGCGACGGAATATCACGCGCTGGTGGATTATCTGGCGCGTGCCGTGGAGGGCGACGACGAGACCTATCTGAGCCTCTACATCGGGGAGAAGGCCAAGCAGTTTCACGATCCCGCCTCCCCGGCCGAGGCTCGCAAGGCGCGCGAGGCCGAGTTGCTGGCTGGCGAGCGGGGGGTATTCCTGCGATCGGTCGACGATGCCGCGCGTCCGTTCGTCGACGCGGCGTTCGACCGGGTCGACAATGCCCTCACCGGCGAGGCGGTCGCCGAGGTGAAGGCGCTGTTCGTCGGCGACTGCCTGTTCCTCGACGTGATCAGCTTCCTCACCGCGCCCGCGCTCGCGGACGGCATCCGCATCGTCCCGACCTTCGTCACCTCGCACGACGCGCGCGATATCAAGGCGCAGGTATCGGCGCTCGCCGACGAGCGGTTCGACGTCGTCTTCTTCAGCCCCTTCACCTACGCTTTCCTCGGCTCGTACGAGGCGCTGCATCGTCCGCGGGTGCTCCGCAATCCTGCCGACGCGTTCGCGACCGTCGATCGCGCGGTGGCCGAGGGTGTCGACACGTTCGACGTGATCGCCGACCTGTTCGATTGCCCGATCGTCGCGCACCTGCCGGCGCCGCTGCTGCGGAGCGAAGGCACGCTGCGGGAGCGTATGGCGGCGGCCAGCACCGCACCGCTGCGCCACCGCGCGACGCGGCGTCTGGCGGCGGCGATCAAGTCGCGGGCCGAACAGCGCAACGAGCGTGGCCAGGTCATCTACACGCTCGACGAACACGCCGTCATCGGCAAGCACGGGATGGCAGAGGCGGGTCGCTTCCTGTTCCGATCGGACCTGCAGCATCCGGCGGTGTTCGGCGCGCTGCTGGCGAGCAGCTATCGCGACATCGTCATGGTCGTCGGGCGGCTGCTGAAGCGCAAGCTGATCGCATCCGATCTCGACAACACCTTGTGGAGCGGGGTGATTGGCGAGGGCCTCGGGGTGACGCACCACCGCGACCGGCACGACGCCCTGGCCAGGCTGAAGGCGCGCGGGATCGTCCTGACGATCAATTCCAAGAACGATCCGGTAAAGGCGAAATGGGCGCCCGAGGCGGGGCTGCTCGACTTCGACGACTTCGTGTCGCGGCAGATCAACTGGGATCCGAAGCCGCTCAACATGCGGCGCATCGCCGAGCACCTGAACCTGAAGGTGAAGGACTTCGTCTTCATCGACGACCGCGCCGACGAACGCGCCCAGGTCGCGGAGGAACTGCCGACGGTGCTCTCGCTGGATGCGCTCGACGCGCGGACATGGCGGCTGATGTCGCTATGGGCCGACCTGCTGCCGGCGAAGGCCGGAGCGGACCGCACCGACTTCTACCGCCAGCGCGACAGCCGCCAGGCGTTCATCGCGAGCGAGGTCGAGGCCGACGCTAGCGAGCGCGAGGCGACGCTGACCAAGCTCGGCCTCACGCTGACGATCCGCGAGGCTGCGCCGGCGGATGTCGATCGCGCGACCGATCTGATCAACCGCACCAACCAGTTCAACATGACCGGCGCCCGGGTGACCAAGCGCGAGATCGCCGCGCTCGCAGAGGGTGACGATTCGTGGGTGCTGATTGCCGACGCCGCCGACCGGTTCGGCGCGATGGGCACGATCTCGGTGCTGGTGCTGAAGCGCGGGCCCGACGGGTTGGGCGTGCTCTACTTCGTGCTGAGCTGCCGCGTGTTCGGCTACGGCATGGAATTTGCCCTGCTGGAGCATGCGCGCCGTCTGACCGGGGCGGGCGAAGCGCTGTCGGGATTGCTGGTCAAGACCGACTTCAATCAACCCTGCCAAGGCGTGTATGCCGAGGCCGGGTTCGACCAGCATGACGATCGCTGGGTGCTCCCGCGCGCTATTGAACGCGAGATCGCGGTGAAGCCGTGGCTGACCGTCCATGGCCCGGCGCCGTCGGAACTGAGCATGGCGGACTGATCCGCCGGCGCAGTGAGCCTCAGCCCGCCAACGCCGCGCGCGCGACGCGCTCCACTTCCGGGTCGAGCTCGGGCGGGGCCATCGGCACCTCCTTCGCGAGGCGGTCGGCGACCAAGGTGAGGGCGGCGATGCGGGCGGCTTTCTTGTCGTTGCCGTCGACGACGTGCCATGGCGCGATCGACGTGTCGGTCTGCGCGAACATGTCGTGCATCGCGGCGAGGTAATCGGTGCGGTGTGCGCGGTTGCGGAAGTCGTCGAGGCCGGTCTTCCACCGTTTCCACGGATCGTCGAGGCGGGCGAGCAGGCGCTTGTCCTGCTCCTCCTGGCTGGTGTGGACGAACAGCTTGACCAGCGTCGTGCCCGATTCGACCAGCGCCGCCTCGAACGCGTCGATTTCCGCATAGCCCGCCTGCCATTCGGCGGGCGTCGCATAGCCCTCGACCCGTTCGACCAGCACGCGGCCGTACCAGCTGCGGTCGAACACCGCGATATTGCCGGGCTCGGGCAGCCGGGTGCGGAACCGCCACAGGAAATCGTGGCTCTTTTCCTCCGCGCTCGGCGCGGCGATCGGATAGACCTCGTAGTTGCGCTGATCCCATTGCGCCGTCAGCCGCTGGATGATGCCGCCCTTCCCCGCCGCATCCCAGCCCTCGAGCATCACCACCGCCGCCTTGTGGTGGACGATGTGCGCGACCTGGATGTGCTCCAGAGTCACCTGCAGCGCGGCAAGATCGCGCTTGTAATGGCCCTTGTAGCGGCGGCCGCGTTCATAGTCGGCAAGGTCAATGCTCATGCGCGTCTCCGGGGTTGCGGAGGCGATAACGCGCTTCAGCCGGGCTTGGGGCCGTCGACCGTCACCTTGATGTTGAGTTCCTTCAGCTGCTTCGCCGTCGCATAGTTGGGCGCGCCCATCATCAGGTCCTCGGCGCGCTGGTTCATCGGGAACAGCACCACCTCGCGCAGGTTCGGCTCGCCCGCGAGCAGCATCACCATCCTGTCGATCCCGGGCGCCGATCCGCCATGCGGCGGTGCGCCGCACTTGAAGGCGTTGATCATGCCAGCGAAGTTGGTGTCGACATCGGCCTGGGTATAGCCCGCGATCTCGAACGCCTTGTACATGATCTCCGGCCGGTGGTTCCGGATCGCGCCCGACGACAGCTCCACGCCGTTGCAGACGATGTCGTACTGATAGGCGAGGATATCGAGCGGATCCTTGGTCTCCAGCGCCTCCATCTCGCCCTGCGGCATCGAGAAGGGGTTGTGGCTGAAGTCGACCTTCTTGGCGTCCTCGTCATATTCGAACATCGGGAAATCGACGATCCAGCAGAATTCGAAGCGCGACTCGTCGATCAGCCCGAGCTGCTGGCCGACCCGCGTGCGCGCGAGGCCGGCGAGCTTGGCGGCCTGCGCTTCCTTGCCCGCGGCGAAGAAGATGCCGTCGTTCGGCCCGATGCCGAGCGCGGCGGCGATCGCCTGCATCCCCTCCTGGCCATGGTTGTTGGCGATCGGGCCGCCGAACACGCCGTCCTTCTGGGTCGCGTAGCCCAGCCCGGGAAAGCCCTCGCCCTGCGCCCAGCTGTTCATCTCGTCGAAGAACTTGCGGCTCTTCTCCGCGGTGTTCGGCGCCGGCACCGCACGGACGACGTCGCCGCCCTCGACCATCGACGCGAACCGGCCGAAGCCTGACCCGCGGAACTGCTCCGAGACGTCGGTGATCAGAATCGGGTTGCGCAGGTCGGGCTTGTCGTTGCCGTATTTCAGCATCGATTCGCGGTAGGGGATGCGCTGGAACGGCAGCGCGGAGACGGTGCGGCCGCGCCCCTGCCAGTCGGCGAATTCCTCGAACACACCGTGCAGCACCGGCTCGATCGCGGCGAACACGTCTTCCTGGGTGACGAAGCTCATTTCGAAATCGAGCTGGTAGAATTCACCTGGGGACCGATCGGCGCGCGCATCCTCGTCGCGAAAGCAGGGCGCGATCTGGAAATAACGATCGAAGCCTGCAACCATCAGCAGCTGCTTGAACATCTGCGGCGCCTGCGGCAGCGCATAGAACTTGCCCGGATGAACCCGGCTCGGCACCAGGTAATCGCGCGCGCCCTCGGGCGATGAGGCGGTCAGGATCGGGGTCTGAAACTCGGTGAAACCCTGCCCGTTCATGCGGTTACGCAGCGAAGTAATGACCTGGCTGCGGAGCATGATGTTGGCGTGGAGCCGTTCGCGCCGCAGGTCGAGGAAGCGGTAGCGCAGGCGGATATCCTCGGGATATTCGTTGTCGCTCGCGACCGGCATCGGCAGCTCGCCGGCGTGGCTCTGCACCACCGCCTCGGTCGCGCGGACCTCGATGCCGCCGGTCGGCAGGTTCGGGTTCACCGCCTCGGTACTGCGCGCCGTGACGGTGCCGGTGATCGTCACCACGCTCTCGCTCTTCAGCGATTCGATGACCGTGAATGCAGGGCCCGACACGTCGGTGACGATCTGGGTGATGCCGTAATGGTCGCGCAGGTCGATGAAGACCAGGTCGCCATGATCCCGCTTCTTGTGGACCCAGCCCGAGACGCGGACCTGCTCGCCGACCTGTTCGGGACGGAGGGCGGCGCAATTATGGGTGCGATAGGCGTGCATGATCGGGTCTTCTCGTCAGGATTTCGCGCCGGGTTGCGCCGGCGGGTGCGAGCCCGGGCGCTTCCGGTGCGCAACGCACTTTGTCAAGGCGGACGGGTGTGGCTATGGACCGTGCGATGCACGTACACCCGTTGATTACAGATAGCGCGACCCTCGCCAATCTCTGCACCCGCCTCAGCGCCGCCGACTTCGTGACGGTGGACACCGAATTCATGCGCGAGAGCACCTATTACCCGGAGCTCTGCCTGATCCAGATCGCCGACACCAACGAGGCGGCCGCGATCGATCCGATGGCGCCGGGGCTCGACATGACGCCGCTGCTGAACCTGATGACCGACAACGAGGATGTGCTGAAGGTCTTCCACGCGGGCGGGCAGGACATCGAGATCGTCTACAATCTGACCGGCAAGACCCCGCATCCGCTGTTCGACACCCAGGTCGCGGCGATGGCGCTCGGCCAGGGCGAACAGATCGGCTATTCCAATCTCGTCGACAGCTGGCTCGGCATCCAGATCGACAAGGGCGCGCGGTTCACCGATTGGGCGCGCCGGCCGCTCGACGAACGGCAGATCGATTATGCGATCGGCGATGTCACGCACCTGTCGGCGATCTTCCCCAAGATGCTCGAACGGCTCCGCAAGACCGGGCGCGGCGGCTGGCTGGACCAGGAGATGGAGCGGCTGGCGGACCCCGCCAATTACGCCAACGATCCCGATCAGGCATGGAAGCGCGTCAAGATCGCCGGCCGCAAGCCCGAGGTGCTCGGCCGGCTGAAGGCGCTCGCCCGCTGGCGCGAATTGGAGGCGCAGGCCAAGGATCTGCCGCGCGGCCGCATCGTGAAGGACGAGACGCTCGGCGACATCGCCGGCCATCCGCCGCGCAAGCAGGCCGATCTCGCGCGGGTGCGCGGCCTGTCGCAGACCTGGGCGCAGAACGACATCGGCGCCCGGATGATGGCGGCGCTCGAAAACGCCGCCCCGCTCGACGCCGACGAACTGCCGCCGCGCGACGATCGCAAGCCCGGACTCGGCAAGGACGGATCGTTGGTCGCGGACCTGCTGAAGCTGCTCCTCAAGATCCGTTCACGCGACATCGACGTGGCGTCGAAGCTGCTGGCGCGCACCGACGAGCTCGAGGCACTGGCGGCGGGCGCACGGACCGGGTTGCCGATGCTGGAGGGCTGGCGCTTCGACCAGTTCGGTCGCGACGCGCTCGATTTGGTCGAGGGCCGGCTGGCGTTCGCGGTGATCGGCGGCAAGCTGAAGATGACGCGGACGGAGTAGCGGACCGGATTAGCGTCCGGACTCATCTTCCTTGTGTCCCCGCAACGACGGTCGCGTGAGCTTAGCCCGTCACCCCAGCACCGCGGCCAGCCCCATCCGCGCCGCCAGCGCCTGATGCCGCCGCTCCACGGCGTCGCCGTACAGCGCACGGTCGCCCGGCTCGATCGTCAGCACCACGCCGCCGCCATCCAGCGCGAGTTGCGAGCGTTTCAGCGGCGCGGCGATGCCGCCCGACAGTCGCTGGCCGAGCCGGATCGCGAGCCCCCACCGCGCCGCGATCGCGAGGTCGGCCGGGGACGCGAGCACCGCTAGCGGCTCCGGCGGAACCGCCCCGCCACCCAGGCTGACGTAAAGCGCCTGGGCGAGCATCGCGCGTTCGGCGGCGTCGATCGCGACCCAATTGCCGTGCAGCGCGATCTCGACCCCGCGTTCGGCGCGGAAATCCGGGTTGGCGTGCCAGCCGACGTCGGCGAGCAGGCAGGCCGCGTGGCGGATGCGAGCGTGCGCCGCCGGCTCGACGGGGAACAGCGGCGCGATCCAGCGGTCGAGCAGGTCGCCATGTTCGGCGAAGCGACCGAGCAGCCTGCCCTCCTCGCGGGTGCCGACGATCAGCGGATCGAGCGCGCGGGTCTCGGCATCGAGGTTGCCGTACAGCAGCCCCTCGCGCAGCCCGAACGACGACGCGATCGCGGTGGTGCTGCCGAGTTCGCGCAGCAGCACCGACAGCAGCGCCGCCGCGTCGCCGAGCGTCGTCGCGCGGCCCGACGACAGGCCGGAGATGGCGCGCAGCCGCGGCTTGGTGAGATGCGAGATGACGCGACCGAGCCGCACGACGGTCGCCGACGACAGCGTGTAACCGTGGATAATCGGCAGCGGATACCCCGAGTCGATCATGTCGAGCTTGGCGAGTGCCCGCCACGAACCGCCGACCATATAGACCGGCAGCCCCTTGCCCCGGCCCGCCCAGCCCGCATCGCGGATCAGCCGCGTGACGTGGCGCTCGAACGCCTTGTCGCGCCGCGCGCGCAATGCCGAGATCCGCAGCACGCCGAGCGGAAAAGAGACCCGGTCGGTGATCGTGCCGGCGACGACGCGCACCAGCTCCAGGCTGCCGCCGCCGAGATCGCCGACGATCCCGTCCGCCTCGGGCAGTGCCGAGATCACCCCCTGCCCCGCCGCGACCGCCTCCTGCTCGCCCGACAGCAGCTCGACCTTCAGCCCGAGTTCCTCCGCCGCGGCGATCAGCGCCGGGCCGTTCGACGCATCGCGGACCGCGGCGGTGGCGACGGTCCGGACCGCCGCCTCCATCTCGCGCGCGACCGCCGCGAACCGCGCCAGTCCCGCGACCGCGGCCTTGAACGACGAGCGGTCGATCGTGCCCGTCGTCGCGAGGCTGCGGCCGAGCCCGGCCATGACCTTTTCGTTGAACAGGATAGCGGGTAGCCGCGGATGGCCCTGATACACCACCAGCCGGATCGAGTTCGACCCGATATCGATGATCGCGGTGCGCGGCTGCGCCTCCGCCGGGTCGGCGGCCGTCCTGCGCGAGAACAATGCCACCTAGCGGCGGCGCCTGAGCGAGAGCGTCGGCACCGCATCGCTGGCGCCGATCGCCGCACCGCGGCCGGACAGCGACGGATTGATCATGAAATACCGATGCAGGTTGAACGGCTTGTCGCCGGGCTCGTCACGCACATAGCGGCCATCCGGCTCCAGCTCCCAGCTTTGTTCGGTATCGATCAGGTTCGCGACCATCACCTGGTCGAGCACCTGATCGTGTACCGTGGGATTTTCGATCGGCAGCATATATTCGACCCGGCGGTCGAAGTTGCGCGGCATCCAGTCCGCCGAGGAGATGAACACCCGCGCGCCGTCGTTGGGTAGCGCCGCGCCGTTGCCGAACGCGAAGATGCGGCTGTGTTCGAGGAAGCGGCCGATCACCGATTTGACGCGGATGTTCTCCGACATGCCGGGCACGCCGGGGCGCAGGCAGCAGATCCCGCGGATGATCAGCTCGACCTCGACCCCCGCGCCGCTCGCCTCGTACAGCTTGTCGATGATCGCCGGATCGACCAGCGAATTCATCTTCGCCCACACCCCACCGGGCAGCCCGGCGCGGACATTGGCGATCTCGGTATCGATCAGCGCGAGCAGGTCGCTGCGCAGGTCGCGCGGCGACAGGCTGACCTTGGCGATGTCGACCGGCTCGACATAGCCGGTGACGTAGTTGAACAATTGCGCGGCATCGCGGCCGATCCGCGCATCGGCGGTGAAGAAGCTGAGATCGGTATAGATCCGCGCGGTGACCGGGTGGTAGTTGCCGGTGCCGAAATGGCAGTAGGTGCGGAACTTGCCGCCCTCGCGCCGCACCACCATCGATACCTTGGCGTGGGTCTTCCATTCGAGGAAGCCATAGACCACCTGCACCCCGGCGCGCTCCAGCGCCGACGCCCAGTAGATGTTCTGTTCCTCGTCGAACCGCGCGCGCAGCTCGACCACTGCGGTGACCGACTTGCCCGCCTCGGCCGCGGCGATCAGTGCATTGATCACCGCGGGCTGCTTGCCCGCGCGGTACAGCGTCTGCTTGATCGCGATGACGTCGGGATCGATCGCGGCCTGCTTGAGATATTCGAGCACCACGTCGAAGCTCTCATACGGGTGGTGGACGATGATGTCCTTCGCCCGGATCGCCGCGAAGCAATCGCCGCCGAACTCGCGGATCCGTTCGGGGAAGCGCGGGACGTAGGGCGGGAATTTCAGGTCGGGCCGGTTCTCGTCGACGATCGTGTCGAGATCGCCGATCCCGAGCAGATTGCCGCTTTCGGTGATGATCGCATCGGTCTTGCCGAGCTCGCTCTTCAGCACCGCGGCCAGCGCCTCCGGCATGCCGGTCTCGAGCTCGAGCCGGATTACCCGGCCGCGGCGGCGGCGCTTGATTGCGTTGGCGAAGTAGCGGACCAGATCCTCGGCTTCCTCGTCGATCTCCATGTCGCTGTCGCGCAGCACCCGGAACGCCGCGGCGCCGCCGATCTCGTAGCCCGGGAACAGCAGCGGCGCGAACCGCTTGAGGATCGATTCGATGGTGACGTAGCGCGCAGGCTCCCCGGGAATCCGCACGAAGCGGGCAGCGCTGACCGGCAGCATCACCAGCTCGCGCACCGGCTCCTTGTCCGATCGGCGGACCAGGTCGAAGATCACCGACAGTCCCTTGTTGGGAATGAACGGAAACGGGTGCGCGGGGTCGAGCGCCTGGGGGGTGAGGATCGGGAAGATCTGTTCGCGGAAATGCGTCTCCAGCCATTCCGTGGCCTCGGCATCCACCTCGTCGCGACGCAGCACGTGGAGCCGCGCCTCGTCGAGCGCGTTGCGCAGGTCGCCCCACACCGCCTGCTGGCTCGCCATCAGCGCATCGGCTTCCTCGGTGATCGCGCCCAGCTGCTGCCCGGCGGTGAGCCCGTCGGCGGAGCGGCGGTCGACCTCCTTCAGCTGCTGGCCCTTCAGCCCCGCGACCCGGACCATAAAGAATTCGTCCAGGTTCGACCCCGAGATCGACAGGAAGCGCAGCCGCTCCAGCAGCGGATGCGCAGGATTGCACGCCTCCTCCAGCACGCGGCGGTTGAACGCGAGCCAGGAGAGTTCGCGATTGAAATAACGATCGCTCGCCTCCGGACCGAAGGGATCGTCATCGGGATCGGCGAGATGGGCGATGTGCGCTGGACGGGTCATCGGTCGGTTCTAGGCTGCGAGGATTGCTGGCTCGTGACAATGCCCGCCTCGGCGAGCGTGGTCCGGGCGAGCGGTATCGATAGCCGCTTGCGTCGTTCCAGCACCTCCTGATCGAGCACGTCGACAACGCGCTGGATCGCGACATGGCTCCGCTCCACGCGCGCGGCGAGCCAATCGATCAGGTCGGCGCGCGCATCGAGCCCGCGGCGCGCGAACAGGTGGGTGAACAGCGCGCGCATCAGCTCGTCGTCTGGCGCGCCGATCGCGACATGCGTGCTCGCGACCAGCCGCGACCGCAGATCGGGGAGCTTTACCGCCCATTCCGGCGGCACCGCGTCGGCGACGATCACCAGCGGCCGCCGCTCCGCTTGTGCGGTGTTCCAGGCGTGGAAGATCGCGGTCTCGCTCTGCCGTTCGGCGTCGTCGATGATCGTGCCCCCGCTCTTTGCGGCGAAGATGCGGGCGAGCAGGCTGCGTCCCGATTTGCGCGGGCCGGTCAGCACCGCCGCCATCACCGGCCATGCGCCCCAATGTTCGAGCTGGTGGGCCGCGCGGGCGTTCGACGGCGTGACCAGGAATGCGTCGGCGCGCGGATCGTCCGGCCAGGCGAGCGGCAGCGCGATCTGGCTCATCCGGTCGGCGCGCCGTCCGGGGGCAGATCGGGCGGCACCAGGCGGGGCGCGCGGCGGATGCGGATCGTCTGCCCGCTGCCGAGCACCTGATAGCCGCGCGACTCGAGCGCCGCGCGCAGCGTGTCGGGGCTGCCGTCGAAGCTGACCCGCAGCAGCGACACCCCGCCGAGCGCCAGGCTGGTGGTCGCGGCCGACTTCACGCCGGGGATCGCGCGCAGCGCCTGTTCGGTGTTCGCCACTGCGGACGCGGTCGGGGTGTCGAACTGGATCGTGATCGCCACCTCCTGACCGGTGGTGGTCAGCACCCCGCTCACGTCGGTCAAGTCGTCGTCGACCGCCACCTCGTCGATCACCTCCGGCGTCGGGGCCGGCGGCGGTTGCAGGCTGAAGTCCGGGCGCAGCGCGCCGCCCCTGAGCGCACGCTGGTACAGCTCGTCGAGCCGCTTGACCCCGACATCGAGCAATTGCGGCAGACCCGCCGCGGTGCCGACCTTCAAGGTGAAGCTGCCGAGCTCGCGATTGTCGGGCCCGTGCCGCGCCTGGAACACGCCGATCACCGGCCCGCCGGGATAGGTGCGATACAGCCGCACGGTCGGCACCAGGATGTCGTCGGCGCCATATTGATCGAGGATCGTCCGCCACCAGCCCCGCCCGGGCCGCAACACCTGCCCTGCATTCATCAACAGCGAATCGGCGCCGGTGCCCGACGGACGGACATAGTCGACGCTGCTGTTGCCGGTGCGGAACCGGGCCCACGCCTCCTGCCAGTCGTTGCGGCGTTCGAACGCGGTGGCGACCCCGCCCGACACCTGCAACGGGATCACCAGCATCGGCGGCGAGCGATCCGCATAGGCCGAGATGCCGAGCAGGCTGCTCGCCCGCGCGCGGTTGAACAACACGCCGAGCTTGGCGATGTAACGGGTCGGGCCGATCTGTTCGTTCTCGACGACGATCCCCGACACCATCTGGTCGAGCGTGCCGTCGGAAACCGATCCGCCGCCCGCGCCGAGCCGGCTGGACAACTGTCCCCAGGCCTTGCGCTGCGCCAGTCGCCAACCGCCGTATCGCGCGGCATCGGCGGTCTTGGCGGCGACGTCGACCGTGATCCCGCTGACCTCGTAACTGCCCGAGCTGTCGATCGGGGTGACCCCCTTGCCGCCCTCGGACTGGCCGGTATCGATCTGCGCGATCGCGGCGGCCCCGGCGAGAAGCGCGGCGATCGCCAGCAGGGTCGACGGGGGACGGACACGCATCCGCGGCCTTTTGGCGAACCAGACGTGGAAATCCAAGCGGGATATCGATAGCAGCGTCCCGCATGACCACCGACACGCCCGCCGCACCCTATACTTATGCCGATGCCGGCGTCTCGATCGCGGCGGGCAATGCGCTCGTCCGCGCGATCGGTCCGCTCGCCCGGTCGACCCGGCGGAGCGGCGCCGACGCCGATCTCGGCGGCTTCGGCGGCTTTTTCGACCTGAAGGCGGCGGGCTTCGTCGATCCGCTGCTGGTCGCCGCCAACGACGGCGTCGGCACCAAGCTGAAGCTCGCGATCGAATGGGACCGGCACGAGGGCGTCGGGATCGATCTGGTCGCGATGTGCGCCAACGATCTGATCGTGCAGGGCGCCGAGCCGGTGTTCTTCCTCGATTATTATGCCTGCGCGAAGCTGGACGGCGGGATCGCCGAGCGCGTCGTCGCCTCGATCGCGGAGGGCTGCAAACAGGCCGGTTGCGCGCTGATCGGTGGCGAGACCGCGGAGATGCCGGGCATGTACGCGGAGGGAGACTACGACCTCGCCGGCTTCTGCGTCGGCGCGGTCGAACGCGATGCGGTGCTGACGGGGCGCGATATCGCCGCGGGCGACGTGATCCTCGGCCTCGCCTCCTCCGGCGTCCATTCGAACGGCTTCTCCCTAGTCCGCCGCCTCGCCACCGATCGCGGCTGGAAGCTCGATCGGCCGGCGCTGTTCGATCAGGACAAGCTGTTGATCGATCACCTGATGGCACCGACCCGCATCTACGTATCGAGCCTGTTGCCGCTGCTGAAGACGCGGCGGATCAAGGGGCTCGCGCACATCACCGGCGGCGGGCTGCTCGAGAATATCCCGCGGGTGCTGCCCGAACAGACTCACGCAGTGATCGACGCCGACGCGTGGGAACAGCCCCGGCTGATGGCGTTTCTGCAGGCGCAGGGCAGCATCGAGCCCGAGGAGATGGCGCGGACCTTCAACTGCGGGATCGGCATGGCGGTGATCGTCGCGGCCGAAGACGCTGCGGAGGTCACCGAGGCGCTGTCCGCGAGCGGCGAGGCGGTTCACGCGATCGGACGGATCGAGGCGGGCGCCAGGGGCTGCACCGTCAGCGGATCGGCCGAGACGTGGAGCGCGCGCGGCGACTGGACCGCCACGCATGCCCAATGACACCGGCGTGACGAAGCGCGTCGGCATCCTGATTTCCGGGCGCGGATCGAACATGATGGCGCTGGTGGAGGCGGGTATCGACGTTGCGCTGGTCGCCTCCGACAAGCCCGACGCCGCCGGTCTCGCCTGGGCCCGCGACCATGGCCTCTCGACCTTCGCGCTGTCGCCCAAGGGCATCGGCAAGCCCGCCTACGAAGCCGCGCTGAACGTTGCGCTCGGCGATGCCGAGGTCGAGGTGATCGCGCTCGCGGGCTATATGCGGCTGCTGTCGGACGCGTTCGTCGCGGCGTGGCGCGGTCGGATCGTCAACATCCACCCGTCGCTGCTGCCGAAGTACAAGGGCCTCGACACCCACGCCCGCGCGATCGCGGCGGGGGACGCGGAGGCGGGATGTTCGGTCCATGTCGTCACCGAGGAACTGGATGCGGGGGAGGTGCTCGGCCAGGAGTTGGTGCCGATCCTGCCGGGCGACGATGCCGACGCGCTTGCCGCGCGCGTGCTGATCGCCGAACATCGGCTCTATCCCAGGATCCTCGCGGAGTTCGTGCGCCGATGACCGACAACCATGTGGACGTCCTCGCCCGGATCCGCGAGGTCGCGCTCGCCATGCCGGAGACCGAGGAGCGCGTCAGCCACGGGCAACCGACCTTCTTCGTCGCGGGCAAGCAGTTCGCGCAGGTCCGTGACGATCATCACGGCGACGGACGACACGTGGTCTGCGTGCGGACCGGCGGCGACGACGAGCAGGGTATGCTGGTCGAGGCCGCGCCCGAAACCTATTCGCTGCCCGCCTATCTCGCCTCGTCGGGGTGGGTGGCGGTCGACCTGACCGGTGATTTCGACTGGCCGCTGGTCGAGGACCGGATCGCGCGCAGCTGGGAACTCGCCGCGCCGCGCCGGCTGCTGGAGGCGGGCGGGCGATGAGCAACGAAACGCCGGCCGAACGCCGCGAGGCCGCCGCGACCCGCCGCCGCTGGGTGACGCTCGCCGAAGTCCTCGCGATCGCCGGCGTCGTGATCGCGGCGCTGGGGCTGTGGAGCAACTGGTCCGATCGGCGTGCCGACGAGGCCGACAAGGTCGCAACCCAAGCGAGCCAGACCCGTGAGCGGATCCGGTTCGAGCTGAAAGGTCAGGTGATCGACGGCGGTGCCGCGGTGAAGCTGCTCCGCGACGACACCCACGCGCTCGGCGACGTCAGCGTGACCTTCCCGGCCGCGCTCGGCGTCGCGCCGAAGGATGCGGTCGACCACCGCATCGACCGCGACTGGTTCGCGCCGGCGTTGCTGAAACTCACCGACGGCGGCGCCGACGACGCCGAGGGACGGCTGCCGGTTCTGGTCCGCTACGACTACAGCGTCGACGACGTGAAGGCGTCGCGCACCGCGCTGTACGACATCGTCTGGCAGACCAGCGGGCGGGTGCTGCTCGGCCGGTCGCTGAAGATCACCGACTTCCGCCTGCGTGATCGATCCGCGACGGTGGCCGGGCTGAACACGGCCTGGGCCAAGGCCAAGCCCGCGAGCGGGAAGCGGTAGCCGACCCTCCCTTGTGTCCCCGCCAAGGCGGGGACCCAGTACTGGGCTCCCGCCTTCGCGGGAGCACAAGTTGGCGCTGAGATGCTCGCCCCAGCAAAGTCACACCCCGGCAAAGGCCGGGGCTTAGTTAAGCGACGCAGATTGGCAGAGGCGTTGCGTGGTTACGTCCACCTCCGCGACTGGGCCCCGGCCTTCGCCGGGGTACTTGCCCGAAGGTTACGCCCTCACAAATCCAGCGCGTAGACCAGATCGTCGTACAGCGTGCTGCCGACCAGATACTGCCGCTCGCCGACCACCGCGAAGCCGCCGCGTTCGTAGAACGCGCGCGCCCGCGTGTTGCGGCCGAGCACCCCCAGCAGGAGCCGGGTCATCCCCATGCCTCGTGCGTCGTCGATCGCGCGCTGCATCATCGCCCGCCCCAGTCCGGTGCCGTGCGCCAGCGACAGCGCATAGATGCGGCGCAACTCGATATCGGTGGAGGATAGCGCGATCGGTAGGTCGGGCGGCACCAGCAGCGTGTAGCCGATCGGTGCGGCACCATCGGCATGTTCGGCCAGCGTAACCGCCGCGCGCGGGTCGCCCGCCCAGGCGGCGAAAGCGGCGGGCGAGCTGTTCTTGCCGCAATGCGCGACGATGTCCGCGCCCGCGAGGATGCCGGCGAAGGTTTCCAGGAAGCTCGCCTGAGCCACCATCGCGACCGCGGGCGCGTCGGCGGTCGACGCGCGCCGCAGCCGCCAGACGGGCGAACCCGTCACCGGATCAGCCGACGATTTCTTCGGGCTTGAAGAAATAGGCGATCTCGATCTCGGCATTCTCGTCCGAATCCGATCCATGCACGGTGTTCGCCTCGATCGACTCGGCCAGTTCCTTGCGGATCGTGCCGGGCTCGGCATTGGCGGGGTTGGTCGCGCCCATGATGTCGCGGTTGCGCTGCATCGCGTTCTCACCCTCGAGCACCTGGACGACGACCGGGCCCGAGATCATGAAGCTGACCAGCTCGCCGAAGAACGGCCGCTCCTTGTGCACCGCGTAGAAGCCCTCGGCCTGCTCGCGGGTCATGTGGATGCGCTTGGAGGCGACGACACGCAGGCCGGCATCTTCCAGCATCTTGGTGACCGCGCCGGTCAGGTTGCGACGCGTTGCGTCGGGCTTGATGATCGAAAAGGTACGGTTCGCGGCCATGATGGTCACGGGCTCCTGGATGTGAGGCGGTGGAAAAGTGGCGCTCCCCTAGGCGGAGGGCGACCCGGATGCAAGCTAGGCGGCCTGTTCCCAGCGCCCGGCGTCGTTCTGCTTCCAGTAGCGCCGCTCCACGCCCTCGCGCTCGCCGAGCGCTTTCCAGGCAAGGCGCGCCTCACGGATCGCGTCGTCGTCGAAGAAGTGGAAGGCGCGGTCGAAATCGAGCGCGTCGTCGCGCCAGACGCCGTCGACCAGCGCGATGTTGCGCGCGCGATTGGCGGCGTCGACCTCGCCCGCGATCAGGATCGGCTGCGCGGTGTCGTCGCCCGCACCCTGTTCCGCATGCGGCAGGAAGCTGTCGGGCGCATAGCTCCACAGCAGCCGATCGATCGCGACCCGCTGCACCGGATCGCCCGCGACGATCAGCAACCGGCCGCCGCTGCCGACCACCTTCTCGGCGATCTGCGGCAGTGCGCGGTCGAGCGGGGTCGCGGTCAGATGGTAGAAGTCGACCTTCACGCTCCCGCTCCCCGCCCGATGCTCAACCCTCGAAATTGTCCGCGACGAAGCGGTCGAGCAGGCGCACGCCGTATCCGGTCGCGCCCTTGTCGTGGACACTTCCCGCCTTGTCGGACCAGACCATCCCGGCGATGTCGAGATGCGCCCATTCGACGCCCTCCTCGACGAAGCGCTGGATGAACTGCGCCGCGGTGATCGATCCGGCGCCGCGCGGGCCGACATTCTTCACGTCGGCGATCTGCGAATCGATGATCTTGTTGTAAGTATCCGAGAGCGGAAAGCGCCACAGCTTCTCGCCGGTCGCCAGGCCCGCGGCGATCAGCTGCCCGGCCAGCGCGTCGTTGTTCGAAAACAGCCCGCCATGTTCGTTGCCGAGCGCGACGATCATCGCCCCCGTCAGCGTCGCGAGATCGACGATCGTGTCGGGGGCATGCGTCTTCTGCACCCAGGTGATCGCGTCGCAGAGCACCAGCCGCCCCTCAGCGTCGGTGTTGAGCACCTCGATCGTCTGCCCCGACATCGAGGTGACGACGTCGCCCGGGCGCATCGCGGCACCGTCCGGCATGTTCTCGACCAGCCCGCAGACGCCGATCACGTTGGCCTTCGCCTTGCGCGTCGCGATCGCCTTCATCGCGCCCGCGACCGCGCCGGCACCGCCCATGTCCCACTTCATGTCTTCCATGCCGGCGGCGGGCTTGATCGAGATGCCGCCGGTGTCGAACGTCACGCCCTTACCGACCAGCGCGACCGTCGGATCCTCGGCACCCGCGCCGGCCCATTTCAGCGCGAGCAGCCGCGCCTCGCGCCGCGAACCCTGGCTGACCCCGAGCAGCGCGCCCATCCCGAGCGCCGCCATCTCGTCCTCGCCGAGCACGGTGATCTCGAGCCCCAGCCCCTCGACGTCCTTCGTCACCCATTCCACGAAGCTTTCGGGATAGAGGATGTTGGGCGGTGCCGAGACCAAGGTGCGGGTGAGCGCCATGCCCTGCGTCACCGCATCGACCTTGGTCCACGCGTCGTCGGTGCCCGCGGGCGCACCCGCGATCGTGATCGTCTCCAGCGTCGGCTTGGCCTTTTCCGCCAGCTTGGTGCGATACACGTCGTAGCGCCACGCGCGCTGGTGCGCGGTGGCGGCGAACCGCGCCGCCGCCTTCGCGGTCGGCGAATCCGCCGTCGCGGCGAGATCGACCACGACCTCCGCAGCGCCCGACGTCAGCAACCGCGCGGTGAGCGCGCCGCCCGCCTTCTCCCACGCCGCCTCGTCGCCATTGCCGATACCGAGCAGCAGCAGCTGCCGCACGCCGCCGTCGGTCGGCAGGAAGACCTCGAGCACGCTACCGGCATCGCCGGCGAAGCGCCCGGCGCGTGCCGCCGCCGATCCGATCGCGGCCGCCGACGCGCCGAAGCGGGTCCAGTCGAGGCGATCGACGCCATCCTTGCCGACCGGCAGCGCGATGATCGCGGCGTCGGCGGGCGCCGTGGTTACGAAACGGATGTGCATGGCAGGCCTCGAAGATAAGACGAATTCCGGTCGCTCTAGGCCAGCCGGCGCGCGTGGCAAAGCGCGCGATTGCAGCAAGCCGCTGAAATTGCGATAGGCCCGCTATGGTGTCGCCGTTCGGGGCGGTCGCACCGTCTTGAATGGGGTTGGTCGGGAATCGTGTTGCGTCTACGCCTCCTGGCCGGCTGTGCCCTGCCCGTCGCCCTGCTCGCGGGCATTCCCGCCGCCGCGCAGGATTTCCAGGACCGCCCCGCGGCCCCGCCGCCGCCGCCGGTCGCGCCGACGCCCGACGACCAGGTCCAGTTCAGCGCGGGTGCGCTGGAATACGATACCAACGCCGACATCGTCACCGCCAAGACCGACGTGCGGATGTTCCGCGAGGGCAACCGGTTGCGCGCCGATCAGGTGGTGTGGAACCGCAAGACCGGCAAGGTCGTCGCCACCGGCAACATCGCGGTCACCAATCCCGAGGGCGACATCGCCTATGGCGATTCGATCGAACTGACCGATTCGCTGCGCGACGGCGCGGTGCAGAACATGCTCGTCGTGCTCGAACAGGGCGGCCGGCTGGCCGCGGCCAAGGGCACCCGCTTCGACGACGGCAGGCTGGAGATGGAGAGCGCGGCCTATACGCCCTGCGCGGTCACGACCGGCGATGGCTGCCCCAAGGAACCGTCGTGGAAGATCACCGCGGTCCGCGTCACCTATCGCCCCGATCGCAGCCGGATCTACTACAAGGGCGGCCGTTTCCACCTGTTCGGGCTGCCGCCGATCCCGCTGCCCGACTTCTCCAATCCGATCGGCGGCGGCTCGGAAAGCGGGCTGCTGACCCCGACGATCCGCTACCGGCAGGTCAACGGGCTGGAAGTGGCGACCCCTTATTACTTTCGCCTGGCGCCCAATCGCGGACTGATCATCACCCCGCACGTCTTCACCGGCGTGCTGCCGATGCTCGAGACGCAATATAGCGCACTCAGCGAAGAGGGCGCGTTCCGCGTCACCGCACTGGGCACCTATAGCCGCCGCAGCGACGACCTGCAGACCGCGACGCCGACCAACACCGAGAACGCGTTTCGCGGCTATATCGACGGCATCGGTCGGTATCAGCTGTCGCCGACCTGGAGCATTTCGGGTTCACTCCGCGTGACCACCGACCGCACCTTCCTGCGCCGCTACGACATCTCGCGCGACGATCGGCTGCGCTCGACGATCAGCGTCGAGCGGATCGACGCCAACAGCTATTTCGCGATCAACGGCTGGGCGGTGCAGACACTCAGGGTCAACGACGACCAGGGTTTGCAGCCGATCGCGCTGCCCGAGATCGATTATCGCCGGCGGATCGACGATGTCGGGTTCGGCGGGCGGGTGATGCTCCAGGTCAACTCGCTCGCGCTGACCCGCACCGACGGCCAGGACACCCAGCGCGCGTTCGCGAGCGCACGGTGGGATCTGCGCAAGCTGACCCGCTGGGGGCAGGAGGTAACCTTCACCGCCTTCGCGCGTGGCGATGCGTACAACACCAACGACACGCTGACGACGGCGGTGGAGAGCTATCGCGGGATCGAGGGATTCCACACCCGCGCGATCGGCGCGCTCGCCGCCGACGTGCGCTGGCCGTTCGTCGGCGAATTCCTGGGCGGCACCCAGCGCTTCACGCCGCGCGTCCAGATCGTCGCCGCTCCGCGCGTCGCCAACCTGTCGCTGCCCAACGAGGACAGCCGCGCGGTCGACCTCGACGACAGCAACCTGTTCTCGCTCAATCGCTTCCCCGGCTACGACCGGTTCGAGGACAGCTCGCGCGTGACCTATGGCGCGCAATGGGGCGCGACGCTGCCCGGAATCAGTATCGATGCCACGATCGGCCAGAGCTATCGGCTGTCGACCCGCCCGACGATCCTTCCCGACGGCACCGGGCTGAGCGACCGCTGGTCCGATTTCGTCGGCCGCACCGAGGTTCGCTTCCACGATCTCGTCTCGATCACCCATCGTTACCGGCTCGACAAGGACGGTTTCGCGATCCGCCGCAACGAGCTCGACGCGACGATCGGCTCGCGTGCCACCTATCTGCTGCTCGGCTATCTTCGCCTCAATCGCGACATCGACGTGAACATCGAGGACCTTCAGGATCGCGAGGAGCTCCGCATCGGCGGCCGTGTGCAGTTCGCCAAATTCTGGTCGGCGTTCGGCTCCGCGGTGGTCGATCTCACCGACCGCGAAGAAGACGTGCTGTCGCTGTCCGACGGCTTCGATCCGGTCCGCCACCGCATCGGTGTCCAATATGAGGACGATTGCCTGCGGCTCGGGGTCGCCTGGCGCCGGGACTATCAGGCGACCGGCGACGCGCGCGCCGGCAACAGCTTCCTGTTGACGCTGGCGTTGACCAATCTCGGTCGCTAAGCCCCGGTTCAGCTGAATTTCCGCATTCGGCAGCGCACGTGCGACCGGGTGGGTCGGGCGATGATGAGGGCACGAGATTTTGACGCATGACTTTCGACCGGCGGCACGCAAGGGCCGGATGATCGGCACCGTGATCCTGACGGCGCTCGCCTCCGCGGCGATCGCGCAGACGGTGCCCGACCAGTCGGTGCCCGAGACCAACCTGGACATCCCGACCAATCTCCAGATTTTCGGCAAGCTCGACCCGAACGTCCGCAAGCCGACCGCGATCGTCAACGACACCGTGATCACCGGCACCGACGTCGACCAGCGCGTCGCGCTGATCGCCGCCGCCAACAACGCCGCCAAGCTGACCACCGAGGAACGCGATCGGCTGCGCTTCCAGGTGCTGCGTCAGCTGATCGACGAGACGCTCCAGATACAGGAAGCGCGCACCAACGAGATCACGATCACCAACGACGAACTCACCCAGAGCTTCGATCGCATCGCCAAGAATTTTCAGCGCACGCCTGCGGGCATGCGCACCTATCTGCGCGAGAGCGGATCGTCGGAGCGGTCGCTGAAGCGCCAGATCGAAGGCGAGCTCGCCTGGCAGCGTTACCTCCGTCGCAAGGTGGAGCCGTTCGTTAACGTCGGCGATGCCGAGGTGAAGGCGATCATGGACCGGCTGCAGGAAGCCAAGGGCACCGCGGAGTACAACCTCCACGAGATCTATCTCGGGACCGACGGCAGCAACAACGCGCAGGTGCTCGCCAATGCACGCCAGCTGATCGGCGAGATCCAGAAGGCGCAGCAGCCGTTCGAATATTACGCGCGCAATTTCTCCGAAGCCTCGACCAAGGGCGTCGGCGGCGATCTCGGCTGGATCCGGCTGAACACGCTGCCCGAACAGCTCGCCGAGGCTACCCAACAGATGCAGATCGGCCAGGTTGCGGGGCCGATCGAGACGCCCGGCGGCTATTCGATCCTCTATCTGACCGACAAGCGCGCGGTGTTGACCGCGGATCCGCGCGACGCCCGGTTGAGCCTGAAGCAGCTGACGGTGCGCTTCCCCGCCAACACCTCGCAAGCCGACGCTACCGCGCGCGCCGCCGAATTCGCCAAGACGGTGCAGACCATCCAGGGCTGCGGCACCGTCGAGAAGATCGCGGCGACGATCCGTGCCGAGGTCGTCGACAACGACACCGTGCGGGTCCGCGATCTGCCCGCGCCGCTGCAGGACATCATGCTGAAGCTCCAGATCGGGCAGGCGACGCCGCCGTTCGGGTCGCCGCAGGAAGGAGTGCGGTCGCTGGTACTGTGCGGGCGCGACGATCCCAAGACCGGCGAGCTGCCGAAGGCGGAAGCGATCCAGGGGCAGCTCGAACAGCAGCGCGTCAACCTGCGCGCGCAGGGCAAGCTGCGCGATCTGCGGCGCGATGCGGTGATCGAGTATCGGTGAGGCTGCGCCCGTGAACGGCTTGCGCGCCACCGTCACGGCACCGATCGCGGTGTCGCTGGGCGATCCTGCGGGGATCGGGCCCGAGATCGTCGCCAAGGCGTGGAGCCTGCGCAAGGTCCACGGCCTGCCCGATTTCGTCGCGGTCGGTGACGCCCGTGCGGTGACGCGGGTGTGGGACGGCCCGATCGCACCGATCAGCGACCTGACCGACGCGGCGCACTACTTTCCCGACGCGCTGCCGATCCTCACCGTCGAGGATGCGGGCGACATCGTCCCGGGGGTTCCCGACGTCGAGGGCGCCCGCTGCGCGCTGCATTCGCTCGAGCTGGCCGCCGGACTGGTGCGGTCGGGCGCGGCGCGCGCATTGGTCACCGGGCCGGTATCGAAGTCGCAGCTCTACGCGATCGGCTTCACCCATCCGGGACAAACCGAATTCGTCGCGGAACGCTGCGGCATCGCGGGCGAGAACGCGGTAATGATGCTCGCCGGCCCGTCGCTGCGGGTGGTGCCGATCACCACCCATGTGCCGCTCGCCGACGTTCCCGCGCTGCTGTCGATCGACCTGATCGTCGCCAAGGGCCGCGCCACCGCACGCGGGCTGACGCGCAATTTCGGCATTGACGCCCCGCGGCTCGCCTTCGCAGGGCTCAACCCGCACGCCGGCGAAAGCGGCGCGATCGGGCGTGAAGAGATCGAGCTGATCGAGCCCGCGATCGCGCAGCTCCGCGCCGAGGGAATCGACGCGACCGGCCCGTTCGCGGCGGACACGCTGTTCCATGGCCGAGCGCGGCTACGCTACGACGCAGCGCTGTGCTGCTATCACGATCAGGCGCTGATCCCGATCAAGACCCTGCACTTCGACGAAGGCGTCAACATCACGCTCGGCCTGCCGATCGTGCGGACCTCGCCCGATCACGGCACCGCCTTCGGGATCGCGGGGCGCAACCAGGCGGAGCCGGGGGCGATGATCGCCGCGATCGCGATGGCGGGCGACGCCGCCGATCGGCGTGCGCGCGCGGCGGCGTGACATTGCCGCCCCTGCGCGAGGTGATCGCGCGCCACGGGCTTACCGCCAGCAAGGCGCTCGGGCAGAACTTCCTGTTCGACGGGCAATTGCTGGCGCGGATCGCGGCGGTGCCCGGCGACCTGGCGGGGGCGGAAGTGCTCGAAGTCGGCCCCGGCCCCGGCGGCCTGACCCGCGCGCTGCTCGGGGCCGGCGCGCGGGTGACGGCGATCGAGCGCGACCGGCGCTGCATCCCCGCACTCGCCGAGCTGGCGGATCATTATCCCGGCATGTTGACCCTGATCGAGGGCGACGCGCTCGCGATCGACGCGCCGTCGCTGTTCGCGGGGTCGCCGCACATCGTCTCGAACCTTCCCTATAATGTCGGCACCGCGCTGCTGGTCGGCTGGCTGACGGGGCCCTGGCCGCCCTGGTGGCGATCGCTGACGCTGATGTTCCAGAAGGAAGTCGCCGACCGCATCGTCTCGGGCGTCGATGACGACGCCTATGGCCGCCTGGCGGTGCTCGCCCAGTGGCGCAGCACCGCGCGGATCGCGATGCCGGTCCACCGCTCCGCCTTCACGCCGCCGCCCAAGGTGATGTCCGCGGTGGTCCACATCCTGCCGACGGACGCGCCGGCGGGGGTAGCGATGGCGGTGCTCGAACGCATCACCGCCGCCGCGTTCGGCCAGCGCCGCAAGATGCTGCGCCAGAGCCTGAAGGGCGTGCCGGGCGCGCTCGCCGCGCTGGAGGTGGTGGGGATCGACCCGATGCGCCGTGCGGAGACGGTGTCGGTGGCGGAGTTCGTAGATCTGGCGCGGGAGGTCGATCGGGGCTGATGCGCCGGTTGGGTAACGCCGGGCGCCAACCTACTCCTTGGAGACCGCCGGCTTCGTCTCGACCTGCGCGGTCGCGATCGGCGGGCCCTTCGCGATCGCTGCGGCGAGCTGCGTCGCCTCCGGGCAGGCGCCCTTGCACAGCGTCTTGATCTTGGTGAGGTTGTCGCGCGCGCGGGTCACCGCGCCCTTCGCGACCATCGCCTGCCCCTGACCGCCCAAGGCGACGACGTCGTTGGGCTCGAGCAGCAGCGCCTCGCGGTAAAGCCGGATCGCCTTGCCCGGCAGCCCGCGCGCGGTCGCGACCTCGCCGAGCACGACGAACGCCGAGCGGTTGCGCGGATCGACCGCGACCGCGGTCTCCAGCAGATCGGTCGCGGTGTCGAAATTGCCGGCCGCACGCGCCGCCTTGCCCTGCGCTAGCAACTGCAAAGAGCGCGCGTCGATCTGGTCGTCCGGGCGCTGCGCGGTGAGCGAGGTCGACACGCAGACGATGGTCAACGCGGCGGCAAGGGCGACGGACGAAACGCGCATGATCGTCTCCGAAACTGGCACAATGCGGCTGGCTAGCATGGCGCCGTTAGCCGCGCGACAAAAAAGCCGTCGGTGCCGTCGCTTGCGGGGTCGAGACGGACACCGTCGCGGTGCGGCCGGCCGGCGGGCAGCGTCAGCGGATCGACCGCCCAGCCCGGATGCCGCGCCAGGAACAGCGCGACCTGGTCTGCGCCCTCCCCGTCGAGCAGCGAACAGACGATATAGACCAGCGCACCGCCCGGCCTGACCAAGGCCGCGCCGATGTCGAGCACATGCCCCTGCGTCGCCCGTAGCCGCGCCAACCGATCGGGGCTGAGCCGCCACCGCGCTTCGGGATTGCGGCGCCACGTGCCGGTGCCCGAACAGGGCGCATCGATCAGCACGCCATCGGCCTCCGCGCGCCAGTCAGCCAGCATCTCTGCCTCGCGACCGGGGTTGAGCAGCCGCGTCTCGATGATCCCGATCCCTGCCCGCTCCGCACGCGGCGGCAGCCGCGACAGCCGGCCGCGATCGGTGTCGCAGGCAAGGATCGCGCCCTCGCCGCACATCGCCGCGGCGAGCGCGAGGGTCTTGCCCCCCGCCCCCGCGCAGAGATCGACGACGCGCTGGCCCGGTAGCGCCCGAAGCGCGGCGCCGACGATCTGGCTGCCCTCGTCCTGCACCTCGATCGCGCCCGTCGCAAACGCAGGCAGCGCCTCGACGTTGGTGCCGGCCGGCAGCCTTACACCGTCCGGGGCGTGCGGGGTCGGCGTCGCATCGGGGATGGCGGCGATGATCTCGTCGCGCGTCGCCTTCGCAGGGTCGACCCGCACGTCGAGCGGCGCGCGGTCGATCAGCGCCGGCATCTGGGCGCGCGCGATCCCCGACCGCAGCAGCAGATCGACCAGCCAATTCGGCGCGATCCCGGGCGCCGCGACGGGCTCGTCAGCCGCGATCGGAGCGGGACCATAGGGTGATCCATCGAAGCTTTCCGCCAGCGCGGGATCGTCCGCGGCGACGCGGATCAACGCCGCACGGCCGCTCGGCGGCAGATCGCCGGCGCCGCGGATTGCGGCATAGACGAGCTCGCGGACCGCGCGCCGGTCCTTCGATCCGGCATAGCGTCGCGTCGCGAAATATCGTGCGACCAGCGTGTCCGCCGCCGCGCCGCCTTCGCGCGCGGCAAGGATGATCTGGTCGAGCAGGTCGATCGCGGCCTGCGCCCGTGCGGCCGGGGTCATCGGATGGAAGCGCGCGCGGCGCTGGAAGCTGAAATCATGCGTCCCTGTAGAACGTCACACGCGGATCGTGAAACGCGCCGAATCAGCGGGTCGGATAATTGGGCGCCTCGCGGGTGATCGTCACGTCGTGGACATGGCTTTCCTGCAGGCCCGCGCCGGTGATCTGGATGAAGCGGGCGCGTTGCTGCAGATCGGGGATCGTCGCCGAGCCGGTATAGCCCATCGCCGCCTTCACCCCGCCGACCAGCTGGTGGATGACGTCGCGCGCCGGCCCCTTGAAGGCGACCTGCCCCTCGATCCCCTCGGGCACCAGCTTCAGCTGGTCCTTGATGTCGCCCTGGAAATAACGATCCGCCGACCCACGGCCCATTGCGCCGACCGAGCCCATCCCGCGATAGGATTTATACGCGCGGCCCTGATACAGGAAGGTCTCGCCCGGTGCCTCTTCGGTGCCCGCGAGCAGCGATCCGATCATCACCGTCGACGCGCCCGCCGCCAGCGCCTTCGCCATGTCGCCCGAGGTGCGCAGGCCGCCGTCGGCGATCACCGGCACGCCGTCCCTGGCGGCTTCCTCGGCACAGTCCATCACCGCGGTCAGCTGCGGCACGCCGACGCCGGCGACTACCCGCGTGGTGCAGATCGAGCCCGGCCCGATCCCGACCTTGATCCCGTCCGCGCCCGCGTCGATCAGCGCGCGGGTCGCCGCTGCGGTGGCGACGTTGCCCGCGACCACCTGCACCGCGTTCGACAGCTTCTTCACGCGATCGACCGCGCGGGCGACGTCGCGATTGTGGCCGTGCGCGGTGTCGATCACGATCAGGTCGCATTCGGCATCGACCAGCGCCTCGGTCCGCTCGAAGCCCTTGTCGCCGACCGTAGTCGCCGCGGCGACGCGCAGCCGCCCCGCCGCGTCCTTGGTCGCATCGGGGTACATCACCGCCTTCTCGATATCTTTCACGGTGATCAGCCCGACGCAGCGATAGGCCTCGTCCACCACCAGCAGCTTCTCGATGCGCCGCTGGTGGAGCAGCCGGCGTGCCTCTTCCTGGCCGACGTCGGTCGATACCGTGGCGAGGTTCTCGTGGGTCATCAGCTCGGCGACCGGCTGGTTCGGATTGCCTGCGAAACGCACGTCGCGGTTGGTGAGGATCCCCACCAGCCGGCCGTTCGCCTCGACCACCGGAATGCCGCTGATCCGGTTCTCGGTCATCAGCGCGCGGGCCTGTGCCAGTGTCGCGCTCGGCGCGATCGTGATCGGGTTGACGACCATGCCGCTCTCGAACCGCTTCACCTGGCGCACCGCGGCGCATTGCTCCTCGAGCGACAAATTGCGGTGCAGCACCCCGATCCCGCCGAGCTGCGCCATCACGATCGCCATCGCGCCTTCGGTCACGGTGTCCATCGCCGACGACAGGATCGGGATGTTGAGCGCGATGCCGCGGGTCAGCCGGGTCCTGGTGTCGGCCTGGCTCGGCAGCACGTCCGATTCGCCCGGATAGAGGAGCACGTCGTCGAACGTGAGGCCGAGGCGAATGTCCATGAGGTGCCGAATCCTGCGCGGGGGTGATGAGGTGGCGGGCCATGTAACCAGTCATGCCGGTTCCGGCTAGGCCCCCGCCCCCTCGCCGAGCATTTCACTTTCCGGCAACGTGGATGCTGCTAAACCTCGGGCCGCAAAGTGAGGAACGTTACGATGGGCCTGATCGCCGCCGTGCTCGCCATGGCCTTGGTGCTGTTCTACCTGATGACCTCGATCAAGATCGTTCATCAGGGCTATCAATATACGATCGAACATTTCGGCCGCTTCACCACCGTCGCGCGGCCGGGCTTCAACTTCTATCCCGCCTTCTTCTACCGTGTCGGCCGCAAGGTGAACATGATGGAGCAGGTGATCGACATCCCGGGTCAGGAGATCATCACCAAGGACAATGCGATGATCTCGACCGACGGGGTCGTGTTCTTCCAGGTGCTCGATGCGGCGAAGGCGGCGTACGAGGTGTCCGATCTCTACCAGGCGCTGCTCCAGCTCACGACCACCAACCTGCGCACCGTGATGGGTTCGATGGATCTCGACGAGACGCTGTCGAAGCGTGACGAGATCAACGCGCGGCTGCTGAACGTCGTCGATCACGCGACCACCCCCTGGGGCGTCAAGATCACCCGCGTCGAGATCAAGGACATCCGTCCACCCGCCGACATCGTCAACGCGATGGGCCGGCAGATGAAGGCGGAGCGCGAAAAGCGCGCCAACATCCTCGACGCCGAGGGCGCGCGCGCCTCCGAGATCCTGCGTGCCGAGGGGCAGAAGCAGGCGCGGATCCTCGAATCCGAAGGCCGCAAGGAATCCGCCTTCCGTGACGCCGAGGCCCGCGAACGCGCCGCCGAGGCGGAGGCCAGCGCCACCCGCGCGGTCTCCGACGCGATCGAGAGCGGCGGGACGCAGGCGATCAACTATTTCATCGCGCAGAAATATGTCGAGGCGATCGGCAAGTTCGCGACCAGCCCCAACGCCAAGACCATCCTGTTCCCGGTCGAGGCGACCCAGTTGATGGGCACGCTGGGCGGAATCGGCGAACTCGCCAAGGATGCGCTCGGCGACCGGATGTCGCCGACCGCGACCGCGCCGAAGCCCGAACCCAAGCGCGGGCCGTTCGAGCTGCCCAAGCCGTGACGCTCGATTCGATCGGCGGCGCGGGTGGCGCCTGGCTGATCGCGGCACTGGTGCTGGGCATCGCCGAACTCGCCGCACCGGGGGTGTTCCTGGTGTTCCTCGCGATCGCCGCGGCGATCACCGGGGTCGCGGTGCTGGTGCTCGCCGATCTGCCGGTGGCGGCGCAACTCGCCTCGTTCGCGGCGTGGAGCGCGGTGACGGTAATGATCGGCCGACGCTGGTACACCGACTATCCGGTGGCGGCGGCGGACCCCCTGCTCAACGATCGGGCGGCGCGGATGATCGGCCAGGTCGCAAGGATCGACGTCGCGCTCGTGAACGGCGCGGGGCGGGTGCGCGTCGGCGACGGAACGTGGCCGGCGCAGGGGCCGGACCTCGCGCCGGGGACGGACGTCCGGGTGGTCGGGGTGAAGGACGGGGTCGTGGTGGTCGAACCGCTGGGTTCCACTGCCAGCACCCCGGCCTGAGCGCACCGTACCCCGGCCAAGGCCGGGGCACGGTGACGCGCAGATCTGGCTGCCTACGCCGCCGCCACCTGCGGCGCGGCCTGGCGCACGCCCTCGTCGACATGCTCTTCGAACTGCGCGAAGTTTTCCACGAACAGGCCGACGAGCCGCTTGGCGGTCGCGTCGTATTCCGCCTTGTCCACCCAGGTCTGCCGCGGATCGAGGATCGCGGCGTCGACGCCGGGTACGCTGACCGGCACCTTGAACCCGAAATTCGGATCGGTCCGGAACTCGACATGGTTGAGACTACCGTCGAGCGCCGCATTGAGCAGCGCGCGCGTCGCCTTGATCGGCATGCGGTTGCCGACGCCATACTTGCCCCCGGTCCAGCCGGTGTTGACCAGCCAGCAATCCACCCCGCCCTTCGCGATCCGCTCCTTCAGCAGATTGCCGTAGACCGACGGGTGCCGCGGCATGAACGGCGCGCCGAAGCAGGTCGAGAAGGTCGCATCGGGCTCGGTGACGCCGATCTCGGTGCCCGCCACCCGCGCGGTGTAGCCCGACAGGAAATGGTACATGGCCTGGTCGGGCGTCAGCTTCGCGATCGGCGGTAGCACGCCGTACGCATCTGCCGTCAGCATCACGATGTTGCGCGGCACTCCGCCCATATTCTCGTCGGAGGCGTTGGGGATGAAGTCGATCGGATAGGCGCCGCGGCTGTTCTCGGCGAGGCTGTTGTCGTTGAGGTCGAGCTGACGGGTGACGGGATCCATCACGACGTTCTCCAGCACCGTGCCGAAGCGCTTCGTGGTCGCGAAGATCTCGGGCTCGGCGTCCGCCGACAGCCGGATCATCTTGGCGTAGCAGCCACCTTCGAAATTGAAGACCGCGGTGTCGGACCAGCCATGTTCGTCGTCGCCGATCAGGGTTCGGCTGGCATCGGCGCTGAGCGTCGTCTTGCCGGTGCCCGACAGGCCGAAGAACACCGCGGTCGAGCCGTCCGCGCCCATGTTGGCGGAACAATGCATCGGCATCACGCCGGTCGGCGGCAGCAGGTAGTTGAGCAGCCCGAAGACGGATTTCTTCATCTCGCCGGCATAGCGCGTGCCGCCGATCAGGATCAGCTTCTCGGTGAAGTTGACCGCGATCACGGTCTCGCTGCGGCAGCCATGGCGCGCGGGATCGGCGCGGAAGCTCGGCAGGTCGATGATCGTGTATTCGGCGGAAAACGCCTTCAGCTCATGCTCTTCCGGGCGGACCAGCATCGTGCGGATGAACAGGTTGTGCCAGGCGAGTTCGGTGACGACGCGGACCCGGACGCGGTGCTCGGGCTGCGATCCGCCGTAGAGATCCTGGACGTACAGATCCTCCTTGTGGCGCAGCGCCGCCATGAAATCGGCCTTCAGCGTTGCGAACTGATCGGGTGTCATCGCCTTGTTCGACTTGCCCCACCATACCGACGATTCGGTTTCGACATCGCGGACGATGAACTTGTCCTGCGCAGATCGGCCGGTGTGCGCGCCGGTCTCGACTACCAGCGGGCCGTCGGCGGAAAGCTTGCCCTCGCCGCGGGCGACCGCGACCTCGACGAGCCTGGCGGTGGTGAGGTTCCAGTGGACGTCGGCCCGCGTCTCGATCGACTGCGTTTCCAGGCCACGTTCGGGTATCCGCTCGTTCATCATGCTTCCTTTCCCCAGATACGTCGCGCTCTTCGGCGCTTACGTTTGCTGCCACCGCGCATAGGGCAGCCGCGGCGCGCGGGTCAAACCATGCGTCGCCGTACGCGGCTTGAGCCTGTCCCGCCTTTGCACTACCCCGGCGCGATGTTCCGCTGGGATCCGCCGTATCGATGACCGCGACGATCGCGCTGGTCGACGACGACCGCAATATCCTGACCTCGGTATCGATCGCGCTGCAGACCGAAGGGTTCGTGACGCGGGTCTATTCGGACGGCGAGACCGCGCTGAAGGCGCTGATCGACAACCCGCCCGATCTCGGCATCTTCGACATCAAGATGCCGCGGATGGACGGGCTCGAGCTGCTCCGCCGGCTGCGCGAAAAGAGCCAGATCCCGGTGATCTTCCTGACCAGCAAGGACGACGAGCTCGACGAGGCGCTGGGCCTCGCAATGGGTGCCGACGATTATATCGCCAAGCCATTCTCGCAGCGGCTGCTGATCGCCCGGATCCGCGCGATCCTCCGCCGGGCCGAGGTCGTCCAGGCGACCGAGGGCCAGGAGGACGCCGAGGCGCTGGGCCCGATCGAGCGCGGCCGGCTGACGATGGACCCGGCGCGCCACCGCACCACCTGGATGGGCGAGCCGGTGACGCTGACCGTCACCGAATTCCTGATCCTGGAGACGCTGGCGCAGCGGCCGGGCATCGTGAAGACCCGTAACCAGCTGATGGACGCTGCGTATCAGGACGACATCTACGTCGACGATCGCACCATCGACAGCCACATCAAGCGGCTGCGGCGCAAGTTCCGTCAGGTCGACGCCGACTTCGACTCCATCGAAACGCTGTATGGCGCCGGTTATCGATTCGCAGAGGACTGACGGTCCCGATCTTGCGCTGCGCTGGTCGGGCCAGATCTCGCTCACGCGGCGGATCCTGGCGGTCAACATCATCGCGCTGCTGATGCTGGCAGGCGGGTTCTTCTACCTCGATTCCTACCGCAGCCGGATCGTCGACAGCCGCGTCGCGCAGGCCGGGCGCGAGGCGCGGCTGATCGGCGAGGCGGTGGCGATCGTCGGCGGCGAGCGGCGCACCGCGCTGGTCCTGCGGCTCGCCGAGGATACCGGCGCGCGGCTGCGGCTGTTCGATCCGGCGGGGCGCACGCTGCTCGACAGCCGCGCGCTCGGGTTGCGCAACGTCGTGCTCGCCGATCCCGACAAACAGGCGTGGGACCAGACCGCGGCGCGATTCCTCGACGCGGTGATCGACACCGTGGTGGGGGCGCCGCGCCCGCCGCTATACCGCGAGCGGGCGGATGGGCGGCGCTGGCCCGACGTCGCCTCGGTGCGCGGCGGGCAGCCGATCGCGGCGACGGTGTGGCGCGCGCCCGATCGGACGCCGGTGATCACCGCCGCCGCCTCGCTCGCCGACGGCAGCGTGGTGATGACCACCATCAACGCGCGCGACATCACCCAGACGGTGCGGATCGAGCGGTTCCGCCTCAGTCTCGTCCTGCTGCTGGTGACGATCGTGTCGGTGCTGTTGTCGCTGTTCCTCGCGCGCACCATCGTGCGCCCGTTGCGCCGTCTCGCCCGCGCCGCGGTGCGGGTCCGGCTGGGGCGCGCCCGCGAGGTGGTGGTGCCCCGCCTGCCCTCGCGCCGCGACGAGATCGGCTCGCTGGCGCGGGCGCTGTCGGACATGAGCCTGGCGCTGCGGGCGCGGATCGACGCCACCGAGGCATTCGCCGCGGACATCACCCATGAGATGAAGAACCCGCTGGCGTCGATGCGCAGCGCGGTCGACGGCCTGGAGACGGTAAAGGACGAGGAACTGCGCGGCCGGCTGCTCGCGATCGTGCGCGACGACGTCCACCGCATGGATCGGCTGATCACCGACATTTCGGAGGCGTCGCGGCTCGACGCGCAGCTCAGCCGCGCCAAGTTCGAGCCGGTCGACATGGCGCGGATGATTGCCGGGCTGCTCGACCAGCGTCGCGCCCGCGGGGTCGAGCGCGGCATCCGGCTGGTCTTCGATTCGCACGCAGCGGAGGCACCGGTCGTGCTCGGCGAGGGCGCCCGGCTGGAGCGCGTGTTCGAGAATTTGATCGACAACGCGCTCTCCTTCTCTCCCGATGGCGGCCTGATCACCCTCGCCGCCTTCGTCGAACAGGACGAGTTGGTGATCCGCGTCGACGACGAGGGCCCCGGCGTGCCCGAAGAGTCGCGCGAAGCGATCTTCGGTCGGTTCCAGTCGGTCCGGCCCGAGGCGGAGGCGTTCGGCCAGCATTCGGGGCTCGGCCTCGCCATTGCGCGCACCATCGTCGACGGGCATCAGGGATCGATCGTCGTCGAATCGCGCGAGGATCGGCTGAGCGGCGCGCGCTTCGTCGTTCGCCTGCCACTCGCGGACCGCCGCTGACCCGCTGCTGACAGGATCCCATGCCGCTCATCTCGTCCGAAACCCTGCACGCCACCGCGGTCGCGATCGACGGCCGCGCGGTGCTGCTCGAAGGCGTGTCTGGCGCGGGCAAGTCCGATCTGGCGCTGCGGCTGATCGATCGCGGCGCGACGCTGATCAGCGACGACTACACGCTGCTGGTGCGATCGGGCGAGGCGCTGCTCGCGCGCAATCCGGGCGCGATGGCGGGCCGGATCGAGGTCCGCGGGCTCGGTATTGTCGCGATGCCCCACGTCGCCGACGTGCCGGTCGGGCTGATCATCCGGCTGGGTGGCGAGACGATGCGGATGCCCGAGCGGCGGGTTCGGCGGATCGCGGGGATCGCGGTGCGCGAAGTGGCGGTGGACGCCTTTCATGCGTCCGCCCCGATCAAGGTCGAACTCGCGCTGCGCCAGCCCGCCGACGAGCCGTCGTGACCGGCACCGCGAAGGACATCCTGATCGTCACCGGCCTGTCGGGCGCCGGCAAGTCGACGGTCCTCAAGACGCTCGAGGATCTCGGGTGGGAGACGGTCGACAACATTCCGCTGCGGCTGCTCGATCGGCTGCTCGATTCGCCGCTGCCCGCGGGCGCCGCGGGCGGCGAACACCCGCTCGCGATCGGGATCGGCGCGCGTACCCGCGATTTCGACCCCGAACGGATCATCCAGCGGATCAGCGCGCTCCGCGACCGCCACGGCCACGACGTCGGCATGCTGTTCCTCGATTGCGCGGGCGGGGAGCTCGAACGCCGCTATTCGGAGACGCGGCGGCGGCATCCGCTGGCGCTGGACCGGCCCGCGGGCGATGGCATCGCGCGCGAACGCGAGTTGCTGATGCCGCTGCGCGACTGGGCGAACCGGCTGATCGATACCACCAGCATGACCGCCAACGAGCTCGCGCAGCAGGTGCGCGCGACCTTCGACGGAACCGATGCGCAGGCGCCGGTGCTTTCGGTGATGTCGTTCGGCTTCGCGCGCGGGCTGCCGCGCAATGCCGATCTGGTGTTCGACATGCGGTTCCTGCGCAATCCGCACTGGGATCCGGTGCTCAGGCCCGGTACCGGGCTCGATCCCGACGTCGCCGCCTATGTCGCCGCCGACCCCGCCTACGACCCCGCGCTGACGCAGATCGAGGCGCTGCTGGCGCTGCTCGTTCCCCGCTACCGCGCCGAGGGCAAAGCCTATGTGACCGTCGCGATCGGCTGTACCGGAGGGAGACACCGGTCGGTCCATGTCGCCGAACGGATCGGCGCGAGGTTGCGCGCAGAAGGTTTTTCGCCCACCATCACGCATCGCGACCTGGGGGCCGCACCGCAGGACTCGCTCGAAGGGTCCCCGGCCAGCAAATGAGTGGTGAAGCGCCTGAGATGATTGGCCTCGTTCTGGTGACGCACGGACGCCTCGCGGAGGAGTTCGTGACCGCGATGGTGCATGTCGTCGGCCCGCAGGAGCGCGTCGCGACGATCGCCATCGGCCCCGACGACGACATGGAGGAACGCCGCGCGGACATCGCCGCGGCGATCCAGCAGGTCGATTCCGGGCGCGGCGTGATCGTGCTCACCGACCTGTTCGGCGGCACCCCGTCCAATCTCGCCATCTCGCTGATGCGGCGCGGCCAGGTCGAGGTGATCGCGGGGATGAACCTGCCGATGCTGATCCGCCTCGGCTCCGCGCGCAAGTCGATGACCGTGGTCGCCGCGGTCGCCGCCGCCCGCGAGGCGGGACGCAAATACATCTCGGTCGCCTCCGAAGTGCTCGGCGAGGCGGCGGCGTGAGCGAGGTGACGCGAACCGTCCCCGTGCTCAACAAGCGCGGCCTGCATGCGCGCGCCAGCGCCAAGTTCGTCACCCTCGCCTCCACCCAACCCTGCGAGGTCGCGGTCACCAAGGCCGGCGCGGGCACCGTCACCGGCACCTCGATCATGGGGTTGATGATGCTCGGCGCGGCGATGGGCGACGAGATCACGATCAGCGCCAGCGGCGCCGGCGCCGGCCTCGCGGTCACCGCGCTGTGCGACCTCGTCGAGGCGAAGTTCGGCGAGGATTGATGCCGCGCGAGATCACCGCCTATTCCAATCCCCTGATCAAGCAGGTTCGCGACCTGCGCGACAAGCGCCACCGCCGCGCCGCCCGCCAGTTCCTCGCCGAAGGGCTCAGGATCCTCACCGAAGCCAAGGACATGGGCTATCTGCCCCGCCTGCTGTTCTACGCGGCGGCAAGCGCCTCGCATGCGCTGGTATGGGACCTCGTCCGCGCGGTCGAGGCGGATGGCGGCGAGGTGATCGAGACCACCCCGGACATCCTCGCCAAGCTGTCGGGCAAGGACAATCCGCAGACCGTCGTCGGGGTCTATGACGAGCTGACGACGACGCTCGACGATCTCGATCGGTCGTCCGCGTCGATCTGGCTGGTCGCCGAACGACTGCGCGATCCGGGTAATCTCGGCACGATCCTGCGCACCGGCGATGCGGTCGGCGCGGGCGGGCTGATCCTGATCGGCGAGTCGGTCGATCCCTTCTCGGTCGAAGCGGTCCGCGCCAGCATGGGCGCGCTGTTCACGGTGCTGGTGGTGAAAACCGAGTGGGCGCCGTTCCACGCCTGGCTGCGCAGCGGGCCGGGGCAGCTGGTCGGGCTGAGCCTCGACACCGACACCGATTACCGCAGCGCCACCTATGCTGCGCCGACGTTCCTGCTGACCGGCAACGAGGCGCAGGGCATGCCCGCCGACTATGCCGCGGCGTGCGACCTGCTGGTGAAGATCCCGATGCTGGGGAAGGCGGACAGCCTCAACGCCGCGGTTGCGACCGCGGTGATGGCGTACGAGGTGCTGGCGCGGGCGGGGTAGGTCGTTGCTCTACCACCGCTCGCCCTCTCGGGCATGTACCTGATTGTGTCCCCGCGAAGACGGGGACCCAGTACTGGGCTCCCGCCTTCGCGGGAGCAAAATCAACGTCACGGTTGCATCGTGCTCGAAAGGATGACGGTGAAGGGGACGAGGCGAAACCCCGCCCCCCCCCTCACATCACGACGGCGCGCCCGGTGCCGACGGGGTCGAGCCGACCGCCACATAGGTCGACCACAGCTGCGCGATCCCCGCGCGCGGCTCGGCCTTCACGAGGGCGAACGCGGTGGTCGCGCCCGCCTTGTCGCCCGACCGCGCAAGCGCGATGCCGAGGCGGGTGTTGACCTCGTCGGCATCGACGCCGCCCTTGGTGAGCGCGGCGCGGTACAGTTCGACCGCCTTGGCGTAGTTGCCCTGGCCGAGATACGCGTCGCCGACCTGCTGCGACAGCTTGCCGTTGGCCCCGGCCGACGCCTTCTTCTCCTGCGCGGCCAGCGAGCCTTCCTCGCGGATCGCGGTCGCCGAGTCGGCGGCGATCGCCTTCGCCGAGGAGCTGGTCGCGGGCAGCTTGCCCGATGCCTGGCCCTCGCGGACCACCGCCTGCGCCTCGTAGGGCAGTCCGCGATCGTACACGCTCTGCGCATATTCCTCGTACAGCGCCTGATCGGCGAGCGAGCCCGACGCGCGCAGCAGGCGGAACAGGTCGATCGACTGGTTCTTGTCGAGCTTGACCAGGCTGGTCGGCTGCAGACCGTAGGTGATCAGGATCGCGCGCCAGTTGGCGGTCGTCGGATAGGCGGTGATGTACTTCTTCAGCCACGTCATCGTCTGCGGCTTCAGCTGCTTCTGGTTGGCCTGCGCGATCGCGTAGCGATAATAGGCCTCGGGCGCCTTGGTGCCCGCGGCCTCCTGCTTGTTCACCTCGGCCTCGAGATCGGCGAGGCCACCGGTGGTGTCGCCCGACTGGAACTTGGTTTTGATGAACTGCAGCTCGAAATCGGGATCGGTGTAGCCCGCCGCCTTCGCCTGCTGATAATATTGCGTCGCGACCTGATACTGGCCGCCGATCGACGCGAGCTGGCCACGGCGGAACAGGTATTTGCCGCGGTCGGCGGGCGGCGTGTTCTTCGCCGCGATCAGCATGTCGAGCGGCTTGGCGAGCGCGGTCTGGTCGAGCGGCGCCTTCGGGTTGGCGGCCTGCGCGGCGGCGAGCTTCTGGTTCTCGAAGTCGTAGCGCAGCGCCGCGGCGACATATTTGTCGTCGTCGGTGGTCGCCAGCGTCTCGACCTGGACCAGGATCGGCTCGGCGACCGCGAAGTTCTTCGCGGCGATCGCGTCCTGCGCCGACTTGGCGATCGCGGCGACCGGCTTGCTGAGCTTCATGCCGCCCTTGTCTTCTTCCTTCTTGGCGGCGGCGGCAGGAACGGCGACGGTAAGACCGCCGACGCTGGTGGTCAGCAGCGCGGCAACCGCTAGCTTCGAAAGGATCTTCATACCGAGTGTCTCCTGATGGGGCATCGCTGCCTAAACCTTCGCGCGGGCCTAAGGGTCCAAGCTCAACCAGAACAGGGATCGTGATCGCCCGTGGAAGACCGCCGACAAGGAGCGCAGCGCAGACGCGTAGCCATAGCTACGCGCAAGCAAGCGACGATGCTCGGCGGTCTTCCACGGGCGACCGCTTTGCGGCGGGCGGAATTGGGCGCACAGCGGCGTCGCGCGTCGATCACGATGCGAGAGCATCGCTCTCTCCTTGCTCCTACCTGTGCGCCCAATTCCGCTCCGTCACGACCCTGTTATGGTTGAGTTTGGACCCTAAAGCTCCCGACCACCTCGTTCAAGCGATCCGCCGCGCCAGCGTGCGATGTCGGACACGCGGTGAACAGCGATTGAACGGGCGTCGATGCGCCGCTACCCGCCGCGGATGATCGCCGTCATCTCGCCCGCCAAGACGCTCGACTACGAGACTCCGCTCCCCGCCGTCGAGCCGACCCGCGCCCGGTTCGCCGACGAGGCGCTGTCGCTCGCGCGGTCGGCGGCGAACCTCACCCAGAAGCGGCTGCGCGAGTTGATGCATATCTCGCCCGCGCTCGCGAAGCTCAATGCCGATCGCTTCGCCGCGTTCGCCGACCAGCCGGAGCGCCCCGCGATCTTCGCCTTCGCAGGCGACGTCTATACCGGGCTCGACGCGCCGACGCTGGACGAGGCAGGGATCGACTATGCGCAGGATCACCTGCGGATGCTGTCGGGGCTCTACGGCCTGCTCCGGCCGCTGGACCTGATGCGCCCCTACCGGCTGGAGATGGGCACCCACTGGGCGCCGCGTCGCAAGAAGCTGACCGATTGGTGGGGCGACCGCGTCGCCGTCGCGCTGGCCGAGGATCTCGCCGCGTCGGGATCGGACGTCGTCCTCAACCTGGCGAGCCAGGAATATTGGGCCGTGGTCGACGGCCGCCTGCCCGCCCATGTGCGCACCGTCGCGGTCGATTTCCGCGAAGGTCCCGACGCCCGCTTCGTCAGCTTCCACGCCAAGCAGGCGCGCGGGGCGATGGCGCGCTGGGTGGTCGAGCACCGCATCGAGGACATCGCGTCGCTGCGCGGGTTCGACAGCGACGGCTACCGCTTCGACGCCGAGGCCAGTTCGGATGCGCAATTGCGGTTCGTCCGATGACCGGCAGCGCGGTCGTGATCGGCGCGTCGGGCGGCATCGGCAAGGCGATCGCCGATGCGCTCGACGACGAGGGCAGCGCCGGCACCGTCTACCGCTTCGCGCGATCGGCGACGGGCGCCGATCAGATCGACGTGACCGACGAGGCGAGCATCGTGGCGGCGGCGGCAAGGGTCGCGGCGGGCGCCAAGCCGACGCTGGTGATCGTCGCGACCGGCCTGCTTCACGAGGACGGCCGCGGCCCCGAAAAGGCGTTCGCCGAGCTCGATGCAACCTGGCTTGCGCGGCAATATGCGGTCAACGCGATCGGCCCCGCGCTGGTCGCCAAGCATTTCCTGCCGCTGATGCCACGCGGCGACCGCAGCGTCTTCGCCGCGCTGTCGGCGCGGATCGGCAGCATCGGCGACAACCGGCTCGGCGGCTGGTATGGCTACCGCGCCGCGAAGGCCGCGCTCAACCAGCTGATCCGCACCCTCGCGATCGAAGAACGCCGCCGCAACGATCGCTCGATCGTCGTCGGCCTCCACCCCGGCACGGTCGACACCGCGCTGTCCAAACCATTCCAGGCCAATGTCCGCCCGGGCACGCTGTTCACGCCCGATCGCGCGGCGATGCAGTTGCTCGACGTGGTCGACGGGCTGAAGATGACCGACAGCGGCAAGGTGTTCGATCACGAGGGTGTCGAGATCATTCCGTAGACGCGTCATCGCGGTCGCTCGCTCGGAACATCTACCCGTCGTGTGTCCCCGCGAAGGCGGGGACCCAGTACTGGGCTCCCGCCTTCGCGGGAGCACAAATGCGGTCGGTGCACCTGAGCTCTACACCCCCCGCCGAGCGTGACATTCGCGTGACGAAGGCCTAGAAAGACCCGGTTCCCGTAACAACCTGAAAGCGTGAAACTTGGCCGACGAGACCCTGCTCGCCGAACCCTCCGACATTTCGACGATCTCGATCGTCGACGAGATGAAGTCGAGCTATCTCGACTATGCGATGAGCGTCATCGTGGCGCGCGCGTTGCCCGACGTTCGCGACGGGTTGAAGCCGGTGCATCGCCGCATCCTGTTCTCGGCGTCGGAAAGCGGCTTCGTCACGGGCAAGCCGTATCGCAAGTCGGCGCGTATCGTCGGCGACGTGATGGGTAAATACCATCCGCACGGCGACAGTTCGATCTACGACGCGCTTGCGCGGATGGCGCAGGATTGGTCGATGCGGGTGCCGCTGGTCGATGGCCAGGGCAATTTCGGCTCGATGGACCCCGATCCCCCCGCAGCGATGCGCTACACCGAGGCGCGGCTCGCCAAGGTGGCCAACGCGCTGCTCGCCGATCTCGACAAGGACACGGTCGACTTCCAGCCCAATTACGACGGCTCCGAGCGCGAGCCGACCGTGCTGCCCGCGCGCTTCCCCAACCTGCTGGTGAACGGCGCCGGCGGCATCGCGGTCGGCATGGCGACCAACATCCCGCCGCACAATCTCGGCGAGGTGATCAACGCCTGCCTCGCCTATATGGATAACGGCGCGATCACGACCGAGGAACTGTTCGAGATCGTCCCCGGTCCCGATTTCCCGACCGGCGCGATCATTCTCGGCCGCGCCGGCGCGCGGTCGGCCTATTCGACCGGCCGTGGCTCGGTGATCGTCCGATCGCGCCACGTCGTCGAGGAAAACCGCGGCGACCGGCGCTCGATCGTGCTCACCGAGATCCCGTACCAGACCGGCAAGAACGGCCTGGTCGAAAAGATCGCCGAAGCCGCGAAGGACAAGCGGATCGAGGGCGTCAGCGACATTCGCGACGAATCGAACCGCGAAGGCGTGCGCATCGTCATCGACCTGAAGCGCGACGCGACCCCGGAGGTCGTGCTCAACCAGTTGTGGCGGCACACCCCCGCACAGTCGAGCTTCCCCGCCAACATGCTCGCGATCCGCGGCGGTCGGCCCGAACTGCTCAACCTGCGCGACATCATCGAGGCGTTCGTCCAGTTCCGCGAACAGGTCATCACCCGCCGTTCGAAATACGAACTGGCGAAGGCCCGTGACCGTGCGCATCTGTTGCTCGGCCTGGTCATCGCGGTCACCAATCTCGACGAGGTCGTCCGCATCATCCGCGGGTCGTCGTCGCCCGCCGAGGCGCGTAACGCGCTGCTCATGCGCGAATGGCCGGTCGAGCAGATCGCGCCCTATATCCGGCTGGTCGAGGCGGTCGAGCACAAGCAGGAAGGCGGCGTCTATCGCCTGTCGGACCTGCAGGTCCGCGCGATCCTCGACCTGCGCCTCCATCGCCTGACCGCGCTAGGCCGCGACGAGATCGGCGGCGAGCTGAAGACTCTCGCAGAAACGATTGCCGAGCTGCTCGATATCCTCGCCAACCGCGTCAAGCTGTTCGAGGTGATGCGCCAGGAGCTGATCGCGGTGCGCGACGAGTTCGCCACCCCGCGCCGCTCCGAGATCGCCGCCGCCGCCGACGGCATCGACGACGAGGATCTGATCGAGCGCGAGGACATGGTCGTCACCGTGACCATGGAAGGCTATATCAAGCGCACTCCGCTCGAGACGTTCCGCGCGCAGGCCAAGGGCGGCAAGGGCCGCGCGGGCATGGCGACCAAGGACGCCGACGCGATCACCAACCTGTTCGTCACCTCGACGCACACACCGGTGCTGTTCTTCTCGAACCACGGCAAGGTGTACCGGATGAAGGTCTGGCGCCTGCCCGAAGGCGGGCCGGCGACGCGTGGCCGGCCGATGATCAACCTCCTGCCGCTGGCGGCGGGCGAGGTGGTGTCCACCGTCCTGCCGCTGCCGGAGGACGAGGCGACCTGGGGCGACCTGCACGTCATGTTCGCGACCGCCAAAGGTTCGGTGCGCCGCAACTCGATGGACGCGTTCGCCAATATTCGCACGTCCGGCAAGATCGCGATGAAGTTCGAGGAAGGCTCCGAAGACCGGCTGATCGGCGTTTCGCTGCTGACCGAGACCGACGACGTGCTGCTTGCCACCAAGAAGGGCCGCGCGATCCGCTTCGCCTCGACCGACGTACGCGAGTTCCAGAGCCGCGACTCCACCGGCGTACGCGGCGCGCGGCTGGGCGACGGCGACGAGGTGATCTCGCTGTCGGTGCTGCACGGCTTCGACGCGACCCCGCAGGAGCGCGAGGATTATCTGAAGGCGGCGCCGTGGAAGGAAGGCGATCGCGAGATCACACTCTCCACCGATCGCATGGCCGAATTCGAGGCGGCGGAGGAGTTCATCCTCACCGTCACCGCCAACGGCTATGGCAAGCGGACATCGGCCTATGAATACCGACGCACCAATCGCGGTGGCCAAGGCATCACCAACATCGTCAGCTCGGATCGGAACGGCCCGGTCGTGGCGAGCTTCCCTGCGCACAATGGCGAGCAGCTGATGCTGGTCACCGACCAGGCGAAGCTGATCCGCACCACCGTCGGATCGGTCCGGGTCACCGGGCGGAATACGCAGGGGGTCATCCTGTTCCGCGTCGCCAAGGACGAACACGTCGTCGGTGCGGCGCGGATCGAGGAAACCGAAAGCGAGGCCGAGATCGACCTGGGCGACGGCACCGTCGTGGGAGAGGCGACACCGGACGCGGAGACCGACGAGAACCTCGCCGCCGGCCCGGACGACGGTCAATGAGCGGCGGCGCGCCGGCGGACACCACCGCCTACAAGGTGCTGACCGCCGAGGAGATGGCGACGCTGGAACGCGACGGCAGCTTCGCGGGTGCTCCGGTGGACGTGGCGGACGGCTACATCCATCTATCGACCTGCGAGCAGCTGACCGAGACCGTCGACAAGCATTTCGTGGGTCAGGACGACCTGTACGTCGCCGCGGTCGATCTGGGCGCATTCGGCGGTTCGCTGAAGTGGGAGGAGTCGCGCGGGGGGCAGCTGTTCCCCCATTTGTACGAGCCGCTGCTGCTGGAGACCGTGGTTGCGTACGGCAAGCTGCAGCGGAACGATGATGGCAGCGTGAGGTTGCCGGTTACGGGGTGAGGTGAGGTGGGGCGGGGCTCCGGCGCTCGGCAAAACGCACCGTCATCAACTCAGTTCATCGCCATGGTGTCGCGGATGCGTGCGTTGGCGATGACGAGGAGTTTTCGCATGACGGCGACGAGGGCGACGATCGGTTTCTTGCCGTTTGCGATCAGTCGTTTGTAGAAGCTTTTGAGGGTGGGGTTGTGTCTGGCCGCGGCGAGGCCTGCCATGAAGAGGGCCTGCTTGACCTCGGGCCTGCCACCGCGGGTCCTGCGGTAGGCGTCGTGGCTGCCGCTCTGTCTCGGATGTGGCGCGAGGCCGGCGAGCGCGGCGGCCTGGCGGCGTCCGAGGGTGCCGAGCTCGGGCATGAGGGCGACGAGCTGGGCGGCGGTGGCGGGGCCGATGCCGGGGATGGCGCGCAGGGTCGTGGCGGCCCGGTTCAGTGGTTCGCAGGCGTCGATCAGGGTCGCGATGTCGGCGTCGATGCCGGCGATCTCGGCATCGAGCGTGGCGAGGATGCGCTGCAGGCGGGGCGCGACCGGTGCCGTGCCGGGCGCCTGTAGCCGGTTGCGGCAGGCGACGCGCTGGCGAACGCACTCGCGCCGGGTCGAGACCAGCAGGGCGAGCTGGTCGCGCTGCTCGTCGCGGGGCTGCCAGCGCGCCAGCGCGCCGTGCCGTTCGCGCCCGTAGGCGGCGAGCGCGCGGGCGTCGATGCCGTCGGTCTTGCCGAGGATCCCGAACGAGCGGATGAAGGCCTTCACCTTGCGGGCATCGGCACGGTGCACCGGGCGGCCGGCGGCGACCAGCGCGTTCAGCAGGCCGGCCTCGTAGCCGCCGGTGGCTTCGCAGACGACCAGGCCCGTCGGCTCGAGCGTGCCCGCGAAGTCGGCCAGCGCCTGGGGATCGTTGGCGATCCTGGTCGTGCGTCCGCTTCGGCTGTCGAACACGACGATCTCGGCCTTGCCGACATCGCAGCCGATAAAGCTGTCGGGAATGGTAGCAGAATCATGCATCGGACATTATCCTCCAGTGGCTTGTGATCGTCTGCGGGCGTGGTTTTCACCAGTGGCCCAGGCAACTCACCAAGCGTCAAGGCGAAGCGGATAGCCGACCAAGATGACGACGGGCGCGAGCCCAACCCCGGAACGGTCCAGCTATCCGCGCCCGGGTCGGGTGGCCACCCGACCCGGGCATCCCGCTTATGCGCGGAACGAGCGACTTCTAAACTGGCGATAACAGACAACCCCGGACTTGATCCGGGGTCCCGCTAAGCCCCAGATCCGAAGGTCGTGGGTTCCTTCAAAGCGGGACCCCGGATCAAGTCCGGGGTGACGAAGATGAGTAGGGCGTCGAAAGGTGTCACCGCAAAGGCAACCCCGCCCCCTCACGCATATAGATCCACCACCGCCACCCCCTCGCCCACCGCGTCCAGCAACAGCCGTCGGTGGCAATGGCAAGGGTCCCGCTCGAAGCACAGCAGCGCGCTCGGCGTCTCGGCCGCGAGCCCCAGCATGATCGCCGCCTGCGCCTGCGCTTCTGGCAGGTCGAGCTGTTCGGCATAGACCGCCTCCAGCGTGGCGACGTCGCCCTTCTTCGCCGCGTCGCGTCCACGCTTGGGGGTGCCGAGCGCCTTCAGGTGGACATAGTCGATCCCCGCCTCCTTCAGGCTCGCCGCCAGCGACGACTTGGAGAAGCCCGGCCGGCGCGACAGCGGCAGCGCGCGGACGTCGATCACGCGCTTCACCCCCGCGGTCGTCAGCGCGGCGAGGAAATCGGCCATCGTCGTGGCTTCGTAGCCTATCGTGTAGATCGTCATGATCCCGAGGTGGCATTGCGGGCCTGACACGGCAAGCGCGGCAGCGTATCGACGCAGGCATGACCCACGACATCCACATCATCGGCGGCGGGCTCGCCGGATCCGAGGCCGCCTGGCAATTGGCGGAGGCCGGGCACAGGGTCCGCCTGTCGGAAATGCGCGGCGGGGGCGAAGAGACACCCGCGCACCGCACCGACGGGCTCGCCGAACTGGTCTGTTCCAACAGCTTCCGCTCGGACGACGCGGAGAGCAACGCCGTCGGGCTGCTCCACCAGGAACTCCGCACCCTCGGTTCGCTGATCATGCGCGAGGCGGATCGCCACCGCGTGCCCGCGGGATCGGCGCTGGCGGTCGATCGCGACCTGTTCTCGGCCAGCGTCACCGATGCGATCGCTGCGCACCCCAACCTCGATCTCGTCCGCGAACGGGTCGACGCCCTGCCCGCCGGCCCCGCGATCATCGCGACCGGGCCGCTGACCGGCGCCTCGCTCGCGGGCGCGATCGGCGACGCGACGGGGCGCGAGGCGCTCGCCTTCTTCGATGCGCTGGCGCCGATCGTCCACCGCGAATCGATCGACATGGAGATCGCCTGGTTCGCCTCGCGCTGGGACAAGGGCGAGACCAAGGATTACATCAACTGCCCGATGACGAAGGACGAATACCTCGCCTTCCACGCCGGGCTGATCGCGGGCGAGAAGTCCGCCTTCAAGGAATGGGAAAAGGACACGCCCTATTTCGACGGCTGCATGCCGATCGAGGTGATGGCGGAGCGCGGGGTCGACACGCTGCGCTACGGCCCGATGAAGCCGGTCGGGCTCGACGATCCCAAGACCGGCCGCTGGCCCTATGCCGTCGTCCAGCTGCGCCAGGACAATGCCCAGGCGACCTTGTGGAACATTGTCGGCTTCCAGACCAAGCTCAAGCATGCCGAGCAGGTACGGCTGTTCCGCACCATCCCCGGGCTGCAGAATGCCGAATTCGCGCGGCTGGGCGGGCTGCACCGCAACACCTTCATTCGCTCGCCAGAACTGCTCGACGGAACGCTGCGGCTGAAGTCGCTCCCCAACATCCGCTTCGCCGGCCAGATCACCGGGTGCGAGGGCTATATCGAGAGCGCCGCGATCGGGCTGCTTGCGGGTCGGTTCGCCGCCGCCGATCTGGCCGGCGCGACGATCGCGCCGCCGCCGGTCACAACCGCCCTCGGCGCGTTGCTGGGCCACATCACCGGCGGCGCGGAAGCCGCGACATATCAGCCGATGAACGTCAATTTCGGGTTGTTCCCCCCGGTCGAGGGCCGCAAGAAGGCCGACCGCAAGCGCGTCTACACCGATCGCGCGCGCGCCGCGCTCGCCGACTGGATCAACCCTCCTCGTCCGTCCCCTGTGCTCGTGCCGGCGGACAGCGCGGAGCCGGTTTCCGCTTGACCGCGGTGGTCGCGAACTCGGCGGGGGTCATCGCGCCCGATCGGTCGCGATCCGCAGCGGTGAACTTGGTGGTCGCCTTAACCGCCCATTCCTCGAACGACAGCTTGCCATCACCGTCGGTGTCGAGCCGCGCGAACGCCTTGCGGCGTTGGGCGAGATATTCGTCGCGGGTAATGCCCCCATTTTCGTCCTTGTCGTAGCGCCCGAAGCGCCGTTGTTCGCGGGTCTCGGCGGTCGCCTCCGGCGCTGCGTCGGGCAGCGCGGCCGCGCGTTCCCCCTGCGTCGCGACCGGCCGAATCGGCAGCACCGCCGCCTTGGGCTGCTCGCGCCCGACGACCAGGATCCCCGCGACCACCGTCGCCGAGATCGCCCCCGCCCCTGCCAGATAGCGCCACATCATCGTTCCCTCCCTTTGCAAGGAGGATAACAGACGCACACGACGACGCAATGATTCAGCGGCCAAACATCCTAAACGACAACACTCTACGTATCTTTACGTAAGCACTGACAGTATCAGCATCAAGCATCATCAGTAATGCCAGCAGTCCGATTGGGCGAAGTGCTTTGCTCCATCTCGAAGAGAACGCCAAGCTTAGCGCAACATCTGCATCCGTACGTACCGCCACCGCATCGGTCGCCGACGAAATGTTGGCAGCGAGATCGCCCAAGGCCCAGCCCCGCCCCGCTTCGTGGAGCATCGCGACCTCCGCCGCACCCAGCACCCGCGCCGCCGCCGCGAACAGCGTACCCCCGCGCAAGACCGCATAGTCGGCCAGGCTGCCGTCGCTCGCATAGCCATCGTGCAGGATCATCATCCACCCCTCCGCCATCGGCGCCAGCGCCGCGCCCGACACGCCGCGCGGCAACAGCAGGCGTCGCACCTCGACCAGCACCGGCTCGGCGGGGGCGGGCTGTCGCTCGTCCAGCGCGGTCAGGGCGTCGCGCCACCAGGTCAGCCGCATCTGGCCGACCAGCGGCTCGCGGGTCGATCGCACGATGTCGCCCAACCGCTCGTCGAGCGCGAACAGCACCGCGACCGCCTCGCGCGCACCTGCCGGCGCATGCCGCAGCACCAGCCGCTGCGCCTCGCTACGGAGCTCAGCCACGATCGTCCTCCGCCGGCCGTTCCGCCGTTGAGGGATTGGTAATCATGGGCCGGTATTTTCGGTGATCGATTGGAGCTGTCCCGTTGCCGAACCCGTTAGCCCGTATCCGACCGCTCCGCCTCGGCGCAACTGCGTCGCTGCGCCGCTTCGGCCGCGATCGGCGCGGCGTCACGATCATCGAATTCGCGTTCGTCGCCGGGCCGCTGATGGCGTTGCTGATCGCGATCCTCCAGGTCAGCCTCACCTTCTTCGCGCAACAGAATCTGGAAACCGCGGCCGAAAAGAGCACCCGCGTGCTGATGACCGGCGAGGCGCAGCAGGCGAAGATGTCCGCGGCCGACTTCAAGGCACTGACCTGCGCGCAGCTGCCGACGTTCATGAAATGCGCCAATCTGATGGTGGACGTCAGCGTCGCCACCAGCTTCTCCGCCGCCAACATCGCGTCGCCGACCATCACCTACAATGCGTCCGGCCAGCCTAACAACGCCTGGTCGTACAATGCCGGCGTACCCGGCGACATCGTCATCGTGAAGACGATGTACGTGTGGGATACCGCGCGAGGGCCGCTCGGCTTCGACCTGTCGACGCTCAGCGGGGGCAAGCGCCTGCTGATCGCCACCTCGGTGTTCAAGACGGAGTTCTACTCATGATCGCCCGCGCCGCCACGATGATGCGCCGCCGCTCGGCCGATCTACGGCACGACGAAGGCGGCGTCGCGCTGATCGAATTCGCCTTTTCGGTGCCGATCCTGATGCTGTTGTTCGTCGGCGGGTACCAGCTCAGCGACGCGCTGTTCGCCTATCGCAAGGTCACGCTCGCGACCCGCACGATCAGCGATCTCACCACCCGCTATACCAAGGTGTCGAACTCGGACCTCGACATGATCCTCAACGCCAGCCAGCAGGTGATGTCGCCCTACCAGCCGTCGGCGGCACAGATGACGGTGTCGCAGATTGACACCGACGACAAGGGTATCAGCAAGGTCGCCTGGAGCCGCGGCAAGAACACCTCGGCGCTGGCGGTGAATTCGGCCTTCACGCTGCCGACGACGATCAAGCAGAACAGCACGTCGCTGATCGTCAGCCAGATCGTCTATACCTACACGCCGATCATCGCGAGCGGCGTCCTCGGCACGATCCCGCTGAAGGAACAGATGATCATGAGCCCGCGCGCGTCGGACAAGATCCCGCTGGATAACGGGTAGGGCCAACACGTCGATGGCGTCCGGCGGAAACGCTCCCTCCAGCACTTGGTCCGCGAGCGGTCCCCTTCCCCCGCTGAAGCGAGGGAGGATCTAAACTCCTCCCCCACCAAGGGGCGAGTTGGCGCCGCGCAGCGGTGACGGAGGGGGAGGTAACTCCTGTACCCCCTCACCCCCGATGCAGGACCTTCCGTACGGTCGCCAGGATCTTGTCCACGCTGATCAGCGCGTCCTTCTCCAGGTTCGCCGCATAGGGCAGCGGTACGTCCTCGTTCGCCACGCGCATGACCGGAGCGTCGAGGTCGTCGAAGCCCTCTTCCATGCAGATCGAGATGATCTCCGACGCGATCGAGCAGGTCGGCCAGCCTTCCTCGACGACGACCATCCGGTTGGTCTTGGCGAGGCTGGTGAGCACCGCCTGCTTGTCGAGCGGGCGCAGCGTGCGCAGGTCGATGACCTCGCAATCGATCCCCTCGCCCGCCAGCGTCTCGGCGGCGTCGAGCGCAAGGCCGACGCCGATCGAATAGCTGACCAGCGTCACGTCCTTGCCCTCGCGCATCGTCCGCGCCTTGCCGATCGGCAGCACCCAGTCGTCGAGCTTCGGGATCTCGAAGGTGCGACCGTAGAGCAGCTCGTTCTCGAGGAAGACGACCGGATCCTCGGTGCGGATCGCGGCCTTCAGCAGGCCCTTGGCATCGGCGGCGTCGTAGGGCGCGATCACGATCAGCCCGGGGACGCTCGCATACCAGGGCGCATAATTCTGCGAATGCTGCGCGCCGACTCGCGAAGCCGCGCCATTGGGGCCGCGGAACACGATCGGGCAACGCATCTGGCCGCCCGACATATAGTTGGTCTTCGCCGCAGAGTTCACGATGTGATCGATCGCCTGCATCGCGAAGTTGAAGGTCATGAACTCGACGATCGGCCGCAAACCGCCCATCGCCGCGCCGGTGCCGACCCCCGCGAAGCCATATTCGGTGATCGGCGTGTCGATCACACGTGCGTCGCCGAACTCGTCGAGCAGCCCCTGCGTGACCTTGTACGCACCCTGATACTGCGCGACCTCCTCGCCCATCACGAAGACGCGGTCGTCGCGGCGCATTTCCTCGGCCATCGCGTCGCGCAGCGCCTCGCGCAGGGTGAGCTTGACCATCTCGGTGCCCGCGGGAACGGCGGGATCGAGGCGACCCTTCTGCTCGGCAGCGGCGACCAGCTGGGTGGTCCCGGTCTCGGCCTTTTTCGGGGCATCGGGCAGCGCCGGCTCGGCCTTCTGGTCCGACGGCGTTTCGCTTGGCGGCGCGGACTCGGCGGCGGCAGGCGTCGCCTCGCTCGCCTTCTCGCCCGGTTCCTCGCCCTCGCCGTTCAGCGTGGCGATAACGGTGCCGACCTTCACATTGTCGGTGCCCTCGGCGATCAGGATCTTGCCGATCACGCCCTCGTCGACCGCCTCGAACTCCATCGTCGCCTTGTCGGTCTCGATCTCGGCCATGATGTCGCCAGACTTGACGCTATCGCCTTCCTTCACGAGCCACTTGGCCAGCGTGCCCTCCTCCATCGTCGGGGAAAGCGCGGGCATCTTGATCTCGATACCCATCAGTACGACTCCACCAGCACGTCGGTGTAGAGCTCGCCCGCCTGTGGCTCGGGGGTGCTTTCCGCGAAATCGGCGGCCTCGTTGACCTGCTTGCGGATGTCCTGCTCGACCTGCTTCAACTCGTCTTCCTTCACGCCCTGTTCCGCGAGCAGCTTCTTGATGTGTTCGATCGGATCGCTCTTCTCGCGCACCGCCTGCACCTCTTCGCGGCTACGATACTTGGCGGGATCCGACATCGAATGGCCGCGATAGCGATAGGTCTTCATCTCGAGGATGATCGGCCCCTTGCCCGCGCGGACCCAGGCGAGCGCCTCCTCCGCCGCGCCGCGGCAGGCGAGCACGTCCATGCCGTCGACCTGGATGCCGGGGATGCGGAAGCTCTCGCCGCGGCGATACAGCTGATCCTCGGCGCTGCTGCGGTTCACAGACGTGCCCATCGCATACTGGTTGTTCTCGATGACGTAGATCACCGGCAGCTTCCACAGCTCGGCCATGTTGAAGCTCTCGTAGACCTGGCCCTGGTTCGACGCGCCGTCGCCGAAATAGGCGAGGCAGACGCCGCCGTCATTCTTGTACTTGTGGCTGAAGCCGAGCCCGGTGCCGAGCGACACCTGCGCGCCGACGATGCCGTGGCCGCCGTAGAATTTATGCTCGACGCTGAACATGTGCATCGAACCGCCCTTGCCCTTGGAGATCCCCGCAGCGCGGCCGGTGAGCTCGGCCATCACGTCCTTCGGCGGGATCCCGCACAACAGCATATGGCCGTGATCACGATAGCCGGTGATCACGCTGTCCTTGTCCGACAGCGCCGATTGCAGCCCGACGGCGACCGCTTCCTGGCCGATATAGAGGTGGCAGAAGCCGCCGATCAGGCCGAGTCCGTAGAGCTGCCCGGCCTTCTCCTCGAAGCGGCGGATCAGCAGCATTTCCTTGTAGAACGCGATCAGTTCGTCGCGGGTCGCCTGATAAGGCGTCGGTTCCGACGGCCGCTCGCGGTTCGGAATGGCGGGTTCGGCGGAGAGAGCGGGGGCTTTTGCCACGTATAAACCTCGAAGGTCCTTGGGGAGGAGCGCTGCCTATAGTCCGGCAACGGCGCGAACATCAATTGCGCAAGGCAATCCGGCGTACCGATCGGTTGGGCACGGCCAAGCAAGCGTTGTTGTCGCCGGGGCGTCCGGGCGATTAAGGCTGCGCGCGATGACCCTACCCTCGCCGACCGCCGATGCTCCCGCCGCGCGCCCGCCGCACCCCCTGACGATCGCCAATTTCCGCGCCTATTTCGCCGCGCGCTTCGCGATGACGTTGGCGCAGAACGCGATGATCATCGTGATCGGCTGGCAGACCTACACGATCGCGCGGCAGACCATGTCGCCCAGCGCCGCCGCCGCGCAGCTCGGGTTGATCGGGCTGCTCCAGTTCCTGCCGCTGTTCGTGACGACGCCGGTGACGGGGCTGGTCGCCGACCGATTCGACCGCCGCTGGATCGCGCGGCTCACCGTCACCCTGCAATTCGCGTGCGCGCTGACGCTGGCGCTGGTGACTTACGAGAACGCGATGTCGCTGCCCGTGCTGTTCGGCATCGCCGTGCTGCTCGGCGTCGCGCGCGCCTTCGCCGGCCCTGCCTTCTCTGCGCTCGCGCCCAATCTCGTGCCGCGCGAAGTGCTGCCGACCGCGATCGCGCTGTCGTCGATCTCGTGGCAGGTCGGCACGATCATCGGCCCCGCGATCGGCGGCTATGCCTATGCGCGCACCCCGTCCGCCGCCTATTTCCTCGCCGCATCGCTTTTCGCCGTCGCAGCGGTCGCGATGTTCATGATCGGCAAGGTCCCCCGCGCCAACCAGGTCGGCCGCGCCCACCCGCTGAAGGCGATCGCCGACGGCATGGCCTATGTCTGGCAGAACAAGCTGGTGCTCGGCACGATCACGCTCGATCTGTTCGCGGTGTTCCTGGCAGGCACCAGTGCGCTGCTGCCGATCTACGCGCACGACATCCTGAAAGTCGGCCCGACCGGACTCAGCGAACTCGCCGCCGCCCCCGCGGTCGGCGCCGCCGCGGTCGCGTTGGTCTTCTCGGTCCGCCCGCTGAAGCACAATGTAGGTCCGCGCATGCTGGTGTCGGTGCTGGTCTACGGCGCCGCGACGATCGCGTTCGGGCTGTCGACCAGCATGCCGCTCAGCCTGTTCGCGCTCGCGGTGACGGGCGCCGCGGACATGTTCTCGGTGTATATCCGCCAGTCGCTGATCCAGCTCCACACTCCCGACGAGATGCGCGGGCGGGTAGGCGCGGTGTCGCAGCTGACGATATCGGCCTCCAACGAACTCGGCGAGGCCGAATCGGGATTTCTCGCCGCCGGGTTCGGCCCGGTCGGCGCGGTGCTGATCGGTGGTGGCGGAGCGATCGTCGTGACCCTATTATGGACCTTCCTCTTCCCCTCGATCCGCCAAGCCCGGAGCTTCGATCCGCCCGCGACGTTGATCGATCCCGCGCCAGTCAAACCGGAGCCTGCGCCATGAAAGCCACCACGATCCTCGATACGATCGGCAACACCCCGCACGTTCGGATGTCGAAGCTGTTTCCCGATTCGGAGGTCTGGATCAAATCGGAGCGGTCGAACCCCGGCGGCTCGATCAAGGATCGCATCGCGCTCGCGATGATCGAGGCGGCCGAGGCCGACGGCAGCCTCACGCCCGGCGGCACCATCATCGAACCCACCAGCGGCAACACCGGCGTCGGGCTGGCGATGGTCGCCGCGGTAAAGGGCTACAAGCTCGTGCTGGTGATGCCCGAGAGCATGTCGCTCGAGCGCCGCCGCCTAATGCTCGCCTATGGTGCGACCTTCGACCTGACGCCGCGCGAAAAGGGCATGAAGGGCGCGATCGAACGCGCGCTGGAGCTGGTCGATCAGACCCCGGGCAGCTGGATGCCCCAGCAGTTCGAGAACCCCGCCAACATCGAGGTCCATGTCCGCACCACCGCGCAGGAAATCCTCGCCGACTTCGCCGATGCGCCGATCGACGTGCTGATCACCGGGGTCGGCACCGGCGGCCACATCACCGGCGTCGCCGAAACGCTGAAGCAGCATTGGCCGCAGCTGAAGGTCTTCGCGGTCGAGCCCGCCGCCTCGCCGGTGATCGCCGGCGGTCAGCCCGGCCCGCATCCGATCCAGGGTATCGGTGCGGGGTTCATCCCGCGCAATCTCCACACCCAGGCGCTCGACGGCGTGATCGAGGTCGATGCGGCGGTCGCCAAGGACATGGCCCGCCGTTCCGCGACCGAGGAAGGCATGCTGGTCGGCATCAGCTCGGGCGCGACGCTCGCCGCGATCCTGCAGAAGCTGCCCGACCTCCCCGACGACGCCCGCGTGCTCGGCTTCAACTACGACACCGGCGAGCGCTATCTGTCGGTCCCGGATTTTCTGCCCGAACAGTGAGCCCCGCCCTTCCCGCGCGCGTCACCCCCCGGGTGCGCGCGATCCTCTCCGGCGTCGCGATCCTCGCGATCGCGGCGCCCGCCTATGTGGTGACGCACGCGCCCGCGATCCCCCATCGCGTCCGCGTGCCGCTGCCCCCCAAGCGAGTCGTGCCCCAGGCCGAGCTGCCGCCGGTCGAGCCGGTCGAGTTCGTCCGGCTCTCGATGGACGACGCCCGCGCCTATAACGATCAGATTCCCTTCTCCACCGCGCCAAACCCCGCCGCGCGGCCGTTCCGCTTCGCCGGCACCGGCGACGATCGCGCCCGCGCGCTCGATTGCCTCGCCACCGCGGTGCTCTACGAGGCCGGCGACGACACCCGGGGCGAGCGTGCGGTCGCGCAGGTCGTGCTCAACCGGTTGCGCCACCCCGCCTTCCCCAAGACGGTGTGCGGCGTCGTGTTCGAGGGCTCCGAACGCAGCACCGGCTGCCAATTCAGCTTCACCTGCGACGGCGCGATCGCGCGCTGGAAGCCGAACGAGGCCGGATGGCGCCGCGCCCGCGAGGTCGCCGCCGCGGCGCTCGCCGGATCGGTGTACAAGCCGGTCGGCTATGCCACGCACTACCACACCGACTGGGTGGTGCCGTACTGGCAGTCGAGCCTGGTCAAGCTCGCTGCGGTCGGCTCGCACCTGTTTTTCCGATGGGAGGGCTGGTGGGGCACGCCCCCGGCGTTCGACCGCCGCCAGATCGCGGGCGAACCCGCAATCGCGCAGCTCGCCGCGATCTCCGACGCGCATCGCACCGGCGCCGCGCTCGCCGAGGCCGACGCCGCGCTGGCCGAAGGCGCCGCCGCGACCGGGACGATTTCCGGTCCGCTCGCCAGCGATCCCAACAGCTTCCTCGTGACGCTACCCGCCGGCCTGATCGCGGAGAGCTTCCCCCAACTCGCCGAGCAGACCTGCGGCGACCGCCCGCTGTGCAAATTCTCCGCCTGGAGCGACCGCGCCCGTACGCCTGCGACCCTGCCGCTCGAACCTCAGCAGATCGCCACGATGACCTTCAGCTATCTGCGCGACCGATCGACGGGCTACCAGAAGGCGTTGTGGAACTGCCAGCAGATCAAGCGAAACGATCCCACCCAATGCATGAAGGTGCAGGTGCTGATGACCGGATCGCCGGTGGTGGCCGCGCCAGCGCTCGCGGCGGGCGAGCCTCGCGCGCCGATCGAGCTCGGTGGGGTGCGGCGGGTGAAGGACGCCAGGCCTGGTACCAGCGCCATCATCGAACCCGTCAGTCAGTTGGCGCCGGATCGCCCCCTGGTGATCAAGCCACTCGGCAAGGCGCAATCGGCAAGACCCGCAATACCCGGACCGACGTCATCGCCGAAGATTACGCCGGTCTCCCGGGCCCCTTCTCCGCCGGCGGCCGCCACTAAAATGCCCTGAGTAGAGCCGTTTACAAAAGTATATTTGAACAAGACCGCGTTCGACCCGTTCTGACGCCTGCGACGTGTATGTTGCAGCAACGGAGAACCTCATGATCCTCAAATCGCTTGCGATGGCCTCAGCCGGCCTCGCACTTGTCGCAGCGCCGGTCGCCGCGAGCGCCGCCACGGCAACCAACCCGGCGTCGAGCCTGTCGGTCGCCAAGTCGGTTCGCGCCGGAACGACGACGTCCAAGTCGAACAAGATCGGCGGCGCGAGCACGATCCCGCTCCTGATCGGTGCCGGCATCATCGCCGGCGTGACCTATCTGATCGTCGATAACGAGAACGACAACGACAATTCGGACAGCAACTGATCCGAGTTGACGGTTGACGGACGACCCTCAGGGCCGTCCGCGATGAAGGGCGCGCCGCCGATCTCGGTAGCGCGTCCTTTATGCCGCCAGGAACATCGCCGGCGGCAGCGCCATCAGCGACTCCGCGCCGCCCTCGATCTTGCGCCGCAGTGCGCCGGCTTCGGGCACGATGCGCTCGGCGAAGAAGCGCGCCGTCATCAGCTTGGCGTCGAGGAAGCCTTCACCGAACTGCCCGCTGTCGCCCGACGTCTTCAGCGCGGATGCCGCCACCGCCATGCGCAGCCACATCAGCCCGACCGCGACGATCCCCATCAGGTGGAGATAGCTGGTCGCCCCGGCGCCGACATTGTCCGGGTTCTTCATGCCGTTCGCCATGAACCACATCGTCGCCGCTTGTAGCTCGCCATTGGCGCGTTCCAGCGCGGTCGCGATCGTCGCGGTCGCGGGGTCGGCTTTTGCCGCGGCGACTTCCTCGCCGACGATGCGGAACAGCGTCTGCACCGCGCGGCCGCCATTCTGCGCCAGCTTGCGACCGACCAGGTCCATCGCCTGCACCCCGTTGGTGCCTTCGTAGATCATCGCGATCCGCGCATCGCGGACATACTGCTCCATGCCCCATTCGGCGATGTAGCCGTGCCCGCCATAGACCTGCTGCGCGTTGGTGGCGATCTCGTAGCCCTTGTCGGTGCCGTAGCCCTTGATCACCGGGGTCAGCAGCCCGATCAGGTCGGCCGCGACCTCGCGATCCTCCTCGCTGGTCGCGACATGTTCGAGATCGACCTGCAGCGCGCCCCACAGGCACAGCGCGCGAAGCCCCTCGGTCAGCGCCTTGCCCTCCATCAGGATGCGGCGGACGTCGGGGTGGACGAACAGCGGATCGGCCTTCTCGGTCGGCTCCTTGGGGCCGGTCAGCGCGCGGCCCTGGCGACGATCGCCCGCATAGGCGACCGCGTTCTGATAGGCGGTCTCGCCCACCGCCAGTCCCTGCAGCCCGACGCCGAGCCGCGCCGCGTTCATCATGATGAACATCGCCGCAAGGCCCTTCATCTCGTCGCCGACCAGCCAGCCGATCGCGCCGTCGTAATTCATCACGCACGTCGAATTGGCGTGGATGCCCATCTTGTGCTCGATCGAGCCGCAGGTCACCGCGTTGCGCGCGCCGAGGCTGCCGTCCGCCTCGACCATGAACTTGGGCACCACGAACAGCGAGATGCCCTTGGAGCTGTCGGGCGCGCCCGGGGTCTTGGCGAGCACCAGGTGGATGATGTTCTCGGTCAGGTCGTGCTCGCCCGACGAGATGAAAATCTTGGTGCCGGTGATCGCATAGGATCCGTCGGCCTGCGGCTCGGCCTTGGTGCGGATCAGGCCGAGATCGGTGCCGCACTGCGGCTCGGTCAGGTTCATCGTCCCGCCCCATTCGCCCGACACCATCTTGGGCACGTACATCGCCTTCTGCTCGTCCGAGCCCTTGGCGATCAGCGCGGCGATCGCGCCATGGGTGAGCCCCGGATACATCGCGAACGCCATGTTCGACGAGATCATGTATTCCTGGAACGCGGTCGAGACGACGTGCGGCATGCCCTGCCCGCCATATTCGGGCTGGTTGCCGAGCGTCGCCCAGCCGCTCTCGACATATTGCTGATACGCTTCCTTGAAGCCCGCCGGCGTGGTGACGCTGCCGTCGGCATGGCGGGTGCAACCCTCCTGGTCGCCCGACTGGTTGAGCGGGAACAGCACGTCGGCGACGAACCGCCCACCCTCCTCCAGCACCGCGTCGACGATGTCGGGCGTCGCGGCCTCGAAGCCCGGCAGGTTGGCGTAGTTGCCGAGGTTCAGGACATGATCGAGCACGAAGCGCGTGTCGCGGACGGGGGGCGTGTACTGGGGCATGGCTTATCCTTGGTGATCCTGGGCGCGACCCGCCTCGAGCAGGTCGACGAAATCGGTGAGTTCGGAAATCGCGGCATCGATGTCGTGCTTCTGCGCCTCGAGCAGCGCGATCCGCGCACGGCCGCGATCGATCGCGACCTGGCGTTGCAGACGCCGCCCGTCGCCGACATCGTAGAGGTCGATCATCTCGCGGATCTCGCCGAGGCTGAAGCCGACGCGCTTGCCGCGCAGGATCCAGGCGAGCCGCGCGCGATCGCGATGAGAATAGATCCGCTGGGTGCCGCGGCGCTGCGGCGCGATCAGCCCTTCGTCCTCGTAAAAGCGCAGCGCGCGCGCAGTGACGCCGAACTCCGCGCACAGATCCGATATCGAGAAATCCTCGCGGTCGACGCGCGGTTCGAGGACGGCATAGGCATGACTGGAGGCCATGCTGCTCACCTACCTCTCCTTTACGTCAACGTCAAGCGCCGCAGAGTGGCTTGCCCGTGCCGAGCCGTAGCGTCGATGCTTCCGCGGCGGAGGCGCTGATCCGGTCGACGGTGACCGCTGCCAGCGATGCCCGCCCCGCGCAGACGCGCTCGCATTCAACCGGCAGCTCGGCCGGGAAGACGATCCGGTCGCCGTCGATCCGTGCAGCGAAGCGACAGGCGCCGAACCTGATATCGAGCCGGCCGCCCGACCGAGCTGCGGTGCCCGCGGCGGCGCAGCTCTGCCCCTCGCCATAATCGACCACTGCGCCGACGCGGTAGTCGCCGCCGCTGCCGGGCACCACGCAGAGCCGGTCGGTGTCGCGGCCCCACGACCCGACCAGCGACGCCGTCTCCCCGCCCGGCACCAGCCCCGCTTCCCGCGCCGCCGACTCGAGCCGCGCGCCCGGCGTGTCCGCCTGCGTCTGCCCCGCGCGATCGCCGCAGCCGGCGAGCAGCAACGCGGCGATGACGATCGCCCTCACGCGATCCGCACCAGATCGTCACCCTCGATACGCCGGTAGAAGCAGGTGTCCGCCCCGGTGTGGCAAGCGGGTCCGGCGGGATCGGCGACGATCCAGATCGCGTCCTGGTCGCAATCGATCCGCAGCTCGACGACACGGAGCACGTTGCCGGAGCTCTCGCCTTTCTTCCACAGCCGCGCCCGGCTGCGCGACCAGAAATGCGCCTCGCCAGTCGCCTGCGTGGCGGCAAGCGCCTCGGAGTTCATGTGCGCGACCATCAGCGGCGCGCCGTGGCGATCGACGACGACGGCGGTGATCAGGCCGGCAGCGTCGTATTTCGGGTCGAGGACGAGGGTGGTGTCACGGTCGGGCATGGCTGGGTTGGTAAGGGGTCGGTCGGCTGGGGACAATGTTCGGCCGATCAAAGGGCGGCGTCCAGCGGACAGACCCCCTCCACCACTCGCTGCGCGAGCGGTCCCCCTCCCCCGCTACGCGAGGGAGGAATTTAGATCCTCCCCCGCAAGGGGGAGGTGGCAGCCGTCAGGCTGACGGAGGGGGAGGTAACTCCGGGAGCTTACCGCCCATGCCCCCGGATCGCCTTCACCAACCCGGCCTTGTCCAGCTTCGACCGACCCTCGATCCCGATCTCCCGCGCCTCCTTCATCAGGTCCGCCTTGCTGCGGTCCTCGAGGGTCGTCCCCCGATGATGGAGCGTTCCCGCCGCCTTGGCATTGGCGATCCGCGCCGCCTTCTCCTTGGAATTGCCCTGCGCGATCAGGTCCTCGTACAGCTTGTCGTCTTTGATCTGCGCGCCGTGGTCCTTCGCCATGTTCCGCTCCTCCTGCTCTCCGCCCAGAACCCGCCTTGCGACGGATCGCTCCCGAGCGATGTGACAAAGAGGCGACAAGCCCGCCGACAGCGGCTATGGGCCCGCATGCACCACGTGAGCGACCCCGCGATGCTGACAACCAATCCGTATGACGACGACAAGCTGCGCGAGGAGTGTGGCGTCTTCGGCGTGTCCGGCAGCGACGGCGCCAGCGCCGCCGCGCTGGTCGCGCTCGGCCTGCATGCGCTTCAGCATCGCGGCCAGGAAGCCGCGGGGATCACCAGCTTCGACGGCACGAATTTCCATACCCATCGCGCAATGGGTCATGTCGCGGGCAATTTCGATCGCGACGACGTCATTCGATCCCTGCCCGGAGAGGTCGCCTGCGGGCATGTCCGCTATTCGACCAGCGGTGAGACTGCGCTCCGGAACGTCCAGCCGCTCTATGCCGAGCTGCAGTCGGGCGGCTTCGCGATCGCGCACAACGGCAACATCTCGAACGCGATCCGCCTGCGCCGCGAACTCGTCCGACGCGGTTCGATCTTCCAGTCGACCAGCGATACCGAGACGATCATCCATCTCGTCGCGACCTCCAACTACCGCACGCTGCTCGATCGCTTCATCGATGCGTTGAAGCAGATCGAAGGCGCCTATTCGCTGGTGGTGATGACGCCCGAGGGCATGATCGCCTGCCGCGATCCCCTCGGCATCCGCCCGCTGGTGATGGGCCGGCTCGACGGCGCGGTGATCTTCGCGTCGGAAACCGTCGCGCTCGACGTCTGCGGCGCGACCTTCGATCGGACCGTCGAGCCGGGCGAGCTGATCATCGTCCAGGGTCACGAGATCCGATCGATCCGCCCGTTCACGCCGATGGCGCCGCGGCCCTGCATCTTCGAATGGGTGTATTTCTCGCGCCCCGATTCGATCGCGGGCGATCAATCGGTCTATACCGTGCGCAAGGAGATCGGCGCGCAGCTGGCGGCCGAATCGCCGGTCGATGCCGACCTCGTCATCCCGGTTCCCGATTCGGGCGTGCCAGCCGCGATCGGCTATGCCCAGGCATCGGGCATCCCGTTCGAGCTCGGCATCATCCGCTCGCATTATGTCGGCCGCACCTTCATCCAGCCCGGCGACAAGGTCCGCCATCTCGGCGTCAAGCTGAAGCACAACGCCAACCGCGCGCTGATCAAGGGCAAGCGCGTCATCCTGGTCGACGATTCGATCGTGCGCGGCACCACCAGCCTCAAAATCGTGCAGATGATGCGCGATGCCGGCGCGGCGGAGGTCCATATGCGGATCGCGAGCCCGCCGACCCGGCACAGCTGCTTCTACGGGGTCGACACCCCCGAACGCGCCAAGCTGCTCGCGGCGAAGCACGACGTCGGCGGGATGACCGACTTCATCCATGCCGACAGCCTGGCCTTCGTGTCGATCGACGGGCTCTACAAGGCGCTGGGTGAGGCGCACCGTGCCGACATCCGCCCCAAATATTGCGACGCCTGCTTCACCGGCGACTACCCGACCACGCTCACCGACCAGGACGAGAGCGTGTCGGTCGATCAGTTCGCGCTGCTCGCCGAGCGCGTCATCTAGATATTCGGAGGATCGTTTGACCGTTCAGCCTCTCGCCGGGCAGCTGGCGCTCGTCACCGGCGCGAGCCGCGGCATCGGCGCGGCCACCGCGATCGCGCTCGGCGCCGCGGGGGCGCACGTCGTCCTCACCGCGCGCACCGCCAAGGGGCTTGAGGAAGTCGAAGAGACGATCTTCGCCGCGGGGGGATCGGCGACGATCGCACCGCTCGATCTCGCCGAATCGGACAGCATCGCACGCCTCGCGACCGCGATCGGCGAACGCTGGACGGCACTCGACGTGCTGGTGCTGAACGCCGCGATGCTGGGTTCGCTGGCGGCGGTACCCGCGATCGATCCCAAGGAGCTGGCGCAGGTCCTGACCCTCAACGTCAGCGCGCAGGCGGCCATGATCGCCGCATTCGATCCGATGCTGAAACAGTCGCAGGCCGCGCGCGTGATCGGCGTGACCTCCAGCGTCGGTCGCGACGCGCGCGCCTATTGGGGCGCGTACGGCGCCTCCAAGGCGGCGTTCGAGACGCTGCTGCTGGCGTACGGCGACGAGGTCGCGCAGATCAGCCGCATCCGCACCATGATCCTCGACCCCGGCGCCACCCGCACCAAGATGCGCGCCCGTGCCTATCCCGGCGAAGACCCAGCGTCGGTGAAGGACCCGCAGGTGGTAGCGGACCGTATCGTCGCGCTGGCGGTGACAGGGTTCGAGGACGGGCACCGCGAGCGGGTTGGCTAATTCCTGACCCGCCAAATCAAGTATCGCGTTCGATAGGGCTGCTCGGTGAGCCGCAGTCGTCGCGAGATCCCCCCCCTAATCATCGTCACCCCGGACTTGATCCGGGGTCCCGCTTTCTCCCAAATTCCCGAACCGCTTCGTGCGGTTAGCGGGACCCCGGATCGAGTCCGGGGTGACGGGGGTGTTCCGCAGAGGTCCCGCTAAAGCGAGGGAGGGATTGTCATCCTTTGACCAACGTCACCTGCGCGACGTCGATCCCGCCCCCGCGAAAACCACCCTCGCAATACATCAGATAGTAGCGCCACATCGCGACGAACCGCGCGTCCAGCCGGGCCGGCAGCCGCCCGTCCGCCACCGCCGCATCGAACCGCACCCGCCACCGCCGCAACGTCTCCGCGTAATCCAGCGGGAACCTCACCTCGTCGGTCCACACCAAGTCCCGCGCCTCGGCCAGCGCCCGGAAGCGGCTTCGCGACAGCAGCATCCCGCCTGGAAACACGTAGCGCTGGATGAAGTCGATGCTGTCGGCATAGGCCTCGAACACATCGTCGGCGATCGCGATATACTGGATCGCGGCATGCCCGCCCGGTTTCAACGTCCGTGCGATCGTGTCGAGATAAGCGGGCCAATATTCCTGCCCGACCGCCTCGACCATCTCGATGCTGGCGATCGCGTCGTAGGTGCCGTCGACATCGCGATAATCGGTCAGCGAGACCGCGACCCCCGGCAGCCCCTGCGCGTCGACCACCGCCTTCTGCTCGGTCGACAGCGTCAGCGCGCGGACCTTGCGGCCCCCGGCCGCTGCGAGCGCCGCGAACGATCCCCAGCCGCAGCCGATCTCCAGGATGGTGTCGCCCGGCGCGGTCGCGGTGCGATCGAGGATCGCCTGCAGCTTGGCCGCCTGCGCCGCCGCCAGCGACTGATCGGGTGACGCGAACAGCGCACTCGAATAGGTCATCCCCTCGTCGAGCCACTCGCGGTAGAAATCGTTGCCGAGATCGTAATGCGCCGCGACGTTGCGCCGCGCGCCGCGCCGGTGGTTGCGGCGCAGCCAGCGCCAGGTTCGCGCCGCGATGCGCGTGGTGGCGCCCGATCGCGCCGCATCGCCCAACGCCACGCGGTTGCGCATGAACAGGTCGAACAGCGGCACCGGGTCGGGGCTCGACCAGTCGCCCGCCGCCCAGCCCTCGTACCAGCCGACCGAACCGCCGGTCGTCAGCCGCACCAACGCGCGCCAGCGGTGCAGCGTCACGATCGGCACCGGACCCTCGCCCCGTCCGCCGAGCAACCGGTGCGTGCCGTCGGGCAGCCGCGCATCGATGCCGCCGCTCAGCAGCCCCGCGTCGATCCGGTCGAGCAACCGGTGGAACACCGGCGCGACGACCCGCGCCGATCGCTTGCCGGCGGCGGGGACGGGGATCGGCTGGGTCACGTTCATCGCCGCGGCTCATGCCGCACGACCGCGTCCGAGGAAAGGGGATGGCGTCCCTCACCCCGCGATCGGTCGCTACTTGGTCTTTTTCAGCGCCTCCAGCGCACGGGCGCGCGCCTCGCGGTGGCCGATGATCTTGGCGGGGTAAGCCTTGGGGCGGCGACCATGCTCGTCGGGATCGTGGATCGCGGGATCGGGCACGTCGCGAAGTTCGGGCACCCATTGCCGGATGTAATCGCCGGCGCCGAACTTCTCCGACTGGCCGAGCGGCGCCATGATCCGGCTGAACATGTTCGAATCGACCCCGGTGCCCGCGATCCATTGCCAATTGACCGCGTTGTTGCCGTAATCGGCGTCGACCAGGCAGTCCCAATACCAGCGCTCGCCCTCGCGCCAGTCGATCAGCAGATGCTTCACCAGGAAGCTCGCCGCGATCATCCGCACCCGGTTGTGCATCCAGCCCGTCGTCCACAGCTGGCGCATCCCCGCGTCGACGATCGGGTAGCCGGTACGCCCCTGCTGCCACGCCTTCAGATCCGTCTCGGCCGCCGCGCCGGTGCGCCACGGCAGCCGATCGAACCCCGCGCGGCCGTTCTTCTCGGCATAATCGGGCAGCGACAGCACCACGCCATCGGTAAAATCGCGCCAGGCGAGCTCCTTGCGGAAGGTCGTCGCGCCGTCGCTCCGGCTGTGGATCGCATGCCAGACCTGGCGCGGACTGACCTCGCCGAAGTGAAGGTGTGGCGACAGCCGCGAGGTGCCCTGCGTCGCCGGCAGGTTGCGCGCCTCGCCATAATCGTCGGCCAGTTCGACGAAGCGCGTGACGGCGTCGGTCGCGGCATCCTCCCCGACCGTCCACTCGTCGAAGCCGGCGGACCAGTCGGGATCGGTCGGCAGCAGCGCCCAGTCGGCCAGCCGGTCGCTCTTCGGCCAACGCGATGGCGCCGCGATCGAATCGGGCGCGGGCAGCGGATCGGCAGGCGGCATGACCTGCGACAACGCCTTCCAGAATGACGAGAAGACCTTGAACTGCCCGCCCGATCCGGTGACGACGTCCTCGGGCGGCGCCAGGTGATTGCCCTCATGGCGCACCAGCAGATCGCCCAATTCGTCCTCGGCCGCGCGCCACCAGGGCTCGTAATGCCGGACCGCATGGACGTGGGTCGCCCCGGTTTCCTCGATCAGTGCCCGAAGCTGCTCGACGGCACGGCCGCGGCGAAGGATCAGCCGCGAGCCCTTCGCGGTCAGCGCCGCCGCGATCGAGGTGAGCGAATGATGCAGCCACCACCGCTGCGCCCCGCCGATCCGCCAGTCGCCGGGCGATTCGTCATCGAGGATATATACCGGGATCACCGCCCCCTCCGCTGCCGCCGCGACGAGCGCCGGCTGATCGGCGAGGCGCAAATCCTGGCGGAGCCACAGGAGGACGGGCTGGGTCATTGCTGGGTCACCGGGTGATCGGGTTGTGAGCAGGATAGGCATTTCGATCGAACCTCCCCCGCTTCGTCACCCCGGACCCGATCCGGGGTGACGAGAGGGAGCCGAACGCCCTCAGATCGCGTGAGGCTGCTTCTCCACCTGCCAGGTCTGCCCCTGGCTCAGCAGCTTCTGCAGATCGGGCTTCTTCCCCGCCGCCGCCTCGGCGTTCTGGACGATCACCGCGCTGTCGAACGTCGGCGCCGGATCGTCGTAGAGCACGCCGAGCGCCATCGGGAACTCGCCGAACGGCATCTCGACCAGCATGTGCGCGAGCCCGCGGTTGGCCTGGTCGTGCACCGCGACCCCTGCCGCCGCCCAGTCGCCGCCGTCGACGTCGACCACCTTCAGCATCAGCCGATCGACGTCCATCGCCAGCCCCTTGGTCCCGCCCGCGAACAGCAGCGGCTTGCCGTGTTCGACCCAGAGCTGTCCGGTCGACGCGTTCGGCTTCGCCGCGAAGGGCGCGAACACGTCGTCATTATAGACGATGCAGTTCTGGAAGATCTCGACGAACGCCGCGCCCTGATGCGCATACGCCGCCTTCAGGACGCCGACGAGGTTCTTGTTGATGTCGATCGCGCGCGCCACGAAGCGCGCGCCCGATCCCAGCGCGAACGCGCACGGGTTGGCGGGCCGGTCGACCGACCCGAGCGGCGTCGACGGGCTGCGCGTGCCCACCCGGCTGGTCGGCGAATACTGCCCCTTGGTAAGGCCGTAGATCTCGTTGTTGAACAGCAGCACCTGGCAGTTCAGGTTCCGGCGCAGCAGGTGCATGGTGTGGTTGCCGCCGATCGACAGCGCATCGCCGTCGCCGGTGATGATCCACACGTCGAGCTCGGGATTGGCGAGCTTCACCCCCGTTGCGACCGCGGGCGCACGGCCGTGGATCGTGTGGAAGCCGTAGGTCTCCATGTAATAGGGGAAGCGCGACGAACAGCCGATGCCCGATACGAACACGGTGTTTTCCGGCCGCGCGCCGATCTCCGGCATCGTCCGCTGGACCGCCTTCAGGATCGCATAGTCGCCGCACCCGGGGCACCAGCGCACCTCCTGGTCGGTTTCCCAATCCTTGGGCGTGGTCTTCGCGATGCGGGTCATGTCGTTCATGATGATGCGTCCCGGTAGGTCAGGCTGCCGACTGCGGCGACAACGTCGCCCCGTCGGATTTGGTGTGGCCGTCGTCATGGCCGGAGAAAGGCTCGGGCAGCTGGTCCGCGTTCGGCCACACCGTGCCGCCCACGTCGCCGCCGAGCGCCGCAAAGATCGCGGCCTCGATCTCGGCGATCTGAAACGGCTGCCCCGACACCTTGTTGAGCGGCTTGGCGTCGACCAGGAACTGGTCGCGCAGCACGGTCTTCAGCTGGCCGGTGTTCATCTCGGGAACCAGGATCTGGTCAAAACCCTTCAGCAGCGCACCGAGATTCTTCGGCATCGGCCAGATGTGGCGGATATGGACATGGCTGACGTCCTGCCCGCGCCCGCGCGCGCGCCGCACCGCCTGGTGGATCGGCCCAAAGGTCGATCCCCAGCCGACGATCACCAGCTTGCCGCTGTCATTGCCGAGTTCGATCTGCTGGTCGGGCACCGCGATGTTGTCGATCTTCGCCTTGCGGATGTCGGTCATCGCCTGATGGTTTTCGGGCGAATAGTCGATGTTGCCGGTGCCCTGCTTCTTCTCGATCCCGCCGATGCGGTGGAGCAGCCCCGGCGTCCCCGGCCGCGCCCAGGGGCGCTTCAGTTCGTCGTTTCGCGCATAAGGCTCGAACCCGCCCTCCGGCACGGTATCGAGGAACTCGACCGCGAACGGCGCATAGCTGGAGATGTCGGGCACTTTCCACGGCTCGGCGGCATTGGCGATATAGCCGTCGGTCAGCAGCATCACCGGCGTCATGTACTGCACCGCGATCCGCACCGCCTCGATCGCGCAGTCGAACGCGTCCGCCGGGCTGCGCGCCGCGATCACCGGCATCGGCGCGTCGCCGTTGCGACCGTAGACCGCCTGGTAGAGATCGCTCTGCTCGGTCTTGGTCGGCAGCCCGGTGGAGGGCCCGCCGCGCTGCGAATTGACGATCACCAGCGGCAGTTCGGTCATGATCGCAAGGCCCATCGCCTCGCCCTTCAGCGCAATGCCCGGCCCCGACGACGAGGTGACGCCGAGCTGCCCGGCGAAGCTCGCGCCGATCGCCGATGCGATCGCGGCGATCTCGTCCTCGGCCTGGAAGGTGGTGACCCCGAATTCCTTCAGCCGCGACAGCGAATGCAGGATCGCCGATGCCGGCGTGATCGGATAGCCGCCGAAGAACATCGGGATGTTGGCGAGCTGGGTCCCGGCGACGAGCCCGAGCGAAATCGAGTCCGCCCCGGTCACGGTCCGCCACAGCCCCGCCTCGACCGGCGCGACGCCGACGTGGTGCTGCTTCATCGGGCCGGTCAGCTCGGCGGTCTCGCCATAGGCATGGCCCGCGTTCAGCGCCGCGATATTGGCCTCGGCGAGCGTCGGCGCCTTGGCGAACTTGCTCTTCAGCCAGTCGACGATCGGCTGGCGATCACGATCGAACATCCAGAGCGCCAGCCCCAGCGTCCACATGTTCTTGCAGCGCAGCGCTTCCTTGTTGCCCAGCCCGAACGGCTTCACCGCGTCGAGCGTCAGCTGCGAGATGTTGAAGCTCATCAGCTGCCACTTGTCGAGGCTGCCGTCGGTCAGCGGGTTGGCGTCGTACTTGGCCTTCGCCAGGTTGCGCTCGCCGAACTCGCCCTCGTCCGCGATGATCAGCCCACCCGCCTTCAGCGCCTGGACGTTGGTCTTCAGCGCCGCCGGGTTCATCGCGACCAGCACGTCGGGCTGATCGCCCGCGGTCTCGATCGCGGTCGACCCGAAATTGATCTGGAAGGCGGACACGCCGAACAGCGTGCCCTGCGGCGCGCGGATCTCGGCCGGAAAGTCGGGGAAGGTCGCCAGGTCGTTGCCCGCCAGCGCGGTCGACAGCGTGAACTGCCCGCCGGTCAGCTGCATGCCGTCGCCGGAGTCTCCGGCGAAGCGCACCACGATCGAATCGGCGGGGGGATGTGCCGAGGATTCGGCGGGAGTCACTTCGTGGGCGGCGGTTGCCATTCTTGCTTCCTGTCGGACGTCGTTGGCGCGCTCTCTAGGTCCGGGGCGCTTCAGTACCAACGTAGAATGATCTCGCCCCGCCGCAACCCGGCTTTGCCTTTGCGGTGGTTGGCGTGCTTGCCGATTGCGGAGCCGCGCACACTTTCGGCGGTGGCATCAGCGGAGCCGCCCCCTCCACCACGCCCTTCGGGCGCGGTCCCCCTCCCCCGCTAAAGCGAGGGAGGATTTCTCATTCCTCCCCCGCCAGGGAGTGCAATCGCACATGGACGATGGCTGCTCGGTCAAGCGAAGTCGTCATCAGACTTCCTCCTAATCTTCGTCACCCCGGACTTGATCCGGGGTCCCGCTTCCTACGAGCTCCACGAACCCGCCTCGTGCGGTCAGCGGGACCCCGGATCGGGTCCGGGGTGACGAAAGAAGATCAAGAGGCCGCACGTCACATGCGATAGCCCTGCCCTGGCGGGGAGAGGTGGCAGCCGTCAGGCTGACGGAGGGGGAGGTACCTCCGGGAGCCCGGCCCCCCTCAAGCAAACGCCCGTCCCAATTCCATCACCGTTGCCACATGCCGCCGCGCGATCTCTTCGGCGTCGTCGCCGTAGCCGCCGCCGACGGTACTCGCGACCGGCACCCCCCGCGCCTTCATCAACCGCGCGATCAACCGCTCCCGCCGCAACAATCCCTCGAGCGTCAGCGACAACCGCCCCAGCCCATCGCCCTCGAACGGATCGACCCCCGCCTGGTACAGCACGAGCTCCGGCCGCACCTCGTCGAGCAGCGGCACCAGCGTGGTCTCCAGCCGCTCCAGATACGCATCGTCCCCCACCCCGTCCGGCAGCTCGACATCCAGCGTCGATCGCGCTTTGCGCACCGGGAAGTTCTTCTCCGCATGGATCGAATAGGTCGCGATCCCCGGCCGCCCGGCGAGCAGCGACGCGGTGCCGTCGCCCTGGTGGACGTCGCAGTCGACCACCAGCAGCCGGGCCACGCTGTCCTCCTCGATCAGCCGCACCGCCGCGATCGCGAGGTCGTTGAACACGCAATAGCCGGCGCCGGTGCTCGCCAGCGCATGGTGGCTACCGCCCGCGGTGTTGGCGGCGAAGCCGTGCTCCAGCGCCAGCATCGCCGCGAGCCAGGTGCCGCCGGGCACCGTCACCGCGCGCGCCGCTACCTCGGCGGTCACCGGAAAGCCGATCCGGCGGGTCTTTTCATACGGCACCCGCGCCTCGATCACCTCGGCGACATAGTCCGCATCGTGCACCGCCTCCAGCCAGCGCCGCGGCATCGGTTCTGGCTGGTGCCACGTCACCGCCGGTCCTTCGGCCAGCAACAGGTCGCGGATCAGGCCGTTCTTGTTCCAGCGATAGGTGGAGCGGGCGGGCGCCGGGGCGACATAGGCCGGGTGATGGACGATCGCGATCACCCGGCATAGATAGGCGTCGACCGCCCCGCGCCCAAGCGGGCAATGGAGAGCCGCAGCATGACCGACAGCCGAGTGCCCGATGCGCCTGCGCCTCTCGTCCAGCCCTCAGCGCCCTTCGTGCGTCCCGACGTCCGCGGCTTCCTCGATTACCTGAACGCGGCGCCCGGCCCCAAGACCCACGAACTCGACGCCCCCACCGCGCGGCAGATGTTCACGATGCTCGGCAGCGTCGCCGAACTGCCGATCGGCGAGCTGGCGACGATCGTCGACCTGTCGATCCCCGGCCCCGCGGGCGCGATCCCGGCGCGGCTGTTCGACGCGGCGGCGTCGCGCGAGCCCGGTCCGGCGCTCGTCTTCTATCATGGCGGCGGCTTCGTGATCGGCGACATCGGCACGCATGCGAGCCTGTGCGCGGAGATGTCGCGCGTGCTCAACGTGCCGGTGATCTCGGTCGACTACCGGCTCGCGCCCGAGCATCGGTGGCCCGCCGCACCCGACGATTGCGAGGCGGCGACGCGCTGGGTCGCGGGCAGCCCCGCGGAGCTGGGGCGCAAGGTCACCAGCCTGATCGTCAGCGGCGACAGCGCGGGCGGCAACCTCGCGATCGTGGTTGCGATGGCGCTGCGCGACGACGCTGCCGCGGTGCCGGTGATCGTGCAGGCGCCGATGTACCCCGCGACCGACATGGGCCGCGAGTTCCCCTCCTATGTCGAATTCGCCGACGGCTATCTGCTCACCCGCGACACGATGGAATGGTTCGTCGACGCCTATGCCGCCGATCTGGCGCATGCGCGTTCCTCGCCGCTGCAGTCGGACCTGCGCGGCATGCCGCCCGCGGTGGTGATCACCGCCAGCCTCGATCCGATACGCGACCAGGGGCGCGCCTATGCCGCCAAGCTGATCGAGGCGGGCGTGCCGGTGGTGTTCCGCGAGGCGTCGGGCAACATCCACGGCTTCGCCAACATCCGCCAGGCGATCCCGTCGAGCCAGGGCGACGTCGCCGCCTATCTCGCCGCGGTGAAGGCGATGATCGGCGAGGCCGAGGCGCAGCGCGTCATGACCCAGGCCGCCGGCTGACACCCGGAAGGAAAGACGATCCATGACCGACCAGGCCGACCTCCCCTACCGCCCCTGCGCCGGGATCATGCTGCTCAACCGCGACGGCAAGGTGTTCGTCGGCCAGCGTCTCGATTCGACGCTGGAGGCGTGGCAGATGCCGCAGGGCGGGATCGACGACGGCGAACAGGCCGAGGAGGCGGCGATCCGCGAGCTCGGCGAGGAGACTGGGATCGCGGCCGATCTCGTCGAACTCGTCGCGGTCGCACCCGACGAGTTGTTCTACGATCTGCCTCCCGAGATGGTCGGCAAGATCTGGAAGGGACGGTGGCGTGGCCAGCGTCAGCGCTGGTTCCTCTATCGGTTTCTCGGCGAGGACAGCGACGTCGACATCGCGACCGTACACGAGGAATTCCGCGCTTGGCGCTGGGCCGATCCGGCCGATCTGCCGGCGATCATCGTGCCGTTCAAACGGACCTTGTACGAAGCGGTGCTGGCCGCGTTCGCGCCCCATCTCGACCCGTCCAAGTCGCAGTAACGGCTTTTCTCGACGAATCCTGGGCTATAGGAGGCCCCGTGCCCCGATCTCGTCGCCTCCCCCTGGTCCTGCTCGGTGCCGCCGTGCCCGTGCTGCTGGGGAATGTCGATGTCGCGTCGGTCAGCGACGACGCGATCCCCGTTCCCGCCGGGATCAAGGCGATGCTCGATGCCGCGCTCGCCTCGGGCAACGAGGGCGAGGTCTCGACGATCGTCAAATATGCGCGGCTCGCCGATCCTGCGAGCGCCGACGTGGTGCTCGCCATCGCGGAAAAGTGGCGCAACGATCGCGCCGCCGAACGCAGCAAGACGATCCGCGAGGCCAGCCTGTTCGATCTCTGGTCGGGGCGTGCGGAAATCGGCGGCTATCTGACCACCGGCAACTCGGATACGCTCGGCGTCACCGCGGTGATCGACGCCACCCGCGAAGGGCTGCGCTGGCGCCACAAGTTCCGGGCGCAGGTCGATTACAACGAGAACCAGGGCATCGCGACGCGCGAGCATTATCTCGCCTCGTACGAACCCAACTTCAAGTTCGACGACCGGCTCTACGCCTATGGCGCGGCGCAATATGAAGGCGACCGGTTCCTCGGCTATTACGATCGCTATTCGGCCTCCGCCGGGGTCGGCTACAGCGCGATCAAGTCGCCCGCGGTGCGGCTCGACATCGAACTCGGCCCCGCTTTCCGCCACACCTATTTTACCGATCAAACCGTGCAGAGCAGCGCCGCGGCGCGCGGGACGCTCGCGTTCAACTGGAGATTGCTGCCGGGCCTGTCGATCAACCAGCAGGGTTCGGCCTATGTCCAGCGGTTCAACTCGACGCTCAGCGGCACGACCGCGCTCAACGCGCGCCTGATCGGCCCGCTATCGGCGCAGGTGTCGTACAACGTCCAGTACGAAAGCATGCCGCCGATCGGTTCGGTGTCCACCGACACCACCAGCCGCGCCTCGCTGGTGTACAGCTTCTAGCCGCTCGCAACGACGCGATTTGACCGCCCCGCTTTCCCCTCTAGGGATGAAGCATGAGCGCCATGTCACCCCCCGAAGCGCAGGCTGTCGACCGCATCGATCAACCCGCGATGCGCGCGCAGGTTGAGCGCTGGGCGGCGGTCAACAGCGGCACCCGCAACCTGCCCGGCGTGGCGACGATGGCGACCTTGCTCGCCGACGCCTTCTCCATGCTACCAGGCGACATCGCGTTGGTCGACGCGGACCCGGTCGAGAGCGTCGGCGCAGACGGTAGCGTCTCGGTGCTGGAGCATGGCCGGCATCTCCACCTCGACGTCCGTCCGGACGCTCCGGTGCGGATGCTGTTCACCGGCCATATGGACACCGTCTACCCGGTCGATCACCCGTTCCAGGCGCTCACCGACTGCGGCGACGGCACGATCAACGGCCCCGGCACCGCCGACATGAAGGGCGGCCTGTCGGTGATGCTCGCCGCGCTGGCCGCGGTGGAGGCCAGCCCGCTCGCCTCCCGCATCGGCTACGAGGTGGTGATCAATTCGGACGAGGAGACCGGCTCCTTCTCCTCGTCGGCGCTGCTCGCCGGCGCCGCCCGGGGCAAGGTCGCCGCACTCACCTACGAACCCGCGCTCGCAGACGGCACGCTGGCGGGCGCGCGGGGCGGCACCGGCAATTTCTCGATCGTCGTCCGCGGCCGCAGCGCGCATGCCGGCCGCAATCCCGAGGACGGCCGCAACGCCATCGTCGCCGCCGCCGACATCGCCCTGCGGCTCGCTAAGGCGCGCGGCCCCCGCCTCGCGGTCAACCCCGCGCGGATCGAGGGCGGCGGCCCCAACAACGTGGTCCCAGACCTCGCCGTGCTCCGCGTCAACTTCCGGCCCGCCACGGCCGACGACATCGTCCGCGCCCAGGCGCATATCGACGGCGCGGTGGCGATGGTCGCGGCCGAGCACGACGTCCAGGTCAGCGTCCATGGTGGCTTCAACCGCCCACCCAAGCCGATCGACGACGGCGCCGCCAGGTTGTTCGCCTTGGTCCGCGCGGCGGGCGGCGATTTAGGGCTCGACATCGGCTGGCGCGCGACCGGCGGGGTGTGCGACGGCAACAACATCGCCGCGGCCGGCGTGCCGGTGGTCGACACGATGGGCGTCCGCGGCGGCGCGATCCATTCTGCGGAGGAATTCATGATCGTCGACAGCCTTGCCGAGCGCGCGGCGCTGTCGGCGCTGACCGTGCTGCGGATCGCCGAACGGGGCGGGCTGTGAGCTTCCGCATCCGCGCCGCGGTCGAAAGCGACCTCCAGCATCTCTACGAGATGGCCAAGCTGACCGGCGGCGGCTTCACCAACCTGCCCCCCGATCGCCGCGCGCTCGCCACCAAGGTCGAACGCAGCGCCACCGCCTTTGCGCGCGATGAGGCGACGATCGCCGACGAATTGTTCGTCCTCGTGCTCGAACATGTCGAGAGCGGCGAGGTCCGCGGCACCTGTCAGCTATTCACGCAGGTCGGCCAGAAACACCCCTTCTACAGCTACCGCCTCGGCACCCTCACCCAGCATAGCGAGCATCTGAAACGCACCTTCCGCGCGGAGATGCTGGCGCTCACCACCGATCTGGAGGGATCGTGCGAGGTCGGCGGCCTGTTCCTCCACCCCGGCGAGCGCGCCGGCGGTCTCGGGCTGCTGCTCGCCCGCAGCCGTTACCTGTTCATTCGCGCCCACCGCGCCCGCTTCGCCGATCGCATCCTCGCGGAGCTCCGCGGCGTGATCGACGAGGCCGGCGGCTCGCCCTTCTGGGACGGGCTGGCGGGCCGCTTCTTCGGGATGAATTTCCAGGATGCCGACCAGTTCAACGCGATCAACGGCCACCAGTTCATCGCCGATCTGATGCCCAAGCATCCGATCTACACCGCGATGCTGACCGAGACCGCGCGCGCCGCGATCGGCCTGCCGCATCCCTCCGGCCGCGCGGCGATGCGGATGCTGGAGAACGAGGGCTTCCACTACGAGAACTATGTCGACATCTTCGACGGCGGCCCCACCATGACCACCCGCACCGACCGGGTCCGCTCGATCGCCGAGGCGCGCGAGGCGCCGATCGTCGCGATCGATGCGGAGGGCGGCACCGAGGCGCTGGTCGCCACCGGTCGCCTCGCCCGGTTCCGCTGCGCGTTCGGCAAGGTCCGCCCGGTCGGCGACGGCATCGTCCTCTCCGCGGATTGCGCCGCAGCACTCGGCGTCGGCGAAGACGACGTCGTCCTTCATGTGCCGAGGCTGTGATGCTCCGCGAGATCAACTTCGACGGCATCGTCGGCCCCAGCCACAATTATGCCGGCCTGTCCCCCGGCAACCTCGCGGCCACCCGCAACGCCGGCAAGGCGTCGCGCCCCCGCGCCGCGGCGTTGCAGGGCATCGCCAAGATGCGTGCGAACATTGCGCTCGGGCTCACTCAGGGCATCCTGCTGCCGCACCCCCGCCCCGATCATCGCTGGCTGTCCGATCTGACGACCAGCTACGACGCGGCCCCGCTCCACCTGAAGGCGCAGGCGTTGTCGGCCTCGGCGATGTGGGCCGCCAATGCCGCCACGGTCTCACCAGCGCCCGACACCGCGGACGGCCGCTGCCACCTGACCGTCGCCAATCTCGTGACGATGCCGCACCGCAGCCACGAATGGCGCTGGACGCTCGCGCAGCTACGCCAGGCCTTCGCCGATCCCGCCTTCGTCGTCCATTCGCCGGTTCCAGCGCCCTTCGGCGACGAGGGCGCGGCCAACCATATGCGGCTGTGCGACGGCCACGGTTCGGCGGGGGTCGAGATATTCGTCTACGGCGTTGCCGGCGGCCCCTTCCCTGCCCGCCAGCACCGCGAGGCGAGCGAGGCGGTCGCGCGCGCGCATGGCCTCGATCCCGCTCGGACGCTGTTCGTGCGCCAGTCCGACGCCGCGATCGCCGCGGGCGCTTTCCACAACGACGTCGTCGCGGTCGCCAACGAACAGGTACTGTTCACCCACGAACATGCCTTTGCCGACCGTGAAGGGTTCCACGCGGACCTCCGCCGTCTGTTGCCGAGCGTCGAGATCGTCGAAGTCCCCGCCAGCGCGGTCAGCCTCGCCGATGCGGTGTCGTCCTACCTGTTCAACGCGCAGCTGGTGAGCACGCCCGAGGGCATGGCGCTGATCCTGCCGGGCGAGGTCAGCGCTGCGGTGCCGGTGCGCCGCTGGCTGGAGGCGCTCGTCGCCGGCAACGGCCCGATCCGCCGCCTGACGATCGTCGACGTACGCGAATCGATGGCCAATGGCGGCGGCCCCGCATGCCTGCGCCTGCGCGTGGTCGCCGATCCCACGACGGTCGATCCGCGTTTCCTGGTCGACGATGCGCGGCTCGACGTGATTTCCGCGCTGGTGGAACGCCATTGGCCCGATACGATCGACCCCGACGCGATCGCCGATCCCGCGTTGATCGCCGAGATCGAGGCGGCGACGACGGCGCTTTACGCAGCGCTCGGCGTCGATCCCTGAGCCCGCCGCCACCGTTGGGGGGAACGTGCGCTTGCCGCGACGGTTGAGTCCTCATGACGGTAAAGCGAATAAAATCAGCGTGATCGATCGAGGACATGAGGCGACCAGCCCGTGGCAGATGCCACGCGCGGGCTGGATCGCGGTCGCCAGGCGCACCTGGGCGGAGACCACCGCCGACAATGTCGGGTTGATCGCTGCGGGGGTCGCCTTCTACGGCTTCCTCGCGCTGGTGCCGCTGCTTGGCGCAATGGTGCTGCTGTACGGCATCGTCGCCGAGCCGCAGACGGTGATGCGCGACATGATGCAGCTCACCTCGGTGATGCCCGCCGACGCCGCCAAGCTGGTCGGCGAACAGCTGATGAACGTCGTCAAGACATCGGACGGCAAGAAGGGCTTCGGCCTGTTGCTGGCGCTCGCGCTGGCGCTGTTCGGCGCGCGCAACGGCGCCGGCGCGGTGATCACCGCGCTCAACATCGCCTATGAGGAAAAGGAAACCCGCGGGTTCGTGAAGGTGAACCTGCTCGCGCTGGCGATGACCGCGACCGCGGTGGTCGTCGCGATCCTCGCGCTGGTCGCGATCGCCGCGCTCGGTCATCTCGAAAGCCTGCTGCCCGCGGCGCCGGGCATCGTCATCGTCGCCGGCAAGGTCGGCGCCTATCTGCTGCTGACGCTCGCCGGCGCGGGTGCGGCCGCGACCCTCTACCGCTACGGCCCGGCGCGCCGCCGCGCCGAGTGGGTGTGGCTCACCCCGGGTTCGTTGCTGGCCGCGCTGCTGTGGCTGGCGCTGACGATCGGCTTCGGCATCTACGTCGCCAATTTCGGCAACTACAACGCCACCTACGGATCGCTCGGCGCGGTCGTCGTCACCCTTACCTGGCTCTATCTGTCGAGCTACATCCTGATCTTCGGTGCCGAACTCAATTCCGAATTCGAGCACCAGACCGCGCAGGACACCACCCGCGGCGACGCACCGATCGGCGATCGCGGCGCCTGGGTCGCGGACCATGTCGCGAGCGACGACCCGGCGCCGCCGGCCGAGCGGAAGGTGACCGCCGATTCAACCGGCACACGCGCCGCCTTCGCCGCCAGCCGGGCCGGCAACGGCGCCGCGCGGCTGGTCGGGCTGCCGAAGGTCGGCTGGTCCGGCTCGATCGCCGCAACGCTTGGCCTCAGCCTCCTCCGGCGCGGACGCGCAGGTCCCGGCGCTGCACTGCTCGGTGGCGCCGCGGCGCTCGCGTGGCTCCGCCGTGAACGGACGCCACCGCCCGCCCGGCAGATCAAGGCGGTGTTCTTCGACGTCGACGGCACGCTCGTCGACAGCAACGAATGCCATGTCGAGGCATGGGTCACCGCCTTCGCCGAACGCAACCTGACCTTCGATACCGACGCGATCCGCGGCCAGATCGGCAAGGGCGGCGACCTGCTGGTGCCGAGCCTGGTGCCCGGCGCCACCGATCGGATGATCGACGCCTTGAGCAAGCGCCACGGCGAGATCTTCAAGACCAACTACATCGATCGCGTCCGCCCCTTCCCCGCTGCGACCGCGCTGATCCGGGCAGTCCACGATCGCGGCCAGCAGCCGGTGCTCGCCTCCTCGGCCGACGGCAAGGAGGTGTCGCACTATGCCACGCTGCTCGATATCGAAGCGGTCCTGGCGGCGACCACCAGCAGCGACGACGTCGACACGTCGAAGCCCGCGGGCGACATCTTCGCCGCTGCGCTGAAGAAGGTCGCGCCGCTCGGCGCCGACGAGGTGATCGTGGTCGGTGACACGCCCTATGACGTCGAGGCCGCCGCCAAGTGCGGGATCGCCGCGATTGCGGTACGATCCGGCGGGTTCTCCGATTCGATCCTGCTGAAAGCAGGCGCAGTCGCCTTGTACGACGATGTGGCGGCGCTGCTCGCCGACTATGACGCATCGCCGCTGGCCCGGTGATCATCCCCGAACACTGGTTGCCCGAAACCTACATCCTGATCCTCGCCGGCTTCGGCCTACTTGTCGCACTGGTGGCGTGGCTGCCGCTGGCGTTGAAGCGGCTGCCGCTGTCGCTTCCGATCGTGTGCATCGCGCTCGGCGCCGCGATCTTCTCCTTCCCGCAGGTGACGCTGCGGCCGCTGCCGATCCTCTATCCCGACATCACCGAACGCTTCGCCGAGTTCGTGGTGATCATTGCGCTGATGGGCGCGGGGCTGAAGATCGACCGGGTGTTCCACTGGCGTCACTGGGGCGTGACGTGGCGGTTGCTCGCGATCACCATGCCGCTCGGCATCCTCGCGATCGCGGCGCTGGTCTGGTCGACGCTCGGCCTGCCCTGGGCGGTGGCGCTGCTACTCGCCGCGAGCCTGGCGCCGACCGATCCGGTGCTCGCCTCCGACGTCCAGGTCGGTCCGCCCAAGACCGGCGACGAGGACGAGGTTCGCTTCGGGCTGACCTCCGAAGCCGGGCTCAACGACGGGCTCGCCTTCCCCTTCGTCCATCTCGCGATCATCCTGGCGGCGAGCGCAGGCACGGAGCCGTGGTTCGCCGAATGGCTCGGATACCGCGTGATCTGGGAAATCGGCGCGGGCGTTGCCGCCGGCTGGGTAATCGGTCGCGTGTTCGGCTGGCTCACCTTCCACGTGCCCGCCGAGACCAAGCTGGTCGCGACCGGCGACGGGCTGATCGCGATCGCCGCGACCTTCGTGTCGTACGGCCTGACCGAGATGATCCACGGCTATGGCTTCCTCGCGGTCTTCGTCACCGCGCTCAGCTTCCGCCACACCCACCGCGAGCATGATTTCCAGCGCGACATGCACGACGTCACCGAACAGATCGAACGCATCGCGATGATGGTGCTGCTGCTGCTGTTCGGCGGCGCGCTGGTCAGCGGCCTGCTCGAGCCGGTGTCGTGGAGCGACGTCGGCGTCGCGCTGGTGATCCTGCTGGTGATCCGCCCCGTCACCGGCCTGATCGGCCTTGCCGGGCTGAAGGCGGATCGCGAGGAACGGCTGACGCTCGCCTTCTTCGGCATCCGTGGGGTCGGCTCGATCTATTATCTCGCGTACGGGCTCAACCATGTCGCGATCGCTTCGGCCGAACGGCTGTGGGGCCTGGTCGGCTTGGTCGTGCTGTTCTCGATCCTGCTCCACGGACTGACGGTGACGCCGATCATGCGCTCGCTCGATCGGCAGCAGGGCCGCGATCCCGATGCCGACGAAGGTGTCACCGCCTGAATTTGTGCAGTGCAGCAACGATCCACTTGGCGTATCGTTGATCGCATGATGGCCGCCTAGCCGGCCGAGGAGCGACACGATGCGAATTTCCGAAACCTTGGCGAAACTGGCCGCCAACCGCCTGCCGATCCAGCCGGCGACACGCGCGCCCAATCGCCTGACGCCGCTGACCGGCTTCGGCAGCAACCCCGGCGCGCTTGCCGCCTGGCGCCACGTGCCGGCCACGCTCGCGCCCGGTGCGCCGCTCGTCGTCGTCCTGCACGGCTGCACCCAGACCGCGGCCGGCTACGACACGGGCACCGGCTGGTCGACGCTCGCCGACCGCGCCGGCTTTGCGGTGCTGTTCCCCGAACAATCCCGCAGCAACAACATGAACCTGTGCTTCAACTGGTTCGAATCGCTCGATGTCGTCCGCAGCGGCGGCGAGGCCGAATCGATCGCACAGATCGTCGCCGCGATGATCGCCGAACACGGCCTCGATCGCGACCGCGTCTACGTCACCGGCCTTTCCGCGGGCGGCGCGATGACGACGGTGATGCTCGCCACCTATCCCGAGATGTTCGCCGGTGGCGCGATCATCGGCGGCCTGCCCTATGGCGGCGCGCCCGGCGTCTCGGCGGCGCTCGGCCGAATGGCGGGCCGCGAAGATCGTGGCACCGCCGCGCTGATCGATTCGGTCGCGCGCGTCGCCGGCACCCCCGCGGGTCGCATCCCGACCGTCTCGATCTGGCACGGCGGCGCCGACCCGACCGTCGCGGTCGCTAATGCCGATCACCTCGCGGCGCAGTGGCGCGGCGTCCACGGCGCAGGCGCCGTCCCCGCCGCGGTGGAGCATGGCAAGGGCTGGGAGCACCAGCGCTGGACCCGCGACGGCCGCGTCGTCGTCGAGACCTGGCGGATCGCCGCGATGGGCCACGGCGTCCCGATCGATCCCGCCGGCCCCGACCGGCTCGGCGCGGTCGGCCCCTATATGCTCGACGCCGGGATCGACAGCACCGCCGCGATCGCGCGGTCCTGGGGCATCGTCCCCGCGACGGTCACCAAGGCCGAGCCGGCGAAGACCGCCACTCGCCCGACGCCGCGCACGCCCCCACCCCGCCCACCTGTGGCTGCCGGCGTCCAGAAGGTGATCGAAGACGCGATGCGCGCCGCCGGCCTGATGAAGTAATCAGGTCCAGTACAGGATCCGCGCCAGCGGCAGCTGGCGTGCGATCTCCGCTTCGAAGAAACGCCGCAGCGTCCGCATCGTATCGGCATCGTAGACATATTTTATCGACCCGAACTTGGTGCGCTTCTCGGCGCGATTCGGCGCGCCCATCTCCAGGTCCGATCCCGGATACCAGCTCTCGAGCACCGCCTTCGACGTCGGCGAATAGCGGTGGGTGATCAGCTCGATCGTCAGGTCGGGCACCTCGGCGAGCAACGCCGCCGCTTGCGCGATCAGCACCGCATAAGCCTCTTCCCAGCCCGGCGCCGCGATGATCGGCGCGATCGTCAGCCCGACCGGATATCCCGCCGCCGCCATCCGCGCGAGCGCGGCGAGCCGCGCCGCCACCGGGCTGGTCCCGCCCTCGAACCGCGCGAACGGCTCCGGGTTGACCGACCCCCGCATCCGCGTCCGCCCCTGATGATCGAGCCCGACCAGCGCATCCACCGCCGCGAACTTGCTGGTGAATCGCAGCTGCGCATCCGCCTCCCATTCGCCGAAATACGCGATCAGCGCCGACAGCGACCCGGTGAGATGCTCCAGTGCCAGCGGATCGGTGTAGCAGCTCGCCTCGAACGTCGTCCCCTCGTGCGCGCGCCGCACCGATCGCGACGTCACCTTGCCCGTGCCCAGATGCGGCGGCAGCTCGGCGAAGATCTCGGGCAGATTGGCATAGGTTCGCGTGATCGGCGGCCCCTTCAGCGACCCCGCCAGATAGCAATAGCTGCAATGCGCTGGACACCCCTCGGCGAGATCCACTCGCCAATCGGCCGACGGCGCTATCGGCTGCAGCCGCCGCTTCGACGGCGACGCCACCACCACCGTCAAGGTTTGCTTGGCCAACGCATAAGCCTGCCGCTCATCCTCGGGAAAGGCCAGCGACAACCGATCCGACGCCAGCACCTCGACGGCGATCCCAAGCCCCTCCGCCCGCGCGATGATCGCGCGCCCATGTGACCACGCCATCGCCGACCGCGAAACCAGCACCCGCTTCGGCCGCCACAGCCGCGCAGGCGGATCGGCCGTTTCACGCGCCGGGCGCTCGACAGAGGCAAGTGCTTTCATCCACCGACAACGCCCATGCTGCGATCAGGTTACATGCTCGGTCGAGAGAGTTGGCTGGGGCGGCAGGGTTCGAACCTGCGAATGGCGGCATCAAAAGCCGCTGCCTTACCACTTGGCGACGCCCCAACGGTGCCGGGCTTATAGCGGCGCAAACGCGGGTGGAAACCCCCGGCGCGCCGCTGCCACGGCTGGCATGACTGATCAATCGACGGCGTGGCGCCAGCCATAGGGGTCGGGGGAATGGCCGCGCTGGATCGCGGTCAGGCTGTCGAGCATCCGCTGGGTCAGCTGCCCGGTTCCGCCCGATCCGATCGTGAACCGGCCGTCGGCGCCGACGACGCTGCCGATCGGGGTGACCACCGCGGCGGTGCCGCAGGCGAACGCCTCGGTCAGGCGGCCACTCTCGGCATCGGCACGCCACTGATCGAGCGCATAGGGCTCTTCACGCACCGTGACGCCCTGGTCGCGTGCGAGCTGGAGGATCGAATCGCGGGTGATCCCGGGCAGGATCGTTCCGGTCAGCGGCGGCGTCGACAGGCTGCCGTCGTCGAACACGAAGAACACGTTCATGCCACCGAGCTCCTCGACCCAGCGTCGCTCGACCGCATCGAGGAACACGACCTGGTCGCACCCCTGGCGGATCGCTTCCGATTGGGCGAGCAGGCTCGCGGCGTAATTGCCCCCGCATTTGGCGGCGCCGGTGCCGCCCGGCGCAGCGCGGGTGAAGTTGCGCGACACCCAGATCGACACCGGGCGCGCACCGCCCTTCCAATAGGCGCCGACCGACGAGGCGATCACCATGTAGAGATATTCGGCCGAGGGCTTCACCCCGAGGAACGCCTCGCTCGCGATCATGAACGGTCTGAGGTAAAGCGCGCCGCCCTCGCCCTCCGGGATCCACTGGCGCTCGGTGCGCACCAGCTGCTCGACCGACTGGACGAATAGGTCGTCGGGCAGCTCGGGCATCGCCAGCCGGCGTGCGGAGCTGCGGAAGCGCTGGGCGTTAGCGGCGGGGCGAAACAGCGCGGTGCTGCCGTCGGCCAGCCGATAGGCTTTCAGCCCCTCGAAGATCTCCTGCGCATAATGCAGCACCGCGGTCGACGGATCGATCGAGAGCGGCGCGCGCGCGGTGATCGTCGCGTCGTGCCAGCCATCGGCCTCGTTATAACGGACCACCGCCATGTGATCGGTAAAGACCCGCCCGAATCCGGGATCGACCAGCCGGGCCGCACGCTCGTTGGCGTCGACGCAGGTCGTGCTTGGTTCCAGACGGAACGAGCCATGGTCCGCGGTTCGGGCAGCGAGCATCGTTTTCTCTCGTGTTACGGGGTTACATGGGGCCTAGGACCGATGTACAAACCGGTCAATATGGCTGCCACAGCACCTTCCGCATCCGCACTTTTCCTCCGCGAACCCGAACTGCGGCGTGGCTTGGAACTCCTCTATTTCGGCCACGCGCACCTGACCCGATCGGTCGACGAAGGCCTTGCCGCACAAGGGCTTGGCCGCGCGCATCACCGCGCGCTCTACTTCATCGCGCGCAAGCCCGACTTAACCGTTAGCGAGCTGCTGTCACTGCTGACGATCACCAAACAATCGCTCGGCCGCGTGCTCAACGAACTCACCGAACGCGGGCTGGTCGATATTCGCCCCGGCGAGCGCGACCGCCGCCAGCGGCTGCTGCGGCTGACCGCGGAGGGCGCGCGGATGGAGAGCGACCTGTTCGAGGCGATCCGCGTCAACATGTCGGCCGCCTATGCCAAGGCGGGGCAGAACGCGGTGTCGGGCTATTGGGCGGTGCTGGAGGGCATGGTGCCCGAGGACAAGCTCGCCGAACTCAACGGCTTGCGCACCTGACGCCGCTTGCTTCGTGCGGCGCGCGATTTACTTGAGGCCCGGCACCGCCTAGATCGAAGCCCATGCCAGTCTCCGCGCCAGAGGTGATCTCCCTCGGCTGCCGTCTCAACATCGCCGAAAGCGAGACGATCCGGACGCTCCTCGGGGAGCGCGACACGGTGGTCGTCAACAGCTGCGCGGTGACCAACGCCGCGGTGAAAGCCACGCGCGCCGCCATTCGCCGCGCGCGCCGCGATCGGCCGGGTGCCGAGATCGTCGTCACCGGATGCGCCGCACAGATCGACCCGGCGAGCTTCGCGGCGATGGCGGAGGTCGATCGCGTCGTCGGCAACGGCGAGAAGCTGCTGCCCGCCGCCTGGCGCAGCACCGAGGCGGTCGTGGTCGGCGACATCATGCAGCTGCGGGAGACCGCGCCCCATCTCGCCGCGAGCTTCGCGCATCATGCCCGTGCGTTCGTCGAGGTGCAGAATGGCTGCGACCATCGCTGCACCTTCTGCGCGATTCCGTTCGGCCGCGGGCCCAGCCGATCGGTGCCCGCCGGCGCGGTGGTCGACCGGATCGCCGGGCTGGTCGCGGCGGGGCACCGCGAGGTGGTGCTCACCGGAGTCGACCTGACCAGCTACGGCCACGACCTGCCCGGCACGCCGACGCTCGGCCAGCTGGTCGAACGGATCCTGCGCCACGTTCCCGTGCTCGAGCGGCTGCGGCTGTCGTCGCTCGACTCGATCGAGATCGACGACCGGCTGTTCGCGCTGGTGACGCAGGAGCCGCGTGTCATGCCGCACCTTCACCTCTCGTTTCAAGCGGGCAGCGACCTGATCCTCAAGCGCATGAAGCGCCGCCACACCCGCGCGCAGGCGGTCGCGATCGTCGCCCGGCTGAAGGCCGCGCGCCCAAGCCTTGCGATCGGGGCGGACCTGATCGCAGGCTTTCCGACCGAGGACGCGGGGATGTTCGCGGATACGCTGGCGCTGATCGACGACGCCGATATTGTCCACGCGCATATCTTCCCCTATTCGCCGCGCGCGGGCACCCCCGCCGCCCGGATGCCGCAGGTCGACGAACCCGTCCGCCGCGAGCGTGCGCAGCGGCTGCGCGAGGTCGCTGCGGCTCGCAAACAGGATTGGCTCGCCGCGCAGGTCGGCACCTGCCACGACATCGTCGTCGAACAGCCCGGCGACCGCGGCCATGCCGGCAACTTCGCGGAGGTCCGCCTCCCCGCCCCCATCGACCCCGGCACGGTGATCCGTGCGCGGATCGTCGGCGCCACCGACACCCACCTCATCGGAACCCTCGCATGAGCACCACACCAACCTGGCACGAACGGCTGATCGGCGGCTTTCGCAAGACGTCGGACAGGCTCGTCGGCAATCTCGCCGGGCTCGGCGGCGCGCGGCTCGACGATGCGACGCTCGACGACATCGAAGAGGCGCTGATCGCCTCCGATCTCGGGCCGCAGACCGCGGGGAAGATCCGCACGCGGCTGGCCGAAGGCACGTTCGAGCGCGACATGGAGGAACTCGGCATCCGGCTCGTCGTCGCCGACGAGGTCGAGAAGGCGCTCGCCAAGGTCGCGATGCCGCTGGCAATCGAGGCGTTTCCGCGGCCGCAGGTGATCCTGGTCATCGGGGTCAACGGATCGGGCAAGACGACCACGATCGCCAAGCTCGCGCACCTGTTGATGGAGCAGGACTACGGCGTCATGCTCGCGGCGGGCGACACCTTCCGCGCCGCCGCTATCGGGCAATTGCGCACCTGGGCGGAGCGCGTCGGGGTGCCGATCGTCACCGGACCCGAGGGCGGCGACGCCGCGGGCGTGGTGTGGGACGCGGTCAAGCAGGCGACCGAGACCGGCATCGACGTGCTGATCGTCGACACCGCAGGACGGCTTCAGAACAAGCGCGAATTGATGGACGAGCTGGCCAAGATCCGCCGCGTCCTCGGCCGCATCAACCCCGCCTCGCCGCACGACGTGGTGCTGGTGCTCGACGCCACCACCGGCCAGAATGCATTGAGCCAGATCGAGGTGTTCAAGGAAGTCGCCGGGGTCACCGGACTGGTGATGACCAAGCTCGACGGCACCGCCCGCGGCGGCGTGCTGGTGGCGGCGGCGGAGAAATACGGCCTGCCGATCCACGCGATCGGCGTCGGCGAGGGAATGACCGACCTGCGCCCGTTCGACGCGCGCGAAGTCAGCCGGATCATCGCCGGCGTCGATGCGGGGGTGCGGAAGTGATGCAGATCGTGTCCCGATCCACCAAGCTGGCATCAACGACCCCTATACCCGCGCCGTCATCCCGGACTTGTTCCGGGATCCACCGCGCCGCAAGGGCGACGAACGTGGGTTGGGCGGCACGGTGGACCCCGGAACAAGTCCGGGGCGACGGAAATGTGTCGAGTACACGGCAATCACCGCATAGGCGGGTGGAGCGCGAGGCATGACCCAACACTCCAGCACTCCCCCCGCCCCCGGCCTTCGCCTCGGCCTGGAATACGGCCCGCTGCTGATCTTCTTCGCTGCCAACTTCCTCCTGCCCTCGGCGACCGCGATGCGGCTGGTGGCGCAGTTCTCGTCCTTCCTGTCGGACATGGACCGCGTCGGCGCGCTGGTGATCGCCAAGGTGATCGTCGCGACCGCGGCGTTCGTGCTCGCCACCGCGATCGCGATGATCGTGTCGCAGGCCAAGCTCGGCCGCATCTCGCCGATGCTGTGGATCTCGGGCGCGCTGGTCGTCGTGTTCGGCGGGCTGACGATCTACTTCCACGATCCTCGCTTCATCCAGATGAAGCCGACCTTCGTCTATGCGATCTTCGCGGGCGTGCTCGGGATCGGGATGCTGACCGGGCGGCCGTTGCTGCAGGGACTGCTCGGCTCGGCCTATCCGGGGCTGACCGAAGCGGGCTGGCAGAAGCTGACGCGCAACTGGGCGATCTTCTTCGTGGCGATGGCCTGCCTCAACGAGGCGGTATGGCGGTCGACCAGCTGGAATTTCTGGGTAGGCTTCAAGCTATGGGGCGCGATTCCGCTGACCCTGCTGTTCGCGATGGCGAACATCCCGATGCTGATGCGGCATGGGTTGAGCGTGGGCGAGGATGCGGTGGGGGATGTTCCCCCCGAATAATCCTCCCCCGCCCGGGGGGGGGTGGCAGCCGTAAGGCTGACGGAGGGGGAGGTAACTCGGGACCTCTCCTGCGGCACCGCCCCCTCCACCACGGCCTGCGGCCGCGGTCCCCCTCCCCCGCTAAAGCGAGGGAGGATCTAAGTCAGGCCGCCGCGTCGAAGCGCTGGCCCACGATGTCCCAGTCGACGATATCCCACCACGCCTTCAGATATCCCGGCCGATCGTTCTTGTACGTCAGGTAATAGGCGTGCTCCCAGACGTCGTTGCCGAGAATCGGGGTGCCCTTGTCCTTGGCGTCGTCCATCAGCGGGTTGTCCTGGTTCGGGGTCGAGACGACCTCGAGCTTGCCCGATGCATCGACGATCACCCACGCCCAGCCCGAGCCGAACTGGCCCGCGCCCTTGGTGTTGAAATCCTCTTTCAACTTGTCGAGCCCGCCATAGGCGTCGATCGCATCGGCCAGAGTGCCCGACGGCGCGCCGCCGCCCTTCTTCATGCTCTTCCAGAAGAAGTCGTGGTTCCAATAGCCACCGCCATTGTTGCGGACGAGCGGCGGCTGCGACGAGATCATGCCCAGGATCTGCTCGATCGTCTTGCCCTGCAGCGCGGGGTCCTTCTCGACGCCCTCGTTCAGCTTGTCGGTATAGGCCTTGTGATGCTTGTCGTGGTGGAAGTGCATCGTTTCCGAGCTGATGACGGGCTCCAGCGCGTCATAGTCGTACGGCAGCGGCGGCAGTTCGAAGGCCATCGGTTCTTCTCCACTTTTCGGGTTCGGGCTCAACAACGTCTGCGGCCCGCAATGGCTCCGGACGGATCGTTACGCAACCGCACCTGCATTGATCAGGTCGTGCCGACGCAACGCGTGCCGCAATTGATCGTAGCTCAGCCCGAGCGCCTCCGCGGTCGATCGCTGGTTGAACCGGTGTTCGGCCAGCGACCGCGCCAGCAGGTCGCGTTCGAACCGCGCCACCCGCGACTTGAAGTCGGACGGCCCCGCATCGCAGGCGACCACCGGGGAATCCTCTGGCAGCGGCGTGACGGCCTCGGCGGATGGCGACGCGGCGGGCGCGGCGCGGCGGCTCTGGGGGCGATAGGGCGACTGGAACGGGTCGATCTCGATCGCGTCGACCGGGCCGTCCTCGGTCCAGCGGTATACCGCGCGCTCGACGACGTTGCGGAGTTCGCGGACGTTGCCCGGCCAGGGATGCCTGACCAGTGAATCTAGCGCGACCGGGCCGAAGCCATGCCAACGATCACGCCCGATCTCCGATGCCATCCGCCGGCCGAAATGATCCGCCAGCACGACGATGTCGCCCGCCCGCGCGCGCAGCGGCGGCAGGGTCACTACCTCGAACGACAGCCGGTCGAGCAGATCCGCGCGAAACTCGTAGGCATCCACCTTGTCGGGCAGATGCTCGTTGGTCGCGGCGACGATGCGGACGTCGACGCGGATCGGACGCGACGACCCGATCCGCGTCACCTCGCCATATTCGACCGCGCGGAGCAGCCGCTCCTGCGCGCCCATCGACAGCGTGCCGAGTTCATCGAGGAACAGCGTGCCGCCGTCCGCCTCCTCGAACCGCCCCACCCGTGCCTTGGTCGCACCGGTGAACGATCCTGCCTCGTGCCCGAACAATTCGGCCTCGATCAGCGTCTCCGGCAGCGCCGCGCAGTTCATCACCACCAGTGGATGATCCCAGCGCGGGCTCAGCCGGTGGAGCCGCTCGGCGACCAGTTCCTTGCCCGTTCCGCGCTCCCCGATCACCAGCACCGGCCGGTCCAGCGCCGCCGCGCGCGAAGCGTGTTCGAGCGCATCGAGAAAGGCGCCGCTTTGGCCGATCACCTGGGTCGTTCGTTCCATTGCCAACCTCTGGCGAATTCCACCAACGCTTGGCAAGCATTAAGTGTGTCGCCCATATGCCACACCTTGGCTAAGTAGCTGATTTACCGTCATTCGAGAAACTGGCACGGCTTCTGCAATGCCGTGTTCATACCGCTGACGAGGCGGTCGAGGTTCAGACAAAGTCAAGGAGGACACCATGTTCAAATCGGATTTCAGCCGCACGCTCGCAGCCATCGCCTGCTCGATCCTGTTCAGCACCACCTGCGTGCTGAGCGCGGTCGGACCGGCCCATGCCGGCGCGACGACCGAGATGGCCGCCCGCCCGCAGGCGTGACGGCCGCACCGGGGCCGGCTACTTCCCTGACCGGTCCCGGTCACCACTACCCAGGAGCACCAGTACAGATGGGCATTTTCTCCCGCACCCGCGACATCGTCGCCGCCAACTTCGCCGATCTCCTCGAGAAGGCGGAGGACCCTGCGAAGCTGATCCGCATGATCATCCTCGAGATGGAGGAGACGCTGGTCGAGGTCCGCGCGTCCGCCGCCCGGACGATCGCCGACCAGAAGGAGATGCGCCGGCATATCTCGAAGCTCGAACAGCTCCAGGCGAACTGGACCGAGAAGGCGGAACTCGCGCTGTCGAAAGACCGCGAGGATCTCGCCAAGGCGGCGCTGGTCGAGCGGCAGAAGGCGGTCGACATGGCCGACCAGCTGAAGATCGAGATCGCGGTGCTCGACGATGCGCTGCGCGCGTCGGAAGAGGACATCGCCAAGCTGCAGAAGAAGCTCAGCGAGGCACGTGCCAAGCAGTCGAGCGTGCAGACCCGGATGGAGAGCGCGACCAATCGCTACCGCCTGCGCGAAATGTACAACGGGCCGAAGACGCACGACGCGTTCAGCCGCTTCGACGTGCTCGAACGCCGGGTCGACGATGCCGAGGGCCGCGCCGACGCGATGGGCCTGGGGCTGCCGAAGACGCTCGACGACGAGATCTCGGAGCTGCGCGCCAGCGACAAGGTCGACGCCGAACTCGCCGCGCTGAAGGCGCGCATGAACAAGGAATCATGAGATGGACGAAGTTCTGTTGCCCGTCCTGGTCTGCGGCATGCTGTTCATCGGCCTGCCCTGGGTGATCCTCCACTACGTCACCCGGTGGAAGACCGCACCGAAGATCACCGACGAGGACGAACGCCTGCTCGACGAGATGCAGATGCTCGCCCGCCGCCTCGAAGACCGCGTCAACACCGTCGAGCGGATCATCGCCGCCGACAATCCCGACTGGAAGCGCAGCATCAGCGCGCCCCAGGCCACTTACCAGATCGATCGGAGGAACTGAGATGTCCGCCAGCCGCACCCAATTCTACCTCGACAAGCAGAATGCCAAATGGAAGGGCGTGTGCGCCGGGATCGCCGATTATACGGGGATCGAGGTGCTCTGGGTCCGCGTCGCGATGGTCCTGCTGACCTTCGCCGGCGGCTTTCCCTGGACGCTGATCGGCTATTGGCTGGTCGCCTGGATGGGTCAGCCCAAGCCGGTCGGCCTGTACGAAACCGACGAGGACCAGAAATTCTGGCAAGGCGTCCGATCGAACCCCAAGCGTTCGACCGCGGAGGTCCGCTCCAAGTTCCGCGATATCGATCGCCGCCTGGCCGACATCGAGCTGCACTACACCAGCCGCAACAGCCAGCTCGCACAGGAAATCGACAGCCTGCGCTGAACCGAGCGCAAGGCCACGGGGAGAAGCATCATGGATATGGGTTGGATCGTACCGATCGGCATCGTCGGCGTGGTCATGGCACGCGGCGCATTCACCACCTGGGTCCGCGCCAAGCACGGCTACCCGCTCGAAGACGAAGGCCACGGCCGGCGCCGCCGCGGCTTCAGCCACCGCAACGACGCGGTCGACGAAGGCCGCAAGGTCGAACTGCTGACCGGCGAGAACGAACGGCTGAACGGCCAGGTTTCGCGGCTGGAGGAGCGCATCGCGGTCCTCGAACGGATCGCCACCGATCCTGCCGAGCGCACCGCCCGCGAGATCGAAGCGCTGCGCGGCCAATAGCCCGGCCCGAACCCTCCCCAGCATCGGAAAGCGACATCATGAGCCCGCTCCTCATCCCCATCCTCGGCATCTCCTGCGGCCTGCTCGCGATCTTCGGCGGCGTCTTCGTCAAGCCTTGGTTCGCCTATCAGCAGCGCCGCCTTGAGATCGAAGCGACCATGGTCGCCGAGAAGGCCGCGCAATACGCCGCACACACCCAGCAGCTCGAACAGCGGGTCCGCGTGCTCGAACGGATCGCCACCGACCGCGGCGCCGATCTCGCGCACGAGATCGATCAGCTGCGCGACGAACCGCGCATCCTCGCGGGCCGCGACTGACAAGATGGTGTTCGCCGATCTCTTCCTGCTGGTGCTGGCGATTGTGGTGGCCGTCCTGGTCGTCCAGCGCCGCCGCGTCAGGCAGGCACCGGCCGAGCCGAGCCTCGCCGAACTGCACACCGCGATGCTTCGCGACGAGGTCCAGCTGCTGCGCGAACGCATCCAGGTCCTCGAACGCGTGATCACCGACAACCATGGCAGCACCGATCTCACCCAGGAGATCGAACGGCTGCGCGACCGCTGAAGGAGGCGGACATGATCGATGCCAATCTCTATCTGACCCTCGCCACCGCCTCGCTCGCCGGGCTCGCGATGATCACCACCGCCGGGCTTTCGGGCTGGCGCAGCTGGCTGGCGCTGAAGCATTCGGAACTCGACCAGGCACACGGCCCCACCGCTCCGCAGCCGACCGCCGGCGCACGGATCGAGATTGCGGACCTGAAGGAACGCATCAAGAAGCTCGAGGCGATCGCCGCAGGGGTGGACCTCTGACCCCGCCTTTTGTACCCGCCGCAAATGCCCAGCCCCGCCATCAATCTTGCCGACGTTCGTGACGAATACGCGTTCCTGGAAGCAGACGATCGCTACCGACTGCTGATCGATCTCGGCCGCGAGCTGGAGCCGATGCCGACGGCGCTGAAATCGGACGCGACGCTGGTCAGGGGCTGCTCGGCGTCGGTGTGGGTATACCCGATGGCGACCGACGGGCAGACACTGCATTTCCTCGCCGATTCGAACGCGGCGATCACGAAGGGTATCATCGCGCTGGTCCTGCTGACGGTCCAGGATCGCCCCGCCGCCGAGATCCTCGCGACCGACATCTCCGCCGCACTCGCCCCGTTCGACCTGTCGAAACAGCTGAGCTCCAACCGGACCCAGGGCATCCCCAACATGATCGCCCTGATCCGCGAGACGGCGTCCCGGTACGCATAGCGGCACGAGGGTCGCCCTCGCCCATGTGTCCCCGCGAAGGCGAGAACCCAGCACGAGGCTCCCGCCTCCGCGGGAGCACGGCGTCGGTCACAGCACGTCAACCATCTTCGTCACCCCGGACTTGATCCGGGGTCCCGCTCTGCCAGCGCGATACCGGCCGTGTCCTGGTTCAGCGGGACCTCTGCGAAACTCACGCCGTCATCCCGGACCCTTCGACTTCGCTCAGGAGAGCCTTGTTCCGGGATCCACTGTTCCGCACGGGCATAAGCCGTTGATTTTGCGGAACGGTGGACCCCGGAACGAATTCGGGGTGACGGAAAGTTAGTAGAGGTCTCAAGCCAGCGGGAGCACAATTCGGCAGCAGTGGCCTAAGCGGCTTCCAGTCGAAAATCCTTGTACCGCTCCCGCAACGTTGTCTTCAGCAACTTCCCCGTCGCGGTATGCGGCAGCGACTCCACGAACTCGATCGCGTCCGGCAGCCACCATTTGGCGACGTGCTGCGCCAGATGCCGGGTGATCTCCTGCGGGGTCACCGTCGCGCCCGGCTTGCGGACGACCAGCAGCAGCGGGCGTTCGTCCCATTTCGGATGGCGCACGCCGATCGCCGCCGCTTCGGCGACCCCGGGGCATCCCATCGCGGCGTTCTCCAGATCGACCGAGCTGATCCATTCGCCGCCCGATTTGATCACGTCCTTCGATCGATCGGTGATCTGCATCGTGCCGTCTGCGTGCAGTACCGACACGTCGCCGGTGTCGAACCAGCCCTCGGCATCGACCGCGTCCGCTTCGGCGCCAAAATAGCGCTTCACCACCCATGGCCCGCGAACCTGCAACCGGCCCGCCGCCACGCCGTCGCGGGGCAGCACGGCGCCGGCATCGTCGACGATCCGGAGCTCGATACCGAACGGCACGCTGCCCTGCTTGCAGACGAGGTCGAGGCGCTCGTCGTGCGTCATGTCGCGCCAGTGCGGCGGCTCGCAGCCGGCGGTGCCGATCGGCGACGTCTCGGTCATGCCCCATAGATGCTTGACCGTCGCGCCCATCGCCATGATCCGCTCGATCATTGCGCGCGGCGCCGCGGAGCCGCCGATCGTGACCTGCTGGAGGTGCGCCGGCGCTTCGCCGGTCGCGTCGATATGGCCGAACATCGCGAGCCACACCGTCGGCACGCCCGCGGAATGGGTCACCTTCTCGTCGTTCATCAGCCGGCACAGCACCGCGGGATCGTTGACCGCCGAATAGACCAGCTTGGCGCCCGCCAGCGCGCATGCGAACGGCAGCCCCCAGGCGGCGGCATGGAACAACGGAACGACCGGCAGCACCACCGCGGAAGGGGACAGGTTGAACACCCAGGGCGCGACCTCCGCCATCGCATGGATCATCGTCGAGCGGTGTTCGTAGAGCACGCCCTTCGGATTGCCCGTGGTGCCGCTGGTGTAGCAGAGCATGCACGGATCGCGCTCCGGCCCCTCGACCCAGGCATAGTCGCCCTCCTCGCGATCGATCAGCGCGGCGAATCCGTCGGGGCCGAGATCGTCGAACGCAACGAAGTGGCGGATGCTCGTCCATTGCGTGCGCAGCCGATCGACGATCGGCTGGAACACGACGTCGTAGAACAGCACGCGGTCCTCCGCGTGGTTGGCGATGTAGACCAGCTGTTCGTCGAACAGCCGCGGGTTGATGGTGTGGATCACCCCGCCCATTCCGATCGCACCGTACCAGGCAACGAGATGGTGCGCGTGGTTCATCGCCAGCGTCGCGACCCGGTCGCCAGGTCGGACGCCGAGCCGTTCGAGCGCCTGCGCCAGCTTGCGCGAATCGCGCGCGATGCCGGCCCAGTCGGTGCGGGTCTCGCGTCCGTCGGCCCAATGGCTGACGAGTTCGCGATGCCCGTGCTCGCGCGCCGCATGATCGATCAGCCGGGGTACGCGAAGTTCGAAATCCTGCATTCCGCCTAGCATGGTGATCCTCTCGCGACGCGTTGATGCGCCTGCTCGACCAAGGATGGCGTCAGGAGCGCGCGGGGGCAATCCCGCCGGTGTGAGGAATTGTTGCGGAATGGCGACGGCGTACCCCGACTTCGAACGCCCGCCCGGCCGCATCCTCCCTTACCCCCGACAAAGGCGGGTGCCACGGGTCACCCCACCAGCTGCAACCGCGTCTCCGACGTCTTGAACGCGACGCTCGCCACGCCCGGCAGCCGCTCGAGATGCCCCGCCAGCTCGCCATCGAGCAGGAAGTCGCGCCCGAGCAGCACCGTCGCCTCCCCGTCCGCCAGCCGCGTCCGCACCCGCACCTCGCCCCGCGCGCCGCGGTGATCCGCGAGCAACCCGGCAAGCGCGGGGAACGCCGCTTGATCCTCCACCACGATCTCGACCACGAAGCGCGCAGTCGAGGCGAGGCTCTCGAACGGCTGGATCCGCTTGATCGAAACCCGCGGTGTATCCTCTCCCGGCCGACGATCGAGCTCGACGGTCGCGAGTCCGCACCCGCCGGCGCGGGCGGCATCCTCCAGGTCCTTCGCCACCGCATCGTCGAAGCAGGTCGCGACGAACTGCCCGCTCGCGTCCGACAACGTCGCCATCAGATAACGCCGTCCGCGCGCGGACGTCCGCCAGCGCGCATCCTCCACCAGCACCGCCATCATCGCGCCGGCGCGGGTCCCGTCGTCGGGAATGTGGAGCTCGCCGAGCGCGGTGAACTGCCGCGCGCCATGCATCCGCGCGAGGTGCGAATGGCGATCGACCGGGTGCGACGAGAAGTAGAACCCGAACGCCTCCTTCTCCTGCTCCATCCGCTGCGCCAGCGTCCAGATGACCGACTGCGGCAGCTTGATCGTGTCGCCCGCCACATCGGCGGCGCCGAACAGGCCGCCCTGCCCGCTGGTACGCCCCTCATGGGTGCGCGCGGCGACCGCCAGGATCGTCTCGGCGGTGGCATGGATGCCGGCGCGGTTGGGGTCGAGCGAATCGAACGCGCCGCCCGCCGCCAGCGTCTCGAGCTGCCGCTTGTTGATCAGCCGCGGATCGACCCGGGTGGCGAGATCGTCGAGGCTGACGAACGCGCCATTGCCCTCGCGCTCGGCGACCAACCGGTCCATCGCCCCTTCGCCGACCGACTTCAGCGCCGCGAGCGCATAGCGAACCGCCAGCATCTCCTTGCCGTCGTCGTACCGGCCGGTGGTCTCGACGTCGAACTCCGCCCCGCTGGCATTGATGTCGGGGCCGAGCAGCGCGATCCCCATCCGCCGAGCATCGTCGACGAAGATGCCGAGCTTGTCGGTCTGCGCCATGTCGTAGCACATCGACGCGGCGTAGAATTCGTGCGGATGGTGCGCCTTCAGCCACGCGGTCTGGTAGGCGAGCAGCGCATAGGCGGCGGCGTGGCTCTTGTTGAAGCCATAGCCCGCGAACTTGTCGATCAGGTCGAACAGCGCATTGGCCTCGGCGGCCTTGATGCCGTTGACGGTGGCGCAGCCTTCGACGAAGCCCGCGCGCTGCGCGTCCATCTCCGCCTTAACCTTCTTGCCCATCGCGCGTCGCAGCAGATCGGCGCCGCCGAGGCTGAACCCCGCCAGCACCTGCGCGGCCTGCATGACCTGTTCCTGGTAGACGAAGATCCCGTAGGTCTCCGCCAGGATCGGTTCGAGCAGGCGGTGCGGATACGCGATCGGCTCCTGCCCGTTCTTGCGGCGGCCGAAGCTCGGGATGTTATCCATCGGCCCCGGCCGATAGAGCGACACGAGCGCGATGATGTCGTTGAAGTTGGACGGGCGCACCGCCGCGAGGGTGCGGCGCATGCCCTCGGACTCCAGCTGGAATACGCCGACCGTGTCGCCTTTCTGGAGCAGCGAATAGACGCCCTCGTCGTCCCATTCGAGCGCATCGAGATCGACGGCGATGCCGCGTTTCGCCAGCAGCTTCAGCGCCTTCTGCAGCACCGACAGCGTCTTCAGGCCGAGAAAGTCGAACTTCACCAGGCCCGCGCCCTCGACATATTTCATGTCGAACTGCGTGACCGGCATGTCGGATCGCGGATCGCGGTAGAGCGGCACCAGCTGCGCGAGCGGGCGATCGCCGATTACCACGCCGGCGGCATGGGTCGAGGAATGGCGCGGCAGCCCCTCCAGCTTCATCGCCAGATCGAGCAGCCGACGGACGCCGTTGTCGTTGGCATATTCCTTGGCGAGCTCGGCGACGCCGTTCAGCGCGCGCTCCAGCGTCCACGGATCGGTCGGATGGTTCGGCACCAGCTTCGCCAGCCGATCGACCTGCCCGTAGCTCATCTGCAGCACGCGACCGGTGTCCTTCAGCACCGCGCGCGCCTTCAGCTTACCGAAGGTGATGATCTGCGCCACCTGATCGCGGCCATATTTCTCCTGAACGTAGCGGATCACCTCGCCGCGCCTGGTTTCGCAGAAATCGATGTCGAAATCGGGCATCGACACGCGTTCGGGATTGAGGAACCGTTCGAACAACAGCCCGAGCTTTATCGGATCGAGATCGGTGATCGTGAGCGCCCACGCCACCACCGATCCCGCGCCCGATCCACGGCCGGGTCCGACCGGAATGTCATGATCCTTCGCCCATTTGATGAAGTCCGCGACGATCAGGAAATAGCCGGGAAAGCCCATCTGAATGATGACGTCGAGTTCGAAGTCGAGCCGGTCGCGGTAAGGCTGGCGCCAGTCCAAGCCGTTCGTGTCGAGCGACGTCGAGACACCGGTCTCCTCAAGCGCAGGTTTCTCGACTTCGCTCGAAACGAACGGAGTGAAGGAAGCCCGCCGTAACAACTCGATCCGGTCCAGCCGCGCCTCAAGCCCCGCTCTCGCATCGTCGCGCAGCAGCTGCGCTTCGCCGGCAATGTCGCCCGCCAGGCTCGGCAGGATCGGCTTGCGGCTCGGCGCCATCACCGCGCAGCGTTGTGCGACTACCAGCGTGTTCTCGATCGCTTCCGGCAGATCGGCGAACAGCGTCCGCATCGTCTCCGCGGGCTTGAGCCACGCTTCGGGGCAGCTGCGCGGGCGGTCCTCGCTCTCGACATAGGTCGAATGAGCGATGCAGAGCATGGCGTCGTGCGCATCGCCGAACGCGCTCTCGGCGAAGCAGCAGGGATTGGTCGCGACCAGCGGCAGGTTTCGCCCATAGGCCAGGTCGATCAGCGCGGCTTCGGCAGCCAGCTCGACGGCGTCGCCACGTCGCGCGATCTCGACATAGAGCCGGTCCGGGAACAGCCGTTGCAGCCGATCGGCATATGCCTCGGCGCGTGCCGGCTGCTCCTCCGCGAATAGCCGCGCGACCCCGCCCTCGCCGCCCGCGGTCAGCGCGATCAGGCCGGCGCTGTGCTTGGCGAGTATGTCGAAATCGACATGCGCGGGTTGTTCGATCGGACGATCGAGATGTGCGTGGCTGACCAGCGCGCACAGATTGTCGTAGCCGGCGGCGTCCTGCGCATAGAGCGCGATCCAGTCGAGCGGCACCTCGACGCCCTCGGGCATGTCGGGACGCGCGAGCCCCAGCAACGTGCCGATGATCGGCTGCACCCCGTCCTTCTTGGCCGCATCGGAAAACGCCATGGCGGCATAGAGGCCGTTGCGATCGGTGAGCCCCGCCGCGGGGAAGCGCAGCGTCTTCGCCTGCTTGGCGATCGCCTTCGGCTCGATCGCGCCGTCGAGCATCGTGTAGGACGAGAAGATGCGGAGAGGAACGAAGCCGGCGTGCATCGACCCGGTATGGGGGGCCGGGCGCGATTCGGGAAGCGCGGATCGGGCGAGTTACAACAGCTTCACGATATCCCGCTCGATATCCTCGGGCTTCGTCGTCGGCGCATAGCGGCGGACCACGCGGCCCTGCCGGTCGACCAGGAACTTGGTGAAGTTCCACTTGATCGCGCGCGACCCCAGAACCCCCGGCGCGTCGGCCTTCAGTCGTTCGAACAGCGGATCGGCCTCCGGCCCGTTCACGTCGATCTTCGCGAACACCGGAAAAGTCACGTCGTAGGTCAGCGTGCAGAAATTCGCGATCTCGGCGGCATCGCCCGGCTCCTGCGCGCCGAACTGGTTGCACGGAAAGGCGAGCACCTCGAACCCGCGCTCGCCCAGATCGCGGTGGAGCGTCTCGAGCCCCTCATATTGCGGCGTGAACCCGCATTTGGATGCGGTGTTGACGATCAGCAGCACCTTGCCCCGCCAGGTGTCGAGTGTCGCCGGGCCACCGTCGGCGGCGCGGACTTCATAGTCGGTGATCGCGGTCATGCCGTTCCTTGCCCTTGCAGCCGCCCCTCGTGGAGTCGAAGCACCCGGTCCATCCGCGCGGCCAGGCGTTCGTTGTGGGTCGCTACCAACGCCGCGGAGCCTTCCTCGCGAACCAGCCGCAGGAATTCGACGAAGACGATGTCGGCGGTGGTCTCGTCCAGGTTGCCGGTTGGTTCGTCGGCGAGGATCAGCGCGGGGCGGTTGGCGAGCGCGCGGGCGACCGCGACGCGCTGCTGCTCGCCGCCCGACAGCTGGCTCGGCCGATGGGTCAGCCGGTGGCCGAGCCCGAGCTGGGTCAGCAGATCGGTCGCGCGCGCGTCCGCCGCGTCGCGCTCGGCGCCGTGGACGAGCTGCGGCAGGACGACGTTCTCGGTCGCGTTGAAATCGGGCAGCAGGTGATGGAACTGATAGACGAAGCCGAGGCTGTCGCGGCGCACCACGGTGCGACCGTGCGAATCGAGCTTAGCGGCCTCGGTGCCCGCGATCCGGATCGATCCCTGGAAGCCGCCTTCGAGCAGCCCGACCGCCTGCAACAGCGTCGACTTGCCCGATCCCGACGGCCCCAGCAGCGCGACGATCTCGCCGGGCGCGACCGCGAGATCGACCCCGCGCAGCACCTCGATCGTCTCGCCGCCCTGGGTGAAGCTGCGCGCGAGGCCGATGGTCTGGAGGACGGCGTCACTCATAACGGAGCACCTGCACGGGATCGGTACTCGCCGCCTTCCACGCCGGGTAGAGCGTCGCCAGGAAGCTGAAGATCAGCGCCATCGCGGTGATCACGACGACCTCGACCGGATCGGTCTTCGACGGCAGCTCGGTCAGATAGCGGATCGACGGATCCCACAGGTTTTGACCCGTCACCAGCTGGACGAAGTTCACCACACCCTGACGATAGAACAGGAAAACGAAACCGAGCGCGAGGCCGGCGAGCGTGCCGAGCGCGCCGATCGTGGTGCCGACGATCATGAAGATCCGCATCAGCCCACCGCGGGTAGCACCCATCGTCCGCAGGATCGCAATGTCGCGGGTCTTGGCGCGGACCAGCATGATCAGCGACGACAGGATGTTGAACACCGCGACCAGGATGATGATCGACAGCACCGTGAACATCGCGACGCGTTCGACCGCGAGCGCTTCGAACAACTGCGCGTTCATCGTCCGCCAGTCGGCGATCACCGCGCGGCCGCCGACCTTGTCCGCGAGTGGCGCGAGGATCTCGCCGACCCGGTCCGCATCGACGGTCTCGACCTCGACCATCCCGGCGGCGTCGCCCATCAGCAACAGCGTCTGCGCGTCCTCGATCGGCATGACGACATAGGCCTTGTCGTAATCATACACTCCGATCTCGAAGATCGCGCCGACCGTGTAGTTGACGATCCGCGGGACGGTGCCGAACGGCGTCGCCTGTCCCTGCGGGCTGATCAGCGAGATCTCGCTGCCGACCTGCGCGCCCAGCGCCTCCGCCAGCCGCACGCCGATCGCGATCCGGCCGCTGCCGCGGGTGATGCTGGACAGCGAGCCCATCACCACCTTGTTGCGGATCGTCGAATTGCCGCGGATGTCGGCGACGCGCATGCCGCGCACCAGCACCGCCTCGACCCGGCCGTTATAGGTGCCCATCAGCGGCTGGTCGATCAGCGGCACCGCTTTCGTGACGCCCTTGGTGCGCTGCGCCTCGGCGACGATCTCGCGCCAGTCGGGCAGCCGCCCACCGATCCCCTGGACCACCGCATGGCCGTTGAGCCCGACGATCTTGTCGAACAGCTCGGCGCGAAAGCCGTTCATGACGCTCATCACGATCACCAGAGCGGCGACTCCGAGCATCACCGCGACCAGGCTGATCGAGGCGACGAGGAAGATGAACGCCTCACCTTTGCCCGGCAGCAGATAGCGCCGGGCGATCATCCGTTCGTAGCGTGAGAGGATCATGGCGCCGCTCTAGGGCGGCGTCCGGCCCCGTGCAACAAATGTTGCGGATTCGACACAGGTGCGGCGCAATCGATTCCGAGGGGCCAGATCGGCCGTGACAAGCGCGGTGTCGATGCCTAGCAAAACAATCACTGATGCACAGGCAATGGCCGTGGTTCGGGGATCTAGCCGAGGGTTTCGCAGCGAAAACGCGCGGGTCCGGAGCAACTAAGGGGGCTGACGAGTTTTCGTCACGCAGGCGCCCGGGTCGGAAACGATCCGGGCGTTTGCATGTCCGGCGTCGGCGGGTGCGTTGGCCGGCGCTGATATCCAACCTTCCTACCCCGGCGCAGGCCGGGGCCCAGGTGAGAAGGCAGAGGCAACGGCGCGCTGCCATTCGTTATGATCGTTTCGCCACTGGGCCCCGGCCTTCGCCGGGGTGGCGGCTATGCCGGCGCAAAGGATCAGCCGGGCAGGCGGCGGAGCTTCCATCCAACGCCCCCTGCCCGGCTTCCTCTCCCCGGCAATGCGGTTGTCGGCCCGGTCACCTGAACCGGGTCAGAACGTTTTCGACAGTGTAAGCCCATAGGTGCGTGGATCGCCCGGCTGGCCGACGACCAGCCCGGTGCTGCCGGACTGGGTCGCGAGCAGCTCGAAATAATCGGTGTCGAACGCGTTGCGCAGCCAGCCGAACAGGTTCCACGATCCTTCCTTGCGGAAGCCGAGGCGAAAGTTGGTCAGGGCATACCCATCGATGTCGGTCGAGATCGACCTCGACGGGTTGGACGAGAATTTCGACCGATAACTGCCGTCGACGCCCGCGTAGAGCTGCCCCGTGGTGCCGAACACCGTGGCGGGGATGTTGTATTCGCCGCCGTAGGAGAACGCCCATTTGGAGGTGCCGGGCAGGATCTGGCCCGAGATGTCGCAATTGGCCGGGCTCGCCGATCCGCCCGACAGCTCGGGCGGGCACGGCGCATCGACGAAGCGCGCATATTTGGCGTCGGTATAGGCCGCGTTGGCATATAGGTTGAGCTGCGACACCGGACGGAACGCGGCGTCGATCTCGATGCCCTTCACCCGCACCTTCTCGGCATTGGCCAGATAGCCGCGCAGCACCCCGATCTGGTTGTTGGTGACGGTCGCCTGATAGTCACCGATCTCGGTCCAGAACGCCGCGAGGTTCACCGTCGCGCGGCGATCGAGAAACTGCGATTTCAACCCGAGTTCGTAATGGTTGACCGTCTCCGGCTTGACCGTGCTTGCCGACAGGATCGGGTTGTTGGCAGCGTCAAGCGGCAAACCCGAAAGGTTGATGCCCCCCGATTTGAAGCTGCGCGCATAGGTGGCGTAGGCGTGGAGATCGTCGCTCAGGTCATAGGCCAGCGTCAGGTCGCCCGACAGGTTCCAGTCGTCGAAGCTCGGCTTGTAGCTCTGCGGCGCGAGCACCCCGCGCTGGTCGGCGTTGAGATTGGTACTGCCCGTCCCGGTGGTGACGGTCGACACGTAGCTGCCGTCCTTCTTGTCGTAGTTGACGCGCACGCCGGGCTGGACGCTGAAGCGATCGGTGACATGCCACGTCAGCTTGCCGAACGCAGCGACGCTGGTGTTCTTGAACCCGATCTCGTTCTCGGACCGCAGCCCGTTCAGCACCGCGGGATTGCAAGCGTTGGTGGTTGGCGTCGAACAGCCCGCGGCCCCGGCGGGCACACTCGCGCCCGGATTGAGCAACCAGCGACTCGCGGCACTGCCCTGAACCTGTAGCCCCTGGGTGTCGATCGTCTGGTGGAACAGGAACAGCCCGCCGACATAGTCGATGCGGTTGGTCCCGTTGTTCGCGAAGCGCAGCTCCTGGCTGTACTGGCGCTGCTGCGACGGATTCGCCGATACCGAGGTGATCGGCAGCCCGGTGAAGTCGCGGTCGTTGGACGGGTTCCAGTTCCAGAATCGCCACGCGGTCACCGACGTCAGCGTGCCCGCGCCGAGGTCCCACTCGCCGAGCAGCGAGAGGCCGCCGAGCTCCTGCTTGGCGCGCAGCTTCGTATCGAGATCGGTGATCCGGTCGAACGCGTCGGTGCTGGGCGGCGCATAGCCGAAGGCAGCGGCGAGCGCGGCGTACTGCCGGTTGGCGGGGCGCTGGGTCGGCCCGACCCGCGCGTAGATCTGCGCGCAACAATCCGGGTTCTGGTAATTATAGTCGCCCGACAGCGTCAGATCGAGATTGGGCGCGGCGCGCCACAGGATGCGGCTGCGTAGCGACAGATTGTCCTGCGAATTGACGTATTCGCGGCTGGTGACGTTGTAGATCGTGCCCTTGCGGCTGGTCACCGAGGCGGAAAGCCGGATCGCGACCTTGTCGTCGACCAGCGGACCCGACACCGACGCCTTCGCCTGCACATAATCTAGGTTGCCCAGTGTGATCTCGCCGCGCGCCTCGGGCGAGAAGCTCGGCGCGCGCGAGGTGACGTTGATCGCGCCCGCGGTGGTGTTCTTGCCGTAGAGCGTGCCCTGCGGCCCCCGCAGGATCTCGACCCGGTCGACATCGGTGAAGTCGAACGTCGCCGCGGCGATGCGGCTGTTATAGACCTGGTCGACATAGATGCCGACACCCTGTTCGATGCCGTCGTTGGTCAGCCCGAACGGCGCGCCCAGCCCGCGGATGTTCGCGGCCGAATTGCGCGGGTTGGTCGAATAGAATTGCAGGCTGGGCTGTAGCTGGGTCAGCCGGCCGACGGTGTTGGCGCCGGTTTCGGCCAGCGCAGTGCCGCCGATCACCGACATCGCGATCGGCACCCGCTGGATGGTTTCGTTGCGACGGCGCGCGGTGACGACGATGTCGCCCCCGGCGTCGGCGATCGCGGGACCGGCGCGCCCGGCCTCGGCATCCGGCACCTGGGCATCGACCGCGGCAGCATCCGGCGGGACGGGGGTCGTCTGGGCCGCCGGAGCGGTCGCGGCCTGGCCAGCCAGAAGTAGAGCGAGGGTCAATGACATGCGGGTCTCCAGGAGATCTCGCCTGCAAACTCCATCAATGACGTGGATGTTAAAAGAAGGAGAAGCTTGGCCGTCGCGAAGCGGGGCTTTGCCGCGCCGCTAGGAGCGCGAAAAAATCGCCGTCCGCACCCTTGACCGGCTCTGCGGCCACACCAGATTCCGGTCGTTCGCTGCTTCATGCGGAGAGCGGACACGGCATCGCGCTTCGGCGGATGCCGCTCACTCGTCAACTCGCTCACAAGAGGACTTGATCAATGCGACTCGATCTTACCCCCTATCGCCGTTCCACCATCGGCTTCGACCGCCTGTTCGACCTGATCGAGGCGAATGCACGTGGCGCTGCCGAGAACTACCCGCCGTTCAACCTCGAACGCGTGGCCGACGACCGTTACCGCATCACCCTCGCCGTTGCCGGGTTCGCCCGTGACGAGATCGACATCACCGCGCAGCAGAACCTGCTGCTGGTGACCGGTCGCAAGGACGAGAAGGCGGAGAACGCGCAGTTCCTGCACCTCGGCATCGCCAATCGCAGCTTCGAACGTCGATTCGAACTCGCCGACTTCGTGTTCGTCGAGGACGCCCGGCTCAACGATGGCCTGCTCGTCATCGACCTGGTCCGCGAAGTCCCTGAGGCGATGAAGCCGAAGTCGGTCGCGATCCGTACCGGCGCGCCGCTCGCCGCGGTCGAGGCCAGCGACGAGGCGAAGGCCGCGTAACCAGCTCGGCGCTCTTGCCACTCCCTGAGAGCGCCTGAGGAGCGCCCGGGCCGAAGGGCTCGGGCGCTTTCTTCTTACCGAGTGGAAGCGCCCCGGCCTACCGCCCGATCAGTCGCTTCGCCAACATGTCCGCCACGTCGCTCGCGGGGCTGCCGCTGCGCTCGCTCTCGTCCCATACCTGGTCCAGCCGCTGGGGAATCTTGGCGATCCGCGCCATCACCTCGGCCTCGTCGCCATGGCCGAGATATTCCAGCCCGACATTGATGATGCCGCCGGCGTTGATGACATAGTCGGGCGCGTAGAGGATGCCGCGGTCGTGGACTCGCGCGCCGTCCGCCGGGGTCGCGAGCTGGTTGTTGGCGCCGCCGGCGATCACCCGCGCCTTCAGGTCGGCGATGCTCGCTTCGGTCAGGATCGCGCCGAGCGCGTTCGGGCTGACGATGTCAGCGTCTGCCGACAGGATCGCCTCGGCGGCGATGACGGTCGCGCCGAGTTCACCCGCGAGCGCCTGGGCGCGGCCTTCGTCGACATCGGCGAGCGTCAGCACCGCGCCGTCCCCGGCGAGCAGCCGGGCGAGCCCGCCGCCGACCGAACCGACGCCCTGGATCGCGACGCGAACGCCCTTCATGTCGGTCGCGCCGAGGCCGCGCTTCGCCGCCGCCTTCACGCCCAGATAGATGCCGTGCGCGGTATAGGGACCAGGGTCGCCGCCCGCCGCGCCGCTCTCGACCGGCAGGCCGGAGACGTAGCGCGTCTCGCCGGCGATCACCTTCATCCGGGCTTCGGACATGCCGACATCCTCGGCGGTAACGTAGCGTCCGCCGAGCGATTCGACCGACCGGCCGAACGCCTGCAATTGCGCCTCGCTGATCGATTCGCCAGCGCGCCCCGCCAGCACGACGCCCTTGCCGCCGCCTAGATCGAGGCCCGCCATCGCATTCTTGAAGCTCATCCCGCGCGACAGCCGCAGCGCGTCGGTGATCGCGCCGTCGCTGCTGGCATAATGCCAGAAGCGCACGCCGCCTGCCGCAGGACCCAGCTTGGTCGAATGGATCGCGATCACCGCCTGCAAGCCCGATGCCGGGTCGGTGAAGAGGTGCACGCCCTCATGGTCGTCGAAGTCGGGGAAACCCCAGCCGCTGGTCATGTGAGAAACCCGGGAAGGAAGAAGTGGGGCGACCGACGGGACTTGAACCCGCAACATCCGGCATCACAAGCCGACGCTCTAACCAATTGAACTACGATCGCCGCGAAGCCCGCGCCCCTAGCGGGCAGGCGCGGTGGCCGTCAAGGCTTGTCCATCCCCATGCTCCTGCGAAAGCAGGAGCCCAGGATTACGAAGGGCACCGCTCGTGGCTCTGGGCTCCTGCGTTCGCAGGAGCACCGGCGCGTCCTCAGAAACTACCCTCGACCGACAGCTGATAGCCGCCCGCTCGCTCGACAAAGCCCGAGGCGGTCAGCCGCTCCAGCGTCGCCGGATCGGTGGGCTGCAGCGTGAACACCGCAGTGTAGCGGCCGCCGCCGGTGATCCGCAGCGCCACCGTCTCGCGGCCCGCATCGCTCGCCAGCGGCAGCAGCAGCGCCCCGCCCTCGCAGCGCGCGTTGCCCGCCACCGACGGCGGCAATGCGACGCCCGAAGCATCGCCCGCCAGCGTCGCACGCACTCGCCCCTCGGCTCGCACGCACCGACCGTCGGCGAACTCGACGCTGACGTCGGTGAGGTCGAGCCCGCCCACCGGCAGCGGCTGGAAGATGCGCCCGGTCGGCAGCGAGGCGGTGACGTGATCGATCGCGAAGCCGTGCCGCGTCACCGTCACCGCACCGCTCAACGGGCGCGATCGCCCGTCGAGTGACAGCCGCGCCCGGCCGATCAAGAGCGACAGCGGCGACAAGCTCGCGTCCAAGTCGCCGAGCGCGAGATCGCCGAACTGCGCCTCCGCGATCCGCCCGTCCCACACGCTGCCGGTCACCGCGCGCGCCGCGAACCCGGTCTCGTCAAGCCCGGACCAGGCGAGCGCGAGGCGCATCGGCAGGAACAGCAGCAGCGCGGCCAGCAGCAGCGCGCCGAACAACACGCCGGGTCCGGTGGCGAGCCTGATCCGCCTCACAGCGAACGGACCTTCAGCACCAGATCGACGCCGACGGTGCGATCGCCATTGTCGCGCAGCGTCGCGGTGTCGACGAGGATGCCGATCCGTTCGAGCCGCGCCAGCCACGCGGTCAGCGCCCCAGGCCGTGCCGAACGGATCGTGGTGCGCACCCGCTGCGGGCCCTGGGGATCGAGGCTTTCCAGCGCGAACCCCGCCTGGTCCGCCTCTGCCCGCACCACGTCCTGCAGCGCGCCCGCAAGCGGCGCCGAACGCAGCGCGCGGATCGTCTTGATCGAATCGATCGCGGCCTGGGTCTCGCCGAGCCGCACCGCGGCGGCATCGTGCCGCTCGCGCGCGCTCGACAGGCCGTCGCGGACCGGGATGATCACTCCGGCCCAGACCAGCGTCACCAGCGCCAGCGCCGCCATCACCAGCAACAGCCGGCGTTCGCGCAGCGATCGCCCCGCGAACCAGGTGCGAAGTCCGGTCATGGTCGGCTCACCGTCATCTCGCCCGTGACCCTGCCGCCGCCCGACTGGAAGACCCCGGCGCGCACCTCGAACCCGGCCGCGATCAGCGCGGTGCGCAGGTCGGTGGCGAGCGCCTCGCGTGCAACCGCGATCGACAGCCGCAGCTCGCCATTTGGCTGGAAATCGAGCCCGGTGATCTCGACGCCGGGCAGCGTCCGCACCACCGCATAGACCGCTGCGGTCGTCGCGGTGAAGCCGGCGCCGGGCCCGCGCACCGCGGACAGCCGCTCGGTCAGCTGCCGATCTACATCGGTCACGGTCTCGCCGCGCGGCAGCCCGGTCCGGCCCAGCGCGTCGGCGCGGGCCTCCAGCGCGTCGGCGCCGGTGGAATAGCGGATGATCCGCACCACATCGATCGCCAGCGTCAGCAGCAGGATGCCCGCGCCGAGCATCGCCAGCCGCCGGATCAGCGGCCAATCGATCGCGCGCCGGGTCCGCTTGGCGAAAGCACCCTGGCGCAGATCGAGCCCGGGCGTCCCGGCGGCGTCGATCAACGCCGCGGACAGCGTCGCGCGGTCGAGCGTCACGGGCGCCTTACCCCCGGTCACCAGCTCGGTCAGCCGCGCCTCGTCCGCAAACCCGGCGGCGGTCCCGCGGACCACCCCCTCGCCCGCGAGCTGCGCGCGGACATAGCCCTCGTCAGGCTGCGGCAGCAGCATCGGCGCCGGGATCACCGCGACCGGATCGATCCCGACCGCCGCGAGTGCCGCGAGCCATTCCTGCATCTGCGCCGCCGCGACGACTCCGATCGGGCGCTCGCCGCCGCCCTCGTCGCCCACCGCGACGTGCAACTCGCCGAGCGGGGCGGCGCTCGCCTCCGCGACCAGGATGCGCGCCGTCGCGATCGCCTGCGCCATCGATCGATCGGGCAGCGTCGCCCAGTGCAGCGTCACCGCCTCGGCCGGCGCGATTGCGACGAACGACGCGTCGCTGGTCGGGATGCCGTCGCCCTCGCGCGGCATCGCGCCCTCGGCGAGGTCGATCCAGCGATAGCCGCGCTGCGCCGAGGGAAGGAAGATGAGCATCGTCATGAGTCCTCCCCCCATTGCCGTGCCACGAGGCGTGCGGGAAGCCGGTTCGCATCGATCAATGCATGTTCTTCGATCACCGTGTCGCCCATCGTCACGTCGACCCGCAGCGCGAACCAAGACGAGGTGACGGCGGTCTGGCCCGAACCCTGGTCCGGTCCCGCGCCATCGGCGAGCGTGACCTGCTTCCAGAATTCGTCCGCCACTTTGTACCCCTGCGGCGGACGGCGCAGCAGCGCGCCGCGCACGGCCTGCACCGTCGCGGTATCCGGCATCTGCATCGCCAGCAGCGCGGCCTGTTCGGGCGCCACCGTGTTGACGTTGATCGTCGACATCTCGGCCTTGGGCAGCGTGCAAACCCACGGCCGCAGCCGCACATAGATCTCCGGCGTCATGCCGTTGACCGCGCGCAGCTCGCTCGTGTCGCTCATCAACGTGTTGGCGGTGCGATAAGGGATCTCGCGCCCACGATAGAGCTCGTCCTCGCCGCCTGAGGGTTGCTGGTCCTGATCGGTATCGATCCAGTCGCTGGCGCTCGCCGCGATCGTCTCCGCGGCCTGCGCCGGCACCTCGATCAGCCGCATCAACCGCACGAACACCACCCGAGCCGCGCCGTTGCTGCTGTAGGTGCCGGGAACGTCGCCGGGCAGCACCAGGCCATTCAGGTTGAAGCAATTGCCCCCGTCGGTGACCCGCGCCACCGCGACCCCGCCGCCCGGCAGCGGCAGCCCGAACGGCCGCCCGCTCCACCCGCCCGCCAGCGTCACCCGCGTCTTGTCGCGCGCGAGCTGGTCGGTGACCCGGCTCAGCGCCAGCGCCTCCGCGGCATAGGCATAGGCGCGCGCCTGCTCCCCGCCGATCGCGTTTCCGGCCAGCCGGGTCGACAGCCGCAGCCGTTCGAGCGCGCCGCCCGCCAGCACCGCGATGATCGCCACCAGCATCAGCACCGTCAGCAGCGCCGCGCCGCGCTCGGCCCCGCGATCAGGGCGCTGCATTGGCCGTCTTCGGCTTGTCGTCGGGGGCATAGCCCGACCCGATCAGCGCGATCGCGCGGTACTGCACCCCGGTGTCGCGCAGCACCGCGAGTTCGACCGCGTCGGGCAGCGGCACGCCGTTGCTGCCGTCCCAGCGATCCGCCCACGCGCCCTTGTAGCGATAGCGTGCGGTCACCGCCCGCACCTTGGTGAGCAGCGCCACCGGGGGCAGCGGCGCCGCACCGTCCAGCATCGGGTAGGCGACGCGTTCGAGTGTGCCGTCGACCAGCCGGTATTCGACCTTCTGCGTGCTCGGCCGCGCGGCGGCGTCGATGTTGCTCCACCCGGCGCGGACGAAGCGTACCAGCGGCACCCCCGACGCGGTGCCGACGAAGGCGGGGATTACCTGCCCCTCGGTATCCCGCGTCGAGCGCGGCCTCGCCTGAGCGAGATCGCCCGACAGCAGCGCGATCGTGCGGTTGAGCGCGGACAGGTCGTCGAGCTTCGCCGCGGTCGCGCCCTGCGCCCGCACGCTGAACGACAGGATCGACACGCCCGCTGCAGCGAGCATCCCAAAGATCAGCAGCGACACCATGACCTCGACGAGGGTGAAGCCTGCTTCGCGGGCAACGACGCCGTCTCCCACCGTCACCACGGATCCGATCCGGGGCCCCGCCCCGCCGTTTACCGACCGCCGCGTCATGGCTGGGCCGCTCCGGCGCTGTTGCCCGACGCGGTCGGCAGCGGCACATCGGTGTTCGCTGGCCGGACCATCGATGCCCGCCCGATCACCGCGCCGTTACGATCGGCGACTGCGACGTCGATGCGCACGATTGCCGGGTTGCCCGTCGCCTGCACGCTGCGCGACCACGCCCAGCCGCGCCCGCCATTCTGCTCGACGCCGTTGCTGACCCCCCGCGCTGGCGGCGAAGGATCAGTCACCGCCAAAATCGCGACGTTGCGCGCGACCAGGCCCGCCACCATCGTCTCGTCGAGGATCGTGGCGCCGCGGATCGTCGCGCTTTCCAGCCGCACCAGCGCCAGCACCGCGAGACTGAACACCGCGAGCGCGACCATGATCTCGATCAGCGTGAATCCCGCCTGACGATCCGGGCGGAGGGCCAGGTCAGATCGCATCGGCACGCACGCTGCCATCGGCGTCGATCCGAACGAACGCCTGCGCGCCCGACCGGCTGAGCGTCAGCGTCGTGGCGCGGTCCGCGAGCCCGGTGCTGTCGAACGTCACCCGCACCCGCGCGCCTGCCTCGCCCAGCGTCGCGACGGTGCCGTCGGACCAGCGCTCGACCCGCAGCGGCTTCTCCGCGATCGGCGCCCATGCGCCCGCGATGCGCTGGTCGAAGCCATAGCCACCCGCCGTGATCCACAGGCTGACCGGACGCGCGCCCACGATCGCCGCGTCATGCGCCGCCCGCGCCCGCAACGCGAAACGCGCCGCCTCGTCGCCGACCCGCCCGCGCGGATCGGGCATCGCCCACAACACCACAGCCGAGACGAGACCGATCACGGTTATGACGACCATCAGCTCTACGAGCGTGAAGCCGTGTTCGGCGGAACGCCTCGCCGACGTGGAGCCGTGTTCGGCGGAACGCCTCACCCGCGATCCGACGCGCTTATTGCCAATTGCCGATATCGGCATCGATCCCCTCGCCGCCTTCCTTGCCGTCCGCGCCGAAGGTCCAGACGTCTGCCTCGCCATGCTGGCCGGGCGATGCGTAGAGATAGGGCCGGCCCCACGGATCGTTCGGCAGCTTCTTCAGATAGCCGCCCGCCTGATACCGTGACGGATCGGTCAGCCCCGCGGGCGCGCTCACCAGCGCGTTCAGCCCCTGCGAGGTGTTCGGGAAGGTCATGTTCTGCAGCTTGTACAGCTCGAGCCCGCCCTCGATCTGCGCGATGTCCGCCTTCGCCTTTTCGGTCCGCGCGCGATCCCCCGATGGCAGGACGTTGATCGCGACGATCGTCGCGAGCAGCCCGATGATCACGATCACGACCATCAGCTCCACCAGCGTGAAGCCGTGTTCGGCGGAACGCCTAACGGGCGTAAAGCCATCCTCGCGACGGCGGCGGCGGTTCTTGGTGTCGGTACGCATGAATTTCCTCATTGGCCTGCCAGCGTGTTGAGCTGGAGGATCGGCAGCAGGATCGCGAGCACGATCGTCGCTACGATCCCGCCCATCAGCACGATGATCGCGGGTTCGAGCAACGACAGCGCGGTCGCGGTGAAGCGGTCGAATTCGCGTTCCAGGTAATCGGCGGCGCGTTCCAGCATCTCGTCGAGCCGCCCCGCCGCTTCGCCACTCGCGGCGAGGTAGGTCAGCAGCGGCGGGAACACGCCCGCCCGTCGCATCGCCGCGGACAGGCTGCCGCCGCCGCGGATGTTCTCGACGATCTCGTCCGATGCCAGCTTCAGCCGGCGGTTGTGGATCGTCCCTGCGGTCAGCGTCAGGCCCTCGAGCAGCGGCAGCCGGCTCGCGACCATCGTGCCGAGCGTGCGCGCCATCCGCGCCGCGTGCAGGTCGCGCAGCAGCCGGCCGAGCAGCGGGATCCGCAGCAGCCAGCTGTCGAACGCCAGCCGCAGCCCCGGGTCCTTCAGCGCGCGCCACCCGAGGAACCCCGCGGCCGCGAGGGTGAGCAGCATCACCCACCAGTAGTTCACCAGGAAATCCGACAACGCGATCACCATCCGCGTCAGGAACGGCAGCGCCTGCCCGACATTGTCGAACTGTTCGACGACTTGCGGCACCACGAACATCATCAGCGCCGCGACCACGCCGAGCGCGACCACCGCGAGGATCGTCGGATAGGCGAGCGCGGTGATCAGCTTGCCGCGGATCTCCGCCTGCCGCTCCAGCAACGCCGCCAGCCGGTCGAGGATCGTCGGCAGCGTCCCCGAACTCTCCCCAGCCGCGACCATCGCGCGGTAAAGCGGCGGAAAGCTCTTCGGCTCGCGCGCCATCGAATCCGCCAGCCGACGCCCCTCGACGACGCCGCCATGGACCTGCTCGACGATGACGCGGATATTCTCCTGCTCGGTCTGCTTGGTGATCGTGCGGAGCGATTCCTCCAGCGGCGAGACCCGGTTGAGCGTCGCCAGCTGTCGCGTGAACAGCGTCAGATGCTTGGTGTTCATCTTCGGCTTGCCGAGCTGCAGGCCGAACAGCGGGCGCCCCCGTACCACCGGCGGCGCGCCGGGATCGATCTTCACCACATAATATTTGCGCGCGTCGAGCGCATGGCGCGCGGCGTCGATCGTCTCCGCGGCGATATGCCCGCGGCGCTCGTTGCCGCGGGTGTCGATCGCGATGAAGTCGTAATCAGCCATCGACCAGGTCCACGACCGGATCGGTGGCGTCGCGCCGCGATACGCGGATCGCCTCTTCGGGGGTGGTCTTGCCCTCCCGCACCAGCTGCCGCGCCGCGGCGCCCAGCGTCGGCGCACCGGCGAAGGCATGGCGGGCGATGCTGATCTCGTCGCCGCCGTCGTTGATCAACCGGCGTACGGTCTCGTCGATGCGGATCGCCTCGAACACGCCCATCCGCCCCTTGAAGCCGCTATGCCCGCACTGGTCGCAGCCGACCGGCTCGTAGACGATCGCGCCGGGATCGAAGCCGAGCAGCGAGGCGACGCCGTCGCGTGCCTCGACCGGCTTCCGGCAATGTTCGCACAGCCGCCGCACCAGCCGCTGCGCAATTACCGCGCGCAGCGTCGAGGCGAGCAGGAACGGCTCGACCTTCATGTCGCGCATCCGCGTGATCGCGCCGATCGCATCGTTGGTGTGGACCGTCGACAGCACCAGATGCCCGGTCAGGGACGCCTGCACCGCGATCTCCGCGGTTTCGCGGTCGCGGATCTCACCGACCATCACCACGTCGGGATCCTGGCGGAGGATCGCGCGCAGCCCCGCCGCGAAGGTCAGCCCGACCTTGGCGTTGACCTGGGTCTGCCCGACCCCGTCGATCGCATATTCGACCGGGTCCTCGACGGTCAGGATGTTGCGGCTGCCGTCGTTCAGCTGGCGCAACGCCGCGTAGAGCGAGGTGGTCTTGCCCGATCCGGTCGGGCCGGTGACCAGGATGATGCCGTTGGGCTCGCTCAACGCCTCGGTCATCAGCGCATGGAGCTGCGGCGTCAGCCCGAGCACGTCGAGGTCGATCCCGGCATTGTCCTTGTCGAGGATGCGCAGCACCACGCGCTCGCCCGCGCGGCTCGGCAGGGTGGAGACGCGGACGTCGAGCAGCTTGCCGCCCAGCGTCAGCCCCATCCGCCCGTCCTGCGGCACCCGCCGCTCGGCGATGTCGAGCCGCGCCATCACCTTCACGCGGCTGACGACCACCGGTGCGACGTGCGGCGGCATCCGCAACGTCTCGCGCAACACGCCGTCGATCCGCATCCGAACGACGAGGCCGCTCTCATAGGGTTCGATATGGATGTCCGACACGCCGTTGCGCGCGGCATCGGCGATGACGCCGTTGATCAGCCGGATCGCGGGCGCATCGTCCGCGGTGTCGAGCAGATCCTCCGCGGTCGGCAGGTCGCCGGCCAGCAGGTCGAGCTCGTCGCCCATCCCCACCGCCGCCAGCGCCCGCGCCTGCCCGTCCATCGCGTAGTTGTCCGACAGCAGCCGGTCGAACGCGGGGGCATCGACGAAGCCGATGTCGAACGCACGGCCGAGATAGCGCCGCACCTCGAGCAGCGCCTTGGGATCCGCGCCCTCGCGCATCGCGATCGTCAGGTGGCTGTCGGTGTCGCTATGCTGGACCACCACGCCGAACTTGCGCGCGAACGCGTACGGGATGGTGAGCATCGGCAGCGCCGCCTCCGCCACCGTGCCGGTGTCCGCCACCCGTGGCTCGTCGAGCATCGCCGGCGTCGCCACCGCCTCGCTGCCGCGGCGGATGATCATCGCTTGTTCCGGACGCCGGGGTGCGGGATCTGCACCGGCACGCCGATCCGCGGATCCTCGATATTGCCCGGGATCGGCGTCGACGGCACCGGCGCCGCGGCGCCCAGATAGTCGCGGACCAGCTCGTCGATCGACGGCTCGCGGCCGGGCGTCGCTACGCCCTGCTGCAGGCGCAGGTAGCCGTAGCGCTGCTCGGTCACGCGACGGGTATCCGCGGCGCTGCGCAGTATCGTCGGGCGGATGAAGATCATCAGGTTGCGCTTGGTCCGCGACCGCGCCTTGTTGCGGAACAGTGCGCCGAGCCCGGGGATGTCGCCGAGCACCGGAATCTTCTCGAGCGTGCGGCTCTCATTGTCGTCGAGCAGCCCGCCGATCACGGCGATCTGGCCGTCGTCGACGGTCAGCGTCGTCTCGATCTCGCGCTTGTTGAGGATCAAATCGTCGTTCTTGGCCGACACCGTGCCGGAGATGCTGCTAACTGTCTGGTGCAGCGCCAGCTTGATCGCGCCGCTCGAATTGACCTGCGGCTTCACCTCCAGCTCGATGCCGACATTCTCGCGCTGGGTGGTGCGGAACGCATTGTCGAAATTGTTGCTGAGCGCCTGCCCGGTGGTGATCGGGATCTCCTGTCCGACCAGGATGCGCGCGGGCGAATTGTCGAGCGTGGTGACGTGCGGCGATTGCAGCAGGTTGGACGTCGAATCGCGTTTCACCGCGTTGATGATCCCGCCGAAAACGGTGTCGCCGATCGTCGTCGCGAACCCGCCCAGTGCGCCGCTCGCCCCGATGATCGAGCTGACCGCGGATTCCAGCAGCGTATTGGACGAACTGTTGCCCGTCGACGTGGTCGTGTTGCCGTTGGGGTCGGTCACCGTCGTCGTCGTGGTGCCGAGCCTGGTCGCCGCCACCGCGCCCGCAATGGTGAGCAGGCTCGGCGACGATCCCGAATAGGAGGTCGCGGCGAAGGTCCCGGTCTTGGTGTTGCCGATCGCCAGCTGGACGCCGAGTTCCTTGGCCGTGGTGTCGGATACCTCGGCGACGATCGCCTCGATCAGGACCTGTTCGCGCCGCGTGTCGAGCTGGCGGACCACCTCGGACAATTGCCGCTGGATGTCCGCCGGCGCGGCGATGACGATCGCGTTGGCCCCCGAAAAGCGCGTCACTACTGCTGCGGTACGCCCGCCCTGGGTGGTGATCGCGGCTTCGGTGGGTGCGCCGCCCGCGCCCCCCGCCTGCGGCACCTGCTGGCCGAACCCCTGCCCGCCGCTGCTGCGGCCGAAGCCGCCGCCATTGTTACCGCCGAAACCGCCCGATTGGCCGCTGCTGCCGCTCGCGCCGCCCTGGCCGAAGCTCGACTGCGACAGGCTGGTCTGCGGCACCGGGTCTGGAGTCTGCCCCACGAGCTGCTGGAGCACCGGCAGCAATTGTGCGGCGTCGGCATTCTCCAGGAACACGACGCGGATCTCGGTCCCGCTCTTCGCCTTCTGGTCCAGCTCCGCGGCGATCCGCGACAGGTTGGCGACGGTCGCGGCATCGCCGCGCAGCGCCACCGAATTGGAGCTTTCGATCGCGATCACCGACACCGCCGCGCCGCCGACCACGCCGGACGATCCGCCGCCGCCGCCGGCGCCGCCCGCGCCGCCGCCGGACAGGCCGCTCAGCGCTGCCGCGATTTCCTTGGCATTGGCGTTCTTCAGCGCGATCACGCGGGTCGACGCATTGTCGGTATCGATCCGCCGGATCACCTCGCGCACGCGGCGGATGTTGTCGGTGAAATCGACGATGACCAGGCTGTTGCTGCCGCGATTGGCGCTGACCGATCCTTGCGCGCTGACCAGCGGCCGCACCGTTTCCACCGCGCTCGCCGCGTCGATCGATCGCAGCCGGACGATCTCGGTGACGAAGCTGTTGCGCGCCGCCCCCGCGCTGCCGATCCGCCCGGGCTGCGACGCGGCGTTGTCGACCGGCTGGACCCGGAACGCGCCGTTGGCAGACGGCACCGCGACGAGCCCGTTTGAGCGCAGCGTCGCCAGGAAGATCTCGAGATATTCGGACCGGCTCAGCGGCCGATCGGTAACCACCGTCACCTTGCCCTGTACTCGGTTGTCGATGATGAAGGTCCGCCCGGTCACCTTGGCGGCGTCGGCGATGAAGGCGCGGATATCGGCATCGCGCACGTTGAGTGTGGTCTGCGCCTGCGCCTGGGCGGCGAGGACGATCGACAGCATCGGGGTAAGCGACAGGGCCGAGGCCAGGAATAGCTTCTTCATTTACTCGCAGCGATCGTGATGGCGAGCGGCAGCGTGTTGCTGCCGCGCTCGACTGTTATGGGAATGTTGCCCCCTTTGGCAAAGTCCGTGGTGACGCGTTCGAGGTCGCCCTGCCCGGTCACCGGTCGGCCACCGATCGAGGTGACGACGTCGCCGTCGCGCAGCCCCGCCTGTCGGAACACCGTGCCGGTGCCCTGCGATCGGACCACGAGCCCGCTGATCCGACCGGAATCGATCCGCGGGATGAAGCCGATCTCGCTGCGCAGCTGGGTCACCGGCACCCCGCCTGCCGCGGCGCCGCCGATCGGCGGCGGTGGCGGCTGCAGCGCGCCGGGGCTCTGCACGACCGGCGGGGTGTAGCCCCCACCCGTCGGTGCGCCGCTCGCCTCGGGCGACGCCGGGGTCGCATCGGCCTGGACCAGGAACAGATCCTCCTGTGCGCCACCGCGATCGATCGTGACATGGTCGAACGCAACCGCCTTCAGCGTGACGCCGGGCTGGATCTCGTCGCCGACCGCGACGCTGTTCTGCACGCCGTCGGCGCCGGCGATGATCGCCGATCCGCGCCCCGATGCCTCGTCGACGCGGGTCCCGAACAACGTCAGCGCCAGCGCGGTCACCACCGCCGGCCCCTGCTGCGCCTGCTCCAACCGGAAGAACGGATCGAAGCCCGCCAGGATCGAACCGGGCTGCCCCGGCACCACCAGCGCCGCCGGGCGCCAGTCACCGAGCGGCGCCACCGGGGTCAGCACCGCCCACACCAGCCGCGCGCCCTGCACGGCGAGCCCCGCGAGCAGCAGCAGCTCCGCGACCGAATAGATATTGACGACGGGCAGGCGTCGCAGGATGCGACTGGCACGCGCGTCGAACTTCAATCGCATACACGTCCCCGTCCGCGGCTCGATGCCCTACGCAACGCATCCTGGTATGATGTGTCATGGCCCGAAACGGGACGGTAACACCAGCGCACCACGGAAGCGAGCGGCAGATTTATCTCATGGAAAAGCTTAATCTTTCATTAGGTAGCGGGTTGGACGGGCAGCCGATCGTCGATCGCATCCTCACCGCCCCCGGGGTCCAGCGCGTGCCCTCGCCCAAACTGACGCTGTTCGTGAAGCGCGACTTCCTCGACGCCGCGCTCTGCGCCGCGGTGATCGAGCGGATCGACGCGGTCCGCCGCCCTTCCACGATCGCCGATCCCAACGGCGACACCGCCTACCGGACCAGCGAAACCGGCGATCTCGACGCGAGCGATCCGGTGACGATCGAGGTCGAACGCCGGATCGCCGAACTCACCGGGCTCGACCCTGTCCACGGCGAGCCGCTGCAGGGCCAGCGCTACGCCGTCGGGCAGGAGTTCAAGGGCCATACCGACTATTTCGAGCCGCAGGGCATCGACTTCGAACGCTATTGCGGCCGATCGGGCAACCGCACGTGGACCGTGATGGTCTATCTCAACGAACCCGCCGCGGGCGGCGCGACGCGCTTCAAAGCGATCGACAAGATCGTCCAGCCCGAAACCGGCAAGCTCGTCACCTGGAACAACCGCCGCCTCGACGGCACCCTCAACCCCGCCACGCTCCACCACGGCATGAAGGTGCGCAGCGGGGTAAAATACGTGATCACCAAATGGTTTCGCGAGCTGCCGTGGGTGGGGTGAGGGGACGATCAGCGACGCGGCAACCGCGAATGCTCGAGAGGCAGGCCAGCCCCTCCCCCTGCCCATCATACCTCCGCAGACGAGCTCTGCGAAACGAAGTTTGTGCTCCCGCGAAGGCGGGAGCCCAGGACCAAGCAGAACCATAAGCCGTTGCTCTACTTGACCCTGGATCCCCGCCTGCGCGGGGATACAGCTATATGCTCGCGGGATTTACGCCTTTCACAGAAGTCTGCCTGCGCGGGGATGACGGGAGTGGGCACCTTCCCTCAGAACGTCGTGCTCACCCCCAGCGTGAACACCCGCCCCTGCTTGTAGCGGTTGATGAACACCTGGTTGCCGCCGTCGAAGGTCTGGCTTTCCTGATACCGGGTGCCGGTCAGGTTGCGTGCCTCGGCCTTCAGCTCCCAGCGTCCGCCGAGCACCTCGAAGCCCTGCCGCCCGACCAGATCGAGCCGGATCCCCGGCTTCTCGATGATGTCGGGCTGGAAGCCGACGCCGCTGAGATTGGCCGGCCCGCGATTGGTGACGCGATCGCTGGCGTAGTTGAACAACAGCGTCAGCTGCGACAGCGAGCCCGTATCCTCGATCCCGAGCTGGACGTTGACAAGGTGGTCCGACTGGCCGGTCAGCGGCGCACCGTCACGGAACTGCGTCGCCGCCGGCCCGAAGCCCGCCTGGCACCCGCCGAGCGTCTGGTTCAGCACGTTCGGCACGCACTGCGCGTCCGACGTGATCGAGCTGTTAGTATAGGTGTAGTTCGCGATCAGCACCGCACGGCGCGTCGTGAAGAAGTCGCTCTTCAGGAAATCGAGCGGAAAGAACTTCTGCACCTCGACCTCGCCGCCGTACAGCCGCGCACTCGGCAGGTTGGTAAAGCCGGTCTGCAGCCGGTCGTCCGCGCCGGTGTAGAAGCCGACTTGTTCGACCGGATTGTCGATCCGCTTGTAGAAGCCACCGAGCGTGAAGCGCTGGTCGCGCGCGAAGAACCATTCGTACCGCGCTTCCAGATTGTAGAGCTTCGAATCGCGCAGCAGCGGGTTGCCGAAGAACAGCCGGTCCGAATCCGGATCGCGGAACTGCTGTGGCGCCAGCTCGCGGAACTGCGGCCGCGAGATGGTCTTCGACGCGCTCGCCCGCAGCTGCATGTCGGTCGCGAAGTTCCAGGTCAGCGTCGACGCCGGCAGGAAATATTCGTTGTTCAGCCGCGTCGTCGGGCTGTCGATCGGGGTCACCCGCTCGTCCGCGGTCTCGTAGCGGACGCCGATCGTGGCGCGCACCCCGTCGATCGCCTCCGCCTCGGCCTGGACATAGCCCGCATGGATCTCCAGCGAGGCGTCATAGGCATAGGCACCCAGCGGCGTGCTGAATTGCAGCTGGATGTTGTTGGCGTTGAGCGAATCGACCGACAGCAGATAGTCCGGCCGCAATAGATTGTAGGGGTAGCCCGGCGCGGTGCCGCCGCCGCGATCGGTCTGGTAGTTGAACTGCAGCCGCGTCGAATTGCGCTTGGTGTCGGCATAATAATAGCCGGTCGACAGCGTGAACGGCCGTTCGCTGTCGAGCTTGTAGGTCAGATCGCCCTGCCCGCTGTACAAATCCTCCTTCAGCGCGCTGAAGATGATCGACGCGAACGGCGAGAAGCGCTGTGTGACCTGGTACGCCCCATTGCACTGCGCACCCTCCGATCCGTTGGGATCGGTGACCGTGATCGGCAGCCCCGTCGTGGTCGTCGGCGAACACAGATAGTCGAACTGCCGCTCGTACGGCGCGTTGCGCTTCGAATTGGCATAGGCGCCACGCAGGTCTAGCTTCACCGCATCGTTGAACTTGAATTCGCCGACCAGCTGACCCTCGACCAGCTGCCGCTCGAACCAGTTGGTGTTCTGCTGGAAGCGCAGCCCGCTCGGATTGTTGTACAGCGTCGCCGACGAACCACGCCCCTGCTTCAGCGTGTCGTGGATGTAGACCGTGGTCGCGCGGATCGTGTTCTCGCCGAACTGGTAGCCGATGCCGATCAGCGCGTTGGCGACGATCCGGTTGTCGGTCAGCAGCGTCTGGTAATCGTTGCGCAGTGTGCCGTCCTGCGACACCGAATCCTGCTGCGTGGTCGATCGCGTCCGGAACGTATTGCTCGCGCTCAGCGACGCGACGACGCCGAGCCGATCCGCGCCGATGTCGAACACGGTGCCGCTGCTGAGCTCGCCCGACCAGTTGGCGGGCAGCTGATTGTTGCGCTGGAGCAGCGTCGTGTTGGCGTTGGTCAGCTGCGCGACCTGGTCGGTTGGGATGATCCCGCTGCCCTTCGGCGCGTTGCGGATGAACGCGGGCACCTTGCGGGTGCCGTCGTCGAAGCCGATCCAGTCGGCATCTCCGCCGCCATAGGTATAGCCGAGCTCGCTGGTCGTCGCGGTGTCCGCAGAGATCGACGCGCCCGCCGAGATGAAGTTCTTTTCCGGGATCGCCTTGGTCGTCAGGTTGATGACGCCGCCGCCGAACTCGCCGGGGTAGTTGACCGAATAGGTCTTCTGCACCAGCGCCGATCCGACGATGCTGGTCGGAAAGATGTCGAGCGGCACCGACCGGCGCAGCGGCTCGGGGCTCGGCAGCGGCGATCCGTTGAGCAACGACGACGAATAGCGATCGCCGAGGCCGCGGACGAACACGAAACCGTTGCCGACGACGCTGAGACCGGTAACCCGGGTCAGCGCGCCCGCGATATCGCCTTCGCCGGTCCGCGCGATGTCGTCGCTGGACAGCACCGAGATCACCTGCGCGGTGGCGCGGACGGTGTTGGGGATGTTGCGACCGACCACGACGATGTCCTCGCCCGCCGACGCGTCGTAGCCCGGGCTCGACACTTCGGTCTCCTGTTGCGCGGGGTCGCTGGCGGCGGCGTCCCCCGTCGCGGCGCCGGCCTGCGGGGCGGGGGTCGGCGTCGCGGCGGGCGGCGGGGTCGCCGGCGCCGGTGCCGCACCGCCGCTGGTCTGGGCGAGCGCCGCAGGGGCGACCAGCGTCGATGTCAGCAGGAGAAGCGTTCCATAGGCAAGGCGCTTGTGCATGGCCTGGTATCCCGATCTTGAATTCATAGGCGAAGCCGGGGCGGCCTTCGCGACCACCCCGGCTCCACGGCTCGTCATGCCTGGTGCGGGGCTCAGCGGCCCTGGCAGGCGAAGTAGATCGAGTTGAACACCGGCGGCCCGACGTCCTGCAGCGCGGCATCGGCGGGACGGACGGTGGTCCGGCCGCCTGCGGTCTGCTCGCCCGCGATGACGTTGAGACAGGCGACCCCGTTCGGCGTCTTCACCACGCCGTTGACGAAGGTCATGTCCGCCCCGCCACGCAGCCGGATCGCCGCCGGGGCGAGCGCGGTCTGGATGAAGGTGAAGTTGGCGTAGCGTCCGAAGGTCCGCGGCAGCAGGTCCTCGGCATTGTTCGAATCGATCTCGGTCGAGAAGGAATCGGACGTCGCGCCGCTCAGCTTCTGCGCGGTGATCATAAACTGGATGAAGCCGCGATAGCCGTTGTCGATGTCGAAGCCGTCATCGTCGGCCCCGGTCATCACCATGTATTTCATGTTGGTAGTGCCGCCGAAGATCTCCACGCCGTCGTCCGACGAATTGTGGCTCTGGACGTGGTCGATCACGGTCCCCGACCCAGTGCCGCCCAGCGTCAGGCCCTGCAGCTCGTTGCCGTCGCTGATCGCGATGCCGCTGTAGCGGATCTGGACGTACTGGAACGCACCGCTGCTGTCCGCCGCGGTCGGCCCGCCGTAGAAGCGCCCGGTGACGCCCTCGATGGCTTGCTGGCAGGTCGTGCTGCTGCCCGCCGCATTGTTCGGGCCGGTGCCGGCGGCGCACACGCCGACCGGCGCGCGACCGAGCAGGATGACCCCGCCCCACTGCCCCTGCGTCGCATCGCTGACGGCGTTGGCCGCCAGGTTCTGCTGCGAGGTGAAGATGATCGGGTTGGTCGCGGTGCCGACCGCGTTGATCTTGGCACCGCGGTTGACGAGCAGCAGGTCGCTGGTCGATTCGCTGCCGTCGGCAGCGAGCACCACGCCCGGCTCGATGTTCAGCACAGCGCCCGAATCCGCGCCGGTCGTGCCGACATCGGTCCCGACTTCGGTCTGACCGCGGAAGCGGTAGAACACGCCCGCGATCTTCGGCAGGTTGAGCGTGCCGGTAATGACGGTCGGCAGGCGGCAGGCGCGGAACGTCTGCACCAGGCCGTCGTCGATCGTGCCGGTCGGGCAGGCGGCGCTGGCGCCGCCGCTGCCGATCGCGGGCACCGCGGTGCAGGCCGCGCCCGACCCGCCGAACTGCGCGCTCGACGAATTACAGGTCCATCCCTGGAAGGCGGTGTCGGTCGGCCCGTTCACCGCGCCGACGAAGTTGGTGCTGGTGAAGAAGCTGTTGAGCGTCGACGGGTCGGTCGCCGGGGTCAGCGACGTCGCGCTCGTCGGGTAGATGCCGTTCAGCGTGTTCGACACGCCGTTGACGTTGTTGTTGCTGCCCGCATTGACCAGCGCGAACTGCTCGTCGGCGGTGACCGAGATGGTGTTGACGGTGGTGACCGCGGCGAACTGCGCGGCAGTGATCGCGGCGACGCCCGGGGTCGGGGTCGGCGACGGCGCGGGTGCCGGCGGATTGATCACGACCGTGCCCGCCCCCGGCGAAGCGACGCTGTCGGCGCCACCGCAGCTGCCGAGCGCGAGCGCGGCGGCGCTGGTGAGAAGAGTAAGGCTCAAGCGCGTGTAGCTCGCCATGACGGAAGACTCCCGGTCGATTTCGTTGCGTTGCGGGCGGAGTGCCCAGCGATCGACTCAGGTCCCCCGACGCCGATCCCGATCCGGCGCCTAGGGGTCGATGATGACTCTACGATGAGACTTCCGTGACAGTCCGGTTACAGTGAGGTTCAGCAACCATATGCGGCATGCCAACCTGCGCCGAGGGCGCTCCCGCAGCGTCAGCACCGACGATGACGACGGACGACGTGGTCGCTATTTGGTGGGAACAGTTGACTTCACCAGCTCGTCGAACTGCTTCTTCGTCAGCTCCAACATCAGTCCGCGCTTGTTCTTGCCGAAAGCCTCGGCAGGAACGGCGACCCTGCCCGCACCGGACGCCACCGTCACGCTGAGCGCATCGACGCGCTCGACATCGCCAAGCATCTGACCGCGCTTATCGAAGATGTGGCTGCCGGGCAGCAGATCGCCACTGGTGGCCGCCACTGCACCACCGCCGACTGACCCAATCGCATCGACTTGCTGGACCCGCTTGGCTCGCCTTGCATTGTTGACATCGTCCAGGGCCGAATAGTCGGTCGCCTTATCATGGGCCGAGGCGTCGTAGTTCAGGCCGGCACCCGGTGTCGGGCTACTGCCCATCGGCGGCGCGACCTGTGCCGTTGCTGTGCCGCTGCACAGCGCCAACAAGGCTACGGCCCTCGCTATTCTCGACTTCATTGCCTCACCCCCACCCGAAACCTATCAACTCTACGGACTTAGCTTGGTGCAGACAATCGATCCACTCAGCCGCCCTGGAGCGAGCCCGGACAAACGAAGAGGCAGGAAACCGATGCTTCCTGCCTCTCGAAGATGGTGGGCGCGGCTGGGATTGAACCAGCGACCCCTGCGGTGTGAACACAGTGCTCTACCACTGAGCTACGCGCCCGGACGCCTTGCGGGCGAAACCGGAGGCGGGCAATTAGTCGGCGAAGCGCGTGCTGTCCAGCCCCGCCACGCCGACGCTCCGCGCCTTAATTCACCGAGTCCTTCAGCCCCTTGCCCGCCTTGAACTTGGGCTGGGTCGATGCCTTGATCGTCATCGGTTCGCCGGTCCGGGGATTGCGGCCAGTCGATGCCTTACGCTTCGAGATCGAGAAGGTCCCGAACCCCACCAGACGCACCTCGTCACCCTTCTTCAAGCTTCCCGAAATCGCATCGAACACCGCTTCGACCGCCTTGGATGCGTCGCCCTTGGTCAAGCCGGACGTATCCGCGACCGTCGCGATCAGCTCCATCTTATTCATCAACTACCCCCGTGAGAAATCGTCGGGCGCTGCCACACGAGAATCGTTGGCGCAGCCGAGCCGCTAATAAGGCGGGCCGGCGGACCCGAGTCAATCCGCTCTACCCCCCGGAACGGCTCCACCCGCCGTGGCAACACCGCCCCGGCGCGACAAAAAGCGACGAGCTCTGACGATAGGTACGCGAAAGACGGGCCGGGCGGTCCGGTTGATCTATGTCAACGAATCGGTCCGGCCCGGATCCATCAATGATGGAGTTCGCCGCCGACCGGGGCGATCGGCGCCGGCGGCAGCGCCGCGAGCTCGTCCGCATCGGTCCAGGTGATCGCCTCCAGCGGCTCGGTCAGCGCCAGCCGCAGCACCTCGTCGACGTGGTTGACCGGGATGATCGTCAGCCCGTCCTTGATGTTCTGCGGGATCTCGGCGAGATCCTTCTCGTTCTCCTGGGGGATCAGCACGGTCTCGATCCCGCCGCGCAGCGCCGCGAGCAGCTTCTCCTTCAGCCCCCCGATAGGCAGCACCCGGCCGCGCAGCGTGACCTCGCCGGTCATCGCGATCTCGCGCTTCACCGGCACACCCGTCAGCGTCGACACGATCGAGGTGACGATGCCGATGCCCGCCGACGGGCCATCCTTCGGCACCGCGCCTTCGGGAAGGTGGATGTGGATGTCCTTGCGCGCGAACAGGCTCGGCTTGATCCCGTAGCTCGGGCTCCGCGCCTTAACGAAGCTGAACGCGGTCTCGATCGATTCCTTCATCACGTCGCCGAGCTTGCCGGTCACCTTCGCCGCGCCCTTGCCCGGCACGGTGACGCTCTCGATCGTCAGCAGCTCGCCGCCGACCTCGGTCCAGGCCAGACCGGTGACCGCGCCGATCTGGTGCTCGGTCTCGCTCAGCCCGTGGCGGAACTTCTGCACCCCCGCATAGTCGCCGAGATTGTCGGGCGTGATCACCACGCTCGCCATCTTGCCCTCGAGGATGCGGCGCAACGCCTTGCGCGCCAGCTTGGCGATCTCGCGCTCGAGCGTGCGCACCCCGGCCTCGCGCGTGTAACGCTGGATGAGCGCGCGCAGCCCGTCCTGGGTCAGCTCGAACTCGCCGGGCTTCAGCCCGTGCGCCTCGATCTGCTTGGCGATCAGATGCCGCTCGGCGATCTCGACCTTCTCGTCCTCGGTATAGCCTTCCAGACGGATGATCTCCATCCGGTCGAGCAGCGGCTGCGGCAGGTTCAGCGTGTTCGCGGTGGTCACGAACATCACGTCCGACAGGTCGATGTCGACCTCCAGATAATGATCCTGGAATTTGCTGTTCTGTTCCGGATCCAGCACCTCGAGCAGCGCCGAAGCGGGATCGCCGCGGAAATCCTGGCCGAGCTTGTCGATCTCGTCGAGCAGGAACAACGGATTGCTCGTCCCGGCCTTCTTCAAATTGGTGACGATCTTGCCCGGCAGCGAGCCGATATAGGTCCGGCGATGGCCGCGGATCTCGGCCTCGTCGCGCACCCCGCCCAGCGACTGACGGATGAACTCGCGCCCGGTCGCCTTGGCGATCGATTTGCCCAGGCTGGTCTTGCCGACGCCCGGCGGGCCGACGAGGCACAGGATCGGCCCCTTCAGCTTGTTGGTGCGCGCCTGGACCGCGAGATATTCGACGATCCGGTCCTTCACCTTCTCCAGCGCGTAATGATCCTCGTCGAGCGTCAGCTGCGCTGCGGCGATGTCCTTCTTGATCTTGGACTTCTTGCCCCAGGGCAGGCCGAGCAGCACGTCGAGATAGTTGCGCACCACGGTCGCCTCGGCACTCATCGGCGCCATCGTCTTCAGCTTCTTCAGCTCCGCGGTCGCCTTCGTCCGCGCTTCCTTGGACAGCTTCAACGTTGCGATCTTCTGGGTCAGCTCGGCGATCTCGTCGCCGTCGCCCTCGTCGCCCTCGTTGCCGAGCTCGCGCTGGATCGCCTTCAACTGTTCGTTGAGGTAATATTCGCGCTGGGTCTTCTCCATCTGGCGCTTGACCCGGCTCTTAATCTTCTTTTCGACCTGCAGGACGCCGAGCTCGCCCTCCATCAGCGCGAATGCCATCTCCAGCCGCTTGGCGGGATCGAGCTCCACCAGCAGCGCCTGCTTGTCGGCGACCTTCACCGAGATGTTGGCCATCACCGCGTCGGACAGCTTGCCCGCATCCTCCAGCTCGCCGAGCTGCACCGCGGTCTCGGCGGGCAGCTTGCGGTTGAGCTTGGCGTAATTCTCGAACTGGTCGACCACCGACCGCATCAGCGCCGCGACCTCGGTGCCTTCCGCCTCGAGATCGTCGACCGGGTCGATCGTCGCGGTCAGGAACTCGCCCGCCTCGACCAGCTCGTTCAGCCGGCCGCGCGCCTTGCCCTCGACCAGCACGCGGACCGTGCCGTCAGGCAGCTTCAGCAGCTGCAGCACCGTCGCGGTGACGCCGATCTCGTACAGGTCCTCGCGCGCCGGATCGTCCTGCGCGGGATCGAGCTGCGCGACGAGGAAGATCTCCTTGTCCGCCGCCATCGCGGCCTCCAGCGCCGCGACCGATTTGTCGCGGCCGACGAACAGCGGCACGATCATGTGCGGGAAGACGACGATGTCACGCAGGGGAAGGACGGGATAATGGGTCATGCATACTCCGGTGGGGCGCGCCCACGCGCCCCTCAACGGTCCTATATATGGGGAGCGGCGGCGATCCATCAATCGTCGCCTCGATGGACCTTGTCTTCGTGTCGGCGACGCGCGAAACCCCCTCCCTCGCTACACCGCCGGGGCTGCTACCTAGATGATGTTTCGCCTGTCGCTCGTTACCGCCCTGCTCGCCGCCGCCGCCCCGCCCTCGCCCGCCACGGCGTCCGAGCCGGGCAAGCCCGCGATCACGCCGCAGACCGCGCAATCGGGCGGCGCGCTCGATCCGGCCCAGAAGAGGCTGCGGCTCGACACCGTCGATCTCGCGATCGAGGTCGATCCCGAGCGTGAGGTGATCAACGGCGTCGCGACCCTCACCCTCACTGCGCTCGCGCGCACCGATCGCGTCGTCGTCGATCTCGACAAGAACTACACCGTCACCTCGGTTACGATCGACGGGGTCGACGCCGCGAGCTTCGCCAATCCCGAAGGGCGGATGACGATCAAGCTCGTCAAGCGCGTCGCCGCCCAGACCAAGCTCGCGGTCAGGATCGTCTATGGCGGTCGCCCGCATGTCGCGGTGCGCGCGCCGTGGGACGGTGGCTTCGTCTGGTCCAAGACCAGGGACGGCCGGCCATGGATGGGATCGGCGGTGCAGATGGAGGGCTGCGACCTCGTCTGGCCGTGCATCGACTTCCCGACCTACGAGCCCGACAAGATCGATCTCCACATCACCGTGCCGAAGGGGCTGAAGGCCCCCGCCGCGGGCAAGTTGGTCGGCGTCGAGATGCTGCCCGACGGCCGTTCGATCTGGAACTGGGAAGCGCGCAACCCAACCCTTTACGGCATCGCGCTCAGCGTCGGCCCCTATGAGGAACTGACCGGCACCTACAAGAGCCGCTTCGGCAACGAGATCCCGCTGCATTACTGGTATCTGCCGGGCGAGAAGGACAAGGCCGAAAAGCTCTTTGCCGAATTCGCACCGACGCTCGACTTCTTCGAACGCACGATCGGCCCCTACCCATTCGCGGACCAGAAGGTCGGCGTTGTCGAGACCCCCTATAGGGGCATGGAGCACCAGACGATCAACGCCTACGGCAACGATTACGCCAAGACGCAGTGGGGCTTCGACGACCTCTTCCAGCATGAATTCGCGCACGAATGGTTCGCCAACCAGATGACGGTGGCCGACTGGGACGATCTGTGGCTCCACGAAGGCTTCGCCAGCTACATGCAGCCGCTCTACGGCCGCTGGCTGGCGGGCGATGCGACCTACGACGCGATGATGCTCGCCAGCCGCCCCGGCATCCAGGCCAGGTCTCCGCTCGTCGCCGGCAAGCCGCAGACCGCCGAGGAAGTCTACGATAAGCAGCCCGGCCGCGGCGCGGACGTCTATACCCGCGGTTCGTGGACGCTCCACACACTGCGCAATCTGGTCGGCGACCGCGTGTTCTTCGACTGGATCAGGATGATCGTGTACGGTCGCATCGATCCCGCCCCCGGCAACTTCACCCCCCTGTACCGCACCACGCCCGAGGTCGCCGCGGCGCTGAAGCAGCTCACCGGCACCGATTACGGCTGGTTCTTCGACGTCTATCTCTACCAGGCCGCGCTACCGCAGCTGATCCAGACCCGCACCGGCGACCGCCTCACGCTGCGCTGGAAGACCACGGGCGACAAACCCTTCCCGCTCCCGATCGAGGTCCAGATCGACGACCGCCTCGAAAAGCTCCCGATGACCGGCAACACCGCCACGCTGACGGTTCCCATCGGCGCGCACGTGGTGATCGACCCGATGAGCCGCGTGCTCCGCCAGTCCGACACGATCGACGCGTTCCAGGCGTGGAAGGCGGCGCAAGCCGCGGGGAAGTGAGGGCGTCCGCGATTTGCCCGATCGCGCGGAGGCTCCGTGCCGCTCCTACCGTCAGGCGGATCGATAGAGTTGATCGCGACTTTTGAGGATGAAGGCGTGAACGAAGTCGCACGAAGCGGCCTTCGTCTCGTCCTCGTAGAACCAGTCGCCGAACGCGTCCGCCTCCACTTGCGGCGGATCGATGAAGTCCAGAAACCGCTCTCCCCCGCTCGGAATTTCACCGGCTTCGACAGCTTCGCGGTAGCGCCATTCCAGAAGCCAGTCCGGGTGGGAAGCCTCGACTTGGGCGAGATCGCTGGCCCCGATCCACTGCCACCAGCGTTTTTCCCTGCGCGCCAGGTGGCGGATCAAGCGTGCACGACTTGCCTGCCATTTGTCGGGTTCGTCCTCTCGCGGCACTGGCCTGATCAAACAGGGGCTATCCGCATCGCCTGCCTGCTCGGTCATCGCCCGCCGGAACCGGTCACGCAAATCGGGCCAATCGAGCGCATCGACGGCATTCACCGCTTCGGAAAGATTGGCGGCGAAGTTCTCGCAAAATTGCGTGAATCCTCCATTGCAGACCTGCCCAATGACGTCCGACCACATCATGAGCGTTCGCTGAGCGGGCGTGAGCTGTTGATTCCCGGGATGGCCGAAGAAGTTCCACCCTTCCACATCCATCACCGATCCAACATGCACCAAGCTCTCGCCGGTCATCCAAGATCGCGGATGAACGTAAGCTGCCGCTTCGGCGAACTCACGTTCAGTCATCAGCGGCCGAGTGTCGATCATGCAGCCATCTCCTTGCAGCTACGATCTACGAACGCGACCTCCAAGGCAATACCGAAGCGTAGCGCAGGCCCTTGTTAAATAATTTCCGCTGGATCAGCGGCCTGGTTAGCAGGCGCACTAAATTACCTGACGCAATCTGCTGCGTGCCGAGATCAATTGCTGCAGCAGTTTACTTCTATCGTCACCAGCAATATGCTGAGATCAGAACAGAGATCTGATGCAAATCGGACATTTATCGAATGATATATTCGCACATAAAATCAAATATAAATATATTCGATGAGTCAGAGACCTGATGTACTCGATCAACCTCTACACCAATCATACAGCGTCTAGATTTTTGTCGTGTAGATATTGAGAATTAATTTGGCCTAACTGGTGCTACGCTGAAGCAGGGCCGCTGAAGCCGACCGCACTTACGCCGGTGTTGGTCCCGACCGGCAGCAACAGATACGCACGCTCGCGGTTCGCAGGGCATCATTGTGCAAATTCGGCAAACCGCGTTGCAAGCGCGCACCGTCGGCGTTGGCCGGGCACCGATCGAACCGGTCGCCGGTATCCCGCCCCACAAACAAAAAGCCCGGCCACCGCTTCCGTCGAAGCAGCAGCCGGGCTGTGTCGTCACCGATCCCGCAGGATCAGGCGGCGAGGATTACGCGTAGACGACGCGGACGTTGCTGCGACGGCGCGAGCGCATCGCCTGGCCGACCAGACCGAAGCCGATCAGCATCATCATCCAGGTCGACGGCTCGGGAACCGCGAACACGACGTTGTCGACTTCGAGCGCCGGACCGCGGCTCAGGAAGCGGATGCCCGAGATCGACTCGCCGACGCCGGCCTTGAAGGTGATACGACGGTTGGTCGACGGCAACGACTGGTTACCGTTCGCATCCGCAACAAACTGTCCGCCAGCGAAGCTCTGAAGCACGGCACCCGCGCTGTTCAGGATCTGCACGGTGTTGAACGAGTCGATCGAACCGAGGAAGATGCTGACCGACGAATACGCCATCGTCGACGCCAGCGTCGCGATACCGCCAGGGTTGACCGACAGGTACGGGTTGGACGTGCTCGAGAAAGCAGGCGTAGCACGCACGCCGGCGATGTTGCCCGCAGCGACCGCGTAGCCGGTGCCCGTCAGCGTGAAGCCGGTCGGCAGCGCGCCGTTGAAATCGACGAGCGTGCCCGCGGTCGGCGCGAAGCTGGCGACGCTGCCGGGGGTGGTCACGAACGTAACCGCAGCCGCGGGGCTGGCGATCGCCGCTGCCGCGACCGTCGCAATAGCAAGAATGGTCTTCATCATCGTTTTTCTCCCTGGGGCAGGACCCGAATGCCGATGCAAGCGAGCAACCGATGACCCCCCTTTAGGAGCGCTTCGTGTCACTATCATTGCAGCGCATCATCTAAAGCTTAATTCCTTCGCAACTGCAACATTTTTCGTCGCGTTAACGAATCGCCGATCCCGAAATAGGACATGGCCCGGCGCCGGGTCTTGCGATACCAGCCCAGCGGCAGCGGTAGAGCCCGTGTTGATAGCCACAGCCCGCAGGGGAGCAAACCGATGAACCGACAGGACAGTGGCGAACCGGCGCCGATCGACGCGACGGGGACGCTCGCCCCGGTCGTCGCGGTGACGGTCACCTACAACAGCGCCGACGTGCTCGACGATTTTCTCGCAAGCATGGAGCGCCAGCACGGCGATTGGTCGCTGATCATCGTTGACAATGCCAGCACCGACGGCACCCGACGACGATTGGAACGGATCGACAGCGACCGTATTCTTGTCATCCTGAATCCGACCAACGACGGATTTGCCGCCGGCACCAACATCGGCATCAGGGCGGCGCTCGATGGCGGCGCTACGTCGGTCCTGCTCCTGAACAACGATACCGTATTCGAGGCGGACATGATCGTCGGATTATCTTCGCGCCTGGCGGATAGCGGCGCGGACGCGATCTCGCCGGTCATCGTCTTCGATCACGATCCGAACCTGATCTGGTATGCCGGTGGCCATCTCGACTGGACGCGCGGCGTGAAGGTCATCCACGAGCATTTCGAACAGCCGGTCGCGCTCGCAGGAACGGCTCCGTTCGAAACGGGCTTCTGCCCGGCCTGCTGCATGCTGTTCACACGATCGGCGATGGAAACCGCGGGCCTGCTCGACGAAGATTTCTTTGTCTACTGGGAGGACGCCGAGCATTGTCTACGGATGCACGCCGCGGGGCTCAAGATCGTCGTGACACCGGCGCTGCGCATCCGGCACAAGGCAAGCATCCTCACCGGCGGCATGATGTCCGACTTCTCGCTCTACCAGCAATACAAGAACCGGATCATCCTGCTGCGCAAGGCAGCCAATCCGCTGATGTTGGTCTATAGCGTGAGCGTCGTGTCGGCCGCGGTCGTGGGACGCTATCTCTTCAAGGGCGACCCAAGACGCGGCGCGGCACTTCGACTGAAGGCGGTCTGGGCCGGGATCCGCGCGCCACTGCGCAAGGGCCGCCCATCGTGACCGCCGCCACTTGCCTTCAAGCTCAGGTCCTGGCCCGGTGAAGATACTCTACATGACGCTCGCCCGGATCGGAGACCGCTCCTTCGGCGGAGCGATGCGCGCCAACTACATCTACGATGCGCTCCGCGACGTCGCCGATGTCGATACGCTGGTGATCCATGGCGGGCCGGATTTCGCGCTCGGCAAGGAAAAGGACGAGCGTGGCATCCGCACCGCACTGATCAGCCATTGGGGCTGGTCCGTCGAGGCCCTGCGCCAGCGCCGGTTGGTAAGCGGATGGGTCGCTTCGGCCATCCAGGAGGGCGGCTACGATCTGATCGTCGCCCAATATGTCGGCATTGCCGGGCTGGTCCCGTCCAGCGCGCACGATCGGCTGATCTTCGACGCCGACGACTTCGTCAAATCCGCGGTCGCGGGCTCCGGCGTCAGGCTGGCGCATCGCATCAAGATGGGTGTCCGCAACCTGGTCGCCCGGCGGCTCGCGCGTCGCGCGCTCCACGTCTGGTACTCCAACCCGACTCCCGAGCATCTGCCCCCGAGCGAGCGGCGGAGCTGGCTACCCAACGTCATCGCGCTGCCGGACCCCGATCGCCCGCGCGCCGCCGCGATCCCGGGGCGGCTGCTGATGGTCGGGTTCTTCTCCCACCAGCCGAACATCGACGGCCTTGCGTGGTTCTGCGCCAATGTCTGGCCAGCGGTCAGAGCGCGCGTACCCCATGCCGAACTCCACGCCGTCGGCCGCCACGAACCCGAGCACGTCGCGCTGCTGCCCGAGGTCAACTTCCGCGGCTACGTCGACGACCTGCCGACGACCTACGACGAGGCCGCGCTGGTCATCGCACCGGTCATCTCGGGCGGCGGCACACAGATCAAAGTGATCGACGCCCTAGCCCACGGCCGGCCGACCTTGGTGTCGGCGTTCGCGCATGCCGGGTTCGCCGATGATCTGCACGACCGCGAGCATCTGAGCGTCGCATCCTCGCCTGCGGAGTGGATCGAGCAGTGCGTCGACGCCCTGCAGCATCCGGACCGCACGTCCGCCTTGGCCGAGCGCGGGGAAGCAAAGGTGCATGCAGCGTATAGCTCGGATCGCCTGAAGATTCTGGTGAAGGCGACTATCGGATCGTTTTGTGACGGTGTGTCCTCGTCGAGATAGGCAGTTGGCGCGCCGCAAGCCCGAAAACCTCGTTCCGTTATGGTGCGACCGATATCCGCGTTGCGGCCACCAAGGGCTATTGCTTTCGTGCGTCCTCGCCTAAGCACCCCCCGCGTGTCGGATCATCTCGACTTTTCCGATCGAGCTCATTGCAAGGAGGGCGGCAATGGTAACTACGGTCGCATTTTATCTACCCCAATATCACCCTATCCCTGAAAACGACGAATGGTGGGGCCGCGGATTCACCGAATGGACCAACGTCGCCCGCGCCCGCCCCAAGTTCCGGGGTCACCACCAGCCGCACATTCCCGGCGAGCTTGGCTACTATGACCTGCGACTTGCCGAAGCGCGGGAACAACAAGGCGCGCTCGCCACAGAATACCGGGTCGATGCCTTCGCCTATTATCACTATTGGTTCAACGGCAAGCAGTTGCTCGAACGACCGCTGAACGAGGTGCTTAGCACCAATCAGCCTGATCAGAAGTTTCTGGTGTGCTGGGCAAACGAGAACTGGACGCGGACCTGGGACGGGCAGGAACGCAGCGTTCTTATGCACCAGAACTACGAAGACTATGATCCTGATGCGCACATCGAAGCGCTCGCACCTGCCTTCGCGGACCCGCGCTATGTGCGGGTCGACGGCAAGCCGGTCTGGATGATCTACACCGCGTCCGATCTGCCCGACCCCGGCGCTACCGTTGCGGCCTGGCGAGCCGCCGCCAAGCGGTGGGGGATCGAGGATTTGTATATCTGCGCGATGCTGGCTCGTCGCCCCCTGTCGACCGATCAGGCGCTGGCAGCGAACTTCGATGCCGTCGTCGAATTTGCCCCGCAATTCTATCCGCATCAGCGCAATTTGCGGAACCATCTCACCCTCCCCGCGCGTGCCTGGAACAAGCTGGTCGCCAGCAAGCTGGGCAAGTGGAAGATCGATCACTTCAACATCTACGACTATGACAAGGTCGTCGCCGACGGCGTTCGCTATAACCCCGAAGAACCGATCACCATCCACCCCTGCGTCGCCCCGGGCTGGGATAACACCGCCCGTCGGCCAACGACAGGCCTCGTGTGCCAGAACGACGATCCCGCGATGTATGGCAAATGGCTTGAACATGCCGTCCGTCGCGCGTCGGCACATCGACCGGCCGAGCAACTCGTATTCATTAACGCGTGGAACGAGTGGGCCGAGGGCTGCCACCTGGAGCCCGATCTGAAACACGGCCGTGCGTGGCTCGAAGCGACCCGCGACGCCGTCGAACGCGGCGAGAAATAGAGGCGATGTTAGTGGCGGGGCGGCCGGTCAGTTCCTGGCGACCGCCTTCACCACATGCTGCACGCCGAACATCAGCGGTAGCAACCGGGTGCCGGCACGCACCGCCGGGCGGCGGACTCTCCCGGGGATCTTGCCCAACAACCCACGCTGGTAGATCGGCAGTGTCGAACCCGCGGTCTGGCGCATCTCGACGACATCGAACCCGCAGCCGTCCAGCAGCGCGCGCAGCGACTTGGCGGTGAACCAGCGGAGGTGCGTCGCATCCATGATCCCCACGTCTTCATAGTCGAAGCGTCCGGACAGGATCATGGCGCGCACGCTCCAATGCGCGACGTTGGGGACCGACAGCAACAACATCCCGCCCGGCCGCAACGATGCCTTTAGCAGCGCGAGGAAGGTCTGCGACGCCGCGACATGCTCGAGCACGTCGGAACTCATCACCACGTCGAACAAACCAAGCTCGCGCTGCATGTCGCCGTCGAGTTCACCAACTCTAACGGCGATCCCGCGCGATCGCACGATCCCCGCGCGATCCTCGTCCGGCTCGACGCCCACCACGTCGTTGCCCTTGGCGCGATTGGCTATGGCTGTGACCGATCCTGTGCCGCACCCGACGTCGAGCACCCGCACGCCGGACGGCATCATGGATCGCAGGATCGACCCGACCTCCATCGGCTCTTCCGTATGGCCACTATAACGAAGCGGGTCGACCCGCTCTTTTAAAAAGCCGATCGCATGAAGATCGGGACTGGTAACTGCCTCTGCCATGATTATGCGTCCTGTTCAGGATCTCATGACAAGGAAGCTATCGCAATTGTGACTGCTGACAATAGAAGTTCGTCGTTAACGCACTAATAGCCCATTAATGACGACGTTCTCCGATCACCGGCCATGGCGTCTTGCCCCACCCCCTCAGGCCGCGTCGCCCGCCTTCTTCTTCTCCGCATACACCCGGATGGGCTCCTTGCGGCCTTCGATCACGTCCTTGTCGATCATCACCTCGTCGACGCCATCCATCCCCGGTAGCTCGAACATCGTGTCGAGCAGGATCGCCTCGAGGATCGATCGCAGCCCGCGAGCACCGGTCTTGCGGTCGATCGCCTTGCGCGCGACCTGGACCAGCGCGTCGTCGGTGAAGCCGAGCTCGACCTCCTCCATCTCGAACAGCTTCTGGTACTGCTTGACCAGCGCGTTTTTGGGCTCGCTCAGGATCTTGACCAGCGCGTCGATGTCGAGATCCTCGAGCGTCGCGATCACCGGCAGGCGGCCGACGAATTCGGGGATCAGCCCGAACTTCAGCAAATCCTCCGGCTCGGTCTGGCGCAGCATCTCGCCGGTGCGGCGTTCCTCTGGCGCGGCGACATAGGCGCCGAAGCCGATCGACTTGCCCTGCAGCCGGTCGCCGATGATCTTTTCGAGCCCGCTGAACGCGCCGCCGCAGATGAACAGGATGTTGGTGGTGTCGACCTGCAGGAATTCCTGCTGCGGATGCTTGCGCCCGCCCTGCGGCGGCACCGATGCCGTCGTGCCCTCCATCAGCTTGAGCAGCGCCTGCTGCACGCCCTCGCCCGACACGTCGCGGGTGATCGACGGGTTCTCCGCCTTGCGGCTGATCTTGTCGATCTCGTCGATATAGACGATCCCGCGCTGCGCCCGCTCGACATTATAGTCGGACGCCTGGAGCAGCTTCAGGATGATGTTCTCGACATCCTCGCCGACATAGCCCGCCTCGGTCAGCGTCGTCGCATCGGCCATCGTGAACGGCACGTCGAGGATCCGCGCCAGCGTCTGCGCCAGCAGCGTCTTGCCGCACCCGGTCGGCCCGACCAGCAGGATGTTCGACTTGGCGAGTTCGACATCGGCGCCCTTGGCGCCGTGGTTGAGCCGCTTGTAATGGTTGTGCACCGCCACCGACAGCACGCGCTTGGCCTGCTTCTGCCCGATGACATAGTCGTCGAGCACGTTGCAGATTTCCTGCGGGGTCGGCACGCCGCCGTCCTTCTTGCTCACCAGCGCCGACTTGGTCTCCTCGCGGATGATGTCGTTGCACAGCTCCACGCACTCGTCGCAGATGAAGACGGTCGGTCCCGCGATCAGCTTGCGGACCTCGTGCTGCGACTTGCCGCAGAAGGAGCAATACAGGGTGCTCTTCGAGTCGCCGCCGCTCAGCTTCGTCATTCAATCACCTCTCGCGCATGCGCGACTTGAACCGGACGCCGCGGGAAGGAGTCCCGCGGTGTCGTGGGCCGGGCATGGTAACCCGGCCCCTACGCTTTCGACAATGCCAAAAAAGGGCGATCGTCGAACCACTTGGCCGATCAGGCCGCCTTCGCCATCTCGTCGGTCGGCGCCGGCCGCTTGTCGAACACCTCGTCGATCAGCCCGAACGTCTTGGCGTCCTCGGCCGACATGAACTTGTCGCGATCCATCGCGCGCTCGATCTCTTCCAGCGGCTTGCCGGTGTACCGGGCGTACAGCGTGTTTAGATCGTGGCGCATCCGCAGGATCTCGCGCGCCTGGATCTCGATGTCCGCCGCCATGCCCTGCGCGCCGCCCGACGGCTGGTGGATCATGATCCGGCTGTTGGTCGTCGCGACCCGCATTCCCGGCTCGCCCGCCGACAGCAGGAAGCTGCCCATCGATGCCGCCTGGCCGATGCACAGCGTGCCGACGCGCGGGCGGATGTACTGCATCGTGTCGTGGATCGCCATGCCTGCCGTCACCACCCCGCCCGGCGAGTTGATGTACATGAAGATGTCCTTCTTCGGGTTCTCGGATTCGAGAAACAGCAGCTGCGCGCAGATCAGCGACGCCATGCCGTCCTCGACCCCGCCGGTCACGAAGATGATCCGTTCGCGCAGCAGCCGCGAGAAGATGTCGAACGACCGCTCGCCGCGGTTCGACTGCTCGATCACGATCGGCACCAGGCCAGCGCGACCGGGCACGACTCCGACGCCGGCGTTCGCCAGGGGAGCCATATAATCGCCGGTCTCGAATACGCCCGACTCGAACGAACTGTGCATGAAATTCTCTCTTATGCCCTCGGAACCGCCAACATCGGCGCTTGCGCTTGGTAGTTCAAGCCCGCCCCCGGCATCATAGGATGCGGGTCACGCCCCCGGTGCCCTCAACGCCAGATACGCCAGCCGCCGCACTTCCCGCCGCCCGCGCACCACCGTATCCAGGATCAGCCCTGCGAAGACGTTAAGCGCCGCCAGGATCACCAGCCCGGTCACCAGGATCGCAGTCGGGAAGCGCGGCACCAGCCCGGTCTCGACATAGGTGATCGCCAGCGGCACCGCGAGCACCACCGCGGCGATCGTCAGCAGCAGCCCGATCGTACCGAAGAACAGCATCGGCCGCTCGATCCGATACAGCGTCGCGATGGTCCGCAGGATCCGCCAGCCATCGCCATAGGTGCTGAGCTTCGACGTCGATCCTTCCGGCCGCGCGAAATACCGCGTCTCGATCTCGGCGCACGGCATCTTCAGTTCGAGCGCGTGGACGCTGATCTCGGTCTCGATCTCGAACCCCGCCGACAGCGACGGGAAGCTCTTCACGAAGCGCCGCGAGAACACCCGGTAACCCGACAAAATGTCGGTGAAGCTGCGCCCGAACAGCCGCGCCAACATGCCCGTCAGCAGCGCGTTGCCGAACCGGTGCCCCCGACGATAGGCGAGCTCGATCTCGCTGATCCGACTGCCGACGATCATGTCGAACTGCTCGTCGATCAGCCGCGCGATCAGCCCCGGCGCCGCCTCCGCGTCGTAGGTCGCGTCGCCATCGGCCATGACGTAGATGTCGGCATCGATGTCCGCGAACATCCGCCGAACGACCGCGCCCTTGCCCTGGATCCGCTCGCACCGCACGATCGCTCCTGCCGCGCGCGCCACCTCCGCCGTGCGATCGCTGCTGTTGTTGTCGTAGACGTAGATCCGCGCCTCCGGCAGCGCCGCACGAAAGCTCGCGACCGTCTGCGCGACCGCCGCTTCCTCGTTGAAGCACGGCAGCAGGACCGCGATCTTGGGCGTGGTTACCGGCATGGCGAGATCTGCCTGGCGCTTCCGGTGCTCTGCCAACTTCCACCACCCCGGCGGAGACCGGGGCTCAGGTGCGAGACACTGGTAACGGCGCTCATCGCTTCGTTACTTCCCTCGCCGCAACTCGGCCCCGGCCTCCGCCGGGGTGCTGCCGTCGCCATGCCAGCTACCCGTGCCCCCGCGAAGGCGAGACCTCTGCAAAAATCGCCGAATTCGCCAGATCCCTTCGTCACCCCGCACTCGTTCCGGGTTCCACCGTCCCGCAAGATCAACGGCTTATGCCCGTGCGGAACAGTGGATCCCGGAACGAGCCCGGGATGACGGAGCGAGTTTCGCAGAGGCCTCACGAAGGCGGGAGCCCAGGACCAAGCAGAATCGACATACGTTGCTCTGCTCAACCCTGGATCTCCGCCTTGGCGGGGATACGATCCCGGGCCGTCACCAGCCGCCTGATCTGTGCAACGCCCCGGCCGGCACCAGTCCAAACGAGGCACGCCGAACGCGATCAAGCCTCGCTCTTGACCTTCTTGGCGCGCGGCTTCTTGACCGGCGCGTCGGCGGCGCCGGTGCCCGCTGCCGCTTCGGCCGCGACCGGCGACGATTCAAGCAGCGCGGTCTCGGCCTCGACCGGCGCGCCCTTCTTGCGCGTCGCCTTCTTCACGGGCTCGGCAACCGGAGCCGCCTCGGCAACCGGCGCCTCGACCGGTGCCGCAGCGGCCTTGGTCTTCTTCACCGGCTTGACGGGCTCGGCTGCCGGCGCGGCGTCCTCTTCGGTCGCCTCGGCAGACGGTGCAGCCTTGGCCTTCTTCGCCTTGGCGGCCTTCTTCGGCTTGTGGTTGTCGTGATCGTGGGTGTGCGTGCCGGTCGCGAAGCCGTCCTCGCTCTCGATCGCGGCTTCCAGTTCCTCGCGTGTCGTCTCGCGGTCGGTGACCGTTGCCTTCTCGAACAGGAAGTCGACCACCTTGTCCTCGTACAGCGGCGCGCGCAGCTGGGCGGCCGCCATCGGCTCCTGCTGGACGTACTGGATGAACTTCTGGCGATCCTCGGCGCCATATTGCTGCGCGGCCTGCGCGATCAGCCGGTTCATCTCCTGCTGGTTGACTTCGATGCCGTTCGCCTGGCCGATCTCCGACAGCAACAGCCCGAGGCGGACGCGCCGCTCGGCGATCTTCTTATAGTCGTCGCGCTCGGCTTCCATCTCGGCCATCGCCGCGGCGGGATCGGCCTCGTGGGTCGCCTCATGCTCGAGCTGCGACCAGATCTGCGCGAACTCGGCGTCGACCATCGACGGCGGCACTTCGAAATCATGACCCTCGGCGAGCTGGTCGAGCAGCTTGCGCTTCATGTGCGTGCGGGTGAGCCCATTATGCTCCTGCTCGATCTGCGTACGCAGCAGGCCCTTCAGCTGATCCAGGCTCTCGAGCCCCAGCGACTTGGCCAGCGTCTCGTCGATCGCGCTCTCGCCCGCGGTCTTCACCGACTTGACGGTGATGTCGAAGGTCGCGGGCTTGCCCGCAAGCTCGGCAGCGGGGTAATCGTCCGGGAAGGTCACGTTCAGGACCTTCTCGTCGCCCTGCTTCACGCCGACCAGCTGGTCCTCGAACCCGGGGATCAGCCGGCCCGAACCGAGCTCGACCGCCATGTCCTCGCCGGTGCCGCCCTCGAACGCGACGCCGTCGGCGGTCTTGCCGAGGAAGTCGACGGTGACCAGGTCACCCATCTTGGCGACGTAATCGTCGGCCGCATCGTCCCACTTCTTCTGCTGGTCCGCGAATTTCTGCAGCTGAGCGTCGACCGCATCGTCGGCGACCGGCACCGTCAGCCGCTCCAGCGTCAGCGATTCGATCGCGGGCGTCGGCACCGTCGGCAGCACTTCGAGCGCGACCTTGATCTCGGCGTCCTTGCCTGGCGCATAGTCCTGGCCCAGCTCGACCGTCGGCTGCATCGCCGGACGCAGCTGCTTTTCGGCCATCAGCCCCTGGATACCCTCTTGGATCGCGGCGTTGAGCGCGTCCTGGGTCAGTGCCTCGCCATGCATCTTACGGACGAGGTTGGTCGGCACCTTGCCGGGACGGAAGCCGGGCATGCGGATCTGCGGCGCGACGCGCTTCACCTCGGCGTCGACCTTGGCGTCGATGTCCTTCGCCGCGATGGTCAGGGTGTAGGCGCGCTTCAGCCCCTCGTTCAACGTCTCGACAGTCTGCATGCTACGCCTTCATCTTGAGAAATTCTTGACCGCTGCCGTCACGCGATTGGCAGCAGGTCTGGTGCGGGCGAAGGGACTCGAACCCCCACATCTTGCGATGGCAGGACCTAAACCTGCTGCGTCTACCAGTTCCGCCACGCCCGCATCGAACATCGGCTTTCGGCGCGCGTCTATACCACCCGCGCGGTCCGGGGCAAGCGGGGAGGCAACCCCCCGCCCGGCGGCGCGTTGGGTGGCGACAAGGAGATCGACATGGCGACCCAGCCCTACCCCGAAAGCCCGGCGCAACCGACCCAGCCGGCGCAGCCCGACGCCCCGCCGCCGGAGATCAGCCCGCCGGGGCCCGACATCGACGTGCCCGCTCCCGGCATGCCCGCGAGCGATCCCGCTCCCACCAACCCGATGTGAGGACCGCTGCATGAACGACACCGACCACAACACCGGCACCGATCCCGAAACCCTGCCCGAGGAACGCGGCGCCGACGAGCGTAGCGATCTCGAACAGGTCGTCGCCGCCCGATCCGACGCGGTCGAACGCGGCGAAGGCGGCGAAGGCGGCGAGGAACCTGCGACCTTCACCGACAGCGGCCGCGCCGACGGCGTCGGCGGCACCGGCGGCGACGTGAAGAACCAGGATTCGGCGCAGCAGTGATCCTGGTTCGCTGAACATGCGGACGCGGATATCTATCGCGGAAGGCTGGCGAATTTCCCGATCAGCTTCGATCGCCCTCACCCTTCCGGCGGTTCGCGCTTCCCTCTCTCTCCCACCGTGATAGGAGTGGCGGGTGGACAGCGCCCGGCGCTGTCCGGGCCGTGCCGGGGGCATGGCCGACCCGCCACTAGGCCCGCCCGGCACAGCCGGGGGTTGAAGGGTGAGGGTGACTGGGACCGAACACGAAAAGCGCTAGCCTCCCTTCCCCTCCCCCACTCGCGCCGTCGCCACAAGTGCGCGATACTCCGCCAGGTCCCGCTCGAAGTAATGGATCACCGGCGCCTCGTAGGTGATCAGGTATAGTTGCTGGTCGATCACCGCCCCCGTCGCCTCGCCGCGCCGGTTTACCCCGTCCGCCTCGCGCAGGAAATGATACGCGAAGCGGAACCCCGGCCGCCCAGCGAACCGCGCCGGCGCGATCTCGTCGATCGCGAAAAGCGCCGATCCCCCCGCCACCCGGTAGCTGCTCTCGTAGAACTGCGCGACGTCGGTCGGCAGCATCGACGCCGAGAAGCGCGGCAACGGGCGGAGATGCCGGTCGACCTCGCGGAACAGCGCCATGCCGCGCTTGATCCCGGCGTAGAAGGTCACGGCGTTCAACCCCGCCCCGTCGAGCGTCCAGCACTCCGCATGGCGCCCTGGCCGTGCCTGGAGCCGTCCCCAATCGCTAGTGGGCACCACCACGAGCACCGACCCCGCCACCGCGACCGCCTGGCCATGCGGCACCAGCCGCTGGCCGAGCGCCGGCGCGGCGAGCACCACGACCACCAGCCACGCCGCAAACCACCGCCACGTCACTGCGGTTCCTCGCGCGGTTCCTCGGCAAGCATCGCGATCATCGCGCGATCCGCCGCGTCCGGCTTGCGCGCAAGATAGGTTCGCAGCGCCTTTCTCCCGTCCGCGGCATCCCCGCCGCGTAGCGACACCAGCCCGAGCCCACGCCACGCATTGACCGGCGCATCGCCCGCCAACGCCTGCCGGTAGAACGACGCCGCCTGCCGCAAATCCTCCGCACGCCCGCGCGTCCGGTAGAGTTCGCCGCGCGCATACAGCAGCGCCGGGGTCCAGCCATCGGTCGCGAGCTCGTTGATCAGCCAGTCCGTCCCACCAAAATCGTTGAGCTTGATCTGGTCGTCGATCAGCTGCGGCCACCACGGCGCCACCGCCGCGCGGTAAGTCTCGGCACCGTCCCCGGCGAAGCGGCGACCGCCGAATGCGCGCAACAGCTTCGTGAGCGCCGCAATACGATCGGGCTTCGCCGGATGCGTGGCGAAGAAGCGGTTCTGGCGCCACGCGATCTTGCGCCGCCGCGCCGTCCGCGCCGCGTCTTCCTCGTCCAGCAGGCGCTGCCAGACTGTCGGCGCGATCGCGGGATCATAGCCCGCCGCGGTCATCAGCGGCACCGAGCCCTCGTCCGCCTCGCGTTCCATGTCGCGCGAGAAGCTGTAGATGGACCCCTGGGTAGCGACCTGCGCCAGCCGGATCACCGACGCCGAGATGCGATCGACCGCCGGCAGCACCGACAGCAGCGCCATCCGGCCCGCCTTGACCCGCTCGTCACGCGCTTCGCGCAGCGTATGGCGCTCGGCGAAATGGCTGTATTCGTGACCCAGCACCGCGGCGAGTTGCGCCTCGTTGCGCAGCCGCAGCAGCATCCCGGTATTTACCGTCACCATCCCGTTCGCGGCCATGCTCGCGTTGAACGAAGCGTCGCGCAGCACGTACAGCCGCAGTCCCTTGCACGGTATCTCGCCCACTACGCGGCACATCACGCGCTGGACGAACGCGTTCAGCACGGGGTCGCGCACCAAAAAGTCGGAGGTCTGCGTCTCGCGCTCGTACCGCTCGATCCGCATCCACAGCCCACGCTCATCGGCATCGGTCGGCACATAGCCAGGCCCCGCCGCCGGCAGCCGATCCGCACCCGTCGGACGCGCGGCGGCAGCGCCGGCGGCGAATAGCGCGAGGATCGCCGCCGCCAGCGCGATAGCGACGCGATCCCGCATCTCACCAGCTAGCAGGGCGATCACCGCGCCCGCTCCCTGGTTGGAAAGTCGGCGAGCAGCTGCCGAACCCGCTTCGCCGCGCCGTCGTCGGTGCGCGGATCCCCGCCCGCATGACGATCGGCGTTCAACCAGACGAGATCGCCCGTCGCCAGATCGACCAGCGCCGCATAGCCGCGATGGATGCTCGCGCCCTCCAGCAGGACGTCGGCCACCTTGCCCCGCAACACGCTGAACACCTTGCGCCCGCCGGTCGCGAACGCATCGTAGCTCTGCACGACCAGCGCGTAGTCGCCGCCGCCGATCTCCCCGATCCGCGCGGCGCCCGGCCCCAGCGTCCACCGCCCGCCGGCGCGCCTGGCCGGCAACGACCCGCGTTCGACCTCCTGTGCCGCCGCCGCGGTCCACACCACCCGAAACAGGGCGATGTACGCGGCGATCAGCTTCGCCTGCTCGCCGGTCTGCTCGGGCATGAAGACGATCTCGTTGCCGATCGCCCGCTGCTGCGCCTCGATCTGCGCCACCAGCTTCGCGTGCGCCGCCGCGGTCCAATCCGGATCCGCGGTCTCGACGCCGCCGCTATCGATCGAGCCGACCAGCACTTCCGCCTTGACCACGACGATCCGGACCGCCCGCCCCTCGGCGAACCGGAACGTACGATCTCGCCACGTCTCCGCCTGCGCACCGCCCTGAGCGACCAGCATCGACAGCATCATGCCGGAGCGCAACAGCCCCTTCTTGCCGAGCGCACGTCGCATCAGGCGAAAGCGGGCATCGGTGGCATCGACGGACGGCGGCGCAGCGCCGCCGCGATCATCGCGAAGCCCGCCAGCATCGTCGCCCAGGTGGCAGGTTCAGGCACGAGCGTCGCATACCAGGCCGCGATCTGGGCACTGCTGCGCCGGTACGTGCCGCCGCCCGCCAGCACATCCACCGTCAGATTAAAGCCCATGGCGTCGAAGGTCGCGAGATCGAGCGAGGTAACCGAATCCTGCTGCCCTGGGCAGGTCAACGGCTCCATGGTTCCGGCGAGGTTCACGCAATTGGTGCGGTGCCGCCAATGCGACACCGATTGTCCATCGCCGTTATAACCCGTCGAGAACGCGTTCCCGAACAGCGCAGTGCCGCCGTCGATCGAGAAGAACGAGGCCGTGCCTACCGACATGTCGAGCACGGGGCTGATCGGTGCCCCGCCGGCTGGATCGCTGCTGTAGCGGAACATGTCGAGCGGAGTCAGCACGCCGCGCTCGTCCCAGTTCACCGCGTTCCAGTCGCCCGGGCCATCGCAAACGCTTCCCGGTGTCGCGCAATAATCGTAGGACTCTATACCGCTAACGAAGCCGAGCGCGTGCCCCATCTCGTGAAGTCGCAATGCCGACGAAGTCGAACTTGTCGGCAGGCGTCCCGTCGGATGGATCGAAGTCATAGTCGTGCTGCGCGCCGACCTCGATCCCGCCGTCCAACTGAAGACCATTGTTTGCCGCATAGACCGGGGTGCCCCCGATCGCCTTCACGAGCGCGCCCCCCAGATCCAGGATCTTGTTGTTCGTTGCGGCCGGCCCGCTGCTGTCGTCGTCATAGACGCGCTTGGTAAGGTCGACGCCGCCTGCTCCTTGTGCCGGCGCGTTCTTGACGAAGGCGGCGGCGCCGTTGGTGAGCGTAGGTAGCTTGACGGTGCGATCGAGCAGCGAGTCACTCTTCGTCCGTGACACACCGGCCTCCCAGTCTGCGACCGCATAGGCCATCGAATAGGTTCCACCCCTGGCGAGCGCCCATTCATCCCGCGGCAGGAAGTCCACGCCGAGGCGGATAGTGATGTCGTTGCTGATCATCGACCCCCAATAGGCGGCCGCGATCTCGTAGCCTCGCTCGGCTCCCGATCCGGCGACGCCGCCCTGGTCGATCAATACGATCCTGGCCGCGTCGGATGCGGATGGAACCAGCCCTGCGATCGCAACGAGAACCGCGGTAAAGTGCTTCAGCCTCATAGGTCAGTTCCCCGGATCGCCGGCGCAGTGTTTCTGCTACCGGCCATCCCTTCAGACTATAAGCGATAATGTAATTTAGCAATAAATTCGATTTACAAATCTTTGCCTCGCACTGGCAGATAATATAGTTGTAGTAGCTAATTGTTTGCACGACGGTGATATTGATGTGCTGCCGATATCGATTATCGAGCAACCGTTTGTATGGTGTGTTACATTACCTGTAAGACCCGATATCTGCTGATGCCGTGCCAGTGGAGGGTTTCTCCACCGACGTGCGGGAAAGGCCGGCCCCGCCCGACATGCCGCACCGCCGCATATAATAGCTGGAGGGTTCGACGACTGCACGGCGGCTCCCGCTGGCATGGGAGCGACGGGATCGGGGCTATGGCGACATATCGCGGCATCACCGTGTCGGACCGCGTACGGGACGTCGTTCGCTACATGGAGTGCGTCGACGAAAGTCGCGAGGCGCTGACCGCGCTCGAGCAGCGCTGGGACCTGCTCGACATCCTCGGCCGCGTCATCGACGTGCCGACCGAGGTCAGCCGCACCCGCCGCGAATTCAGCGCGCTCAACGCCGCGCTGATCGATGCGCTGGCGAAGGAGAGCCTCAAGAAGGTCGCCGCCTCGATCGGCACCCGGGCCCAGGTCGTCGTCGACATCGTCGTCCGCAACCTGTTCGAACGCACTGCCGACATCGGCTTCCTCGCCACCGACGAGGATCTGCGCGGCTTCCTGACGCCCGGCAGCAACCTCACCGCCGACGCGATCCGCCAGCGGCTGATCGAATATCGCGCCAAATATTCGGTGTACCGCAACGTGGTCCTGCTCGACACCGCCGGCCGGGTCCGCGCCGCCGCCGATCCCGCCGCCCTGCCCGATCGCAGCGACGACGCCTTCGTCACCCAGGCGCTCGCCACCGCCGCGCCCTATGTCGAGACCTTCGCCCCCTCCGACCTCGGGGAAGACGCCGCCCCCCAGCTCATCTATTCGCACCGCATCGAAGACGCCGCGGGCCGCCCGCTGGGCGTGCTCGCCCTCGTCTTCGGTTTCGCCGAAGAACTCGCCGGCGTGTTCGACACCCTGCTCGCGCCCGAGGACTGGACGATTGCGGCGCTGCTCGATTCGGCCGGCGCGGTGCTCGCGTCGAGCGATCACGCCCAGCTGCCGATCGGCACCGCGCTGCCGGTCGATCCCCGCCGCGACCAGCAGATCGTCCGCCTCGCCGGCCGCCGCTACATCGCCGCCGCACGCACCACCGGCGGATACCAGGGCTATGCCGGCCCCGGCTGGCGCGGCTGCGCGCTGATCCCGGTCGAGGTCGCGTTCGACGCCGACGACACCGCGGCTTCCGGCCCGGCGGATATGATCGCCTGCGACAGCGAGATCTTCTCGCCCGCGGTCCGCGACATCCCGCGCCGCGCCGAGGCGATCCAGGCCGCGCTCAACCTCACCGTGTGGAACGGCACCCTCGCGATAATCGACGGCACCGACGATGCCGATGGCCGCGGCCACGATGCCGCCGCCCGACGGACGCTGCTCGCGGAAATCAGCGGCACCGGCGCGCGCACCCGGCAGGTGTTCGCCGACGCGATCGCGATGCTGACCCGCACCGCGGTCGAGGCCATCGCCGCGGATTGCGCGGCGTCGGCGACGCTCGCGGTCGATATCATGGACCGCAACCTCTACGAACGCGCCAACGACTGCCGCTGGTGGGCGCTGACCACCCGCTTCCGCGACGCACTCGCCGCGCCCGACACGATCGTCGCCGCCCGCGACGAGCTGACCGCGATCCTGCGCTACATCAACGATCTCTATACCGTGTACACCAACCTGATCCTGTTCGATCACGACGGCCGGATCCAGGCCGTCTCGGATCCCGCGCAGGACCATCTCGTCGGCACGATTCTTCCCGACGGCCTCGCGGCGCGCTTCATGGCCCGCCCCGCCACCGCCTTCTACGGCGTGTCCGATTTCAAGCCGACCCCGCTCTACGCGGACCGCGCGACCTATATCTACGGCGCGCCGGTCCTGCATCCGCGCGACCATGCCCGCGCGATCGGCGGCATCGCGATCGTCTTCGACGGCGCGCCGCAATTCACCTCGATGCTGACCGATGCGCTCCCCACCGACGCGGCGGGCGACGTGCTGCCCGGCGCCGCGCTGGTCTTCGTCGACGCGGCCGGGCGCATCCTGTCGAGCACCTCGGACGAACATCCGCCCGGCACCGTCTTCGCCGCGCCGGTTCCGCTCGATGCCGGCGCCTCGACCCGGCTGGTTCCGTGGCGAGGCCGAACCCATGCTGTCGGCGTCGGCGCCAGCGCCGGCTACCGCGAATACAAGGGCCCCGCCGACGCCTATCGCAACCCCGTCCACGCGATCTGCCTGGTGCCGCTGGGCGAGCAACAGCCCGTCGCCGCCACCGTGACCCCCATCGCCACCGGCCGTCCCTCGGGCGACGGCCGTCGCGTCGCGACCTTCCGGGTCGGACAGCACCGTCTCGCGCTACCCTGCGACCGGCTGGTCGAGGCGGTGATCCCCGATCGCATGGCGCGCAGATCGGACCGGGCGCACGGCATCGCCGGCTATGCGGTGCATGACGGCCGCGGCGTGCTCGTCGTTGATCCGCGCAGCTATTTCGCGCTACCTCCCGCGATCGATTCCCACCGCCCGGTGATCATGATCCGCACCGACCGGGGCCTGAAGGGTCTCGCGGTCGACGCGCTGGGCGAAGTGATGACCGTCCCCGCCGACCGGATGAGCGGTCCCGGACTCGGCAGCGCGGCGGGCAACGGCGTCGAGGCGATCATCCAGACGCCCGGCGATCCGGTGATCCTGCTCGACACCGACGCCTTCCTGGCCGCGCTCCACCTGCCCGACCAGCGCGCCGCCTGAGGCCGTCAGCCCAGCGCAGTCTTCAGCAGTTCGTTGACCACCGCGGGGTTGGCCTTGCCGCCCATCGCCTTCATCGTCTGCCCGACGAAGAAGCCGAACAGCTTGTCCTTGCCGCCGCGATAGTCGGCGACCTTGTCGGCGTTCGCGGCCATGATCTCGGCGATCACCGCGTCGATCGCGCCGGTGTCGCTGGTCTGCTTCAACCCGCGCTCCTCGACGATCCGCGCGGGGCTCTCGCCGGTTTCCAGCATCACCTCGAACACCTGCTTGGCGAGGCTGCCCGACAGCGTGCCGTCCGCGACCAGCCCGAGCAGCTCGGCGGCCTGCGCCGGCGACACCGGCGAATGCTCGATGTCCTTGCCGGTGCGATTTAGCGCGCCGAACAGCTCCGACGTCGTCCAGTTCGCCGCGGCGACCGGCTTCGTGCCCGTCTCCAGCAGCGCATCGAACCAGCGTGCCGCCTCGACCTCGGCGGTCAGCACTGCCGCCTGATAGGCGCTGATCCCCGCCGTCTCGTAGCGCTTGCGCTTGGCGTCGGGCAGCTCGGGCAACGACCCCCGGCATTCGTCGAGAAACGCGTCGTCCAGCTCCAGCGGCAGCAGATCGGGATCGGGGAAGTAGCGATAGTCGTGCGCATCTTCCTTCGACCGCATCGACCGCGTTTCGTTGCGATCGGGATCGTAGAGCCGCGTTTCCTGGACGATCGCCCCGCCCTGCTCCAGCACCGCGACCTGCCGCCGCGCCTCCTGCTCGACCACTGCCATCACGAAGCGCACCGAATTGACGTTCTTGGTCTCGGTTCGCGTACCGAGCTCGTCGCCGGGCTTGCGCACGCTGACGTTGACGTCGGCGCGCATCGATCCCTCTTCCATGTTGCCGTCGCAGCTGCCGACATAGCGCAGGATCGCACGCAGCTTGCGCAGGTACGCGCCGGCCTCGGCGGGCGAGCGCATGTCCGGGCGGCTGACGATCTCCATCAGCGCCACGCCCGACCGGTTGAGATCGACATAGCTGCGGGTCGGATGCTGGTCGTGCATCAGCTTGCCCGCATCCTGCTCGACATGGATGCGCTCCACCCCGATCCGCTTGCCGCTGGCATCGGGGTTCTTGTCGTCCAGGCTGATGTCGATCGCCCCCTCGCCGACCAGCGGGTGGTAGAGCTGGCTGATCTGATAGCCCTGCGGCAGATCGGCGTAGAAATAGTTCTTGCGGTCGAATCGCGACCATTTGTTGATCTGCGCATCGATCGCCATCCCGGTACGCACCGCCTGTCGGATGCACTCGCGGTTCGGCACCGGCAGCATCCCCGGCATCGCCGCATCGACCAGCGACACCTGCGTGTTCGGCTCCGCCCCGAACGCGGTCGCCGCGCCCGAAAATAGCTTCGCATTCGAGGTGACCTGCGCATGCACCTCCAGGCCGATCACGACCTCCCACGCGCCGGTGTCGCCATGGATGCGGTAATCGGTGTCGGTCATGGATGCGTCTCTGGCGTGATGAGGGTGAGATCGGGGAAATAGGTAGCGAAGCGGCGTCTGTCTCGCGTCATGAGCGCAGCGCCGACATGCGCGGCATGAGCACCGATCAGGAAATCGGCCAGGATCGACTGCTGGCCTCCTCCTGCCAGCCGATATCCGACATGCGCACGCCCCGCCGCATAGGCGATCTCCGGCGTGATCGGATCGAGCCCAATGCCGATCTCTGCCAGGAAAATACTCACGGCTGCGGCCGAGCGGAACGTGCGCGCGATTTCTGCGAAGACGATTTGGTTCGCGATCAACGGCTCCTGCCGATCCGAAAGCACGCGCTTCGACCATTCCGTCCAGGCGCCGTCCTCGACCAGGTCGATGACGATATTGCTGTCGACGAAGATCATGCCCGGTGCGGTGGCAACGGCTCGCGGATCATCGACATATACTCGTCCGTCGTCATGCCGAGTGGAAACGGCACCGCCAGCGCTCGCGCCCGTTGCAGACGATCGTCGAAACTAGGCTGCTCGACTTCCGCGCCCTTCACCACATGGATGGTGCCGTCGATCTGCTCGAACGCGACCAGATCCCCCGGGCGCAAACCCAGCTTCTCGCGGACGTCATCGGGGATGGCGACCAGTCCTTCGTTGGTCAGGCGGCTCTGTTTACCCATGCGACAACGCTTACGCGATCGCCCGAATATGGTCCAGCGACCCCACTACCACCACGCCTCCGGCCGCGCCGCGAAGCCGGCGCGTTCCTCGATCGCCAGCCCGGCGTTCAGCACGCCCTGCTCGTCGAGCGGCCGGCCGATGATCTGCAGGCCCAGCGGCAGCCCCGCACCGTCGACGCCCCCCGGCACGCTCATCGCCGGCAGACCGGCCAGCGAGGACGGCACCGTGAACACGTCGTTGAGGTACATCGCGATCGGATCCGCCGATTTCTCGCCCAGCGCGAACGCCGACGAGGGCGCGGTCGGGGTCAGCAGCACGTCGCACTGCGCGAACGCCCGCTCGAAATCGCGCGCGATCAGCGTGCGCACCTTCTGCGCCTGGGTATAATAGGCGTCGTAGAAGCCCGCCGACAGCACATAGGTGCCGATCAGGATCCGCCGCTTCACCTCGTCGCCGAAGCCGTCCGCGCGGGTCGCGGCGTACATGTCCTGCAGCCCCGCTCCCTCGGGCAGGTCGCGCAACCCGTAGCGGACGCCGTCGTAGCGCGCGAGGTTCGACGACGCCTCGGCCGGCGCGATGATGTAATAGGCCGGCAGCGCGTACTTGGTATGCGGCAGCGACACCTCGACGATCTCCGCGCCCGCATCGCGCAGCCAGGCGATACCCTGCTCCCACAGCGCCTCGATCTCGCGCGGCATGTCGTCGACCCGGTATTCGCGGGGAATGCCGACGCGCTTGCCCGCCATGCTTCCGGACAACCCGCGTTCCCACGCCGGCACGTCGAGCTTCAGCGAGGTCGCGTCGCGCTTGTCGAACCCGGCCATCGCCTCCAGCAGGATCGCACAGTCGCGAACGTCGCGCGCCATCGGCCCGGCCTGGTCGAGCGACGAGGCGAACGCGATCGTGCCCCAGCGCGAACAGCGTCCATAGGTCGGCTTGATCCCGCTGATCCCGGTGAACGACGCCGGCTGGCGGATCGAGCCGCCGGTGTCGGTACCGGTCGCGCCCGGGCACAGCCGTGCCGCGACCGCGGAAGCGCTGCCGCCCGACGATCCGCCCGGAGTCAGCGCCGCGTTGCCGCCGTCCTTGCGCCGCCAAGGCGAGATCACGTTGCCGAATGCGCTGGTCTCGTTCGACGATCCCATCGCGAACTGGTCCATGTTCAGCTTGCCGAGCATCCCCGCGCCCGCGTCCCACAGATTCTGCGACACCGCGGATTCGTACGGCGGCACGAAGCCTTCGAGGATGTGGCTCGCTGCCGTGGTCGCGACGCCGTTGGTGCAGAACAGGTCCTTCATCCCGATCGGCACGCCAGCGAGCGGCTTCGGCGTCTCGCCCGCCGCGCGCGCCGCATCCGCCGCGCGCGCTGCGGTTAGCGCGTGCTCTGGCGTCTCCACCAGGAACGCGTTGAGCGGCTTGGCCCGCGCCACCTTCGCAACGAAGGCATCGGCCACCTCCACCGCGGAGAAGGTCCCGCCGCGCACTCCATCGCGGATCGCCGCGACGCCCAGGTCGGTCAGATCGGTCAGATCGGTCATTCGATCACCTTCGGCACCGTGAAGAAGCCGTGCTCGGCCTGGGGCGCGTTCGCCATCAACTGCTCGCGCACGCCGCCGTCGTCGACCACGTCGTCGCGCAGCCGCAGCGTGTTGGCGATCACCGCGGTCATCGGTTCGACGCCCGCGGTGTCGACCTCGCCGAGCTGCTCGATCCAGCCGAGGATGTTGTCGAGTTCGGGGGCGAGCCGGCTCGCCTCCTCCTCCGATATGGCGATGCGCGCCAGGCGCGCGATCTTGTTCACGGTTTGAGTGTCTACGGACATGGCCGCAGCGGCTAGCATCCCGGCTCGCTGCGGCGCAACCGCGAAGCGCCGATCGATCGTCAGCGCCCTTGTTCCCCGCCGGGCACAGCGGCTAGGCGTAGCCGGCGCTCCTGCCCCGGAAAGTCCACGCTTGGCCCGTAAATTCCTCTACGCAATCGTCGTCCTCGTCGCGCTCGGGATCGCAGGCCTCGTGGCCTACCGGCTCTACGGCCCGGAGATGCTGCGCTTCGCCCTCGTTCCGCGCGAAGCGTTCCGGAGCCAAGCTGCGGTGGCGCCCGGTGCGTACCGCGACGCGCGGATGTGGATCGCCCGTCCCGATATCGCGCGCAACCCCGCGCTGTGGACGCCCGCCGGCTACGCACCCGCCAAGACCCCCGGCGCCGCGGTCTTCTTCGTCCACCCGACCTCCTATGTCGGGCGCGACCATTGGAACGCCGCGCTGACCGATGCCGAAACCAATGCCCGCGCCGACATCTTCCTCCGCGGCCAGGCGAGCGCCTTCAACGACGTCGGCCAGGTCTGGGCGCCGCGCTACCGCCAGGCGACCTTCGGCGCGTTCCTGACCAGTGCGGAGGACGCCAACCGCGCGCTCGCGCTCGCCTATACCGACGTGCTCGCCGCCTTCGACGCGTTCGTCGCCCAGGTCGATCCCGGCCGTCCGATCATCCTCGCCGGCCACAGCCAGGGCGCGCTCCACCTCACCCGGCTGCTCCGCGAACGCATTGCCGGCAAGCCGATCGCGCGACGGATCGTCGCCGCCTATGTGGTCGGGTGGCCGGTTTCGCGCGCCAACGATCTCGTCGCGATGGGCTTGCCCGAATGCACCCGCGCCGATCAGGCCGGCTGCCTGCTGTCGTGGCAGAGCTTCGCCGAGCCCGCCGACCCCACGCAGATCCTGAGCGTGTACGACGCTACCAAGGGCTTCGACGGCCGCCCCCGCAAGGACCAGCCGATGATCTGCACCAACCCGCTGACCGGCACGCCCGGCGCCACCGCGCCCGCCGCCGCCAATCTCGGTACGCTCTACCCCGCCGCCGACCTCGCCACCGCGGACATCCGCCCGGGCACGGTGCCCGCGAAATGCGACCGCCGCGGATTCCTGCTGATCGGCGCCGCGCCCGATCTCGGCAGCTATGTGCTCCCCGGCAACAACTATCACGTCTACGACTACAGCCTGTTCTGGGCCAACGTCCGCGCCGACGCGGCAAGGCGCCTCGCCGCGTTCACGAAGCGATGATCACTCCCCCATGATCACCACCGCACGCGAGGCGTTCCGCGACGCGCTGCCGGACGGCGGGCGGCTGATCGGCCTCGACCTCGGCACCAAGACGATCGGCACCGCGCTGTGCGACGCCGGCTGGAGCTTCGCGAGCCCGGCGACGCTGGTCCGCCGCACCAAGTTCACCAAGGACAAGGCCGCGCTCGCCGATCTGATCGCGGCGCAGGGCGTCCGCGGCCTCGTCCTCGGCCTGCCCCTCAACCTCGACGGCACCGAGAGCCCGCGCTCTCAGTCCACCCGCGCCTTCGCGCGCAATTGCGAGGACCTCGGCCCGATCCTGCTGTGGGACGAACGCTGGTCCACCGTCGCGGTCGAACGCACGATGATCGAACAGGACATGAGCCGCGCCAAACGCGCAGAACGCATCGACAACCTCGCCGCGGCGCACATCCTGCAAGCCGCGATCGACGCGCTGGTGATGATTTAGGACCGGTAACCTTCTCGCAACTTACGCTTCCTCTTCGTCACCCCGGACTTGATCCGGGGTCCCGCTTCTCGCACGTGCCGGACCCCTAGAGCCCAGGACAGCGGGACCCCGGGTCGAGCCCGGGGTGACGACTTGGTATCGGACGCCGCACGCCATCGACGATGGCCCCTCACCGAGGAGGATCGAAACCCTCAGCCGAAGCGCACCGACCGCTTCACCGCAGGCGCCCGCCGCCGCAGCCAAGCGCCGACCAACCCGAACCCGACCAGCATCATCGCCCATGTCGCAGGCTCGGGTACGGCGGCGATCGCATCCGTGGCGACGATGCGGAACTGCAGGTCGAGGGTGCGTCCGCCGGCGCCGATCGGGTAGTCCGCCAGGTCGATCCTGGTATAGGCCTGCCCGCCGTCATAGATGTTCGGTGTGACGCCGATCCCGAAATAGGCGGTCGGCGTCGATACCGCAGCGGTGTAGGTCGATCCAACGGTCAATGCCGTTCCGGTGAAATCGGTATCGAAGAAGTTATTGCCGTCCGCACTCGGCGTGAAGGTCCGCGTCGCGATCAGATCGCCAGCGAACCCGGCACCGCCGTACAGATTCATCGTCACCGGCGCGATCGGCACGAAGGAAGTGCTCACGCGATAGACGAACCCGATACTGGTGAGCATCGGCGCGAAGGCGACGAAGCTCTGCCCGATCGGACCGAAGTACGAGATCTGAAGTCCGCCGCGCAGCGGTCGGTCGTTGACGATCTCGGCGGCCGACGCACCGCTCGCGCCGAGGATCGCGCAGGCTGCACCGACGAGTGCGGTCATCTTGATCTTCATGTCTGTTCTCCTGAATGTGTCACTGGAATCGAGTGAAGCCGACCTTCCGCCGCTCTCAGGCGTAGGTCACACGCACCTTGCTCCGCCGGCGCATCGCCGCACCGACGAGCCCGAACCCCACGAGCACCATCGCCCAGGTCGCCGGCTCGGGCACCGCGGCCTGGATCGGCGTCAGCAGGAAGCCGTGGGTCAGCCCGGCCGCGTTGGTTCCCCAGCCGGTGATCTGCCCGCGCGCGTTGATCCCCCGCGCGACCGCAAGCGTGAAGCCGGTCCGCGGGTCGATCAGGTTGTTGAGGTTTTGCATCCGCCCCGCCGCGTCCCACAGCACCGCGACATCGCCCTTCGCGCCACCGCTCGATCCGACGATCCGCCCGCTATCGTTGATCGCATAGGCGACGCTGGTATCTGCCCCGCCCGGCAGGTCGCCGAGATTCTGCATCACCCCGCCCGGGTTCAGCAGGAACGCACGCTGGCCGCTCGCCGCGGAGCCGGAACCGACGATCTGCCCCGCCTCGTTGATGGCGTAGGCGTAACTTACGTCCAGTCCGCCGGGCAGGTCGCCCAGATCGCGCATCCCGAGCACCGCGTCCCATCGGAAGGCGTGCCGGCCGGACGCCACCGCGCTCGATCCCACCACGACGCCCGCCTCGTTGTTGCCGTAGCCGATGCTGTTGTCGGGTCCGCCGGGCAGATCGCCGAGATTGCGCATGCCGCCGCTGACGGTCCAGGCGAAGGCACGGGTGCCCGTCGTGATCTGGCTCGATCCCGCGACCTGCCCCTTGTCGTTGATCGCATAGGCGATGCTGTCGCCCGCCCCGCCGGTCAGGTTGCCGAGGTTCTGCATGCCCGTCTTGGCATTCCACAGGAACGCGCGGGTGCCCGCGGCGGCGCGGCTCGAACCGACGACGTTCCCTGCCTTGTCGATCGCATAGGCGAGGCTGTTGTCGCCCCCGCCCGGAAGCTCGCCCAGATCGACCATGCCGGTCTTGGCGCTCCACAGGAACGCCCGGTTGCCGTTCACCGCGCCACTATACCCCGCCACCTGCCCGGCATCGTTGATGCCGTAGGCGAAGCTCTGGTCGGTTCCGAGGGGCAGGTCGCCCAGATCGGTGAACACATAGGTAGCCGCACCCGCCGGTGCGGCGACGCTCAGCGACAGGCTCGCCAGGGTGATGGCCACGAGATGATTGCGCGTCATGATTCCTCCAGGCCGCGCGGCGGCGAAGCGCATGCCGCCCGACGATCCCACGTCCGATTCTGATCCGATCCGCCTCTCCGAAGCGACCCCATCGATATACGGCGGCGCGCGGCGCTCGTATTTGACCCAGCGTCCGGAAAGCTTGACTGCCCGTCCGCCGTCGCACCCGGCGGGGAACGGTCGCCGGGCCGATCATGCGCTGTCCTACACGCGTCGTTCGTGTCACCCTGGCCGACCGGCGAGGTTCATTCGCGCACAACCAACAGGGGGAGGACCGATGCCGGCGACTGCGCGACCCACCTTCAACTTATTCAACATTCGCGCCGCGCGTCCTGCCGACGGCGCGACCGTGGCTGGCGGGATCGACCGCCGCGACCCTACCCGCTTGCCCCCGCCCCGCCCCGCCGCTACCCGGCATGCTTGATGACGCGATCGGATCACCGCCCCGCCACCCTGATCGAGGGCGGCGCCGTCTTTCCGCACCGGCACCTCACCGGGATCGACGGTCTCCAGCCGCATGAGATCGCGTTCCTGCTCGACGAGGCGGAGCAGTGGGTCGGCGCCAATCGTACCCACGCTACCCCCGACGAGCGGCTCGCCGGGCTGACGCTGATCAACGCCTTCTTCGAAAACAGCACCCGCACCTTGTTGTCGTTCGAGATCGCGGGGAAACGGCTCGGCGCCGATGTCGTCAACATGCATGCCGCGCAATCGAGCGTGAAGAAGGGCGAGACGCTGATCGACACCGCGCAGACGCTCAACGCGATGCGCGCCGACGTCATCGTCATCCGCCACATGTCGTCGGGCGCGGTGCGGCTGATCGCCGACAAGGTCGACTGCCCGGTGCTGAACGCCGGCGACGGGCGCCACGAACACCCGACCCAGGCGCTGCTCGACGCGCTGACGATCCGCCGCCGCCGCGGCAGCATCGCCGGGCAGCGCGTGGTGATCTGCGGCGACGTGCTCCACAGCCGGGTCGCGCGGTCGAACATTCTCGCGCTCACCGCGCTCGCCGCCGAGGTCCGGGTCTGCGCGCCGTCGACGCTGATGCCCGCCGCGATCGAGCGGATGGGCGTCACCGCCTTCACCGATTTCGATTCGGCGTTGGTCGGCGCCGACGTGGTGATGATGCTGCGGGTCCAGAACGAACGCATGGCCGGCGGCTACATCCCGTCGAGCCGCGAATACCGGCTCCGCTACGGCCTCACCCCCGAACGGCTCGCGCGGCTCCCCGACGCACTGGTGATGCACCCCGGTCCGATGAACCGCGGGGTCGAGATCGATTCGAGCGTCGCCGACGGTCCGCAATCCGCGATCACCGAGCAGGTCGAGATGGGCGTCGCGGTACGGATGGCGTGCCTCGACGTCTTGACCCGGCGCGCACGCGGCGTGGCGGGGTGGGCATGACGCTCGCGATTCTCGATGTCCGGCTGGTCTGCCCGGTCGCGGGCGAGCGCCGCGGCGACATCCTCGTCCGCGACGGCGTCATCGCGGCGATCGGCGACGTCGACGTGCCTGCCGATGCCGATCGCGTCGACGGCGGCGGCACGGTGCTCGCGCCCGGAATCGTCGATCTCGGCGTATTCGCGATCGATCGTGCCGCCTGCCGCGCCGGCGGGATCGTCCGCGTCGGCCTCGTCCCCGACGGCTCGCCGGTGCTCGACGATCCCGGCATCGTCCAGCGGGCGGCGTTGATCGGGAAGCCCGACCTCTGGATCCACCCGATCTCGGCCGCGACCCGCGGGCTCGACGGCACCGACCTCGCCGAGATGGCGGTCTGCCGATCCGCCGGCGCCCGCGCGGTCGGCACCGGCAATCGCTGGATCGCCGATTCGGGAGTCATGCGCCGGGTGCTCGCCTATGCCAACGATCTCGGCATCGTCGTGGTCGTGCATGCCGAAGATGGCGCGCTGGTGGCCGGCGCGGTCGCGACCGAGGGCGAGACCGCGACCCGGCTCGGCCTGCCTGCGGCTCCCGCGATCGCCGAGGCGCTGGCGATCGCGCGCGACCTGATGCTGGCGGAAGATACCGGCGCCGCGATCCACATCCGCCAGGTCACCACCGCGGCGGGGTTCGAGCTGGTCCGCGCCGCCAAGCGCCGCGGCGTGCGGGTGACCTGCGGGATCACGCCTGCGCATCTCCACCTTTCCGACATCGCGATGAGCGACTTCCGCACCTTCGCGCATCTCTCACCGCCGCTGCGTGCCGAAAGCGACCGTCTGGCCGCGCGCGCCGCGGTAGCGGACGGCACGATCGACGTCATCGCGTCGGGCCACGATCCCCGCAGCGCCGAACAGAAACGCCTGCCCTTCGCCGATTCGTCGGCGGGCATGTCGGGGGCGGAAACGTTGCTGCCGTTGGCGGCGATGCTGGTGCGCGACGGGCTGCTGTCGCTACCCGCGCTGTTCGCGTTGCTCGCGCGCAATCCGGCGCGGGTGCTCGGGCTCGACACCGGCACGCTGGTGCCGGGCCAGCCCGCCGACCTGTTGTTGTTCGATGCCGATGCGCCGTGGCGGATCGATGCCGGCGCGATGCGCGCGTCGGCGGGCAACACCCCGTTCGATGGTCTCCCAGTCCAGGGCCGCGTGCTGCGGCTCTGGAAGGGCGGGCGCGAGATCAGCTAGACGCGAGCTGGGTGTCGGGCTTGCGCAGCCATTGCGCGGTCTGGTCGCCGGCGCCCGCACGGACGAAGCAGGCCCCGCCCGCGTCGCGATATCGGCGGCACATCGCATCGGCGTCGCCACGGGTGAAGCCGCCGACCGACAGCCGGTAGAAGGACCCGGTCTTCGAGCTGAACGCGGTGCCGGTCGGGACATGGCCCTGCAGCACGGCGAAGCGACGGGAGGCCTGGCTCCAGCCGTTCTTGGCGGTCCCGGCGTTCTGGAACGCGCCGATCTGCACGTACCAATTGCCCTTCGCGGCGACACGGGAGGCGATCTGCGACTGCACCTGCGCGGCGCGGAAGACCTTCATCGGAATGCGGTCGGCGCGGATCAGCGTCACCGGCAGCGGCTGGACGACCGCACTCGGCGCCGCGAACGCGATCTTGGCCAGCATCGCCGGCACCGGCGACGGCGCCGCGATCGGCGACGAAACGGGCACCACCATCGGCTCGACCGCGGCGGTCCGGACCGGTTCCACCGCGACTGCGGCCGGCATCACCGGCGCCGACGCGTTGAGCGCGAGCGCGACCGGCATGCCGCCATCCGCCGCCGCCTTCACGCCGAGCAGCGTCGCGATCTGGTCGGACGCCGCCTGGGGCTGCGCAAACGCCGCCCATTCCTCGATCCGGTGGTCGACATCGGCGGGCGACATATCGGTCGCCGCGACGACCCGCGCCATGTTCCACTGCCCCGCCAGCGCGAAGCTCAGCGCGAGGTTCTGGCGCACCTTGGCGTCCGCCTCTGGAGTTCGCGCGACCTGCGTCAGCAGCGCGACCGCGCCGTTGGGATCCCCCGCCAGCGCCATCGCCAGCCCGCGATCCGCCGCCGGGATCACCGCCGCGTTCGCATCCAGCGTCCGCCGCGCGCCCGCCCAATCGCCGGTCGCGACCTTGGTCAGCGCCAGGTTGAGCGCCGCTTTGGAATTGCCCGGGGACAGCGTCAGCACATCGCTGAACACCTGCTGCGCCGACGCGAAGCGGCCGCCTTCGAGATAGCTCTGGCCGAGCAGCATGCGATAGCCCGCGGTGCGCGGCGCCAGCTGGACCGCGGCTTCTGCGAAGCGGATCGCGGCACCTGCGTCCCGACGCGCCAGCGCCTTCTCGGCCTTGCGTGCGTTGTCCGCCGCCGCCTTGGCGACGAGACCGGTGTTGCGGTCGCTCGCCGACGCGACGCCCGTGCCGCCGCCCGCGGTGCAGCCGACCATCGTGCCGCCGAACACCAGCGCGGACAGGCCGAGCGTCAGAACCAACCGGATCTTCATCGATCTATTTCCTTGTTAGCGCTTGCGTGTCGCCGCGGAGAGCTGGGCGACCAGCGTCTCCACCTCGGTGACCGACTTCAACAGCGCGTCCAGCGCTTCGGTGACGAGCTGCTGCGACGACCGATCGGTCACCGCACTGGCGAGCCGCAGCCGCAGATGGCGCTCGGCATCGAGCCGCAGCGTGAACGCCGCCTTGCCCGTCCGCGCGGTCTCGCGCCGAAACCGCGTCGCGGTCGCGACCGAGACCGACTTCACCGCGACCGGCGCGGTAATGAACTCCTCCAGCGCTTCGCGCTCGACAAGCACCTGAGGCACCGGCGCTTCGACGGGCACTTCGCTTTCGACGGGCTCGATCCGGACCACCGGCGCGACGTCGACCGACGCTACCGGCAGCGGCGCCGCCTCGCCCGATCCCATGTCGTTCCAGCCGAGATCGTCGAGCCCCTGCCCGACTCCGCTGAACCCTGCATAACCCTGGCTGCGCATCGCCGGCCGCGCCTGTCCCTTGCGGGCGAGCAGGCTGGACGAAAGCGAGCCGATCTTGGCACTTCCCAGCATCGCGCCGCCCTTCAACCGACGACCCGGCGACCGAAGCCGCCGGTGGCGTTGCGCTGGCCGAAGCCCGCTCCGCCGTTCGCGCTCGGCACCGAAAACACGGTGCGGCGGAAATTCTTCTCGAGCCGATCGGCGATATACGACCACAGTGCCGCGACTTCCGCCGCCGACTTGCCCTTCGGATCGCACTCCATCACCGTCCGCCCGTCGATCATCGACGCCGCGAAATCGGTGCGCTGGTGGAGCGTGATCGGTGCCACCGTGCCGTGCTGCGACAGCGCGACCGCGGCATCGCTGGTGATCCGCGCCTTGGGCGTCGCGGCGTTGACGACGAAGATCAACGGCTTCCCCGCGCGGTCGCACAGGTCCACCGTCGCGCCGACCGCGCGCAGATCGTGCGGGCTCGGCCGGGTGGGCACGACGACCAGCTCGGCGACGTTGATGACGCTCTGGATCGCCATGGTGATCGCCGGTGGCGTATCGATCATCGCCAGCTTGAAGCCCTGCTGACGCAGCACCTCGAGATCGGCGGCGAGCCGCGCCACCGTCGTCTGGGCGAATGCCGGATATTCGGCGGTGCGTTCGTTCCACCAATCCGCCAGCGACCCTTGCGGATCGATGTCGATGAGAACGACCGGGCCGTGACCGGCCATCTGTGCCTGCACCGCAAGGTGCCCCGACAAGGTCGTCTTGCCCGAACCACCTTTTTGCGATGCCATCGCGAGAACGCGCATAGGACCTCTGAACTCCCGCTAACCGAGGGGAGGATTGCCATGCGGGGCGCTAAGAAGCCGTTAACGCCGATTGGTCATAGACGGGGCCGACAGATGGTAAAGCGAACCTTTGCCATACGCACGGTGTGCGCCATGGTGCGCGCGCGGAGCTCACGGGGGTCGGGATGATGCGAGGGACGAAGATGATCTGGCTTGGCACGATCGCGGCGGCGACACTCGGGGTCGCCACGGCACCGGCCCTCGCGCAGACCGTAAACGCCGGCGACGTCAAGCTTGGTGTCGATGCTTGGGCGCGCGGCGATTACCCGGCGGCGATCGAGAAATGGCGGCCTTCCGCGCTCGCCGGCGACCCCGACGCGCAGTTCAACCTCGGCCAGGCCTACAAGCTCGGCCGCGGCGTCCCGCTCGATGCGACCGCGGCGCAGGACTGGTTCCTGAAGGCCGCGCGGCAAGGCCATCAACAGGCCGAGGACAATTACGGCCTCGCGCTCTACACCGCCGGTCGCAAGAGCGAGGCGGTGCCCTGGCTGGAGAAGTCGGTCGCACGCGGCGAAGCGCGCGCCGAGCTCGTCCTCGGGACGATGCTGTTCAACGGCGACGGCGTCGCTCGCGACGTCCCCCGCGCCTATTCGCTGATGACCCTCGCCTCGCAGAAGGGCCTGAAATCCGCCTCCGAGACGCTCGCGCAGATGGACCAGTACATTTCCTCGGGAGACCGCGAGAAGGGCACCCGGCTGCTGTCGGGCGCAACGCCGCCGGCGCCGAAGCCGGAGCCCACGCCCACGACCGCGCCCGCGCCCGCGCCCGCGAAGGTCGCCGTCGCCAAGCCGCCGGCGCCACCGAAGCTCGCGCGGGCAGCCCCGAAGCCTAGGTTCGACGGCGCCTGGCGCATCCAGCTCGGCGCCTTCCACGATCGCGCCAATGCGGAATCGATGTGGAAGCAGGTTCGCGCGAAGCTCGGCGGCGCCCAGCCGACCTACGTGAAAGCCGGCGCCGTCATCCGCCTCCAGGCTGGCGGCTACGCGGGCAAGGCGGAAGCCAATCGCGCCTGCTCGTCGGCGGGAACGAGCTGCGTCGTCGTGGCACCCTGATCGCGACTCAATTAAGTCAGCCCAATGGCCACCGTAGAACGAGAGAGCATGTAGATTCCTCCCTCGCGAAGCGGGGGAGGGGGACCGCGGCCGAAGGCCGTGGTGGAGGGGGCCTCCCCCAGACGCAACGCCGCCTCACACCACCCAGTGAGCCTGCCCGATCCCCTGCGCATATAGCAGCGCCGTCAGATCCCCATGTTCGATCCGCGCGCCAGCTGCCGCCGCCACGATCGGCTTGGCGTGATAGGCCACTCCAAGCCCCGCCACTTCGATCATCGCCAGATCGTTGGCCCCGTCCCCGACGGCCAGCGTCGCGGACGCGTCCAGCCCCCGCTCCTCCACCGCCGCCAGCAATGTCGCGCGCTTGGTCTGGGCGCCGACGATTGGCTTCGCGACCGTCCCCGTCAGCCTTCCGCCCTCAATGGTCAGCCGGTTGGCGATCGCCCGGTCGAAGCCGATCTCCGCCGCCACCGGCTCCGCGAACCGCGTGAACCCGCCCGAGACCAGCACCGTCAGCGCCCCGCGTGCCCGCATCGTCCGCACCAGCGCCGTCGCGCCCGGCATGATCGTGACCCGCTCGGCCAGGCACCGCTCGATCACCGCTTCGTCGAGCCCCGCGAGCAGCGCCACCCGCGCGTCCAACGCCGCTTCGAAGTCCAGCTCGCCGCGCATCGCACGCTCGGTAACCGCCGCGACCTGCTCCTTGATCCCCGCGTAGTCGGCCAGTTCGTCGATGCATTCGACCGTGATCATCGTCGAATCCATATCCGCGACGAGCAGCGCCTTGGCCCTGCCCTCCGACGGCTGGACGACGATATCGACCCCATCGAACCGCCCCTCCAGCGCCGCGCGCGCCGCGGCGGGGTCCATCCCGAACCACAGGTCCGCGGCCTTGCCTTCGTCGATCCACCCCGAGGTCGCCGGCGCGCAGCCCGCATCCGCAAGGCGATCCGCCGCTGCCGAAATCTCCCCCGCGGCTAGCGCCTGCGCTGCTATGAGCGTCGCCGTGAACATCGCAAACTCCCACCCGAAGGTGGCGCTCATCGCAGGGCCGACCGCCAGCGGCAAGTCGGCGCTCGCGATCAGGATCGCCGAGCGACACCGCGGCGTTGTCATCAACGCCGATGCCAGCCAGGTCTATGCCGACCTGCGCCTCCTGAGCGCGAGGCCCTCCGCCGCCGACGAGGCGCGCGTACCGCACCGCCTGTTCGGCCATGTCGACGGCGCCGATCCCGGCTATTCCGCCGCACGCTGGGCCGCCGAGGCGCGTCACGAGATCGACGCCGCGCACGCTGCCGGCCTGCTGCCGGTGCTGGTCGGCGGCACCGGGCTCTATATGCGCACGCTGATCGACGGGATCGCACCCGTCCCTTCCATCGATCCCGCAATCCGCGCCACGGTCCGTGCGATCCCGGTCGCAGAGGCGCATGCCCTACTGGAGATCGAGGACCCCCCCGCCGCCGCCCGCCTGGCGGCCGCCGACACCACGCGCGTCGCCCGCGCGCTTGAGGTCGTCCGCGCCACCGGTCGCCCGCTCGCGCATTGGCAGCGGCAGCGGACCGGCGGCATCGGCGATCGAATCGATCTCGCCGCCGCCGTCCTGTTGCCGCCCCGCGCGCAGCTGATGGAGCGGATCGATCGGCGTTCCCGTGACATGCTCGCTGCGGGTGCGCTCGACGAAGTGGCGGCGCTCGCCGCACGTGCCGAGATACCCGCCGACGCACCGATCCGCCGTGCGATCGGCGTCGCGCCGTTGTTGGAACTCCTCGCCGGAAGACTGGACGAGCAGGCCGCGGTCGCGCGCCTGCAACTCGAAACGCGACGCTACGCCAAGCGGCAATATACCTGGTTTCGCAATCAATCGCCGGAAACCTGGTTTCTAGCGACAGATTCGAATGAAGCGGACGCCAATCTCGTAACTTTATTATGATGACCTGGGTTGACGCGACATGCCGTTGCGGCTAGCCGCGCTTCCGCAATCCACTCAGAAGGCCAAGGTGATCGACATGACCGAGCAAAGCGGAGCCGACATCCTCGTCGAGGCACTGTGCGATCTCGGTGTCGAGATCGTCTTCGGCTATCCGGGCGGCGCGGTGCTGCCGATCTACGACGCGATGTTCCGGTCGAAGCGGATCAAGCACGTGCTCGTCCGCCACGAACAGGCGGCGACCCACGCGGCGGAGGGCTATGCGCGCTCCACTGGCAAGCCCGGCGTGGTGCTCGTCACCTCGGGACCGGGCGCGACCAACGCGGTGACCGGGATCACCGACGCGCTGATGGATTCGATTCCGATGGTGGTGATCACCGGGCAGGTGCCGACCGCGCTGATCGGCACCGATGCGTTCCAGGAAGCCGACACCATCGGCATCACCCGCCACTGCACCAAACACAATTATCTGGTGAAGGACCCCGCCCAGCTCGGCGCGGTGATCCACGAGGCATTTCACATCGCGACCAGCGGCCGCCCCGGCCCGGTCGTCGTCGACATCCCGAAGGACGTGCAGGTCGCGACCGCGCGCTACGGCAAGCCCGGCCCGATCCAGCACAAGACCTATCGCCCCGCGCTGAAGGCCGATCGCAGCCAGATCGAGGAACTCGTCGACATGCTCGCCGCCGCCGAGCGGCCGATCCTCTACACCGGCGGCGGCGTGATCAACGCCGGCCCCGCCGCCAGCCAGATCCTGCGCGAACTCGTCCGCATCACCGGCGCCCCAGTGACATCGACGCTGATGGGGCTGGGCGCCTACCCCGCGTCCGGCCCGCAATGGCTCGGCATGCTCGGGATGCACGGCACCTACGAAGCCAACATGGCGATGAACGAGGCCGATCTGGTGGTCGCGATCGGCAGCCGCTTCGACGACCGCGTCACCGGGCGGCTCGACGCGTTCAGCCCGAACAGTCGCAAGGTCCATATCGACATCGACCGGTCGAGCGTGAACAAGAACGTCCGCGTCGATCTCGCGATCATCGCCGATGCCGGGCACGCGCTCGAGGACATGGTGCGGATCTGGAAATCGCGCCAGCATCCCAAGCCCGACACCACCGACTGGCAGAACCGGATCGCGGGCTGGCGCGCGAAGAAGTGCCTCGACTTCCCCGAAGACGCCCCGAACAGCAACAACGGCGAGATCATGCCACAGCGCGCGGTCCGCGCGCTGTGGGAGGCGACCCACGCCCGCAACCCGATCATCACCACCGAGGTCGGCCAGCACCAGATGTGGGCCGCGCAGCATTTCGGCTTCGAAGGGCCCAACAAATGGCTGACCAGCGGCGGTCTCGGCACCATGGGCTACGGCCTTCCCGCGGCGATCGGCGCGCAGCTCGGCAATCCGCATGCGCTGGTGATCGACATCGCCGGCGAAGCGTCGATCCAGATGAACATCCAAGAGCTCGCGACCGCCACGCAGTACCGGCTCCCGGTCAAGATCTTCATCCTCAACAACCAGTATATGGGCATGGTCCGCCAATGGCAGGAGCTGACCTATTCCAGCCGCTATGCGGAAAGCTATTCGGAAAGCCTGCCCGATTTCGTCAAGCTCGGCGAGGCTTACGGCTGGAAGGGCATCCTGATCGAACGCCCCGATCAGCTCGACGACGGGATTGCCGCGATGCTCGATCATGACGGGCCGGTGATCGTCGACTGCCGCGTCGCCAAACTCGCCAACTGCTTCCCGATGATCCCGTCGGGCGCCGCGCATACCGACATGATCCTCCAGGCCAACGAAGTCTCCGGCACGATGGACGACGAAGCCAAGGCGCTCGTCTGATGCGGATCACGCAGGAGAAGTCGGAGCGGCATACGCTCGCGGTCGTCGTGGACAACGAACCCGGCATTCTCGCGCGGATTGCGGGGCTGTTCACCGCGCGCGGCTACAACATCGAAAGCCTGACGGTGTCGGAGATCACCGCCGACAAGACCGTCAGCCGGATTACCATCGTCACCTCGGCGAGCCCGGCCACGCTCGAACAGATCGTCGCGCAGCTCGACCGGCTGGTGCCGGTTCACACCGTCACCGATCTCACCGCGCAGGGCGCGCATGTCGAACGCGAACTCGCGCTGGTGAAGGTGCGCGGCACCGGCGACCACCGCATCGAGGCGCTTCGCCTCGGCGACGTCTACCGCGCTCGCGTGGTCGACGCGACGACGTCGAGCTTCGTCTTCGAAGTCACCGGCGGCCGCGACAAGATCGACAAGTTCGTCGAGCTCATGGGCGAGGTCGGCCTGATCGAGGTCGCCCGCACCGGCATCGTCGCGATCGCACGAGGCCGCGAGGCGGCCTGAATCATCACTTAACCACCCCGTCACCCCGGCCTCGCGCCGGGGTCCCGCTGCCTTGTGACGGCGGGAAAACAGCGGGACCCCGGCTCAGGGCCGGGGTGACGAAAAGGGAGAACAACAATGCGTGTCTATTATGATCGCGATGCCGATCTGAACCTGATCACCGACAAGAAGATCGCGATCGTCGGCTATGGCTCGCAGGGTCACGCCCATGCGCAGAACCTGCGCGACAGCGGCGTGAAGGACGTGGCGATCGCGCTCCGCGAAGGCTCCTCGACCGCGCGCAAGGTGATCGACGCGGGCTTCGCGGTGAAGTCCAACGCCGATGCCGCGGCCTGGGCCGATATCGTCATGATCCTCGCCCCTGACGAGCATCAGGCGGCGATCTACGCCGACGATTACCACCAGCACATGAAGCAGGGTGCCACCCTCGCCTTCGCGCACGGCCTCAACGTGCATTTCGGACTGATCGAGCCGCGCGAGGATCTCGACGTGATCATGATCGCGCCGAAGGGCCCGGGCCATACCGTGCGCAGCGAATATGTCCGCGGTGGCGGCGTGCCCTGCCTGATCGCGGTCCATCAGGACAAGAGCGGCAACGCCCACGATATCGGCCTGGCCTATGCCAGCGGCGTCGGCGGCGGCCGCAGCGGGATCATCGAGACCAATTTCCGCGAGGAATGCGAGACCGATTTGTTCGGCGAACAGGCGGTGCTGTGCGGCGGCCTCACCCACCTCATCCAGGCCGGGTTCGAGACGCTGACCGAGGCCGGCTACGCACCGGAAATGGCGTATTTCGAATGCCTTCACGAGGTGAAGCTGATCGTCGACCTGATGTATGAAGGCGGCATCGCCAACATGCGCTATTCGATCTCGAACACCGCCGAATATGGTGACATCACCATCGGCCCGCGGATCATCACCAGCGAGACCAAGGCCGAGATGAAGCGCGTTCTCGCGGACATCCAGGGTGGCCGTTTCGTGAAGAACTTCGTCCTCGACAATCGCGCCGGCCAGCCCGAGCTGAAGGCCGCGCGCAAGGCCGCCGCTGCGCACCCGATCGAACAGGTCGGCGCCGAACTCCGCGCGATGATGCCGTGGATCGGCGCCAACAAGCTGGTCGACAAGGCGAAGAACTGATTGGAAGTTGGGAGTAGATCGCCCGCTTACCCCCTTCGTCATCCCGGCGTACGCCGGGATGACGAGTCGGGCGATGATCACCACCACCCCCAACACTCCGTTTCGCCTTTGCCCCTTCCGCCTCCCGGCGAAGCATGGTTAACTCGGCGAACAATCACCCGGAGTGTCCCGCATGCGCCTTCCCCTCATCGCCATCCTGGCGCTCGCTACCGCACCCGTTCTCGCGCAGGCGCCGACCGCCGCGCCGGGCTCGAAGAACATCGCCGCGATCACCGGAGGCACCTACACTGCCGATCCGAACCATACCCTCGTCACCTGGACGCTCGATCATCTCGGCTTCACGCCATACACCGGCATCTTCGGCGACGTGTCGGGCACGCTGACGCTCGACCCCAAGAACCCCAACGCCACCAAGGTCGACATGACGATCCCGGTGTCGAAGGTCACGACCGCCAATAGCGGCCTCACCGCTCACCTCACCCGCGCGGCCAAGGACGGCGGCAAGCCCGACTTCTTCGGCGCCGCCGCGGCGGATGCGCGCTTCGTTTCGACCTCGGTCGTCGCCAGCGGCCAGAACGCGAAGCTGACCGGCAACCTCACGCTCAACGGCGTCACCAAGCCGGTGACGCTCGACGTCCACTTCTACGGCGCCGGCAAGATGCCGGCCGCGATGGGCGGCAAGGAGAATGTCGGCTTCCACGCGGTCGGCACGATCATGCGCAGCCAGTTCGGCCTGGGCTTTGGCCTGCCGATGATCGGCGATTCGGTGAAGCTCGACATCGCCGCCGCCTTCCAGAAGTAATCTGCCTGCCACCGCGGCCACGGTACGTGCTGGACAAGCACGGCCACGCCGCGGTAGGCCCCTTTCGATGAATCCGGCACCGCGCCTCTCGCTGCTACGACTTACGCGCCCTTAGGCGCGACGTTGCTTGGCGTGCGCCGCACGCCGCCCGCGCCTAAGGGCTGACCCGCTCCCCTCGCTCCGTTACGAGAAGACAGGCCATGCTGCGCGATCCGTCGACTAAATACCGTCCCTTTCCCCCCATCGACCTGCCCGACCGCCAATGGCCGTCGCGCACCATCACCCGCGCGCCGCGCTGGTTGTCCACCGACCTGCGCGACGGAAACCAGGCGCTGATCGATCCGATGGATGCCGAGAAGAAGACCCGGTTGTTCGACCTGCTTGTGAAGGTCGGGCTGAAGGAGATCGAGGTCGGATTCCCCAGCGCAGGTGCGACCGATTTCGACTTCATCGCCGGGCTGGTCGAGGCCGGCCGCATCCCCGACGACGTCGCAGTCCAGGTCCTCACCCAGGCGCGCCGCGACCTGATCGAAACCAGCTTCGCCTCGCTCGACGGTGCAGCGCGCGCGATCGTCCATGTCTACAATGCGGTCTCGCCCGCCTGGCGCAAGATCGTCTTCGGCATGTCGCGCGCCGAGGTGAAGCAGATCGCGGTCGACGCCGCCCGCATCCTCCGCGACGAAGCCGCCAAGCGCTCGAACACCGACTGGCAGTTCGAATACAGCCCCGAGACCTTCTCTACCGCCGAACTCGATTTCTCGGTCGAGGTCTGCGAGGCGGTGATGGACGTGCTGCAACCGACGCCCGATCGCCCGATCATCTTCAATCTGCCCGCCACCGTCGAATGCGCGACCCCCAACGTCTATGCCGACCAGATCGAATGGTTCGGCCGCCACATCCGCCGGCGCGACGCCTGCGTCATCTCACTGCACACCCATAACGACCGCGGCACCGGGGTAGCCGCCGCCGAGCTCGGGCTGATGGCGGGCGCCGACCGGGTCGAGGGCTGCCTGCTCGGCAATGGCGAGCGCACCGGCAATTGCGATCTCGTGACGGTCGCGCTGAACATGTACACGCAAGGGCTCGACCCCATGCTCGATCTCTCCGACATCGACGAGATCGTGCAGACCGTGAACTACTGCACCAACCTGCCGGTCCACCCGCGCACGCCCTATGCCGGCGACCTCGTCTTCACCGCCTTTTCGGGCTCGCATCAGGACGCGATCAAGAAGGGCTTCTCCGCGCAGGAGGCCCGCAACGACGAATATTGGGAGGTCCCGTACCTGCCGATCGACCCCGCCGATCTCGGCCGCAGCTACGAAGCGGTGATCCGCGTCAACTCGCAATCGGGCAAGGGCGGCGTCGCCTGGGTGATCGAACAGGACAAGGGGCTGAAACTCCCCAAGCGCCTCCAGGCCGATTTCAGCCGCCACGTCCAGGCGATGGCCGACGAGACCAGCCGCGAACTCAACGCCGCCGACATCTGGCAGCGCTTCGAAGCCGCGTATCTGCCGCGCCCCGGTGATCGCTTCGTGCTGCGCGATTACGAGGAGAGCGGCAGCGCCGGCCAGCGGCTGTTCGTCGGCCGCGTGGATGTCGACGGCGAGGAACGATCGATCTCGGGTCGTGGCAACGGCCTGATCTCCGGCGTGATCGCCGCGCTCGGCGAGAGCACCGGCCCCGCGCTCGACGTCGTCGACTATAGCGAGCACGCGATCGGCCACGGCGCCGACGCCCAGGCCGCCGCCTATGTCGAATGCCGCACCGCGGAAGGCCGCACCGTGTTCGGCGTCGGTCTCGACACCGACATCGCCACCGCCTCGGTCCGCGCGGTGCTGAGCGCCGCGAACCGGGCCTGACATTTCGGTCGCCCGGCGCCAGCGAAACCTACCTTTCCCGGAATTGTTAAGCGCTCACCCTTTTCGGGCATGCACCTCTTCTTGTGTCCCCGCGAAGGCGGGGATCCAGTACTGGGCTCCCGCCTTCGCGGGAGCACAATTGACATCCTTAGTTTTGATCCAGGACGCCGACCGACCGGATCACCGCCCCCGCACGATCTCGCACCCGATCGCCGCGTCCGGATAGACGTCGACCTTGGTCGACCGCACCCGCACCTCGCGCACCCGTGGATCGCCCAGGCACAGCGCCGCGACCGCCTCGCACAGCGTCTCCTGCAGCGCGAAATGACGCGCGTCCGCCAGCGCCAGCACCCCGGTTCGCACGAAATCATAGTCGAGCACGCTCTCGATCCGGTCGTCTCGTACCGGTTCGTCATAGACCACGGTCATCCACACCGAGAGCCTGACCCGCTGCGGTGCCACCTCGTGCGGGTGGATGCCGATCCGCATCGCGACCTCCAGCCCCTCCAGGATCGTGGTGAATTCAACCATGGTCGCGCTCGAACATCACGTCGCGGGTGCGCTGCAGGAACCGCTGCCCGCAATCGACGAACAGGTTCTGCCCGGTTACCCCGCGCGAACCGATCAGGTACGCGACCGCATCCGCCACCGCCTCCGCGCCGACCGGGCGCCGCAACAGGTTGATCGACGCCACCGCGGCGAACTCCTCCTCACTTTGGTCGCCACTCGGCAGGGTCAGCCCGGGCGACACCGCATTCACCGATATTCGCGGCGCGAACGCCTGCGCCAGCATCGCGGTCGCCCCCGCCAGCGCCAGCTTGCCGCAGCTATAGGAGAAGAAATCGGGGTTCGGATTGGCGACCTTCTGGTCGAGGATGTTGACCACCGCGCCGTCCGCGACATCGTCCTGCGCCGCCAGGGCAGCCGCCAGCATTGCCGGCGCCCCGCCGTTGATCGCGCCCAGCCGCGCATACAGCGCCGGGTCGATCGCCACGGGATCATCGAACACGAACGCCGAGGCGCTGTTGACCAGCCCGTCGATCGGTGCGCCTGCGGCCCCCCGCGCGCGGCCGAACAAGTCGCCGACTGTATCCAAAGCGGCGAGGTCGCCCGCGATCGTCACCGCCCCGATCTCCGCAGCCAACGCACCGCCCTCGCCATGCTCGTCATGCTGGTGGATCACCACGCGGTGGCCGAGCTCCGCCAGCCGCCGCGCGATCGTCGCGCCAAGCCGCTTGCCACCACCGGTAACCAGAACGGTTCGCTTCACCCCTTCATGCCCATCAGCGCGAGCACTTCCTTGCGGCTCCGTTCGTCGTCGCGGAACACGCCCATCATCCGGCTCGTCACCATCGAGACGCCGGGAGTCCGCACGCCGCGCGCACTCATGCAGGCATGGTTTGCCTCGATCACCACCGCGACGCCGAGCGGCTTGAGATTGTCCCAGATGCAGTTGGCGACCTCGGCCGTCAGCCGCTCCTGCACTTGCAGTCGCCGGGCATAGGCATGGAGCACGCGTGCCAGCTTGGAGATACCGACCACCCAGTTGCTCGGCAGATAGGCGATGTGCGCCTTGCCGATGATCGGCGCCATGTGGTGCTCGCAATGCGACTGGAACGGAATGTCGCGCAGCAGAACGATCTCGTCATAGCCGCCGACCTCCTCGAACACGCGCTCGAGGTGCTTGGCGGGATCGTCGCCGTAACCCGCGCAATATTCCTTCCACGCCTTGGCCACCCGGCGCGGCGTGTCGACGAGTCCCTCCCGCGCTGGATCGTCGCCCGCCCAGCGGATCAGCGTGCGGATCGCCTCGGCCACGTCGGCGGGGATCTCCTTGCTCGGCGCGGCTTCGATCAAGTCGCCGTCGCCCGGCGATCCGACGATCTCAGTCATGGCAGCATCCGACTGCGGTCTTTACGTTACGGCATCCGCCACTCGGCAAAACATAAGTTCGATTTTGCAACTGTTCCATCCTTGCAACATGTGCCGAATGCGGCGGATATCCTATGAAAATTCATTTGACGGCGGCAATTTCTCGACCCTAGCCTGCATACCGGAAGTTTGAACAACCGCAGATCGGCAGAAGACCGACGTGGTCAGGAGAGGACGACGCCCATGAAGAAATTCGAACTGCTTGCCGCATCCGCACTCGTCATGGTCGTTGCCGTACCGGCCACGGCGCAGACTGGTGCCACGACCTCCGCCGAAAATACAGCGCCGACGAACGGAGCGGGGCAGGAAGCCGTCACCGGCCAGGCCGAGGCACCCGAAACCGCGCAGCTCGGCGTGGGCGATATCGTCATCACCGCGCAGCGCCAGTCGCAGCGGCTGCAGGACGTGCCGATCGCGGTGTCGGCCTTCACCGCCGAAAATCTGGAGAAGCAGCAGATCGTCAATCCGGTCGCGTTGCAGCAATCGCTGCCGAACGTCACCTTCACCAAGACCAACTTCACCTCGTCCAGCTTCACGATCCGCGGCATCGGCGATCTTTGCGTCGGCGTGACCTGCGATCAGGCCACCGCGATCCACGTCAACGACATGCCGCTGCTGACGACCCGCCTGTTCGAGACCGAATTCTTCGACCTCGAACGGATCGAGGTGCTGCGTGGGCCGCAGGGGACGCTGTTCGGCCGCAACGCGACGTCGGGCGTGGTCAACTTCATTACCGCCAAGCCAGACCTGTCGAGCATCCATGCCGCGGGCGAGTTCGAATACGGCAATTACGATTCCAAGCGCGTGCGCGGCATGTTCAACCTGCCGATCACCGACACCCTGGGCGTCCGCGTCGCCGGCACCTATCTGAAGCGCGACGGCTTTACCAAGAACCTGTTCGACAATTCCCGGATCGACGACCGCGATCTCTACGCAGTACGCGGTACGCTGTCCTACGAGCCCAACAGCGACACCCGGCTCGATCTGATGGCCTACTATTTCCGCGAGAACGACAACCGCAGCCGCATCCAGAAGCAGCTCTGCAACCGCGACGCGACCGGCGTGCTCGGCTGCTCGCCCGACCGGCTGGAATATGAGCACACCAACGGCAATTCGACGCTGGCGGGCGTGCAGTCGTCGCGCGAATTTCTCGGCATCGCGCTCGGCGCGCTTGGCCACGTCTTCCGCAATTTCGGGCTGCAGAGCGTCTATGGCGCCGACACCTATACCGGCGTCGTCAACCCGGCCGACAACCGTACCGTCCGGGTCGACTTCAAGCCGACCTATTTCGCCGAAGAAGAGCAATATATGGGCAAGCTCTTCCACGATTTCGGGTCGATCTCGCTCAACCTGACCGGCGGCTATGCGCGTAATACGGTGCGATCGCAGTCGGATTACAACCTCGCGGTAGAGAACAGCTACGCGAACAATCCGGGTCTGGTCGCGCTCAACAACGTCGCCAACCTCACCCCGGCGCAGGCGGCGGGCGTGTTCGGGCCGGTCGGCGGGCTCGTGCCGGGGCCGATCGCCGCGGTGCGCAACACGCTGATCCCCAATGGCCCCGCGGGCGGGATCTGCCAGTCGAATACCGACATCAACAATGTCGGCATCTATGGCGGGAACAGCATCGGCTGCTATCCCACCAGCCTCGACTTCGATGAATCGGGCGAGACCAACAAGCAATATTCGCTCGAAGGGCATCTCGACAGCAGCTTCGACGGGCCGTTCAACTTCCTGCTCGGCGGCATCTATGTCGACAAGCGGACCTACAACAACAGCTATTATGTCAACGCCTTCGGGCTCGACTACGCTGCGGGCCTGCTCGGCGCCGCGCAGACGATCGGCGCGCGGGCTGCGGGCGCGGCGACCTATCCGAACGTCTTCCGCGCCTCGCCCTTCTACCGGAACAACACCGATTTCTACCGCCTGAAATCCTACGGCGCATTCGGCGAAGCCTATTTCGACATCAACGATCGCCTGAAACTCACCGCCGGCCTGCGCTACAACAACGACAAGAAGTTCGTCCGCGCCCGCACCACCTACATCCAGGATGCCAACGGGCTCGCCGTGGTCGTCCCCTACGGCTCGACCAACATCAACCAGGCGCTTGGTTATTCGGGGCTGGATTTCGATGCCAACACCCCCGGCAACCAGGAATTCGCAGAAGGCTCGGTCGGCTTCGACCGGATCACCGGCCGCGCGGTGATCGATTTCAAGATCTCGCCCGACAAGCTGCTCTACGCGTCCTATTCGCGCGGCTACAAATCCGGCGGCATCAACCCGCCGCTGTCGGCGGTGTTCTCGGTCCCGACCACCTTCTCGCCGGAGAAGGTCGACTCGTTCGAGATCGGCTCGAAGAATACCTTCGGTAACGGCACCTTCCGTCTCAACGTCACCGGCTTCTACTATAAATATCAAGGGCTCCAGCTCAGCCGGATCGTCGCGCGCACCGCCGTCAACGACAACGTCAATGCCGACATCTACGGCGTCGAGCTCGAATCGATCATCAGCCCGATCCCCGCGTTCGTGGTCAACATGAATGCGAGCTACCTGAAGTCCAAGGTGTCCGCGGACAAATTCCTCGCCAATCCGCGCGATCCTTCGGGTGGCCGCTCGGACGCGGTGATCATCAAGGACATCACCAACGCATCCAACTGCGCGGTGGTCCCAACCACCGCGGGCAACGCGGCAGGCGCAAACGCCTTCGTCACCGCGATCAACAGTGCGGTCGGGCTGCGGGCACCGACCCCGGTCGCGGGCACCAACACCACGGGCGCCTTCGGGATCTGCTCCGCGCTGACCGCACAGGCCTCCGCGGTCGGTGCGGCGTTCGGCGGCATCTCGGTGCTCGGCTCGGGGGTCGAGGTGAACATCCGCGACAACCGCCTGCCACAGGCGCCGACCTACAAGGCATCCGTGGGTGCGCAGTACACCGTCGACATGGGCACCAGCGGCTGGACGATCGTGCCGCGCGCCGACCTCAACTATACCGGCGGGTTCAGTGCCTCGATCTTCAACGACACCATCGATCGGGTGCAGGGCTACGAGATCGTCAACGCCCAGATCCAGGTCAACGGCCCCGACGAGCGCTTCTACGCCCGCGCGTTCGTGTCCAACCTGACCAACAATGACGCGATCACCGGCCAGTACGTCACCGATCAGTCGTCCGGCCTGTTCACCAACGTCTTCACCGTCGAACCCCGCCGCTACGGCGTCGCGGCAGGCTTCAAGTTCTGACCTTCACGGGCTCTCCTGCGGGAGAGCCCGTTTTACCCAAGCCGATCGGCATGCCAGCCGACATGATCGGCCAGGAACGTCGACACGAACGAATAGCCGTGATCATAGCCCGGCTGCATCCTGAGCGTCAGCGGGATGCCCGCCTGCGCACACGCCTCAGCCAGCAATTCGGGCTTCAGCTGCTCCGCCAGGAATGGGTCGGCCTCGCCCTGATCCACCAGCAGCGCAGCGACCCGTGCGCCGTCCTGGATCAGCGCGCACGCGTCGTACGGGCGCCATGCCGCGCGGTCGGCGCCCAGATACCCGCCCAATGCCTTTTCCCCCCACGGGCATCGTAATGGCGACACGATCGGTGCCAGCGCCGAGACGCTCGCAAACCGCTCTGGGTTGCGAAGCGCCAGCGTCAGCGCGCCGTGGCCGCCCATCGAATGGCCGGTGATCCCCTGCCGCGCCATGTCGACCGGGAACGCCGACGCGATCAGCTGTGGCAGCTCGTCCTCGACATAGGACCGCATCCGGAAGCTACCGCGCCAGGGCTCCTCGGTCGCATCGACGTAGAACCCCGCGCCCTGCCCGAAGTCCCACGCCTCGTCGTCGGGCACGCCCTCGCCGCGCGGGCTGGTGTCGGGCGCCACGAAGACGATCCCGCGCGCGGCACAGGCGGCGCGATACTCGCCCTTGTCGGTGACGTTGGCATGGGTGCAGGTCAGTCCCGACAGATACCAGAGCACCGGCAGCCGATCGCCGGGCGCATGTGCGGGAACGAACACCGAAAATGTCATCGCCGTACCGGTGGCATCGGACTGGTGCCGATAGACCCCCTGCACCCCGCCATGCGCCTTGGTGGTGCTCACCACCTCCATCAGAAGATCACCACGCTGCGGATGCTCTCGCCCGCGTGCATCAGGTCGAACCCCTTGTTGATCTCGTCGAGCGTCAGCCGATGCGTGATCATCGGATCGATCTCGATGCGACCGTTCATGTACCAGTCGACGATCGTCGGCACGTCGGTGCGGCCGCGCGCGCCGCCGAACGCAGTGCCCTTCCACACCCGTCCGGTGACCAGCTGGAACGGCCGCGTGCTGATCTCCTTGCCCGCCTCCGCGACCCCGATCACGATGCTCTCGCCCCAGCCGCGATGGCACGCCTCCAGCGCCTGGCGCATCACCGTCGTGTTGCCGGTGCAGTCGAAGGTGTAGTCACCACCCCCGTCGGTCAGCGCGACCAGGTGCGCGACGACATCGCCGACGTCCTTCGGGTTGACGAAGTCGGTCATCCCGAACCGCCGTCCCCATTCCTCGCGGTCCGGGTTGATGTCGACGCCGACGATCCGCGCCGCGCCGGCGAGCCGCGCGCCCTGGATGACGTTCAGTCCGATGCCGCCCAACCCGAACACGATCACTGTCGCGCCGACCTCGACCTTGGCGGTGTTGACCACCGCCCCCACCCCGGTCGTCACCCCGCAGCCGATATAGCAGCTGGTGTCGAACGGCGCGTCGGGACGGATCTTTGCCACCGCGATCTCGGGCAGCACGGTGAAATTCGAAAAGGTCGAACAGCCCATATAGTGTAAGATCGTCTGGCCCTTGTAGCTGAACCGCGAGGTGCCGTCGGGCATCAGCCCCTTGCCCTGCGTCGCGCGGATCGCGGTGCACAGGTTGGTCTTCTGGCTGAGGCACGACTTACACTGCCGGCATTCGGGGGTGTAGAGCGGGATCACGTGATCCCCCACCGCGACCGACGTCACCCCCACGCCGACGTCGCGCACCACGCCTGCGCCTTCGTGGCCCAGCACGCTCGGGAACAGCCCCTCGCTGTCCAGCCCGTCGAGCGTATAGGCGTCGGTATGGCAGATCCCGGTCGCCATGATCTCGACCAATACCTCGCCCGCCTTGGGGCCCTCGAGGTCCAGCTCGACGATCTCGAGCGGTCGCTTGGCTTCGAAGGCAACGGCGGCGCGGGTCTTCATCACAGGTCTCCTCGATCGCGCTTCCTCTACCCAGCCCCAACCGCCCCTGACAACCGCCCCTGACGATCGCCCCTGACGATCGCCCCTCACGACCGGCTGTCTGGCTCTCGCATCGTAGAGAGTGACAAGTCGCGAAAGGCAGCGCACAAGGCGCGGGCGCTCACAACCAGCGTGACTTGGAACGTCCGGCACAGGATCGGACGCGAACAGGAAGGAATGCGATGGCTACCACTACGAAGACCGGCGGGATTCATGCCCCGGTCCAGCCCTCTCCGGAGCTCGGCGCGATCGTCGGCAACGAGAAGCTGCCGCGCAGCCAGGTGATCAGCAAGGTTTGGGACTATATCAAGTCCAACAAACTCCAGAATCCGGAGAACAAGCGCGAGATCCTCGCGGACGAAAAGCTCAAGAAGGTCTTTGGCCGCGACAAGTGCACCATGTTCGAGATGAACAAGTACATCTCGCAGCACGTGAAGGCGTAATCACGACGTCCATCGGGGGCCCGCGCATCGGCGCTGGTGCCCCCGAGAGGACTCGAACCTCCGACCTGCGGTTTAGGAAACCGTCGCTCTATCCTGCTGAGCTACGGGGGCGCCACCGACGCGATTACGCGGCGGCCGGGCGAGGGTCAACATGGCAGGATCGAGTGGCTAGCAAGCGGCTGCCACACCCCGCCCATCCATCTACTGGCCGACATCCACCATCCCCGTGTCCCCGCGAACGCGGGACCAAGTGCCGGACTCCCGCGTTCGCGCGACGTCTGCGAAACTCACTCCGTCATCCCGGACTTGTTCCGGGATCCACTGTTCCGCACCGGCATAAGCCGTTGACTTTGCGGGATGGTGGACCCCGGAACGAGTCCGGAGTGACGAAGGGATTAGGCGAGATCGGCGCCTTTCGCAGAGGTCTCGCCTTCGCGGGAGCACGAGCACCGGCAGCGCCGCCGATGATCGACCAACGGCGCTGACTTTCTTCCAGAAAACCTCAATTGGCCGTCTCCGGCGGCACCACCGGCAGCGGCAGCGGCGCGATCGGCACACCCTCCTCGACCAGTGCCTTCGCCTCCGCGACCGTCGCCTGCCCATGGATCGGGGCATCGGGCTCCTCGCCATGGTGCATCGCCCGCGCACGCGTGGCGAAAGCGCCGCCGACCCAGTTCGACTTGGCCAGCATTTTCGCCTGCTCGCTCGCCAGCGTCGCGAGCGCTGCCTTCACTGCCTGCGGGGACGGTAGGTCCGCGCGACGATTGCCCTTGGCCGGGATGCCTGGTGCCATCAGCGCCTTGTCGACGTCCGCCGCACCGCACATCGGGCAGGCGAGCTGCCCCGCCGACCGTTGCTCGGCGAACGCATCGCTCGATCCGAACCACGCCTCGAACACATGCCCGTTGGCGCATCGCAGGTCGAAGACGATCACGGTGCCTGCTCGACCGCGGGGATCGCGCGGCGATGATCGATCACCGGGATGCGGCCGCGCACGTCCGCGATCCGGGCCTGGTCGATCTCCACGAAGCCGAGCCCCGGCGCCTCGCCCATGTCGAGCAATACCTCGCCCCAGGGATCGACAACCAGCGAATGGCCATAGGTCGCGCGGCCGTCCTCGTGCACGCCGGTCTGCGCCGCCGCGACGACGAAGGCGCCGCTCTCGATCGCCCGCGCTCGCATCAACACGTGCCAGTGCGCCGCGCCGGTCGGCCGGGTGAATGCCGCGGGGATCGCGATCACGGTCGCCCCGGCGCCGCTCAACGCGGCATAGAGCCCGGCGAACCTGAGGTCGTAGCAGATCGACAGCCCCAACGGCCCGGCCGGCGTCGCTGCCACCACCGCTCGCTCGCCCGTCGCATACGCCGCGCTCTCGCGCCAGCGCTCCCCAGTTGGCAGGTCGACGTCGAACAGGTGGAGTTTGTCGTAGCGCGCCCGGATTGCGCCACGGTCGTCGATCACGAATCCGCGGTTGGCGAACTTGCCGTCCGTGCGCCGAATCGCGAGCGAGCCGAGATGCACCCAGATCCGCTCCGCCGCCGCCGATGCACGGACCGCGGCCAGCACCGGGTCCTCGTCTTCCGCCACGATCGAGCGACTGCCCCGCTCGCGATCGCGGTCGATCAAACCGGACATCTCGGGGGTGAACAGCATCGCCGCGCCTTCGCGCCGCGCCGTTCGTGCCGCATCGACCAGCGTTGCTGCGTTGCGCGCGGGATCGATCCCGCTCGTCATCTGCAGCAGCGCGAGCTTCATGCCGCCAGCAAAGGATCCAGCCCCCCGCGCGCATCGAGCGCAGCGAGATCGTCCGACCCGCCGATGTGCTTCCCGTCGACGAAGACCTGGGGCACGGTGGTCCGCCCGCCGGCGCGTTCGATCATCTCGTGGCGCTTGGGGCCGCCCATCGTGATGTCATATTCCTCGGGCTCGACGCCTTTGTTGGCGAGCAGCTTCATTGCCCGCGAACAATAGGGGCAGAACGCCTTGGTGTAGATTTCGACTTTGGCCATCGTGACGAAGTGTGGACTGGTCGCGCGATTGTCAATCGCCGCCGGTGTCGGGCAGCACTCGCGCCCAGCACAGGATCGTCACCGACGCTGCGCCCGCAGCGAGCAGGCTGCGGGTGCACGCGTCGGCGGTCGCGCCGCTGGTATGGACATCGTCGACCAAGCCGATCGCGCGGCCCGCGATCCGCGCGCGGTCGGTCACCGCGAAGGCGCCACGGACCGCCCGCCGCCGCTGGCTGCCGCTCAGCCCGCGCAGCACGGGGGTGCGGGAACGCCGCACCAGCACGTCGCGATCGACCGGTATTTCCATCCGCTCGCCCAGCGCCACTGCGATCAACGCCGCCTGGTTGTACCCGCGCGACCAGAGCCGCCATCGGTATAGCGGCACCGGCACCAGCAGCTCGATGTCGGCGGGCACGACGCGCTCGATCAGTCGCGCCATGGTCTCGGCGCCGCCGGTCTTGCCCGCATATTTGAGCCGCAGTGCCAGCCGGCGCGCGACATCGCCATAGGCGACCGCGGCACGGATCCCGGCATGTCGCGGCGGATCGGCGAGGCATACGGCGCACCGCGCGTCGCCACGATCGAACGCGAACGGCTTGTTGCATCCCGCGCACCAGGGTGGCCCCAGGAAGCGCAGCTCCTGCCAGCATCGCGCACAGAAATGATGGTCCCGCCCGACCGACACGCCGCAACCCGGGCAACGTGGCGGCAGCGCGATCGACGCAGCGCGCGCTATCCAGCCGGCTCCCAGGATCGCACGGTCGTCCACCCGATGCTTGTCGCTGCGGGTCGCACCGGGCACAAGGCCGTGGTGCCCGAAATCACCGACATCTTCGATCGTGCCGCGCGCCGCCGCCGCCGCGACCGCGCCCAGCCCGCTTTTCCGCGCTTCGATTTCGTCAGGGCGGCGATGCTCGACGGCATCGCCGAGCGCCTCGACAGCGTGAAGCGCGATTTCGCCGATATTCTCGACCTCGGATGCTTCGATGCCGGCTTTGCGCGGCCCGGCGCGCGCATCGCCCGGCTCGACCCCGGCTTCGCCTTCGCGCGCGCCGCCGGCGGCGTCCAGGCCGACGAGGACCGCCTGCCGTTCGCCGATGCGAGCTTCGACTGTGTCGTCAGCGCCGGCGTGCTCGATCAGGTCAACGATCTGCCCGGTGCGCTGACGCTGGCGCGGCGCGTCCTGCGCCCCGACGGGTTGTTTCTCGGCGCGTTCGTCGGCGGCGGCAGCCTGCCCACGTTACGTGCCGCGTTTCGCGCCGCGGAGGGCGATCGCCCCGCCGCACGGCTTCACCCGCCGATCGACGTGCGGTCTGCGGGCGACCTGCTCGTCCGTGCCGGCTTCGCGCTGCCCGTCGCCGATGTCGAGACGCTGGAGGTCGACTATGGCAACTTCGCCACGATGCTCGACGATCTGCGCGGCATGGCGGCGACCAATCTGCTGAAGACCCGGGTCGCGCTGACCCGCGGCACGCTGGCCGCCGCCGCCGCCAGCTTCGCCGTGGCGGCCGATGCCGACGGCCGCACCCACGAACGCGTCGACATCGTCTTCCTGACCGCCTGGGCACCCGACGCCTCGCAGCCCAAGCCCGCCAAACGCGGCAGCGCGACCTCGTCGCTCGCACAGGCTCTTGCACAGGCGCGTAAATCCTGACGCTATACTAATCGTACGCAATCGAAGACTACGGGCGGGCGAAGATAAAGATGCAGCTGCAACCGTAAATGTTTTCGCGCATCATTATGTATCAAACCATGACTCATGCTGACTTTCTGTTGACAGAGTACCGCTTGTTAACCTTTCTCTACGGCGATGGTGGCGTTGCGCACGACTCCGCTCATCATAACATCGGGAGAATGATCCATGAACAAGCTGCTGCTGGGCGGGCTATCCGCTCTATTGCTGTCGACCAACGCCAATGCGGCGACCGTGTTCGGCATCGACGAGACCAACAACCTTATCACCTTCGACAGTTCCGCGCCGGGCACCGTCGTCTCGTCGGTCGCGATCACGGGGCTGACCAACAGCTTCCAGGCGCTCGATTTCCGCCCGCGGAACAACGTTCTGTACGGGCTGGGCACCGACAAGGTCGTCTACACGATCGATACGATGACGGGTGTCGCCACCGCGGTCAGCGGACCGCTCGCGATCACCGGCAGCGAATTCGGGTTCGACTTCAACCCGACGATCGATCGGCTGCGCATCGTCAGCGATTCGAATGAGAATTACGTGTTCAATCCGGAGAACGGCACGCTTGCGGCCCCCGCCACCCCGGTCTTCTATGCTGCGGGTGACGCCAACCAGGGTGCGATGCCCGACATTACCGCCGCCGCCTACACCACGTCGCGCTTCGGTCAGCCCGCCGGAACGACGCAGCTCTATTCGATCGATACCGCGGCCAACGTCCTCACCAAGCAGGCGAACAGCGCCGGAACGCTGACCACCGTCGGTGCCCTCGGCCTCGATCTTGGCTCGCGCACCAGTTTCGATATCGCCGGTGGCGACGCCTTCGCGTTCAACGGCAACACGCTGTACCGCGTCAATCTCGGCACCGGCGCGCTCACCGCACTCGGCAAGACCGATCGCGCCCTGTTCGGAATCGCGATCAGTGCGGTGCCGGAACCCACCACCTGGGCGATGATGCTGATCGGCTTCGGCATGGTCGCGGCCGCGACGCGCTACCGTCGCCGCTCGACCTCGATCGTCTACGCCTGATCGAAAATCCCCGGCGGCGGCATCGCTGTCGCCGGGGTATCGGCGGTGTCAGCCGATAATGACGCCGTCGTCGTCGCGGGCGAGTATCCGCCCCATCGCATCGAACAACGCGTCCATCGCCACCGGCTTGAACAGCACTTCGTCCGCGCCGGCCGCGAGGCAGCGTTCGCGCAGATCGACCGCGGTATCCGCGGTGATCACGATGATCGGCACCGCCGCCTTCGCGTCGCCACGTGCGCGAATATGCTGGATCGCGGTGATCCCATCCATGCCGGGCATGCGCAAATCCACCAGCAGCATATCGTAATTATGCGAATCGAGTGCCTTCAGGCCCTCCTCGGCATTCTCCGCCTCTTCCATCGTCGCGCCAGCGACGTCGAGCATGTCCTTGACGACGCGGCGATTCATCCGATCATCTTCGATGAAGAGAACGTTCATATGCGCAATCGCACGATGAGCATGGGCAGTGATAGGGGTCGCATAGACGATCGTCTACGCTTCAAGCCGCCTGTGGCACAAGCGGCGGATCGACGATACTCGTCGCCGGATCGCAGAACATCGCCGCGACCAGCGCCGCCCCGGTGATCGGCTTGGCGATCACCCTCCCGATACCGGTCGCCAACAACTCGGCGCGCTCGCTTGGCGAGGATACCGGCCAGAGCAGCGCGACGCCGACGCCCTGCCCCTCGGCAGCCTCGGCGAGACGGCGCAGGTCGGTCAGCGGCTCGCCCCCGGCACGGACCGCACCGTCGTCGATCAGCACCCGCGCAATGCTCCCCCGATCGACCGCAGCGATCGCGTCGTCGATGCTGCCGACCAGCTCGATCCGATGAAAACGCGGCGCGAACAAGGTCTTGAGCATCGACCGCGTGATCGGGTTGCGATCGACGATCAGCAGCCCCGGTGCCGCTTCGTCGTCGGACGCCGACGCCGTCGATGCTGCGACGCGGATCAGCGGCAGATCGACCACGAAGGTCGTGCCCTCGCCCGCGACGCTTTCCACCGTCACCTCGCCGCCCATCGCCCGCGCCAGGTTGCGACAGATCGACAGGCCGAGCCCGGTGCCGCCGAACTGCCGCGTCGTCCCCGCGTCCGCCTGACGGAACGACTCGAAAATTTCCTCGCGCTTCTCCGCGGGAATGCCGATCCCGGTATCCGCGACGAGGATGCGGTAGCGATCGTCGCCGTACGGCGCGATCGTCAGCGACACCTCGCCCGACGCGGTGAACTTCAGCGCGTTCGACAACAGGTTGAACACGATCTGCCGCAGCCGCGCCGAATCGCCCTCGATCATCGTCGGACACGCATCGAGCCGGCGCACGAAGGCGAGCCCCTTGGCGACAGCCTGATCGTCCCAAAGGCGCGTCGATTCGGCGATCGTCGCGCGCAGGTCGAACGGCGCCGCCTCGATCGTTAGGTTCCCCGTCTCCATTTTGGCGACGTCGAGAATGTCGTCGACCAGCGCCCGCATCGTGACGCCCGCACCGTGCACGACGCTGATCCGGTCGCGGGTCGGCGCGGGCAGCGTCGCATCGGCGAGCATCACCTGGGTCATGCCGAGGATGCCGTTCAGCGGCGTCCGGATCTCGTGGCTGGTGGTCGCCAGGAACTCGGTTTTGGCGGCGAGGGCCTTGCCGAGCGCGTCGTTGGTGACCGCGAGATCGGCATTCGCCGCCTGCACCGTCGCACGGCTCCTGCGGCTGGTGAACAGCGCGAAGATCAGCAGCGCGATGACGATCATCGTCGCGACCGCCGCCCCCAGGAACATCGTCCGCTGCGTCTGCGCACTCGCGCGCTCATAGGCGACGTTGCGCTGCAGTTCGTCCTGCCGAAGCTTGGCGATCTTCAGTTCCTGATTCGCAAAATCGAACCGCGCACCCATCAACGCCGCATTGGTCGACCGCGCGAGCTTGGTCGCCTCGTCGTCGATACGCTTGAGTGCGGCGAGATGCGGCAAGGCGAGATCGTTGCGGCCGGTGGCGGCGTAGACATGGTATGCGGTCCGGTGCGCCTCCCGATCCATCAGCGTCGTACGGCTGAGGTCCTCCCGCGCAAATCGCCGATCGATCAAGGATTTGGCTAGCGGATAATCGCGACGCTGCAAGGCGAGTTGCGCCGAAAGCGCCACCAGTTTCATCCGCAAGGCGGCGGTGTCCGGACCAGCAGCGGCTACTGCCCCCGCCTGCGAGATCGCCCGCGCCGCCAAATCGAGCCGCTTGGAGCCTAGCCAACCTTCCGCGATATTACTGAGGACGAGCATGCGCAGCAGCGGGCTGTCCATGCGTTCGGCCAGCAACAGCGCCTCACGATATTGCGCTTCGGCCGCATCGAAGCGGCCCAGTTCCTTGTAGGCATTGCCCCGGTTGTTATAGAGCGACAGCAGCAGATTAGGATCGCCGCGATAAGCTGCGAGAGCTTGATCGTAGTATTTCAGAGCGTTCGCATAATCGTTGCCACTGCCGTAAAGCGAACCGATCGATTGCAGAGCCTTGGACTGGCTGCGTACCTCGCCCAGTTTTACGTAGATGCTGTGGGCGCCCTGGTAGTCCGCCAAGGCTTGGCCGACATCGCCGGAAACGGTGTTGATGCCGCCGCTCGACAAAAGCAGATCCGCGTGGAGCCTGGTGCGGGGAGCGATCCGCCCCGCCGTAGCCAGTGCCTGAGCAATGATCGGCCGCGCGATTGCCAAACGTTCGAGCCGAATGTTAGCCTCTCCGCGCAGCCACTGAGCGGTCGCCTGCATGATCTCGCGTCGGTTCGACGGAGGCATGGATCGCGCTAACCGTTCCGCCGCGAACGCGCGATCGACCGCCATGCCCGGATTGGCGAGCATCGCTGCGGTCGCGTCGGCGATCAGCGTGTCGGCGCGATCAGCGGTCGCCATTTGCGCAACCTGCGCCGCCGGGGCTGCCGGCGTCGGCGAGCTCCAGAGCAGCAGCAGGCTGAGCCCCCCTGCCGACAATGCCGTGCGCACGATCAGCCGCGCTTCCAGTTGCGTGCAAGATCGGTCAGCGACGATCGTGCATCCAGGGGCGTTGCCTGGTGGCGACCCTCGTCGAGATAGGCGATCAAGGCATCGAGCGCGATCGGTCGGCTGATCAGAAAGCCTTGCACCATGTCGCAACCCATCACGGTGAGTAGCGCCAGCGCCGCGTGCGTTTCTACGCCTTCCGCGACCACTTCCATCTCGAGCGCATGAGCTAGATCGATGGTCGATCGCACGATCAGCGGATCGCGATTCGAGCTGGTCAGCTTGGTGATGAATAATTTGTCGATCTTCAGCTCGCGCGCGGGCAGTTGCTTCAGATAGGCCAGCGACGAGAGTCCGGCCCCATAATCGTCGATTGCGATGGTAATGCCGAAATCGGCGAACAGCTGCAGATTGGCGATCGCACTCGCGGGGTCGCGGATCACCGAGGTTTCGGTGATTTCGAAGCCCAGCTTGGTGTCGCTATTGGCAACCAGGTCACATGCTTCACGCACGAACGCCGTATCGGCTAGCAACTGGCCCGAAATGTTGATGAATAGTCGTAGGTCGTGCGAGCTGGCCGCCAACGTCTGCTGATCGGTGATCGCCTGGCGGATCGCCCACAAGGTCATACGACCGATGAGGTGCGACTCCTCGGCGACCGGAATGAAATCGCCAGGCAGGATCAACCCGCGGGTAGGATGCCGCCAGCGCATCAATCCTTCGGCGCTGCTGATCTCCTGACGCCGTACATGGATCTTCGGCTGATACATCAGCAACAGCTCGTCGTTGCCGATCGCGTGATCGAGTTCGCGCGCCAACGCTCGAGCATCTGTTGCTTCGGACGTATCCGTGCCGGCAGACTGGCCCTTGTACGCGATGCGTGATGCCGACAGGGCGCTCTCCGCATCTTCGGCGATCCGGACTTCATCGGCACCGTGCGACGGAGCGAATGCGCCGCCCACGATCAGCTCGACCAGGTGTTGCTCGCCGTCCAGATCGATCGGCCGCGCAAATGCCGCACGAACCAGGCGCTCGACGCGATCGATCTCGCGCCGCTCGCTTCCGTAGAACCACAAGCCGAGCGCCGCCCGGCCGACGGGAGCGACGTCGACACCGGGAACGGCGGCTATCGTCCGCTGTGCCAGGTCGGCGGCAAGCAACTCTGCGCGAGGAAAACCGATGTGGCGGCGCAAGGCGGCGAAATTTGCGACCTCGACCAGCAGGTGAAACAGCAGTGCTCGACTATCCTGTATCAGCTTGCGCTCGGGAAAGACCTTGGCGTCCTGCCCAGCGCTTGCTGTCCGATCGGGGAGACGGGCGGCGTTGATCATGATGCGGACGAGTAGATCGCACCGCTAAAGATACCCTTAAGCCTGGTGTCCAGAGCCCCCACCGGCACGCGTGAACAATGTTAGCCCATTGTGACCACGTTAACTTTGCGTTAAGCAGATAAGGCATCCTCGAGATGCCAAATAGGGAGAAAACCATGCTGAAGTTGATTTTGGCGCTGATCTACGGGACGGACATCCGTCCCTGGTAAGCCGTACCGTCGGCTCGGGATCCTCCGCCGGCTTCTGCTTAGGCAGCGATCGGTCGGCTTCCGAGCCGATAATCCACGACCCGCCCAGCCGCGGGGTGCATAGGCCCGCCGCGGCACGATCCTTACGCGACAAAAGCGCGCTCACCAGGATCTGGCGTTAAATACGCTTGAACATGATGCTGGTTCCCGCGAGACGCAGAAATCCGCTTCAAGCCGCGATCGTCCGCTCCGACGCCGGGTTGCTGAACATCATATCGTCATCCACCGACCCGAACTTCAGCGACACCACGTCCAGCGCGTAGTTCTGGTTCAGCTTCCACGGCTTGCGCGATCCCTGCTTGGGCAGGATGTGCGCCGCGCGCTGGATGTAGCCCGAGCTGAAATCGACGAACGGCTCCGCCTCCATCGCCGCATCGCCGATCCGCGGCGTCACTTGCCGCAGTCCGCGCTTCTTCATCGTGTTCAGCAGCCGCGCGACATATTTCGCGACCAGATCCGCCTTCAACGTCCACGACGCATTGGTATAGCCGAAGGTATAGGCGAGGTTCGGCACGTCCGAATACATCATGCCCTTATACTGCAGCGCCTTCGACAGATCGACCGGGTCGCCGTCGATGCTGAAGCGGACGTCGCTCATCAACTGCATCTCCAGCCCGGTCGCAGTGACGATCACGTCCGCCGCGATCTCCTCGCCCGACGCCAGCAGAATACCCGCAGGGGTGAAACGCTCGATCGTGCCGGTGGCGACGTCGGCGCGCTTGGCTTTGATCGCCTCGAACAGGTCGGCGTCGGGGACCAGGCACATGCGCTGGTCCCACGGATTGTAGCGCGGCGTGAAATGGGTCGCGATGTCGTAATCGGGGCCGAGATGCTCGCGGACCATGCCGAGCAGCCGCTGCTTGGTCCGCTCGGGCTTCCGTCGAGCGGTGCGGTAGAACAGCATCCCGAACAGCACGTTCTTCCACCGCGTCACGCCATACGCGGTCTTGCTCGGCAGCTTGGTCCGCAGCCAGTTGGCGATCTTGTCCTCGCCCGGACGCGAGACGACATAGGTCGGCGAGCGCTGCAGCATCGTCACGTGCGCCGCCTGCTTCGCCATCTCGGGGACCAGCGTCACCGCGGTAGCGCCGCTGCCGATCACGACGACGCGCTTGCCTGCATAGTCGAGGTCGGCCGGCCAGAACTGGGGATGGACGATCGTTCCGCCGAAACTGTCGCCGCCGGCGAACTCGGGCGCATGGCCCTTGGCGTAGTTATAATAGCCCGAACACATGCACAGGAAATTGCAGGTGAAGGTGACCGCCGCCCCGTCCGCGCCGGTGGCCTCGACATGCCAGCGTGCCTCCTCGGTCGACCAGGCGGCTGACTTGACGTGGTGGCCGAAGCGGATGTGACGATCGATGCCGAACGTTTGCGCGGTCTCCTCGACATACGTGCGGATCGAGGGGCCGTCGGCGATCGACTTGGCGTCGGTCCAGGGGTGAAAGGAGAAGCCCAGCGTGTGCATGTCCGAATCGGACCGGATGCCGGGGTAACGGAACAGGTCCCAGGTGCCGCCGATCGCCGCGCGCCCTTCCAGGATGACGTAGCTGCGATCGGGGCAGCGGGTCTGGAGATGATAGCCCTGGCCGATGCCGGAAATCCCCGCACCGACGATGACGACGTCGACATGTTCCACCACGGCCATCCTCCTCAACCGTTATGATCGGTTGCTAAGAGGAACCTATCGCACCGTGCGCAGGGTGTCTCTCGATTTGTGAGTGGCCCGAACGTTGGGGCGGTGCCGCCGGCAGCCGCCCTCAATAATCGCGCGAGTAGCGCAGGCTCGCATTGGTGCCACCGAACGATCCCGCCGAGGACAACAGGCTCAGCGACTTGGTGAGCGCGATCTCCAGCTGGGTCGCCGTCATCCCCTTCGCGTCGGTGATGATCTCGATGTAGATGTTGCTGGTCAGGTACTTGCCCGCCGACAGCGAGGTGCCGCGCCCGGTCGCCTCGTCCGCGCCGACGACGCGCAGACGATCGAACCCGGTCGCCGACCGCAGCTTGCCGAGGGGGTTGAGCCCGCCCCCGCCCGATCCGCGCAGCGAGTTGAGCGCAGCGGCGAGCTGGATGCCCTCGATCGCGGACAGGTTCGCCGGGCTGGTGCCGAACAGCAACCGGCTCAGCACCTCGTCCTGCGGCAGCGTCGGGGTCGAGGTGAAGGCGATCTGCGGGCGCAGCCCGGTGCCGGTGATCGCGATGTTGGCGGTGATGCCGTTGGTGGTCGTCGTCGCCAGGATGTTGATATCCGGATCGGTCAGTGCGCCGCCGCGGAAGCGGATCGTGCCGCGGCTGATCTCGAACCGCTTGCTGGCGAACGAATAGGCCCCCTTCACGATATCGAGCCCGCCGGTGATCACCGGCGCGGCGGAGGTGCCGCCGATCCGCAGGTCCATCGACCATTCCGAATCGAGCCCCATGCCCGACACGAACAGCTGGTTCTGGGCGCGGACGCGCAGCGCGAGCTTGAACAACCCGACCGGAGCCACCTTCGGGCGATCGGTCGGCCGTGCGACGCGGAGCTCGCTTTTCCGCCGGACGCCGGTCAGTTCGGGCACTTCGGCCTGGCCCTGACGGATGATCTCGTAGCGCGCGGAGGGGATGCGAAGATCGCCCTCGATCAGCCCGCCGTCGCGGCCGTTGGTCAGGTGGATCGTGCCCGTCGTGGTCGCCGACAGCGCGTCGCTCTTGGCGAGTTGCGCCTCGTTCAGCGTCGCGCGCAGATCGATCGGGAAGCCGCTGTCCGCCGCGAGCCCGATTGAACCCTGCGCCTGGACGGTGCCGTCGCCGGCCTTGGCGGACAGGTTGGTGAGTTCGAGGCGATCGTTGTTGAACCGCGCCGCGATCCGCATCTGCGACAGCCGGGTGCCATAAGTCTCGTTGTCGTAGGTCAGGCTGTCGCCGCGGATGAGCCCGGTCAGCCGCGGCGCGGAGACCCGGCCGGAGAAGTCCGCCGCGACCGCGATCGGCCCGGACAATTGCTGGTTGGGCAGCGCCGCAAGGCTGAACAGCACCGCGGAGGGGCCGTTGTAGCGGATTCCGCCGGACAGCGGCGCCTGCATCAGCCGCGTCGTCCAGGATCCCGCCCCCGGCGGCAACGGCCGCAGCGTCGCGACCAGACGCCCGACGACGGTCGGCCCGCGCTTGACGATCGCGCGCGCCTCGCCGCCATCGGCGACCAGCCGGCCGACCATCTGCAGATCGACCGCATCCGAGACCGCGGCAAGCCCGGTGCGCTGGAAATTGGCGATGTTGAGCCGCATGTCGGCCTGCGGGATGCCTGCGCCCTGCTGCCGGTAATCGACGCTGCCGGTCGCCTTGCCCGAGATGCCGAGGCTCGGCGCGAATGCCGAGAGCACCGACAGGTCGAGCCGATCGAGTCGCGCCTGCGCCGCGGTCGTGCCGCCGCCGAACGACCCTGCGATCCGCGCCGATCCGCCGGTCGCGCCGCCGAAATCGATCCGGGTCGGCAGCAGGCGATAGGCGCCGCGCGACGCGGTGATCCGCGCCGGGTTGGCGGTGCGGAACGCGATGTTGTTGGCGGTGCCCTGCAATGCGACCAGATAGTCGCTCGGCGACAGCTTGGCATTGAGCGCGACGCGGAACGGCACGCCGCTCGATCCGGTCAGCAGCGCCTGCGCAGTGCCGCGCCCGCCGGTGTAGTTCACCTTCGCGCGCGCCGCCTGGATGACCACCGCATTGTAGCGCAGGTCGGCGATCTGAACGTCGGCGATCACCTGCGGCGCGCGCGGCAACATCACCACGCTGGCGTCGAGGATCGCGCGGCCGATCGTGAAGTCGGCGGTGCCCGGCACCGTCGCGTTGAAGGCGCGCGCCTTCACATCCGCGCGCTGGTTGCCGCCCTGGTTGGCGAGCTGGACGTTGCCGTTGATCCCGCGCCCGGCGAAGCGCAGCGCCCCTGCGAACGGCCCCGCGGCGGTCTGCACCACCCGGCCGGTGGTGGTGATCCCCGCGAACAGCACGCGGCGGACGTCGACCGTCAACTGCGCGCCCGGACGGACCAGCACGTCGGCGCTGAACGGCCCGTAATTGGTGCCGCCGGTGGCGTTCACCGCATAGGCGCCGCCGCGGCCGACGACGCGGGCGTTGAGGTTGACCAGCCCGATGCCGACTCCCGGCCGCGCCGCGCGAAGCACCACCACGGGCGCAGTCGCGCTGCCGGTGACGCGGGCGGAGAGCGGCCCATATTGCGACGAAAAGGCATCGGCATCGACCAGCACGCTGCCGGTCGCCGGATCGAAGCGACCCTCGCCGCGGGTGACGCGGAAGAGCGGCGCGTTGAGGCGAAGGTTGCGGAAGGTCGCGATGCCCTCCGCGCTGTAGCCGACATCGGCTCGAACGATCGCGTTGCCGCCGAGGAAATTGCGCGCGCCGTCGTTGAACAGCTGCTTGGTCTGCGCAACGACCCGCCCGGTTATGCCGAAGCCGCCATTGGCGCCGGGCACCAGCTTGGCATCGGTCTGCAGGTTGATGATTCCGATGCTATCGACGCGATAATTGTCGATCCGCCCCTTCAGCGCGCCGGTGTAGCGCCCGGTTGCGGTGTTCGCGACGACGAGCGCGGTCGCGTCGATATTGTCGGATTTGATCCGCAGATTGTCCGACAGGATGTTGGGCATCGAGATCGCGAAGTCGCCCGCGATTGACACGTTGTTGGCAAGCCCGCCGACCGCGGCGTTCAGCCCGGTGACGCGGCGCGCCTTGGCCCTGATCGGCACCAGGATGCGATCGGAATTCACCCGCGCCAGCCCTTCGGCATACACGTTCTCGACGTTGGTGGTGCCGAAGCCGATCGACGCCGCGCGTACCTTGTAATCCACCGTCGGCGTCGCGAACGCGCCGTCGAGCACCACCCGCGCCAGGACGTCGCGCCCGCGCAGGTTGGGCGCGATCGCACCGGGGGTCAGCAGCTTCGCGTCGACCGCGAAATTGCCGAAACGGCTGTTCGCCAGATCGAGGATCCCGCCCGCATCGACCGTCAGCGCGTCCGACCGCAGCTTCATCCGGGTGTCGGCGCGGCGTTCGGCGAGCGTGGTGTCGATCGCGATGTCGAGCTGCGGCGCGGTCAGCCGCTCGACCGGCCCTTCCAGGTAGAGGCCGGGCTTGGCGAAGCCGCGCACCTCGATATGCCCCGATTTCGCAGTGAGCGCGAGATCCGCAAGCTGCCCGGCGCCGAGCGTCGCGCGCGCGCGGCCCTGCCACGACGCCCAGCTGCCCTTGCCGCCGACCGTCGCGGTCAGCGGCGCCTTCAGCGACCCCATCGTGCCGAGCACGCCGCCGACCGGCGCGAAGATCTTCGCATCGACATCGAGCTTGTTGTCGTCGGGCACCGCATCGAGCCGCAGCGTCAGCGTGTCGCCGCCCGCGAAGCCCGGCCCGCGCAGCGCCGCGGCATCGGTGACCAGCTGCGCGCGGCGGTCCGCGACATGCACCTTGCCGTCGATCCGGATCGCATGCGCCTGCCCGGTGATCGGCTTGGCGAGCACCAGCCGGCCGATATGCAGCCGTGCGATGTCGATATCGAGATCGGGCAGCAGTGGCGCATTCGGATCGCTCGGCGTCTGCTTCAGCTCGGGACGGCGCGCGAGCGTCACCAGCTCGGTTGACAGCGATCGCACGTCGACATGATTGTTGGCGAAGGCGAACGGGCGCCAGTCGACTGCCAGCCGCGGGCTGGTCAGGAACACGCCCTTGGGATCGGCGACGCGCACGTCGCTCAGCACCATCTCGCCGTAAAGCGATCCGTCGATCCGCCCGACCTTGATGTTCAGCCCCGACGCGGTCGAATAGCCGCCGATTTGATCGGCGACGAACCGCCGCCCCGGATCGGTGTTGATCCCCAGCACCACCACCCCGGCCAGCACCACCAGCCCGAGCAGCGTCAGCGCGATCCACTTCAGGATGCGCTGCCAAAGCGGTCGCTTGGCCGCGATCGCGTCATGCTCGGTGGTGACGTCGTTGTCCTGTGGCAGCTCGTCGGCCATCAATATGCCTGCCCGATCGAGATGTAGAGCGCGATGCGGCCGTCACCCGGACGCCGGTTGAGCGGCGTGGCGACGTCGATCCGCATCGGACCGAAATTGGTATAGAAGCGCCCGCCGATGCCTGCGCCGATCCGCAGGTCGCTGCCCTTGGGCAGGCTGCTCGCATAGCTGTTGCCCGCGTCGACGAACGGCACGATCCCGAAATCGCCGAAGCGATAGCGCGCCTCCAGCGAGAATTCGTTGAGGCTGCGCCCGCCGACCGGATCGCCATTGGGGTCGAACGGCCCGAGCCGCTGATAGCCATAGCCGCGCACCGATCCGCCGCCACCACCATAATAGCGACGCGACGGCGCGAGGTCGTCGCGCGCGATGCCCTGAATCGATCCGGCGCGCGCACGCCCGGCGACCACCAGGCTTTTCGTCGCGGGATAATAGAAGGTGCCCTCGACCATCGTCCGGACATAGGGTTTGATGCCGCCGCTGACCGCCGTTTCCGGGCTCACCGTCAGCCGCACGCGGTAACCGCGGGTGGGATTGAGCAGGTCGTCCGACGCGTCCCACTGCACCTGCCCCGGCAACGCCGCGATGCCATAGGTGCGGCGACGCCGCTCCCCGGCCGCGAAGTCGTAGACGCTCTCGTTGGTGCCGACGAGTTCGCCGCCATAATAATAGGTGATGCGTTTCTGCCAGATCGGCGTGGAGTCGTAGCTCCACCGCGCCGACAGCGTGCCCGTGAAGGCGTTGAACGCGTCGTAGTTACTGTGCGTCGCCGCGGCGAGAACGGTGAAGGTCCGGTCGCGCTTGCCCGCATTGCTGCGCCGGAACGTGCCCGACAGCCCCTGTTCCTGCGTCCCCCCGACCGCCGACGCGATCAGCGCGCCTTCGGGCGGGAACAGGTTGCGGTGGGTCCAGGACCCCTCGGCCCGGAACCCCTGCCCCGTCGAATAGCCCAGATTGCCCGCGAGCGATCGCGCCGGTCCCGCGGTCTGGCGGACCAGCAGATCGACCTGCTCGGTGCCGTCGGGGCCGGGGCGCCCGGTGCGTACCGGCTCCACCGATGCGGTCGAGAACAAGCCGGTCGCGACGAGCGCATCGCGCAGATCGTCACGCTTGCGCTGGTCGTAGAGATCGCCCTGCCGGAACCGTGGGAAGATGTTGAGGTGATCGATATCGAACACCGGATCGCCGGCGGTGGTAAGCTGCCCGAAGCTCGAACGCGGACCCGGATCGACCGGCAGCGTGTACGCGCCGGTAGCCTCCGCGGCGACATCGTCGAGCAGGATGTCCCGATCCCCGACCGCCACGAACGGATAGCCCTGCTGTGGCAGGACGAGGCTGACATTCGCCTCCGCGCCCTGGATCCGCGCGGCCTCGATCGCGTCGCCGGCCTTCAGCGGCAGGTTGCGCGTGATCAGGTCGGGCGGGGTCACCGCCGCCGCGTTCACCGTCACCGAGGACAGCTTGTAGAGCCGACCCGGCGATACACTGACGATCGCGCGCAGCTTGCCCGGCTTGTCGCTGCCCGCCTCGACCGCGGGCGTTTCGATCGTCGAGATCGCGGTGGCGTCGTAATAGCCGATCGACTTGGCGAGCCGCACCGCGAGCGCCTCGTCTTCCTTGCCGCGGGCCGCGACCTGGGTGGCGTTGGCGGCCTTGCCGTCCCCCTTCTCCAGCGCCGACAGCGATTTGAATTCGTCGTTCAGCTCCAGCTTCTCGAGCCCGCGCAGCACGGCCTCGTACCGTATCTCCGGCGCGTCCTTGTCCTTGATGTCGGCGGCGGTGACCAGCGGCGCAGTGTCGAACGTGCCCAGCGGCGCCAGCGGCTGGGCGAGTTGCGGATCCTCCGCGGCGGGGGGCGGCAGCGTGTCGCCGATCGGCGCCGCCGCGGCCGCTTCCGCGCTGCTAGCCGGGGCGGCGGGCGCGACGCCGGGCATCGCCTCGAGCGGTGCGTTGATGTCACCCGAAAGCGGCGGCAGGGCTGCGTCGAATTCGCTTTCGGGGACGATCGACGCATTGCCCTGCGGATCGGCCTCAATCGTGCTGGCGGACGATTTCTCGGTCTCGACCTTCGGCGCATCGGGGCCGCGCGCCGGCGCTGTTCCTGGCTTGTTGAGCTGTCCGAACGCAGGCGAAGCGGCGACGAGCGCAACGGCAAGCCAATAGTGTCGACCGGTCGAAGCTGCCACGCGAAAACGATTCCCTTTTACGGGACGATCGTTTTCGACCCAGCCCCTCATTACCCGCAACGCGCGGAATTCCAATTGGTTTCGTGGGTAAAGCGGGTTTGTATCGGCGCCAATTCGCGCTTCTACCACCCCGGCGGAGGCCGGGGCCCAGTCGGGAGACGAAGGTAATCGGCCGCTGCGCTTCGTTACCACTACCTACATAACTGGGCCCGGCCTCCGCCGGGGTGGTAGCAACAGAGGCAATCACATCTTCATCTGTTTCGCTACCGACCGCCGCAGCGCCTTGCCATAAGGCGGCTTCAACCCCGCCAGCTTGGCCACGTCGATCCGCGCCTGTTTCAGCACCGCCTTGGCATGGCTGAAGGTCTTGAAGCCGTCGTGCCCGTGATACGACCCCATCCCCGACGGCCCGATCCCGCCGAACGGCAGGTCCTCCATCGACACGTGCATCACCACGTCGTCGATCGTCACTCCGCCCGAGATCGTCCGGTCGAGCACGCGTCGACGCTCGCCCTCGTCGGGTCCGAAATAATAGAGGCCGAGCGGCCGGTCGCGCCGGTTCACCTGCGCGATCGCGTCGTCGATCCCCGCATAGCGGACGATCGGCAGGATCGGGCCGAAGATCTCCTCCTGCATCAGGGTCATGTCGTCGGTGACGTCGCGGACGATGTGGAGCGGCATCTTGCGGCTGTTCGACGCCGCGAAATCCTCGCCCGCCGGGTTGACCGTTTCCACCGTCGCACCCTTCGCACGCGCATCGTCGAGCCAGTCGGCGAGCCGCTGGTGATGCCGATCGTTGATGATCGAGGTATAGTCCGGATTGGCGAGCAGCGTCGGGTACATCGCGCTTGCTGCGGTTTTCAGCCCGTCCACCACCCGCGCCTCGTCCGCGGCATCGACCAGCAGATAATCGGGCGCGAGGCAGATCTGCCCGGCGTTGAGCATCTTGCCGATCGCGATCCGCTCCGTGCTGCGCGCGATGTCGGCGCCCTTGCCGACGATCACCGGCGATTTGCCACCTAGCTCGAGCGTGACCGGCGTCAGATTGTCCGCCGCGGCATGCAGGATGTGGCGCCCGATGCCGGTCGCCCCCGTGAAGATCAGGTGATCGAACGGCTTCTCCGCAAACGCCCTACCCACCTCCGCCCCACCCGCGACGAAGGCGAGTTCCGTCACGTCGAAATAACGCCCGCACAGCTTCTCGAACAACGCCGCGGTGGCCGGCGTGAACTCGCTGGTCTTGACCATCGCGCGATTACCCGCCGCGAAGATTCCCGCGAGGGGCGACATCACCAGGTTGACCGGAAAGTTCCACGGTGCAATCACGCCGACCACCCCCTTCGGCTGATATTCGACCCACGCCCGTGCGCCGAGCAGCCCGAGCGGAAACTGCACCGCCCGCCGCTCGCGCCGCGCCCAACGATCGACCTGCTTCAGCGCATGCGCCATCGGCGCGATCGATCCGCCGATGTCGGTCAGCATCGACTGTTCGCGGCTGCGATGGCCGAAATCTTCCGACAGCGCATCGCAGAAGCGATCCGCATTGTCGCGGATCATCGCTGCGGCGCGCTTCAGCCGGTCCTTGCGGGTCGCGATCGGCACCGGCAGCTCGGCGGTGAAGGCGGCGCGCTGCGCGGCGAGCGTGTCGATCAGCGCGGTCATGCGCAACCGATCAGGCCGGCGACCGGTACCACCAGCGCGTCGCCGCCGCGTCGTTCGACCCGCAGCACCGCATCGGTGACCTGCGCGCCCTTGGTCAGATCGCGCCTGGCGACGATCTTCATCTCGAAATTCACGGTTACGTCTCCCCCCGCATAGTCGATGCTGCCGCCGAACCCGAGCCCGCCCTCGCCCTGCTCGGCGACGCGCGCGAGATCGACGGTGCGGCCGTCGATCGACAGCCGGATCTGCGCCGGCTCCGCGGTCGCCATCGCCACCAGCTTGCGGTCGGCCATGCTCCAGACGAACGCCGCGCAGCCTTTCGCCGGCATCTTCTGCTGCCCGATCGCATCCAACGACATCGGCGACGGTGCGGCTATGGTCGCCGCCTGCGCGGCCAGGAACAGAGTCATGATCACGATGACGACACTATCATGGCGATCCACGCCGGGTAAGCCGCCACCGCGAGCAGCGCCCCGAACGGCAGCGCGGCATCGCGCGCCATCCGCCGCCCCCGCACCGCCGCGAACACCACCCAGGCCAGCCCGACGAGACTCGCCAGCAGCAGCACCGCCGGCAGCATCCGCCATCCGAGCCACAGCCCGATCGCGCCGAACAGCTTGGGATCGCCCCCGCCCATCCCGTCGCGGCCACGCAAGCGCCTATATCCCGCGGCGATCGCCCAGAGCGTAAGGAACCCCGCCGCTCCTCCGATCAGCCGATCCGGGATCGCAGGCGGCACGCCGGCGAACCCGGTCCCCGCCCCCGCGATCGCCAGCGTGATCGTCAATCGGTCGGGCAGCCAAAGGGCGGTCGCATCCAGCGCCGCAAGCGCCAGCAAGAGCCAGCCGAAGATCGCGCCGGCCACGGCAAGCGGCGATGCAGTCGCGACGCCGGCGAGCACCCCGATCAACGCCGCGATCGCTTCGACCCGCCAGTGCAGCGGATCGATCGGCCCCTCGCAGGTCCGGCAGCGCCCGCGCAGCCAGAGCGCACTTAGCAACGGCACCAGATCGCGCGCGGTCAGCGTCCGCCCGCAGGCGTCGCAGGCCGATCGGCCGTGCATCACTGATTGGTCCTGCGGCCAACGGATCACCAGCGCCGCGACGAAGCTGCCGACGATCGCCCCGAGCACGCCGAGCCCTAGGGGCCAGATCATCGCGGCCGTCACCATCTCGCCCTGCATCCCGCACGCCTAGCGAGCGCACGCGCCGACACAAGCGAAACACCCGGGCTTTGCATATTCGTGCGTAACACCCCAGATCGGCTGCATCATCTTGCCGGAGCCTGTCATGACCACCGATCCGATCGTCATCCTGTCCTATGCGCGCACGCCGATGGGATCGTTTCAGGGCAGCCTTGCCGGCGTCGGCGCGACCGAACTCGGTGCGGCGGCGGTGCGCGGCGCGGTCGAGCGCGCCGGGGTATCCGCGGCGGACGTCGAGCGGATCTACATGGGCTGCGTATTGTCCGCGGGGCTCGGCCAGGCCCCGGCCCGTCAGGCCGCGATCGGGGCCGGGCTCGGCGATCATGTCGAGGGGACTACGGTCAACAAGATGTGCGGATCGGGCATGCAGGCCACGATCCTCGGCGCGGACGCGCTCGCCGCGGGATCGATCGACCTGCTCGTCGCGGGCGGAATGGAGAGCATGACCAACGCGCCCTACCTTTCGCGAACGCACCGCTCCGGTGCGCGGATCGGCCACGACACGATGTACGACCACATGTATCTCGATGGCCTCGAGGACGCCTATGAACCCGGGCGCCTGATGGGCAATTTCGCCGAGGACACCGCGCTCGACTATCAGTTCACCCGGCAGGCGATGGACGATTTCGCGATCGAATCGCTGACCCGCGCGCAGCGTGCGCAGAAGTCCGGCGCGTTCGAGCGCGAGATCGTCGCAGTCGAGGTGAAGGGCCGCAAGGGCACCGACACGATCATCCTCGACGAACAGCCCGCCAAGGGCGACGTCGCCAAGATCCCGACGCTGAAGCCCGCCTTTTCGAAGGAAGGTACGATTACCGCCGCCAACGCCTCATCGATCTCCGACGGCGCCGCGGCACTGGTCTTGACCCGCGCCAGTGTCGCCGAGCGCCTCGGCCTCACGCCGATCGCGCGCATCGTCAGTCACGCCGCCCACGCCCACGCTCCCGCCCTGTTCACGACCGCACCGGTGTTCGCGATGAAGAAGGCGCTCGACCGTGCGGGCTGGAGCAAGGACGATGTCGACCTGTTCGAGGTCAACGAAGCTTTCGCCGCAGTCGCGATGATCGCGATGCGCGACCTCGGCCTCGATCACGCGCAAGTGAACGTCAATGGCGGCGCCTGCGCCCTCGGCCACCCGATCGGGGCCAGCGGCGCGCGGATCCTTGCCACGTTACTGTCGGCGCTCCAAACCAATGGCCAACGTCGCGGCTTGGCGTCGCTCTGCATCGGCGGCGGCGAAGCCACCGCGATGGCCGTGGAGCTGATGAATTAAGGGCGGTCGGCCTTCAGGCGACCGATGCCTACGCTGATGGCCGAGCTTGTGCTCCGGCGAAGGCAGGGAGCACGGCACCGGATCCCCGCCTTTGCGGGGATCCAAGGGGTGTATGTGGCGCAATCGTTCAGGGCAGCACCTCGCCGCCGTCCACGCCCCAGAGCCCCGCGACCTGGACGAACCCCGCCTGCCCCTTCACGTCGAAGCGACACCAGCCGTCGGCGCATTTGCTCAGCCGCCCGACCACCCCAGGCCCTGCGCGCCATTGCAGGGGGGCGCTGGCCTGGGGTCGTTCGCGCATCTCGATCGGCTGGGTGCCGCGGACCATAGCGGTGCGGTTCTCGCTGAGCAGGTTCGCCTGCATCCAGCCCTGGGCGCCGTCGGGATCCTCGACCCGGCGCCATTCCTTGAAGATCGCGATCACCTTCACCGGCAGGTCGGCGCGCTGGTACAGCCAGCTCGCGGGATAGGTGCGCGCGGGGCCGGTCCGCATCCGCGCACGCCCGGCCGCGATCGAGGCGTAATAGGGCGGGGTCCTCTTCGCGTCCGCCGCCGCCGCCAGGTCGGGCGCGAGCATCGCGACTCCGGCGAGGATGAGGGCGAGGTGGCGCATGGTTCCGGTCCTTTACGATCCCGTACCTGTAGCGAAGCCGCGACGCGCATCAACCACCGTTGACGCGCCGGATGGGCTTCGCCAATCCAGCGAACGATGTCCGACACCCGCCGCCCTGCCACCACCAGAGTGCCTCATCCGCGGGTGATCGTGACGCGCGAGCTTCCCGACATCGTCATGGACCGGTTCGACGCACTCTTCGACAGCGTCACCAACCGCACCGACGAGGCGATGACCCGCGACCAGCTCGTCGCTACGGTCGCGGACTGCGACGTGCTGGTGCCGACCGTCACCGACACGATCGACGCCGCGCTGATCGAGGCGGCGGGCGAGCGGCTGAAGCTGATCGCCAATTTCGGCGCCGGCGTGAACCATATCGATCTGCGTGCGGCGCGCGCGCGCGGGATCATCGTCACCAACACTCCCGGCGTGCTCACCGAAGACACTGCGGACATGACGATGGCGCTGATCGTCTCGGTGCCCCGCCGGCTCGCCGCAGGCGAACAGCTGGTGCGATCGGGGCAATGGAAGGGTTGGAGCCCCGGCGGGATGCTCGGCCGCCGCATCGGCGGCAAGGCGCTCGGCATCGTCGGCATGGGGCGGATCGGTCAGGCGGTGGCGCTGCGCGCGCGCGCGTTCGGCCTGTCGATCCACTATCACAACCGCAACCGTCTGCCCGCGGTGCTGGAGGCGCAGCTCGCCGCAACTTGGCACGCGTCGCTCGACGAGATGCTCGCCGCGGTCGACATCCTGACCATCCACACGCCTCGCAATGCCGACAGCGAGAACCTGATCGATCGCCGCCGCATCGCGCTGCTGCGCCCGCACGTCTACCTGATCAACGCTAGCCGCGGCGGCATCGTCGACGAGGAAGCGCTGGTCGACGCGCTCGAAGCCGGGCGTCTGGCGGGTGCCGGCCTCGACGTCTGGACCCACGAACCGCAGATCGACCCCCGCCTCCTCGCGCTGCCGAACGTGGTGATGACCCCCCACATGGGCTCCGCCACCTACGAAGGACGCGTCGCTTCGGGCGAGAAGGTGATCCTCAACATCCGCATGTGGGCCGACGGTCACCGCCCTCCCGACCAGGTGCTGGAGGGCTGGGTCTAGGGGCCCAAGGGAAGTGCTTCTCGCGCAGAGTCGCGGAGGACGCAGAGAGCGTGCCGAGTAGTGGAGGACGATGCATCGACGATGTTGGCTGTGCAGAGTAACCCCTGCCTTCCCGTCATCCCCGCGAAAGCGCGAATTGATACTGGCTGCCGGATGTAAGTAATGGCGACGCTCCCCAGACTGAAGACTCGCCGTCCAGAAATTACCGCAGGTCCGCAGTTCTCCGCTGATCCCTCGAGCATACCAGCTCTGCGTTTTCCCCGTCTCCGCGCGAACCTAAATCCTTCTGTCGCGCCGAACCCAGAGCCTCTACGCGGCGACCGTCAATCCCCCGTCAGAATCCGGTCGACCAACTGCTTGACCGTCGGCACGAAGCCGTTGGAATAGAACGGATCCCGCTTGAAGTTGTACGCCGCGTGCCCCGCGAACATCAGGTTCTGATCGATGTCGCCGCCATGCGCGATGTCCTGCAGCGTCTTCTGGATGCAGAACGACCGCGGGTCCGCCAAGCGACCGGTCGAGTTAGTCTCGGTATCGGCCCAGCTCGAGAAGGAGCATTGCGACAGGCAGCCCATGCAGTCCGCCTGGTCCTTGCGGATCATACCCTTTTCCTGCGGGCTGACGAACACCAGCGTATTGTCCGGGGTCTTCAGCGCGTCGGTATGCCCCTCGCCGAACCATTGCCGCGCCAGCAGCAGGTCGTTGCGCGTCACCCAGAAGTTCTTGCCCTTCACCCCGACGTCGAGCTGGAAGACATGGTCCCCCGCCTCCTGCGTCGAGAACGCGATCTGGCGGATCGAGCGGGCTTCCAGGCTGCGCAGGAACGGGTTGCGCACGGCGCTAGAATAGAAGCCGGTCGGCGAAAACTTGTGCAGCAGCACCTCGCCCTCCTCGATCGTCGTCAGCCGGTCCTTCCAGCCCTGCGGAATTGGGCTTTCCTGGGTCAGCAGCGGGCGGGTGCCGTACTGGAATGCGATCGCGCCGAGTTCCGGGTTGTCGATCCAGTCGTTCCAGTCGCGCAGATACCAGACGCCGCCCGCCATCACGATCGGAACGTCGTCGGAAATGCCGCCCTCGCGCATGACGTCGCGGAGTTCCTTCACGCGCGGATACGGATCCTGCGGCTTCAGCGGATCCTCGGCATTGGACAGGCCATTATGCCCACCAGCGAGCCAGGGATCCTCATATACTACCGCCGCCAGCCATTCGGCGGCCTTCGAATAGGCGCGCTTCCATAGTGCGCGAAAGGCGCGGCCCGAGCTGATGATCGGCAGGTAATGAACGTTGTACGAAGCGGCGATCTCGCTCAGCTTGTACGGCATGCCCGCCCCGCAGGTGACCCCGGCAACCATCCCACGGGTGCGTTCGAGGACGCCGTGCAGCACGCGCTGCGCCCCGCCCATCTCCCACAGCACGTTAATGTTGATCGCGCCACGGCCGCCAGAGATGTCGAACGCGCGCTTGACCTGCTGCACCGCGCCCTCGATCGCATATTCGACCAGTTCCTCGTGGCGTTCGCGGCGGGTGAGCGCGCGATAGACCTGCGGGATGATCTTGCCTTCGGGATCATAGCTGTCGGCATTCACCGCCGAAACCGTGCCGATGCCGCCCGCGGCTGCCCAGGCGCCAGCCGACGCGTGGTTGGTCGCGGCAACGCCTTTGCCCCCCTCGACGAGCGGCCAGACCTCTTGGCCATTGTACAGGATCGGCTTCAGGCCCTTGAACACGGCGTCGCATACCCCTTCAGCGAAAAGACGCTCCGCTATAACGCCTGGACGCCCGGTTGCGAGGAAATACCACTTCAGGTCAATGCGCCGGGCCTGCCCATCGCTGTTTCGTACAGGGTACGATAGCGTGCGATCATCGTCGCTTCGTCGAACATCGCGTGCGCCCGCGCCTGGTTCGCGGCGCCGACGTTGCGGCGAAGCGCCGCGTCGGCGAGCAGCGGCTGAATCGCGTCGCGCAGCCAGATCTCGCCCTGGTGCTCGGCGATATAGGGCGCGTTTTCGGGTGCGACCATCTTGGCGACGTCGCCTACCGGGGTGCTCGCGATCGGTACGCCCGCGGCCATCGCCTCGACCACGCAGATCGGGAACTGCTCGCTCTTCGACGACAGCGCGACGATGTCGAATAGCCCGACGAACCGGTCCGGCCGGGGCAGAAATCCCGGCAGCACCACCCGGTCCGCGATCCCCATTGCCGACGCCGCGCGCAGGATCGCCTCGCGCTCGGGCCCCTCTCCCACGATCACGAGCCGGAACCGCCCCGCGAGCCCGCCTGCGGCGCGCACCAGCATCGGCAGGTCCTTCACTTCGCGAAGGCCGGCGAGCGCGCCGATCACGACCTCCTTCTCGTTCCGGACGAAGCCCGGGATCGCGCGCGGATCGGGCTTCGCCGCATAGCGGGCGGTGTCGATGCCGTTGGCGATGCGGTGGATCCGTGCCTCGGGCTGTTTCCAGCGGTTCCGCGCGATCCATTCGAGCAGGTCGGACGGCACCACCAGCGCCTCCGCTGCGCCCAACGCGATGCGGCGATAGACGTTACGCTCGATCTTCAGCCCCGCGGCCTCATCGGCGTTGAAGCCGTCCTCGTGGTGCACAAGTGGCGGTGCCCCCTTGGCGAAGACGCGCTTCGCCATGGCCCCGTCGATCGCGCCCCAATTGTAGGTCAGCACCAGATCGAAGCGGCGCATGAATCGTGCGATCGCCTCGTACCGCGCCACCGATGGTCGCCCGGTGAGCGCGGGCGGGTCCTGGGCGATCTCGTACTTGATTCCCTTGGCGATCGACTGCCGCGCCGACAGCGCATCCGGCACGCCCGACACGATGGTGTGGCGTGCGCGGTCGCCGAACGCGTTCATCAGCCGCACCGCGCGCGCTTCCTTGCCGCCGAGGTCGAAGCTCGAATGCAGGTGAAGGATATGGACCGGGTTCATGCCGTCGCCATGGCCCGTGCCAGCAGGTCGTCGATCGGCGCGACCAACACGGACTCGGTCAGCAGCGGCGCATGGCCGACCCCCGGCACGCTCACCAGCCGCGCGTCATCCAGGGTCGCGACCATCCGCTCCGCGGTCGCCATCGACAGCAGGTCGGACTTCTCGCCGCGCACCACCAAGGTCGGCACGCCGCCTAGGCTTGCCAGCGCCCGCCACATGTCGGGTCCCGCCTCGTTGCCCGCCACGCGGAACGGCTCGGCGATCTTCATGTCGTAGTCGAGCACGATCCGCCCGGCGCTGTTCAGGCGATAGAGCCGTTTGGCCATCGCCAGCCAATCCTCGATCGCGCAGTCGCTATGCGTCGCGGCATTGACCTCCGCCACCGCGCGCGCCGCATGCATCCAGGTCGGGAACGACCCACCCTTGCCGACATAGCCGCGGATCCGCGACAGCCCGCGCGGATCGATCTCCGGGCCGATGTCGTTGAGCAGCGCCCCCGCCAGCCGCGCCCGCGCTGTGCCCGCGAGCAGCATCGTGACGATCCCGCCGAGCGAGGTGCCGATCGCGATATAGCGGTCGATCGCTAATTCGCCGAGCAGCGCCTCGACGTCTTGGACATAGGTGAGCGGCACATAGGACATCGGATCCTTGGCGTAGGCGCTCTCGCCCCGGCCGCGGAAATCGACCGCGATCACCCGCCATTGCCCAGCGAGCCGACCCGCGAGCCCCTCGAAATCGCGCGCGTTGCGGGTCAGCCCTGGCAGGCACAGGATCGGTGGCCGATCATCGGGTCCGGCATAGTCGCGATAGTGGAGCCGCAGCCCGTCGTTGGACCACCAGTAGCGATTTTCATACGCGGGCATGGTTGCGTCCTCGGGTTGGCGGCCTCCATATCGCGATATGCCCTTCGACCCGCAAGCATATCGGCCGGCCACCGCCCTTCTGACCCTTGGCGACGGCTTCTTCGACGCCGTTGCCGCCGCCGACTTCCCGGAGACGCGGCTGCGCTTCCGCAACCAGCGCGCCGCTGCCGAGATCGGCCTCGATCCGCTGACCAACGCGGAGTGGATCCGGCATTTCGGCCGCTTCGATCCGCTGCCGGACACGCTGCCGTCGCCCCTCGCGCTGCGTTACCACGGGCACCAGTTCCGCTCGTACAATCCCGACATCGGCGACGGCCGCGGCTTCACCTTCGCGCAGATGCACGATGCGCAAGGTCGGCTGATGGATCTCGGCACCAAGGGATCGGGCACCACCCCCCATAGCCGCTCCGGCGACGGCCGACTGACGCTGAAGGGCGGCGTGCGCGAGATCCTCGCGACCGAGATGCTTCAGGCGCTGAACGTGCCGACGTCGCGCACGCTGTCGCTGATCGAGACCGGCGAGCAGCTGGCACGCGGCGACGAACCCTCCCCCACGCGGTCGGCGGTGCTGGTACGGCTCAGCCTTGGCCATGTCCGCATCGGCACGTTCCAGCGGCTCGCCTACGAGCAGGACGAGGCGGCGTTGCGGCGGCTGGTCGGTTACGTGTTGCGCAACCTCTATGGCGAGGACAGCGACGATCCCGTCCGGCTGCTCGACCTCGTCGTGGCGCGCACCGCTACCCTGGCAGCGCGGTACATGGCGGCGGGCTTCGTCCACGGTGTGCTCAATTCCGACAACATCAACGTGACCGGCGAGAGTTTCGACTATGGCCCCTGGCGGTTCGCGCCGACCTGGGACCCGGGTTTCACCGCGGCCTATTTCGACTATCAGGGCCTCTACGCCTTCGCTCGCCAGCCCGAGGCGATCCACTGGGACGTGATGCAGCTCGCGGTGTCGCTGCGGCAGCTGGTCGACACCGAACCGCTGATCGCCGCGCTCGACCGGTTCGCGCCGCGTTACGGCGAGGCGGTGGCGGAGGCGATCCTGTGGCGGCTCGGCGTGAGCCCAGGCGAAGCCGACGCCGATCGCCTCCTGGTCAAGGCCGTCGAACGATCGCTGCGCGACACCGCCGTGCCGATCGACCGCTTCTTCTTCGACGCATTCGGCGGGGATCTGCCCGACGGCTATGGCGAGGAGTGGGCCGAGGTCCGCGGTATGCTGGACGGCCGCAGCGCGCGGAAGGATCGCGCCCACCCCTATTGGTTCGGCGCGCCCTGTTCGATGCTGATCGACGAGGTCGAGGCGATCTGGGCACGGATCGCCGAGGCCGACGACTGGTCCGCGCTCGACGCCAAGGTGACGGCGATCCGCGCGATGGGCGAAGCGCTCGCGTGACCCGCCTTGCAGCGGACCGATCGAGCGTCGATAGAGGCGCGCATGGCTGACCAGCTCCATTCCTACGAACCCGCGACCGGCACCCTGTTGTGGAGCGGCGACATCGGCGATGCCGATACCGAGGTTGCCGCCGCGCGATCGGGCTGGGCGAGCTGGGCCGCCTTGCCGCTGACCGTCCGGATCGAGACGATGCGCCGCTTCGGCAACGTCGTCCGCCAGCGCGCCGACGCCTTCGCCGATCTGCTCGCGCGCGAAACCGGCAAGCCCTTGTGGGAATCGCGCACCGAGGTCGAAAGCGTGATCGCCAAGGTCGACATCTCGGTCGCCGCCTATGCGGAACGCACCAGCCAGCGCCGGCTCGACGCGCCGATGGGCAGTCGCATGGCGCTGCGCCACAAGCCACACGGCGTGCTCGCGGTGCTCGGCCCCTATAATTTCCCTGCGCATCTGCCCAACGGCCACATCGTCCCGGCGCTGCTCGCGGGCAATGCGGTGGTGTTCAAGCCGTCGGAGAAGACCCCGGCGGTCGGTGCCTTCCTGGTCGATTGCTACCGGGCTGCCGGCGTGCCCGACGCCTGCATCCGGCTGCTGATCGGCGGCCCCGCGGAGGGCAAGGCGCTGGCCGATCACGCCGAGATCGACGGCCTGCTCTTCACCGGATCGGCGCGGACCGGTTTGGCGCTCAACCGCGCCTTCGCCAACAAGCCCGAGAAGATCCTCGCGCTCGAAATGGGCGGCAACAACCCGATCATCGTCTGGGACACTCCCGACCTGCACACCGCGGCGGTGCTGGTGATCCAGTCCGCCTTCACCACCGCGGGACAGCGCTGCACCGCCGCGCGTCGGCTGATCGTCGACGACAAGCTCTACGATCCGCTGATCGACACCATCAACACGATGGTCGGGCGGCTGATCGTCGGCAGCCCGCATGACGATCCCGCGCCGTTCATGGGCCCGGTGATCGACAACGACGTCGCCGACCAGCTGACCGAAAGCTTCCTGGCGCTGCTGATGCGCGGCGGCCGCCCGATCCGCCATCTCGAACGCACGATCGAGGACAAGCCGTTCCTGGTGCCTGCGATCATCGACGTCACCGCGGTCACCGACCGGCCCGACATCGAATTGTTCGGCCCGATCCTCCAGGTGATCCGCGCCGACGATTTCGACGCCGCGATCGCGGAGGCGAACAACACCCGCTACGGCCTTTCCGCCTCGCTGATCAGCCAGACCCCAGCGCTCTACGACCGCTTCTGGTCGGGCGTCCGCGCCGGCATCGTCAACTGGAACAAGCCCACCAACGGCGCCTCGTCGTCGGCGCCGTTCGGCGGCGTCGGCTGGTCCGGCAACCACCGCCCCAGCGCGTTCTACGCGGCCGATTACTGCGCCTATCCGGTCGTCAGCAACGAAGCCGAAAGCGCGCGGGCGTCGCTCGGCGTGGGGCTGCGGGATGCTTGAGACTCTGATGCTACCCTCACCCCATTCCATTAGCCTCGAGTAGCTGTCGAGCTTGTCGAGACGGCGTATCGAGAGGTCCCCTCCTCAGGCCCAGTCTCTCGATACAGGCTCTCGACTTCGCTAGATCCCTGCTCGAGACGAACGGAAGGTGGGATCAGCGACCACCGCTTGACTAAGGAACCACCATGCCCTCCGGATTGGTCGCACTGCTCGACGACATCGCCGGCCTGACCCGGCTCGCCGCCGCTTCGCTCGACGACGTCGGCGCCGCGGCGACCAAGGCGGGCACCAAGGCCGCGGGGGTGGTGGTCGACGATACCGCGGTCACCCCGCGCTACGTCGTCGGGCTCAGCCCGCAGCGCGAGTTGCCGATCATCGGCAAGATCGCGCTCGGATCGCTGCGCAACAAGCTGCTGATCCTGCTCCCGGTGTCGCTGGCGCTCAGCGCGCTGGCACCCTGGGCGATCACCCCGCTGCTGATGATCGGCGGCGCGTATCTGTGTTTCGAAGGCGCCGAGAAGGTGATCGAGGCGATCACCGGCCACGGCCATGCCGACGACGACGAGGTCGCGGGCACGCCCGAGGAACTGGAGAAGCAGAAGGTCTCGGGCGCGGTGCGGACCGATTTCATCCTGTCGGCGGAGATCATGGCGATCGCGCTGGCGGAGGTCGCGACCTCGCCGATCGTAACCCAGGGCATCGTCCTCGCGGTCGTCGCGGTGGTGATCACCGCGGGCGTTTACGGCGTCGTCGCGCTGATCGTGAAGGCGGACGATGTCGGCGTCCACCTCGCCGGTCGGCAGTCGCCGGCATTGCGCGCGATCGGGCGCGGGCTGGTGAAGGGTGTCCCCGTGATCATGAGCGCGCTATCGGTGATCGGCACCGCGGCGATGATCTGGGTCGGCGGCGGCATCCTGCTGCACGGCGCGGAGACGCTCGGGCTCGCGGCGCCCGCGGAGACGCTGCACCACGCCGCCGAGGCGGTCGGCCATTCGCTCGGCGCAATCGCGGGGATCGCGAGCTGGGTGGTGACCGCGATCGGGTCCGGGATCGTCGGCCTGATCGTCGGCGGCATCATCGCCTTCGTCGTGCATGCGATCGGGAAGGCCCGCGCATCGCATTGAGGCGGCGCCAAACCTCTCCTACCCGCGCGCCAAGCATCGCTGCTTTGCGCTTACCGCCACCAGCGCCCATCTCGCGGGGCATGGCTAGTCTCCTCGACCCAACCGCCCGCGGGCGCGTCATCCTCGTCGGTGCGGGGCCGGGCGATCCCGGTCTGCTCACCATTCGCGCGGTGAAGGCGCTCGAGACCGCCGACGTCGTCGTCCATGACGGCCTGATCGACCCGCGCGTGCTCGATCTCGCGCCTGCCGACGCGCAGCGGATCTCGGTTGCCAAGCAACGCGCGCGCCACACCCTGTCGCAGGACGCAATCAACGCACTGATCGTCGCGCACGTGAAGACCGGCGCGATCGTGGTGCGGCTGAAGGGCGGCGACCCGTTCATCTTCGGTCGCGGTGGCGAAGAGGTCGAGGCGGTGCGCGCCGCCGGCCTGCCGGTCGAGGTCATCCCTGGCGTGTCGGCCGCGCTCGGCTGTGCGGCGGAGGCGATGCTGCCGCTCACCCACCGCGACCATTCGAGCGCGGTCAGCTTCGTCGCGGGTCAGTGCAAGGGGCTGAGCGATCAGGATTGGGCGGGGCTCGCGGGCCAGGGCAGAACGCTCGTCATCTACATGGGCGTCGCCACGGCAGGCGACATCGCCGACAAGCTGATGGCGGACGGCGTTGCACCCGACATGCCGGTCGCGGTGCTTGAAAAGGGCACGCTGGCGGATCACCGCGCGATGCGGACGCTGCTCGCCGATCTTGGCCCGATGGTGACGCGCGAGGGCGTGCAGAGCCCCGCGATCATCGTCGTTGGTGAGGTCGTCGAGCTGTCGGACGCCGAGGACAAGCTGGCGCGCTGGGCGCGCGTATCGGAGAGCATGGGCGCATGAAGCTGCTGACCGGGAACGACCTGCCAACCGGCGATGTGATCTGGTGGACCGGCAGCGGCTGGTCGCGCCACGTCGAGGATGCGACGGACGTGTCCGACCAGGGCGAGGCGATCGCCCGGGCCGAGGAAGGCGCCCGCCGCGTCAACGGCCCCTATGTGATCGACGCGACGCTAACCGCTGACGGCCCCCGCCCCGCGCACATCAAGGACCGCATCCGCGCGCTCGGACCCACGGTACGCCCCGACCTGACGCTGAAGCCGACCGATCCGGCGGCGGGGAGCTGGGTGATATGACGGCAACGGCAAATCCTCCCCGGCACGGGGAGGGGGACCGGCCGAAGGCTGGTAGAGGGGGGCTCCCCCGAGAGGTATGGCCTGTGGAGAGCCCCCTCCACCAGCTACGCTGGTCCCCCTCCCCGTACCGGAGAGGATCTAGATCGACTAAATCGCAAGGCCCCGCCCATGTATAAATACGACAGCTACGACCAGGCGATCGTCGATGCCCGCGTCGATGAATTTCGCGATCAGGTGAAGCGTCGCCTCGCCGGGCAGATCACCGAGGACCAGTTCAAGCCGCTGCGGCTGATGAACGGCCTCTACCTCCAGCTCCACGCCTACATGCTGCGCGTCGCGGTGCCGTACGGCACGCTCGACGGGCGGCAGATGCGGATGCTCGGCCACATCGCGCGCAAATATGATCGCGGCTACGGGCATTTCACCACCCGCCAGAACATCCAGTATAATTGGATCAAGCTGGAGGACGCACCCGACATCCTCGCCGATCTCGCCACGGTCGAAATGCATGCGATCCAGACCAGCGGCAATTGCATCCGCAACATCAGTTCGGACCAGTTCGCCGGCGCCGCCGCGGACGAGGTCGCCGACCCGCGCCCTTGGGCCGAGCTGATCCGGCAGTGGAGCACCTTCCACCCTGAATTCAGCTACCTCCCGCGCAAGTTCAAGATCGCGGTGATCGCCGCCGACGAAGACCGCGCGGCGATGCGGCTGCACGACATCGGCATCCAGCTGGTGGAGCGTGCCGACGGAACCGGAAAATTGGTTCTTGGCGCCAAGATCTTCGTCGGCGGCGGCATGGGCCGCACGCCGATGATCGGGCCCGAGATCAAGGACTTCGTGGTCGCAGACGATCTGATGAGCTATCTCGAGGCGGCGCTGCGGGTCTACAATCGCTATGGGCGCCGCGACAACATCTACAAGGCGCGGATCAAGATCCTGATCCACGAACTCGGCGCGGCCGAATATGCCCGGCAGGTCGAGGAGGAATTCGTCGCGGTGAAGGCGCTCGGCATCAATCCGCCCGCCGCCGAACTCGCGCGGATCACCGCCTTCTTCGGCGAACCCGATTTTGACGTCGACGCGCCCGACGCGATCGATCGCAGCGATCCCGATTTCGCGATCTGGGTCGACCAGAACGTCAAGCCGCACAAGCGCGTCGGCCACGCGATCGTCAACATCAGCCTCAAGCCGATCGGCCAGATCCCCGGTGACGCGTCGGCGGACCAGATCGACGTCATGGCCGATCTCGCCGAGCGCTTCGGCCATGACGAGCTCCGCGTCACCCATGCGCAGAACATCGTCCTGCCGCACGTGCGCAAGGCCGATCTCTACGCGGTGTGGCAGGCGCTCGCCGAGGCCGGGCTGGCAGAGGCCAATCTCGACCTGATCAGCGACATCATCGCCTGCCCCGGCCTCGATTATTGCAGCCTCGCCAATGCCCGATCGATCCCGGTCGCGCAGAAGATCGCGACCCGCTTCGCCGACCTCGGCCGGCAGCGCGAACTGGGCGAACTGAAGCTCAAGATCAGCGGTTGCATCAACGCCTGCGGGCACCATCATGCGGGCCACATCGGCATCCTCGGCGTCGACAAGAAGGGCACCGAAAATTACCAGCTGCTGCTCGGCGGGTCTGGTGCGGAGGACGTCAGCCTCGGCAAGATCACCGGCCCCGGCTTTTCCGAAGACGGCATCGTCGACGCGATCGAGCGGGTCACGGACAAATATCTGGTCGTCCGCGAAGAGGGCGAGCGCTTCCTCGACACCTATCGCCGGGTCGGCATGGAAGCCTTCAAGGAAGCGATCTATGGCTGATCTCGCCGGCAACACCGATGCGCTGCTCCGCTTCCGCGACGACGAGGTTCATGACGAACCGGCGGTGACGCTCGACGCGTTCCTCGAAGGCCAGACCAACGCCACCGCGGTCCGGCTGGAGGCCGGCGACGATGCGCGCGCGCTGCTGCCGCATCTCGGTCAGCTCGGGCTCGTCGAGGTCAGCTTTCCCTCCTTCCGCGACGGCCGCGGCTATTCGGCGGCGCGGGTGCTGCGCGAGGCAGGCTATGCCGGCGAATTACGCGCCGCGGGCGACGTAATGGTCGATCAGGTTCCGCTGATGCGCCGTTGCGGCTTCGACAGCTTCGCGCCCGAAGCGCCGATCGATCCCGCGGTGCTCCAGCGCAGCCTCGATCGCTACGATCATGATTATCAGCCTGCCGCCGACACCGCGGTGCCGGTGTGGAAGCTGCGGCATGGGTGAAGCCGCGCGCCAGCTCGACCTGATCGACGTCGCGCCGGCCTTCACCGCGGCCGATGCGACGGCGTTCGAAGCGCGCTACGCCGGGGTCGAGGCGCCGGCCTTGCTACGCCTGCTGCTCACCGGCGAACTCGCCGGGCGCACGGCGGCCGTGTCGTCCTACGGTGCCGAATCCGCGGTGTTGCTGCACATGGTGGCGACGATCGATCGCGACGTGCCGGTGATCTTCACCAATACCCAGAAGATGTTCGGCGAGACGCTCGCCTATCGCGACGAGCTTTCCGAGCGGCTGGGGCTCACCGATCTGCGGGTGTTCCGCCCCGATCCGCGGCTGCTCGCGGCGAAGGACGCGACCGGCTTGCGCTGGTCCTACGATCCCGACGGCTGCTGCGACCTGCGCAAGGTCGAGCCGCTGCGCCGCGCCCTGGCACCCTTCGATGCGTGGATCTCGGGCCGGAAGGGCTTCCAGTCGGGCACCCGCCTCGCGCTGCCGCGGTTCGAGGTCGACGAGGGCCGGCTCAAGATCAACCCGCTCGCGGATTGGACCAAGAGCCGGCTCGACGCATACTTCACCGCGCACGAACTGCCGCGTCACCCGCTGGAGGCGGCCGGCTACCCGTCGATCGGCTGCGCCCCCTGCACCTCGCGCGTCCAACCGGGCGAAGACCCGCGAGCCGGTCGCTGGCGCGGCTGGGACAAGGTCGAATGCGGCATCCACCAGCCGACCGAACCCGGCGAGGACCCGATCTTCTAGCCCGGTTCGTGATGCTACGGTCATCAAGCCCCTCCCCTTTAGGGGAGGGGTTGCGGGTGGGGCCTCTCCTCGGACGCAGTCGCTCGTGGAGAGACCCCACCCCGGGCCCCTCCCCTGAAGGGGAGGGATGAGTAGGTCAGATCACGAACTCCTCTAGGATGTCCGGCGCCTTCCCGGAGGCGCCGGACCGCCGATCAGAACCGGTAGCCGATGCCGATCTGCAGGATCGGATAGACCTTCACCTTGTCGACATCGTCCTGCAGGTCGCGGCGTTCGCGTTCCAGCGCCGCGTTGAACTGCGCGCTGGTCGAGGCCGATCCGCTGGCGCGAAAATCGCGCAGGCGCGCTGCGCCCTGAAACAGCACGCCGCCCTCCGCCATGAAGAAGAAGCCGGGCCGGTTCTTGCCCGCCCAGCCCAGCGTCAGCGCAGGCGCGAATTTCTTCACGGTCGCGCGGCCGGTCAGCGTGCCGACCTGCGCTGCGGTGAACTCCTCGTCGCCGACCGTCACGGTGCCGGTGCTGTCCGCACTCGGCGTCGCCGATACGTTGACGCGGTTGCGGTTGATTCGCGCGCCGCCCGAGATGCGGAATGCGCCGCCGAACGGAAACACGTCGACCATCGCCCCGAACGATTTCAGCTTCAGCTTGCCGCGATAGGTGATGTCGTCCGAATCGAAGTCGCTCGACACCCCGAGGAACGTTGCGCTGCCCCGCACGCCGACATGGTCGGAGAACCGGAACCCGACGTCCGGCCCGATGCCGAGCGTACCGGCCGTCACCGCGGCCGAGACCACGCCACGCCCGCTCGCCGTCGCCGGCGCATCCTGCGCCGCCACCTGGCCCGACAGCGCCGCCGCCCCCGCGGTGATGAACCATCCGATCGTCTTCATTATACCCTCCCTGTTGATGCGACCGCGGACCTTCCCCGCCCCGTCGCGACGCCGTGCTCCCTAACCACGGGGGTGCGGGGCTTCATCACCCGTTCGGGTGACGCTTGCGCAGATGGTTCGTTTCGGTAACGAACTGGTGCGGGGCGACGGGGGACAACGATGCACGACATGGCCAGGCTGGAGGAGCGATTCCGCTCGGCTGCGGTGGGCCGCGAGCCGTGGATGGCGCCGCTCACCGAGCTGACCGAGATGCTAGGCGCCAAAATGGGCCAGCTCGCGATGGTCGACGGCCATGGCAATTTGTTGCTGAACGTCTTCACCCAGCACGCGCTCGACACCAGCGACGACTATATGGCCTGGCGCGGCTACGACCCTGCGGTCAATCCACGTAGTCGCGCGATCGTCAGCGGGCAGGCGATGCGGTGCATCGTCGACGAGGAATTCATCGACCCGCAGGAGGCCGCGCGCTCTCCGATCTATCAAGAGCTGTTCAGGCCGCACGATGTGCCGCACGCGGGGCTTGTTCCGCTGTCGTCCTCGCCCGCGGATGGCATGGGTGGGCTCACCATCCTCTGGTCGACCAGCGCCGGCGCCGCCGACACCTTCAAGCGCCGTATCGTCGAGGCACTCGCCCCTTCGCTGGCGGCGGCGTTATCGCTCTCGACGCATCTCGAAGGTAGCAAGGCGGGCACCCTGCTCGATACCGTCGAGATGCTGAGCGGACCCGCGATCCTGCTCGGACCCGACCGCGGCATCGTCGGCGTTTCCGCCCAAGCCGAGGCATTGCTCCGACGCGGTAGTCATCTGGCGATGCGCGCCGGCCGGCTCGGTGCCATGATCGCGCAATGCGAGGCGGCGCTCGATGCAGCCTTCCGGCGCACGATCGCCCCCGGAACGATGCCGGGCGTACCGATCAAGCTCGTCGTCGTCAGCGTGCGCGATCGATCCCCGATGCTGCTGGAGCTACACCGCCTGCCCCGCCGCGATCAGCAAGGGTCCGCCAATGCCCGCGTCCTGCTCACCGTCCGCACCCCGCGCCCCGAACTACCGACCTCCACCGCCGACGCGCTGCGCAAGGCGTTCGACATGACCGCGGCCGAAGCGGCGGTCGCCGAGCTGCTCGGCCTTGGCCACGACCTCGCCACCATCGCGACCCGCCGCGGTGTCGGCATCGAGACGATCCGCAGTCAGCTCAAATCAATCTTCCAGAAGACCGGCACCCGCCGCCAGGCCGAACTGGTGATCGCCCTCGCGCCGTATCGGTGAGGGCGTGCGCCTGCGAGACACCGAACTTGCGACTTCTCGCGAAGGCCGGAACATGTATGACTTCCCGTCACCCCGGACCTGATCCGGGATCCCGCTTTTCAGCGAAACCACAGACCTGTGTTCGTGCGGTTCAGCGAGACCCCGGATCAAGTCCGGGGTGACGTGATGATTTACGGAAGAGAATGACGGGTGAATTCCTCCACCCTACTCCGCCAGGTCCGAGAACTTCGTATAGGTCGGGTCGAACCGCATCCGTACCTTGCCGGTCGCGCCGTGGCGCTGCTTGGCGACGATCAGCTCGGCGAGGCCGTAGACCCGCTCCATCTCCGCCATCCAGGCGTTGTGGTCCTCGTGCACCTTGGCGCTGTCGCCTTCGACCGGACGCTTCGGTTCCTTCGAGGCGACGTAGTAATCCTCGCGGTAGACGAACCACACCATGTCCGCGTCCTGCTCGATCGATCCCGATTCGCGCAGATCCGACAGCATCGGCGTCTTGTCCTCGCGGCTCTCGACCGCGCGCGACAGCTGCGACAGCGCCAGCACGGGAACGTTGAGGTCCTTGGCCAGCGTCTTCAGCCCGCGGCTGATCTCGGAGATTTCCTGGACTCGGTTGCCGTCCTTGTTCTTGCCCGATCCGGTCAGCAGCTGGAGGTAGTCGACGACCACCAGCCCGATCTCGTTGTTGTGGCGCCGCTGCAGTCGCCGGACGCGGGTGTGAAGGCCGCCGATCGTCAGCCCGCCGGTATCGTCGATGAACAGCGGCAGGTTCTCCAGCTCCGCGGCGGCGGCGGCGAGCTGGCCGAACTCGGCGCGGCTGATTTTGCCCATGCGCAGGCTTTCCGAACTGATCCGCGACTGTTCGGCCAGGATGCGGGTCGCCAGCTGGTCCGCGGACATTTCGAGCGAGAAGAACGCGACCTTGGCGCCGACCGAATCGGCGGGCGCGATCCCGTCCGCCATGTCGCGCATCCAGCGCCGCGCCGCATTGAACGCGATGTTCGTCGCGAGGGAGGTCTTGCCCATCCCCGGGCGGCCCGCGAGTATCATCAGATCCGAATGGTGCATGCCGCCGATCTTGGCGTTGATGCTGTCGATCCCCGTGGTCACGCCCGACAGGTTGCCGCCCGAATTAAGCGCGCGTTCGGCCATCTTGACCGCCATCGTCGTCGCCTGTGCGAAGGTCTTGACGCTACTCTCCGCGCCGCCGTCCGCGGCGACCTTGAACAGCTCCTCCTCCGCCAGCTCGATCTGCCCGCGCGGATTGACCTCCTCCGACGTGTCCATCGCGCGATCGACCAGCGTGCGCCCCACCGAGACCAGCGCGCGCAGCATTGCCAGGTCGTAGATCTGCTGCGCGAACTGCCGCGCACCGATCAGCCCCGCGCCGCTGCCGGTCAACCCCGCCAGATAGGCCGGCCCACCCAGCTCGCGCATGCCCTCGTCCGCCTCGAACATCGGCCGCAGCGTTACCGGGGACGCCAGCATGTCGTTCGACCGCAGCGTCTTGATCGCCGCGAAGATCCGCCCGTGCAGGGGTTCGTAGAAATGCGTGGGTTCGAGCCGGTCGAGCAGGTCGTCCGCCAGCCGGTTGTCGATCATCATCGCGCCGAGCATCGCCGCCTCCGCCTCGACGTTGCGCGGCAGCTGCTGTGGCTCGACCGGAGTTGGCGTGGGGAATGCGAGTGTGGCCATCGCCGCGTAATACGCCCCCGGCGCGCCTCCCCTCAACCCCGCCTGCGCTGGAATGATGGGGATAAGTGACAGCCTCCTGCCGCCTCGCTATCGCTGCGGCCATGGCCGATCCGCGGATCATCGATGTCGAACTCGACGAACGCACCATCTTGTGGCGGTCGGCGGATGTCGAGCAGGAGCGCCGAATTGCGATCTTCGACTTGATCGAGGGCAATCATTTCGCCCCGCAGCGCGAGCATCCCGATGGCTATGCCGGCCCGTACAAGATCACGCTGTCCGTCGAGGAAGGCCGTCTCGCGATCCAGATCAAGCGCGCCGACGACACCCCGCTCGAGCTGCTGGTGCTCGCGCTCGGCCGATTCCGCCGCCCGATCCGCGACTATTTCGCGATCTGCGACAGTTACTACCAAGCGATCCGCGCCTCCACCCCGCAGCAGATCGAAACCGTCGACATGGCCCGCCGCGCCGTCCACAACGAGGCGGCGGAGCTGCTGAAGGAGCGGCTCGACGGCAAGATCGAGGTCGATTTCGATACCGCGCGGCGGCTGTTCACGTTGATCTGCGTGCTTCATATCCGCGGCTGATGGCTAGGTTCATGATCAAGGGAGCCGCGGTGCTCGCGGGCATCGGGCTGGTCGGCGTGCTAGGCTGGCACGGCGCCACCGGCTGGGCGCCGTCGACCGCACAATATCCGCTGCAGGGCGTCGATCTCGGGGCCGAGTCTGGGCCCGTCGAATGGGGCATGGTTCGCGCGCGCGGGGCCGACTTCGCCTATGTCGTCGCGACCTCGGGCGCCGACCGTCGCGATCCCGCCTTCGAGGCGCATTGGGCGGCGCTGCCCGAGGCGGGGCTGCGGCGCGGTGCGATCCACCTCTATTCGCTGTGCCAGCCCGCACGCTCACAGGCCAACGCCTTCAACGCCTTCGTGCCCCGCGCGGACGATGCACTGCCCGCCGCGGTCGATGTCTCGTTCCGCGCCGATTGCGCCGCCCGCCCCGATCGCGCCGCGTTGATCGCCGATCTCGAAACCTTCGTCACGATGGTCGAGACGCACACCAAGAAGCCGCTGCTCCTGCGCATCGGCCGCGACGCCGAACGCACGTACAAGATCACCGGCGCGATCCAGCGACCGATCTGGACGGTGGCCAACATGGTTCGTTCGGATTACGCCGCGCGGCCTTGGCGGATGTGGCGCGCGAGCGACTTCCGCCGTGTCGACGGCATTGAAGGGCCGGTCAACTGGGACGTGGTAGCGCCATGAACGACGACATCGCCCGCCTGATCGACGCTGCCCGGCACGCGGCACGCCACGCCCATGCACCCTATTCGCGGTTCGCGGTCGGCGCGGCCTTGCTGCTCGACGACGGCGCCATCGTCACCGGCGCCAATGTCGAGAACGCCAGCTACGGTCTGTCGCTCTGCGCCGAAACCGTCGCCATCGCTTCCGCCAGCGCGCAGGGCCGGATCGCCGACATCGTCGCGATCGGCGTGATCGGCGGCGCGATGGACGCAGCCGGCTTGGCGAGTGGCACCACGCCGGTCAGCCCGTGCGGCCGCTGCCGCCAGGTGATCAACGAGGCCGCACAGATGGGTCACCGCGACATCCTGGTCCATTGCGGCGCCGCGACCGGCGATGCGGTGACGACCTATCGCTTGTCGCAGTTGCTGCCCGACGCGTTCGGGCCCGCCGATCTCGGTATCGGCTGACCTACCAGGCGGCGTCGATCGGCGCGCGGCCGGCGATCTCGTCCAGTCGCCGCCGCGTGGCGGGAGATGCGGTCGCGAGCAGCCGGTCGAGCGCGAAGAACGCGGCCTCGGCGATCTCTACCCGATCCGGCATCGGCGTGCCCACGAGCATGGCGCGATACAGATGCACGGTGTCGCGCCGCCCCTCCCCAGCCGCCAGGTAGGTGCCGACGATCGTCACCCCGGTAATCCCGCAGCCAATTTCCTCGCGGATCTCCCGCGCCGCGGCGTCGAGCGGGTCCTCGCGCCATTTCACCCCGCCACCCGGCAGCATGAACGCCGCGGTATCGCCATAGCGATGCCGAACCAGCAACACCTCGCCCGACTGGTGGAACGCCGCTACCTTCACACCGCGGGTCCGCCAGCCGACCAGCGCCTGGACCCGCCGACGAAACCGGTACGCGCGATCGAGCCAGCGCTTCTTCATCGGATCGCCTCTCCAGCCCGCTTGCCTCGCGCGGCAAAGGCGGCGAGACACGCTCGCAAAGGGGAGCCACCATGTCCATCCTGTCCGATCGCTGGATCCGCGAAGCCGCGCAGACCCAGGCGATGATCGAGCCGTTCGTCGAGAACCAGCGTCGCGACGGCTGCATCAGCTACGGCCTGTCGTCGTACGGCTACGACGCGCGGGTCGCCGACGAATTCAAGATCTTCACCAATGTCGACAGCGCGATCGTCGACCCCAAGGACTTTGCGTCGAACAGCTTCGTCGATCGCAAGACCGACGTGTGCATCATCCCGCCCAACAGCTTTGCGCTGGCCCGCACCGTCGAATATTTCCGCGTGCCGCGCGACATCCTGGTGATCTGCCTCGGCAAATCGACCTATGCCCGCTGCGGGATCATCGTCAACGTCACCCCGCTTGAGCCCGGCTGGGAAGGCCATGTGACGCTGGAGTTCTCGAACACCACCCCACTGCCCGCGAAGATCTACGCCAACGAAGGCGCGTGTCAGTTCCTGTTCCTGAAGGGCAACGAACCATGCGAGGTGAGTTACGCGGACCGGGCAGGTAAATATATGGGGCAACGTGGGGTGACGTTGCCGAAGCTTTGATGGTTGAGGGAAGAGCAAAAAGCTGCGGCACTCCCGGCGCTCGCCCGTCGATTCCGCGGAGGCGGAACTCAAGACTTACTCAATCCGGGGCTTCGCCAGGATTGATTGGCGCCTGAAGACTAAACGGTCGTCATCGACCAAACTAACAGCCTCGTCACGCCGCGTTGTTCGGGGATCCACTGTGCCGGAGAAAAGGACGCCACTCCTGCGGAATGGTGGATCCCGGAACAAGGCTTTCCTGAGCGAAGTCGAAGGGTCCGGGATGGCGAAGGAACGTGCTCCACATGCGCATTCGGCATATTCGAAGGCTGGCTCGCAGGTCGCTGCATGCAGCGCAGAGCCACCGATCGCGCTAAGATGATCGTCGACTAAACTCTCCGGAGTACCGTCATACAGTAGCGGCATCAGCTAATTAGACCCGTCTTCGATCACCCATGCTCACCCTCACCCTTCGCCGCCTTCGGCGTATTTCCCTCTCCCGGCGGGAGAGGGAGGGAGCGGCAAAGCCGCGGAAAGGTGAGGGTGATCGGTCCTGATCGAATGCGCGTCCAAACTATGAAGGCCGAGCGACCGCGATTTTGCGGGCGATCAGCGCCCACCCTTTCCAACCATTGGCGTGGCGATCAGCGTGAAGCGAAGCTCTGGTTCGGGAAACGCTGCAAGCCGCGCGTCGCCACGTCGTGCGACGACACGACCGCGCCCGAGGGCATGTCCATCGCCACCGCCGGCTGGTCCAGTACCGCGGCATAAAGCCGCCGTGCGTCGGCGGAGCGGCCGGTCTGGAGATACACCGCGGCCAGGTTGAGCATCAGTTCGGGGCGATCGGGCGCGGCACGCAGAGCCGCATTGATCTGGCGTTCGGCCATCGGGAAGTTCCCCGCGGCGATCGCCTGGAACCCGGTACGTTCGGCGGCGAAGGCGGGGGTCGCCGCGGCGAGGCCAAGTGCGAGAACAGCAATCATGCGCATCGATCGTCTCCTCAGCTGCCCTTCCGTCCTCACTACCGGGGCGAAAGGTTTCAGATTTGTGACACGAGTGTGTCACTTTTGAGACTCCGCGGCAAGAGGCGCTTTCGACGTCCCGTCCCGCGATGACGCGCAACGAAAAAGGGCGGCCCCGAAGGACCGCCCTGCATTCGACTATCGCTGTTCCCGCGAGGGAAAAACCTAGAAATCGTTGCGATACTGCTCGTTGCCGATGAAGCCGAGCTTGCTGATCTGCGACCGCTTGATCACCGCCAACGTCCGATCCACCACCTCGTATCGCGCCGACGGATCGGGCTGGAAGTGGAGTTCCGGCTCCGGGTTCATTCCCGCCGACGTGTCGAGATACTGCCGAAGCGTGATCTCGTCCACCGGTGCGCCGTTCCACGACACCGTGCCGGCCGGATCGATCGACACCTTGTTCTTCTCGGGGTCGACGGGTGGCCGCGACTGGCGCGGATCGTTGACCGGCAGATCGACCTTAACCGCATGGGTCTGGATCGGGATGGTAATGATGAACATGATGAGGAGCACGAGCAGCACGTCGATCAACGGCGTCATGTTCATGTCCATCATCGGCTCGCCGTCTTCGCTGCCGCCGCTCATTGCCATTTCTAAAATACTCCTGGTCGGTTGCCCGAATTACATGCGTGCGGTGGTGGATCCCGGCGGTGGCTCGGAAATGAAGCCGACCTTCGCGAAGCCCGCCATCTGCATGGTGTAGATGGTCCCGCCGACGCAGCGGTACGGCGTGTTCACGTCGCCGCGAATGTGCGCCTCGGGCAGTTCGAGCTCCGGATTGCCGACGCCGCCCTGACGCGCGATTTCGGCCTTCAGCTTCTCGACCGCACGATCGAGCAGTTCCCCACTCGTCACCGGGGACGTGCCCCAGAATACCGCGCACGATCCATCCGGTTTTGTCGTCACCGACAGTGACACGTTCTCGGGCTTGGTCGTGGTCGGATCGAACTTCACGTCGGGAAGCTTCAGCTTCACCGTCTGGACCACGACCGGCACCGCGATCAGAAAGATGATGAGCAGAACCAGCATGACGTCGACCAGCGGCGTCGTGTTGATGTCCGACATCGGTTTATCGGTGGTATCGCCACCAACGCTCATCGCCATGTGAGAGCTTTCCTATTCAATCAACAGTCCCGCCGGCCACACGGCCGACGGGTGGCGGGGCGATCCACCGGACCGCCCCGCCGCATCCGATCACGCGCGGGTCTGAACGCCGCCGGTCTGGCCGGCAGTGGTCGTCGACGCGGTGGTCTTCACCGGCGCCGGGCCCTTGGTGCCGCCTGCGGTCACGGGGCGAACCGCACCGTTCGAGGCGAGATAGCCGAGCACGTCGTTCGAGAAGGTCGACAGTTCCTCGGCAATCGCCTTGTTGCGGCGCTGCAGCCAGTTGTACGCGAGCACCGCGGGAACCGCGACGACCAGGCCGAGTGCGGTCATGATCAGCGCCTCGCCGACCGGGCCGGCGACCGCGTCGATCGACGCCTGGCCTGCCGCGCCGATCTTGATCAGTGCGCGGTAGATGCCGATAACCGTCCCGAACAGGCCGATGAACGGGGACACCGAACCGACGGTCGCGAGGAACGCCAGGCCGCTGCCGAGCTTCGAGTTGATCGCCGCTTCCGAACGGGCGAGCGAACCGTGCAGCCAGTCATGCGCCTCGACCGGGTCGGTCAGGCGGGTGTGCTGCTCCTGCGCGGCCAGACCGTCGTCGACGATCTGCTTGTAGGCCGAGTTCTTCTCGAGCTTGGCCGAGCCTTCGCGCAGGTTGCCGGCATTCCAGAAGCCCTGACGCATGCGCTTGGCCTGGTTCATGACCTTCTGCTGCTCGAAGAGCTTCGAGAACAGGATGTAGAACGACACGATCGACATCAGCACGAGGATCGAGAACACGGCCTGCGAGATGAGGCCGCCTTCGCGGAGTGCCGGGCCGAGGCCGTACGGGTTGGCGCCTTTGGCGGCCGCTTCGCCGCCAGCAGCGAGGATGGTGATGAGCATGGTCAGGTTGATCCCTCTAATTCAGCGATAGCTTGTACGATGGAGTGCGGCGGTGGCCCGGCCAGATGCCGCGCCACCGCCGTGATGTTAATTACCCTCGAGCTTCCACACGACGTTGCGCAGAGTGAACGAGGATTCGATCGCCGTGCCGGCGGCATCCTTGGCCGGATTGAACTTCCCGTTGCGCTGCGCGAGGCGGCACGTGGTGCTGTCCAGATCGGCGTTGCCGCTCGACGACGTCACCGAGCAGGCGGTGACCCGCCCGTTAGGACCGACCGTCACCCGGACGCTCACGCGACCCTCCGCTTCCGCACGGCGTGCGGCGGCAGGATAGCTGTCCTGCGGGAACCAGTCGCCCTGGTTGCCGCGCGGGGACACCGGAACGGCGACCCTGGGCGGTCCTGGAGCAGGCGCTGGCGGAGCGGGCGGTGCGGCGACCGGCGTCGGTATATAGACCGGCGGGGGCGTCGGCACCGTGTTGATCACCATCGGCGGCGGATTCGGATTCTGCACGATCGGCGGCGGCGACACCACCGGCGGCGGGGTCATCGGCTGATCGGGCGGAGGCGGCGGGGGCTCGTCCGGCGGCGGGGGAGGCGGCTCCTCCACGTCGAACGTATTAAGCTTTTCTTGGGCCTTTTTCACGTACTGGTACGCAAGGCCGGTGACGAAAGCATAGCCCAGAGCCGCGTGGATGAGCGCCACGATAACGATCGCGACCACTTTGCCACCGGACATCTTTTGGTCAACGTAGGCCATTCAGCAACGACACTCCCTAAATCTGACGGCGCTCCCCGGCGCGGCGTTGCACGCAGGAGGCCGTCCGCTACGGCTGTTCACCCGCGACGGAGTGCGAGTCCTATCGCCCCGCCCTTTGACACGCAAACGCTTTGTCGGACGCAAACTGTCTAACGCAACAAACGTTCAATGGGTGCGCCCGGGAATTATTTCTGTAACGTTCAGGTGGCCTGCGCTAGCGCGATCCGATGGTTACGAGCCTTTCCCTCGCCGCGCTGCTGATCGCCGCGTCCCCCCCCGCCGCTCTTCCGACGTCGCCACAACAGGCTGTCCAGGCACCCGCCGTGATCGGCCCGAGCTACGCGGACCTGGCCGATCTCGCAGTCGCCGCCCCAGTGATCGCCGATGCGACGATCCGATCGGCGACGCTGATCAAGGGCCCCGAAGCGGCATCGGTCGCCCCCGGCCATGTGCGCTTCTACGCCGAGGCTGACGTCACCTCGCTGGTCCGCGGCAGCGGCGGCATCGCGCCGCGGATCGGCTATGTGGTCGACGCGCCGCTCGACGCGCGCGGCCGGCCGCCCAAGCTCAAGAAGCAACGCGTACTACTGTTCGCGCGTCCCGTTTCGGGATCGCCCGGCCAGGTCCAGCTCGTCGGCGCGTCGGCGCAGCTGCCCTGGACGACCGATTCGGATGCACGCACTCGCCGAATCGCGGCCGAGCTGGTCGCGGCCGAGGCGCCCCCGACGATCACCGGGATCGGCAATGCCTTCCACGTCCCGGGCTCGCTGCCCGGCGAAGGCGAGACCCAGATCTTCCTTACGACCGCCGACAATCGTCCGGTGTCGCTGTCGATCCTGCGCCGCCCCGGCGAGCAGGCCCGCTGGGCGGTCGCGCTGAGCGAGATCGTCGACGAGGCCGCAGCGCCGCCCGCGCGCGACACGCTGCTCTGGTATCGCCTCGCCTGTGCCCTGCCCGCGACGCTGCCCGAACGCAGCACCACCACACTCGACGCGGCCAACGCGGCTATCGCCGGCGAGGACTATGCGACCGTGATCGCCGCGCTCGGCCCCTGCCGTCGGTCTAGCTGACGGTAAGCACCTGCCCGGTCGTCGATCGCGCGCCTTCCAGGAACGCCACCGCGGCATCCACCGCCGCGGCAGCCGCATCCGCGCCGCGGACCACGAGGTTCAGCCGCCCTGCCGGGGCGCGTTCGATCGCCAACGGCGCGATCGACGCCAGCGCGAGTGCCGACGCCAGCGGTGACCAGCCCGCATCGATCACCACCACCACCGACTCGGCATCCACCGCGCGCACCCGCGCAGGCAGGTCGTCGGCCTCGCGCAGCTCCAGCCGCATCAGCGCCGGTGCCGCACCAGCGTGATGCCGATCGCCTCTCCAGCCTCCGAGATCGCGAGCTTCACGATCTTGACCGTTACCCGCAGCACGCGCTCGTCGGTAAGGAACAGCGTTTCGCAGATATGATCCGCAACCCCTTCGATCAGCGTGAAATGCACCCCGGCCGGCAGCGCGGTGGTCGCGGCATGCTTCAGGTCGAGATAATTCTTGGACGCCGCCAGCGGCGTATCCGGATCGAACCGCGCCGGGCAGCGCAGGTCGACCGTGATCGAGATACGGAGTGGCTGCGGGAGATGCGTCTCCTCCGAATAGATGCCGGTCAGGACCGGCACTTCCATGTCGTGCACTTCGAGCTGGAGGCTGTCTTCCATCGCGCGCCTCTAGCAGACGCGACGGCGCGGGGAAGCCTCCTGCCGCCACCCATCGCGCGCCCGGCTTGCGTTCGCCGCGATCCACGCTACTGCGCGCGACCGGCTGCGTCGCCCGCGCGGGGCCGATTTGACCGGGGAGGCGTCAGATGATCGAGATCGTGCCCCTGTCCCGAATTGATGCCACCGCGGTCGAGGACCTGCTCGATCGTGCGTTCGGCCGCGACCGCATCTATCGCACCGCCTACAAGATCCGCGGCGACGCCCCCGCTATCCCCGCACTGAGCTTCGCCGCGATCGAGGACGAAATACTGGTCGGCTCGATCCAGAGCTGGCCGATCGCGCTGATCGCCGACAGCGGCGCCACGTCCGACCTGGTGATGATCGGTCCGGTCGCGGTCGATCCTGCCCGCCAGCGCGATGGCATCGGCCGGCGATTGATGACCCACATGCTCCAGGCTGCGGCCACCACCGGCTGCGACGACGCGCTGATGCTGATCGGCGACCCGGACTATTACAGCCGCTTCTTCGGCTTCGTCGCGAATGCCACGACCGACTGGCGCCTGCCCGGCCCGGTCGAGCGCCACCGCCTCCTCGCCCGCGGCGCACGCGTGCCCCGCGCGCCGGGCATGCTCGGCCGGCGCGTCGCCGCCACCGCCTGACCGCGAACGCCGGGCTTTACGCAAGCGGCGCGCCTCCCTACCTCGCGGCCATGCCGATGGACCCGCTCCCCGATCTCGCGACGCTGAGCCTTGCCGAGATCGTGCGTCTGGTCGAGGAGCGCCGCCTGCCCCCGGTGGACAAGTGGAACCCGACACATTGCGGCGACAGCGAGATGCGGATCGCGCGCGACGGCACCTGGTATCATCAAGGCTCGCCGATCGGGCGGGAGGCGATGGTGCGGCTGTTCGCCTCGATTCTGCGGCGCGAACCTAACGGCAGCCACGTGCTCGTCACCCCGGTCGAAAAGCTCGACATCGTGGTCGAGGATGCGCCCTTCGTCGCGGTCGAGCTGAAGGCCGAAGGGTCGGGGCGCGACACCCGCCTCGCCTTTAGACTCAACACCGGCGATCTCGTTACCGCGGGGCCTGCAAATCCCTTGCGTTTCGCGGCGGGCGAGGACGGCCCCCGCCCCTATCTCGCGGTTCGCGGTGGCATGGAGGCGCTCGTCGCGCGCCCGGTCTATTACGAACTAGCCGACCGTGCCGGGCAAGGGGACGACGGCGCGTTCGGCGTCTGGAGCGACGGCGCGTTCTTCGGCATCGAGCCGCAGGACGGCGAAACGTCGTGACGCTGGTCGAGCGGCTCGCCGACGCGCTCACCGCCAACCGCGTGCCCGATCACCCCTATCTGATCGGCGACGGCCCGCTCGCCGCCACCGACGATCCGTTGAGCGAGGCGGCCGTCCTCGTCGCGATCACCGATCGCGCCGAGCCGGGGGTGATCCTCACCCAGCGTACCGAAACGATGCGCAAACATCCTGGTCAGGTCGCCTTCCCCGGCGGGCGCGCCGACCCGGAGGATGTCGATGCGGTCGCCACGGCGCTGCGCGAGGCGGAGGAGGAGATCGGGTTGCCGCCCACTGCGGTCCGCGTCGCCGGGCTGGCCGATCGCTATCGCACCGGCACCGGCTACCACATTACCCCCGTCGTGGGCGTGGTCGCGCCCGATCTGCCGCTGCGCCCGAGCGAGGCGGAGGTCGCGAGCGTGTTCGAAGTGCCGCTCGCCTTCCTGCTCGATCCCGCCAATCACCGCGATGCACGCGCGATGTGGCAGGGCACCGAGCGACGCTTTACCGAGATCTTCTGGCAGGATCGCCGGATCTGGGGCGCGACCGCAGCGATGATCGTCAACCTGTCCCGGCGGCTGCGATGGACCTGACGCTGGACCCCGCAGCATTCCGCGACCGTACCGGCCTCCCCGCATTGCTTGACGCGCTCGGCGCGGGCGAGGCGCGCTACGTCGGCGGTATCGTTCGCGACACGTTGCTCGGCATTGCCGCCGCCGATCTCGACATCGCCACCGTGCATCCCCCCGAGGAGGTGGTCGCGCGGCTGCAGGATGCGCGGATAAGGTCGGTCCCGACCGGCATCGCGCACGGCACCGTCACCGCAGTCCTGCCCTCCGGCCCGGTCGAGGTGACGACGTTGCGCCACGACGTGTCGACCGACGGCCGCCACGCGGTGGTCGCCTTCACCGACGACTGGCGGGAGGACGCCGCACGCCGCGATTTCACGATCAACGCGCTCTATGCCGATCCCGCGACGGGCGAGGTGTTCGACTATTTCGGCGGTCTCGACGATCTCGCCGCGCGCCGGGTACGCTTCATCGGCGATCCGCTCGCACGGATCGCCGAGGATCATCTCCGCATCCTGCGCTTCTTCCGCTTCCATGCCCGTTTCGGCGAGACGATCGATGCCGACGGCCTCGCCGCCTGCGCAGCGCGCGCCAACGATCTGATGGCCTTGTCACGCGAGCGGATCGCGAGCGAGCTGCTGAAGCTGCTGGTCGCGCCCGGCGCGGTCGCGGCGGTGGCGCTGATGATCAACCGCGCGATCCTGCGCGCCGTCCTGCCCGAGATCACCGACGCCGCCGCGCTCGCCACTTTGGCCGAGCGCGAGGCTGCGGCAGGGATCGTGCCGGATCCGATTCGCCGGCTCGCGGCGCTGGTTCCGGCCGACGCCGCCGAAGCGATCGGCTCACGGCTCAAGCTGTCGATCGCGGACCGCCGCCGGCTGATCGCCGCGACCGCCGGCCCGGGTGACGAAGGTCCGCGCGCGCTCGCCTACCGGGTAGGCGTCACCCACGCGGTCGATCGCCTGTTGCTGGCCGGCGAACCGGTCGACGATCTGCCCGACTGGAGCCCGCCGGCGATGCCGATCGGCGGCGGTGCGCTGGTCGCACGCGGTCTTCGCAAAGGCCCGGAAGTCGCTGCGACGCTACGAAAGATCGAAACCGTCTGGGTAGCCGAGGGCTTTCCCGACAGGACGCGAGTCGATCAGCTCGCCGACGAAGCCGTCGCGGCGGCCCTGCGCGCATCGAGCATCGACAACGCATCCGCCGATTCGAGCGGCTTGGCGTAGAGATAACCCTGGCCATAGGTGCAGCCGAGCGCCGCCAGTGTCTGTGCCAGTTCGTTGCTCTCGATCCCCTCCGCGGTGGTCTTCATCCCCAGCGCCTGGGCGAGGCTGAGCACCGCGCGCACGATCGCGATCTTGTCGCGATCCGCCAGCATGCCGGTCACGAAGCTGCGGTCGATCTTCAGCACGTCGATCGGCAGCTTCTGCAGATAGGCGAGGTTCGAATAGCCGGTGCCGAAATCGTCCATTGCCAGCGTGGTGCCGAGCGCGCGGAGCGCGTGCATGATCCCCGCGATCCGATCCGGGTCGCTGACGATCGCGCTTTCGGTGAGTTCCAGCGTGAACCGGTCGCCGGGCAACCCGTGACGGATCAGCGCCGCCTCCACCACCGGTGCGATGTCGTCGCGTTGCAGCTGGATCGCGGACAGGTTCACCGCGACCTTCACGCCGCAATCGCCGCCCATCGCCGCATCCCAGGCCGCAAGCGTCTGCGCCGCCTCGTCGATCGCCCAGCGGCCGAGCGGGACGATCAGCCCCGATTCCTCGGCAACGGGGATGAAGTCGGTCGGCATGTGATCGCGCCCGTCCTCGTCGCGCCACCGGGCCAGCGCCTCGAAAGAGACGATCTCGCCGGTCGATAGGTCGCAGATCGGCTGGTAGGTCAGCCGCAGCTCGCGTCGATCGATCGCGCGCCGCAACGCGGTCTCCATCGCGAACTGCTCGCGCGCCAGTGCGAACGCCTGGGTCTGGTAGAATTCGGTCTTGCCGGTCGATTTCGCGCGCTTCAGCGCGAACTGCGCGTGGCGGATCAGCTCCTCGACATCTTCGACCGCATCGGCGTTCAGCGCCACACCGATCGAACATTCCACCCCGATCTCGTAGTCGGTAAGCCGGAACGGCGCCATCAGCGCACGTTGGATCCGGTCGGCGAGCTGCGCGGCCTCGTGCGGGTCCTCGTCGATCGTCATCGCGATCCCGAACTCGTCGCCGCCGATCCGCGCCAGCCCGTCGCGCGCGCGGAGCGCACCCTTGATCCGCCGCGCCACGGTGATCAGTAGCTCGTCGCCCGCCAGGCTGCTGAGGCAGGCGTTGATCCGGCCGAAGCGGAGCAGGTCGACGATCAGCACCGCATGCCGCGTTCCCGACGCGCAGAGCGGCTCGATCATGTCGATGAAGCCCTCGCGATTTGGCAGCCCGGTAAGGCTGTCGGTCGTCATCTCGCGGCGCAGCGTGCGCTCGGTATGGATCTGCGAGGTCTGGTCGATGAACGCGATCGTGCAGCGGTTGCGATACGTCAGCGCCGATCGCGCGATCGTGACGCGGTAATAGCGGCAGTCGATCGCGTCGCCGACCGTCCAGTCGAAATCGAGCCGCAGCTCGCCACCGTCCAGGAATTCCTCGATCCGCTCGCCGAGCGCGATCAGCATCGGCGAGCGCGCCGCATTCACCCCAAGTCCGGCTAGCCGATAGGCGCGATTGACCGCGACTACCGTGAAACCGTCCTCACCGCGCGACACATGCGCCGCGGGGATCGGCATCAGTTCGAGCCCGCGCTCCAGCATGCCTGGAGTCAGGAAAAGGGCGCCGGGCGCGTCGGTGGCGGCGGATGCCATCCGCTCCGTCTAACCCGCGATCGTTAAAGGGCGATAAACCCTGATCTATTTTAGGGAGGCGACCCGACCCGCACCGGCGGCGTCAGCCGAAGCGGTTGTCGCGCGGAAAGCCGGTCGGCGGCGTGCGCCCCGCCGCGCCGCGCGCCGCGCGCCACATCGACAGGTCGGGCTCGCTCCGCGTCCGCCCGGTGTCGCCGCCCATCGGCCAGCTCAGCCCTTCCGCGAACACGAAGGTCGTCGCATCGGACAGGCTCCCCTCGCGGAACCGCTGCAACTGCGCGCCCTGCCCGCGCGTCATCTCGGGCAGCTCGGCGAGCGGGAACACCAGCATCTTGCGGTTGTCGCCGATCGCCGCGACGTAATCGTCCTTCGCGGCGATCGGCCGAACCACCAGCAGGCTGGACCCGATGCGCGGCGTCATCACCGTCTTGCCCTTGCGCGTCTCCGCGATCGTTTCCGCCACCGGCACCACGAAGCCGCGGCCATCGGTCGCCGCCAGCAACAGCTTGTCGGTGCCGCGCGCCTTCAGCAGCGCGACGATGCCGACATTGCCATCGAGATCGATCATCGCGCGCACCGGCTCGCCGAAGCCGCGCCCGCCCGGCAGCCGGTCCGCGCCGAGCGTGTAGAACCGTCCGTTGGCGGCGGCGAGCAGCAGCTTGTCGGTGGTCTGCGCATGAAAGGCGAAGGCGGGGCCATCGCCCTCCTTGAACTTCAGCGTCTCCGCCGAGGCGAGCTCGACATGCCCGCGCATCGCCCGGATCCACCCGCGCTGCGACAGCAGCACCGTGATCGGCTCGCGCTCGATCATCGCCTCCAGCGGGATCTCGCGCGCAGGCGCCGCTTCCTCGATCGTCGTCCGACGCTTCCCCAGCGGAGTGTCGGCACCGTAGCGGTCGCGGATCTTGGTCAGGTCACGCTTCATCCGTGTCCGCTGCCGCGCGTCGGACCCGAGCAGCGTCGTCAGATCTGCCTGTTCCTTGTCGAGCTTGCCGCGCTCGGTGCGGATCTCGAACTCCTCCAGCCGCCTCAGCGATCGCAGCCGCATGTTGAGGATCGCCTCGGCCTGGCGGTCGGTCAGCGCGAACTCGGCGATCATCACCGCCTTGGGCTCGTCCTCGGTGCGGATGATCTCGATCACCCGGTCGAGGTTCAGATAGGCGACAAGATAGCCGTCGAGCAGCTCGACCCGGTCCGCGATCTTCGCCAGCCGGTGCTCGGTGCGCCGCCGCAGCACGACGAACTGGTGGTCGACCCACGCCGCCAGCGCCTGCCTCAGGCTCATCACCCGCGGCGTGCGATCCTTGTCGAGCACGTTGAGGTTGAGGCTGACCCGTGTCTCCAGATCGGTCAGGCGGAACAGCCCGTCCATCAGCACGCCCGCATCGACGGTGCGGCTGCGCGGCTCGAGCACGATGCGCACCTCGGCGTCGGATTCGTCGCGGACGTCGGCCAGGATCGGCAGCTTCTTGTCGTTGATCAGCGCCGCGATCTGTTCGATCAGCTTGCCCTTCTGGACGCCGTACGGGATTTCCCAGATGACAGCGTGCCACCCGCCGCCCTTCTCGGGCACTTTCTTCCACTGCGCTCGCACCCGGAAGCCGCCACGCCCGGTCACATAGCTCTCCGCGATCACCGCGGGCGGATCGACCACCAGCCCGCCGGTCGGGAAATCGGGCCCGCGAACGAACCCCATCACCGCCGCGTCGTCGGCCTCGGGCCGGTCGATCAGCATGATCGCGGCGTCGAGCAGCTCGGCGGCGTTGTGCGGCGGGATGCTCGTCGCCATCCCCACCGCGATCCCCGCCGCGCCGTTCGCCAGCAGGTTCGGGAAGGCGCCGGGAAACAGCTCGGGCTCCTGCTCCTCGCCATTATAGGTCGGGCGATACGCGACCGCGTCCTCGTCGAGCCCGTCCATCAGGTCGATCGCGACCTGGGTCAGCCGCGCCTCGGTATAACGGTAGGCGGCGGCGTTATCGCCGTCGATGTTGCCGAAATTGCCCTGCCCGTCGACCAGCGGATACCGCAGCGAGAAGGTCTGGGCGAGCCGCACCATCGCATCGTAGACCGACTGATCGCCATGCGGATGATATTTGCCGATCACGTCGCCGACGACGCGCGCGCATTTCTTGTAGCCCTGGCTCGGATCGAGCCGCAGCAGCCGCATCGCCCACAACAGCCGCCGATGCACCGGCTTCAACCCGTCGCGCACGTCGGGCAGCGATCGCGCGGTGATCGTCGACAGCGCGTAGACCAGATACCGCTCCGACAGCGCGCTATCGAACGGCGAATCGACGATGCTGTCGAAGGGATCCTTGAAGTCGTCGACCATCAGGGTTCAAACCCAATCAGAACAGGGTCGTGACGGAGCGGAATTTGGCGCCAGGCAAGGAGCAAGGAGGGAGCGATGCTCTCGCATCGTGACCGACGCGCGACGCCGCATGGCGCCAAATTCCGCCCGCCGCGAAGCGGTCGCCCGTGGAAGACCGCCGAGCGGCGTCGCTTGCTTGCGCGTAGCGGAGCTACGCGTCTTCGCTGCGCTCCTTGTCGGCGGTCTTCCACGGGCGATCACGATCCCTGTTCTGATTGGGTTTGAACCCTTAGCCCGCGATAGCATCGCCCGCTCGGCAATCAATCCACGGCGGTCGCCGAGGAAGGCCGCTTCACCACGCGGTCGAGCAGCGCACGATGCTGCCGCCCGGTCTCGTGCCAATTGTAGCGCTCGCCATAGGTACGCGTCTTCGCGCGATCGGGCAGCGCGGCGAGCAGCTGCGCGATGCCGTCGCGGATCGCCGCGACGGATCGGTCGGCGACCAGCAACCCCGCCTCGGGCACCTTCACCACCTCCGGCGACCCCCACACCGGGGTCGCGACCAGCGGCGTCCCGCAGGCGAGCGACTCCAGCAGCACGTTGGCGATCCCCTCGCGGTCCGAACAGCTCACCGTCAGGTCCGCGGCGCCGTAGAGGTTTGGGAGCCGCGGCTGATCGACATGGCCGAGGAACTCGACTCGTCGCGCGACCCCCAGCGTGTTGGCGAGCGCCCGCAGGTCCGCCTCGCGCGGCCCGTCGCCCGCGATCATCAGCTTGACGTCGGGCAGCTCGGCGATCGCGCGGATCGCGAGGTCATGTCCCTTGCGGTCGATCAGATGCCCCACCGACAGCACCGTCGGCCCGGTCAGGCCGAAGCGCGCGCGCAGCTCGGCGCGATCCGCGGGCGGGCGGAACAGCACCAGGTCCACGCCGTGCTCGACCACCGATACCTTGTCCGGATGCGCGCCGAGCGACAGCAGCTCGTCGCGCAGCGCCGCCGCCACCGTCGTCACCGCACCCGCGCGCTCGATCGCGGCGAGGATCATGCCCCGCTGGCGGCGATAGCGCGGGATCAGGCTGACATCGGTGCCGAGCGCGCTCATCGTGAATGGCCGATCGAACCGCCGAGCCAGCATTGCTGCCGCGATTCCATCGGGATAGAGGTAATAGCTGTCGATCACGTCGAAGTCGAAGCTGCGCTGCAGGCGCGCGACATGCGGGTAGAGCGCGGTCGCCATCAGCCACGGCGCCATCGTCATGCCGATCTTCGGCAGCGTCGGATAACGCGGATACGTCACGTCGACCCCGCGCCGCGATTCGCTCTGCGGCGCGCGCGCGAACTCGCCATAGCGGCCGAACATGCGGTGCCCGCTCGGGAACCACGGCACCGGCGCGACCACGCGGGTCTCGTCGCTCAGCCGGCAGACATGCGCGACCCGGTGTTCGATGAAGATGCCGTGGCGGCGCTGCACCGAATTTGGGTAGAGGCTCGACAGGGTAAGGATCTTCATGCCGCGGGTCCTATCGTATGCAGGTTACTTTTCCCGTACCGCCCGCTCGGCTAGCGTCGCGCGATGCCGTTACCCGCCCTGCTCGCCCCGTTGCTGCTGACCGCAGCCCAACCCACGCTCCTGACCTGGGACGATCTCGCCAAGCGCAAACACCCGGTCGCCAGCGCGACGATCGCCTATGGCAGGGACGCCATGCAGAAGGTCGACCTGTGGCTGCCCAAGGGCAAGGGCCCCTTCCCCGTCGTGCTGATGGTGCATGGCGGCTGCTGGCAGAGCTCGATCGCCGACCGTCGCCTGATGGACTGGATTGCGGACGATCTGCGCCAGGGCGGCATCGCGGTGTGGAACATCGATTATCGCGGCGTCGATCGCGTCGGCGGCGGCTATCCCGGCACCTTCGCCGACGCCGCCGCCGCCGCCGATCGGCTCGGCGACGTCGCGGCCCGCTATCGGCTCGACACCGGCCGGGTCATCGCGGTCGGCCACTCCGCCGGCGGTCACCTCGCATTGTGGCTCGCCGGACGCCCGCGCCTGCCCGCGTCCAGCCCGCTGCGGCGCGACAAGCCCCTGCAAATCGCGCACGTCATCAGCCTCGGCGGCCTGCCCGATCTCGCCGCGACCGCCGCCAGCCCCGACAATGGCTGCGGGACGGAGATCGTCGCCAAGCTGGTGGGCACCGGCCGCGCCGATCCCTATGCCGACACCTCGGTCCCGCGGCTGCTGCCGCTCGGGGTGCCGCAGGATCTGGTCAACGGCAGGGAGGACAAGATCATCCCGTTCCGCATGGCGGTCTCCTACGTCGCCGCCGCCAATGCCGCGGGCGACGAGGCGACGCTGCACGAGGTCGCGAACACCGGCCATGTCGAGCTGGTGGTGCCCGAAAGCGCCGCCTGGGCCACCACCAGGCGGCTGATCCGCGCGGCGCTCACCCGATGAACCGCGACCAGGCTCGCGCTCTCGACGCCGCCGATCCGCTTGCGCCGCTGCGATCGCAGTTCGTGCTGCCCGACGGCGTGATCTATCTCGACGGCAACTCGCTCGGCGCGCTCCCCCGCGCGACTCCCGCCGCGATCGCGGACGCGGCGGAGCGGCAATGGGGCGATCGGCTGATCCGCAGCTGGAACGAAGGCTGGATCGACGCACCGCAGCGCCTCGGCGCCGCGATCGCCCCGCTCATCGGCGCCGGACAGTCTGAGGTGATCGTCGGTGATTCGACGTCCGCCAATCTCTTCAAGCTATTGGTCGCCGCACTTCGCATCGATCCTGCACGCCGCGCAATTGTTAGCGAGACCGGCAACTTCCCGACCGATCTCCATATCGCAGAGGGCGCGATCGGCTGCGTCGACGGCGCGACTCTGAACGCAGTGCCGCGCGGCGCGCTGCTCGACGCGCTCGGCGACGACACGGCGGTGCTGATGCTCACCCATGTCCATTACAAGACCGGCGAGCGCTTCGACATGGCCGCCCTCACCGCCGCCGCGCACGCCGCCGGGGCGCTGGTGCTATGGGATCTCAGCCACTCGACCGGCGCCGTCGCGGTCGACCTCACCGGCGCGGGCGCGGACCTCGCGGTCGGATGCACGTATAAGTATCTCAACGGCGGCCCCGGCGCGCCTGCCTTCCTCTACGTCGCCGAACGCTGGCAGGACCGGCTCGCCAGCCCCTTGTCGGGCTGGATGGGGCATGCCGAGCCGTTCGCCTTCGCCGACGCCTACCGCCCCGCCCCCGGCATGACCCGCTGGCTTGCCGGCACCCCACCGATCCTCGCCATGACCGCGCTCGAATCCGGACTGTCGCTCTGGCACGACCTCGACCGCGACGCCCTCTGGGCAAAGAGCGCCGCCCTCTTCGACATCCTCGCCGCCGCGGGAAAAGCGCACGACCTGACCTGCATCACCCCGAGCGATCCCGCGACGCGTGGCAGCCACATCAGCTTCCGCCACCCCGATGCCTACGCGATCACCCAGGCGCTGATCGGCCGCGGCGTCATCGGCGACTTCCGCGACCCCGACGTCCTCCGCCTCGGCCTGACGCCGTTGTACCTGAGCCACGAGGACGTCTGGCGTGCCGGCGAGATCCTGGGCGAGGTGACCGCCACGGGAAGCTGGCGCGACCCCCGCTTCGCGCAACGGCTCGCCGTCACCTGACCCGTTGCACGCTTGCGCTGCGATGTGGGGTTCTTGCGTCGGACACCGGCGCAGCCACACCCTCCGTCACCCCGGACCAGTTCCGGGGTCCACGGTGCCGCGCACTCGACGGCTTCTGCTCTTGCGGACCGGTGGACCCCGAAACGGGTCCAGGATGACGGCAGATGCTCAGCGACGACCTTGCAATGTAGGATTTCAACGCGCAGCCCTCGGCCACGCTGTTTCTCATCGTCTGTCAGCCACCCCGAACCCACGCACACGCGTGTAGGTGAGACTCTTGTGACTCTTGGTCGCCGCGACGCCTCCCGATTGCGCGCCCCGCCCCCCTTCGATATACGCCGCTCGATCCTACGCCCCGGCCGCTCACCCGTGCGCCGGGGCTGCTCATTTCCAGGGGAACGCCCGCATGGCTCGTCGCCGCCAGATCTACGAGGGCAAGGCCAAGATCCTCTACGAGGGTCCGGAACCCGGCACGCTGATCCAATATTTCAAGGACGACGCCACCGCGTTCAACGCCCAGAAGAAGGGCACGATCAACGGCAAGGGCGTGCTCAACAACAGGATCAGCGAGCACATCTTCACGCTGCTCGGCACGATCGGCGTGCCGACCCACTTCATCCGCCGCCTCAACATGCGCGAGCAGCTGATTCGGCAGGTAGAGATCGTTCCGATCGAGGTCGTGATCCGCAACGTCGCCGCGGGCTCGCTGTCCAAGCGTCTCGGGATCGAGGAAGGCGTGCAGCTGCCGCGGACGATCATCGAATATTACTACAAGGACGATGCGCTCGGCGATCCGATGATCACCGACGAACACATCGCCGCGTTCGGCTGGGCGAGCCAGGAGGAGATGCACGACATCGCCGACCTCGCGATCCGCGTGAACGATTTCCTCTGCGGCCTGTTCGCCGCGGTCGGCATCCGGCTGGTCGACTTCAAGCTCGAATTCGGGCGGATCTGGGACAACGACTATGGCCGGATCATCCTGGCCGACGAGATCAGCCCCGACGGTTGCCGGCTCTGGGACATGGAAACCGACGAGAAGCTCGACAAGGATCGCTTCCGCCGCGATCTCGGCGGCGAGGTCGAGGCCTATCAGGAGGTCGCCCGCCGTCTCGGCCTGTTGCCCGAGGGCGGCGACAACGCCGTGCTCGACCTGGAAAGCCACCGCAAGCGCCGCGGCAAGTAAGCCGGCCTGAGGTTCGGCGCATCGTGTCGCCGCGAAGGCGGGGACTCAGTGCTAGGCTCACGCCTTCTCGGGAGCACAGAAAAGCCCGGTCGTCTGGCGTGATCCTGACAGTAAATAGCGGTGGCACCGAGCTTTAAGCTAAGCAACACGCCACCCTTTAGACGCTGTTAACCCTGTGCCGGTATCCCGCCCTCATACCCGAAACATGGGTCTGAAGGGGTCCTGTCATGCGCGCCACTCTTGCGATTCTGTCTCTGCCGCTCCTGTCCCTCGCCGCGTGCGGCGGTAGTGGCGGCGGCGGCACCCAGTCGCTCGGCACCATCGCCCCGCCGATCGCCGGCGGCACCGTGTCGGGCGGCGGGGTCGTATCCGTTGCTCCGACACCGACGCCAACCAGCACGCCAACGTCGTTCCTCGACGTGAAGACGACCACGACCTTCGATGCGATCGGCGCTCTTCATGCGATCGACGTCACGGATAAGGGCGCCAGCCTTTACACCGGCAACGCCAGTACGGTCGGAACGCCCAGTGGGACGATCACCTTCAATCCCCGCGACGGCATCTTCACCGTCGCGCTGGCCGATACCGCTGCGGGCGTGACACGCAACGTAAACTACCAGGATCCCGCGCATCGCACCGACATCGGCTTCGTCCAGAGCGAGATTCCCGATCTGCCGTCGTTCAACTATCTCGAGGCGGCGTCGAGCGACAGCTTGGCAGACACCTTCTTCTATAAGCGTCCCGGCAACACCGCGAGCTTCGTGACGCTCGCAGGGTTCACCCACCGGAGCAAGCTCGATGCCGCAACAGGCGCCTTCCACTCCGAGCGCGGCGTCATGGTCTTCGGCAGCAAGTCCACACTGCTGCAGATCCCTTCCACCGGCAGCGGCCATTTCGACGGCGACTTCCTCGCCACGATGATCGCGGGCGGCGCAACCGCGTCGGTCAGCCTGCCTCTCCAGTGGATCAGCGGCACCAGCTCGGTCGACGTGGATTTCGGCAAGTCGACGCTTGCGCTGGGTCTGACCGGAACGGTCGGTAAGACTTTCGTCAACAACTCGCCGGTCAACGACTTCTTCTCCGACATCCCGACCGGGGCGGTGTTCACCGCCAACGGCACCGCCTCGCTCACCGGCTCGCGCACCAGCTTCGCGGGCAAGTTCACGAACGCCTACTTCACCAGCGGCGCGACCCGCACCAACATCGATTTCGCGCCGATCAGCGCCGCCAGCAGCGTCGCCGGCGCAAGCTCGATCGACGGCGCCTTCTACGGCCCCGGGGCGGAGAATGTTGGCGGCAATTTCCGCATCACCGGCGGCGTCCCGGATCAGCGGATCGACATACTCGGCGCGTTCACGGGCGCGAAGAAGTAGCTTCCCGCAGAGGGGGACGAACCATGCGGATGGCGTTGATCGCCGGCGCCGTGGCGTTATGCGGCTGCATTCTCGCACCCAGCAACGCTGCGGCGGGCGTACGGTCGCGATGTGAAGCGGGCGTGTGTGAGCTACAGCTCACCCCGCAACAGCTGCTCGCCGCCGCCGAACGGCTGGTGCGCGAACAGCGCTTCGCCGAAGCTACCCCGCTGATCGCCGCGCTACGCCAGGCGCCCGGCTTCACCATGCAGACCCGGTTCCTCACCGGCTTCATCGCCGCGCAGACCGGCAAGCTGCCCGAGGCGGCCGCGCAATATCGCGCGATCCTCACGGACGATCCGCGGCAGACCGCGGTGCGGCTGGAGCTCGCCAAGATCATGCTGGCGATGCGGCAGCCCGCCGCCGCCGACAAGCAGTTCCGCATTGCCGAACAGGATGCCACGCTCTCGCCCGAGGTGCTGCGCACCATCCGCACCGTCCGCGACACGATCCGCAGCGCTCGAGCCTGGCAGGTCGACGTCAGCGTCGGCATCGCCCCCGACAGCAACATCAACAACGCGACCGCGGTCGATACCGTCACGGTGATGCTCGGCGACACCCCGATCCCGCTGACGCTCGACGATCGAGCCCGCAAGCGATCCGGGCTCGGCCAAACCGGCCAGCTCTCCGCCCGCCTCCGCCTGCCCACCGCCAAGAAGCTCTCCGCGCTCGCCGACCTAGACCTCAACGGCACCAACTATTCGGGATCGTCGTTCGACGATTATGTTGCGCAGCTCGCGCTCGGCGGCGAGTATCGCTTCACCGATCGCACCAGCGCCTCGCTCCAGACCGTCGGCGCCAGCCGCTGGTTCGGCGGCGACGCGGTCAGCCGCCAGATCGGCGTCCGCGGCGGCGCCCAGACCGTGCTCGGCACCAAGCGCCGCATCGGCTTCCAGATCGACGCCCGCCGCACCACCGCGTTGTTCGATTCGGGCTATAGCGGCTGGCAGGGCGGCCTCTACGGGACCTACGAACAGAGCCTGTCGCCCGCGGTCGTGCTGTCTGCGGGGCCGTTCGTGCGCCGCGACTGGCTCAACGAACGCGCCTATTCCAGTACCGAGATCGGCGCCAATGCCGGGATCGGCGGCGAGCTCCGCTACGGCATCAACTTCGGGCTGAGTGCCGGCGTCTCGCATGCCCGCTACGACGCGCCGCTCACGCTGTTCGACGCCACCCCGCGCCACGATTGGCGCTTCGTCAGCCGTGCGACGCTCGGCAACCGCAAGATCCGCGTGCTCGGCCTGTCGCCGCAGGTCAGTTGGTCCTTGTCGCGGATCGATTCGTCGCTGACCCTCTACAAGACGAGCCGCAGCCGCTACGAATTCACCCTCGCCCGCTATTTCTGACCCATCCCGCGCTTGCTCGTCCCCGCCCCGCGGCATAGGGACCGCGGACAGATCGCAAGCGGGATGACAAGATGAAGCTCAGGATCTTCGTGACGCTGAAACCCGGCGTGCTCGATCCGCAAGGTCGCGCGATCCACCACGCGCTCGACGGGCTCGGCTTTTCCGGCGTCGAGGATGTCCGCGCGGGCAAGCTTATCGAGATGGAGGTCGCCGACGCGACCGACGACGCCACCGTCGACGCGATGTGCCGCAAGCTGCTCGCCAACACCGTGATCGAGAACTACCGGATCGAGCGCGCGTGAAGACCGCGGTCATCGTCTTTCCGGGATCGAACTGCGATCGCGATCTCGCCGTCGCGCTTGAGGCCGTGACCGGCACCGCGCCGGCCATGGTCTGGCACGGCGACGCCGCGCTGCCCGACGATATCGCACTGGTCGCGGTGCCGGGTGGCTTTTCCTATGGCGACTATCTTCGCTCCGGCGCGATTGCGGCGCGGTCGCCGGTGATGCGCGCGGTGGTCGAGCGGGCGAACGACGGCCTGCCGGTGCTGGGGGTATGCAACGGCTTCCAGGTACTGACCGAGACCGGGTTGCTGCCCGGTGCGCTGATGCGCAACGATGGGCTGAACTTCGTCTGCCGCGACGTCGCGCTGAAGGTGGAGGGCGCATCGCGCTTCACCGGCGGCTACGAACCCGGCGAGCGCATTACCGTTCCGGTCGCGCACCATGACGGCAATTATTTCGCCGGTGCCGACACGCTCGACCGGGTCGAAGGCGAGGGCCAGGTCGCGTTCCGCTATGCCGAACGCGTCAACGGTTCGGCGCGCGACATCGCCGGGATCGTCAATGCCAGGGGTAACGTCCTCGGCATGATGCCGCATCCCGAACGTCGCATCGAGGCCGCGCATGGCGGCACCGACGGCCGACGCCTGTTCGAAGGGTTGCTGGCGACCGTCGGCGCTTGAACCGGATCAGACCCGCGCCCGAAACGGCGAGAAATCCGTGCCCTGGTCGAACACGTCGACTCCCTCGCGCGCCTTCAGGAACGCGACCACCGCATAGGTCACGGGCGTTAGGATGACCTCCCACGACACCTTCAGCACCCATTGCGTCAACAGGACCTGCCCGACCTGCACGCCGGTCCAGCCGACCGCGCCGTAGAAGGCAAGCGGGTAGAAGATCAGGCTGTCTACCCCCTGCCCGACGATCGTCGACCCGATCGTCCGCGCCCAGAGATGCTTGCCGCCGGTCCACAGCTTCATCCGCGCGAGCACGTACGCGTTGACGAACTCGCCCGCCCAGAACGCGCAGATCGACGCGAAGACGATCCGCGGCACCTGGCCGAACACCGCTTCGTAGGCGCTCTGCCCCGTCCATCCGGCATCGGGGGGCAGCGCAACGACGATCGTTGACATCGCGACCATGAACAGCAACGCCGCGAACCCTGCCCAGATGCACCGCCGCGCATACGCGTAGCCATAGACCTCGGTAAGCACGTCACCGAGCACATAGCTGACCGGAAAGAACAGGATGCCCGCGCCGAACGGCCAGAGCCCGACGATCGGCAGATCGATCACCGCGCGCTTGCCCGCGCCGATGACGTTCGACAGCAGCAGGATGGTGACGAACGCCGCCATCACGAAGTCGAAATAGCGAAACTGCCGCGGCACCCCGCCGCCCGCCGCGACCGCCTGCTCATCCCCCTGGTCCATGCCGTCGATCATGATCCCGGTTCCCCGCCCACGCAATCCGCGCTACGCGACGGTGGTGCGCGCCCGTAGCTCAGTTGGATAGAGCACGAGCCTTCTAAGCTTGTGGTCGGTGGTTCGAATCCACCCGGGCGCGCCAGCACGCCGCATCCCAGAACGAGAAAAGCCGCCGACCCACAGGCCGGCGGCTCCCCTCTGTTACCGCAAAGCGCGAAGCTTAGGCGGTGACGAACTTCGTGCTGCGACGACGATAGCGCATCGAAGCGCCCATCATGCCGAAGCCGACGAACATCATCGCCCACGTGGTCGGCTCGGGAACCGCGAACACCACGTTGTCGACTTCGAGCGCGTTCTGGCGCGAAGCGAAACGGATGCCGCCGATCTGGGCCTCCAACGCACCGCGCGTGATCGTCACGCGACGATTGGTCAGCGGCAGCGACTGGTTGCCGTTCGCCGGGATGATGAAATCCGATCCACTGAACGACTGGATCAGGTTGCCGGCGGTGTCGAGCAACGAGACCGAGTTGAACGTGTCGATCGACCCGAGGAAGAAGCTGACGCTGTTATAGCCAACGGCTCCCTGGAGCGTAGCCGAAGCACCCGCCTGGACCGCCAGGTAACGGCTGCCGTCGCTGTACGCCGGCTGGGCGTAGAACGTCGGCGAGTTGCCCTGTACGATGCCGGCAGTGCCCGACGTCGTCAACGCGAACGACGCGGGAACGCCGCTGTTGAAGTCGACGACGAGACCGGGCGTCGGTGCGAACGAGGTAGTGCTTCCCGGGGTGGTGACGACGCTGGCGGCATAGGCCGGCCCAGCCGTCGCGACAGCCAGTACGGCTGCAACTGCGAATTTGCTGATCATGAGATTTCCCTGACTTCGAGTTTCTTGGTCTGCAACCCTTGGTCGACCTTTGGCCGATCCGTTACCAAGTCATTAACCGAAATCGTGCAGAATAGCTACGGAAACTGCTGCTTCGCGGAATCTCGAAATGGTACGCTATTACAAATAGAAGCTCGCGAACGGCGGGAAAGTTGGCGTCACAACGGTTGCATGGCAACAGAGGGCTTCGTTCCGAACCACGGGCCGGGTGGCTAAAAACAACCCGTGGGGCGACCGCTGTGACGACCTATTCCCAAATAGCGACGTGACGAGCGGCCTGCGATACGGACCTTAAGCCGTAGCGCGCTTATTCGTCAGAGCCCGGCCTCCACGGCGAGTCGGATGAGATCCGCCGTCGTGCTGAGCCCCAGCCGCCCCATCAGGATCGCGCGGTGCATCTTCACCGTCTTTTCCGACAAGCCCAGTTCCGCTGCGACCTGCTTGTTGAGCATTCCTTTGGCGACGAGCTTCAGCACCTGGCCCTGCCGCGGTGACAGCGCGTTGACCATCTCGGCGGCGCGGATGCGGCGCATGCTACCCGGTGCCGCGGCGTCGGCGTCGATCTCGATCTGCGACCCGAGGAAATACAACAACGCGTCGTCCTCGTCGTAGATCGGTGCGACCAGCACCGCGTTGCGAAAGGGTTGGCCGTCGCGTTTGTAGTTGAGGATCTCCACCAGCACCGGACGATGCTCGCGCACCCCGCGCCGGATTTCCTCCGACAGCCAGGGCTCGGTGCCCGGCCCCGACAGGAAGCGACAATTGCGCCCGACCACCTCGTCCGCGGGATAGCCGGTGAGATCGCAAAATGGCTGATTGCATGCGACGATCGGGTTGTCGGGCCTCCGCGGGTCGCTGATCACCGATGCGATCGGACTGTCGGTGACGAGCCGCAGCGCCCGCATCCCCGCGGGAGTCGAATCCGCCAGGAGAACCATCTCAGCCACCGCTCCTTTCGCGGCTTGCAACATAGCCGATGAGGCGCCGATTTGCCACCTCTGGCCCCGGCCCGGCGACGCAGGGCGCTACCAGGACGCAGATCCGCTCAACGGTCCTCGCCGCTCACTCCCACTCGATCGTGCCCGGCGGCTTCGACGTATAGTCGTAGGTCACGCGATTGATCCCCGCTACCTCGTTGACGATCCTGGTCGCCACCCGCGGCAGGAAGTCGCCCGGGAACTGAAACGCCGCGGCGGTCATGCCGTCGGTGGAGGTCACCGCTCGCAGCGCCAGCACGAAGTCGTAGGTGCGCCCGTCACCCATCACCCCCACCGTCCGCACCGGCAGCAATACCGCGAACGCCTGCCAGATCGCGTCGTAGAGCCCCGCCGCGCGGATTTCCTCGAGATAGATCACATCCGCCTTGCGCAGGATGTCGCAGCGTTCGCGCGTGACCTCACCGGGAATGCGGATCGCGAGCCCCGGCCCCGGGAACGGATGCCGCCCGACGAAGATCTCTGGCAGCCCCAGCTCGCGGCCGAGCTCGCGGACCTCGTCCTTGAACAGCTCGCGCAGCGGCTCGACCAGCTTCATGTCCATCCGCTCGGGCAGCCCGCCGACATTATGGTGGCTCTTGATCGTCACCGACGGGCCGCCGGTGAAGCTGACGCTCTCGATCACGTCGGGATAGAGCGTTCCCTGCGCCAGGAACTCCGCGCCACCGATCTTCTTCGCCTCGGCTTCGAACACGTCGATGAAGGTCTTGCCGATGAACTTCCGCTTGGCTTCGGGATCGGTGATGCCGGCGAGCCCGGTCATGAACAGCGTCTCGGCGTCGACGTGGATGAGTGGAATATTGTAATGCCCGCGGAACAGGCTGACGACCTGCTCGCTCTCGCCCGCGCGCATCAGCCCATGATCGACATAGACGCAGGTTAGCTGCTCGCCGATCGCCTCGTGGATCAGCACCGCGGCCACCGCCGAATCGACTCCGCCCGACAGCCCGCAGATCACCCTGCCCGTGCCGACCTGCGCGCGGATCTCGGCGATCTTGGTGGCGCGGAACTCCGCCATCGTCCAGTCGCCCGCCAGCCCGCAGACGTGGCGCGCGAAGTTGGCGATCAGCTTGCCGCCATCGGGCGTGTGCACCACCTCCGGGTGGAACTGCATCGCGTAGATCCGGCGTTCGTCGTCCGCGATCACCGCGTACGGCGCGCCGGGCGAGGCGGCGACGGCGCGGAAGCCCGGGGCAAGCTCGGTCACCTTGTCGCCATGGCTCATCCACACCTGGTGCCGATCGCCCTGTGCCCATAGCGCGTCGAACAGCGAACAGCCGTCGGACACCTCGATGAAGGCGCTGCCGAACTCGCCGCTATGCCCCTTCTCGACGGTCCCGCCGAGCTGGTGGATCAGCGCCTGCTGTCCGTAGCAGATACCGAGCATCGGCAGGCCGCTGGCGAGGATCGCGTCGGGAATGCGCGGGCTGTCGGCGTCGACCACCGACGCGGGGCTGCCCGACAGGATGATGCCCCTGGGCTGCATGCGCTCGAACGCGGCGGCGGCGGACTGGAAGGGCGCTATCTCGCTATAGACCCCCGCCTCGCGGACGCGCCGCGCGATGAGCTGGGTTACCTGGCTGCCGAAATCGACGATGAGGATGCTGTGGGGGTGCTCCATCGATGCCGCATAGCCAGATGATCCCGACAACGAAAGAGGCCGCGCCCATCGCTGGGCACGGCCTCCGTCACAATCGATGATGTCGCGGCTTAAGCGGCCTCGTCATACTCGTTATCAGTCATCACCGGCCCCGAATCCTGGCCCTTGGCCGAGACGTCGCGGTCGACGAATTCGATGACCGCCATCGGCGACGCGTCCGAAGCGCGGATGCCCGCCTTGATGATCCGGGTGTAGCCGCCGGCACGCGATGCGTAGCGCTCGGCCAGCACGTCGAACAGCTTCACCAGCTGAGCGTCGTCGAGCAGGCGCGCATGCGCCAGGCGGCGGTTGGACAGGCCACCCTTCTTCGCCAGCGTGATCAGCTTTTCCACATAGGGGCGCAGTTCCTTCGCCTTGGCGACGGTGGTGGTGATCTGCTCGTGCTTGATCAGCGCTGCCGCCATGTTGCGGAACAGCGCGATGCGGTGGGCCGAGGTCCGCTGTAGCTTACGGCCGCCTACGCGATGGCGCATGATGTCTTCCTTCGTTCGTTAAGGGGCCGTTTGACGGAACCCCAGACCTGGTGGGGGCGCTGCCCACCGGATGATGCGCCGACCAAGTCCCCGGCGAACGCCGGGACACGGTCCTGGGATGACGACGCCGCGGCGAAGCCGCGTCGGGAACGTCGGACGGGCCAAGGCCCGCCGGCCGGGCTTGCCGCGATATGCGAGCAGCTTTCGCTGCCCGCATGCGCATCAGCCCATAATTTCCTGCTCGAGCTTCTTGGCCATTTCCTCGATATTCTCGGGCGGCCAGCCGGGGATTTCCATCCCCAGCCGCAGCCCCATCGAAGACAGCACTTCCTTGATCTCGTTCAACGACTTGCGGCCGAAGTTCGGAGTCCGAAGCATCTCTGCCTCGGTCTTGCCGACGAGATCGCCGATATAGATGATGTTGTCGTTCTTTAGGCAGTTGGCCGAACGCACCGACAGTTCGAGCTCGTCGACCTTTTTGAGCAGGTAACGATTGATCTGCTGGGTATCGCCCGACACCTCGCCCGACGATGCCGGCGCGGCCTGGCCGATCGGTGCCGCCGAGCGCGTGATCGACGAATCGTCGAACTGCACGAACAGCGCGAGCTGGTCCTGGAGGATCCGACCGGCATAGCCGACCGCGTCTTCCGGGGTGATCGTACCGTCGGTCTCGATCGTCAGCGTCAGCTTGTCGTAATCGAGGTCCTGGCCCACGCGGGTCGGGTCGACCTTGTACGACACCTGGCGCACCGGCGAATACAGTGCGTCGACCGGGATCAGGCCGATCGGCGCATCCGCCGGACGGTTCGCGGTCGCGGGCACATAGCCCTTCCCGACGTCGGCGGTCAGCTCCATGTTGAGCGTCGCACCCTCGTCGAGATGGCAGAGCACCAGCTCGGGATTCATCACCTCGATGTCACCGGACACCGCGATGTCGCCGGCCTTCACCGTGGTCGGGCCGGTCGCGGAGAGCTGGAGGCGCTTCGGCCCTTCGCCCTGCATCTTCAGCGCGATCTGCTTCACGTTGAGGACGATGTCGGTCACGTCCTCGCGGACACCGGTCAGACTCGAGAACTCATGAAGCACGTTCTCGATCTTGATCGACGTCACCGCCGCGCCCTGAAGCGAAGAAAGGAGAACACGGCGCAACGCGTTGCCGAGCGTCAGGCCGAAGCCACGCTCCAACGGCTCGGCGACGAACGTCGCCTTGCGCTTGCCATCGCCACCCGACTTCTTTTCGAGGCCGTGCGGCTTCTTGAGTTCCTGCCAGTTCTTTGCGTTGACAGACACATGGGTCCCCTAAATTTGGGCCACAGCGGGGGCTGCCGCGGCCGGAGATGAGCACGCGGGACTCGTCAGTCCCACGGAGAAGGAATCAGACGCGGCGGCGCTTCGACGGCCGCACGCCATTGTGCGGGATCGAGGTCACGTCACGGATCGAGGTGATCTGGAAGCCGACCGCCTGGAGCGCACGCAACGCCGATTCGCGACCCGAGCCGGGGCCCTTGACCTCGACCTCGATCGTCCGGACGCCATGCTCGGCGGCCTTCTTGCCGGCGTCTTCGGCCGCGACCTGCGCCGCGTACGGAGTCGACTTGCGCGAGCCCTTGAAGCCCATCGCGCCCGCGGACGACCACGAGATGGCGTTGCCCTGGGCATCGGTGATGGTGATCATGGTGTTGTTGAAGCTGGCGTTCACATGCGCGACGCCGGAGGTGATGTTCTTGCGTTCGCGACGGCGAATACGCTGCGGTTCACGGGCCATTGGTAATCCTTGAAAGCTGAGAAGCGAGCCGCCCTCGCGAGCGGCTCAAGCTTACTTCTTCTTGCCGGCGATCGGCTTTGCCTTGCCCTTGCGAGTGCGCGCATTGGTATGCGTGCGCTGGCCGCGGACCGGCAGGCCACGCCGATGGCGCAGACCGCGATAGCAGGCGAGATCCATCAGGCGCTTGATGTTCATCGCGACCTGACGGCGAAGATCACCCTCGACCGTATGGTCGGCGTCGATCGTCTCGCGGATCTGCAGGACCTCCTGGTCCGTCAGATCCTGAACGCGACGCTCGGGAGCGATGTCCAGCTTCTGCGTGATTGCCTTGGCCTTGGTCGGGCCAATGCCGTGGATGTACGTGAGCGCGATCACCACGCGCTTGTTGGTCGGGATATTGACACCCGCGATACGTGCCATGAACTTGTTCTCCTAGCTCCACGGGATCCGGCATGGCAGCGCGGCCCCATCTCGACGCAATGGCTCCGAACGCACGATTGCGGCGAGCGCAAACAAGCGCCGCCGGGAACCGGTGTGTCGGAGTAAGGATCAGTTAAGCGCGCGCCAACGCCGTGTCAAGCGATCGGTTCCGGCGTCGTGACGCTCGCACCGGGCAGTCCGGCCGTGATCGGCCGCGATATCGATCCACGATCTCAACCGCTTGCCGCAGGCCGGCCGGCGATCTTCACCACTCGTTAGTCATGCCGCGTCAAGATCGGGTCGCAGTAAAGGCGGAGCATGATAGTGACGACGATGGATCGCGAACTCGCCCTGATCGAGCAGTTGCTCTCGGCGTCATCCCCGCCCATCGCCGACTACACGCCGCCCGCCATCGCCGATCTGATCGAACGACTCGACGCCGCGCTGCACCAACGCCGCGCCGCCTGACGCAGCGTTCGCGGCGGATCAGAAGACGACGATCTCGGGCGTGGTGAACGCCGCCACGAACAGCATCAGCGCCAGCCCACCGGATAGCCCGCACAGGACATAGCCGACATAGGCCAGGATCGGCGGATTGGGCCGGCGCATCTTGCGATTGCGCGACGCGCCCGACAGCACGAAGCTCGCCAGCATCCCATAGGTAAATACGATCGCCCCCAACATTAGCGGTCCCTTCCGATTGCCCCGACGACCCCCCGGCCGCACGTTCGCTATCGATCGTAGAGTGGAGGGCTTATCAATCGATTAACTACGAAGCCTGCCCAGCGAGACGAGCCGTGTCGTGGCCGTGACTAAACTGAGTCGGTGCATTCGCCGGCGTGCTTGGGCTACCCGTGGTTGTGCTCTCACGAAGGCAAAATCCCTGCAAGACTACTCCGTCACCCCGGACTTCATCCGGGGTTCCGCTTACTAGTCGAAGGACGAGGCCCTTAGATGCGCAGCCTAGCGGGCCCAGACTCAAATCCGGGTGACGATACCAGATTGGATCTGGTTAGGTTCTCCGTGCTCCCGGGCAGGCGGCAGCCCAGTACTGGGCCCCGCCTCTGCGGGGACACGCGGATGCGTAGCCTGAGCTACCCGTCCAGGATCCCATCGATCGCCGCGCTCACATGATCGATGTCCGCCATGCCATCGATCGGCCGTACCAACCCGCGGGCTTCGTAGATCGGCAGGATCGGTGCGGTCTTGGCGCGGTATTCGGCCATCCGGGTGTGCACGGTCTCGGCATTGTCGTCGGGCCGGCGCTTGAACTCGGTCGAGCCGCAGACGTCGCAGACGCCCGCGACCTTCGGCTGCTTGAACCGGTCGTGATAGCCCTCGCCGCAATTCGCGCAGGTGTAGCGGCCGGTGACGCGTTCGATCAGCGCCGCTTCGTCGACCTCCAGCTCGATAACATAGTCGAGCGTGCGGCCGCGCGACACCAGCAGCTCGTCCAGTGCGGTCGCCTGCGCCGCGGTGCGCGGATAGCCGTCGAAGATCACGCCGGTCGCGGTGTCGAGCGCATCGAGCTTCTCGCCGATCAGCGCGGAGACGATCTCGTCGGACACCAGCCCACCCGATTCCATCACCGCTTTCGCCTGCTGCCCGGTCGGCGTACCCGCCTTTACCGCCGCGCGGAGCATATCCCCCGTCGACAGCTGGACCATGCCGCGATCGGCGACGAGCTTGCTCGCCTGAGTGCCCTTGCCTGCCCCCGGCGGCCCGAGAAGGATGATGTTCACGCCGTCACTCTCCAGAATCTAGCCCCGAACCTATCCGAGCCCCGCCCCGCTTCAGCGGAGACGGCCACCCTTCAGCTTCGCCTTCTTGATCAGGTCGCCATATTGATGCGCCAACAGATGCGACTGGATCTGCGTTACCGTGTCCATCGTGACGTTGACCACGATCAGCAGGCTGGTGCCGCCCAGATAGAAGGGGATCTGCAGCGCCGTTACCAGATATTCCGGCACCACGCAGATGAAGGTCAGATAGGCCGCGCCGATCACCGTGATGCGCGTCAGCACGTAATCGAAATAGGTCTCGGTGTTCTTGCCCGGACGGATGCCGGGGATGAAGCCGCCATAGCGCTTCAGATTGTCCGCGGTCTCTTCCGGGTTGAACACCACCGCGGTGTAGAAGAACGAGAAGAAGATGATCCCCGCCGCATAGAGCGCCATGTACACCGGCGATCCGTGCTGCAGGTATTGATTCAGCGTGATGATGAAGTCGCCCCAGGCGCTCTCGCCCGCCACGCGCTGGCCCGCGAACTGGCTGATCGTCAGCGGCATCAGCAGCAGCGACGAGGCGAAGATCGGTGGGATCACGCCCGCGGTGTTGATCTTGAGCGGCAAATGGCTGCGATCGGCCTGCATGCCGCGCTGGGTCTGTCGTTTGGGATATTGGATGAGGATCCGCCGCTGTGCCCGCTCCATGAAGCAGATCAGCAGCACCAGTCCGATCACCGCGACGACGATGCCGACCAGCCGGACAGGATCGACCGAGCCCGACCGACCGCCTTCGAGCAGATTGAACAGCGTCGTGGGCAGATGCGCGACGATCCCCGCCATGATGATGAGCGAGACACCGTTGCCGATGCCGCGGCTGGTGATCTGCTCGCCGAGCCACATCAGGAACATGGTGCCGCCGATCAGGCTGATCACCGCGGCGATGCGGAACGTCATGCCGGGCTCGATCACGGCCTGGATGCCCTGGGTCGCGCCGAGCGTCTCCAGCCCCACCGCGATGAAATAGCCCTGCACCGCGGTCAGCCCGACGGTGCCGTAGCGGGTGTACTGGTTGAGCCGCTTGCGCCCGCTCTCGCCTTCCTTCTTGATCGCCGCGAGCGTCGGCGACAGCGATGTCGCGAGCTGCACCACGATCGACGCGGTGATGTACGGCATGACCCCGAGCGCGATCAGCGACATCCGGCTGAGCGAACCGCCCGAGAAGGTGTTGAAGAAGTCGAGCACGCCGCCCTTGGTCTGCTCGCTGAGCAGGCCGAGCGCGGTCGGATCGACCCCCGGCAGCGGCACGTAGCTCAACAGCCGGAACACGATCAGCGCACCGATCGTGAACCACAGCCGCTTCTTGAGGTCGGTCGCCTTGGCGAACTTCGCCAGGTTGATGCTTTGCGCCATCTGGTCGGCTGCGGATGCCATCGTATTCAGGTGTCCTGGAAACAAGGAACGGCGGGATGCGTTTCGCCCGCCCCGCCGCTCATATAGGCGCCCGTGCGGGCTTGTCTAATGCCGGGAGCGATCGAAGCCGAACGCTGCCCCAACCAACGGTTCGTCCTGAGTAGCCGCTGAGCCTGTCGAAGCCGCGTATCGAAGGACCAGCCGGCTGGGGGCATCGTCCTTCGATACGGGTCTTCGCCTCCGCTCGGCCCCTACTCAGGACGAACGTAGTTAGCATCAAGCCTTGAACGCGGCCTTCTTCGCCTGGCGTTCCTTGTACATCACGCCCTTCTTGGCGGCTGCCTTCTCGGCGGCCGGGACGAGGTGGATGACGTCGACCTTGCCGCCGGCCTTCTCGACCGCCTCGATCGCGCCCTTCGACGCGCCGGCGACCGTGAAGCTCAGTACCGCGGTCAGCGCGCCCTTGCCGAGCAGCCGCACGCCGTCCTTGCCGCCGCGTGCAAGGCCAGCGGCCTTCAGCGCGTCGTGGTCGAGCGTCGCGTTCGCTTCGATCTTGCCGGCGTCGACCGCCTTCTGGATCGCGCCCAAGTTCACCTCGGCGTAATCCTTGGCGAAAATGTTGTTGAAGCCGCGCTTCGGCAACCGCATGTGCAACGGCATCTGGCCACCCTCGAAGCCGGCGATGGACACGCCCTCACGGCTCTTCTGGCCCTTCTGGCCGCGGCCGCCGGTCTTGCCCTTGCCCGAGCCGATGCCGCGTCCGACGCGGATCTTTGACTTGCGGGCGCCCTGATTGTCGCGGAGTTCGTTCAGTTTCATGTCGTGCACTCGCTTTCGCTTTTGTCGCGCTTGGTAAAAACAGGAAGGGGGCGACTAGCCCCCTTCCCTCGCATTGTCACTGGTCGGGCGGAGGGTTCAGCCCTCGACCGACACCATGTGGTGCACCTTGCGGATCATACCGCGAACCTCGGGAGTATCCTCGAGTTCGCGGGTCCGGTGCATCTTGTTGAGGCCGAGACCGATCAGCGTCGCGCGCTGGTCCTTCTCGCGGCGGATCGGCGAACCGGTCTGCGTGATCTTGATGGTAGCCATGATCGATTACTCCGCGATCGCGGCCGCATCGGCCTCGGCGGTCTGCGACCCACCGCGGCCGAGCAAGTCGGCGATCTTCTTGCCACGACGCTGCGCGACGGCCTTAGGCGAAGTCTGGTCGCCCAGCGCCTCGAACGTCGCACGGATCATGTTGTAGGGGTTGGACGTGCCGACCGACTTGGTCACCACATCGGCCACGCCGAGCGATTCGAAGATCGCGCGCATCGGGCCGCCGGCGATGATGCCGGTTCCCTGCGGCGCCGAGCGAAGCGTCACGCGGCCGGCACCGAAATGCCCGTTGCCGTCGTGATGCAGCGTCCGACCGTCGCGCAGCGGCACGCGGATCATCTTCTTCTTGGCGGCTGCGGTCGCCTTGGAGATCGCCTCCGGCACTTCGCGGGCCTTGCCGTGGCCGAAGCCTGCACGACCCTTGCCGTCGCCGACCACGACCAGCGCCGCGAAGCCGAAGCGCTTGCCGCCCTTCACCGTCTTCGAGACGCGGTTGATGTGGACCAGCTTCTCGATCAGCTCTTCGCCGCCATCGTCGCTGCCGGGACGACCGCGATTGCCGTCGCGTCCGCCGCGACCGCCGTCACGGCCGCCGCGGTTGCCACCGCCGCCACCGCCACCGGGGCCACCGCGACCACGGCCGCCACGCGGACCGCCGGGGCGATTGCCGCCGCCGCCAGGACCACCGAAGCCCGGATTGGACTCCTGCGGTGCGGCTGCTTCGGGTGCTGCGACCTGTGCTTCTGTGTTGGTCTCGTCAGCCATCTTAGAACTCCAATCCGGCTTCACGCGCGGCCTCGGCCAGCGCCTTCACGCGGCCATGGAACAGGAAACCACCGCGGTCGAATACCACCTGCGTAACGCCCGCCTGCTTGGCTGCCTCGGCGACGCGCTTGCCGACCTGGGTCGCCGCGTCGATGTTGGCGCCCGACGTGCCGCGCACGTCCTTCTCCAGCGTCGATGCCGATGCCAGCGTCTTGCCGGCCTCGTCGTCGATCACCTGCGCGTAGATGTGCTTGCCCGAACGATGCACCGACAGCCGCGGACGGGTGCCTGCACGCGCCCGGAGCGCGGTACGATTGCGGCGGCGCCGCTTCGCGAAGAGAGAAAGTCCCTTGGTCATTACTTCTTCTTCCCTTCCTTGCGGAAGATGAACTCGCCATCGTACTTGATGCCCTTGCCCTTGTACGGCTCGGGCTTGCGCCAGCGACGGATCTCCGCGGCCAGCTGGCCAACCTTCTGCTTGTCGGTGCCGCTGATCTCGACCGTCGTGTTGTCCGGCGTCTTGACCTCGAGGCCTTCCGGCACGTCGACATTGACGTCGTGGCTGTAGCCGAGCTGCAACCGGAGGTTGCGACCCTGCGCCGCGGCGCGATAGCCGACGCCGGTGATCAGCAGCTTCTTGGTGAAGCCGTCGGTCACGCCCGTCACCAGGTTCTGGACCAGCGTACGCTGCATGCCCCAGAAGGCGCGCGCCTGCTTGGTGTCGTTGGCAGGCTGCACCGAGATGCCGCCGTCCTCGATCGTATAGGTGATCTCGTCGCGCATCGCGAGCGCCAGGGTGCCCTTGGGGCCCTTCACGTTCAGCGTGCTGCCGTCGATGCTGGCGGTGACGCCGGCCGGAACCGGGACTGCCTTCTTGCCGATGCGGCTCATCAGAATACCTCCGCCAGCACTTCGCCACCGACATTCTGTTCGCGCGCTTCGGCGTCGGACAGAACGCCGCGCGGCGTCGAGACGATCGTGATGCCGAGGCCATTCATGACCCGCGGCAGTTCCTGCGAGCCCGAATAGACCCGGCGACCGGGCTTCGAGACTCGCGCGACATGCTTGATCGCTGGCTGACCCTCGAAATATTTCAGCTCGATACGAAGGCCGGCCGCCGGGCCCATCTGCTCTTCGCTATAGCCACGGATATAGCCTTCGCGCTGCAGCACGTCGAGGACGCGGACACGCAGCTTGGACGCTGGCGTCAGGACGGAGTCCTTCCGCGCGCGCTGGCCATTGCGGATGCGGGTGAGCAGGTCACCCACGGGATCGGTCACTGCCATTTCTAGATCCTTACCAGCTCGACTTCGTCAGACCGGGGATCAGGCCCTTGTTGCCCAATTCCCGCATCATGATGCGCGAGAGCCCGAACTTGCGATAATTGCCGCGCGGACGCCCGGTCAGCTGGCAACGGTTGCGGATCCGGGTAGAATTCGCGTTGCGCGGCAGCTCGGCCATCTTGAGACGCGCGATCAGACGCTCGCTGTCGTCCAGCTTTTCGTCATTCGCGGTCGCCTTCAGCTTCGCGAGCTTGCCGGCGTATTGCTTCACCAGCTTCTTGCGCCGCTCGTTCTTCAGTACTGAACTCAGTTTCGCCATCGACTTAAGTCCTTATGTGTCCCCGCGAAGGCGAGGACCCAGTCCATAGAAGGATGCACCACCCGCTCGGGGCGGCGCATCCAGGTATATTACGCCGCCTTCTTCTCGTCGCCGGCGGCTTCCTCGATCGGGAACGGAAAGCCGAACAGGCGAAGCAGCTCGCGCGCCTCGTCGTCGGTCTTCGCGGTCGTGGTCACGATCACGTCCATGCCGCGGACCTTGTCGATCCGGTCATAGTTGATTTCCGGGAACACGATCTGCTCCTTCAGGCCGCAGGCATAGTTGCCGCGTCCGTCGAAGCTCTTCGGGTTCAGCCCGCGAAAATCGCGGACCCGCGGCAGCGCGATGGTGATGAAGCGGTCGAGGAACTCGTACATGCGCTCGCGACGAAGGGTGACCTTCACGCCGATCGGCATGCCCTCGCGCAGCTTGAACTGCGCAATCGACTTCTTCGCCTTGGTCACGACAGGCTTCTGCCCGGCGATCAGCTCCATTTCCGACGCGGCCTGGTCGACCTTCTTCTTGTCCTGGGTGGCTTCGCCGACGCCCATGTTCAGCACGATCTTCTCGAGCCGCGGGACCTCGTTGACGTTCTTGTACCCGAACTTCTCGGTCATCGCCTTCGCGATCGAGTCGTCGTACATCGCCTTCATGCGGGGCTTGTAATCAGCCATCGATCTTGTCTCCGGTCTTCACCGCAACGCGGACCTTCTTGCCGTCCTGCGTCTCGAAACGCACGCGGGTGGGCTTGCCGTCGGCGGTCACGTGCGCGACCTTCGAGATGTGCATCGGCGCCTCGATCTTCTCGAGACCACCCTGCGGGTTCGCCTGGGTCGGCTTCTTGTGACGGGTCGCGACGTTGACGCCCGACACGACGACCTTGCCGTCCTTCGGCATGGCCAGCGTCACTTCGCCGGTCTTGCCCTTGTCCTTGCCGGACAGGACGATGACGCGGTCACCCTTCTTGATGCGAGCGGCGGCCATTACAGCACCTCCGGCGCGAGGCTGATGATCTTCATGTGCTTCTTGCCGCGAAGCTCGCGCACCACCGGCCCGAAGATACGGGTGCCGATCGGCTCCTCGTTCTTGTTGACCAGCACGGCAGCGTTCGAATCGAACCGGATGGTCGATCCGTCGGCGCGGTGAATGTCCTTGGCGGTGCGGACGATGACGGCGCGATGCACGTCGCCCTTCTTCACGCGACCGCGCGGCTGCGCTTCCTTGATGCTGACGACGATGATGTCGCCGACACCCGCCACCCGGCGCTTGGACCCGCCAAGCACCTTGATGCACTGCACCCGCTTCGCGCCGCTATTGTCAGCGACGTCGAGATTGGATTGCATCTGGATCATCGATCCGCTTCCTTCTCTCTCTTGGGGTCGATTCCGACCGAGCCCCGCCTAAAAAACTACCCCGGCGCAGGAGACCTGCACCGGGGGGAGCGGCCACCTAGCCGTTCCACCCGCCGGGCACAAGGCCCGGCCTTTCCGATCTGCCGCCCGGGGGCGGCAGCGGATCAACCTTCAGCCGACGCCCGCTCCGGGGTCGCGTGGGTGTTGACCCGCTCGATCACCTTCCACGTCTTGAGCTTGGAGATCGGCGCGGTCTCTTCGATCCGCACGGTCTCGCCCTGCTTGAATTCGTTGCCCTCGTCATGGGCGTGGTACTTCTTCGACCGGCGGATGATCTTGCCGTAGAGCGGGTGCTTCACCTTACGCTCGACGTTCACCACAACCGTCTTGTCGGTCTTGTCCGAGACGATCAGCCCGGTCAGCACGCGCTTCGGCATGTCGTTCGTTCCTTACTTGGCCGACGCAGCGCTGGTGCGCTGCGCCTGCATGGTCTTGATCCGCGCGATGTCGCGGCGCACTTCGCGCACGCGGCTCGGCTTCTCGAGCTGGTTGGTCGCAGCCTGGAAGCGCAGATTGAACTGCTCGCGCTTCAGCTGGCCGAGATCCTCCGACAGCTGGTCGTCGGTCTTCCCGACGAAATCGATCCCGTTCTTCTTACTCTGGGCCATCTTACTCGCCTCCGAGATGCGAGGTGTCGCCGAGACGGGCGACCACCTTCACCTTGATCGGCAGCTTCATCGCTGCCCGCTCGAACGCCTCTGCGGCGATCTTGCCTTCGACACCGTCGAGCTCGAACAGGATCCGACCGGGCTTGACCCGTGCGGCCCAGAACTCCGGCGAACCCTTGCCCTTACCCATGCGGACTTCGGCGGGCTTCGACGACACCGGCACGTCCGGGAATATGCGGATCCACAACCGCCCCTGGCGCTTGATGTGACGCGTGATCGCGCGGCGAGCCGCCTCGATCTGGCGCGCGGTGATCCGCTCGGGCTCCATGGCCTTCAAGCCATAGGCGCCGAAATTCAGCGCGGTGCCGCCCTTGGCATCGCCATGGATCCGGCCCTTGAACGCCTTGCGGAACTTGGTCTTTTTCGGTTGCAGCATCTGCTCGTTCCTTAGCGCCGGTCGTCGCGCGCCGGGCGGACGCCGGAGGTTTGAGCCTCCATCATCAGCCGGTCTTGCGCCATCGGGTCGTGACCCAGGATCTCGCCCTTGAAGACCCAGACCTTCACGCCGCACACCCCGTAGGAGGTATGCGCCTGGGCCTCGGCATAATCGATGTTCGCGCGCAGCGTGTGCAGCGGAACCCGACCCTCGCGATAGCTTTCAGACCGCGCGATCTCGGCGCCGCCGAGACGGCCGCCGCAAGCGACGCGGATGCCCTCGGCGCCGAGGCGGAGCGCCGACTGAACCGCGCGCTTCATGGCACGACGGAACGCGATGCGGCGCTCCAGCTGGTCGGCGATCGACTGTGCGACGAGCTTCGCGTCGACCTCGGGCTTGCGGATCTCGACGATGTTGAGCGAGACGTCCGACGCGGTCATCGCGCCGATCGTCTTGCGCAGCTTCTCGATGTCGGTGCCCTTCTTGCCAATGATCACACCGGGGCGCGCCGCGAAGATCGAGATCCGGCACAGCTTGGCCGGACGCTCGATCACCACCTTCGAGATCGCGGCCTGGGGCAGCGTCTTGACGATGAAGTTGCGAATTTTGAGATCCTCGAGCAGCAGGCGGGCATAGTCATGCCCTTCGGCGAACCAGCGGCTGTCCCAGGTGCGGTTGATCTGCAGCCGAAGCCCGATCGGATTGCTCTTCTGACCCATTACGCTTCTTCTTCCTGCTCGCGGACGACGATGCGAAGCCGGCTGAACGGCTTCAGGATGCGCGTCGACTTGCCGCGACCACGGGTCGCGAAACGCTTCATGGTGATCGACTTGCCGACCGACGCCTCCGACACGACGAGCGCGTCGACATCGAGATTGTGGTTGTTCTCGGCATTGGCGATGGCTGATGCCAGAACCTTGCGCGCGTCGACCGCCATGCCCTTCGTCGAGAAGGCCAGGATGTTCATCGCGTCGCCGGCCTTCTTGCCGCGGATCAGCCCTGCGACCAGGCCCAGCTTCTGTGCCGAGCCACGGATCTGCGTGCCAACCGACAAGGCTTCCTTGTCACCGACCTTGCGGGGGGATTTCGCTTTCGACATCAGCGCTTGCCCTTCTTGTCCGCGGCATGGCCGGGGAAGTAGCGCGTCGGCGCGAACTCACCCAGCTTCATGCCGACCATGTCTTCGTTGATCGAGACGGGGACGAACTTGCGGCCGTTATACACGTTGAACGTCAGCCCGACGAAGGTCGGCAGGATAGTGGAGCGACGCGACCAGGTCTTGATCGGCGCGCGGCCACCCGAGTCCTGTGCGGTCTCGGCCTTCTTGAGCAGGCTCAGTTCGACGAACGGGCCTTTCCATACGGAGCGAGCCATCTATCAGCCCTTCTTCTTGGCGTGACGCGACCGGATGATCATCTTGTCGGTCGACTTGTTGTGACGGGTGCGCGCACCCTTGGTCGGCTTGCCCCACGGGGTAACCGGATGACGGCCGCCCGAGGTCCGGCCTTCGCCACCGCCGTGCGGATGGTCGACCGGGTTCTTGGCCACGCCGCGGGTCAGCGGACGCTTGCCCATCCAGCGCGAACGCCCGGCCTTGCCGAGGTTCTGGTTCTGGTTGTCGGGGTTCGAAACCGCGCCGACCGTCGCCATGCAATCACTGCGGATGTAGCGCTGCTCGCCCGAATTCAGGCGGACGATGACCATGCCCTTGTCGCGGCCGACGACCTGAACATAGGTGCCGGCCGAACGGGCGATCTGGCCACCCTTCATCGGCTTCATCTCGACATTGTGCACGATCGTGCCGACCGGCATCTGGCCGAGCTCCATCGCATTGCCCGGTTTCACGTCGGTCTTCTTGCCCGCGATCACCTTGTCGCCGACAGCGAGACGCTGCGGCGCGATGATGTAGGCGAGTTCCTCGTCGGGATACTTCAGCAGCGCGATGAACGCGGTACGGTTGGGGTCGTACTCCAGCCGCTCGACGGTGCCTTCGACGTCCCACTTGCGACGCTTGAAGTCGACATAGCGGTACTTCTGCTTGTGACCGCCGGCGATGCCGCGCGACGTCACATGGCCCTTGTTGTTGCGGCCGCCCGACTTGTTCTTGCCCTCGACGAGCGCCTTGATCGGCTTGCCCTTCCAGAGCGACGACTTGTCGACCAGCACGAGGCCACGGCGTGCCGGGCTCGTTGGATTATATTGCTTTAGTGCCATCTCAGATCCCCGTCGTCACATCGATGGACTGACCGTCCTTCAGGGTGACGATCGCCTTCTTCATGTCCGAGCGCTGGTAGGGAGCGCCCTTCCACTTCTTGGTCTTGCCCTTCTGGACGATCGTGTTCACGCCCAGGACGTCGACGCCGAAGAGTGCTTCGACGGCTGCCTTGATCTCGGGCTTGGTCGCGTCGTTCGCGACCTTGAACACGACGGCGTTGTGCTCGCTGAGCAGCGTCGCCTTCTCGGTGATGTGCGGCGCGACGATCACGTCATAATGACGGTTGTCGACGACCTTGTCGGCTTTCTTAGCCATTGAAGCGCGCCTCCAGCTTTTCGACCGCAGCGCGCGTCAGCACCAGCGTGTCATGCTTCAGGATGTCGTAGACGTTGGCACCCGCCGCCGGCATGACGTTGAGGTTGCCGATGTTGCCGGCCGCGAGCACGAAGCTCGTCTCGACCATGTCGCCATCGATCACCAGCGCCTTCTTGCCGAAGCCGAGCTCGGCCATGTTGGCGAGCAGCGTCTTGGTCTTGCCGCCTTCGACGGCCAGGCTGTCCATGATCACCAGCGAACCCGCCTTGGCGTGGCTCGACAACGCCATCTTCAGGCCCAGCGCGCGAACCTTCTTGTTCAGCGACGGGTTGAAGTCACGGACGCGAGCGCCGTGAGCCTTACCACCACCGATGAAGACCGGCGCGCGGCGATCGCCGTGACGCGCCGTACCGCCGCCCTTCTGGCGACCGAACTTCTTGCCGGTACGGGCGACGTCGGCGCGCTCGCGGGTGCCGCGAGCCGTCTCGCGGCGCTTCTCGAGCTGCCAGGTGACCACGCGGTGCAGGATGTCCGCGCGCGGATCGAGGCCGAAGACCTCGTCGTTGAGCTCGACATCCGCGTTCGCGGCACCGGCGAAGGATTGAACCTTGACCTTCACGTTCAGCCCTCCTGGCCGTCGGTCGCTTCAGGCGCGTCAACCGTTTCGGCTGGCGTGTCTGCGGCGGTGTTGCTGTTGGCGGCGGCGCGGAGGCCGGCGGGATAGGGTGCGTCGGCGTGACGGTCGACCTTCACGGCGTCCTTCACGAACAGCCAGCCACCCTTCGACCCGGGCACCGAGCCCTTCACGAAAATCAGGCCGCGCTCGACATCGGTGCCGACCACTTCCAGGTTCTGCTGGGTGCGATACTTGTCGCCCATGTGCCCGGCCATCTTCTTGTTCTTGAAGACCTTGCCCGGATCCTGGCGCTGACCGGTAGACCCGAGCGAACGGTGCGACACCGAAACACCGTGAGTCGCGCGCAGACCGCCAAAGTTCCAGCGCTTCATGCCGCCGGCGAAGCCCTTACCCTGGGTACGACCCTGGATATCGACCAGCTGACCGGCGACGAAATGCTCCGCCGAGATCTCGGCGCCGACGTCGAGGAGATTGTCCTCGGTGACGCGGAATTCGTGGACGACCGCCTTGGGCTCGACCTCGGCCTTGCCGAAGTGGCCGCGCTGCGGCTTGGCGACGTTCTTGGTCTTGGCGACGCCTGCACCAAGCTGGACGGCGGTGTAGCCGTCACGATCCATTTCGCGAACGGAAACGACCTGAAGCGCCTCGAGCTGAAGAACGGTAACCGGCACGTGGCGGCCATCGTCCTTGAACAGGCGGGTCATCCCCATCTTCTTCGCGATCACGCCAGTGCGCATGATCAAAGCTCCTCATACAGAGGCACCGCCGGAGGATTCCGTCGGTGCGTGCCGGGTCCCGCCGAACTGCTGTTCGACGGATCCCGTCAGCCCGGATGTGCGAAGCGTGCCCCCGTCCCGGGCTGGTGTTCCTGCGAGGGAACGGACGGGAGACGCTGACCCGGTGGCAAGCCACCAGCGGTATCTCTTCGAGTTTCAGTTGCGTCCCCGCATTGCGGGAACCCAGTCTGGCCCCTGCCTGGGCAGGGAGGCGATCCGCGGGACCTGAAGGTCGACCGCGGAAGCAGGCCCTTAGGCCAGCTTGATCTCCACGTCAACGCCGGCGGCGAGGTCGAGCTTCATCAGAGCATCGACCGTCTGCGGCGTCGGCTGCACGATGTCGAGCATCCGCTTGTAGGTGCGGACTTCGAACTGCTCGCGCGACTTCTTGTCGATGTGCGGCCCGCGGAGCACCGTGAACTTCTCGGTGCGGGTCGGGAGCGGGATCGGGCCACGGATGAGCGCGCCGGTGCGACGGGCGGTATCGGCGATGTCGCCGGTCGCCTGATCGAGCACGCGGTGATCGAATGCCTTCAGACGAATGCGAATGTTGCTGTCCATAGTCCCTACCGATGCGAAAGAGCGAGGAGCCGTCCCGGTATCCGCCCTGTCGGGCTGACCCGACACGACGGCGTGGAACCCGGACCACTCCGTAACCTGTTACATAAAAAGCAAACCGGCCGACTCCCCCGTGAGAGGGAGCCGGCCGATGAAACGCGCTATATTACTTCGTGATGCCGCTGACAACCCCTGCGCCGACGGTACGACCGCCCTCGCGGATGGTGAAGCGCTGGCCCACGTCCATGGCGATCGGCGCGATCAGCTTGATGCCGAGCGCGACGTTGTCGCCGGGCATGACCATCTCGGTGCCCTCGGGCAGCTCGACGGTGCCGGTGACGTCGGTCGTGCGGAAGTAGAACTGCGGGCGGTAGTTGGCGAAGAACGGCGTGTGACGGCCACCCTCTTCCTTCGACAGCACGTAGACCTCCGACGAGAAGTCGGTGTGCGGCTTGATCGAGCCCGGCTTGCAGAGAACCTGGCCACGCTCGACCTCTTCACGGCCCACGCCGCGGATCAGCGCGCCGACGTTATCGCCGGCCTGGCCCTGGTCGAGCAGCTTGCGGAACATCTCGACGCCCGTGACCGTGGTCTTGCGGGTGTCGTTGATGCCGACGATCTCGACCTCTTCGCCGACCTTCACGATGCCGGTTTCGACGCGGCCGGTGACGACCGTGCCACGACCCGAGATCGAGAACACGTCCTCGATCGGCATCATGAACGGCTTGTCGAGCGGACGCTCGGGCTGCGGGATGTACTCGTCGACTGCCGCCATCAGCTTCAGGACGGCGTCATGGCCGATTTCGGGGGTCTTGTCGTTCAGTGCTGCCACTGCCGAACCCTGAATGATCGGAATGTCGTCGCCCGGGAACTCGTACGAGCTGAGCAGCTCGCGGATTTCCAGCTCGACGAGCTCGAGGATCTCGGCGTCGTCGACCAGATCGACCTTGTTCATGAACACGACCATCGCCGGGACGCCGACCTGACGGGCGAGCAGGATGTGCTCGCGGGTCTGCGGCATCGGGCCGTCGGTCGCCGACACGACCAGGATCGCGCCGTCCATCTGCGCGGCGCCGGTGATCATGTTCTTCACGTAATCGGCGTGGCCCGGGCAATCGACGTGCGCATAGTGGCGCGCCGCGGTCTCGTACTCGACGTGTGCGGTCGAGATCGTGATGCCGCGCTCACGCTCTTCCGGCGCCTTGTCGATGTTGTCGTAGCTGGTGAACGTGGCGCCGCCGGTCTCGGCCAGCACCTTGGTGATGGCTGCCGTCAACGACGTCTTGCCGTGATCGACGTGACCGATCGTGCCGATGTTGAGATGCGGCTTGGTCCGCTCGAATTTCGCCTTTGCCATTGCTTTCCTACCTTCTGATTCGAATTCCGGTGCCGCCGGGGGTCACGCGAACGCGGCCCCATAGCGGCTGGATTGTGGTTACGCCAGCCCCGTGCGGACCGCAGTCCGTCGGAAACGCGCGTTCACGCGTTCGCGGTGCCTCGAAGCTCGCTTTGCCGCGAGCTTCGACACGAACTTTACGCCAGCTTCGCCTTGATTTCCTCGGCGACGTTCGTCGGGACTTCGTCGTAATGCGAGAACTGCATGCTGTACTGCGCGCGGCCCTGCGTGAACGACCGCAGCTGATTGACGTAGCCGAACATGTTGGCGAGCGGCACGATCGCCTCCACCGTCTGCGCATTGCCACGGCTGTCAGTGCCCTGGATCTGCCCGCGACGGCTGTTCATGTCGCCGATCACGTCGCCTAGATAATCCTCGGGCGTCACGACCTCGACCTTCATCATCGGCTCGAGCAGCTTGATGCCCGCCTTCTGTGCCGCCTCGCGCATCGCGCCGCGCGCACAGATTTCGAACGCCAGCGCGGACGAATCGACGTCATGGTATGCGCCGTCGGTCAGGTGGACCTCGAAATCGATGATCGGGAAGCCGATCATCGAGCCGCCTTCCGCCGTCTCGCGCATGCCCTTCTCGACCGAGGGAATATATTCCTTGGGAATATTGCCGCCCTTGATCTCGTCGAAGAACTGGTAGCCCGAGCCACGCTCGCCGGGAACGACCGTCACCTTCACGCGGCCGAACTGGCCGGAGCCGCCCGACTGCTTCTTGTGCGTATAGTCGATGTCGACCTTCTTGCCGAGATATTCGCGGTACGCCACCTGCGGCGCACCGACGTTCGCCTCGACCTTGAACTCGCGCTTCATGCGATCGACCAGGATCTCGAGGTGGAGCTCGCCCATCCCCTTGATGATGGTCTGACCCGATTCGGCGTCCGACGACACCCGGAACGACGGATCCTCGCGCGCCAGGCGATTGAGCGCGACGCCCATCTTCTCCTGGTCGGCTTTGGTCTTCGGCTCCACCGACAGCTCGATCACCGGCTCGGGGAATTCCATGCGCTCGAGGATGATCGGCGACTGCTGCGAACACAGCGTGTCGCCGGTCGTGGTATCCTTCAGCCCTGCCAGCGCGACGATGTCGCCTGCGAACGCCTCCTGGATGTCCTCGCGGCTGTTCGCATGCATCAGCAGCATGCGACCGACCTTTTCCTTCTTGTCCTTCACCGAATTGAGCACGACCGACGCGGTGTCGAGCTTGCCCGAATAGATGCGCGCGAAGGTCAGCGTGCCGACGAAGGGATCGTTCATGATCTTGAACGCCAGCGCCGACATCGGCGCATCGTCGCGCGGCGGGCGCGAGTCGGTCGTCTCGCCGTCGAGCTTCAGACCCTCGACGTCCTTGATGTCGAGCGGCGACGGCAGATAGTCCACGACGCCGTCGAGCAGCGGCTGAACGCCCTTGTTCTTGAACGCCGATCCGCACAACACGGGGACGAATGAGAAGTTCAGCGTGCCCTTGCGGATCAGCGCCTTCAACTCGGCCGTGGTCGGCTCGGTGCCTTCGAGATACGCTTCCATCAGCGCATCGTCCTGCTCCACCGCCATCTCGATCAGTTCGCTGCGCGCGGTCGCCGCGGCATCGGCCATCTCGGCGGGGATATCCTGATATTCGAACTTCGCGCCGAGCGATTCCTCGAGCCAGATGATCGCGCGGTTCTCGACCAGATCGACGAGACCCTTGAAGCCGCCCTCGATGCCGATCGGCAGGTACAGCACCGCCGGACGCGCACCGAGGCGATCCTTGATCATCGAGACGCAGCGCTCGAAGCTCGCGCCGGTGCGGTCGAGCTTGTTGACGAAGCACATCCGCGGGACGTGATACTTCTCGGCCTGACGCCACACGGTCTCGGACTGCGGCTCGACGCCGGCGACGCCGTCGAAGCATGCGACCGCGCCGTCGAGGACGCGCAGCGACCGCTCCACCTCGATGGTGAAGTCGACGTGGCCGGGCGTGTCGATGATGTTGATCCGGTGATCGTTCCAGAAACACGTCGTCGCAGCCGACGTGATCGTGATCCCGCGCTCCTGCTCCTGCTCCATCCAATCCATCGTCGCGGTGCCCTCATGCACTTCGCCGATCTTGTAGGACTTGCCGGTGTAATAGAGGATGCGCTCGGTCGTCGTCGTCTTGCCGGCGTCGATGTGCGCCATGATGCCGATGTTGCGATACTTCTCGAGCGGATGGCTGCGGGCCATGATCGGTGCTTCCTTAGCGATGTGGGGAGCAGGCTTCTGGCCGGCTCCCCACGATATAGTTCAGGTAATGGACGCTTCCAACCCTACCAGCGGTAGTGCGAGAAGGCGCGGTTGGCTTCGGCCATGCGGTGGGTGTCTTCGCGCTTCTTCACCGCGTTGCCGCGGTTGTTCGACGCGTCGAGCAGCTCGCCGGACAGCCGTGCGGCCATCGTGTTCTCGCTGCGCGCGCGCGCAGCGGTGATCAGCCAGCGGATCGCCAGTGCCTGGGCCCGCTCGGGACGAACCTCGACGGGAACCTGGTAGGTCGCACCGCCGACGCGGCGCGAACGGACCTCGATGCCCGGCTTGATGTTGTTCAGCGCGTCGTGGAACACACCGACCGGCTCGCGCTTGGCGCGCTGCTCGACGGTTTCCATCGCACCGTAGACGATCAGTTCGGCGACGGACTTCTTGCCGTCGAGCATGACCGAATTCATGAACTTGGAGAGAACCTCATCACCGTATTTCGGATCCGGGAGGATGATGCGCTTTTCTGGGCGGCGACGACGTGCCATTTCGAATTCCTTATCTGCTTCAGCCGGTTCCGGAACACGTCCGGGGCTTACTGGGTCTGGGGTCCGGAGCCTGGATCCGCGACAAGGTCGCCTCATGCGACCTTTCGAGGATGATCATGCCCCCGGCATGATCACTTCGGACGCTTGGCGCCGTACTTGGAACGCGACTGACGCCGGTCCTTCACACCCTGCGTATCGAGCACGCCGCGCAGGACGTGATAGCGAACGCCGGGAAGATCGCGCACACGACCGCCACGGATCAGGACCACCGAGTGCTCCTGGAGATTGTGGCCTTCGCCCGGGATGTAGCTGATGACCTCGCGCTGATTGGTCAGGCGGACCTTGGCCACCTTGCGCAGCGCCGAGTTCGGCTTCTTCGGGGTTGTCGTGTAGACGCGGGTGCAGACGCCGCGCTTTTGCGGGTTCTGCTCCATCGCAGGGACCTTGGACTTGGCCTTCTGCGGATCGCGGCCCTTGCGGACCAGCTGGTTGATCGTCGGCATGAATCTCTTCACCTAGTCATGTGGTTACTTTGCTGGAGCCATGACGCTCGGGAATACAAAAAGGGACGTAGGGGTCATGTTCGACCACCCCGGCCCTCGTATGCATCCAGCAATGTTCAAGCTTGACCGCGAGACCAAAGCCTGCGGACGCCGCGGGCCTATACGCAGCACTTCGGCCGTGGTCAATCCTCCGGGCATCGCACGCTTGCAATGTTGGACGGGGCAAGCGACGGCCGGCAGCGCTGTTTCTCATCGTCTGCATCATCCGGATCCACAATCCCCCGGCATCCTCTCTTGCCACCGACGCGCGCGTACGTGGTGCGACTCTTGTGACTCTTTCCCCCTCGCCCGCGGCCGATTTCCCGTCCAGACGGGTTGCCCCACCCGGAAACCGCGGTTAGGGGGAGCGTCGCTGGAGGAGTGTAGCTCAGTTGGTAGAGCATCGGTCTCCAAAACCGAGGGCCGTGGGTTCGAGTCCCCCCACTCCTGCCAGCATTTTACCCGATCGATTCCACGACAAGCGCGGCTGGATCACAGCGGCTTAATTCGTTAGTGACCTCAGCATGGACGATTTCACGCGCTTGACCATCGCGTACGCCCTTGTCGGCGTGCTGCTGCTGATCGGCATCCCCGTCACCATCATCAAGCTTCGCCGCCGCAAGCGCGAGAAGCTGCGCCGCCGCGGCATCAAGACCTACGGCCACTGATCCACTGGCGCCGGCGCTCTTGCGTTCAGCCCCGCACGCAGCTATTTGCGCTGCCCATCCGATAGCGAGGATTGGCGACCGCCGCTTCCCTGACCAGGGAAGGGGCGAAAGAGCCATGGCTTGCCGGCGGATCGCTTGTTTTTCATTCTAGCGGGTTTCGAGGGAACGTGGCGAAAACGACACCGATCGAGTTCATCCGGCAAGTCCGGGCCGAGACCGCCAAGGTGGTCTGGCCGTCGCGTCGCGAGACGATCATGACCGGGGTTATGGTCGTCATCATGACGACGGTGCTGGCCCTGTTCTTCCTGGCGGTAGACTCGTTCTTCAACGCGGTCGTCGGCCAGCTCCTCAAGCTCGCGCAATAAGGGTCGCACGCAATGGCGCGCTGGTACATCATTCACGCCTATTCGGGTTTCGAGGGCAAGGTTCGCGATTCGATCATGGCGGAGGCGACCCGTATGGGTCTCGATCAGCTCGTCGAGCAGATCGAAGTCCCGACCGAGACGATCACCGAGGCCCGTCGGGGCAAGAAGATTGCGGTCGAGCGCAAGTTCATGCCGGGCTACGTGCTCGCCAAGCTCAACATGAACGACGACGTCTATCATCTGGTCAAGAACACGCCGAAGGTGTCCGGCTTCCTCGGCTCGATGGGCAAGCCCCAGGCGATCAGCGAATCCGAAGCCGCGCGGATGCTCAATTCGAAGGAAGAGGCCGCCGCCGCGCCCAAGACGCAGATCAAGGTCGACTACGAGATCGGCGATGCGGTGAAGGTGCTCGACGGCCCGTTCGCGAGCTTCAACGGCACCGTCGAGGAACTCGATTTCGACAAGGCCAAGGTCAAGGTATCGGTCTCGATCTTCGGCCGTGCGACCCCGGTCGAGCTCGACTTCGAACAGGTCGAACGCAGCAAATAACGCACCTGCGGCTCAGGCCGATGCTCCCCTCCTTGTGCTCCCGCGAAGGCGGGAGCCCAGGACCAAGCAGAACCACCGACGGTTGCGCTACATGATCCTGGATCCCCGCCTACGCGGGGGCACGAAAACAGGGCGAGCTCGCTGTGCCTTCGCGCCGACGTCGGAACGCATTAGCCATCCGTCAGATCCCGCCCTCGTCCAACGACAGCAGTGACGCATTCCCCCCCGCGCTCGTCGTATCGACCGACACTGCCCGCTCGGTGCAGAAGCGGTACAGATAATGCGGCCCGCCCGCCTTCGGTCCGGTGCCCGATAGCCCCTCCCCCCCGAATGGCTGCGAGCCCACTACCGCGCCGATCATCGCGCGATTGACGTAGAGATTGCCCACCGCCGCCTCGGCTTCCGCAACTTCCGCCGCCCGGGCGATGCGGCTGTGTAGCCCCATCGTCAGCCCATAGCCCTTGGCGTTGACCCGCTCGATCGTCTCGCTGAGCTTGCCCCCTTCCCAGGTCGCGACGTGGAGGATCGGGCCGAACCATTCCTCCCGCAGCGCCTCGATGTCGTCGAGCCGGATCAGCGTCGGCGGCACGAACAGGCCATCGGCTGGCACGTCGAGCGTCTTGATCCACGAACCGCGCGCGCTGTCGCGGTAACCCATCAGCCGGTCATAGGCACCCTGGTCGATCACCGGCCCGACATCGGTCGCCGGATCGCCGGGATCGCCGATCCGCAGCGTCTCCATCGCCCCGCTCAGCATCCGCAGCAGCGGCTCGGCGATGTCCTCCTGCACCAGCAGCAGCCGCAGCGCCGAACAACGCTGCCCCGCCGACCGGAACGACGAGGTGATCACGTCCGCCACCACCTGTTCCGGCAGCGCGGTCGAATCGACGATCATCGCGTTGATCCCGCCGGTTTCGGCGATCAGCGGTACGATCGGGCGGGTGTCGTCCTCAAGCAGTGAGCGCGCGATCCGCCGCGCGGTTGCGGTCGATCCGGTGAATGCCACGCCCATGATGCGGCGATCCGTGGTCAGCGCCGCGCCCACCTCGGGTCCGCCGGTCACCAGCACCAGCGCGTCGACCGGAATACCCGCCCGGTGCGCCAGCGCGACCGCCCGCGTCGCGATCAGCGGCGTCTGTGGTGCGGGTTTGGCGACCACGGTGTTCCCCGTCACCAGCGCCGCCACCGTCTGCCCGAGGAAGATCGCGAGCGGGAAATTCCACGGCGCGATCGTTGCCCACACGCCCCGCCCTTCCAGATGCAGCGTATTGCGCTCGCCGGTCGGCCCGGGCAGCTCGATCGATCGCAGGTTGCGCCGCGCCTCGCCGGCGTAATAGCGGCAGAAATCGGCGGCCTCACGCACCTCGCCGATCGCGTCGGCGATGCTCTTGCGCGCTTCCTGCACGCAGATCGCCATCAACTCGTCGCGCTCCGCCTCGAGCAGGTCGGCGAGCCGATCCAGGCAAGCCGCCCGCTCCGGGACCGGCGTGCTGCGCCAGGCAGGGAACGCCGCCTGCGCCCGTCCGATCGCGGCGCCCACGTCGCTCGACTGGCCGCTATTATCCGCACCCACCGGCGCCTTCACCACCGCTCGGGCTCGCGCCAAGATCGCCCGGTCGCTGAGATCGAGTCCCTGCGAATTGCGGTGCCCGGGCGCGAACAGATCGACCGGCAGCGGGATGTTTGGATGCCGCGTGCCCCCGACCGAGGCGATCTTCGCCACTGGGTCCGCCAGGATCTCGTCCTCGCTCAGCCGCGCATCCGCCAGCTGGTGCACGAAGCTCGAATTGGCGCCGTTCTCCAGTAGGCGCCGCACCAGATAGGCGAGCAGGTCGCGATGCCCGCCGACCGGCGCATAGATCCGGCACTTGTAGGCGTGATCGCGCACCAGCCGTTCGTAAAGTCCGTCGCCCATGCCGTGCAGCCGCTGAAATTCGAAGTCGCGCGAATTGCCCGCCCATTCCACGATCGTCGCGACCGTCAGTGCATTGTGGCTCGCAAAGGCGGGGCGGATGTTGGTCGCCGCCAGCATGTCCTTCGCCACCGCCAGGTAAGACACGTCGGTTGCCGCCTTGCGCGTGAACAGTGGATAGTCCGCCAGCCCCTCCACCTGGGTGCGCTTGATCTCGCTGTCCCAATAGGCGCCCTTCACCAGCCGCACGTTCATCACCCGGCCGAGCGTGTCCGCCCACGCGACCACCGGTCGCGCGCGCTTGCCGTAAGCCTGCACCGCCATGCCGAACCCGTCCCAGCCTTTCAGCGACGGCAGCGCCGCGACCGTGCCGATGATGTCTAGGCTCATCTCGAGCCGCTCGGACTCCTCCGCGTCGACGGTCAGCGCGATGTTCTTCGCTGCGGCCTGCACCGCCAGCGCCTCCAGCATCGCGGTCAGCGCCGGCACGCACTCCGCCTCGCGCGCCAGTTCGTAGCGCGGGTGCAATGCCGACAGCTTGACCGAGATCGAATGCCCCGCCGCGGGATCGCTGCCGACCGCATCGACCGCATCGACATAGGACTTGAAGTAACGTTCCGCGTCCTCGTGCGTCCGCGCCGCCTCTCCCAGCATGTCGAAGCTCGCGGTGAAGCCGCGATGCTCGGGCTTGCGCATCCGCCGCATCGCCTCGTCGATGGTGCGGCCCATCACGAAGATCTCACCCATCATCTTCATCGCCGCGCCCACGGCCTGCCGCACGAACGGCTCGCCGGCACGCGAGATCAGTCGTCGCAGTGGGCCATGCTCGCCCTCGCCGACCAGCACCCGGCCGACTACCAACCCCCAGGTCGCCGAATTGACGAGCTTCGAATTCGATTTGCCGGCATGCGCACGCCAGTCCGCATCGCCGAGCTTGTCCGCGATCAGCAGATCCGCGGTCTCGGGATCGGGCACGCGCAGGAACGCCTCGGCGAGCGACAGCAGCGCTACGCCTTCCGACGAATTTAGCCGATATTCCTGGAGGAATTGGTTGACCCAGCCCCTGCCCTGCGCCGCGCGCAGATCGGCGAGCAGCCCCGCGGCATGACCGAGTACCCGCCCGCGCGAGTCGGACGACATCGATGCATGGTCCAGAAGCGGCTTTAGAACATCCGGTTCGGGCGCGCGGTACAGCTCAGCCATGATTTCACGGGGTGAGGACGTTACGGCAGTCGTCATTTTCCAGCTTCCGGTCGGGTGAGGCTTGCAGGACGCGGGGCGCCCGGCCTATTAAGTGCGCGCGACGGCGCCGGGTGCGCGTCTAGCGCCGAATGCTGCTGAAGGGGAATGGTGTGACGACGATCACCGTCGAACAAATGAAGGAACGGATCGGCACCGAGACGGTCTCCGACTGGGTCGAGGTCACCCAGGCAATGATCGACAAGTTTGCCGATGCGACGGGCGATCATCAGTTCATTCATGTCGATCCTGAGGCCGCCAAGATGACCCCGTTCGGCGGCACCATCGCGCATGGATTCCTGACGCTGTCGCTGATGCCGCTGCTGTCCTCCAAAGTCGTCGATGCGCCCAAGCTGGAGGGCGTCAAGATGGGCGTCAACTATGGCGGCAACAAAGTCCGCTTTCTCACCCCGGTCCGCTCGGGCAGCAAGGTTCGCGGCCATTTCAAGCTCCTCGAATTCGACGAGAAGCGCCCCGGCCAGTGGCAGCAGACCAACGAGTTCACGATCGAGATCGAAGGTCAGGAAAAGCCCGCGCTGATCGCCGAATGGATCAGCCAGATTTTCTTGTAAATCCGCCTCCCGCTTGCGGGAGGATTAGGGGAGGGCCTGTTGAGGCCTACCTCCCTCTCGACAAGCCCTCCCCCAGCCCCTCCCGCAAGCGGGAGGGGAGAAGTAAGGACCATTTGAGATGCGCTCAGCCGTCATCGTCTCCACCGCCCGCACCCCGATCGGTCGTGCCTATCGCGGCGCCTTCAACAACCTGCCCTCACCGACGCTGGCCGGCCACGCGATCAAGGCCGCTGTCGAGCGCGCCGGCATCGCCGGCGACGAGGTGCAGGACGTGGTGTTCGGCGCCGCGCTCCAACAGGGGCATCAGGCCGGCAACATCGCGCGCAACGCCAGCCTGCGTGCCGGCTTGCCCACGACGGTGTCGGGCATGTCGCTCGATCGCCAGTGCGCATCGGGCCTGATGGCGATCGCCACCGCCGCCAAGCAGATCGTCGTCGACAACATGGACGTGACGATCGGCGGCGGGGTCGAGAGCATCAGCCTCGTCCAGACCCCGCAAATGCGCGTCGCCCCCGACCCCGAGCTGCTGGCGATGCACAACGACATCTACATGCCGATGCTCCAGACCGCGGAGATCGTCGCGCAGCGCTACGGCATCTCGCGCGATGCGATGGACGAATATGGCTATCGGTCGCAGATGCGCACTGCCGCCGCACAGGCCGCGGGCAAGTTCGACGACGAGATCGTGCCGGTGACCGCGACGATGGCGATCGTCGACAAGGAAACCAAGGAGGTCACCCACAAGGAGACCACCCTTGCCAAGGACGAAGGTAATCGCGCCGACACCACGCTCGAAGGGCTGAAGGGCCTCAAGCCCGTGCTGGGCCCCGAAGCCACGATCACCGCGGGCAATGCCAGCCAGCTGTCGGACGGCGCCTCGGCATCGGTGCTGATGGAAGAAGCACTCGCCTCGCAACGCGGCCTGACCCCGCTCGGCCGCTATGTCGGCATGGCGGTCGCGGGCACCAAGCCCGACGAGATGGGCATCGGCCCGGTCTTCGCCATTCCCAAGCTGCTCGAACGCTTCAACCTGAAGATGGACGATATCGGCCTCTGGGAGCTCAATGAGGCGTTCGCGGTGCAGGTGCTCTATTGCCGTGACAAGCTCGGCATTCCCGACGAGCTGCTCAACGTCAACGGCGGCGCTATCTCCATCGGCCACCCTTACGGCATGTCCGGCGCGCGGATGACCGGGCACGCGCTGATCGAAGGCAAGCGTCGCGGTGCGAAATATGTCGTCGTCACGATGTGCGTCGGCGGCGGCATGGGCGCGGCGGGGTTGTTCGAGGTTCTCTAATCTTGATTTTGGCGCCGATCGGCGCTTTCTGATGGCGGCAAGTGTCGGAAGCCACACGCTCCCGAGATATGGGCCTTGATCGTGGCAGCGATCGAGGCCCAACTTGTATGGGCCGTTCGGAGCTCGGCTGGCGGGCAGAGCTCCTCCCGCGTGCCCTATTCGGACCGCGCCACCTCGACATTCTTGATGATCAAGATCGCAAAGGCGAACACCATGCCCAGTGTCGAGCACAGGCTTGCAAGTGCCATCCTCTACTCCGTTGATGCGGCAGCGACATTGCTGCCCCCACCGCCATGCGGGTCGCCGAGCTACGCCACAACCTGGTAAGAACCCCTAGTCGATCGACCGCAACCAACCCCGCCCGACATCGTTCTCCACCCGAACCAAATCACCAGGAGAACAGCCGTGGCCGACCATCAGAGCGTAGCCGAGACCTTCCTGGCCTCGCTGAAATCGAGCCCGTTCGTGATGGTCGGGCTGACCGGCACGCACGAACACAGCGAGCCGTTGACCGCGCAGATCGACGAGGATCAGCCCAACGCGCTGTTCTTCTTCGTCGGCAAGGACAACCGCGCGGCGAACGGCGGCGATGCGATGGTGCAGTTCGTGTCCAAGGGCCACGATGTGTTCGCCTGCCTCCACGGAGCGCTCGAGCCCGACAACGATCCCGCGCAGATCGACACGCTATGGAACAACCATGTGGAGTCGTGGTTTCCGGGCGGCCGCGCCGATCCCAACCTCCTGCTGCTCCGCTTCGACATCGACTCCGCGGAAATCTGGGAAAGCGACGTTTCGCTATCCGGCCGCGTCAAGATGCTGTTCGGCGGCAAGATCGATTCGAGTGAAAGCGGCACCCACGAGGTGGTCGGCTCGCTCGCCTGATCCGGTGCGCCCGGGGTTGGCTGCGATCCCGGGCTCCCTCAAGCCGTGCTCCTGTGAACACACGAGCCCAGAGCACTAGACGCTGTCGTTCATAACCCTGGGTTCCTGCGTCCGCAGGAACACGGCATGGCCATCAGCAATCGACCACCCGATCGTCACCCCGGACCTGATCCGGGGTCCCGCTAAGTCGGGGAACTTGTCGATTAGAAGTCAGGCGAGACCCCGATCGAGTCCGGGGTGACGAGCACGGGGACCGAAGGTCCCGTCCCCCCACGTCACCCGTGCTGAGTGATCCACTCTTCCACCACCAGCGCGATGATGTTGCGCCATTTGGATCCATTGAAGATGCCGTAATGCCCGGCACCCTCCGCCATCAGGTAGCGCTTCTTCTCGTCCGCCAGCCCGGTCGCGATCTTCAGCGCCGCCCTGGTCTGGCCCAGTCCCGAGATATCGTCCCGCTCGCCCTCGATCGCCAGGATCGCCACATCGGTGATCGCCGCTGGGTCCACCTTGCGTCCGCGATGCATCATCAGCCCGCGGGGCAGAGCATGGCTCTGGAACACGACGTCGATCGTCTGGAGGTAGAATTCCGCGGTCATGTCGCAGACCGAGCGGTATTCCTCGTAGAAATCCTTGGTCGCATCCGCGCTCTCGCCATCGCCCTGGACCAGATGCTTGAACATCTCCCAATGGCTGATCATGTGATTGCCGAGGTTCATCGACATGAACCCGGCGAGCTGCAGGAAGCCCGGATACACCTTCCGTCCCGCCCCCGGATACGACATCGGCACCGTCGCGATCACGTTCTGCGAGAACCAGCTATGCGGCCGCTCGGTCGCCAGCGTGTTGACCGAGGTCGGCGCCTCGCGGGTGTCGATCGGGCCGCCCATCATCGTCAGCGTCTTGGGCAGGCACGGATGCTTGTCCGCGCTCATCAGCGCCACCGCGGCATAGCAGGGCACCGACGGCTGGCAGACCGCGAGCATGTGCGCGCCGCCATGATCCGCATTGGGGCCGATCACGGTCATGAACTCGATCAGGTAATCGACATAATCGTCGAGGTCGAACCGGCCCTCGCCGAGCGGCACCTGCCGCGCGTCGCGCCAGTCGGTGATGTAGACGTCCGCGAACGGCAGCATCCGCTCGACCGTCCCGCGCAGCAGCGTGGCGAAATGGCCCGACATCGGCGCGACGATCAACAGCTTGGGCGATACCTCAATGCCGTCGCGGACGAAGCGCTTCAGCTGCCCGAACGGCTTCTTCAGCACGATCTCCTCACGCACCGTAATCTCGCGGCCATCGACCATCGTGCTGTCCAGCCCGAACGCGGGCTTGCCGCGCGGCGCCGCCGCATGTGCGAACACCTCCAGCGCCGAAGCGACCACCGATCCGCCGCCGATATAGGCGAACGGGTTTGCCGGGTTGTGGAGCATTTCAGCGCCGAACGTCGCCATCGCACTAGCGTTCGCGAGCATCGATCGTTGCATCTCATAAGCGTCGTAGAGCATGCGGTATCCCATAGCGCAGAATTGGTAGCGGAACTCGTAACGTAAAGCGGCAGTGTGGCAACCGCTGCTTTTGCGGTGCAACAAAGCTAACGTCCCATCGCCGCGGTGGTTGCCGTTGAGCGCGACCCTGCACACTGCTACGCGCACATGCCTATGGCCGACAGCACCGCACCCAGCCCACCGAGCCGCCGTCGCCTCGGCGATCTCCGGCTCGTCTGGGACAGCGTCACTCGTTACCCGCGCCAGCTGACCTTCGCGCTGCTGGCGTTGCTCACCACGTCGGCGGCGACGATCGCGATACCGTACGGCTTCAAGCGGGTGATCGACCGCGGCTTCGGGCCGGGCGCGGGCGGCACGGTGGCGACGTCGTTCCACTATCTGCTGATGATCGTCGCGGTGCTCGCGGTCGCCACCGCGATCCGCTTCTACTTCGTGTCGTGGCTCGGCGAGCGCGTCGTCGCGGACATCCGCGGCCGGGTCCAGCGCCACCTGCTCCGCCTCGCTCCTCGTTTCTTCGAAGAGAACCGCCCGTCGGAGATCGCCTCGCGGCTGACCTCGGACACCGCGCTGATCGAACAAGTCGTCGGCACCACCGTATCCGTAGCGCTGCGCAACTGTTTTACCGGCATCGGCGGCATGATCTACCTGTTCGCGATCTCGCCCAAGCTGGCGGGCATGCTGCTGCTCGGGATCCCGTTGATCATCCTGCCTATCACGTTGCTCGGGCGGCGCCTGCGCAACCTGTCTCGGACATCGCAGGACCGGGTGGCCGACGTCGGCTCGATCGCGACCGAGACACTCGGCGCGATGAAGATCGTCCAGGCGTTCGGCCAGGAGGATCGCGAGGCCGCCCGCTTCGCCGCCGCGGTCGACGCGACCTTTGCCGCCGCGCGCCGCCGCATCCTGCTGCGGGCGATCATGACCGCGATCATGATCGCGCTGATCTTTGGGTCGATCACGCTGGTGCTGTGGGAGGGCGCGGTGGACGTTGCCGCTGGCCGGATCAGCGGCGGCGCGATCGCCGCCTTCGTCCTCACCGGCGGGATCGTCGCGGGTGCGTTCGGCGCACTGACCGAAGTCTATGGCGACCTGCTCCGCGGCGCCGGCGCCGCCAGCCGCCTTGCCGAACTGCTCGAGGAAACGCCCGAGATCGCCGCCCCCGCGCAACCCGCATCGTTACCGATCCCGGCGCGCGGCGCGATCGCGTTCGATCATGTCGTCTTCCACTACCCCACCCGCCCCGAGATCGCGGCGCTGAAGGATTTCACGCTGGCCATCGCGCCCGGCGAGACGGTGGCGGTGGTCGGTCCATCGGGCGCGGGCAAGTCGACGCTCTTCCAATTGGCCGAGCGTTTCTATGATCCCGATGGCGGCCGCGTGATGATCGAGGGCATCGATCTCCGCGATGTCGATCCGGCCGAGGTACGCGCCCGCATCGCGATGGTGCCGCAGGAGACCGTGATCTTCGGCGCCTCCGCGCGCGACAATCTTCGCTACGGCAATTGGGCAGCAAGCGACGACGAGCTCTGGGCCGCTGCCGACACCGCCAACGCCAGCGATTTCCTCCGCCGCCTGCCGGAAGGGCTCGACACGTTCCTGGGCGAAGGCGGCGCAAGGCTTTCGGGTGGCCAGCGCCAGCGCATCACCATTGCCCGCGCCCTGCTGCGCGATTCCCCCATCCTCCTGCTCGACGAAGCGACCAGCGCGCTCGACGCCGAAAGCGAACGCCTCGTCCAGCAAGCGCTCGAACGGCTGATGACGACCCGCACCACGCTCGTCATCGCCCATCGCCTCGCGACAGTCCGCGCCGCCAGCCGGATCATCGTCATGGACGAAGGCCGCATCGTCGAGGAAGGCACCCACGCTAGCCTGATCGCACGCAGCGGCCTCTACGCGCGTCTGGCGAGCCTGCAGTTCAGCGAGGCGGCGTAACCCCGCGCGTCGCGTGCCGCGGGGCTTCGCGGCGGATGTTACCTGCTATGACTGACGTTCGCGGTGCCCGCGGCGGCGGAGACCCAGTGCCCCCTAGAAGTGGATCGCCCGCCTGTACGCCCCGAGCACGCTCTCGTGCATCATCTCGCTAAGCGTCGGATGCGCGAAGATCGTTTCCATCAGTTCCGCCTCGGTCGATTCCAGCTGGCGCGCGACGACATAGCCCTGAATCAGCTCGGTCACCTCAGCGCCGACCATGTGGGCGCCGAGCAGTTCACCGGTCTTCGCATCGAAGACCGTCTTGACGAACCCCTCCGCCTCCCCGAGCGCGATCGCCTTGCCGTTGCCGATGAAGGGGAATTTACCGACCTTCAGCTCGTGCCCGGCCTCGCGCGCCTTGGCCTCGGTCAACCCCACCGACGCGACCTGCGGGCGCGAATAGGTGCAGCCCGGGATGTTCCAGGTCTCGAACGGATGCGGGTTCTCGCCCGCGATCTTCTCGACGCACACGACGCCCTCGTGGCTCGCCTTGTGCGCCAGCCACGGCGCGCCGGTGACGTCGCCGATCGCGTACACGCCCTCGACATTGGTGCGGCCGTAACCGTCCACCTTGATGCGCCCGCGTTCGGTCTCGACACCGAGCGCCTCGATCCCGATCTCCTCGGTATTGGGGACGATCCCGATCGCGACGATGACGTGGCTGTACTCCTCGGTGGAGACGCTGCCGTCCTTCGCCTTGATCGACGCGGTCACCGCCTGGGCGCCGTTATCGAGCTTCTCGATCGCCGCGCCGGTCAGCAGCTTGATCCCCTGCTTGGTCAGCGCCTTGTCCATGAATGCGGACACCTCCTCGTCCTCTACCGGCAGAATGCGCGGCAGCATCTCGACGATCGTCACGTCGGCGCCCATGTCGTGGTAGAAGCTCGCGAATTCCACGCCGATCGCGCCCGATCCGATCACCAGCAGCTTGGTCGGCATCTCGGTCGGCACCATTGCATGGCGATAAGTCCAGATCCGCTTGCCGTCGGCCTTGGCGAACGGCAGGTCGCGCGCGCGCGCGCCGGTCGCGATCATGATGTGCTTGCCAACGAGCTCGGTCTTCCTGTCGCCCTGCGTCACGGTCAGCTGGCCCTTGCCGGTCAGCGCGCCGACGCCCTCGACCACGGTCACCTTGTGCTTCTTCATCAACCCCTTCACGCCGGCATTCAGCTGCCCGGCGACCTTGCGGCTGCGCTCGACGATCTTGCCCAGGTCGAACCCGACATTGTCCGCCTTCAGCCCGTAGGCCGACGCGTTGGTCATGTAATGGTAGATCTCCGACGTGCGCAGCAGCGCCTTGGTCGGGATGCATCCCCAGTTGAGGCAGATCCCCCCGAGCCGCTCGCGCTCGACGATCGCAGTCTTCAGCCCGAGCTGCGACGCGCGGATCGCAGCGACATAGCCGCCCGGTCCGGAACCGAGCACGATCAGGTCGAATTGGTCAGCCACTTGGATTTCCTCGTCTGTTCGGCGCGCCGTGGCGCTTGTCCATCATCAATCCGGCACGGCCATCGCGCGCACCTTGCGCGGTTGGCGGTCCTCGCCGATCGCCACGAAGACGAAGCGTGCCTGGGTCACCTTGTACGCCTCGTCCGCATGCCGGCTGCGGCGCCACGCCTCGACGTCGATCGTCATCGACGTCGTGCCCGTCGCGACCAACGTCGCATAGACCGACACTTCGTCGCCGACGACCACCGGCCGGTGGAACTTCATCCCCTCGACCGTGATCGTAACCGCTCTTCCCTGCGCATGCCGCGACGCGACCGATCCCGCGGCCAGATCCATATGCCCCATCAGCCAGCCGCCAAAGATGTCGCCGTACGGGTTGGCGTCCGCTGGCATCGCGGTGACCCGAATGACCGGCGAGGCTGTCGGCAAGGCGGTCAAAACCGCCCCCGGTCATGGCCGCGCGCACGGCGTAAGCGACCGATCCCGAACACCAGCGTCGTCGCCATCGCCGCCGCCCCGCACCACCAGAACACGTCGCGGCCGAGCGGATAGGCCCAGGACGCGACCCCGACCATCAGGCCGGCCACGATCAGCCCCGCCAACAGGTACAACGTCTCGCCCAGCAAGCGCACGGCGTCGTTACGCCAACATGCCGAGCGGCCGCTCGACCAGATCCTTGAAGGTCTTCATCAGCTCGGCCCCGTCGGCGCCGTCGATCGCGCGATGATCGAAGCTGCCGGTCGCCGACATCACCGTCGCTACGCCGAGCGCATCGTCGATGACATAGGGCCGCTTCTCGCCCGCGCCGATCGCCATGATCATGCCCTGCGGCGGGTTGATCACCGCCTCGAACTGCTTGATCCCGAACATGCCCATGTTGCTGATCGACGCGGTGCCGCCTTGAAATTCCTCGGGCTTCAGCTTGTTGTCGCGCGCGCGGGCGGCGAGATCCTTCATCTCGGTCGAGATCGCCGACAGCGACTTGGTGTCCGCGCCGACGACGATCGGCGTGATCAGTCCGGCCGGCGTCGACACCGCGACCGAGATGTCGGCGCGGCTGAAGCTGATCAGCTCGTTCGGCGTGAACATGACGTTGCACTTCGGCACCGCGATCAGCGCGACGCCCAGCGCCTTCACCAGCATGTCGTTGACCGACAGCTTGACCTTTCGCGCGTCCAGGCTGGCGTTCAGCTCGGCGCGAAGCTTGAGCAGCGCATCGAGCCGGATATCGACCGTGAGATAGATGTGCGGCACCGTCTGCTTCGATTCGGTGAGCCGCCGCGCGATCGTCTTGCGCATGTTGCTGAGCTTCGCCGCCTCGTGCGGAATATCCGGCACCGTCGCGGGCTTTGCGGCGGAGGCGGGCGCCGCGGCGCTTTCTGCTGGTGCAGCCGTGGCGGTCGCGGCCGACGCGGCGGTCCCGGCCTTCGCGCCCTCGACATCGGCCTTCACGATCCGGCCATTGGGGCCCGAGCCCTTGATCCCGGCGAGATCGACGCCCTTGTCGGCGGCGATCCGTCGCGCCAGCGGGCTCGCCTTCACGCGCTCACCGCTCGCGGGCGCTGCGTCGCTTTTCGCATCGTCACCTTGCGGGGCCCTCGCGACCTCTGGCGGGCGGCCATGATCTTCGGCCTGCGCCATCGTGCGCTCGGCGGGTGCCGCCTCGCTGCCGGTCTTGTTCGGATCGGTGGGATCGAAATCGGGCTTCGGCTGGGGCTCGGCGAGCGCCGGCGCTTCCTGCTTGGCGGTCGTGTCGACGTCGTCGACGCTTTCGCCGTCCTCGACCAGGATCGCGATCACCGCGCCGACCTTCACATTGTCGGTGCCTTCGGCGATCAGGATCCTGCCGATCACGCCCTCGTCGACCGCCTCGAACTCCATCGTCGCCTTGTCGGTCTCGATCTCGGCCATGATGTCGCCAGACGCGACGCTATCGCCTTCCTTCACGAGCCACTTGGCCAGCGTGCCTTCCTCCATCGTCGGGGAAAGCGCGGGCATCTTGATCTCGATCGACATGCAAATCCTCTTGCCTGGGGAGCGAGACGCTCTTCGCGCCATGACAATGCAGGGTCAACCCCGCGGGCGTCGGTCGCCCTTGCGGAATGCGAGGTCCGGGGCCACTCATGGACGGAAAGTCGAACGGGAGCGGACGATCATGCGCATCTATCTGGTCGTCGTGGACGAAACCCCCGAAGCCGAGATCGCACTGCGCTTCGCCGCGCGCCGGGCGGTGAAGACCGGGGGTGGAGTCGAGATCCTCACCGTCATCCCGCCGCAGGAGTTCATTGCCTTCGGCGGCGTTCAGGCGACGATCGAGGAGGAAGCCAGGCTGCACGCGGAGGGCATCGTCTCCGCGGCCGCGGGAACGCTGATCGAGGAGTCGGGGCTCCGTCCGGCGATCACGGTGCGCCAGGGCGACGCCCCGAAGATCATCCGCGAGATCATCGCCGGCAACCGCGACATCGCTGCGCTGGTGCTCGGTGCCGCCGCCACCGGGGCACCGGGCGATCTCGTCAGCCATTTCGCGGGCACCGACGCGGGCGTGCTGGGCGTACCGGTGATGATCATCCCAGGCTCGCTCGATCGCGAGGCGATCGATCGGCTGAGCTGACCGTCGATCGGTCATTTGCTTGATCATCCTGTAACGTCGTTGCGAGCCTGATATATAGCATATATGCATGGCCCCATCATATTTGAACATTGCCACGGCGATCTAACGTCGGGGCGATGACAGGAGAGCCTCATGGTGAGACCAGCAACACTTGGCCGGACGTTCCTGTCGAGGCTCTGCGCCTCCACCGCGACGATGCTCATCCTTACCGCGTGCGGTGATGGCGGCGGCGGCAGCGGCAGCGGGGGCACCACGCCACCGCCGGTCGCGACCACTCCCACCCCAAGCCCGCCGCCCGCCCCCGCGCCGAGTCCGACGCCTACCGCGGCGAACATCGCATTGCAGATGTCACCCGGCTGGAACCTCGGCAACTCGCTGGAGGCGATCGGCGGCGGGACTAAGCCGGTCGCCACGTCGCAGGAAACCGCCTGGGGCAATCCGGTCGTCACCCAGGCACTGATGACCGCGGTCGCGGCGCAGGGCTTCAAGAGCGTGCGCATCCCGGTGGCGTGGAACCAATATGCCAATGGCAGCGACACCATCGGCAGCGCCTGGATGAACCGCGTCGCTGAGGTCGTCGACTATGCCCGCAAGGCCGGGCTGTACGTGGTGATCAACGTTCATTGGGACGGCGGCTGGCTCCAGCCGACCTTCGCCGACCAGGCCATGGCCAATGCGCGGCTGACCACTTTCTGGAAACAGATCGCGACCAAGTTCAAGGATTACGACGAGCATCTGCTGTTCGCGGGCACGAACGAGATCCTGGTGACCAACGTCTACAGCGCGCCGACGGCCGAGAACTGCACCGTCCAGAAAGGCTTCAACCAGAAATTTGTCGATGCGGTGCGCGCGACCGGCGGCAAGAACGCCACCCGCGTGCTGATCGTCCAGGGCTACAACACCAACATCGACCACACCATCGGCTGTAACGCCGCGATGCCGATCGATACCGCCACCAACGAGATGATGATGGAGGTCCACTACTACGACCCGTATAACTTCGCGCTCAACGAAAACAGCAAGGTCTGGCAATGGGGCGCCGGCGCGACCGACCCCACGGTAACGGAGACCTGGGCGAACGAATCCTATGTCGACGCGCAGTTCCAGAAGGTGAAGACGACGTTCGTCGACAAGGGCGTGCCGGTGATCCTGGGCGAATATGGCGCCATCGCTAAGACCGATCTCGATCCGTCGGGCAGCTACCGCACCGCCTGGAACCGCTACATCACCCGCTCGGCTTACATGCACGGCATGGTGCCGTTCTATTGGGACAACGGTGCAACCGGCAACCACGGCTTCGGCCTGTTCAATCGCACGACGGCCACGGTCACCTACCCGACGCTCGTCACCGCGATCGTCGGCGCCGCGAAGTAGGGGATTTCATCCCGCACCTCCTCGTCATTCTGGCGCCTACGGTGCCGCAAAATCAACGGCTTGCGCTCCTGCGAAGCGTTGGATCCCGGAACAAGGCTCTCCTGAGCGAGGTCGAAGGGTCCGTGATGAAAAGGAGTTTGGCAGAGGTGCTGCGAGGTCGGAACGACGCAAAGACAACGCCCCTCCCTTCACCACGCTGCGCAACCGAAACACCAAACCTACCGCGACTGCGGAACCCCGGTCGTCGCCGCTCGGATCAGGTCGATCAGCTGCCGGTTGATCGCCGGCCCGTGCAAATTCTGGTGAACCGCATCATGCCCTTCGCGGCGCAGGCGCTGGCGGATCTCGTTGACCGAGAACACCTGCCCCGATTGCGCAAGTTCGATCGCGCGATCCACTGTAGATGTGATCTGGTCCATACCCTGCCTTGGCGCATCGCCGCCCCGGGCGATACCCTCGTTTGCGAACGTCCTGGTTACAGACCTGCCAGCCGAACCCCGGTCAGCAGCAGCCAATAGAGCGTACCCGCCAGCAGCATCGCCGCAGGCAGCGTCATCACCCAGGCGAGTCCCATCGACAGGATCGTCCGCCGCTGCAGCCCCGCGCCGTTGGCGACCGACGCACCCGCCACGCCCGACGACAGGATGTGCGTCGTCGACACCGGCAAGCCGAACCGCTCCGCCAGCAGGATCGTCATCGCCGCCATTACCTCGGCCGACGCGCCCATGCCGTAGGTCAGGTGGGTCTTGCCGATCCGCTCCCCGACCGTGACCACGATCCGTTTCCAGCCGATCATCGTCCCGAGCCCCAGCGCCAGCGCGACGGTCACCTTCACCCACAACGGGATGTAGCGCGTGCCCTGTTCCAGCTGGCCGTTATAGCTCTTCAACGTCGCCAGTTCGGGCGCGGTGAAGCGCGCCTGGGCGGCTTTGTCCGCGATCACCAGTTTGGTGGTGTCGAGCACCAGATACATGTCGTTGCGCAGGTTGGGCGTCGCTGCCGCGGGCACCTTGCCGAGCGAGCCATAGCCGCCGATCCGCGCCGACAAGTCCGCCGACAACGCCGAGATTCCCCCATAGACGCGTGGATCGTCGACCGCCTTCGTCTGCAACGCCCGCGTGACCGTTGCCCGCGCCTGCTCGACCGACGGTGCCCGCGCACCATGCGCGGCATAGGCCGTCGACGCCGCATTGGCAGTCTGGACGAAGGCCGGCGTCGCGCTCTCGGGCACGGTACGGTTCAGGGCATAGGCGGTCGGCGCGCAACCGATCAGGATGAGCATGATCAGCCCCATGCCCTTCTGCCCGTCGTTGCCGCCATGCGCGAAGCTTACCGCGGTGCAGGTCCCAATCAGCAGCGCACGGATGCCGGTCGGCGGCGGGGCATTGCCAGCAGGCTCGCGGTACAGCGCGGGATTGGGCAGGATCCGCTTCATCGTGAAGAGCAGCACCAGCGCCCCCACGAAACCGATCACCGGCGCGATCATGAGCCCGGTCAGCACCTTCTCCGCCTGTCCCCACGCGACCCCGGAGGTCCCGCCCGGCGCCTGCGACAACAGCTGGTTGGCGAGCCCGACGCCGAGGATCGACCCGATCAGCGCATGGCTCGACGAGTTCGGCAACCCGACATACCAGGTCGCGAGGTTCCAGATCACCGCCGCCAGCAGAAGCGCGAAGATCATCGCGAACCCGCCCGCGGACCCGACGTGCAGGATCAGATCGACCGGCAGCAACGTGATGATCGAATAGGCGACCGCCCCGCTCGAAAACATCACCCCAAGGAAATTCCACGCCCCCGACCACACCACCGCGAGCGGGGCCGGCATCGAATGCGTGTAGATGACCGTCGCGACGGCGTTGGCGGTGTCGTGGAAGCCGTTCACGAATTCGAACGCCAGCGCGATCACCAGCGCCAGCCCGAGGAAAGCAAACACCCCCGTCGCCATCCTCTCGCCGACCTGACTGGTATCGGCGACGATGCTGATCCCTGCATAGACGAGCCCGCCGAGCAGGACCGCGGCGAAAACCCAGCGGCCCGCCGGATGCAACGCGGCATCGAGCCGGGGACCACGGACGTGCGAAACCGACTCGCCGCCGGCAAGAGCTGTTGATGCCATGATGGTTTGCGGAGTGGTCGAGTTCGGTGACAGTTTGATGACAATGGCGTGACGTGTTGGATTAGCGCCGTACGATGTCGATCATCAGCGTGCTCCTGCGACCGCAGGATCAGCAAGCATCACCCGGGAGGATAGTGCTCGAACCGCGGCAAGGTCGCGAGGTCGGCTTCCCAGGCCAGCGCATCCGCGGTCTGGATATGTGCACCCGGCGGATAGCGGTCGGGCTCGTCCAGCGTCGCCGACTGAATGTCGATGAGTCCCGGCAGGACCTGTTCGTTGACGTAGAACAGGCCGGTTCCGCAGGTCGCGCAGAACTGCCGCACCGCGGTGCCCGACGAATTGTAGGTCGTCGGCGTGCCGGTGATCGTGACCCGATCGTGCGGGTACGCGATCCAGCCGACCATCGGCGCGCCGGCACTTCGCCGGCAATCGGTGCAGTGGCACATCGCGTGGTGGAGCGGCTCGCCCTCGGCCACATAGCTGATCGCACCGCACCGGCATCGTCCCGTCGCACTCATCGACCCTCTCCCCTTGTCGGGCAGCCCGCCCTTCACGCTTTGTTCCCACGAAGATGATGCGCATGCAAGTCCATCGCGCTTGCTCCCGGCGCCCGCGTTCCCTACCTGTTCGACGGTGACGCAGCTCGCCCCCCTTCCCGACGATCCGCCCTATCTGCGCGGCCTCAATGCGCCGCAGCGCGAGGCGGTGCTGACCACCGAGGGGCCGGTACTGATGCTGGCGGGTGCCGGCACCGGCAAGACCGCGGCGCTCACCGCGCGGCTCGCGCACCTGCTCTGGACCCGCAAGGCGTATCCGTCCGAGATCCTGTCGGTCACGTTCACCAACAAGGCCGCGCGCGAGATGCGCGAGCGTGTCGGCCGACTGGTCGGCGATGCGGTTGAGGGCATGCCGTGGCTCGGCACCTTCCACGCGATCGGCGCCAAGATGCTGCGCCGCCATGCCGAGCTGGTGGGATTGCAGTCCAACTTCACGATCCTCGACACCGACGACCAACTCCGGGTGCTGAAGCAGCTGATCGTCGTTGCCGATCTCGACGAGAAGCGCTGGCCCGCGCGCAGCCTGGCCGGATTGATCGACGACTGGAAGAACAAGGGTCTGACCCCCGCCGACATTGATGCGGGCGAAAGCGAGCGCTACGCCAACGGCCGCGGCGGCGAGCTGTACCAGGCCTATCAGGAGCGGCTGAAGGCGCTCAACGCCTGCGACTTCGGCGATCTGCTGCTCCACATGCTGGTGATCCTGAAGACGCATTGCGACGTGCTGACGACCTATCAGCAGCGCTTTCGCTACATCATGGTCGACGAATATCAGGACACCAACAGCGTCCAGTATTTGTGGCTCCGCCTGCTCGCGCAGGAACACCGCAACATCGCCTGCGTCGGCGACGACGACCAGTCGATCTACAGCTGGCGCGGTGCGCAGGTCGAAAACATCCTGAAGTTCGAGAAGGACTTCCCCGGCGCGACGGTGATCCGGCTCGAGCAGAATTACCGATCGACCCCGCATATCCTCGGTGCCGCATCGGGGGTGATCGCGCAGAACAGCGGCCGCCTCGGCAAGACGCTGTGGACCGAGCTCGACGCCGGGGAGAAGGTGAAGGTGATCGGCGTCTGGGACGGCCCGGAAGAAGCCCGCCGGGTCGGCGACGAGATCGAATCGTGCCAGCGCGCGGGCAAGAGCCTCGACGACGTCGCGATCCTCGTCCGTGCCCAGCACCAGACCCGCGAGTTCGAGGACCGCTTCATCGCGATCGGCATGCCGTACAAGATCGTCGGCGGCTTCCGCTTCTACGAACGCGCCGAGATCCGCGATGCACTCGCCTATCTGCGCGTCGTCAACCAGCCGTCGGACGATCTCGCCTTCGAACGGATCGTCAACGTGCCCAAGCGCGGATTGGGCGACAAGGCGGTCGCGAAGGTCCACCAGCTCTCGCGCGCCACCGGGGTGCCACTGATGACCGCGGCGGCACGCATCCTCGACACTGACGAACTCACCGCCCAGGCCCGCCGCAGCCTCGGCAACCTCGTCGGCGACATCGCGCGCTGGCGCGACATGGCGCGCGACCTGCCGCATGCCGAACTCGCCCGCCAGCTGCTCGACGAAAGCGGCTACACCGCGATGTACCAGGCGGAGAAATCGACCGAGGCCGCGGGCCGGCTGGAAAACCTGTCCGAACTCGTCCGCGCGATGGAGGAGTATGAGTCGCTCGGCGCCTTCCTCGAACATGTCTCGCTGGTGATGGACAATGAAGGTGGGCGCGACGATCCCAAGGTCACCATCATGACCATCCACGCCGCCAAAGGTCTGGAATACCACACCGTGTTCCTGGTCGGCTGGGAAGAGGGCCTGTTCCCGTCGCAGCGTGCGCTTGACGAAGGCGGCACCCGCAGCCTGGAGGAGGAACGCCGTCTCGCGTACGTCGCGATCACCCGCGCGCGGCGGCGTGCCGTGATCATCCACGCCGCCAACCGCCGCATCTATGGTCAGTGGAATTCCAGCATCCCGAGCCGCTTCGTCGGCGAACTGCCGTCGGAGCATACCGAGACCGAGACGACGATGTCGGGTGGCGCGAGCCTGTGGCAGGCGAACTGGAGCGAGCGCGCCGATCCCTTCGCCGACGTCGCGCGCGGCACGGGTCGTGGCCCCGGCTGGCAACGTGCGGCGGGCGGCGGCAGCGGCTTCTCGACGACGCCCTCACGCGTCGTCGAAAGCCGCGCCAGCGCGGTCAGCATCGGCAACAAGGGCCGCGACGACGTGAAGGTCGGCCTCCGCGTGTTTCACCAGAAGTTCGGCTATGGCGAGATCGCGGAAATCGAGGGCAACAAGCTCGAGATCGAATTCGAGAATGCCGGCCGCAAGCGGGTGATGGATAGCTTCGTCACGCTGGGGTGATGCGCGCAAGGACGTTCAGGAACGATATCGTTTCGTCATTGTAGACGGCGCGCATCCTATCCCAGGACCAGCTCAGGAGCGACCACATGCTCACCAAAATTCTTACCGCCGGCGTCGCCATCGCGACGCTTGCCACCGCTGCCCCCGTCGTCGCGCAGACCGCGCAGGACGATGCGCGCTTCGCCGCCGCGCAGGCGCGTCTCGACAACGAGATGCGCGTGTTCCGGCAGGAATTCGATCGGTATCAGTCGCTGCGCAGCCGTGGCGGCAATTCGGGGCCGTACCGACGCGCGCCCGATCCGCGCTACGACGACCGCGGCTACGATTCGGCACCCGACGACCGCGACGAGGGCAATTACGATCCGTCGCGTTATTATCGCGTCGGCCCCAACTACCAGGAGCGGGTGCTGAGCACCGACGACCGCGTCTATAGCGGATCCGACGGACGCTATTATTGCAAGCGCAGCGACGGCACGACAGGGCTGATCGTCGGCGCGGCGGGCGGCGGGATCCTCGGCAACGTCATCGACGGCGGCCGCTCGCGCACCGTCGGCACGCTGCTGGGCGCAGCGGTCGGCGGTCTCGCCGGGCGCGCGGTGGACCAGAACAACAGCCAGGTCCGTTGCCGGTAAGCTTTTGAAGACACGCTTCCGTGCTCCTGCGCACGCAGGAGCACGGAGTGCGCGAAACTACTCCTTCGCGGCGCGCATCCGTTCCTGGCAGAGTTGCCGCAATTGACGGCGCAGCGTCGGCCCGCTGAGATGCGCGCCGACGGAGGCGTAGCGTTCGCGGTCGAGCTGGCGGCGGATGTCGTCGAGCGAGGTGCACGGCCCCTCGCGCGCCAGTTGATAGGCGCGCTCGATCGTCGACAGGACACGGGGGGAGTCGGGATCGTCGCTCATGGGCTGCAGTAGAACGGATCGGTGCCAGCGCCTAATCGGCGGCCGACGCCACCCGTTCAGCGAGTCTCGACCGCCATCAGCGAATTGCCCGCATATTTCTCGTCCGCCGGCTCGAACAACGCGTTCGGCACGAAGCTCTTGCCCGCCAGCCGCACGTCCTTCAGCCCGTCGAGCTTGAAGGTGCCGATCTTGACCTCGCGCGGCGGCTTGCCATCGCGCTCCACCGTGACCGCGTCGACGTACATCTCGCCGTGCCTGGTGTAGAGGATGTGCGGCGCTATGGTTACCGATCCGCGGTTGTAGGTCGCGGACACCGTGATCAGGCGCACGATTGCCTCGAACATCGTCGGCACCGGGCCGGCGGGTGCCTGATCGTCGTCGCTGGGCTGCTTCATGCTCATGGCCATACCCGATTATGCTGCATCGCAGCAAGATCATTCATGCACCGCCGGCCTCAACCGGCCGGCCCCATCAGTTTCTGCGCGAAATAGGTCATTTGCAACGCCTGCAATCGGGCGCCTTGCGCAATGTCAGCGTCGCCGGAATGCCCGCCCGCGGTGTCCTCGTAGAACAGGTAAGGCAGCCCATATTCCTTCATCCGCGCCGCGAACTTGCGCGCGTGCTGCGGTCCGACGCGATCGTCCTTGGTGGTCGTCCAGATATAGGGCTCGGGATAGGCGACGCCGCGCTTCAGGTTTTGGTAGGGCGAGATCGTCTGCAGGAACGCCCGTTCGTCTGGGTTCTTCACAGAGCCATATTCGTCGACCCAGGAGGCGCCGGCGGCGATGTCCTCGTAACGGATCATGTCGAGCAGCGGCACCTGGATGGTTACCGCCTTCCACAGCTCGGGATGCTGGTTGAACTCGACCCCCATCAACAGGCCGCCGTTCGAGCCGCCATAGATGCCGAGCTTCTGCGGGCTGGTCAGCTTGCGCGCGAACAGGTCCTTGGCGACGCCGGCGAAATCGTCGTAGATCACCTGCCGCTTGGTCTTGCGGCCGGCATCGTGCCACTTGGGCCCGAACTCGCCGCCGCCGCGGATGTTGGCGAGGACATAGGCGCCGCCGCGCTCCAGCCACAGCTTGCCGATCGATCCCGAATAGCTCGGCGTCATCGAGATTTCGAATCCGCCATAGGCCGTCATGATCGTCGGGGTGCTGCCGTCGAGCACGATGCCGCGCTTGTGTACAACGAAATAGGGCACTTCGGTGCCGTCGGTCGAGGGTGCCTGGAACTGTTCGACGACCAGCCCGCTCGCGTCGAACCGTGCCGGCAGCGTGCGCACCCGCTTGGTCGCCGCGGTCGTGGCGTCGAGCGACCACAACGAGGTCGGGTCGAGGAACCCGGTGACCGTCAGGAAGCCGAGATCGCTGCGATCGCTGACGTCCGCCACCCCCACCGAGGCGTTGTCGGGAAGCGCCACCGGGGTCGAGGTCCAGCCACTAGTGCGGCGCGCGAACACCATCGCACGACCGCGGACATTGTCGTTGACCACCACCACCAACCGGTTCCTGGTGTCGCTGGTCTGCTCGATCGATTGCCGCGGGCCGGGCGCCAGGATGACCTCGGGGGTGAAGCGGCCGCTCGCGACCGCGGCGAGCGGCGCCGACGCGATCGCGCCGGTCGGCACCGCGCCCCACGGCTCGCTGGTCGTGAAGATCACCTGCCCGTCGACCAATCCCGTCGCGAACGTCCGCTGCGGGATGTCGAGCTTGGTGATGCCGCGCGGGGTCCAGACCAGGCTGTCCCCGCCGAAGAAGGTCTTGCGGCGGGTGATCACCACCAGCCGGTTGTCCTTGCCGTCGGTCAGCACGTTCGCGGTGGTCGCCAGCTGGTCGCCCGCATCGCCGCGGAAGACCTCGGTCGCCTGCGCGAGCGGCTGGCCGCGCTTCAGCTGTTTCAGCACGAAGGCATAGCCCGACCGGGTGGTCGTCCCCGCGCCCCAATCGCGCGACACCAGCAGCGTGTCCTTGTCGATCCAGGTCGCGTCCTGCTTCGATGTCGGCAGCACGAAGCCGTTATCGACGAAGCGGCCTGTCGCGAGATCGAACTCGCGAACTGTCACCGCGTCCTCGCCGCCCTCCGACAGCTCAACCAAACATAGCCGTTGCTCGGGCTGGAGGCAGGTCGCGCCCTTCCATACCCATTCCTTGCCTTCGGCCTTGCCGAGTGCGTCGAGATCGAGCGCGACCGTCCAGTCGGGCGAGGCCGCGGCATAGCCGGCGATCGTCGTCCAGCGCCACAGCCCGTGCGGATGATCGGCGTCGCGCCAGAAATTATAGACCCTGCCGAACCGCTGGTCGGGCATCGGAATGCGGTCCTTGGCCGACGCGATCGCCAGCGCCTCGGCGTGGAACGTCGCATAGCGCGGGTCGTTCTCCAGCCGCGGCAGGGTCTTCGCGTTCTCGGCCTCGACCCAGGCCAGCGCCTTGGCGCCGTCCTTGTCCTCGAGCCACAGATAGGGATCGTCCTGCACCGGGGCGCTCTGCGCGAGGATCGGAGCGGCGACAAGCATCGTTGTCGCGAACAACGTCTTCAATAACATCGGCTGCTCCGGCAGAGAAGGGATGCTGCCCTTCTGCCGGGCCCGCGAACGAAGGGCAATGGATGACCGACGGGCTTCCCCTCCCCCGCCGTTATATCGCCGTGGCCGCCCTGTCGGCGGGCACCGCGCTGACGATCATCGACGGTGGCGTCGCGACGGTGGCACTGCCGACGATCGCGCGCGACCTGCACGTCGACAGCAGCGCCGTGGTGTCGGTGGTGACGGTCTACCAGCTGATCCTGGCGATGGCGCTGCTGCCCTTTGCAGGACTCGGCGACCGCATCGGATTGAAGCGGATGTACCAGTACGGCCAGCTGATCTTCACCGTCGCGACGATCCTCTGCTTCTTCGCGAAAAGCCTGCCGTTCCTGCTGATCGTGCGCGCGGCGCAGGCGCTCGGCGCGGCGGCCGCGCTGAGCGTGTCGAGTGCGCTGATCCGGTCGGTCTATCCCGCCAAGCAGCTCGGCCGCGGGCTCGGCATCAACTCGGTCGTGGTGTCGAGTTCCGCCGCGCTCGCGCCGACGATCGGCGGGCTGGTGCTCGCGATCGCGCCCTGGCCGTGGGTGTTCGCGAGCGCGGTGCCGTTCGCCGCGATCAGCCTGTTCCTCGGCCGCGCGCTGCCGGAGACGCCGGTCGCCAAGGGCGGGTTCGACGTGTTCGGTGCGGTGCTCTGCGCCTCGATGTTCGGGCTCGTCATCGGCGGCGCGGAGAGCGCGGTGCACGGCGACAGTCCCGTGGTGTCCGCGGCGATCGTCCTGACCGGCGCCGCGATCGGCTGGTTCTTCGTGCGGCGGGAACGCGGCGAGGCCAAGCCGATCCTGCCGATCGACCTGCTCGCCCGCCCCGTCGTCGTGCTGTCCGCGATCGGCGCCTTCACCGCCTTCACCGCATCGATGACGCTGCTGCTGTCCACCCCGTTCCGGCTGACCCATACCTATGGCTTCACCGCGGCCGAGGTCGGCGCCGCGATCGCGCCCTGGCCGCTGACCAACATGATCGTTGCGCCGTTCGCGGGCTGGCTGTCGGATCGCTATCCCGCCGGGCTGCTCGGCGGCATCGGCATGGCAATATCGATCGCGGCACTGCTGCTGATCGCGACCATGCCTGCCGATCCGAGCTATTTCGACATCGCGTGGCGGATGGCGCTGTGCGGGTCGGGCTTCGGGCTGTTTCTGCCGCCCAATGCGCGGCTGATAATCGGCTCCGCCCCGCGCGAGCGTGCCGCCGCGGCGGGCGGGCTGGTGTCGACGGTGCGGCTCGTCGGCCAGACCACCGGCGCGACGCTCGTCGCCGGGCTGCTCGCCGCGGGAGTCGGCGCCGGACGCGTGCCGGCGCTGGTCGCGGTGGGCCTCGCGCTGATCGCCGGCCTGTGCAGCCTCGCCCGCCTGCGCCCCGCGATCCGCAACCCCGCGCCCGCCGAGGCCGAGGACGCCCAGCCCGCGCAACATCTGAACTGAACGGAACGGTCGCGCGGCTGCACCGTTACCGAGGCACCTCGTTACCGGAGACTTGCATGCCCTACGTCAAGACGCGCGACGGCACCGACCTCTATGTGAAGGATTGGGGCTCGGGACGGCCCGTGATCCTGATCCACGGATGGCCGCTGTCGGCCGACAGCTGGGATGCGCAGGCGATGGCGCTGGCGGAGGCGGGGTTCCGCGCGATTGCCTATGACCGGCGCGGCTTCGGGCGGTCGGGGCAGCCCTGGAGCGGCTACGACTACGACACGCTGACCGACGATCTCGCCGATGTGATGAAGGAGACCGGTGCCGACAACGATGCGACGCTGGTCGGTTTCTCGATGGGCGGCGGCGAAGTCGCGCGCTACATGAGCCGCCACGGTGGCCAGGGCGTGATCGCCGCGGGGCTGATCGCATCGGTGGTGCCGTACATGCTCAAGACCTCGGACAACCCGCACGGCGTTCTCGAAGACCAGCTCGCCTCGATCGGCGCGGGGATCAAGAAGGATCGGCCGGGCTTCTTCCACAGCTTCCTGCAGCAATTCCTCGGCGTCGGCTTTATCTCCAGCCCGGTTAGCGAAAAGACCGTGGACTGGGCGTGGCGGCTGGCGATGCAGGGTGGCCTCAAGCCGATCCTGGAATGCGCCAACTCGTTCGGCCACACCGATTTCCGCGGCGACCTGCCGGCATTCCGCGTGCCGACCCTGATCGTCCACGGCACCGCCGACAAGACCGTGCCGATCGACGCCACCGGCCGCCAGGCCGCGAAGGGCATCGCCAGCGCGCAGCTCGTCGAATATGACGGTGCGCCGCACGGGCTCACGATCACCGAAAGCGATCGCTTCACGAAGGACCTGCTGACCTTCTTGGGTCAGTGAGGATGCAAGAATAGTCCTGCGATTCCTCCCCCGCCATGGGGGGGGGTGTCAGTGCGAAGCAATGACGGAGGGGGAGATACCTCGGGACTTCTCCTGTGGCGAGGCCCCCTCCACCGCCGGGCGGCCCCCCTCCCCCGCTGAAGCGAGGGAGGAGCTGGAACTCCCGCTCGGCTCCCGCCCACCTACTTCAGCGGAACGATGACCTCGTCCGGATGCGCGACGTTCAGTTCCTTGCGGACCATCTCGTCCACCATGTCCGGATTTGCATGATCCGGGTCCAGCAATGCCACCCGGTTACGCAACACCACGCGCTGCTGGTCGAGCGCCGCATAGTGCTTTTCGCGCTTGGCGAGCTGCCGCTTGTAATCGCCATAAGCGAGGATGCCGTTCGGCCCCAGCACCGCATAGGCGCCGAAGAACGCCATCAACGTGAAGCCGATCGCGGGCAGCGCCGCGCGCTTCATGGTTCTGCGGAATGCCGATGTCTTCACGGAGCGCACCATCTGCCTTCTCGATTCCGCGATCAAGCCCCGATCAGCACGTCGCGGCCCGCATAGCGCGCTGAGTCGCCCAGTTCTTCCTCGATGCGGATCAGCTGGTTGTACTTGGCGAGCCGATCGCTGCGCGCCAGCGACCCGGTCTTGATCTGCCCGCAATTAGTCGCGACCGCGAGGTCGGCGATCGTCGCATCCTCGGTCTCGCCCGAACGGTGGCTCATCACCGCAGTGTAGCGCGCGCGCTGGGCCATGTTCACCGCCTCCAGCGTCTCGGTCAGCGTGCCGATCTGGTTGACCTTCACCAGCAGCGAATTGGCGATCCCGCCCTCGATCCCGCGCTTCAACCGCTTGGGGTTGGTGACGAACAGATCGTCGCCGACCAGCTGGACCTTGTCGCCGATCAGGTCGGTCAGCGTCTTCCAACCCTCCCAATCGTCCTCGCTCATGCCGTCCTCGATCGAGAAGATCGGATAGCGGCGGGTGAGGTCGGCGAGATATTCGGCCATCGCGCCGCTTTCCAGCACCTTGCCCTCGCCCGAGATGTCGTAGCGGCCGTGCTTGTAGAATTCGGTCGCGGCGCAATCGAGCGCCAGCATCACGTCGTCGCCCGGAGTATAGCCCGCCTTCTCGATGCTCTGCATGATGAAGCCGAGCGCCTCGTCGGTCGACGCGATGTTGGGCGCGAAGCCACCCTCGTCGCCCACCCCGGTCGCCAGTCCCTTGTCGTGCAGTGCCTTCTTCAGCGTGTGGAAGATCTCGGAGCCACAGCGCACCGCCTCGACGATGTTGGCGGCGCCGACCGGCACGATCATGAATTCCTGAAAATCGATCGGGTTGTCGGCATGTTCGCCGCCGTTGATGATGTTCATCATCGGCACCGGCAGCACGTGTGCCGAGACCCCGCCGACATATTTGTAGAGCGGCATTCCCCGCGCCTCCGCCGCGGCCTTGGCAGCGGCGAGGCTGACGCCCAGGATCGCGTTCGCGCCCAGCCGGCCCTTGTTCTCGGTGCCGTCGAGTTCGATCATCACCGTGTCGAGATCGGCCTGGTCCTCGGCATCCAGCCCCATCAGCGCATCGACGATCTCCCCGTTCACTGCCTCGATCGCCTGGTCGACGCCCTTGCCACCCCAGCGTGATTTGTCGCCGTCGCGCTTCTCGACCGCCTCGTGCGCGCCGGTCGACGCACCCGACGGCACCGCCGCGCGACCGAAGCTGCCGTCTTCCAGCAGGACGTCGACTTCGACGGTGGGATTGCCGCGGCTGTCGAGGATCTGGCGGCCATGGATGTCGATGATTGCGGTCACGTAACGATGCTCCTAGATCCTTAGGGACGCGCGCGCCTCTATCGCGCCGACGCCGCCGCGGCAATCGTCGCGGCGGATGGAACGGTCATCCGCCCGCGGGGTTGAAGGACCGACACAAGCGAAAGGGCTGATCATGGCTGATATCGATGCCACACCGACCGCCAACGACACCGATCTCGAAGGCGGCACGCTCGCCGCGACCGGGTCGTTCGAGCACGGCGACGCAGGCGTAGGGGCCGCGACCGGCAGCGGCAACACGCCCGGCGAGCAGAAATCGTCGGATCCGCGGCAGCTGATCAAGGACGGCGCGAGCAACTACGCCGGCCAGGCTACCGACAAGATCCGCGCTTTCGCCGATACCGGCAAGCAGAAAGCCGGCGGCGCGCTCGACCAATTCTCGACGATGCTGACCGACGCGGCCGGCCAGGTCGACGAGAAGCTAGGCGCACAATACGGCGATTACGCGCGGCAGGCCGCGGGGATAGTCGACAACTTCTCTGCATCGATCAAGAACAAGGACGTCGACGATCTGCTCGAGGACGCCCGCGGTTATGTTCGGCAGAGCCCGGGGGTCGCGATCGGGATCGCCGCCGCGCTGGGCTTCGTGCTTGCGCGGGTTGCGCAGTCGGGCCTCGACGGCTCGACCGGTAACCGGCCGGCGAACGAGGGCTGATCCGCGTGATCGAGGGCGACGTGCAGGACGACAATGTCGCGACGCTGATGTCGCGGCTGGTCGACGACACCCGGTCGCTCGCGAGCGCCGAGATCGCGCTCTACAAGGCGCGGCTCGGCGAGCGCACCTCCGCCTACAAGAACGCCGCGGTCTTCTTCGCTGCCGCCGGCGTCCTGGCGCTGGCGGCGTTGATCGCGCTGCTGGTCGGGCTGATCCTGTCGATCGCCACTCTGGTCGGGCCGGGCTTCGCCACGGCGATCGTGGTCGGCGTCGTGCTGGTTCTTGCGGTCATCCTCGCGGTGATCGGCAAGGGCAAGCTCGCGCCCGCCTCGGGGGTTTCGTCATGACCGAACCCGCGACGCGCCTTGCCCGGGCCGAGCTCGATGCGGTCGTCGCCCGCGAGCGGTTGTCGTCGACGCTCGCGCTGTTGCAGGCCCGGCTGAACCCACGCCGCCTCGCCCGCCGCGCGATGCGCGAAGTCGCCGACAAGGGCAGCGTCGCGGCGGCGGCCGGGGTCGACGGTGCGCGCCGCAACCCCGGCGCGGTCGCCGGCCTCACTGCCGTTGCCGGCCTCTACCTCGCTCGTCATCGGATCGCCGATCTGTTCCGCGGCGGCAGAAAAGTAAAACGACAGACCAAGGCGGAGCCCGCTCCCCTTCCGCAAAGGACCATGACATGACCGACACCAAATCCGCCGACACAGCAAGCCACGGCAAGCTCGACCAGACCATCGACGCCGCCGAGCGCGCCTATGGCCGCACCGTCGACACCGCCTCGCAGACGATCGACGCCAGCCCGCTCGGCATCCTTGCCGGTGGCTTGGCGCTCGGCGCGCTTGCCGGCGCGCTGCTGCCCCGGTCGGACAAGGAGAAGGAACTTCTCGCCCCGGTCGGCAAGCATCTCGGCGAGCGCGTCCGTGCCGCGACCCAAGCCGCACGTACCGCCGGGCAGGAAGAGTTCGCGAACCTCGGGCTGACCAAGGACGGCGCCAAGGATCAGGTCAAGACGCTGCTCGAGGGTGTCACCAAGGCACTGTCGACCGCGGGCGCCGCGGCGGCAAAGAGCGCGTCGAGCAAAGCTTAAGGCTTCACCGCAAAGCAGCAATCCGGTAGACGGGGTGGATGAGCAAACTCCACCTCGTCTTCGGCGGCCGGGTCTCCGACCCGCGCACGCTGGACTTCGCCGATCCTGCGTCCTGCGAAGTGGTCGGGATCTTTGCCGACTATGCCAGCGCCGAGAAAGCCTGGCGCGCGGCTGCGCAGCGCACCGTCGACGATGCGGAGATGAAGTTCGTGGTCGTGCATCTGCACCGGCTGCTCGAGCCTAATTTGGTGCCGCCGGCTGGGTGAGCCTGAAACTTAGAACGGTTTCAATTATTCTGCACCAGCATGGGTTCCTGCGAACGCAGGAACCCTCTGCACCAGCATGTGTTCCTGCGAACGCAGGAACCCAGAGTCACACGCGGCAGCCTTCATCACCCTGGGCTCCTGCTTTCGCAGGAGAACCGAGCCAGCTAAATCGAAAGAAGCGCGAGAGGTGTTCGCGCGGAGACGCGGAGCGCCGGAAGGGTAAAGGTGACTAGCTCGGCGTAGCGTGCACGCCAGGGACGCCGGCATGATAAAAACCCACGCGCGTCAGCTACAACAGCCTCCGCGTCTCCGCGTGAACTAATCTGCTCTTGAAGCAGACCGGCCTAAGCGCGGCCCGCCCTAAACTCAGATAAAAGCGATCTTCTCGACCACGTAATACCGGTCACCCGACGGCACCGTCACCTCGATCTCCTCGTCCACCTTGCGGCCGATCAGCGCCCGACCCAACGGCGAGTTGTACGAGATGCGACCCGTCTTGGCGTTCGCCTCGGTCTGACCGACGATCTGGTAGGTGACGGGCTTCTCGTCCTCGTCCTTCAGCGTCACGGTGGCACCGAACACGATCTTGTCGCCCGACAGGTCCTTCGGGTCGATGATCTGCGCGCGGCTCAGCTTGTCCTCGATGTCCGCGATCGATGCCTCGATCTGGCCCTGACGCTCCTTGGCGGCGTGATATTCGGCGTTTTCCGACAGATCGCCGTGAGCGCGCGCTTCCTCGATCGCGTCGACGATCGTGGGCCGTTCGGCCTTCAGCCGCTTGAGGTCCGCGCTGAGGGTCTCGTATCCCTCCTGCAGCATCGGCATCTTCTCGACGGTCGCCATCGTGTATCCCACCTATCCCTGTAGAAGCGCACCCCTGGCCGGGGCCGCCCGCACGTCCGATCGATCGTGTCGATCAGGTCACTTGTGCGATTGCGAATAATAGGACTGCAAGGGCCGTACTTCAAGGTTTGCCGTGCCGCCGGCCGCGATCGCGCGTGCGGCTTCGAGCGAGGCGGGCGCTGTGGTGAAGTAGGGGATCTTGCGCGACAGCGCGGATCCTCGGATCGGCGCGGAGTCCTTCAGGCTCTGCCAGCCCTCGGTCGTATTGAAGATCAAATGGATACCGCCGTCGAGGATGCGGTCGACGATGTGCGGCCGCCCCTGCGCGACCTTGTTGACGCGCTCGACCGGCAGGCCGGCGCGGTCGAGGTAATCCGCGGTACCGCCGGTCGCGACGATCGCGAAGCCGCTGTCGACCAGTGCGCGAATCGCAGGCACGATTCCGGCCTTGTCGCCGTCCTTTACGCTGACGAACACCGTTCCCGCGCGCGGCAGCACCGTGCCCGCGCCGAGCTGCGACTTGGCAAAGGCAGTCGTGAAATCGGGATCGATCCCCATCACTTCGCCGGTCGACTTCATCTCCGGGCTGAGCACCGGATCGACGCCGGGGAAGCGCGAGAACGGGAACACCGCCTCCTTCACCGCAAAATAATCGATGTGACGGTCGATCGCGGGCAGGTCGCGGAGCTGTTCGCCCGCCATCACCCGCGCCGCGATCTTGGCGATCGGGGCGCCGATCGCCTTGGCGACGAACGGCACGGTGCGGCTGGCGCGCGGGTTGACCTCGATGAGGTAGACCAGCCCGTCCTTCACCGCGAATTGGATGTTCATCAGCCCCTTCACCGACAGCGCATGCGCGAGCGCAACGGTCTGGCGTTCGATCTCGGCGATGATCTCTGCCGACAGGCTGTAGGGCGGGATCGAACAGGCGCTGTCGCCCGAATGGACGCCGGCCTCCTCGATATGCTGGAGCACCCCCGCGACCACCACGTCGGTGCCGTCGCAGATCGCGTCGACATCGACCTCGATCGCGTCGCGCAGATACTGGTCGATCAGCACCGGCGATTCGCCTGACACCTGCACCGCGGTCTGGATATAATCGTCGAGCTGGGCGAGGCCGTCGACGATCTCCATCGCCCGCCCGCCGAGCACGTAGCTCGGCCGCATCAGCACCGGATAGCCGATCCGCTCCGCCGCGGCGACCGCCTCGTCGCGGCTGCGGGCGAGGCCGTTCGCGGGCTGGCGCAGGCCGAGCTTGTTGATCAGCGCCGCGAACCGTTCGCGATCCTCGGCAAGGTCGATCGCGTCGGGCGAGGTGCCGAGGATCGGGATGCCCGCGGTCTCCAGCGCCCGCGCGAGGTTCAGCGGGGTCTGCCCGCCGAACTGGACGATCACCCCGACCAGCTCGCCATTCTGCTGCTCGACATGCAGGATCTCGAGCACGTCCTCAGCGGTCAGCGGCTCGAAATACAACCGGTCGGACGTGTCGTAGTCGGTCGACACCGTCTCGGGGTTGCAGTTGATCATGATCGTCTCGAACCCGGCGTCACCCAAGGCGAAGCAGGCGTGGCAGCAGCAATAGTCGAACTCGATCCCCTGCCCGATCCGGTTCGGTCCGCCGCCGAGGATCACGATCTTGCGGCGCCCGGTCGGCTGTGATTCGCATTCGGGCGTGCCGAACGACGGCGCCTCGTAGGTCGAGTACATATACGGCGTCTTGGCGTCGAACTCTGCCGCGCAGGTGTCGATCCGCTTGTACACCGGGCGCACGCCGAGCTTGACCCGGTGCGCGCGCACCTCGTCCTCGGTAACGCCGCCGGTCATCGCCTTCACCGCCTCGTGGATCAGCCCCGATCCGCGCGCGATGCCGCGGCTCATCCCGCGAAGATTGGCGGATTGCAGCGCTAGCCAGGCGAGCCGCTTGTCGCTGAACCCCATCGACTTCAGCCGACGCATCCCAGCTGCCTCGATCGGCAGCCCGTCCTTCATTACCTCGGCCTCCGCCGCGACGATCTCGGCAATGCGTTCGAGGAACCACGGGTCGTATTTGGCGATCGCGTTGACCTCGGCGACCGTGAAGCCCTCGCGCAATGCCTGCGCCGCGACCAGCAACCGGTCGGGCGATGCGACCGCCAGCGCCGCCTCGATTTCTGCGCGCGGTGCGCCCGCGAGCCGATCGACGATGTTGAAGCCGCTGAGCCCGGTCTCGAGGCCGCGCAGCGCCTTTTGCAGGCTCTCGTGGATGTTGCGGCCGATCGCCATGACCTCGCCGACCGACTTCATCGCGGTCCCGAGCACCGCCTCCGCACCCTTGAACTTCTCGAACGCGAACCGGGGGATCTTGGTGACGACATAGTCGATCGTCGGTTCGAACGACGCCGGCGTCGCGCCGGTGATGTCGTTGGTAATCTCGTCGAGCGTATAGCCGACCGCCAGCTTCGCCGCGACCTTCGCGATCGGGAAGCCGGTCGCCTTCGACGCCAGCGCCGACGATCGCGACACCCGCGGGTTCATCTCGATGACGACGAGGCGGCCGTCCTTAGGATTGACCGCGAACTGAACGTTGGAGCCGCCGGTTTCCACCCCGATCTCGCGCAGCACCGCGATGCTCGCGTTGCGCATGATCTGGTATTCCTTGTCGGTCAGCGTCAACGCCGGCGCAACGGTGATGGAGTCCCCGGTATGGACCCCCATCGGATCGACGTTCTCGATAGAACAGATGATGATGGCGTTGTCGGCGCGATCGCGCACGACCTCCATCTCGTATTCCTTCCAGCCGAGCAGCGATTCCTCGATCAGCACCTCGGTGGTCGGCGACAGATCGAGCCCGCCACGGACGATCCCCAGAAACTCCTCACGGTTATAGGCGATGCCGCCGCCGCTGCCGCCCATCGTGAAGCTCGGCCGGATGATCGCAGGCAGCCCGACCTTGGCGAGCCCCTCCAGCGCCTCGCCCTCGGTATGGGCGATCGCCGAGCGCGCGCTCTCCAGCCCGATCCGGTCCATCGCGTCGCGGAACTTCAGCCGGTCCTCGGCCATGTCGATCGCGTCCGCATCCGCGCCGATCATCGTCACCCCGAACCGGTCGAGCGTGCCGTCGCGGAACAGCGCGAGCGCGGTGTTGAGCGCGGTCTGCCCGCCCATCGTCGGCAGCACCGCATCGGGGCGCTCCTTCTCGATGATCTTGGCGACGATCTCGGGCGTGATCGGCTCGACATAGGTAGCGTCGGCGAGCTCGGGATCGGTCATGATCGTCGCCGGGTTCGAATTGACGAGGACGATCCGATAGCCCTCCTCCTTCAACGCCTTGATCGCCTGCGTGCCCGAATAATCGAACTCGCACGCCTGCCCGATCACAATCGGCCCTGCGCCAATGACGAGGATGGAGGAGATGTCGGTGCGTTTGGGCATTGGCTAGGTTGCACTCGTTGAATACATTGATAGCATTGCAATCGCGAGGAGACGGCGATGGCCAGTGTGACGGTGCGCAATCTGCCCGACGACGTGAAGCAGGAGCTGCGCGAGCGGGCCGCCAAGAACGGCCGGTCGCTCGAGGATGAGGCGCGCCGCGCGTTGATCGCGCTGGTCAGGCCCGAACCGATGGCGGCGCGGAAGTCGATCGGTGAGCTGCTCTACGACATGAGCCGGCCCGGGATCGACCTGCCGATCCCGGCGCGCACCCGCGCCCGCATTCCCGATCTCGAATGATCCTGGTTGACACGAACGTCTGGAGCGAACTGACCCGGCAGCAACCCGATCCGGCCGTACGCGCTTGGCAGCTGGCACATGCCGAGCGGCTCTGGCTGTCGACGGTGGTGATCGGCGAGCTTCTGTCCGGCGTGTATTTGCTGCCAGACGGTAAGCGGAAAGACGCGTTTCTCGCGGGTTACGAAGCGCTGATCGACCTTTATCAGGATCGAACGCTCGATTTTGATCTGGCCGCGTCGCGTCTCTACGGTGCGATCCTTGCGCGGCAGGAACGCGCAGGGCGGAACCCAGGAACGGCCGATACGCAAATCGCAGCCACCGCGATCTCGCGCGGGTTCGCGCTGGCGACCCGCAACACCAAGCATTTCGCCGGCCTGGGGCTCGAACTAATCGATCCATGGCAGGGATAACGGTCAACGCTGCGATTCCAGCATTCCCACGAACCGCTCGAACAGGTACAAGCTATCCTGCGGCCCCGGCGATGCCTCGGGATGATATTGCACGCTGAACGCAGGTTTGTCGGTCAACTCCAGCCCCGCGTTCGAGCCGTCGAACAGAGACACGTGCGTCTCGAGTACGTTGGCGGGTAGCGAGTCCCGCTCGACCGCGAAGCCGTGATTCATGCTGGTTATCTCGACCGCGCCGTCGCTGAGCCGCTTGACCGGGTGGTTGGCGCCGCGGTGGCCCTGAAACATCTTGGTTGTGGTCGCGCCTACCGTCAGCCCGAGCAGCTGGTGGCCGAGGCAGATGCCGAACAGCGGCTTGCCGGTATCGAGCAGCTGGCGGATCACCGGCGCGGCGTATTCGGCGGTCGCCGCCGGATCGCCGGGGCCGTTGGACAGGAAGATGCCGTCGGGCCGCAGCGCCATCACCTCGTCGAAGGTCGCGGTGGCTGGCACCACCGAGACCTTGGCGCCGGCCCTGGCCAGGTTGCGGAAGATGTTGTGCTTGGAGCCGTAATCGATCGCGACGACATGGGGCTTCTCACCCGCTCCCATATCATGTGAGGGAGACTCGGATCCGTAACCGAACCCCAGCCGCCAGACCCCGCCTTCCCAGCCATAGTGCGTCGCCGCCGACACCTCCTTCGCCAGGTCCATCCCCTCAAGCCCGGGCCACGCGCGCGCCATCGCCAGCAGCGCATCGATGTCGAACGCGCCGTCCGCGGCATGCGCGATCACGCCGTTTGGCGCTCCGCCCGCGCGGATCCGCCGGGTCAGCGCGCGCGTGTCGATGCCCGCCAGCCCGATCCGCGCGTGCCGCTTCATCCAGCCGTCGAGCCGCTCGACCGCGCGGAAATTGGACGGCGCGGTGACGCGTTCGCGCACGATCATGCCGAGCGCATGCGGCGCGTCCGCCTCGACGTCGTCGGGATTGGCGCCGACATTGCCGATATGCGGGAAGGTGAAGGTGATGATCTGCCCGGCGAAGGACGGATCGGTCATGATCTCCTGATAGCCGGTCATCGCGGTGTGGAAGCAAACCTCGCCCACCGCGCTGCCCTCGGCACCGAAGCCGTGGCCCCACACCGTTTCGCCGGTCGCGAGGACGAGGACTCCGGTCGCTCCGTCGGGCGCAAGCGTAGGTTTGGCGTCGGCCATGGTAAGGCGGGCACTCCTTGGGTTAGGGCAACGATGTCGCTAAGCGTCGCCCGCTAAGGCCGCCCCACGGCGCCGTCAATCTGATAAGAGATTCACCCATGATTCGAGACGACATCAAAGCCGCCCAGATCGCCGCCATGAAGGCCGGCGACAAGGAGACCCGGAACGCCGTGAGCCTGATCCAGGCCGCTGTGAAGAATCGCGACATCGAGGCGCGCACCGGCAAGGCGCCCGAAGACGATGATTCGCTCGTCATCGAGGTGCTCCAGAAGATGGTGAAGCAGCGGCGCGAATCGATCGAGATGTTCGAAAAGGGCGGGCGCCAGGAACTCGCCGACGCCGAAAAGGCCGAGGTCGCAGTAATCGAACGCTTCCTCCCCGCCCAGATGTCCGAGGCGGAAACGACCGCGGCGATCGAGGCGATCAAGGCGGAGCTCGGCGCGAGCGGCATGAAGGACATGGGCCGGGTGATGGCGGAGCTGAAGGCGCGTCACGCGCAGACGCTCGACATGAGCAAGGCGAGCGGGCTGGTGAAGGCGGCGTTGGCTTGAGGCGGTAAACTCACGGGCGGGGCACATAAACTACCCTCCCGCTCGCGGGAGGGGTTGGGGGAGGGCATGTTGGACAAAGGCTACACCCGACCCACTGCCCGCTCCCGCGAATTGCGCGCCGCCTCGACCGACGCCGAACGCAAGCTCTGGTCCTGTCTGAGCGCCCGCCAGGTCGCCGGTACACGGTTCAACCGCCAGTTCCCGATCGGCCCCTTCATCGGCGATTTCGCCTCGCGCGGTGCGAAGCTGGTCATCGAAGTCGACGGCGGCCAGCACGCCACATCGGCGGACGACGACGCCGCCCGCACGCGCTATATGGAGGCACAAGGATACCGCGTGATTCGATTCTGGAATAATGACGTACTGGGGAACATCGAGGGCGTGGTGGCGGAGATCGAGCGCGTTCTGCTGGACAAGCCCTCCCCTAACCCAGTTTCAAGTCGGTCAGGCTCCCAGCCTGACCTGAACGATGCGGGGCATCGTTCACCTGAAACTCGCGAGCGGGAGGGGGACTCGGTGGGTGACCTGACCCGAGCAACATGACCCTCACCCCTCAATTCCTCGACGAGCTCCGCGCCCGCACCGCGCTATCCACCCTCATCGGCAAGACGACCAAGCTCACCAAGGCCGGGCGCGAGTACAAGGGCTGTTGCCCGTTCCATCAGGAGAAGACGCCCTCCTTCTACGTCAACGACGACAAGGGCTTCTACCATTGCTTCGGCTGCTCCGCGCATGGCGACGCGATCCGCTGGATGACCGATCAGCGCGGGTTGCCGTTTATGGATGCGGTGAAGGAGCTCGCCCAGGCCGCCGGGCTCGAGATGCCCGCGATAGACCGCCAGTCCGCCGCGAAGGCCGAACGGGCACGCGGGCTGCACGACCTGATGACAGACGCCGCGACCTGGTTCGTCGAGCAGCTCGGCGGGGTCGGTGGCGGCGAGGCTCGGGCGCTGCTGGATCGCCGCGGGATCGCGCCAGAGACCGCGCGCGCGTTCGGGATCGGCTTCGCGCCCGACAGCCGCGGCAAGCTCAAGACCGCGCTCGCCGCATACGGCGATCCGATGCTGGTCGAATCGGGCATGCTGATCGCGGTCGAGGGCAAGGACCCGTACGACCGGTTCCGCGGCCGGCTGATGATCCCGATCCGCGATGCGCGCGGGCGGACGATCGCGTTCGGCGGCCGAATCCTCGACAGCGGTGAGCCCAAATACCTCAACTCCCCCGACACCCCGCTCTTCGACAAGGGCCGCACGCTCTACAATCTCGATCGCGCCGCCGCGGCGGTGCGCAAGACCGCGCGGGTACTGGTGGTCGAAGGCTATATGGACGTCATCGCGCTCGCCCAGGCCGGCATCGCGGAGGCGGTCGCCCCGCTCGGCACCGCGTTGACCGAGCCGCAGCTCGAGCGGCTGTGGCGGATGGTCGACGTCCCGACGCTGTGCTTCGACGGCGACGCCGCGGGGCAGAAGGCCGCGCTGCGGGCCGCCCACCGTGCGCTGCCGATGCTGGCGCCGGGCCGCAGCCTGTCCTTCGTAACGCTGCCCGAGGGGCAGGACCCCGACGATCTCGTCCGCAAGGGCGGTGCGACGGCGATGGAGAAGCTGCTTCTGGCCCCGGAACCGCTGGTCGAGCGGCTGTGGAAGACCGAGCTCGCCGCCGAACCGCTCGACACGCCGGAACGCCGCGCCGGGCTCAAGCAACGCCTGCTCGAACTCGCCGGCGGCATTGCTGATTCCTCCGTGCGCAGCGAATATCAGGCCGAGTTCCGCCGCCGTTTCGACGCGCTCTTCGCGGTCCAGCGCCGCCCCTTCGTGCCGTTCGAGAAGCGCACCGGTCCCTGGAAGCCGCCGCACGCGCCGATCACCGCCGACGTTCGCGCCTTCCACGCAGCGGGGATCGACCGCGTTCTCGCCAAGGCGGTGCTCGCCGGGCTCATCAGGCACCCGGCCGAGATCGCCCGCCACATGGAGATCCTCGGCAGCCTCAAGCTCGTCGACGGCGCGCTCGGCCGGCTGTTCGAAGCGGTCGTCGATCTTGCGCTTGAAGATCAGGCGCTTGATAGCGGCCGGCTCATCACCATATTGGCCAAATCCGGCTTCGACGCGATCGCAAGCGATCTGCTGAGAGCCGATACGATGCCCTATACGTTCACTGCCGAAGCCGGTGATTCAGCCCGCGCCCGCGCCGATCTGGACGAGGCGATCGCCATCCTGGTGGCGCGTCCCGAGGTCGACCTGGCGCTCGCCACCGCGACCAGCGCGATGCAGGCGGATTTCACGGACGAGGCGTTTGGACGGCAGGTGGCGTTGGTGAGAGAGAAACAGGCGTTGGAGGATCGGCTTGCAAATCTGGTGCAGTCGAACGAAGACGCCCGATCATACGGACCCGAGGGCAATTGATGGCGAAGGCGACTATGGCGGCTGACACGACGGAGCCACCCGAAACGGGCGATGCCCCGCTGATCGACTTGAACGATGCGTCGATCAAGAAGGTGTTCGCGCGCGCCAAGAAGCGCGGCTACATCACCTATGATCAGCTCAACGAGGCGCTGCCCCAGGATCAGATGACCTCCGATCAGCTCGAGGACGTGATGTCCGCGCTGAACGAGATGGGCGTCAACATCGTTGAGAACGAGGAAGCCGGCGAGGACGGCGAGCCGGAGGAGCGCGCCGACGACGATGAGGTCGAGACCGTCGACGCCGAGGCCGACAACGCGCCTGCGGTCGAGAAGAAGAAGGAGACCGTCGATCGTACCGACGATCCGGTCCGCATGTACCTGCGCGAGATGGGCGCGGTGGAGCTGCTCAGCCGCGAGGGCGAGATCGCGATCGCCAAGCGGATCGAGGCCGGCCGCGACACGATGATCCTCGGGCTGTGCGAGAGCCCGATCACCTTCAATGCGATCATCGACTGGTCGACCGCGCTCAATGAAGGCACCATGCAGCTGCGCGAGATCCTCGATCTCGACGCGATGCTGTCCAAGGGCCCGTCGGCCGAGCAGGTCGAGAACGCCGAGGAAGACACCGGCGAAATCAGCGAGAAGACCGCCGGCGCCTCCTTCAAGGAAGAAGCCGAGCCCGAGGAAGCCCCCGTGGCCGAGGACGAGGACGACGAGCTGACCGAGCGCCGCACGCCGCGCCCGTCCGACGACGAGGAGGAGGACAACACCCTCAGCCTTGCGCAGATGGAGGAGCAGCTGAAGCCGATGGCGCTCGAGCGCTTCGCGAGCATCACCGCGCTCTACAAGAAGTTCTCGAAGGTCCAGATCGCCCGCCTCGAGGCGATGAGCGCGGGCGGCGAGCTGTCGGCGGCCGACGAGCGCAAATATCAGAAGCTGCGCGAGGAACTCACCGCCGAGGTCGAGAGCGTCCAGTTCCATCAGGCGAAGATCGAGTATCTCGTCGACCAGCTCTATGCCTTCAACCGGCGCCTCACCGCGCTGGGCGGGCAGATGCTGCGCCTGGCCGAGCGCCACAAGGTCAGCCGCAAGGACTTCCTCGACCGCTATGTCGGGCACGAGCTCGACGAGAATTTCCTCGCGACGGTCGGCAAGCTCGACAAGAAATGGACCGCCTTCGTCACCAACGAAGGCGACGCGGTCGACCGCATCCGCACCGAGATCGCCGAGATCTCGCAGCAGACCGGCATGGCGCTCGGCGAGTTCCGCCGCATCGTCAACATGGTCCAGAAGGCGGAGCGTGAGGCGCGCATCGCCAAGAAGGAGATGGTCGAGGCCAATCTGCGCCTCGTGATCTCGATCGCGAAGAAATACACCAACCGCGGGCTGCAGTTCCTGGATCTGATCCAGGAAGGCAATATCGGGCTGATGAAGGCGGTCGACAAGTTCGAATATCGCCGCGGTTACAAGTTCAGCACCTATGCGACCTGGTGGATCCGTCAGGCCATTACCCGCTCGATTGCGGACCAGGCGCGGACCATCCGCATCCCGGTCCACATGATCGAAACGATCAACAAGCTGGTCCGCACCAGCCGCCAGTTCCTCCACGAGCAGGGCCGCGAGCCGACGCCCGAGGAGATGGCGGAACGCTTGAGCATGCCGCTCGAGAAGGTGCGCAAGGTGATGAAGATCGCCAAGGAGCCGATCAGCCTCGAAACGCCGATCGGCGACGAGGAGGATTCGCATCTCGGCGATTTCATCGAGGACAAGAACGCGGTGATCCCGGTCGATGCCGCGATCCAGGCCAACCTGAAGGAAACGGTGACCCGCGTCCTGGCTTCGCTCACCCCGCGCGAAGAACGCGTGCTGCGGATGCGGTTCGGGATCGGCATGAACACCGATCACACGCTGGAGGAAGTCGGCCAGCAATTCTCGGTGACCCGCGAACGCATCCGCCAGATCGAAGCGAAGGCGCTCCGCAAGCTGAAGCACCCGAGCCGCAGCCGCAAAATGCGGAGCTTCCTGGACCAATAAGACGCGCGGGAGCGTCGCTACCGACGATCGCTGATCGGTATTCTTCTACCCCGGCGAAGGCCGGGGCCCAGTCGCGCAGCGGTGGTGATCGATCACTACCACTTGCGTATCTGGGCCCCGGCCTTCGCCGGGGTACGATTTCGCGCGATATCGAGGCGATCACCTCCAGCCCCATCGTGCTCCCGCGAAGGCGGGAGCCCAGTACTGGGTTCCCGCCTTCGCCGGGACACAAGTTGCACGCGCGCCCTCCGAGACAAAAAAGGGCGCCGCAGCCAAAGCCGCGACGCCCTTCCCTAGAGCAGGCCCCGCAGGATCACTCCGCGGCGGCGGTGCCCTTTGCGGGGCGGGTGTCACGGCGCTCGGCGATACGGGCCGACTTGCCGGTCCGGCCGCGCAGGTAATAGAGCTTCGCGCGCCGCACCGCGCCCTTGCGGACGACTTCGATCGAATCGACGTTGGGCGAATAGAGCGGGAAAACGCGCTCGACGCCCTCGCCGAAGCTCATCTTGCGGACGGTGAAGCTGCTGCCCATCCCGCGATTGGCGCGGGCGATGCACACGCCTTCGTAGTTCTGGACGCGGGTACGGTCGCCTTCGACCACCTTAACGCCGACCTTCAGCGTATCACCGGGGCGGAAATCGGGGATCGACTTGGTTTCGTGGAACTTGGCAATCTGCTCTGCTTCGAGCGTCTGGATGAGGTTCATCTCATTCGTCCTTCATTCGCTGCGCGCCAGAGGGCGACCCGACCCGAGCGCCCTCATGGCGCTCCCAAAGGTCCGGCCGCCTTAGCCGTGTATCGGTCTCCGCCCTGGCTTTACGCCACGCGGCGATCCTCGCATGATCCCCCGATCGCAGCACTTCGGGGATCGTGCGCCCTTCCCATTCAGCAGGTCGGGTATAATGCGGATATTCGAGGAGACCGCTTTCGAAGCTCTCCTCGTCACCGCTGGAAGGCGCGCCCATTACCCCGGGAAGCAGCCGGATGCAAGCGTCGAGCAGGACGAGCGCGCCCATCTCGCCGCCCGACAGCACATAGTCGCCGATCGACACCTCCTCGATCGCGCGGCCCTCGAATAGGCGTTCGTCGAAGCCTTCGAAACGGCCGCACAGGATCACCACCCCCGGCCCCTGGGCCAGTGCCCGGACGCGCTGCTGGGTCAGCGGCCGTCCCCGCGGGGTCATCGCCAGCAGCGGGCGTGCTTCCCCGCCCGATCGGACGGCCACCGCGTCGATCGCCGCTGCGACGACGTCCGCGCGCAGCACCATTCCGGCGCCACCGCCCGCCGGTGTGTCGTCGACCGATCGATGCCTGTCGGTCGCATAATCGCGGATCTGCACGGGATCGCAACGCCACCGCCCCTCGTTGAGTGCACGGCCAGCCAGCGATATGCCGAGCGGCCCCGGGAACATCTCGGGGTAGAGCGTCAGGATCGTGGCGGCGAAGGACATCGCGCGCTCATCCTCGCATGGAGCGGCGCTGACAAGGGGAACGAACGCGATGGACAAGACGGGGGCCGATCGGGGGGACGACTGCATCATCATCGGCGCCGGTCCTGCGGGGCTGACCGCGGCGATCTACCTGGCGCGGTTCCATCTCAGGATCCGGCTGTTCGACAGCGGCGCCAGCCGCGCCGCGCTGATCCCGTGCACCCACAACCATGCCGGCTATCCCGAGGGGATCCGCGGCACCGACCTGCTCGCGCGCATGCTCGCCCAGGCCGAATCCTATGGCGCGGTCCGCGAACGCACCGCGGTCGAATCGATCGACCGCGACGGCGACGATTTCGAGGTGGTGACCGCTACGGGCCGCCACCCTGCGCGCACCGTGCTTCTCGCCACCGGCGTGGTCAACAACCGCCCGGAGATGCCGCGTGAGCTACACGACGAGGCGCTGGAGCGCGGGCTGCTCCGCTACTGTCCGATCTGCGACGGCTACGAGGTCACCGACAAGCGGGTCGGGGTGATCGGCACCGGCGATCACGGCATGCGCGAGGCAATCTTCCTGCGTGGCTACACCCGCGACGTGACCCTGATCGCTCCCACCGCGCGCCACGAGCTCGAGCCAGCCTGTGCCGCGGCGCTAGACGATGCGGGCATCGCGCGGGTCGACGGGCCCTGCGGCCGCTATACGATCGAGCACGACCGTTTCGTCGTCGATACCGCATCTGGGCGTATGACCTTCGACAGCGTCTATCCCGCGCTCGGCTCGGTGATCCGGTCCGAGCTCGCGGTCGCGGCCGGCGCGCGCGCGACCGACGATGGCTGCCTCGAGGTCGACGATCACCAGCGCACCACCATCCCCGGCCTGTTTGCCGCGGGCGACGTGGTGAAGGGCCTCGACCAGATCAGCCACGCGATGGGCGAGGCCGGGGTCGCGGCGACGACGATCCGCAACCTGCTCGCCGAGCGCCGCCCGTTGCGGCGGTGACCGGGGGGTTGTCCTCGCGCACCCTCGCCCGCACATAGCCCGCGAAGGAGATCGTCCATGTCCGTTACCGTCATCTACAAGACCAGCGCCACCGCCACCGGGGGCCGCGACGGCGCCGCCCGCTCCGACGACGGCTCGGTCGACGTCAAGCTGGTCGTGCCGAAGGAGATGGGCGGCCCGGGCGGGGTTGGCGCCAATCCCGAAAAGCTGTTTGCGGCAGGCTATTCGGCCTGCTTCCTCGGCGCGATGAAGGCGGTGTCGGGCAAGGTCGGCGTTTCGGTCCCCAAGGACGCGACGGTAACCGCGGCGATCGGCTTCGGCCCCCGCGCCGAGGGCGGCTACGGGATCACCGCCGACCTGACGATCGACATGCCGGGCGTCGACAAGGCCGATGCCGAGCGCCTCGTCGCCGCGGCGCACGAAGTTTGCCCGTATTCGAACGCCACGCGCAACAACGTGGATGTTGGGTTGAACGTGGTCTGATCGAGGGCTCCCGGGAGTTACCTCCCCCTCCGTCACCGCTGCCACCTCCCCCTGCCGGGCAGGGCGATCGCATATGGAAAATGGTCGCCCAGCCGGACAGCATTTCGCGGTCGCAACCCCAAATTCTTCGTCACCCCGGACTTGTTCCGGGGTCTACGGTACCGCAAATCAGCGGCCTATGAACGTGCGAAGGGTGGACCCCGGAACAAGTCCGGGGTGACGGAGCAGTGTAACAAGGCCACAATTCATATGCGATAGACCTGCCTTGGCGGGGGAGGAGTAGAATCCCTCCCTCGCATTGGCGGGGAGGGGGTCGGCGGCCGACGGCCGTGGTGGAGGGGGCCTCTCCGCTGAACGCGACGCAGCTACCCCCTACTCTACGAAATCGGCGGAAACGATCAGCCGCTCGTCGTCCCATTCGGGCACCGCCTCGATCCGCATCGGCACCATGAAGCGCTTGCCGTCGGGCCGCTCGACCTCGATGACATCGCCGGCACCGAAATCGTCGATCGCGACGACCTTACCCAGCGCCTCGCCGGTCGACGATCGAACCGCTAGGCCGAGCAAGTCGGCATGATAATACTCGCCTTCCCCCAGCGGCGGCAGCGCGCTGCGGGGCACCGTCAGTTCGGTCCCGCGCAGCGCCTCGGCCGCAGTGCGATCGGCGACTTCGACGAATCGCGCGATCGTGCCGTTGCTGCCGGCGCGGAGCGACTTCACCGTCAGCGCGCCGTCGTTGAAGCGGGCGAACGGCGCGATGTCGGTCGCATAGACCTTCAGCCGAACCTCGCCCGCGATGCCGTGCGCCCCGATCACCACCGCCATCGTGACCGTGGCATCACCCCTCGGGCGAACCTTCGTTGCGGCCGGGGGTGTCGTCGCCGCCTTCGGCGGGTTCCTGGGTCGAGACACCCTGGTTGGTGGCGTCGTCATCGGGTGCGGTTCTCGGATCGGGATCGTAGGCCATGATGCGGTTCTCCTTGGGCAGAGGAACGCACCATAGCCCAGTTACGCTGCGTGATCAGGCAGCGGTTTCTTCGGTGGTCGTCGCCTCGTCGGCGGCCGGCGCCGCTTCCTCGGTCGCCGCAGCTTCCTCGGCGGCAGGGGCTTCCTCGGCGGCAGGAGCTTCCTCGGCCACCGGCTCGGGAGCAGGCGCCGCAGCGGCAGCGGCCTCGGCCTCCTGCTGCGCCTTCAGCTTCTCGGCACGCTCTTCTGCGCGCTCGGTCGCCTTCTCGCCGGGCTTGCCCTTGTTGGGGTTCTCGCGCGCGGCGCGCTCACGGACGCCCGCCGCATCCAGGAAGCGAGCGACGCGATCGGTCGGCTGCGCGCCGACGCTCAGCCAATGCTTGGCGCGATCCGCGTCCAGCACCACGCGCTGCTCGTTGTCCTTGGCGAGCAGCGGATTGTAGTTGCCGATCTTCTCGATGAAGCGGCCGTCGCGCGGGCTGCGCGCGTCGGCGACGACGATGCGGTAATAAGGACGCTTCTTGGAGCCGCCACGCGACAGGCGAATGCTGATTGCCATTGGTATCTTCCTTCGTTTTCGAGTTGGTCGTTATTTCTTGGTGAGAAACTTGTCGAAGCCGGGCGGCAGCTTGGGCATCCCGCCCGCATCGCCGCCGCCAAGGCCGGGCAATCCCGGCAGGCCACCGCCCGCCTTGCCCATCATGTCGCCGAGCTGCTGGCCGCCGAGCGCGTTGCCGAGCCCGGCCATGCCGCCGCCCATGCCGCCCTTGCCCAGCATCGCCATCATGCCCTTCAGCCCGCCCATCTTCTTGATCTTCTTCATGGCGGTCGACATTTCGAGGTGCATCTTCAGCAGCTTGTTGACCTCCTGCACCGTAGTGCCGGATCCCTTGGCAATGCGGATCTTGCGCTTGGCGTTGATCAGCTCGGGCTTGGCGCGCTCCTTCAGCGTCATCGATCCGATCATCGCGTCCATGTGGACGAGCATCTTGTCGCTGCCGGGCGCCGAGGCCATCGCCGCCTGCGCCTTCTTCATGCCCGGGATCATCCCCGCGAGCGCACCGAGCCCGCCCATACGCGCCATCTGACCCAGCTGCGCGCGCAGGTCGTTCATGTCGAACTGGCCCTTGGCCATCCGACTGGCCATCCGCTCGGCGTCTTCCTGCTGGATCGATTCCGCGGCGCGCTCGACCAGGCTGACGACGTCGCCCATGCCGAGGATACGCCCGGCAACCCGGCCCGGATGAAATGCCTCGAGCGCATCCAGCTTCTCGCCGGTCCCTGCGAACTTGATCGGTTTGCCCGTGACCGCGCGCATCGACAGCGCCGCACCGCCGCGCGCATCGCCGTCCATCCGGGTCAGCACGACGCCGGTCAGCGGCACCTGATCGGAGAAGTTCTGCGCGACGTTGACCGCGTCCTGCCCGGTCAGCGAATCGACGACGAGCAGGATCTCGGCGGGCTGCGCCACGTCGGCGACCGAGCGCATCTCGTCCATCAGCGCTTGATCGACGTGCAGCCGGCCCGCGGTATCGAGCATCAGCACGTCGAAGCCCTGGAGCTTCGCCGCCTGCATCGCCCGACGCGCGATATCGACCGGCTGCTGACCGGCGACGATCGGCAGCGTTGCAACCTCGATCTGGGTGCCGAGCGTCGCCAGCTGCTCCTGCGCGTTCGGGCGATTGACGTCGAGCGACGCCATCAGCACCTTCTTGCGCTCGCGTCCGCCCTGCCCGCCCGACAGCCGCTTGGCGATCTTGGCTGTCGTCGTGGTCTTGCCCGATCCCTGCAGGCCGACCATCATGATGATCGCCGGCGGCGCGACGTTCAGGTCGAGCTCGACGGCTTCCGATCCGAGCATCTCGACGAGCGCATCGTTGACGATCTTGACGACCTGCTGCCCCGGCGTGACCGACCGCAGCACGTTCTGACCGACCGCCTGTTCGGTAATCCGGTCGACCACATCGCGCGCCACCGGCAGCGCGACGTCCGCCTCCAGCAACGCGACCCGCACCTCGCGCATCGCGCCGCGAACATCGGCCTCGGTCAGCGCGCCACGACCGCGGAGGCGGTCGAACACGCCGCCAAGACGGTCGCTCAGGCTGTCGAACATGATGCTTCCCCAGACCAAAAACCGCCAAACGCAAAAGCGCCGGCGGGCGAAACCTCGCCGGCCAGCGTGCGCCCGCAAGCGCGTGTCATCTGCGTCTCGCAAGAAACGTGAGGACGGCCATAGCGCAAAACGCCCATGCGGGCAAGTCGGTGTGCCGGAGCGACCTGCCCTACCGGACGTTACCGAGCCGCCGCCGCCATCTCGGCATTCCGCCGCGCCGATGCCGCCAGCGTCTCGGTCAGCAGCCTCACCAGCGCCTCGTCACGATCGAGCACGTTCAGCCCCTCGCGCGTCGATCCGCCCGGGCTCGCCACCCGATCCGCCAGCACCGCGGGTGCCTCCGGGGACCCGCTTGCCATGATCGCGGACCCTTCGAGCGTGGCGATCGCCAGCCGCGCCGCCTGGTCGGCAGGCAGGCCCAGCGCCGCCCCCGCCTGCGCCAGCGCATCGGCGAAGCGGAACACGAACCCCGGCCCGCACCCCGCCAGCGCGGTCACCGCGTCGAACTGCGCCTCGTCATCGATCCACTCGACCAGCCCGAGCGGCACCGTCAGCGCCTCGACCACCGCACGCGCCTCCGTCTCGATCGCGTCGGCGAACAGCGCCGTCACCCCCTTGCCGATCGCGACCGGAAGGTTCGGCATCGCCCGCACGATCGTTGCAGCAGGAATGCGGGCGCGCAGGGCGGCAACCTCCACCCCGGCCAGGATCGATACCAGCAACGCCGGCCCCACGCCCGCCAGCAAAGGCGCCACGATGTCGAGCTGCTGCGGCTTGACCGCCAGCACGACGATGCCCGGTCGCGCGCCCTCCGGCACCGCGTGCACGTGGCGCACGCCCGCCGGCAGATCCGCCGCCCCGCGCGTGATCACCGTCACCCGGGCTGGGTCCATCCCCGCCGCGATCCACCGCCGCAGCATCGCTCCGCCCATATTGCCGCAGCCGACCAGCCAGATCGGCGCGTCGGCGAGCGCGCTCACGCCTCGCCCTGCGTCTCGATCAACGCCGCGGCGAGCGCCTCCTTGGGGCTCTTCCCGCCCCACAGCACGAACTGGAACACCGGATAGAAGCGCTCGCACTCCTCGATCGCGGATTCGACCAGCAACTCGGTCGCCTCCAGCGACATCGTTCCCGATTCGCCGCCGTCGACCATCGCGGCATGCCGGAACAGCAGCACGCCGCTCGACGACCACAGTTCGAAATGCCCGATCCACAGCTGCTCGTTGACCAGCCCGATCGTTTCATAGACCTGCGCGCGACGGTCGTCGGTCACCTTGATGTCCGGAAAGGCGAGGAATTGCAGCACGCTATCCTCCTCGCGCCACAGCGCGCGGAGTTCGTAGGTTGCCCAGCTGCCCTTCACGTTGGTGACGATCTCGTCGTCGTGACGCTCGTGATCCCAGCCATGCGCGCCATAATAGGCTTCGAGCATGTCGATCGGCGCGGCGGGGTCGCTGTCGTGGTCGGCTTGGTCGAGCATCGTCATGTCCTGGCAGCGCTATCGCACGAAAGACGCTGCCGAGGCAAAACCGCGCCGGCAAGCGCGGCGCACGATCGGCCCGACAAAACTGTGGAAAAGGTCAGGGCAGCTTGGCCTCGAGCGCCGCGATCCGCGCCTCGAGCACATCGTTCTGCTCGCGCGCGGCCACTGCCATCGCCTTCACCACCTCGAACTCGTCGCGCGAGACGAAATCGAGCCCGCCGATCCATTCGCGCGCGCGGCTGCGCGCCGACGCATCGGTCTCGCGCGCGACGCCGGCGATGGTGCCGGCAGCGCCGTTGAACATCTTCACGATGTCGTCGAACATACGGTTTTCGGTCTGCATCTTGGTTCCTTTCACAACATCTGGGTTGTTTGCGGAGCCGGTACAAGAGTTTCGGCGTGCGGATTGAGCTGCCCGATCCGCCACGTCAGCACGCTCGCGAAGCTGATCCACACCATGTACGGCACCAGCAGCCACGCCGCCGCCTTGCGCACCCGCGCGAATGCGACGGTTGTCGCGATCGTCAGCACGGTCATCGCGACGATCACCAGCAGCGCCAGCGTGATCCGATGTGCGCCGAAGAACAGCGGGGTCCACGCCAGGTTGAGCGCGAACTGCACGACGAACAGCGTGATCCCCAGTCCCCGCGCACCTGCGCCGCGCGCATTCAGGATCATCGCCAGTGCCAGCCCCATCATCACGTACAGCGACGACCACACCACCGGGAACACCCAGCCCGGCGGCGTCGCCGCGGGCTTGGCGAGCGCCCGATACCAGTCGCTCTCGTTGCCGACCGGCACCACCCGCCCGGCAAGGAAGCCAAGCAGCAGGATCGACGGCACCGTCACCATCGCCCAGCGCGCGAACGACATCCGCAACTGCCCCTTCGACGCGATTTCTCCCACGGCACCCCCCGATATCGTTGCAAGCCCCGTCTTGGCGCGCGGCGACGGCGAGGTAAAGGACCGTGGTGTGTACTATCCTGGACCGTGCCCAGCGGAGAGGCCCCCTCCACCACCCGCTGGCGCGGGCGGTCTCCCTCCCTCGCTAAAGCGATGGAGGATCCAAATTCCTCCCCCGCCAGGGGGAGGTGGTGCGCCGAAGGCGTGTCGGAGGGGGAGGTAGGCTCGGGAGCCCTCGACCGGCACCTACCCGCTCAATACCCCCGCCACCAGGAACTCCACATTGCCCTCGGGACCGGTGATCGGGCTTTCCACCACCCCCAGCACCCGCCAGCCCTGCGCCTCCAGCCACGTCACCACCGCGTCGCACACCCGCCGGTGCACCAGCGGGTCGCGCACCACGCCGCCCTTGCCGACCTCCTCGCGCCCCGCTTCGAATTGCGGCTTGATCAGCGCCAGCAGCCGCGCCCCGTCGCGCGCGAACGTCATCGGCCGCTCCAGCACCTTGGCCAGCCCGATGAAGCTCGCGTCGCAGACGATCAGGTCGACCGGCTCGGGGATGTGCGCGGCGGTCAGGATCCGCGCGCTGGTCTGTTCGAGCACCACCACGCGTTCGTCCTGTCGCAGCTTCCACGCCAGCTGGTTGGTGCCGCTGTCGACCGCATAGACCCGCCGCGACCCGCCGGTGATCAGCACGTCGGTAAAGCCGCCGGTCGATGATCCGACGTCGATCGCGACCGCATCGGCGACGTCCCAGCCGAACGCCGCCAACCCATGCGCGAGCTTGATCCCGCCGCGCGACACCCAGGGATGGTCCCGGCCCCTGACGTCGAGCTCGACGTCTTCGGCCAGCGTCTGCCCCGGCTTCTCGACCTTGCGCGTGCCGGCGAATACGAGTCCCGCCATGATCAGCGCCTGCGCGCGGGTCCGCGATTCGGCGAGCCCGCGATCGACAAGAATCTGGTCCGCGCGCTGCTTCGCCATGCCTTGCTATCGCTGCCGCTTCGGCCCGCCGCAAGCGGTGATCCGCTCGTCGCAGGGCCATTGTCCCCCGGATAGGTGGGTATATCCCCGTAACGGGGGGGCGTGCCGGATCGGCGTGCCCTAGAGCGCAGGTCCGACACGCCCCTTCCTCGCGAATAAGCAACCGCTTCTCGCGTCCGACAGGAGGTGACCATGGGTAGTTTCGCGCCGCACGACGCCGTTTCCCCGACGATCCTCACCGTGCCCGGGCTGGGCGGGTCGGGTGCATCGCACTGGCAGACCTTATGGGAGCGATCGCGTCTAGACACCGTCCGGGTCGAACTCGGCATGTGGGACACGCCGCACCGCAATTCCTGGGTTACCAAGCTCGACGAGGCGATCCGCCAGGCGCAGGCGCCGGTGATCCTCGCCGCACACAGCCTCGGCTGCATCGCGGTCGCGTGGTGGGCGGCCCTGTCGCCGCAGCCCTATGGCTGGCCGGTCGCCGGCGCGCTGCTAGTCGCGCCCGCCGACGTCGACCGCGCAGACGCCCCGCGCGAACTCGCCGGCTTCGCCCCCGTACCCCGAACCCCGCTGCCCTTCCCGTCGCTGGTGGTGTCCTCGACCGACGATCCGTGGGTCACCCCCGAACGGGCGCACAGCATGGCCGCCGAATGGGGCAGCCACCATGTCGACATCAGCGCCCGCGGCCACATCAACGCCGCCTCGGGACTGGGCGCCTGGCACGAAGGCCAGGAACTACTCGACCGCGTCATCGACGCCAGCCGAGACGGCCGCGGCCACGCCCGCTCCCCCGGCGACGCCAGGGCGCTGCTCACGAGCGCTTACCGTCCGGGCAGCATCTCGGGCATGGGCGAAGCGCAGCGAAGGTGATCGCGCCGGGGTGAGGTGCCTGCGCGGACGGTCGACACGCGGAGCTTGTCGTGAAGAGCTGAGATCAGCGTTCGCCCACACGGCGTTCGCGTGCCCTCGTTGGCAGGGCTGCCTCGATCCTTATCGCGTTGCCGGCACCTACACGGTGCAACCCGAGGAGGTGAGAGCCCTTCGATCATGGCAAGGCTGCGCCCTGTCAGTCGTGCTCCCGCGCAGGCGAGACCTCTACGAAAGTCGTCGAATTCGCCAAATCCGCTCATCACCCCGGACCCTTCGACTGTGCTCAGGAGAGCCTTGTTCCGGGGTCCACCCTCTCGCAAGATCAATGGCTTATCCCTGCACGAAACAGTGGATCGCGGAGCAAGTGCGGGGTGACCGAGTGGGCTTTGCAGAGGCCCCGCGAAGGCGAGACCTCTGCAAAAGTCTCCAACTTCACCAAATCACTCCGTCATCAACTCAGTTCATCGCCATGGTGTCGCGGATGCGTGCGTTGGCGATGACGAGGAGTTTTCGCATGACGGCGACGAGGGCGACGATCGGTTTCTTGCCGTTTGCGATCAGTCGTTTGTAGAAGCTTTTGAGGGTGGGGTTGTGTCTGGCCGCGGCGAGGCCTGCCATGAAGAGGGCCTGCTTGACCTCGGGCCTGCCACCGCGGGTCCTGCGGTAGGCGTCGTGGCTGCCGCTCTGTCTCGGATGTGGCGCGAGGCCGGCGAGCGCGGCGGCCTGGCGGCGTCCGAGGGTGCCGAGCTCGGGCATGAGGGCGACGAGCTGGGCGGCGGTGGCGGGGCCGATGCCGGGGATGGCGCGCAGGGTCGTGGCGGCCCGGTTCAGTGGTTCGCAGGCGTCGATCAGGGTCGCGATGTCGGCGTCGATGCCGGCGATCTCGGCATCGAGCGTGGCGAGGATGCGCTGCAGGCGGGGCGCGACCGGTGCCGTGCCGGGCGCCTGTAGCCGGTTGCGGCAGGCGACGCGCTGGCGAACGCACTCGCGCCGGGTCGAGACCAGCAGGGCGAGCTGGTCGCGCTGCTCGTCGCGGGGCTGCCAGCGCGCCAGCGCGCCGTGCCGTTCGCGCCCGTAGGCGGCGAGCGCGCGGGCGTCGATGCCGTCGGTCTTGCCGAGGATCCCGAACGAGCGGATGAAGGCCTTCACCTTGCGGGCATCGGCACGGTGCACCGGGCGGCCGGCGGCGACCAGCGCGTTCAGCAGGCCGGCCTCGTAGCCGCCGGTGGCTTCGCAGACGACCAGGCCCGTCGGCTCGAGCGTGCCCGCGAAGTCGGCCAGCGCCTGGGGATCGTTGGCGATCCTGGTCGTGCGTCCGCTTCGGCTGTCGAACACGACGATCTCGGCCTTGCCGACATCGCAGCCGATAAAGCTGTCGGGAATGGTAGCAGAATCATGCATCGGACATTATCCTCCAGTGGCTTGTGATCGTCTGCGGGCGTGGTTTTCACCAGTGGCCCAGGCAACTCACCAAGCGTCAAGGCGAAGCGGATAGCCGACCAAGATGACGACGGGCGCGAGCCCAACCCCGGAACGGTCCAGCTATCCGCGCCCGGGTCGGGTGGCCACCCGACCCGGGCATCCCGCTTATGCGCGGAACGAGCGACTTCTAAACTGGCGATAACAGACAACCCCGGACTTGTTCCGGGGTCCACGGCGCTGCAAAATCGACGGCTTATGCTCTTGCCGAACAATGGATCCCGGAAAAAGGGCTCTCCTGAGCGAAGTCGAAGGGTCCGGGATGACGAAGGAGTTTCGCAGAGGTCTTAAGAAGGCTGGAGCCCAATACCGGGTCACCGCCTTCGCGGGAACACATGATATTAGGTGCCCTCCCCGGCGCGACGAATGGATCACCGGCTCGGGCCCCTCGGCTCACCCGCCCCCCGCAGCCACCTCCGCAACCGTCCGCCGCCGCCGCAACGCCGCGCCGACGCCAGCGAAGCCGACCAGCATCATCGACCAGGTCGCGGGTTCCGGCACCGCCGCGACGCGCGGATTCCAGCCGAGCGCCATCAGCTGGATGCCCTCGGGCGACGCGAGGCTGAAGGTCACCGTCGGCTGATTGGGGCACGAGGTCGAATCCATGAACAACCCGATCGGCCCGCCGGAGCCGGCCCCGGTCGAACAGGGGGCGTCTGGCCCCCAGCCATTGCGGTCGGTGCCGGTCCGGGAGAATTGCTGGATCTTGGTCACCCCGCCGTCGATCGAGAAATATGCCGATCCGTCCTCGGTGAACTCGGGCGTGCCCGGCGCCGCATAGCGGTACATGTCGAGCGCTTGCATCATGTAGTCCGACCCGACATTGGAGTTGCCGCCGCCGAGAACGTGCATGATCTCGTGCTGGATCGTGTTGATCGCCGAATAAAGCCTGGCCTCCGTCCCATCCCATTCTGGGATGTCGAAGCCGAACAGCATCTCGTCAATGCTGGCCAGCGATATCACCCCGTCGAGGCCACCGTCCAACTGGGCGCCATAGAGATCGTAGACCGGCGTCCCGTCGTCGTTGGTATATCGTTCGAAATCGCCCATCGTGTCGAACCCGTTGGCGCGCAGCAGCGCACTGCTCGCGCCGACATAGCTGAGGTCGGGATTGCCGTAATTGCCCTTTTCAAGGTACTTCACCGCCTCCGACAGCACGACATTCTCGGGATGCGCCGCCGCGTTTTCGCGGAGCATGTCGACGTAGGTTTCCTTGTACTTCCCGTCTCCCGAGGCGCCGGAAACACCGAGAAAATTGTAGGCGTCGAGATCGAGATCGTAGCGGATGTTCACCGTGACATCGTTGGACAGCAAAGACGCGAATGCGTTCGACGAATAGTTGATCGCGGCGATGATTTCGGTGGCGCGCGGATTTGCCGTCAACGTCTTCGAAAAGTAGTTGTTGATCACCAGCGCGTCCGCCGGGACTGCCGTGGCCGACAGCGATACGACCGAAAGCGACACCGCCGACACCGACGACCAACTCTTCGACGCCAATCCGATCATTCGTAACCTCCCGTCATCGACACGACGCGCCTCGGCTCGTCCAGCTACGTCACCCGATCAGGTCGCGGCGATGCACGCCGCCGCACGCGGGCGCCGCCGGCGCAGTGCCGCGCCGATGCCGCCGAAGCCGAGCAGCATCATCGTCCAGGTCGCAGGCTCCGGCACCGCGGCCACTCGCGGGTTCCAGCCGAGGGCCATCAGCTGGATGCCCTCGGGCGAATCCAGGCTCAACGTCACGGTCGGCTGGTTGCTGCAGGACGCCGCGTCCATGAACAACCCGATCGGCCCGCCCCTGCCGATCCCGCTCGGACAGGGCGCCATGGGGCCCCAGCCCCCGGCTTCCCATCGGTCGCCGGTATTGAACTGCTGGATGTTGGTCTTGCCACCATCGACCGAGAAATAAGCGAAGTCCGTTGCACCGCCGTCGTGTGGCTTGCCCGGTGCGGTGTAGCGATACAGGTCGAGCGGCGTCACCTGCTTGGTTACCCGGAGCTCCTGCAGATCATCTTCGTACATCTCGATGATGATGGAATTGCCACCACCCAGGATGTGCATGATCTCGTGCTGGATCGTATTGATCGCGGAGAAGCGGACGGGGGCGCCCACGATGCTTTTGTCGTATGCGGGGATGTCCATGCCGAACAACATCTCACTGACGCTCATCAATATCACGGATCCGTCCAGTCCCTGCCCCTCCGGCAGCGAGTCGCCGCCGAAATCGCTGTACCACTCCCCGTTTCCCCAGGTCTCGACATCGCCCTGGATGGGCACACCGATCGCTCGAATCTGCGCGCTGGTAACCTCAATGTACTCGATACCGGGATTGGCGAAGTTCCCTTGCCCCAGGCTCTCGACCGCTTTCGCCAGCACGGCGTTTTCCGGGTTTGCCGCCGAGCTCGCGATCAACAGGTCGCCATAGACGTCTTTCCGGATCCGCTCGCTTCCGCCCGCCGCACGCCCGAGGCCGACACCGACCGAGTAATCCAGCTGATACTGGATGTTCACGGTGACATCGTTCGAGAACAGATTTTCGAATGCTCTAGACGAATAGTTGATCGCGTCGATGATCTCGATCGCGCGTTCGTGGTTCTTCAGATCATAGGTAAAGTAGTTGTTGATCACCAGCGCATCGGCAGAGCTTGCCGTCATCGTCAGCAAGACGGCAGCCGTCAGCACCGGCAATCGCTTCGCGAATAGTCCAACCATCTCGATCTCCAACGCCATCCAATGTTACCCCCCCTTGGGGGCCGACCGCCAACCTGTCAGGCGAGGTCGATCCGCACCGCCACCCGCGGACGCCGCCGGCGCAGTGCCGCGCCGATGCCGCCGAAGCCGAGCAGCATCATCGTCCAGGTCGCGGGTTCCGGCACCGCGGCGACCCGTGGGTTCCAGCCGAGCGCCATCATCTGGATGCCCTCGGGCGAATCCAGGCTCAACGTCACCGTCGGTTGGTTGCCGCACGACACCGCGTCCATGAACAACCCGATCGGCCCGCCCCGGCCGTAGCCGGTCGGGCAACGGAGCGTCGGCCCCCAGCCGCCGGGATCCCCGAAGTTATCGCTGTTGAAATACTGGATATTGGTCTTGCCGCCATCGACGGAGAAATAAGCCGTGTCGTGCTCGTTGCCGTCGTTGGCCACGCCCGGCGCCGTGTAGCGGTACAGGTCGAGCCCCGTGATCTGATCCACGCCGGGCAGGACGAGGGCATTGCCGCCACCGAGGACGTGCATGATCTCGTGCTGGATCGTGTTGATCGCGGCGAAGCGCCAGGAGGCGAGGCCCACGCTCTCGTCGTATTTCGGCATCTCGGACCACGGGATGTCCGTCCCGAACAGCGCGTCGTCGAGGCTCATCAGCTTCACCGATCCATCCAGCCCCTGCCCCTCGGGCAGCGAGTCGCCACCGAAATCTGCGAAATAGGGGTCGTCCGGCGGACCCCAGGTCTCGAGATCGCCTTGGATCGCAATCCCGAGAGCGCGAGCCTGCGCGCTCTCGAACTGGATCCATTCGACATCGGGGTTGGCGAGGTTGCCGACACTAAGGCTTGCGACCGCCTGTGCCAGCACGGTGTTTGCCGGATTGGCCGCCGAACTGGCACGCAGCCAATCCGCGTAACGATCCTTGCGGACCCGGTCGCCCGACGTCGCCGACTGACCGAGGCCGTAAGAGCTCGAATAGCCCAGCTGATACTGGATGTTGACCGTTACGTCGTTGCTGAACGCCCGCTCGAATGCTCGCGACGAATAGTCGATCGCGTTCATGATCTCGACCGACCGGGCGTGGTTTTTAAGATCATAGGTGAAGTAGTTGTTGATCACCAGCGCGTCCGCCGATGTCGCGATAGTCGATGCCGAGATCGCAGCGGATAGTAACAATGCTTTCGAAACTAATCCCACCATGCCACTTTCCCCAATTCAATCAGCCTGAACAGACTTGTCGAATCGGAAGATAACTCAAAACCGGCAATTAACAAAGAATTAATACCGACGCTCAGCTGGGCATGGCAATATAGTTAAGAATATGATCCATATCGTTCGCATCTATACATGGAAGGCTGTTGTTCCGAGCCGACACTTGCAAGATCTCGCGGGTCCAGTCCGCGGCCCGTCGGCGCGATCGCCCGGCCCAGGAATCACCCCACGCGGCTTACGGCCCTTGCCGGCCCCGTCATGCATGTACGTCCCGCGCGCCACGCTCGTGACACGGCCGAACCGCCCTCAGGCGTAGGCGCCCTCGCTCACCGCGGCGCTGTTGTGGCGCAGCGTCGTCAGCACCGTCGCGACGATGTGATCGGCGTCCAGCCCGGCATCGGCATATTGCTTCTCGGGCTTGTCCTGATCCTGGAACGCGTCGGGCAGCCGCAGCGTGCGCAGCTTCAGCCCCGCGTCGATCAGCCCCTCGTCGCTCGCCAGCGTCAGCACGTGCGCGCCGAACCCCCCGACCGCGCCTTCCTCGATCGTCACCGCGACCTCGTGGGTGGTCAGCAGCCGCCGGATCAGCGCCACGTCGAGCGGCTTGGCGAAGCGCAGGTCGGCGACCGTGGTCGACAGCCCCTTCGCCTCCAGCACCTCCGCCGCCTTCAGCGCCTCCTCGAGCCTGGTGCCGAGCGACAGGATCGCGACGGTCTTGCCCTCGCGCACCACCCGCCCCTTGCCGATCTCCAGCCGCTCGGGATGCGCGGGCAGCGCCACCCCGGTGCCGTTGCCACGCGGATAGCGGACCGCGATCGGGCCGCTGTCGTGCATCGCGCAGGTATGCGTCATGTGCACCAGCTCGGCCTCGTCCGCCGCGGCCATGACCACGAAATTGGGCAGGGTCGCCAAATAGGTGACGTCGAACGCCCCCGCATGCGTCGCGCCGTCGGCCCCCACGAGCCCCGCGCGGTCGATCGCGAAGCGCACCGGCAGGTTCTGGATCGCGACGTCGTGGACGACCTGGTCATAGGCACGCTGCAGGAACGTCGAATAGATCGCGCAGAACGGCCGCATCCCCTGCGCCGCCAGCCCCGCCGCGAAGGTCACGCCGTGCTGCTCGGCGATGCCGACGTCGAAGAAGCGATCGGGATACGCCGCGGCGAACGCGTCGAGCCCCGTCCCCGACGGCATCGCCGCGGTGATCGCGCAGATCCGGTTGTCGCGCGCGGCCTCCGCGACCAGCTGCTGGCCGAACACGTTCTGGTATGCCGGCGGCCCCGGTGGCGCCTTCGCCTGCGCGCCGGTGATCACGTCGAACTTCTGCACGCCGTGATATTTGTCCGCGGACGCTTCCGCGGGGGCATAGCCCTTGCCCTTCTTGGTCACGACATGGACCAGGATCGGGCCCTCCTCGGCATCGCGGACATTCTCCAGCACCGGGATCAGGTGATCGAGATTATGCCCGTCGATCGGCCCGACATAATAGAAGCCGAGCTCCTCGAACAACGTGCCGCCCATCGTCATCCCGCGCGCGAACTCGTCAGTCTTGCGTGCGGCATTGTGGAACGGCCGCGGCAGCCGCCGCGCGAACTTCTTGGCGAGCTCGCGCAGGCCCAGAAACTCGCGACTCGACACGATCCGGCTCAGATACGCGCTCAGGCCACCCACCGGCGGCGCGATCGACATGTCGTTGTCGTTGAGGATCACGACCAGCCGGTTGCCCGCCTGCTCGGCGTTGTTCATCGCCTCGTACGCCATCCCCGCGGACATCGCGCCGTCGCCGATCACCGCGATGCCCTTGCCCGGCGTCCCCGCCAGCTTGTTGGCGATCGCGAAGCCCAGTGCCGCCGAGATCGAGGTCGACGAATGCGCCGCGCCGAACGGGTCGTATTCGCTCTCGCTGCGCTTGGTGAAGCCGCTGAGCCCCCCGCCCTGGCGCAGCGTGCGGATCCGGTCGCGCCGTCCGGTCAGGATCTTGTGCGGGTAGCATTGATGCCCGACGTCCCACACCAGCCGATCGCGCGGCGTGTCGAACACGTAATGGATCGCGGTAGTCAGCTCGACCACACCAAGCCCGGAGCCGAGATGCCCGCCGGTGGTGCCGACGGCGGAGATCACCTCCGCCCGGAGTTCGTCGGCAAGGTCGCGCAGCTGTTCGGGCTTGAGCGTGCGGAGGTCCTGGGGCGTCGCGACGGTGTCGAGCAACGGCGTAGCGGGTAGATCGGCCATCACCCCGTTTACCCGCGCCGTCGGCACGTGTCGATTGCATCCGACAACTTGTCAGAGTGTTGCAGTCGATTCACCATATCGGCTGCACATCATGTGCATCGCTGGCCCGCGTCGCGGCGAGTGCGTCAGGCCGAGAGAGCCGGCTCGCACGCGGCGCAGGCGCCGCGAACCTCGATCACCGGGCGCACCGGCGAAAACCCCGCGGCGCGGGCGGCGTTGCGGACGCCGCCGGTGATCCGGTCGTCGTCGAGATGCGTGGTCTGCCCGCAATGGTCGCACACCAGGAAGATGCAGTCGTGCAGGCAGTCGGGATGCGCGTTGGCGATATAAGCGTTGGCGCTCTCGACCTTGTGGGCCAGGTTCGCGCCGACGAACAGGTCGAGGATCCGGTACACGCTGTTCGCCGCGACCCGCCGCCCCTCGCTCTTTGATACCGCATCGGCGATGTCATAGGCGGAGGCCGGCTTGGCGAACCCCGCCAGCGCCTCGTATACGCTCGCGCGCATCGTGGTCCATTGCTCGCCGGATTTCTCGAGCGTGGTCTGCGCGGCCAGCGCCAGTTCGGCGCCCTGCGGCTCGTGGTGATCGTGCGCGTGCGCCATGACGAAGAGGTAGGACGCCGCGACCCCCCCGGCAAGCGCCTAGGACAGCGCGCGCCGGTTGAGATCGTGCCCGAACGCGAGCAGGCCGACGCCGATCACGGTCCAAAGCGCCTCGCCACCACCACCGTCATGCGGCAGCGACATCGCGCCCGCCATCACCCCGAGCCCGAACGCACCCATCGATGCCGGCATCAGATACCCATGTTCCAACACGCCCTTGCCGAGCGCCACCGCGCCGAGCGCGATCGCCAGCGTCAATCCGACCTCGTGAAAGATCGGGCTCAGCAGCATTCCGCCGACCGTCGACAGCATCGCCAGGAACACCGCACTCGCGATGCAATGCACCAGGCACAGCCCCGACAAGGCGATCGCCAGTCGATCGAGGCCGGGCCAGCCGAGGCGAGTCGTAATCGTCATGGTCGACCCGGATGTAAGCGGGCCGACGACAAGATACAACATCACATTTGGGTAAGCGAAGAGGGGCTTAACGACGACCATCGCTTCCACCACCCCGGCGAAGGCCGGGGCCCAGTCGGGAAGGTGGCTGTTGCCGAGCGCAGCACCCGACAAGTCGCGTCTCTGACCTGGGCCCCGGCCTCCGCCGGGGTGGCATCAATCCTGAAACGTCCCGCTTGGCGAACGCTTGCGCAGGGAGTACCGCGCGGCATGCTTCAACCCAGCAGCGCCTTCATGTCGCGCGCGCGGCCTCGGGCCGTGGCCATCTGGCTGTTCGTCGTCGCCGCGATGATCGTCGCGATCGTCGTCGTCGGCGGGATCACCCGGCTGACCGAATCGGGCCTGTCCATCACCGAATGGAAGCCGATCCGCGGCATCGTCCCGCCGATCGGTACCGCGCAGTGGCAGGCCGAGTTCGACGCCTACAAGCGCATTCCCGAATATGCCGCGATCAACAGCGCGATGACGCTCGACGGGTTCAAGACGATCTATTTCTGGGAATATATCCACCGGCTGCTCGCGCGGACGATCGGGATGGCGTTCGCGCTGCCGCTGCTGTGGTTCTGGGTGCGCGGCCGGATCCCCGCCGGCTACGGCCCGCGGCTGATCGCGCTGTTGATGCTCGGTGGACTGCAAGGCGTGATCGGCTGGTGGATGGTGATGTCGGGCCTGTCGGTGCGCACCGACGTCAGCCATGTCCGGCTCGCGGTGCACCTGATGACCGCGCTGGTCACGCTCGCCGGGATCGTCTGGACCGCGCTCGACCTGCGCGCGCTCGCCCGCGATCCGATGGCGGTGCCCGCCCGGCTCGATCGGGTGGCGGCGATCGCGTTCGCGCTGCTGTTCGTCCAGCTCGTCTATGGCGCCTTCACTGCGGGGCTCAACGCCGGCTATGCCTTTGCCAGCTGGCCGCTGATGGGCGACTCCTTGTTCCCCGCGGGCGTGCCGATGACCGATCCCGCCTGGGCCAATGCGGTCGACAACCCGATCGTCGTCCAGTTCATCCACCGCTGGTGGGCCTTTGCCGCCGCGGCCGGGCTGGTCTGGCTCGCGGCGAAAGCAACCCGCTCGGGCTCAGGCGCGGGCTTCTGGGTGGTCGGGCTGGTCACGCTCCAGCTGTTCCTCGGCGTCGCGACGCTGATGACGGGCGTAAAGATCGAGGTCGCCGAGGCGCATCAGGCCAATGCCGCGCTGCTGCTGATAGCGACCGTGTTCGCCGCGCACGCGGTCGGCCGGCGACGTGCCACGACCCTTCAGGTATAGAGATACCCGTCAGCAACGCCGCGGAATGCTTGACTTGCCGGCCCTTCCTGCGCATTAGGCCGGCATTCGCGCCAGCCCGCAACGGCTGGCGCGTTGCATTTCAATCTGGAAGGTCTCGCCCATGAAGGCGCTCATGAAGACCACCAAGTCGGCCAAGCCGCACGAGGTGGACAAGAAGTGGCATATCGTCGACGCCGACGGCCTGGTGGTCGGTCGCGCCGCGTCGATCATCGCCAACGTCCTGCGCGGTAAGCACAAGACGTCGTTCACCCCGCACGTCGATTGCGGCGACAACGTCGTCGTGATCAATGCCGACAAGATCCGCTTCACCGGCAACAAGGCCGCGAAGAAGGTCTATTATCGGCACACCGGCTATGCCGGCGGCATCAAGGGCATCACCGCCGCCAAGGTTCTCGAGGGTCGCTTTCCGGAGCGCGTCCTGGAAAAGGCCGTCGAGCGCATGATCCCGCGCGGTCCGCTAGGCCGTGAGCAGATGCGCAACCTCCGCATCTTCAAGGGCGGCGAACACCCCCATGAAGCGCAGAACCCGCAGGTTCTCGACATCGCGAGCATGAACCGCAAGAACAAGGTGGGCAACTGATGTCCGACAATCGCCAGTCCCTGTCCGATCTCGCCGCGCTGGCGAATCAGCCGGTAGCCGCCACGCCGACCACCGACGCCGCCGGCGGCGAGGCTCCGGCCGCAGCGCCTGCCCCCGTCGTGTCGACGATGCCGCTGCGTGAGCAGATCATCGACAAGCAGGGCCGCGCCTATGCCACCGGTCGCCGCAAGGACGCGGTCGCCCGCGTCTGGGTCAAGCCCGGCACCGGCAAGATCACCGTCAACGGTCGTGATCAGGAGGTCTATTTCGCGCGTCCGACGCTGCGTCTCGTCATCAACCAGGTGTTCGGCGTGACCGAGCGCGAAGGCCAGTACGACGTGATCTGCACCGTGAAGGGCGGCGGGCTTTCGGGCCAGGCCGGCGCGGTCAAGCACGGCATCAGCCAGGCGCTCACCAAGTACGAGCCGATCCTGCGCGCGCCCGTCAAGGCCGCCGGCTTCCTGACCCGCGACAGCCGCACCGTCGAGCGCAAGAAGTACGGCCGCGCCAAGGCACGCCGCAGCTTCCAGTTCTCGAAGCGCTGATCCTTCTACAGTTCGCGTATCGAAGGGGCGGTCCGGCAACGGGCCGCCCTAATGCTGAGCGGATGATTTTTCTCCGTCACCCCGGACTTGATCCGGGGTCCCGCTCTCGGCCGATTCAGGCGTTAGGCTCGAGCGGCCAGCGGGACCCCGGATCAAGTCCGGGGACGGAAATTAATTACATTAATGGGCTAAACCTCACCCTCACATCCGCACCACCCGCGTGCCGAGCCGCTCCGCCTCCTCCGGATCGTGCGTCACGACCAGCATCGGCAGACGGGTCTCGTCGCGCACGCGTTCGATCGCGCGCATCGCCTCCTCGCGCCGTGCGCGGTCCAGCGACGACAGCGGCTCGTCGAGCAACAGGAACCGCGGCGACGACAGCAGTGCCCGCCCGATCGCGACTCGCCGCGCCTCCCCGCCCGACAGGTGCCGCGGCCAGCGGTCCAGCAGATGCGCGATGTCCAGCGTCTCCGCGACTTCCGCCAGCCGATCCGCGTCCCCCCGCGCGCCGTACAGCAGGTTGGCGCGCACCCGTAGGTGCGGGAACAGCCGCGGCTCCTGGAACACATAGCCGGCGCGGCGGCGCTCCGCGGGCAGGTCGACGCCGTCGCCGAACAGCGTCGTGCCGCCGACCGAGATCCGCCCGCGATCTGGCCGCAGCAGCCCCGCGACCATGTTGAGCACGCTGGTCTTGCCGACCCCCGACGGCCCGAACAGCACCGTTGCGCCGTCGCCTGCGCTGAGCCGCAGCGCGATCTCGGTCTCGCCCAGCCGCCGTTCGACATCGATCTCAAACCCCATGCAGCCCCCGCCCCGCGCGCCGCGCGAGCAATTCCGCCGCGATCAACGCCGCCAGGCTCAGCGCGACCGAGACTGCCGACAGTCGCCATACCGTCGCCTCGCCGCCGGGCTGCTGGAGCGCCGCGTAGATCGCCAGCGGCAGCGTCTGGGTCTCGCCCGGGATGTTCGACACGAAGGTGATCGTCGCGCCGAATTCGCCGATCGACCGCGCGAAGCCGAGCACCGCCCCCGCCAATACGCCCGGCACGCTCAGCGGCAGCGTCACCGTCAGGAACACTCGCCACCGCCCCGCGCCGAGCGTCCGCGCCGCATCCTCCAGCCGCCGATCGACCGCCTCGATCGACAGCCGCATTGCCCGCACCATCAGCGGCAGCGCCATGATCCCCGCCGCGATCGCCGCCCCGGTCCAGCGGAACAGGACGCTCGTCCCGAACAGCGCCTGCAACGGCGCACCGATCGCCCCCCCCGGCGCGAACAGGATCAGCAGCACCCAGCCGGTGACCACCGGTGGCACCACCAGCGGCAGGTGGACCAATGCGTCGACCAGGATCCGTCCGGGGAAGCGCACCCGCGCCAGCAGCCAGGCGAGCGCGAAGGCGAGCGGCAGTGTCACCAGCATCGCGACGCCGCCGACCTTCAGCGACAGTGCGACGATCTCCCACTCCGCCGCACCGAGCATCAGCGTGCCGAAAACCCGAACCGGACGAAGATCGCCTTGCCTTCGCGCGACAGCAGGAACCGCCTGAACGCCGCTGCCTCCGGATTGCTTGACGCGGCGATCAGCGCGATCGGGTAGGTGATCGCGGGGTGCGTCGCAGCAGGAAACACCCCCGCGACCCGCACCGCGCGCGATGCCCGTGCATCGGTCGCGTAGACGATCCCCAGCGGCGCCGCCCCACGCTCCACCAGTGCCAAGGCGGCGCGCACATTCTCCGCGCGCACTACCCGCGGCGCCACCGCCCGCCACGCGCCGAGCCGCTCCAACGCCGCCTTGCCGTAGCGCCCGGCGGGCACCGTGACGGGATCGGCCATCGCCAGCGGCCCTGCCCCAAGCACGCGCGCCAGCGCGGCGGCGGGTCGCAGCGGGATCCGCGCTGGGTTCCCCGCGGCCGCGATCACCACCAGCCGGTTGCCGAGAAACGCGGCGCGCGAGCCCGGCACGATCAGCCGCTTCGCCGCGAGCTCATCCATCCAGGCCGCATCCGCCGACACGAAGACATCCGCCGGCGCCCCCGCCCCGATCTGCCGTGCGAGCGCTGCCGACGACGCGAACGACACCACCGGCCGCGGGTGACCGCGCCGCGCCCAGGCATTTGCCGCTGCGCTCATCGATTCCTGCAGGCTCGCCGCCGCCAGCACCAACGGCGCGCGCTGCGCAGCCGCGGGCGCCGCCATCAGGATGAGCGCCAGCAGCCCGGCGAGAAAACGCATGCGAACAGCCCTCCGCGAGTTGAACCGTGGCTATAACGCGCGGCTGGTGAAAGCCACTGGGTTTTGGGGAGTGGATCGAGGGCTCGACCGTGCCTTTCCTTGCGTCAGCCTGGAGCTACCACCTCACGGCACCAACAAACTACTCCCCGACGTCTCGCCCGCCTCCAGCGCCCGGTGCGCCGCCGCGGCTTCCTCCAGCGGAAAGGTCTGCCCGATCTCCGGCACGATCGCGCCGCTGCGCAGCATCGCGAACACCCGCTCGACCCCGGCCTGCCGCTCCTCCGGCGTCACGTAATAGTCGAACAGCGTCGGCCGCGTCACGAATAGCGATCCCTTGGCGGCGAGCACGCCCAGCCCGATCCCGGTCACCGGACCGCCGGCATTGCCGTAGCTGACGATCAGCCCGCGCCGCGCGGTTGCGGCCAGCGTCACCTCCCAGGTCGCCATGCCGACGCCGTCGAACACCACCGGCACCCCCGCTCCGCCGGTGATCGCGCGAACCCTCGCGGCGACGTCGTCGCTTTTGTGGAGCAGCACATGATCGGCACCCGCCGACCGCGCCTGCTCAGCCTTGGCCTCCGACCCGACCGTGCCGATCACCGTCGCGCCGATCGCCTTCAGCCAGCCGACCATCAGATGCCCGACCCCGCCCGCCGCCGCCCAGACCAGCACGGTCTGCCCGCGCTCGACCTTGGCGCAGCGCTCGATCAGGCATTCGGTGGTGCAGCCCTTCAGCATCAGCGCCGCCGCGGTGCGATCGTCGATATCGTCGGGCAGCTTCACCAGCTGCGCCGCCCGGACGTTGCGCGCGGTCGCGTACGCCCCCGGCGCCGGCCCGAAGGTCGCGACCCGGTCACCGGCTGCGAAGCCGTCGACCCCGTCGCCGACCGCCTCGATCACCCCCGCCGCCTCGCTGCCGAGCCCCGAGGGCAGCGAAAGCGGATACAGCCCGCGGCGCTGATAGGTATCGATATAGTTGAGCCCGACCGCGGTGTGCCGCATCCGTACCTCGCCCGCCGCCGGCGCGGGCAGATCGACGTCGATCCACTCGATCACCTCAGGCCCGCCCGTCGCCCTAATCAATGCCGTCCGCGCCATACCCGACTCCCGTTTCGTGGCCATCGCCTGCGGCGATCAACGCGTTTCATCTTGCAACGCTCCACCACCGGTCGCAAAGCAGGCACAAACCCAAGGTTCGAACCGGGTCCGGAGAGACGCGCATGAAAAGCCATCTGCAACATTATATCGACGGCCAGTGGATCGACAGCGACGGCGGCACCCGCCACCACGTCATCGATCCTTCCACCGAACAGCCGGTGACCGAGATCATGCTCGGCAGCGCCGCCGATGTCGACAAGGCGGTCGCCGCCGCCCGCAAGGCGTTCGTCGGCTTCTCGCAGACCAGCGTCGCCGATCGCGTCGCGCTGCTCGAACGCATCATCGAGGAGTACAAGGCCCGCATCCCCGATCTCGCCAAGGCGACGTCGGAGGAGATGGGCGCGCCGGTCGGCTTCGCGACGATGGCGCAGGCGCCCGCCGGGCTCGGCTATTTCATGGGCACGCTGAAGGCGCTGCAGGAATTCACGTTCGAGGAGACCGTCGGCAAGGCGCGGGTCGTGCACGAGTCGCTCGGCGTCGTCGCGATGATCACCCCGTGGAACTGGCCGCTCAACCAAATCTGCGCGAAGGTCGCCCCCGCGATCGCCGCGGGCGACACCATGATCCTTAAACCGTCCGAGGAGGCGCCGTCGAACGCGATCATTCTCGCCGAGATCCTCGACAAGGCGGGCGTCCCCGCGGGCGTCTTCAACCTGGTCAATGGCGACGGACCCGGGGTCGGCGCCGCGCTGTCGAGCCACAAGGGCGTCGACATGGTCAGCTTCACCGGATCGACCCGTGCCGGCATCGCGGTGGCGCAGGCCGCCGCGGCGACGGTTAAGAGGGTCCACCAGGAACTCGGCGGCAAGGCGCCCAATCTGGTGCTCGAGGGCGCCGATCTGGCCACGGTGCTGCCGCCGACCGTGCAGGGGGTGCTCGCCAATTCGGGCCAGAGCTGCATCGCCCCGACCCGCTTGCTGGTGCACGCCAGTCAGGCCGGCGAGGCGACGAACGTGGTCCGCACGATCATGGAAGCCGTGCAGGTCGGCGATCCAGCGGAGATGGGCGCCCATATCGGCCCGGTCGTCAACAAGGCGCAGTTCGACAAGATCCAGGACCTTATCCAGTCCGCGATCGACGAAGGCGCGACGCTCGTCACCGGCGGCACCGGCCGTCCCGACGGCCGCAACAGCGGCTATTACGTCAAGCCGACGCTGTTCGCCGACGTCACCCCGGCGATGCGCATCTGGCGCGAGGAAACCTTCGGCCCGGTCGCGACGATCACCACCTATGACGGCGAGGAACAGGCGGTCGAGCTTGCCAACGACACCGACTATGGCCTTTCCGCGACGATCTCGGGCGATCCCGCCGCGGCCGCCAAGGTCGCACCCCGCCTGCGCGCCGGCATGGTCACGATCAACGCCTGGAGCGGCGGCGGCGGCACGCCGTTCGGCGGCTACAAGCAATCGGGCAATGGTCGCGAAGGCGGCAAATACGGGCTGGCGGACTTTATGGAACTGAAAGCGATCATCGGCGGGCCAGTTTGATTTGAGGTGGAGGTGGACGCCGCCACCCCCCTACCGCCCCGGCGGAGGCCGGGGCCCAGATAGACAGGCTGCTATAACTGCAGGCTGCGCGCTGTTACCTTCTAACCCCTGCTGGGCCCCGGCCTCCGCCGGGGTGGTAATGCAATCAGCCAAACGCGCTCCCCCTCAATAATCCCGCGAAACCCGTACGTTCGCGCTCTGCCGCCCCAGCGTCGAGATGCTCGACAGCAACGACAGCCACCGCGTCACCTGAAACTCGATCTGCGTCGCGCTATACCCCTGCCCGTCGGTCACGATCTCCGCATACAATCGCCGCGTCACGTATTTGCCCGCCGCGATCGAGGTGCCCTGCCCGGTCTGCGGATCCGCCGGCAGGATCCGCAACCGGTCCAGCCCCGCCGCGCGCCGCACGGCGTTGATCGGGTTGATGCCGTTGCCGCCGTCCTGCAATGCCGCGACCGCCGCCGCCAACTGCAGCGCCTCGGGTGCCGACAGATTGGTGATCGAGGTCCCGAACAACAGTCGCGACAGCAGCTCGTCCTGCGGCAGCGCCGGAACGCTGGCGAAGTTGATCTCGGGCTTCTGCGCATTGCCGGTCACCCGGATCGTCGCGTTGAGCCCGGTCGAATCCGCATTCGCCTCGATGTCCAGCGCCGGGTTGGCAGGCACCTCCCCGGCGAACCGGATGATCCCGCGCGCCAGCTGGAATTCGCGCCCCGCGAACTCGTAATTGCCGCGGATCATCGTCGCGCGCCCGGTGATCGCCGGATTGTCCGGCGCGCCGGCGATCTGGAGGTCCGCGGTCCATTCGCTCGACAGCCCGAGCCCGCTCACCGTCACCCGGTTCGGCGCGCGGGCGTGAATCGCGAGCGTCCACGGCGTCGCCGGCGTGTCCTCCTCGTCGCCGCCCTCGGGCAGGTTGATCTCGCGGACGTTGAGCTGCGGCAGCGCCGCCGCCGCAGCCGCCTGCCCCAACCGATACCGGCTGCGATCCAGCACCACGTCCCCCGCGATCCGCCCGCCGCGCCCGTCGGAGGTGAAGGAGAGCGGCCCGGTCACCGTCGCCGCGATGTCGTCGCGGTTGATCATCACCGCCTTGTCGGCCTGCAACGTCAGGTCGAGCCCCAGTCCGTTCGCCGCGGCGAAATCGAAGCTGCCGCTGCCGGTCACCCGACCGCCCTTGCCCGCCGCCGCGGCGAAGCGGTCGATCCGCAGCCGCGATCCGGCGAACCGGCCGCTCGCCTGCACGTCGGTCAGCACCGTGCCGGTCGTCGCACTCTCGATCCGCGCGCCGTTCGCCTGCACCACGCCGCGAATCACCGGCGCCGAGATCCGGCCCGACACGTCGGCCCCGATCGATACGGGCCCGGAAAGGTCGAACAGCTCGACCCCGGTCAGCCGCCACAGCGAATCCGCCGGCCCAGCATAGCGTAGCTGCGCGATCAGCGGCGCATCGGCGATGCGCGTCGCAAGGTCGCCGTTGCCGAGCGGCGTGATCAACGCCTGCGCGCGCCCGATCGTCTTGCCCCCCGACGCCATCACCGCGCGCACCCCGAGCCGGTCCGCCGCGAGCACGCCCGCGACGCCGACATCGATCGGCCGCGACGACAGCACCAGCCCGGCGCGGCTCAGGCCCCGAACGGTGACGTCGACCCGCCCGGTCGGTCTGCCGCCTGCGACCGTGGCATAGGTCATCTTGCCTGACGCGGTGCCGCCCAGCCCCAGCCCTGGATAGCCGATGTCGAGGATCGCGAGCGGCATCGCGGTCAGCGACGCATCGATCGCCGCGCCGGCATCGGACCAGCGGCCGCCGACCTGCGCGGTGCCGCCGGCGAAGCTCAAACGCGTCGGCGCCAGCGCCCAGCCGTCGGAGCCGTCGCGGGTGATCACCGCCGGGGTCAGCAACTTGATTGGCCGCCGGTCGAGCGTCCCCTCCGCATTGGCGACATAGCGGTCGGCATAGACCTGGGTCACGGTCTGCACCGAGAAGGCGCGCCCGCGCGATCCCGCAATCGAGGCGCGTACCTCGCCGATCCCGCCGCGCAGCCGCGCCGTGCCCGCGAACCGCGCGAGGCTCAGCCGCCCCTGCCGGACCCCCTGCCCGTTCGCGCTCGCCTCGATCGAGGTGCCCGCGGGATCCAGCAGCGCGACCAGATCGAGCTGCCCCCGCCGCAGCGTCGCCCGGCCCAGCGTCGCGCCCCGCGCGGTCAGATGGGCCTCGATCCGCTGCACCGTGCCGACCGGGCGGAACAGCAACACGCCCCCGACCCCGCCGCCGGCCACCGTCAGCTTGCCCTCGAACCCGCCGTCGACGATCGCGAGGTCGCCCGATGCACGCGTGCCGCTGACCGCCAGATCGGCCACCGCGATCGTCCCGCCGGCGCCGCGCGGCAACAGGATCTCGCCATTGGTCGTGAAGGGCCCGAGCCGCGATCCGCCCGCGGCGCGGAACGCGAACCCCCGCGGCGTCGGGTCGAGGTGCGCGCGCACCTGCGACAGGCCCATCGCCGCATTGGGCGCTGCGAACACCAGGTCGAGCGTCGGCTTCTCGATCCGCCCGTCGAGCACCAGCGTCACCGGCCCATATTGCGCCTGCCGCCCGCCGCCTTCGAAATGGAAGCTGCCGTCGCGCCGCCGGTAGCCCGCCCCGCGCAACGCGATCTGCGGCGCGGTCAGCACCAGGTTGGTGAAGTGCAGGATCCCGTCGGGCGTGCGCTCCAGATTGGCGGTAACGCGCGGCAGCCCGCCCGCCAGACTGCGGAAGAAGGCATTGTCGAGCCGCACCATCTGCGCGCTGCCCTGCCCGATCACGCGGGTGCCGCGGCGGTTTGGGCCGGGCACCACCCGCAGCGTCGATTTGACATCGACGATGCCGAGCCCGGGAATCAGATAGCGCCCCAGCGCGCCGTTGATGCCGACCTGGAACTCGCCGGTCTTCAGGTCGAGCGTCAGGTTGATCTGCCCGCTGAGCTTGTCCGATCGCAGCCGCAGCGCGTCCCCGGTCACCAGCCGCGACGTCACGCGCAGCACGCCATCGACGCTCAGCCCGCGCAGGATCCCGCCCGCGACGTCGCCGACGCCGGTCACCCGTGCCGCGGTAAAGCGCGCGGGCACGATCACCGGCGGCGCGGACAGCCGCCCGCGTCCGACCAGATGGGCGTCCTCGAAGCCGGTATTGTCGAACGCCATCCGCGCCGCGTCGATCCGATAGTCGAACCGGGCCGTCCCGAAGCCACCGTCGAGGATCGAGCGCAGCCGCATGTCGCGCCCGGTCATGTTGCCGAACAGCGCGGGCGGGCGCAGCAGCCGCAGGTCGACGCGCACGTTGCGATAGGCGCTCGTCGCCAGGTCGATCGCTCCCGTCGCGGTCGCCGCCACCGCGTCCGACCGCAGCGATACCGTGCCGTCGAGCCGCCGGTCCGCGAAACCCGCGCTGCCGTTCACCAGCACGCGCCGCGCGGTCAGCCGCTGCAGCTTGCCGGTCAGGTACGGCGCGGGCGCGAGCGATCCCGACAGCGTGTAGCGCCCCGCTTGCGCCGCCAGCGCGAGGTCCGCCACTCGCGCCCCCGCGATCCGCCCGACCGCCCGGCCGCGCCACTGCGCCCACCGCCCGTCGCCCGCGATGTCGAGCGTCACCGCGCGTCCGAAGCCGATGCTGCGCGCCAGCACACCGCCGGCAGCACCCCGCGCCCGTACGTCGATGTCGAAGCGGTCACGATCCGGCGCCGAATCGATTGCGACCCGCAGCGCATCGCTTCCCGCCACCGTCGCGGTCAGATCGACCAGCGCGCGCCCGGCGCGGATATCCGCCCGCCCGGCGAGCCGCGCCACCCGCTCGGTCCCGATCACCGGCTTCGCCAGCAACAGCCGGTCGATCGACACCGCGTCCAGCCGGATGTCGAAATCGGGCAGGATCGGCCCGCTCCGCGCCGTCTTCCGGGTCTTCGGCGCATGGAATAGCGTCGCTTGGCGGATCGCCAGCCGCTCGATCGACAGCTCGTTGCGGAACCAGCGAAGCGGGGCCCAGTCGAGCGCCACCGACGGCGCCTGCAGCAGCAGCCCGTCGAGATCGTACACCCGGACGTCGACCAGCCGCGTCTCGTGATAGAGCGATCCGTCGATCCGGCCCACCGTGAAGCGCAAGCCGGTCGGCGTCCGGATCGTCGCGATCCGCTCCGCGACGAAGCGGTGCCCGACGCCGGTGTCGACCGCGATCAGCGCCAGTCCGAAGATCGCCAGCAGCACCGTCAGCGCACCGAGCAGCCACCGCGCCCAAGCCCGCGTCAAAACGCTTGTCCCAGCGAAACGTAAACCGCGATCCGGCTGTCGCCCGGCTGCGGGTTCAGCGGCGTGCCGACATCGATGCGGATCGGCCCGAAATTGGAATAATATCGCACGCCCACCCCGGCGCCGAGCTGGAAGTCGGACAGCTTGGGCAGCGGCGACGTGTAGATGTTGCCGCCGTCGATGAACGGCACGATCCCGAAATTGCCGAACGCCTTCACCCGCGTCTCGATGGAGAATTCGGTCAGGCTGCGCCCGCCGATCGGGTCGTTGTTGACGTCGCGCGGCCCGATCGCCTGATAGGCATAGCCGCGCACCGACGCGCCGCCGCCCGCATAGAAGCGCCGCGACGGCGCGATCTGGTCCCGCGGTGCGCCGACGATCGTCCCGAACCGAAGCCGCCCGGCAACGACCACGCTGGTCGACACCGGCTGGTACGCGCTCGTATCCAGCTGCACCCGTGTGTAGCCGAACACCTTGCCCTGCAGCGACAGCTCGGGGCTGACCCGCCCGCCGAGCCGGAACCCGCGGGTCGGGTTCAGCAGGTCGTCAGACCCGTCATAGTTGAGCGTCGTCGGCAGCGCGCCGATGAAGAATGTCCGCCGCCGCGGCGCGCCGGTCGCCAGGATCACGTCGCGCTCGTCCGACGCCACCAGCTCGCCGCCCAGCGACCACGTCCAGGCTTTCTGGAAGAAGATGTTGGTCTGCCGCTCCAGCCCCGCCGCCAACGAGAAGGTCTTCGCATCATAGGCGGTCCGCTGGGTATGCGCCGCCGCGACCTGCATCGTCAGCACCCGGTCGCGCCCGTGGAAATTGCTGCGCCGATAGACCACGCTGCCGAGCTGTTCCTGCGTCCCGAGCACGCTGCGCAGCGTCAGCGCGCCTTCGGGCGGGAACAGGTTGCGGTGGGTCCACGATAGCTCCGCGCGCGCGCCCTCGCCCGTCCCGTAGCCGAGCTCGCCGGCAACGGTGCGCGGCGGCGCGGGCTCCAACTTCACCCCGACGTCGACGATGTCCGGAGTCGCCCCCGGCACCGCGCGCACCTCGACCGAGGACACCAGCCCGGTCTGGATCAACGCCCGTCGCAAGTCGTCGAGCGAGATCGCGTCGTACGGATCGCCCGTCGTGAATCGCGCGATCTCGCGGACGTGCCCTGCATCGAACACGCGGTTGCCCGGCAGCGCCACGATGCTCCCGAACCGGCGCAGCCCGCCCGGCGCCACCGCCAGGTCGAGCGTCGCGGTGTGCGCGGCACGATCGACCACGATCGCCGACTCGCCGACCGTCGCGAACGGAAAGCCCTCGCGCCCGATCTTCGTCGTCAGCGCTGCCTCGCCCGCGACGATCGCGTCGGCGTTGACCGGATCGTTGGCGCTGATCCCGAACGCGTCGCGGAACCCCGCCGCACGGTCGCCCGCCGCGGCCAGCCCCTTCACGGTAACGTCGGTGAAGCGGTACAACGTGCCGGGCTCCGCCGCGACGACCACCATCGGCTTGGTGCCGGGCTCGACCCGCGTCGCCACCCGCGCATCATAATAGCCCTCGCCGCGCAGCAGGGTGGTCAGCAGCTCGGCATCCTCGCGCGCCCGGCGATCGAGCTGCGCCGCATTGGCGGGGCTGCCGTCGTTGGCGTTGAGCGTCGACAGGTCGTCGAAACGCTGGCGCAGCAACGGCGTCGCGACGGCATCGATGCCTTCGATCTTCCAGCTGTAGCGCAGCTCCGCGGCACCGTCTGTCCGCGTCGTCGTCGCGGTCTCGCCGGTCGCGGCGGCGCCCAGATCGGGCCAGTCGACCCCGATGCCGGGCAGCGGCGCCAGCGGTGCGGTCGGATCGAGCGGCACCGGCTCCGAAGACGGCGCTTCCTGCTGCCCAATTGCTTGCGCAGCGATCGGATCGGCAAGAAGGAACGCGGCGGACCCACCAAGAGCGAGCCACCCTACGCAGGACACCATGCGGCCGTCCTAGGCGGTCGATTCACCGCCCGCAATCCTCCGCCCGGCGGTGATCGTACGCCCCGCCCGGGTCGGCGCCCCGGTCGGCGCCCGCGTCGGCTCAGTGCACCGTCCCGATCACGTCCTCCGACGCCAGCAGGTCGATCAGCCGGCGGGTCTGGCGCCAGCGGCAGAAATGCACGTGGTTGCCGATGTTGCGGCTGCGATCCGCGCGCACCATTGCCTCCATCGCCGCGCTCTCACCGAAACCGGCGATCAGATCGGCGGCTTCGCGGACCTGCTTCGCATCGGCGAGATATAGTTCGACCATTTGATACTCCACTGAAGTCCCCCGCCCCTTACACGTCGCGTGCCAGCACCGCCGGATCGGCGGCGAGCCGCGACGATCGATGGTAAATGCCTCTATTCGGGCGCCTTCCTGATTGTGCCACGCGTCCCATGCGGAGACGCTGGCGTCCCGGGCGGGGACATGCCACACGCAGCCATGGCCACTTCCCCCACCCCCGCCGCCGGCGGCGTCCTCATCGCCCTGGGCGCGATCGTCGGCGCCGCGGTCGGGCTCTCGATGGATCAGCCGACGCCGGGGTTTCTCATCGGCACCGCGATCGGCGTCGTGCTGGCGCTGTTGATCTGGTGGCGCGGCCGGCGCCACTCCTAAATTGCGGGGCTTCCCCTTCGCGCCGGACACTACCCAGGCAGCCACTCACCACATCCAAACGACTCCCCGTAACCACTGGATTAAACAGAAATTAACCTTTTGCCTTCAGAGGTTGTTTGGTTAATGGATCCAGGTCGGTCGCGAGCAGGGGTGTTCGTGGGTGCGCCAACGGGGGAATAAGCGATGCGGGTTCTGCTGATTGAGGACGAGCCGACCACGGCCAAGGCCATCGAATTGATGCTGACCACCGAAGGGTTCAACATCTATACTACCGATCTCGGCGAAGAGGGCCTCGATCTCGGCAAGCTGTATGATTACGACATTATCCTGCTCGATCTGAACCTGCCGGACATGCACGGCTACGACGTCCTGAAGAAGCTGCGCGTCGCGCGTGTCTCGACGCCGGTGCTGATCCTGTCGGGGATCAACGAGATGGACAGCAAGGTCCGTTCGTTCGGCTTCGGCGCCGACGATTACGTCACCAAGCCCTTCCACCGCGAAGAACTCGTCGCCCGTATCCACGCCGTGGTCCGTCGCTCGAAGGGTCATTCGCAGTCGGTCATCCGCACCGGCAAGCTCGCGGTCAATCTCGACGCCAAGACCGTCGAGGTCGACGGCAGCCGCGTCCACCTGACCGGCAAGGAATATGCGATGCTGGAGCTGCTCTCGCTCCGCAAGAGCACCACGCTCACCAAGGAAATGTTCCTCAACCACCTCTACGGCGGCATGGACGAGCCTGAGCTCAAGATCATCGACGTCTTCATCTGCAAGCTGCGCAAGAAGCTCAGCCTCGCCTGCGACGGCGAGAATTACATCGAGACCGTCTGGGGCCGCGGCTACGTGCTGCGCGAACCCGAAGAGGTCGTCCAGGTCGCCTGATCGCTTCCTTCCGGCAGAACCGGAGGCAAAGGCCGCGACGTCGGGGGGCGTCGCGGCCTTCTTTCGGTTCATGACGGTTTGGACGTCACTTCCGGTGTGTCTGCCCGAGGGCGGAAGCCCCGCACTGGGGTTCCGCCCTTTCGAGACCTCTGCGAGTCTCACCAGATTCAATCCATTCTCGTCACCCCGGACTTGATCCGGGGTCCCGCTTAGTCGTCGAAGCACCAGCCGTTGTAATTTCGGCCTCAGCGGGACCCCGGATCAAGTCCGGGGTGACGGAGTAGTGTCGCAGAGGTTCCGTCGTCGCGGAACCACAGTCCCCACCGACCGCACCGATCGGGATTGCAATGTAGGAGAAACCGCGGGACCAAAACCTCGCTGTTTCTCATCGCTATACTCCTCACCCCCTCGGACGTGCCCGCAGCCGCAGCCGCAGCTGCAAGCGCGCACGCATGATGATGAGACTCTTGTGACTTTCGCTCCCGCGTGAGCGCTACTTTCGCTCATATTCCTTCTGCCCGCCGACCCAGGTCTCTTCGACCTTGGTCGCACGCAGGTCGGTCGGCGATGCCAGCAGCGGATCGCGGTCGACGATGATGAAGTCCGCCCGCTGCCCCGGCGCCAGCCGCCCGAACTTGTCCTCCGCGAAGCCCGCATAGGCGGCCCCCCCGGTGAACGCCCACCACGCCTGCTCGCGGGTCACCGCCTCTTCCGGCCGCCACCCGCCGAACGGCTGCCCGTCGGCATCCTGCCGGGTGAACGCCGCCGCCCAGCCTGCGAACGGATCGGGCTTCTCGACCGGGAAGTCCGATCCGAAGGCGAGCGGCGTGCCCTGCCGCAGCATCGTCGCCCAGGCATAGGCGCCGGCCAACCGCGCCGCACCGAGCCGCGCCTCCGCCATCGTCCGGTCGCTGGTCTGGTGGGTCGGCTGCATCGACGCGACGATGCCGTTGCGCGCGAACCGCGGCAGATCGACCGGATCGACGATCTGGGCATGCTCGACGCGCCAGCGCCGATCGCCCTTGTAGGTCTCGGCCAATTCCTCGATCGCGCCGAGTACCTGCGCGTTGGCGCGGTCGCCGATCGCGTGCACCGCCACCTGATATCCGTCCATCGACGCGCGGCTCATCAGGTTGCGGATCACGTCGTCGCTCATGAACCCCGCCCCGCTCTGCCCGGGAGCATCGGCATAGGGCGCCTTCAGCCACGCCCCGCGCGAGCCCAGCGCGCCGTCGCCATACAGCTTGACCCCGCCCATCCGCAGCCGATCGCCGTAGAGCCACGGCGTCGGCCCCGATCCGCCGACCCGGATGGCAGTATCGACGCCGGCGGCATAGCTCATGATCCGGACCCGCAGCGCCCCGGCATCGCCGACCCGGCGAAAGGTGAGCCAGTCGTCGAGCGAGGTGCCCATGTCCGCCGCCGCGGTGACGCCGTAGCTCAGCAGGATCGACTGCGCCTTCAGAAATGCCGCGGTACGATCCTTGCCCAGCGGCTGCGGCACCACCTTCTGCACCAGATCCTGTGCCGAATCGACGAACACCCCCGAAGGCGCCGCGCCGGTTTTCTCCATCCGCCCCCCCGGCGGCGACACGCTCTTCGCATTGACCCCTGCGGCGGTCATCGCCGCGGTGTTCGCCCAGCTCGCATGCCCGTCGGCGCGCGACAGCCACACCGGGCGATCGCCGACGGCGTCGTCGAGATCGGCCGCCGTCGGGAACCGGCCCAGTCCCCAGCTCTCCTGGTTCCAGCCGCCGCCAAGGATCCAGCGCCGCTCCGGATTCGCCGCGACATAGGCGCGAATCCGCGCCTTCGCCTCGTCGAGCGACTTGGTGCCCGACAGATCGAGCTCGAGCGCGCGAAATCCTAGTTCGGCGACATGGCCGTGCGCATCGATGAATCCGGGCAGCAGCACCCTGCCCTTCATGTCCGCGCGCCAGTCGAGTTTCTCCGGCCGCTTGTCCTTCGCGGTCAGTAGGCGAACCACCTTGCCGTCCGCCGACATCAGCAAGCCGTTGAAGCGGATCACTTTCCGCTCCTTATCCAGCGTCATCCCGTTGACGTTGTCGATCAGCGCATCCGCCAGCGCAGGCGCCGGCATCATCAAGAGCATGCAAGCGAACCAACTACGAACCACCACGCGCTGCTCCCAAGCCTGCCAAGCGCCAGCGCATAAGCGGTGTTCCCCCACCGCGCCAGATGGTCTAGCGCCACCGGATGGCTACCCATCCTATAACCACCGCACCGGCCATGCCGGTCTCGATCGCCGATGTCCGCACCGCGCACGACCGCATTCGCGCATCGATCGTGCGGACGCCGACGCTGATCAGCCTGACGCTGTCGGAGATGACCGGCGCTACGGTGTATCTGAAGTTCGAGAACCTGCAGTTCACCGCAGCCTATAAGGAACGCGGCGCGCTCAACACGCTTTTGCAGCTGTCGAACGAGGCGCGTGCCAAGGGCGTGATCGCGGCATCAGCGGGCAACCACGCGCAGGGCCTCGCCTATCACGCCAACCGCCTAGGCATCCCTTCGACGATCGTGATGCCGCGCACCACCCCGACGATCAAGATCACCCAGACCGAAGGGCACGGCGCCACCGTGATCCTGGAGGGCGAGACCTTCGACGCCGCCTATGCGCATGCCCGCGTGCTGGAGGCCGAGCGCGGCTACACCTTCGTCCACCCGTTCGACGATCCGCGCGTCATCGCCGGCCAGGGTACCGTCGCGATCGAGATGCTCGAAGACGTTCCCGAAATCGACCTTTTCGTCACCCCGATCGGCGGTGGTGGGCTGATCAGCGGCATGGCCACCGTCGCGCGCGCCGCAGATCACCCGATCGAGGTCATCGGGGTCGAAGCGGAACTGTTCCCGTCGATGTACAACCGCATCAACGGCACCGACATGCCCTGCGCCGGTGACACGCTGGCGGAGGGGATCGCGGTGAAGGAGCCGGGCGGGATTACCTCGCGCATGGTCGCCGGACTGGTCGACGACATCGTCCTGGTCACCGAACGCAGCCTGGAACAGGCGGTCAGCCTGTTGCTCCAGATCGAAAAGACAGTCGTCGAGGGCGCCGGCGCCGCCGGCCTGGCCGCGCTGCTCCAGCATCCCGAGCGCTTCAAGGGGCGCACCGTCGGGGTCGTGCTGTGCGGCGGCAACATCGACACGCGGCTGCTCGCAAACGTGTTGTTGCGCGATCTCGCCCGCTCCGGGCGGCTCGCCCGGCTGCGGATCCGGTTACAGGATCAGCCCGGGGCACTGTTCAACGTCGCGCGGATCTTCGATCAGCAACGCGTCAACATCATCGAGGTCTATCATCAGCGCGTCTTCACGACGCTGCCGGCCAAGGGATTGATCACCGATATCGAGTGCGAGGCACGCGACCGGGCTCATCTCGACCGGCTGATCGCTGCCTTGCGCGAGGCAGGATATGATACGAGCCCGGTGGAGCTCGCCTGAGGCAGATAAGTCGGGGGCCGCGATCGCTCGCGGCCCCGTCGTCATTAGTTCGAGTCGGAATTGTCGTCCTTCGTCGCGGCGACCGCGACGATGGCAACGACGCCGGCTGCGATCAGCGCTGCGAAGATCGCGCCGCCGCCGCCGAGCTTGTTCTTGCCCGTGGTCGGCGTTCCGGCGCGAGCCTTGGCAACCGACAGCGAGCTCGCCGGGTTTGCGGACGATGCGGCCGATGCCATCACCGGGATCGTGCTCAGGGCCATCGCGGACACGATGCCAATCAACTTCTTGTACATAGAAACTCCCTCACTTACGTGCGCTCTCGCAACGCAGCCTGTTCATTATGGTTCCTGCTTTGCGCGCTGGCTATACGTACCTCTACCTAACGAGACGTTACCCCCACGACAAAGATCATCGCAGCACGCTTAACCCTTATAGATGGTAAACGAGCTTTTCAGTAGCGCTTATTTTATTCATAACCGTCAGGTCGTCGCGTTTGCGGCACTCGTTCGAAAGGTCGGCCGGCGGTGACTGCGCCCTTCAGATTTCCGCGCTTCTTTGTCACCAGCCCCTCGCCGTGCCCTTATCTTCCGGGTCGGCAGGAGCGAAAGGTGTTCACCGAGCTGACGGGGCCGCACGCCAGCGAGCTGAATGACGCGCTCGGGCGCATCGGTTTTCGCCGCAGCCAGCGGGTCGCCTATCGTCCGAGCTGCGCCGGCTGCGCGGCCTGCGTGTCGGTGCGGGTGGTGACGCAGGAATTCACTCCCAACGCCACCCAGCGCAAGCTCGTCAAACGCTATGACGATATCGATGTCGTCGCCTGCCGCCCCTGGGCGACCGACGAACAGTTCCAGCTCCTCCGCCGCTACCTGGCCACCCGCCACCCCGGCGGCGGCATGGCCGGGATGGACGAAGACGATTATGCCGACATGGTCGAACATTCGCCGGTCAATTCGATGATCATCGAATACCGCACGCGCTCCCGCTCGGGCGAACGCGGTAAGCTGGTCGGGGCCTGCCTCACCGATCGCCAGGCGGACGGGCTGTCGATGATCTACAGCTTCTTCGCCGCCGACGACGACAGCCGTCCGGGTCTCGGCAACTACATCATCCTCGACCACATCATGCGCGCCCGCGACGCCGGCCTGCCCTATGTCTATCTCGGCTATTGGGTGAAAGGCTCACCCCGAATGGCCTACAAGACCCGCTACCGCCCGATCGAGGTTCTGGGGCCGGAAGGCTGGCGTTTGTTGCACGACGACACGCCGCAGATCGGCGCGTTCGGATAAGAGCGGGAGCTATCGAACGGATCCGTTTGCATCCATTGCGATCCGAGCTCAACCACTCCCAACTTTCCCCGTCACCCCGGACTTGATCCGGGGTCCCGCTAAGAAGCTGGAGCTCGAGACGTTGTTTGCGATTGCGAATAGCGGGACCCCGGATCAAGTCCGGGGTGACGGAAATAGATCGCGTGCTTCCACGTCGACGCAAGTTAGCTTCGTTCCGGGAACAGCAAACAGGGTCAAGCAAGTTCGGCTCGCGCCCACGCCTCAGGAAACGACCGACACACTCACGTCGACATCCAGTTCCTCTTCGCCCTCGCCCAGCCGCGATCCCGCGACCGGCGCTGCGCCTGCGGCATCCAGCGCGGTGGCGACGCGGACATAATCTTCCTCGGGCGACCGGCCGGTACACGGATCGAACCCGACCCAGCCGACGCCGTCGACGAACGCCTCCGCCCAGCCATGCGGCGTCGGGCGATGCTCGCCGTCGATCAGCGCATAGCCCGATACGAACCGCGCCGGCGCGCCCAGCGACCGCGCCGCGACGACGAAGATATGGGCCAGATCGCGCGACGTACCGCTGTCGCGCCGGAACGCGGCACCGGCATCGAGCCCGCCGGTCGGCCGACCGAGATCATGCGCGAACCGCCGCTGGAGGGCTGTGTTGATCGACCGCAACGCCGCCGCGCGTTCCCCCCCGTGCGCCACCTCGGCGGCCCAGTCCCGGATCGCCGCGTCGCGCGGCGTCAGCGCGGTTTCGCGCAGGAACACCGCGGGCGGCAGCACCTCGGCGACGCCGTTCAGCACGCCGTGCGAGTTGCTGGTCAGCACCGCCCCCGACACCTCGATCTCGATCGCGTTCACCGGCCCTTCGACATAGAGCATCGTGACCGCGTTGCCGAAGCCGTCGCGCCCCGGCCGCATCTTCGCGTCGCAATCGATATGGATCTGCCACGTCGCCACGGTCTGGTCGTGGTGGTTCTCGGGTGTCATCCGCAACATCTGCACGAGCCGGCTCTGCGCCGTGGAGAAGCGATAGATCGTGCGATGGTCGACCGACAGCCGCATCAGTGGAACTTGAACTGGCGGCCGATGGCGCCGTGAAGTTGATCGTTTTCGCGGATGAACGCCTCCAGATACTGGTGTAGCCCCGATGCGATCACCTCGCCCGACCGCGTCCGGCCCAACCGCGCCGAGCGCATCCGCGCCATGCGGTCGGCCTCCCCATGCGTGCCCGTCCGCCTCGCCAGCAGGCCGAGCAGCTCGACCGTCTCCTCCACCGACGCGGCGAGGCTGCGCGGCAACTCGCTGCGCGCGATCAACAGGTCGATGACGTTCGCCGGGCGCAACCCATCATTGTACATCCAGCGATACGCGGTCACCGCCGACACCGTCTGTAGGATCGTGGTCCATTGATCGCGGTCGACGACGCCGCCGACCTGCTCGCCCTCCGGCAGCAGGATGTGATATTTGACGTCGAGCAGCCGTGCGGTGTTGTCCGCGCGTTCGATCGCCTGGCCGAGCCGGATGAACCAGGTCGATTGATTGCGCAGCATCCGGTGCACCGCGCCTTCGAAGCTGCGCGCCTCGTTCTTCACCGCCTCGACCAGGTTCAGCGTCGCCGAGGTGCCGTCGATGCTCGCGCGGTTCTCGAACACCAGCCAAGCGCGGTTGATCGCAGTCCACGATTCGCGCGTCAACGCAGTGCGCACCGCGCGCGCATTGTCGCGCGCCCGGCCGAGGCAGCGCGCCACCGATCCCGGGTGCGACTTGTCGAGCGTCAGGAATCGCACCACGTCGCTCTGGGTCAACGCCGCGCCGCCGGCCGAAAATGCTTCCTCGGTGTCGCTGACCGCCAGTGCCGATTGCCACGCCGCCTCGCCCGCCGGCCGCGACGACATAACGTCGAGCCGCACCGTGGCCTCGATCAGCCGCGCAAGGAAATCGGCGCGCTCGATATAGCGACCCAGCCAGTAGAGCGACGCCGCGGTGCGCGAGAGCATCATGCCGCACCGCCCGTGCGCATGCCCTGCGACTGGCTCATCGTTCCCATCGTCTGGGTCTGGCCGGGCAGGTCGGGCATCAGCACGAAGCTGTCCTTGGTGCCGCCGCCCTGGCTGGAATTGACCACCAACGATCCCTCGCGCAGCGCCACTCGCGTAAGGCCGCCAGGTACCACCTGCACGCCCTTCGACCCGCTCAGCACGAACGGGCGGAAATCGACGTGACGCGGCGACAGCCCGCTGTCGGCAAGCGTCGGGACGGTCGAAAGCGCCAAGGTCGGCTGCGCGATATAGCGGTGCGGCTCGGCGATCAGCGCGGCGCGGAAATCCTCGATCTCCTGTTTCGATGCGGTCGGCCCGACCAGCATGCCGTAGCCGCCCGATCCGTCGACCAGCTTCACCACCACCCGTTCGAGATTGTCGAGCACGTACTTCAATGCTTGCGGTTCGCGGCACCGCCAGGTCTCGACGTTCGGCAGCTTGGGCTCGCCCCCCGAATAATATCGCACGATCTCCGGCATGTAGCTGTAGATCGCCTTGTCGTCGGCGATGCCGTTGCCGGGCGCGTTGAGGATCGCGACGTTGCCCGCCGCATAGGCCGCGATCAGGCCCGGCACCCCCAATGCGGAATCGGGCCGGAACACCAGCGGATCGAGGAAGTCGTCGTCGATCCGGCGATAGATCACGTCGACCTTCACCCGTCCGCCGATCGTCCGCATCCAGACGAAGTCCTCGTCGACGACCAGATCCGCCGCCTCGACCAGCTCGACGCCCATCGAATCGGCCAGGAAGCTGTGCTCGTAATAGGCCGAGTTATAGTGGCCCGGCGTCAGCACCACGCAGGTCGCGCCCGATCCGGATCCGTGCGGCGCCACCGACTTCATCGTCTCCAGCAGCCGGTCGGGATAGCTGTCGACCGCCGCCACCCGGAACTCGCGGAACAGCTCGGGGCACAGCCGCAGCATCGCCTCGCGGTTTTCGAGCATATAGCTGACCCCGGACGGCGTCCGCGCATTGTCCTCCAGCACGTAGAACTCGTCGGGCCCGGTCCGCACCAGATCGATCCCGCAGATATGCGCCCAGATCCCGTGCGGCGGGCGGATGCCCGCGATCTCGGGCCGGAACTGCGCGTTGCCGAGCACCAGATCCTCGGGAAGAATCCCGTCCTTCAGGATCCGGCGTTCGCCGTAGACGTCCTCGAGAAATGCGTTAATCGCGTCGACGCGCTGCACAAGCCCTTCAGACAACCGCGCCCATTCATCGGCCAGGAAAACCCGCGGCACGATGTCGAAGGGGATGATCCGCTCGCTCGCCTCGCTTTCGCCGTACACCGCGAAGGTGATCCCCAGCTGGCGGAAGGTCGTCTCCGCCGCCTCCTGCCGCCGCCGCAATTCCGCGTCGGGGGTCTCGTCGAGCCAGCGTCCCAGCGCGGCGAGTTCGTCGCGCGCGGTGGTCGAGCCGATCTGGCCCATGATCTCGTCGAAAGCGGGGGTCTTCTCCATCCTCGGCTAAAGTCCTGCTCGGTGTGCAAGTTCCATGCTGCCCGGCTTTGCTGCGCCGCACAAGGAACCATGCGAACAAAGCTCAGGTGCCGAGCTTCTCGAGCATGCCGGGGGTCAGGATCTGCGGCAGGACCACCGGATCGGCCGCGCCGGGCGCATAATAGAGGTACAGCGGCACCCCCGCGCGGTTGTGCGCCTGGATGAACTTGCCCATCGCGGCGTCGCCATCGGTCCAGTCGCCCAGCAGCACCGCCACCTTGTTGCGCGCGAAGGCGTCGCGGACCCCCTGCGTCTCGATCGCCGCCTTCTCGTTGACCTTGCAGGTCAGGCACCAATCCGCGGTAAAATAGACGAACACCGGCGTCCGCGCCGCGCGCAACGCGGCGAGGCGCTGCTCCGCGAACGGCTCCGCCCCCGCCTCGCGCGTTTGCGCCCCGGGCGCGGCACGCCGAATCGTCGCCGCCCCCACGACGAACGACGCGAGGATCAGCGCGCCCAGCACGACGCCGATCGCCAGCCCCTTGCGCTGGCGCCGCCCCGCCGCCCACAGCAGCAGCCCGAGCAGCAGCGCCGCGAGCAGCCCTTGCGTCATCCCGTCGATCCCCGCCTGCCGCCCCAGCACCCAGGCGAGCGCCAGCGCGGTCAGCCACATCGGGATGCTCAGCGCGTGGCGGAACGTCTCCATCCACAGGCCCGGCCTGGGCAGCCGCCGTCGCAGCGCGGGAACGAAGCCGATCAGCAGGAACGGCAGGGCGAGCCCCAGCCCCAGCCCGGCGAAGATCGCGAGCGCCGCGAACCACGGCAGCACCAGCGCCGCGCCCAGCGCCGCGCCCATGAACGGCCCGGTACACGGCGTCGCCACGAATGCCGCCAGCGCCCCGGTCGCGAACGCGCCACTCGCCCCGCCTTCGCCCGCGAAGCGCGGCATCGGCACCTCGAACAACCCCGCCAGGTTGAGCGCGATCGCCACCGACAACAACAGCAGCACGACGATCGCACGCGGATCCTGCAACTGGAACGCCCAGCCGACGGTCGATCCGCCCGCGCGCAGCCCGAGGATCACCGCACCTAGCCCTAGACACACCAGCACCACGCCCGCGGTATAAGCCAGCGCCTCGCGCCGCGCGTCGCGTTCGCTGCCGCCGCTCCGCGCCAGGCTCAGCGCCTTCAGGCTGAGGATCGGGAACACGCACGGCATCACGTTGAGGATCAACCCGCCGAGCAGCGCCCCGAGGAACGCGAGCAGCGTCGCCGCGGCCGCACCGCCATCCACCGGCGCCGCCACCACCGCGCCGGGCACTGCGCGGACCGCCAGCCCCTGCGCCGGCCCGATCCGCAGCACCCCCTCGATCGTCCCCACGGGCTTGCCCCTGGTCGCGATCGTGAGGGCGTCGCCGCTCCGCGTCACCGTCTGCGCCGCGGCATAGTCGATCGCGCCGGTGGTCACCGGGAAGAAATAGGCCTGCGCCGCCGTAGCCGCGGCCGGATACGGCACCGCGATCGTCACCGCCCCGTCTCTCGCCGCGTAGCGCGCCACCGCATCGAGCGGCTTCGGGATCGCTCGTCGCCAGCGGTCGAACGAGGCGGCGGATGTCGCGGTGCCGTCGCCGACGGTCAGCGCTAGCGACAGCATCTGCTGCTCGGGCACGCAGATCTTGTCGGTGCAGACGAGATAGCTGATCGCCACCGACAGCGGCAGCTTGGTTCCCGCCGCCAACCCCGCCGGCACCCGCATCGTCACCAGCGGCGCATAGGGCCGCTCGTAGACATAGTTCATCAGCCCGGCGATCGACAGCGTCGTCGGCACCGGCCAATCCACCGCGCCGACGCTCGCGCCCTTCGGTAACGTCCAGGTCAGCGTCGCCGGAAAGCCCGCGTCCCCCGGGTTGCGCCAATAACCGTGCCACCCCGTCTCCGGGATCGTCTCGATCGCCAGCGTCACCGGCGCGCCGGCACGCGGCGCGTCGCTTTCCGCCACCAGCCGCATCGCGAGGTGACGCGCGGGTGCCGGTTGCGCCCACACCGGCGTCGCCGATGCGAGCAGCAACGTGATCACGGCGCACAATAGCACGCGCATTCTTGCGATGGTCATTAACGGGAGCCATAGCGACTGCCTCGCTGCAATGCATCAGGGGATACCCCAATGAAGTCGCTCGCCGCCGCCCTGCTGCTCGCAGCCGCCGCACCTGCCCTGGCCCAGAGCGAGGCGCCCACGGCGCCCGCACCGGCCGCGCCAACTCCCGCGGCTCCGCCGCGGCTGATCGTCGCGATCTCGGTCGATCAGTTCTCCGCCGACCTGTTCCAGCAATATCGCAACCGCTTCGCCGGCGGCTTCGCGCGGCTGCTGTCGGGCGGCGTCTTCCCCTCCGCCTATCAGGGCCATGCCGCGACAGAGACCTGCCCCGGCCATTCGACCATCCTCACGGGCATGCGCCCGGCGCACACCGGCATCGTCGCCAACAACTGGATCGACCAGCGCGTCGGCCGCAGCGACAAGATCGTCTATTGTTCGGAGGACGAGAATGTCGTCGGCACCACCCACGAAAGCTACACCGTCTCCGATAAGCATCTGAAGGTGCCGACGCTCGGCGAGATGATGAAGGCCGCCAACCCCGCAACCCGGGTCGTCTCGGTCGCGGGCAAGGATCGAGCCGCGGTGATGATGGGCGGGCACAAGGTCGACGAGCTCTGGTGGTGGGACGGCAAGACCTATGTCTCCTACGCCGGCCGCGCCGAGCCGCGCGCGGTGACCCGCGGCAAGGCGGTCGTCGCCGCGTTGGTCGGACGGCCTCAGGCGGCGCTGCCGTTGCCGACCTGGTGCAAGCCGCTCGATCGACCGATCCAGGTCGGCGGCCAGACGCTCGGCCAGGGCCGGTTCGAACGCGCGGCCGGCGACCTGAAGGCGTTCCGCGCCTCCCCCGCCGCCGACGCCGCGGTGCTGTCGATCGCTGCGGGCCTGATCCAGGACATGAAGCTCGGCCAGGGCGCGCAGCCCGACATCATTGCGATCGGCGCCTCGGCCACCGACTATATCGGTCATGCGAACGGCACCCAGGGCACCGAGATGTGCATCCAGATGGATCAGCTCGATCAGGCGCTCGAGTCGTTCTTCGCGACCCTCGACGGCTGGGGCATCGACTATGAAGTGGTGCTGACCGCCGATCATGGCGCGCACGACATGACCGAGCGCCAGCAACAGCGCGCGATGCCGATGGAGGCACACGTCGCCCCGATCGCGCAGATCGAGGCGGTCGGCGCGCTCGTCGCCGCCAAGCTGAAGCTGACCGACGCCCCGCTGATCGGCGCGGAGGGCGACGTCTATATCGACGACAAGCTGCCCGCGGCGACCCGCGCCAAGGTGCTGGCAGAGGCGCAGCGCATCTACCAGGCGATGCCCCAGGTCGCCGCCGCCTTCCCCCGCGCGCAGATCGCCGCCACCGCGATGCCGACCACCCCGCCCGAGACCTGGACGCTGATCGAGCGCGCCCGCGCCTCGTTCGATCCAAACCGGTCGGGCGACCTGCTGGTGCTGCTGAAACCGCGCGTTACGACGATCGAGACCCCCGCGCCCGGCTATGTCGAGACGCATGGCAGCCCCTGGGACTATGACCGCCGCGTGCCGCTACTGTTCTGGCGCAAGGGTATGACGCCGTTCGAACAGCCACTGTCGGTGGAGACGGTCGACATCGTCCCGACCCTCGCCGCCACGATCGGCCTGCCGGTCAGCGGCCTCGATGGCCGCTGCCTCGATCTCGATCCCGGCCCCGCGACCACGTGCCCGAACTGAGCAACCCGTCTCCCAATCAAGCGATGACCTACCACTTCCGTCACCCCGGACCTGATCCGGGGTGACGCTAGAATAAGGAAGAATTAGCGGGATCCCAGATCAAGTCCGGGATGACGGATGATGGGCTTCCCATCAAACCGTAAAGCTCTCCCCGCACCCGCACGCGCCCTTGGCGTTGGGGTTGGCGAAGACGAAGCCCGCCGCGAAATCGTCCTCGACCCAGTCCATCGTCGATCCGATCAGGTACAGGATCGACGCACCGTCGACGAACAACACCCCGCCCGGCGTCTCGATCCGCTCGTCGAACGGCTTGGCATCGGCGACGTAATCGACCGAATAGGCCAGCCCCGAACACCCGCGGCGCGGGGTCGACAGCTTGACCCCGATCGAGCCCTCCGGCGCTCGCGCCATCAGGTCGGCGATGCGGGCATGTGCCGAGGGCGTCAGGTTGAGCGCCGAGGGGCGTTCGCGCAGCGTCGTCGCCATCACAGCATCCCCAGTTCGAGCTTCGCGTCGTCCGACATCTTCTGCGGGTCCCACGGCGGATCCCAGACCAGATTGACGTCCGCGATCGCGATGCCGGGCACCGAACTCACCCGCAGCTCGACCTCGGCGGGCATCGACTCGGCGACCGGGCAATTCGGCGTGGTCAGCGTCATCATCACCGTCGCGTGCCCCTCGTCGGACACCTCGACTCCGTAGATCAGTCCGAGATCGTAGATGTTCACCGGGATCTCAGGGTCGAAGATCTCCTTCAGCGCATCGATCACGCTCTCGTACAGCGCCCCGCCCGGCTCGCCCGCCGAGTCGCCTTGCGGCTTCTGCGCCAGAAATCCCTCGAGATAGTCGCGCTTGCGCTCGAAGGTGTCCGCCGCCGTTTCGACGCGCGCCTTCGGCGGTGCGTCGACTGCTGCCACTTCTTCCACGCGGAATGCGTCGCTCATTCGTCGGTCCTACCCAAAAATCCGTGTCACGCGATCGATGCCGCGAACCAGCGCATCGACATCGGCGGGGCCGTTATAGACCCCGAAGCTCGCCCGCGCGGTCGCATCGATACCGAGCATCTCCATCAGCGGCTGCGCGCAATGATGCCCGGCCCTCACCGCGACGCGCTCTTCGTCCAAGATGGTGCCGATATCGTGGGGATGAACCCCTTGGATCGTGAAACTGACGATCCCCGCCGAATCCTCTGGCCCGTAGAGTCGCACCGAATTGACCGTCGACAGCGCCGCTCGCGTCCGTGCGACCAGCGCAGTCTCGTGCGCGTGGATCCGCGCCAGCCCGATCCCCTCCACATAGTCGATCGCCGCGGCGAGCCCGAGTGCGCCGACGATGTGCGGGGTGCCCGCCTCGAAGCGACCGGGCGGCGGCGCGTAGGTGGTCTTGGCGAAGCTCACCCGGTCGATCATCGCGCCGCCACCCTGATAGGGCGGCATCGCCTCCAGCAGCTCGGGCCGCGCCCACAGCGCGCCGATGCCGGTCGGGCCGTAGAGCTTGTGACCGGAAAACACGTAGAAGTCGCAGCCGATCGCCGCGACGTCGACCGTGATCCGCGGCACCGCCTGGCAACCGTCGAGCAGGATCTTTGCGCCCACCCCGTGCGCGATCTCGGTCGCACGCGACGCGTCGAGCACCGAACCGAGCACGTTGGAGACATGCGCCAGCGCGACCAGCTTGTGCGCCGGGGTGATCATCGCCGCCATCGCGTCGAGATCGATGCGATGATCCGCGGTCAGCGGCAGCACGTCGATCGCCGCGCCGACGCGCTGCGCCGCCATCTGCCACGGCACGATGTTCGAATGATGCTCGAGCATCGACAGCAGGATGCGGTCGCCCGGCTTAAGCTGCTCACCCGCCCAGCATTGCGCGACCAGGTTGATCGCTTCGGTCGCGCCGCGGACGAACACGATCTCGTCGGGCGTACCCGCACCGATGAAGCGGGCGACCCTGGCGCGCGCGGCTTCATAGGCGAGCGTCATGTCGGCGGATCGCTGATAGACCCCGCGGTGGACCGTGGCATAGGTCTCGCCATAGCCGCGCGCGATGGCGTCGATCACGGCCTGCGGCTTCTGCGCGGTCGCCGCGGTATCGAGATACGCCCAGCCATCCGGGATCGCCGGGAAATCACGCACCGTGTCGAGCGCCTGCTCCCCTCCCGCCTGGGGGAGAATTCGGGGAAGGGCCTGTGCAAGGACGGTCATGACGACGTGCCCCAAACAGCCGGCGCGGCAAGCGCCACGTCCAGCCACGCATCCGCATCCGCCACGAACGCCTCGCGCACCGTCTCGTCACCGATCCGGTCCAGCGAATCCGCCACGAACGCGCGAGTCAGCAGCGCCTGCGCCCGCACCCGCGAGATCCCGCGGCTCTGCATGTAGAACAACGCACGCGCATCGAGCTCGCCGACCGTCGCGCCGTGCGCGCATTTGACGTCGTCCGCGAAGATCTCGAGCTCGGGCTTGAGATTGATCGTCGCGGTCCGTTGCAGCAGCAAGCCGCGCAGGCTCTGCTCGCCATCGGTTTGCTGCGCATCGCGCGCGACCTCGACCCGCGCCGCGAGGCTGGCGGTGGAACGATCCGCAGCGACCGCGCGCCACACCTGCTTGCTTGATCCGCCGACCGAATCATGCCGCACCGTCACCGCGCATTCCTGCCGCTGGTCGTCGCGGGTCAGCAGCGCCCCGCCGAACTCCGCGAAGCCGCCCTGCCCGCTTACCGTCACCGCGCCGTCGACCCGCGTCCCCGCAGCGCCCGCACCGAGGAAGGTCGCGACCAGGCTCGCGCCAGCGCCGACCTCCGCTTCCTCGCGGAGCGACACGAATCCGCCAGCTTGCAGCATCCGCACGCTGCGCATCAGCCGTGCGCCGTCACCCAGCGCGATCCGTGTCGCGCGATTCGACCAGCCGCTGCCGACGAAGGTCTCGATCACCGTCGCCGCGGCACCGGCCGCCAGCTCGATCGCGGCAGGCACGTGATTGGCACCGCCGCTCGCGAGATGGACGACCTGCACCGGATCCTCGACGCCATCGGCGGCCATCCGAAGCGCCCAGCCCGGCCCGGTCGCATGCTGGCCCAGCGCGTGCGCGCCGCCGTCCAGCGCCTCGACCGTCACCCGCCCAAGCGTGCTGCGTTCCGCATCGAACACCCCGTCGACGAACACCAGCCGCGCGCCCGGCAGGTCGAGCCAATGGTCGTCCGCATCTGCTTCCGCATCGGACCACGGCAATTGCGCCGCCGCCGCGATCGCCTCGGGATCGGCCCAGCGCCACGATTCCTCGCGGCGAGAGGGCAGCGTCAGCGTGGTCACGCCGCGATCCCCACATAGCCTTCGGCTTCGAGCTGCTTGGCCAGCTCGGCATCCCCCGATCGCACGATCCGCCCCTCGGCAAGAACATGCACGAAGTCGGGCTGCACATAGTCGAGCAACCGCTGATAATGCGTGATGAGCAGCACCGCCTTGTCGCGCGCGCGCATGATGCGATTGATGCCGTCTCCCACGACACGCAGCGCATCGATGTCGAGCCCGCTGTCGGTCTCGTCGAGGATCGCGAACGTCGGCGCGACGATCCCCATCTGCACCATCTCGTTGCGCTTCTTTTCGCCACCCGAAAACCCGACATTGACGGGTCGCTTGAGCATGTCGTGGTCCATCGCCAGCAGGTCCGCCTGCGCGCGCGCCAGCTTCAGGAACTCCGCCCCCGACAGCGGCTTCTCGCCGCGCTGCGTCCGCTGCGCGTTCAGCGCCTCGCGCAGGAACTGGACGTTGCTGACGCCAGGGATCTCGACCGGATATTGAAACCCGAGGAACACCCCCGCCGCGGCACGCTCGTGCGGATCGAGTGCGAGCAGGTCCTGCCCTTCGAACGTCACCGACCCTGCAGTAACCTCGTACCCCGGCCGCCCGCCGAGCACATAGCCCAGCGTCGACTTGCCCGCACCGTTCGGCCCCATGATCGCATGGACCTCACCGGCATTGACGGTAAGCGACAGCCCGCGGAGGATTTCCTTGCCATCGATCTCGGCGTGAATGTTGTCAATCTTGAGCATCGTTCATCCTTCAAGCCCCTCCCCTTCAGGGGAGGGGTTGGGGTGGGGCCTATCCCAGCGTGCAGGCGCCCGATCGAGCGCGATGCCGATAGTCTGCGCCACCCCATCCAAATTGTTCATGACATCGCCATTGCCTACGCGAACGACATGAAAGCCGCGTCCGGCCAGATCGTCGTCACGAAGGCGATCCTTGGCTTCGTCATGCGTGTCGCCATCGACCTCCACGATCAGTGCCCGTTGTGGACAGAGGAAGTCCGCAATGAATGGACCGACCACGGACTGGCGACGAAACTTGTGACCGCCGAGTTGCGCACTCGACAGAACCCGCCACAGGCGCTTCTCCGGCTCAGTGGGATTACGTCGCATCGCGGCCGCGCGGTCATGCAACAGCGCAAGGCGTTCCGCGGAGAGTCCCCACCCCCGACCCCTCCCCTGAAGGGGAGGGGAGTTGAGGCGTCGATCTTCGTCCTGCGGCCTCACCCGACCGACCCCTCCAACGAAATCCCCAGCAGCTTCTGCGCCTCGACCGCGAACTCCATCGGCAGTTGCTGCAGGACCTCGCGCGCGAAGCCGTTGACAATCAGCGCCACCGCGGCCTCCGAATCCAGCCCGCGCGACATCGCGTAGAACATCTGGTCCTCGCTGATCTTCGACGTCGTCGCCTCGTGCTCGATCTGCGCGGACGGGTTGCGAACCTCGATATACGGCACGGTATGCGCGCCGCACTGGTCGCCGAGCAGCAGCGAATCGCACTGGGTGAAGTTGCGCACGCCCTCCGCGCTCGGCGCGACGCGCACCAGCCCGCGATAGGTGTTGTCGCTGCGCCCCGCCGAGATGCCCTTCGACACGATCGTCGAGCGCGATCCCTTGCCGAGATGGATCATCTTGGTGCCGGTGTCGGCCTGCTGTCGGTTGTTGGTCACCGCCACCGAGTAGAATTCACCGACGCTGTTCTCGCCCGCCAGCACGCACGACGGATATTTCCACGTGATCGCGCTGCCGGTCTCGACCTGGGTCCACGACACCTTGCTGTTCTTGCCCTGGCAGAGCGCACGCTTGGTGACGAAATTGTAGATCCCGCCGACGCCGTTCTCGTCGCCGGGATACCAGTTCTGCACCGTCGAATATTTGATCTCGGCATCGTCGAGCGCGACCAGTTCCACCACCGCGGCGTGGAGCTGGTTCTCGTCGCGCATCGGCGCGGTGCAGCCTTCGAGATAGCTGACATAGGCGCCCTTGTCGGCGACGATCAGCGTGCGTTCGAACTGCCCGGTATTCTCGGCATTGATGCGGAAATAGGTCGACAGCTCCATCGGGCAGCGGACGCCCTCGGGGATGTAGACAAAGGTGCCGTCGGAAAAGACAGCGCTGTTGAGCGTCGCAAAGTAGTTGTCGCGCTGCGGCACGACCTTGCCCAGCCATTTGCGGACGAGATCGGGATACTCCTTGATCGCCTCCGAAATCGACCGGAAAATTACGCCCGCGGCCTCCAGCTCCTTGCGGAACGTCGTTGCCACCGACACGCTGTCGAACACCGCGTCGACCGCGACACGGCGCGGCGGCGGCGCATCCGGATCGACCACGCCCGCGAGCATCTTCTGCTCCGAGATCGGGATGCCGAGCTTCTCGTACACGCGCAGGATCTCGGGATCGACCTCGTCCAGACTGCCGAGCTTCGGCTTGGCCTTGGGCTCGGCGTAATAATAGGCGTCCTGATAATCGATCGGCGGCACGTTGAGCTTGGCCCAGTCGGGCGCCTCCATCGTCTGCCACAGCGCGAACGCCTTCAGCCGCCAGTCGAGCATCCACTGCGGCTCGCCCTTCTTGGCGGAGATGTAGCGGACGGTGTCCTCGCTCAATCCCTTGGGCGCGAACTCCTGTTCGATGTCCGAGGAGAAGCCCCATTCATAGGTCTTGTTCGCGGCGGCATAGGCTTCGGCGTTGCGGGTGGCCATATTATCCTCGATCCCCCGCGAAGGCGGGGGTCCTGTGTACTGGTGTCAGGTGGGTGCCGGCCGGCGTGGGTGCCGACGACAGGCTCGCCAGGGTAACCCCGGCAAGCGCGCCGCGCACCGCGGTGTTGACGACGCTCCAATGCGGCTTGACCCGGCAGCTGCCATTGATCGCGCAATCGTGATTGGCTTCATCGACGCAGGAAGTGAGCGCGATCGGCCCCTCGACCGCCTCGATGATGTCGGCCAGTGTGATCGTCGCCGGTGGCCGCGCGAGGCGAAACCCGCCGCCGGTGCCGCGCGCGCTCTCCAGCAGCCCGGCCGCGGACAATCGGCTGACCAGCTTCTGCGCGGTCGGCAGCGGCACCCCCGTCTCGACCGCCAGCAACGTCGCGTTCAGACGCGCATGCCCGCCGCAGTGGCGAGCGGCGGCTGACATCATCACGACGGCATAGTCGGCAAGGCTCGAAAGACGCATGGGTTCCAATCGGATCGGATCAGTCCGATTGTAGATGGGCGCGCGAGCCCCTTTCGTCAACCTGCTGCGCTGCGGCAGCAGCCTGCCGTATCAGGTCTCGCTGATGATCGGATGCACCATCCCGCCGAGCGCCCGGCGCCCGCCCATCGTCAGCTGAGTCAGTGGCGCGATCTCGGCCCGCACCTGCCCGGGGGTGAGCCCGGTGAAGTGCTTGATTTCGCGGATCATGTGGCTCTGATCGTAGAACCCCTCGACGATCAGCGCGTCGATATCGGCATCGTGCGAGGCCAGCGCCACCGCCGCGCGCAACGCCCGGTATTTGCGCGCGAGCAGCTTGGGCGGCGCGCCATATACCGCATTGCACCGCCGCTCGACCTGCCGCCGCGACAGCCCGGTCTGGTCGGACAGGTCGTCGATCTCGGGCGAAAAGGCGCCCGCCAGCCAGGCGTCTACTGCACGGACGAAGGCGAGCGCGGGCTGGTGCCCATGCCCGCCGATCAGCATGTGCAGCAACGGCGCCACCGCCGCTGCCATAGCGTCGGCATCCTCCGCCTCCTGCAGCGCCATCGCGGTGCGCATCACCACCGGCCCGAACAGCGCATCGGCATCGAGCACGCGGTTCGCCATAACCGAGGCATTGTTGCCGATCATCGTCGCCCAGCCGAGCGGGGTCAGCCCCATGCCGAACACATGCACCGGCCCGTCGGCACGGGTCCGGACCGCGCCGGTGGTCGGGCCGAGGATATGGTTGTTGCCCGCGATCTGGTCGGATCCGTCGGGGAACAGATAGCCCGCCTCGCCGCCCGACAACCGGAAGCGAAGCTGCGCATGATCGGCCCGCTCGGTATCGTCGAACCGCGGGATATCGGCGCGGAAGCGGTAGAACAGGGTGACGTAGGGCGCCAGATCGGCTCCCGGAATAACATAGTCGAGTTGAATGCCACCCATGTCGCCGACCCCCGTCGACGATGTCCATAGCGTATTATCCGCGTTGGAAAAAGCGGCCCGGCCGTAGGGGCCGGGCCGTAGGTGAAAGCTTCCCGAAGGTCGCTTCCTGGGTCGCAGCACTAATTACGCGCATCCTTGCGCATACGTATTGCATGGAAGCGACGTATTTGGCCGGACCGGGCGCTTTGACGTGTCGCGCTCGTGGTGCGATTGGAGCCGCCATGCCCTTCCCGTTGCGCCCCTTACTCTTTGCGATCGATGCGGAAAAAGCGCATCGGATGACGATCGTCGCACTCGGCGCCTGGGCACGGACCGGTTCGGCCTTTTCCCACGCACCCGACGCGTATCCGCGACTCGCCACCCGAGTCGCGGGCATCGACTTCGCCAACCCGGTCGGGCTCGCGGCGGGCGTCGACAAGGACGGACGCGCGATCGACGGGCTGTTCGGCCTGGGCTTCGGCAGCGTCGAGATCGGTACGCTGACCCCGCTCGCTCAGCCGGGCAATCCGACCCCGCGGCTGTTCCGTCTTCCGGAGGACGACGCGATCGTCAATCGCATGGGCTTCAACAATGGCGGCCTTGCCGCCGCTATGCCCCGTGCGATCGCGGCGCGACGGCGCGGCGTGCTCGGCATCAACGTCGGCGCCAACAAGGATGCTGCCGACCGCGTCGCCGATTACGTCCACGGCGTCCGCACCGCCGCGCCGCACGCTAATTACCTGACGATCAACGTCAGTTCGCCCAACACCCCGGGGCTGCGCGATCTGCAACACGGTGCAGCGCTCGCCGACCTGCTCGCGGCCTGTATCGAGGTCCGCGGCGCGACGCCGCTGTTCCTGAAGGTCGCTCCCGATCTCGACGCCACCGCGATCGACGAGGTCGCCCGCGCCGCGATCGACGCGGGGGTCGACGCGATCATCATCGGCAACACCACGATCGGCCGGCCCGCGACGCTGGTCTCGTGCAACGCGTCGCAAGCCGGCGGCCTGTCGGGCGCTCCCCTCGCCGCGCTCGCCCGGCAGAAGCTGGCGGAGTTCCGCTCCGCGACCGGCGGCGTACTGCCGCTGATCGCGGTGGGCGGGATCGGCGACGCCGCCGAGGCCTATGCCCGCATTCGCGCCGGGGCGAGCCTGGTACAGCTCTATTCGGCACTCGCCTACGAAGGCCCCGGTCTACCTGCGCGGATGATCCGCGAGCTCGACGCGCTGCTCGCCCGCGACGGCTTCGCGCAGGTCGCCGACGCGGTGGGAGCCGGTTGACGTAGCGTCTTGCCCGCCCGGCAAAGCCCGTTAGGGTCGATCGCGATGAAGATGCTCAACGCGCTGCTCGCGCTCACGATTCCGCTCGCCGCCCCGACGATCGCTGCGGCGAAAGCGCCGGCCGGAACGCCCGGCATGGTCACCTCCGCCGATCCGCGCGCGACCGAGGCTGGCCGGACAATCCTCCGGCAGGGCGGCAGCGCCACCGACGCCGCCATGGCGATGATGCTGGCGCTGACCGTGGTGGAGCCGCAATCGAGCGGGATCGGCGGCGGCGGCTTCCTCGTCCACAACGACGGCAAGACCAACCGCATCGACACGATCGACGGCCGCGAAAAGGCGCCGATGGCGGCGACGGATCGCCGCTGGGTCGATGCCGCCGGCCAGCCGCTGTCGTTTCGTGACGCGTTTCCAGGCGGCAAGTCGGTCGGGGTGCCGGGCAACATCCGCCTGATGGCGCTCGCCACCAGCAAATGGGGCAAGCTGCCGTGGAAGGCGCTGTTCGCCCCCGCGATCGCGCTGGCCGAGAACGGCTACGCCGTCACCCCGCCGATGGCGAACGCGACCAACGCCACCTCGCCGCTCTGGGGCGACTTTCCTGCGATCCGCCAGCAGTACAGCGCCGACGGCAAGCCGCTGTCGGTGGGCACCACGGTCCGCAACCCCGCACTCGCCAAGACGCTGCGGATGATCGCGGATCAGGGCGCCGACGCCTTCTATTCGGGCGAGAATGCGCGGGTCCTGCTCGCCGCGGCGACCGGCAGCAAGGTCGCGCCGAGCGACATGACCGCCGCCGATCTCGCCGCCTATCGCGCGAAGGAACGCCCCGCGGTGTGCGGCGCCTATCGTCAATACCGGATTTGCGGGATGGGCCCGCCCTCCGCCGGCGCCACCACGGTGATCGGCGTGCTGACGATGCTCGAACGCTTCGACATGAAGAAGCTCGGCCGCAACTCGCCCGTCGCCTGGCACCTGATCGGCGAGGCGATGCAGCAGGTCTATGCCGATCGCGACAAATACATGGCCGATGCCGACTTCATCGACGTGCCCGTCGCCGGACTGACCGATCGCGCCTATCTCAAGACCCGCAGTGCTGCGCTACGCACCGACGCGTCGCTCTCGGCCTATGCGGCGGGATCTCCTCCGGGCGCCCCCGCGCGGACCGGCGCCCCCTCGTCGGAGGTGCCCGCGACCACCCACTTCATCGCCGCCGATCGCAATGGCGACGTGGTGACGATGACCTCGACGGTCGAAGGTCCGTTCGGCAGCCAGCTGCTGGCCGGCGGCTACGTCCTCAACAACGAGCTGACCGACTTCACCTTCGCCCCCGAACGCGACGGCATGCCGGTCGCAAATCGGGTGCAGGGCGGCAAGCGGCCGCTGTCGTCGATGGCGCCGACGATCGTGTACCTGAAGGGCAAGCCGGTGTTCGCGGTCGGCGCCGCCGGCGGGCGGACGATCCCGATGCAGGTCACCAAGACGCTCATCGCGCATCTCGACTGGGGCCTGTCGGCCCGCGATGCGCTGGCCGAACCGGTGATCTATTATAATCGCGACGGGCTGGTCGTCGAACAGGGCACTCGGCTCGAAGCGATGATCCCCGCGCTGGAAAAGCTCGGCCACAAGGTATCCGCCAGCCGCCTGCCGCTGAAAGCCAATGCCGCGGAGAGGACCGCGAAGGGCTGGGTTGGTGCTGCGGATCCGCGCAGCGTCGGCACCGCACTGACCGAATAAGAACACCCTCGTCCGTTCGTCTGGAGCAGCCGTCGAGCATCTGTTCCGCCGCCGGGTAAGAAGGGGAACAGGAGAGACCAATGCGCAGGCTCGAATATTTCCCGAACCTCGTCACGATGTTCTTCGTGCGGGCGCGCGAGAAGGGGGACGCGCCCTTTCTGTGGATCAAGCGGGAGGGCGGCTGGCGGGCGACCAGCTGGGCGGACGCGGCGCGGCAGGTCGCGTCGCTGGCGGCGGGGCTGAAGGCGATCGGTATCCAACGCGGCGACCGGGTGATGCTGGTCAGCGAGAACCGGCCCGAATGGTGCCTGAGCGATCTCGCGATCATGGCCGCAGGCGCGGTAACGGTGCCGACCTACATCACCAACACCGAACGCGATCACCGCCACATCATCGAGAATTCGGGCGCCAGCGCGGTGATCGTGTCGACCGCCAAGCTCGCCAAGACGCTGCTGCCCGCGGTGCTGGGGTCGAGCCGCACCCAGACCGTGATCGGCATCGACGACATGCGCGCGCCCTCCGCCGGGCTCGATTTCCATAGCTGGCACAAGCTGATCGCGGACCACCCCACCAGCCCGGAGGCCGCCGCCGCCGAGGCCGATTTCAAGCGCGAGGACCTCGCCTGCATCATCTACACCAGCGGCACCGGAGGCGCGCCGCGCGGGGTGATGCAGCATCACGGCGCGATCCTCCACAATGCCGCTGGCTGCGCCAACGTGATCTCGGAGGATTTCGGCTGGGATGACGAGGTCTTCCTGTCGTTCCTGCCGCTCAGCCACGCCTATGAACACACCGGTGGCCAGCATTTCCCGATCGGCCTCGGCGGCCAGATCTATTACGCCGAAAGCCTCGACAAGCTCGCCGCCAATATCGAGGAGACCCGCCCGACGATCATGTTCGTGGTGCCGCGGCTGTTCGAGGTGCTGCGCGCCCGGATCATCAAGACGATCGAGAAACAGGGCGGCGCATCCGCCTATCTGCTCGATCAGGCGCTCGACATCGGCGTCCGCGAATATGAGGGCCGCGTCCGCCTGATCGACCGGCCGAAGCAGCTCGCGATACGTGCGCTGTTCAAGCCCAAGATCGCGCGCAAGTTCGGCGGTCGGCTGAAGGCGATGGTGTCGGGCGGCGCGCCGCTCAACGTCGATGTCGGCATGTTCTTCCAGGCGCTCGGCCTGACCTTCCTGCAAGGCTATGGCCAGACCGAGGCCGGGCCGGTGATCTCGTGCAACCGGCCCAAGGTCGGGTTGCGGATGGATTCGGTCGGCCCGCCGCTGATCGATACCGAGGTGCGGATCGCGGACGACGGCGAAATCCTGGTCCGCGGCGAGCTCGTGATGCACGGCTATTGGCGCAACGACGCCGAGACGGCGCGGGTGTTGCAGGACGGCTGGCTCCACACCGGCGACATCGGCGACATCGACGCCGCAGGGCGGATCGCGATCACCGACCGCAAGAAGGACCTGATCATCAACGACAAGGGCGACAACATCGCCCCGCAGAAGGTCGAGGGGATGCTCACCCTGCAGCCCGAGATCGTTCAGGCGATGATCGCGGGCGATCGCCGCCCCTATATGGTCGCGCTGATCGTGCCCGATCCGGAATGGACCCAGGAATGGTGCGCCCGCCTCGGCAATCGATGCGACTTCGCGTCGCTCGCCGCCCACCCCGAATACCGCGCCGCGCTTTCGGCCGCGATCGACCGGGTCAACAAGGACCTGTCGGTCACCGAACGCATCCGCCGCTTCGTCCTCGCCGACGGCCCGTTCACGATCGAGAACGAACAGCTGACGCCCTCGCTCAAGATCCGCCGGCACGTGCTGAAGCAGGCTTATGGGGAAAGGCTGGACGCGCTGTACAAGGGGTGAGCCGGTTTTCCTCCATACACCCTGGCGAAGCCGGGGCCCAGGTGCGAGCGCGTGGTAACGGAAGGGTGCCCATCATCACGACCCTCTCCCACCTGGGCCCCGGCCTCCGCCGGGGTAGTAGAAGAAGACGCGAGCGCGTTGCCCCCTCACTTCGCCTTCGGCACCACCGCCATCGTCCAGTCCTTCTCCGGCACCAGATACTTCGCCGCGGTCGCCTGCAGCGTCGCCGGCGTGACCGCGCCATAATCGCGGCCGATGCGCCGGGTCGCGTCGATCCGGTTGTCGTCATAGGCGCCGCCGGAAAGCTCGCGCAGCCAGAACAGGCTCGACGTGGAGGCGCGCTGGTACAGTTCCTGTAACGGCCCCTTCACACGCTGCAGCTCGTCGTCCGACACCGGGTTCTTGACGAGGTCGGCCGCGATCTCGCGCGACATGCGGAAGAACAGGTCGACCTTGTCGGGCGCGATCTGGCTGATCGCGGCCAGCCGCCCGCCGCCAGCCAGTCCCTTTGGCCAGGAACTCGCGACGCCGGGGCTGTAGCTCGCACCCGCCGCCTGGCGCATCTTTTCGAACAGCCGGTCGCTGAACACCTGCGCCAGCACCTCGAGCTTGCGGCTCTCGGCCAGGTCGCGGCTGCCGCCGCCGGTCGGCCACGCGATCACCGCCGCGGCCTGGTTCGCGGCGCCTTCGTGGGTGCGCATCACCGGCGTGGTCACGTGCGCGGGGAAGCGGACCGGGGGCGGCGCGTTGCGCGCTGCCTTGCGCGGCGGCAGTGCCCCGAAGCTGCGCGCGACCGCTGCGATCGCCTCGTCGGGCTTCACGTCGCCGAAGATGTCGATCTCGATCGGTCCGCTCTCGATCAGCGGCTTCCAGAAGGACTTGAAGTTCTTCGGCGTGAGCGCCGCGATCTTGGTCTCGTCGGGCGTCACCCAGCGCTGGTCGCCGTCGTGGAGCAGCCCTTCGAGATCGCGCGACAGCACGCCGTCCGCCGACGCCACATAGCCCGGGATCGCCGATCGTGCCGCCACCTTGGCGCGCAGCACCGGCGCCGGGTCCCAACGCGGCGCGGCGAGCTTGGTCGCCATCAGCGTCAGCTGGTCGGCATAGTCGCGCGGGCTGGTCAACGCCGCGATCGAGAAGGCGTCGTCGTCGATCCCGAAGTCGAGCCCCATCTGCCGGCCCGCGACCAGCTGGTCGATATCGTCCTGGCCGAGCTCGCCGATCCCGCCCTCCATCAGCGCGAGATCGCCCGCCCAGGCCGGGCTCGGCTTGCTGGCGGGGATGGCGTTGTACCCCGCCCCGAACCGCACCCGGACGAACACCCGCCCGGTATCGTCGGGGTTCGAGAACAGCAGCATCTTGACGCCGTTCGCGAACTCCACCTTTTCGACCGGCAACCCGACGATCTGGACGTGCTTGTCGATCTTGCCCGGCGCGCCGAGCTTGGGCAGCCGCGTGAAATCGACCGCGGCCTGCGCGAGGCGCTTGCCCGCCAGCCCGGTGACGTCGGTCTTGAGTGCCGCAGTCAGCTTCGCCGCGACGCCCGCATCGGCGACGCGCGTGTTGATGAATGCCCGCGTCGTGACGCCTTCGAAGATCCGCTTGGTCGACGCGAACACCGTCTCGGGCGTGAACATCCCCGCAGCCTTGGCGTCCTTCAGCACCTGGTATTGGTTGTCGGGCGCGGTCACCGTCTCGCGGATGTCGAGCGCGCCGGCCATGTCGTCGGCCTGCTTGGCGCTCGCCTCGACCCGCGCGGTCTCGGCGGAGTTGCGCAGCGCGGCGTCGTAATCGGCATATTCGCGGTCGACCTCGGCCTGGGTCGGCGGGGTCGCCTGGGCGTCGGCGATCACTGCGCGGACGTCCTTCAACGCCGCTTCCCAATTGTCGCCGACCGGCAGCACCGTGACCGTCGTCATGTTGGCGGATTGCGACCGATCGTCGAGCGAGACATCGGCCTGGAGGAACGTGCCTCCGGCCCGCGCACGGCGCTCGAGCCGCCGGCTGATCACCCGCGTCGCCAGCGTGTCGACCATCCGCTTCTGGTTGAAGATGCGGGTGTCGTTGTTGAACACCCAGGGCCGCAGCGTCGTCAGCATCACCAGCGGCGGCAGGCCGGGCTCGACCAGCGTCCCGACGGTCGGCTGAGTCGGATCGGGCTTGCCGAAATCGGGCGCCGGTTGCGCCGGGCCGACGCCTTGCCACCCGGCGAAATTGCGGACGACGAGCTTCGCCAGCACCGCCGCATCCATGTCGCCGGAGACGATCACCACCGCGCGGCTAGGACGGTACCAGCGATCGTGGAACGCCTTCACGCTCGCGCCTGTCGCCGCCTCGAGCATCTTGATCGTGCCGATCGGTGAGCGATCGGCGAGCGGCTGGCCGGCGAAGAAGGTCGCGTTGACCGCATCGCCGAGCCGCACCTGCGCCCCCGGCTGCTCGCGTTGTTCGGCGAGCACGATCGGCCGTTCGGACGCGACGCTCGCCTCGGTCAGGACCGGGCTTTCCATCATCCCCGACAGGATCTTCAGGCTCTCGTCTACCGTGGTCTCGGTCGCGGAAGGCAGGTCGAGCTTGTAGAGCGTCTGGGTCGGCGTGGTCGACGCATTCGAATCGGATCCGAAGGTCGCGCCGAAGCGCTGCCACACCCGCTTGGCCTCGCCGTCGGGCACGTATTTCGATCCACGGAACGAAAGATGCTCGATGAAATGCGCATAGCCGCGTTCGTTGTCGTTCTCGTACAGCGAGCCCGCGTCGATCCGTACCCGGATCGACACCTGCCCCGGCGGCACCTGGTTGCGACGGACCGCGAAACGCAGGCCATTTGGCAGCGCGCCGAAGCTCCACGCCGGATCGGGCGGCAGATCGCTGCCCTTGTAGAGCCAAGGCGTGGTGTCGACCTTTGGGGTCGCGACGACTGGCGCGGGCACCGGCTTTGCCGGGCGCGCGGGCCGCGGCTTGCGAACCTGGCCGGTCGCGGGGCCGGCGGCGGGGAAGGTCAGCGATAAAGCTAGGACGGACGCGAGTACGCGGGTGGGAAACGCCATGGCCCGCCTTGTAGCGGCGGAAGCGCGCTGCCGCCAGCGATCACGCCATGTCCATGCGATCGCCATGTTTTCGACCAAAACGCGGCTTACCGGTCGCATGCGGGCGATCTCCGCCGATGGGTGTGAAGATGACGGTCGGAGTGGAAGACAGGGCGTTCGCTGGGCCGGCGCAGGCCGTGGCGACTCTCGCCGCGGACCCCGATCGGCCGCTGATCATCCGGCTCGGCAAGCATTTGCGCGGCACCTTCGACCGGCTCATTGCCGCGTCGTCGATCGTCGCCAACGATCCGGTGCTCGACGTCCGGCATTTCGCCTGGACCGCGATGCTGCGCGATCATTGGCAGGCGATCCGCGACGAGGCGGCCGCGGTGGCGCTCGACGGCCAGACCGCGCCCAGCCTCGCCACCATCTCCCCCGATCACCGCGCAATCGCGGAGGTCGGCAAATGGCGGTCCTTCTTCCTTTGGGGCTATGGCTACCCGATCGACGACAACCTCGCGCGCTGTCCAAAAACTCGCGACATTGTCGAGCGCATCCCCGGCCTCAACAGCGCCTTCTTCTCGATCCTCGCGCCGGGCACGCACATCCCCGAGCATCGTGGCGTCACCAAGGGGCTGATCACCTGCCATCTCGGCCTGATCGTGCCGCGCACGGGCGATCTGCGCATGCGCGTCCACGACCGCGTGGTCCGATGGGCGGAGGGCGAGACGCTGGTATTCGACGATACCTACCGCCACGAGGTGTGGAACGAGACCGAGGAAACGCGGGTGGTGCTGCTCGTCCAGTTCGAGCGGCCGTTGCGCAACCCGGGCAAGTGGATCGCGGACCTGTTCCTGCGGATCGTCCGCCGATCGGCCTTCGTGCAGGAGGCGCGCTCGAACATCGCGCAGTGGAATGCGGCGGTGAAGCTGCTTGACGCTTGACGCTTCTAACTCTCCGTCATTCCCGTTTGCGCAAGGCTGACGGAGGTAGAGGGGAGGGCCGCAGCTCACCTTCGCTCCCGGAAACCCTCCCTTTCCCCCGAAAACCTTGCGCCGCCCCCTCCCCCGCGCCACATGCTGGGGCATGTTGATCGAGACCGAACCCACGCCCAACCCGGCAACGCTCAAGTTCCTCCCCGGCCGCACCGTGATGGATGCGGGCACCCGCGACTTCGCGACACCTGAGGAAGCCGAGGTCAGTCCGCTCGCCGAGGCGATCTTCTCGCTGGGCGATGTAACAGGCGTGTTCTTCGGGCGCGATTTCGTCTCGGTGACGGCGGCGCCCGGCACCGAATGGTCGTCGCTGAAGCCCGACGTGCTCGCGATCCTGCTCGATCATTTCTCCGCCAACATGCCGTTGTTCCGCCAGGGCAGCGCCTCGTTCAGCGTCGGCAGCGACGATCCGATCCCGACCGACGATCCCGCCGATGCCGACATCGTCGCGCAGATCCGCGAGCTGATCGACACCCGCGTCCGCCCGGCGGTGGCGAACGACGGCGGCGACATCGTTTATCGCGGGTTCGACAAGGGCAAGGTGTTCCTGGCGATGCAAGGCGCGTGCTCGGGCTGTCCGTCGTCGACCGCGACGCTGAAGAACGGCATCGAACAGCTGCTGAAATACTACGTTCCCGAGGTCACCGAAGTCCGCGCGGTCTGACCGCCTCGCCGCTCCCCACGCGAAAGTCTCTCATGGCAAACCCTCTCGACGACGGCGCGCTCGACACGCTGTTCCGCACCGCGCGCACCTATAACGGCTATACCGACGAGCCGGTGGGCGTGGATCGGCTCCATGCGATCTGGGAACTGATGAAGTGGGGACCGACTTCCGCGAACCAGCTTCCCGGCAGGCTCGTCTGGTGCGTGTCGGACGAGGCCAAGGCGACGCTCGCCGATGCCTGCTCCGCACAGAACAAGCCGAAGATCCTCGCCGCACCGGTGTCGGTGGTGATCGGCATGGACATCGACTTCCACGAATATCTTCCCGAACTGTTTCCCCATGCCGACGCCAAGTCGTGGTTCACCGGCAACGAACCGCTGCGCCGCGAATCGGCAATGCGTAATTCGTCGCTGCAGGGCGCCTATTTCATCATGGCTGCGCGCGCGCTCGGGCTCGACACCGGGCCGATGTCGGGGTTTGACGCCGCTAAAGTCGACGCTGCGTTTTTCTCCGACACGCCGAGCGTGAAGACCAACTTCATCTCCACCCTCGGCCATGGCGATCCCGGATCGATCTACCCGCGCAGCCCGCGGCCGGCGTTCGAAAAGTTCAACCGGATCGCCTGATCGCGTGCGTACGCTGGTCATCGATACTGCGACCGCAGCCTGCTCGATCGCGCTGATCGAGGATGGCGCCGTGGTCGCGCGGGCGCACCAAGTGGTCGGCCGCGGTCATGCCGAGCGACTGGTGCCGATGATCGCGGCGCTGCCGGACGGCGGCCGCGCGGATCGGATCCTCGTCGATGTCGGGCCCGGCAGCTTCACCGGATTGCGGGTCGGGATCGCCGCCGCGCGGGGCCTGGCGCTCGGCTGGGACGCTGACGTCGCTGGTTTTTCCTCGCTCGCGCTGATCGCCGCGCGTGGCTTCGCGGACCGCCCCACCGACGATCTTGCGGTCGTGATCGAAGGCGGGCATGGCGAGGTCTTCATGCAGTCGTTCGCGCCCGGCCCGGCACCGATCGCCGACCTCGCCTCGCTCAGGCCCGAGGCCGCCGTGCTGGCGATCGACGGGCGCCCAGCTATCGGTAACGGTCTCCGCTGGATCCAGGCGATCCACCCCGCGCAGGAACTGCGCGACGCGCTGCCCGATGCCGCCGACGTGGTGCTGCTGCCGCCCGCGCTCTGCGCGCTGCCGCCGCGCCCGATCTATGGCCGCGCGCCCGACGCCAAGCCGGCGGTGTGATGGCGACCCGCTCGATCCTTCTGCGCACCGGCGACGCCCGCGACATCGCGCTGGTCGACGCGCTGATGGCGACCGCCTTCGAGCCGCGGTTCGGCGAGGCATGGACCCGCAGCCAGAGCCTCGGTGTGATGGCGATGCCCGGCGTCCGCCTGACGCTGGCGCTGATCGACGACGAGCCCGCCGGCTTCGCGCTGGTTCGCAGCGTCGTCGACGAGGCCGAACTGCTGCTGCTCGCGGTCGATCCGCGGTATCGCCGCCGCGGCGTCGCCACCGCGCTGCTCCGCGGGATCGTCGACGACGGGCGCGCAAGCGGGGTCGCCGATCTGCATCTGGAGGTCCGCGCCGGCAACGACGCGGTCAGGCTCTACACCGCGCACGGCTTCGCCAAGGTCGGCGAACGCCGCGGCTATTATCGCGGTAATACCGGCCAAGTGTACGATGCGCACACCTATCGTCGAGCACTCTAGCAAGCCGAACGCTTGTTGCGAGTCGGTTTCGCTTTTCGCAACAAGCGGAAGCGACTAGGCTTGCCCGATGGCACGCAAGATCGACCTCGAGGCCCTTTGCAACGAAAAGGGCCTTCGCATCACCGAACAGCGGCGGGTGATCGCACGCGTGCTGTCCGAAGCGGAGGATCATCCCGACGTCGAAAAGGTGTACGAGCGCGCCTCGTCGATCGATCCCGGCATCTCGATCGCGACGGTATATCGCACCGTCCGCCTGTTCGAGGAGGCGGGGATCCTCGATCGCCACGATTTCGGCGACGGTCGTGCCCGCTACGAACCCTCGCCCGAGGCGCATCACGATCATCTGATCGACGTCGAGACCGGCAAGGTGATCGAGTTCGTCGATCCCGAGTTGGAACAGCTGCAGAAATCGATCGCGGAAAAGCTCGGCTTCCGCCTGGTCGATCACCGGATGGAGCTCTACGGAGTCAGCCTCGACCGCAAGGTTTGAGCGAGCGGGTTCGCACGTTGATGTCGGCCAGCCGCAAGACGTTCGGAAATGGCGTGGCCCATCCTGCTTCATGTGTCCCCGCGAAGGCGGTGACCCAGTACTGGGCCGCCTTCGCGGGAGCACGGGTTAAGCGATGCCCCACCTCCGCCTGACCCTCCGCCTCCTCGCGATCGTCGCGGCCCTGCTTGCCGCGCTTCCCCTCCACGGTTTCTGGCGCCTCGTCCGCGCGCCGTCCCCCTGGCCGCGGATCTTCCTCGGCACCGTCGCGCGGATCGTCGGCGCGCGCGCGCGGATCGTCGGTGTGCCGCGCCGCCGCGACGTGGTGTTCGTGTCGAATCACCTCAGCTGGATCGACATCCTGCTCCTCGCCGGGGCGAGCGGCAGCGCGTTCGTCGCCAAGGCGGAGCTGCGGGGGGTGCCGGTGGTCGGCTGGCTGTGCACGCTCAACCACACCATCTTCGTCAGCCGCGAGGATCGGCTGCGGGTCGCTGACCAGATCGACCGGATCCGCGCCGCGCTGACCGCGGCGTGGCCGGTGACGATCTTCCCCGAAGGCACCACCGGCGACGGCCATGTTCTGCTGCCGTTCAAGGCGGCGCTGCTCGCGGTTCTCGATCCGCCGCCGCCGGGCACGCGCGTCCAGCCGGTGCGGATCGATTACGGCGCGGCTACCGACGAGCTCGCCTGGGTCGGCGACGAGCATGGCCAGGCGCACGCGTTGCGCGTCCTGCGCCGGCGGGGCAGCTTCGTCGCGACGCTGACCTTCCTCGAGCCGTTCGACCCGCTCGATCACCCCGGCCGCAAGGCGATCGCGGCGGAGGCGCGACAACGGATCGAGACAGCGTGACAGGATGGCGAACTACGACCTCCCCGTAGCGGCCCCATGTCGCTATAGGGCGCGGATGAAGCCCGCCCCGAAAACCTTTCACGTCAAATCCTTCGGCTGCCAGATGAACGTCTACGACGGCGATCGCATGGCCGAATTGATGACAGCGGACGGCCTGGTGCCGGCCGTAGACGCGGCGTCGGCGGATCTGGTGGTGCTCAACACCTGCCACATCCGCGAACGCGCGACCGACAAGGTCTATTCCGACATCGGGCGCCTGCGAAAGGGCGGCAAGGACCCGATGATCGCGGTCGCGGGCTGCGTGGCTCAGGCCGAGGGCGCCGAGATCGTGGCGCGGGCCAAGGTCGACATCGTCGTCGGGCCGCAAGCCTATCATAATTTGCCGGGGCTGGTCGCCCGGGCAGTCGCAGGGGAGACGGCGCTCGATACCGACATGCCGGTGTTGTCGAAGTTCGGGGCGCTGCCCGCCCGCCGCCGCGCCACGCCCTCCGCCTTCCTCACCGTGCAGGAAGGGTGCGACAAGTTCTGCACCTATTGCGTGGTGCCCTATACCCGCGGCGCCGAGGTCAGCCGGCCGTTCGCCGCGATCGTCGACGAGGCTCGCGCGCTGGTCGATGCCGGCGCGCGCGAGATCACGCTGCTCGGGCAGAACGTGAACGCGTGGACCGATGGCGACTACGGTCTCCACGATCTGATCCGCGCGCTCGATCGCGTGTCCGGGCTGGCGCGGATCCGCTACACCACCAGCCATCCCAACGACATGACCCAAGGGCTGATCGACGCGCACCGCGACGTCGAATCGCTGATGCCGTTCCTGCATCTGCCGGTGCAGTCGGGCAATGACCGGGTGCTTCGCGCGATGAACCGCAGCCATAGCCGCGACAGCTATCTGCGCATCCTCGACCGCGTTCGCGCCGCCCGCCCCGACATCGCGCTTTCCGGCGACTTCATCGTCGGCTTCCCCGGCGAGACCGATGCAGAGTTCCAGGACACCGTGCGGCTGTGCGACCAGGTCGGCTATGCGCAGGCCTATAGCTTCAAATACTCCCCCCGCCCCGGCACACCCGCCGCCGACATGGCCGCGCAGATCCCCGCGGACGTCATGGACGACCGGCTGCAACGCCTCCAGGCGGCGCTCAACCGCGATCAGCAGGCATTCAACGCAGGGACGGTCGGCCGTCGCTGCCAGGTCCTGATCGAACGTCGCGGCAAGCTGCCGGGGCAGATGCTCGGCAAGTCGCCCTGGCTGCAATCGGTCCACCTGCTGACCGCCGCCGCGATCGGCGATCTCGTCGAGGTCGATCTGGTCCGCGCCGATCCCAACTCGCTGTCGGGCGTGGAACGGGTGATGGCGGCGGCTTGAGCATCGGCAACCGGATCGAGGCGGCTGGGCTGGCGCGCCTGGCCTAACGGATCAGTAGTGGAATCGGCATTGTGCGATTTCGAGGTGTTGGTCCGGCGCCTTTCCCGATAGGCGATAGACCAGCCGATCATCCTGGGTGAGTCGTCGAGACCACCACCCGGCCAGATCGCCTTTGAGAGGCTCAGGCTTTCCCCTGCCCTTGAACGGCGTTCGCCGACATTCTTCCAGCAGGTCGTTCAATTTGCTCAGCACCTTGGCGTCGGTGTCGATCCAGTGGCCATATTGCTCCCACGCCATTTCCGAAAAGATCAGCTTCACGCGGCGGCGATCTTGACCAGTTCGCGTTCGACCCCCTCACCGGCATCGAGTTGTGCGATGGACTCGCGGAGCGCGCGGGCGTTCGCAGGCGTCGACAGCAGGTGCATCGTCTCCCGGATCGCGTTCCAGGCCTCCAGCGACACCATCACGACCGGCTTTCCGTTTTTTCGCGTAACGACGACTTCCTCATGATCGTCGACGACCCGCTCCATCACGTCCTTCAATCTAGCACGGGCTTCGGTGTACGTGACGACCTGCATCTTCGACCTCGCTTTCCAACGATCTGTACATATAGCAGTACTATTGCCGAACAAGGCTTAGAACAGGCCGATGATGGCCGTTACTGCGACGCGATGGTAGAAACCGCTGTCTTCCGACGCGCGAGCCTGCCACAATCGTCGTCGATGACGCTTCGCTCGCGCGACTCACTCCTGACCCGCCCGGCCGCTGCGCCGCGGCTTGAAGCGAGCGCCTCGACCCCTCACCTGATAAGGATCGGCAACCGACGAGGATCGCCGCGTCGCGAGGTCATCACCGCCACCGAAAGGATCGCATGAGCCGTAAGCCAGTCCCCGCCCAATCCGGCCAGCGTTCGCGGGTTGAGGTTTTGTTCGACAAGCCTCAGCTGCTCGCGCGGTTGTTCGGCCAATACGACCAGAATCTGGTGGCACTGGAAAATCGCTTGGGCGTCTACATCACCGCCCGGGGCAACAAGGTCGGGCTAGAGGGAACCGCGGAACAGGTCGCCACCGCGCGGGACGTGCTTCAGGACCTCTACCACCGCGTCCAGCGCGGCGAAGATGTCGACAACGGCCTGGTCGACGCGTCGATCGCCATGGCGGCGGAGCCGACGCTCGACGGCATCATCAGCGCGGACGGGCAGCGCGGACCCGGCATCATGATCCGCACCCGCAAGAAGACGATCGTGCCGCGCACGCCTGCGCAGGCACATTACATGCGCGAGCTGACGACCAACGACATGATCTTCGCGCTCGGGCCGGCGGGCACCGGCAAGACCTATATCGCGGTCGCGCAGGCGGTGGCGCAGCTGATCACCGGCAGCGTCCAGCGGCTGATCCTGTCGCGGCCCGCGGTCGAGGCGGGCGAGAAGCTCGGCTTCCTGCCCGGCGACATGAAGGAGAAGGTCGATCCCTATCTCCGCCCGCTCTACGATGCGCTCCACGATTGCCTGCCCGCGGAGCAGGTCGAGCGGCGGATCGCCAGCGGCGAGATCGAGATCGCGCCGATCGCGTTCATGCGCGGCCGGACGCTGGCCGAGGCGTTCGTGATCCTCGACGAGGCGCAGAACACCACGCCCGCTCAGATGAAGATGTTTTTGACCCGCTTCGGCCAGAACAGCCGGATGGTGATCTGCGGCGATCCCAACCAGACCGACCTCCCCGGCGGCGTCGGCTCCTCGGGCTTGGCGGACGCGACGACGCGGCTGGAGGGCGTCGAAGGCATTTCGATGACCCGCTTCACCGCTGCCGACGTCGTCCGCCACCCGATCGTCGGGCGGATCGTCGAGGCTTATGAGGGGCCGAACGCGTGACTGAGCGGAATACCATCGCATGATCCATATCGAACTCACCCGCGAAGAGCCGTGGCCCGATCACGACTGGGACGCGATTGCCAAGCGTGCCGCCGCCGCCGCGATCGAGCGGACGACGCATGGCGAGCTGCTCATCACAACGGCCGCCGTCGAGATCTCGGTCCGGCTTACCACCGACGACGAGGTTCGCCAGCTCAACCAGCAGTATCGGCAGAAGGATAAGCCGACCAACGTCCTGTCCTTCCCCATGGTCCAGCCCGATCTGCTCGACACCGTCAGCCAGAATTCGGACGATGGCGAGCTGCTGCTCGGCGACATCGTGCTTGCCTATGGGGTTTGCGTCGCCGAGGCCGCCGAGCGCGGGATCGCGGTCGAGGATCATGCCACGCACCTGCTGGTGCACGGCACGTTGCATCTGCTAGGCTACGACCATCTGGTGGACGACGAGGCCGAGGCGATGGAGGAGATCGAGCGCGACGCGCTCGCCGCGCTGGGGATCGGCGACCCCTATCTAATACGCGAGGACTGACCTACCCCAATGTCCGAGGACCGAAGTACCGCCGGAAACGGCGACCCTCATGAAAACGGCATCTGGCGCGGGTTGCGCGGCCTGATCTTCGGCGAACGCGTCGACGATACCCTGCGCGACCAGCTCGAGGAGGCGATCGATCGCCACGAGGACGATCCCGCTCCCGATGCGAAGGGCGATCTGTCGCCGCTCGAGCGCCAGATGGTGCGCAACCTGCTCCACTTCGGCGAGCGCGACGCAGGCGACGTCGGGGTGCCCCGCGCCGATATAATCGCGGTCGAGGAACGGACCAGCTTCGATCACTTGGTACAGATCTTCGCAGAGGCCGGACACAGCCGGCTGCCGGTCTATCGCGGCGAGCTCGATACGATCATCGGCATGATCCACATAAAGGACGTATTCGCCATTTTGGCGACCGGTGCACCGCATCCGGAGACGCTCGCCGGGCTGATCCGCGAGCCGCTCTACGTCCCGATGTCGCGCGGCGCGCTCGACTTGCTGGCGGACATGCGCGCGAGCCATGTCCATCTCGCGGTGGTGCTCGACGAATATTCGGGCACCGAGGGTCTTGTGACGATCGAGGACCTGATCGAGGAGATCGTCGGCGAGATCGAGGACGAGCATGACGAGGCGCCCGAAGCTTTGCTGGTTCCGATCGACGGCGGCGCGTGGGAGGCCGATGCGCGGGCGGAGCTGGAGGATGCGGCAGCGCTGGTCGACTCGCGCCTGGGCGACAACGACAGCGACGTCGATACGCTCGGCGGCCTGACCGCGGTGCTGGCGGGGCACGTGCCCCCGGTCGGCACCTGCGTACTGCATCCGAGCGGCTGGAAGTTCGAGGTCACCCAGGCCGACGAACGCCGGATCCATCGGCTGCGGCTGCATCCGCCGGTCGTCCTGGTCGAGGAAGACGCCTGATCGGGCGCCCGCGACCGTAAGCACCCTTTCTTGTGCGGATCGGATGGCCGGACTATCTCGTGAGGATGCGCAAACACATCCTCATCGTCCTCGGCTTGATCGTCCTCGTCATCATCGCGGGCGTGACCTATGTCGGCTGGCCCGACACCGCGCAGCTGCCGGCGGATCAGGTCACCGGCCGTCGCCCGACGATCTCCGATCCGCGGATCCAGACGATCCCGACGGTAAAGGTCGCCGACGTGGTCGGCTGGCGCGACGGCGCGGCGCCGGTCGCGGCGGCTGGCTTGAAAGTGCAGCCTTTCGCCACCGATCTGGATCATCCCCGCTGGCTCTATCGCCTGCCCAACGGCGACGTACTGGTGGCCGAGAGCAACTCGCCCCCGCGCAAGGGCGGCGGTATTCACGGCTTCGTGATGAAGCTGCTGATGGGCAAGGCGGGCGCGGGCGTGCCGTCCGCCAATCGCATCACCCTGCTCCGCGATGCGGACGGCGACGGCGTCGCCGAGACCCGGTCGGTGTTCATGACCGGGCTGAACTCGCCGATGGGCATGACGCTGATGAACGGCATGCTCTACGTCGCCAACACCGACGCGCTGGTCCGCGTGCCCTATAGCGACGGCATGACCAAGGTGACCGCCAAGCCCGAACTGGTCGTCAAGCTGAACGGCGGCGGCAACCACTGGGCACGGACGCTGATCCCCAACACCGATGGCAAGACCCTGCTGGTCGGCGTCGGATCGTCGTCGAACATCGCCGAGAACGGGATCGATGCCGAGAAGTATCGCGCCAACATCCTCCAGGTCTGGCCGAAGGAGAAGACCTACCGCGTCTTCGCGGCGGGCCTGCGCAACCCGCAGGGGATGGCGATCAACCCGCAATCCAACCGCTTATGGACGGTCGTCAACGAACGCGACATGCTCGGTTCGGATCTGGTCCCCGACTATCTGACCCAGGTCGAATTCGGCGACAATTTCGGGTGGCCCTGGTATTATTGGGGCGGTTACCCCGACACCCGCGTCGAGCAGGACAATCCGCAGCTTCAGCAATACTCCAAGCGCCCGGACTATGCGCTCGGGCCCCACGTCGCGGCGCTCGGGCTGGCGTTCTCGGCCGACGCGAAGCTAGGCGGGCGGTTCGCGAACGGCGCCTTCGTCGGCGAACACGGCTCGTGGAATCGCAAGCCGGTGGCGGGCTACAAGGTCGTCTTCGTGCCGTTCGCGGCCGGGGGGTTTCCTGCCGAGAACGCCAAGCCGATCGACGTGCTGAGCGGATTCCTCGACAAGGACGGCAAGGCGCAAGGCCGGCCAGTCGGCGTCGCCACCGACAAGGCCGGCGCGCTGCTGGTGGCGGACGACGTCGGCAACCGCGTGTGGCGGGTGAGCGCAGCGGAGAAGGTTGCGGCGCGATAGGGAGTGTAAACGTCTTGTAAGGCGATCCTCCCCTGAGACGGGAGGAAAACACCACCCGTGCTCCTGCGCACGCAGGAGCACGGAGCGCTCACTTCAGCAGCTTCGGCGCCTCCGCCTGGATCACGTCGCGGATCTTTCCCGCGAACAGGCCCAGGAAACCCGGCAGGTCGACCGAGGCGTGCACCTTGTCGTCGAAGACCGTTGCCGTCGACTTGATCGACTGGCCCATCGCGTCGACGGTGAACACCATCGTGTCGCCTTCCCAGCGGTGTACGACCTGCGCCCCGCCGGGAATCATCCGGCCGATCTTGCCGACTCCGCCGTCCAGCCGTTCGCGCACCGCGGCCTTGCCCAGCTTGTGCGGGATATCGAGTTCGATCGGTGCGCTCATGCGGCTTGCTCCTCGGTCGCGAACAACATCGCGTCATCCGCAAACGCCTTGAACTCCAGCGCGTTGCCGCTGGGATCGCGAAAGAACATCGTGGCCTGCTCGCCGGCTTGGCCCTTGAAGCGGATGTGCGGCTCGATCCCGAACGCGATGCCCGCCGCCGCGACGCGTGCCGCGAGCGCTTCCCAGTCCTCCATGGTCAGGACAATGCCGAAATGCGGCACGGGCACGTGGTGCCCGTCGACCTCGTTACTGACCGCCACCGCACGCGCCGCGGGATCGAGATGCGCGACGATCTGGTGGCCGAAGAAGTCGTAGTCGATCCACTGGTCGCTCGAGCGGCCCTCCGCACAGCCGAGCGTATCGCCGTAGAAGCCACGCGCGGCGGCGAGATCGTGGACCGGAAAGGCGAGATGAAACGGGCGTAGCGTCATGCCGGACTGATACACCCCGCCGCGCACCGCGTCACCCCGCCTCGCGCGCGGCACGACCGGCGATGTTGCTCCCGCGCCGCTGTCCCGTCATATCCGCGCCGTGACCTTCACCCTTCCCCCGATCCGCTATCCGGCGCTCGCGTCGCTCCTGCTCGGCGCGGTGGCCGCGACCGGCTTCGCACCACTCGATCTCTGGCCGCTCACCGTCGCCGCAGTCGCGCTGTGGATGGGGATCGTGCACTCCGCGGCGACGGCGCGACGCGCGCTGTGGCTCGGCTGGGCGTTCGGCGTCGGGCACTTCACAATTAACAACAACTGGTTCCAGCACGCGTTCGACTTCCAGGACAAGATGCCGCCGGTGCTGGGCTATTTCGCCGCGGTCGGCCTCGCGCTGTACCTCGCGGTGTTCCCCGCCTTCGCCGCCGCGATCGCGTGGCGCCTTGGCCGGGGCGAGCGGCCCGACACCGCCTATGCCCTCGCCTTCGCCTCGGCATGGATCGCGACCGAATGGCTGCGATCGGTGCTGTTCACCGGCTATGCCTGGGACCCGCTCGGCGTGATCTGGCTGCCGCGGATCGGGGTCGCGCGGCTGAGCGCGTGGATCGGCACCTATGCGCTGTCGGGGGTGACGATATTCGCGGCGGGATCACTGCTCCTGATCCGCCGCCGTGTCGCCGTGCCCGCGGTGACCGCGGCGCTGCTGGCCTTCGCCGCCGCCTCCGCCCGCTGGACCGACGCGCCGCCCGCCGGCCCCGGCACGCCGCTGGTGCGGATCGTTCAGCCCAACATCAGCCAGAACGAACGCGGCGAGGAGGACGGCGAACGCGTGCTCGCCGCGCTGGCCAAGCTATCGGGCAAGCCCGGACCGGTGCCACGATTGGTGGTGTGGCCCGAAGGCGTGGTGCGCGACTTCATCGAGAGCGGCTACCCGCCTTACATCTATAACGGCGCCAGCCCGCTGTACCTGCGCTGGCGCCTCGCGCGGCTGCTGGGCCCGCGCGACCTGTTGCTGACCGGCGGCACCGCACTGCGCTTCGACGCCGCGGAGGATGTCGTCGGCGCAAGCAACTCGGTGTTCGCGATCACCCCCGATGCGCGCATTGCGGGCCGTTACGACAAGGCGCATTTGGTGCCCTACGGCGAATACCTGCCCCTCCCCTGGCTGCTCCGCCCGCTCGGGCTGGCGCGCTTGGTGCCCGGCGACATCGACTTCGACGACGGACCCGGCCCTGCCAACCTCGCACTACCGGGCTTCGGCGCCATCGGCGTGCAGATCTGCTACGAGATCATCTTCTCGGGCCGCGTGGTCGATCGCGCGCACCGGCCGCGGCTGTTGTTCAATCCGTCTAACGACGCCTGGTTCGGCAAATGGGGACCGCCCCAGCACTTGGCGCAGGCACGGATGCGCGCGATCGAGGAAGGGTTGCCGATCGTCCGCGCCACGCCGACCGGCATCTCCGCGGTGATCTCGGCGGACGGGCGCATCCTCGCGCAGATCCCGCACGAAACCGCGGGCGGGGTCGACACACCGATCCCGCCCGCGCTGCAACCAACCTTCTTCTCGCGGATGGGCAACCGCACCGCCGCCGCGGTGGCGCTGCTGTTCGCGGTTCTGGCCGTTGCCATCCGCCGACGTGCGCGATAGAGGCGATATAAAGCTTTCTTTATATCAGCTAGAGAGATCCATGCGCAGCAGCTTCATCTTTACGTCCGAATCGGTCTCCGAAGGCCATCCCGACAAGGTTGCCGACCAGATCAGCGATTCGATCGTCGACCTGTTCCTGTCCAAGGATCCCGAAGCGCGCGTCGCGTGCGAGACGCTGACGACCACCCAGCTCGTGGTGCTGGCGGGCGAGATTCGCGGCAAGGGCATCATGGACCTCGACGGCAACTGGGCCGAGGGCGTTAAGGACGAGATCGAGGCCGCCGTCCGCGATACCGTGAAGCGGATCGGCTACGAACAGTCCGGCTTCCATTGGCAGACCTTCCGCTTCGAGAACAATCTCCACCCGCAATCCGCGCATATCGCGATGGGTGTCGACGAGAGCGGCAACAAGGACGAGGGCGCGGGCGACCAGGGCATCATGTTCGGCTATGCCACCGACGAGACGCCGGGGCTGATGCCGGCCACGCTCTATTACAGCCACAAGATCCTCGAGAAGATGGCCGCGGATCGCCATTCGGGCGCCGCGCCGTTCCTGGAGCCCGACGCCAAGAGCCAGGTGACGCTGCAATACGAGAACGAGCTGCCGGTCCGCGCCACCGCGCTGGTCGTGTCGACCCAGCATAGCGCCGAGCTGTCGAACGATGCGGGCCAGGCCAAGCTACGCGACTATGTGAAGGGCGTGTTCGCCGAGATCCTGCCCGACGGCTGGCTTCCCGCGGACGACAAGATCTACGTCAACCCGACCGGGCTTTTCGAGATCGGCGGACCCGACGGCGACGCCGGTGTCACCGGACGCAAGATCATCGTCGACACCTATGGCGGCGCCGCGCCACACGGCGGCGGCGCGTTCAGCGGCAAGGATCCGACCAAGGTCGATCGCTCCGCCGCCTATGTCGCGCGCTATCTCGCCAAGAACGTCGTCGCCGCGAAGCTCGCGCGCCGCTGCACGATCCAGCTGTCCTACGCGATCGGTATCGCCGAGCCGCTGTCGGTCTATGTCGACCTGCACGGCACCGGCACCGTCGAGGAAGCTGCGCTCGAGGCGGCGTTGCCGAAGCTCGTTCGCCTGACCCCCAAGGGCATCCGCGAGCATCTGAAGCTCAACGCGCCGATCTATTCCAAGACCGCCGCCTATGGGCATTTCGGCCGCGATCCCGAGGGCGACCTGTTCACCTGGGAAAAGACCGACCTGGTCGATGCGCTGAAGGCCGCCGTCGCCTGAGTCGAACGCGGTCATGAACGATCCCGCGACGATCCGCCGCCTCTATGGGCGGCGGCAGGGCCACAAGCTGCGCGAGGGCCAGGCCGCGCTGGTCGAGGAGACGCTGCCCCGGCTCAGCGTGCCCGCGGCCGGCCCGCTCGATGCGCGCATACTGTTCGGCGACGATCGTCCGCTGCATGTCGAGATCGGCTTCGGCGCGGGCGAACACCTCGCGGCGCAGGCGGGCGAGACCCCGGACACCGGCTTCATCGGCTGCGAACCCTTTCTAAATGGCGTGGTCGGCGCGCTCGTCCACATCCGCGACGACGTGCTCGACAATGTCCGATTGCACATGGGCGACGCGCTGGAGGTGATCGAGCGCCTTCCCGATGCAAGCCTCGACCGGCTCTACCTGCTCCATCCGGACCCTTGGCCGAAAGCGCGGCATGCCAAGCGCCGCATGGTCAATCACGGTCCGCTCGACGCCATCGCCGCCAAGCTGAAGCCCGGCGCCGAGTTCCGGCTGGGCACCGACGACCCGACCTATTGTCGTTGGTCGATGATGATCATGAATCAGCGCGCCGACTTCGCCTGGACCGCGCAGAGCCCGCGCGACTTCCTCGAACGGCCTGCCGACTGGCCGGAGACACGCTACGAACGCAAGGCGCGACGCCAGGGGCACGAGGTCTGGTACTTTCGCTACGTGCGGCGCTGACCGGTACGCAGGGGATGGCGACGGCCCGCATCACCAGGCGTTCAGGTGAGAAGGGCTAGCGGCGGGGCCACTGGACGAGGAGGGTCATCGATATGGCGCGGCAACGAATATTGGGAGCGTTCGCGCTGGCGACGATCGCCTCCGCAGCAGCGGCAAGCGTCGACACCTCGCCCAAACCTGGCGGCGCCTATCGGCTGAAGCCCGGCATCTACGTGCAGAAAGGCGTTGCCTGCGCGTCGGCGCCCAACGCGGCGATCCGCCAGTATGACGGCCGCGGCATCAGCAGCGCGCACAGCCGAAGCTGTAGCGTCCATGTGCTGTCGCGCCGTGGCACTCGATACGAGGTGGTCCAGTCGTGCATCGGTGCCGGGAGCGGCCCGGCCCCGAGGTTCAGCGAGCGCCAGACCGTCACGGTGCAGGATGCCCTGACCTTCACGCTGCGCACGCGCGGGAACGGCACCGCGTATCGCTACTGTCCCACCTACATGCTGCCGGCCGATCTGCAGGCAGCGACGAAGCGCGACTGATCCGACCGCCGCGCAGATCGGTACGCCAGCGACCGGACGCACGGACCCTTCGCAGCGAAGCTACGTTGAGGGGGTCGACAGCTTTTCACGAAGGAACGAACGCAATGGCGCGCAAACCCGGCAAGTCCACCCAGCCCTCTTCGGTCGAGGCACAGCCTCAGTACAAGGTCGAATATCGCGAGATCCAGCCCTACGGAACGCTGAAGGAGCTGCCGCTGGCGCTTGAGGACAATGCCCGCGCGCAGAGCGTCGCGACGCTCAACCAGGTGCTCGCCGACACGATGACCCTGCGCGATCTGTACAAGAAGCATCACTGGCAGATGTCTGGCGCGACCTTCTACCAACTTCATCTCCTGCTGGATAAGCATTACGAGGAGCAGGCTGCGCTCGTGGATCTCATCGCGGAACGGATCATGGCGCTGGGGGGGATCAGCATCGCGATGGCTCCCGACGTGGCGGAAATGACCAAGATCCCCCGCCCGCCCAAGGGCCGCGAAGATGTCCCGACCCAGCTGTCGCGACTGCTCGAAGCTCACGAGATCATCCTGCGCCAGGCTCGCGAAGGCGCCGACGCGGCGGACGAGGCCGGCGACGACGGCACCAACGATCTGCTGGTGAGCAACGTCATCCGCACCCACGAACCCGAAGTGTGGTTCGTGGCCGAGCATCTCGCCGCGACCGAACTGGTGCGGCCCAACGCGTAGGTGATGCGTCGCCCGGCCTGCGCCGCCATTGCGTCGCCCGCCGGGAGCAGCGACACTGGCGCGATGGACGAGGCAAAGCGGGCGACGCTCGCGGGCATGGCGGCGGCAGGCGTCACGGGGGTCGCATCGGCGGGCGACCGCGATCGCCGCGATCGCGAGGTGGTCGATGCGGTCGACCGCCGCATGTCGGCTTATGATCCGATCTGGCGCAGCGCGAGTCGCGATGCCGGCGAATCGATGCCGTGCGGGGCGGGCGACATCGGGCTGAACGTCTGGGTCGAAGGCGACGACCTGCTGTTCTACGTCGCCCGCAGCGGCGCGTTCGACGAAACCAACAGCTACCTCAAGCTCGGCCGCGCGCGGCTGCGGTTCGATCCGTCGCCGTTCGCTGCAGGAGCCGGGTTCGAGCAACGCCTGCGCCTGGTCGACGGCGAGATGGTGGTGACCTGCGGCGATCTGACCGTCACCCTTTGGGCCGACGTCGACGCTCCGATCGTCCACGTCGTCGCGGAGAGCGCCGCCCGGATCGGGATGACCGCGACGTGGGAGAGCTGGCGCACCGCCGACCGCGATTATCACCCCACCGAGATGTCGATGCACCGCGCCTATGACGGCGCACCGGTCACGCCGCGCCAATATGCCGACGAGGTCGGGTTCGCGGAGCGCGGCGTGCTCAGCCGTCACCATAATCGCGACACCAGCGTCTTCGACCTGCTCGTCGAGCAGCAGGGCCTCACCGACGTGAAGGGCGAATTGTGGAACCCGCTCGCCGGGCTCGGCTTCGGCGCCTTGCTACGCGGCGACGATGTCGCGCCCGCCGGCACCGTTGAAGGGCGTTACGCCAGCACCGACTTTACCGGCTGGCGGCTCGCGAGCCGCCGCCCGCGACGCAGGCAGGCGCTCCGCCTCTACTGTCACGTTGCGCAGGCCGCCTCGCGCGAGGACTGGCTCGCGGGGCTGCGTCGGCTGGTTGCGGCGGATCCGGGCGCCGCGGCATCGCGCGCGCGCAGCCGGCGCTGGTGGCGGGCGTTCTGGGATCGCAGCTGGATCGCGATCGAACCCGGCGACCCGCGGCCGGACAGCCAGCCGTGGCGGATCGGGCGCAACTACCAGCTGTTCCGTCATCAGCTCGGCACCAATGCGCGCAGCGCGTGGCCGACCAAGTTCAACGGCGGCAACCTGACGGTCGATCCGGAGTTTACCAAGGCCGAGCTGCGCCTGTCGCCCGATTACCGCGCCTGGGGTGGCGGCGAGTTCACCGCGCAGAACCAGCGGCTGGTTTATTGGCCGATGCTGAAGAGCGGCGACGCCGATCTGATGCGGCCGCAGCTGGATTTCTATCGCCGCCTGCGCCGCACCGCGGAGCTTCGCACGCAGGTCTATTGGGGCCACAAGGGCGCCTGCTTCGTCGAGCAGATCGAGAATTTCGGGCTGTGCTGCGGGCAGGAATGGGGTTGGCAACGGACCTGGAACAAGCCCGCGATCCTGCTGCCCGGCGTCGAGGACAGCGCATTCGTCGATCACCTCTGGGACACCGTGCTCGAATTCTGCCTGATGATGCTCGAGGTCGGGCGTTTCGCCGGCACCGACGTGTCGGGCGATCTCGGCTTCGTCGACAGCTGCCTCACCTTCTTCGACGAGCATTACCGCCGCGAACATGCACGCATCGCGGGGACCGAGCTCGATGCGGACGGCAAGCTCGTGTTCTTCCCCGGCACCGCTTGCGAAACGTACAAGAGCGCGCTGAACTCGACCGTGACGATCGCGGGCTTGGACGCGGTGCTGGCGGCACTGCTGGCCCTGCGCGAACGGCTTCTCGCCCCCCCCCTCCGCTCCCGCTACGCCGCGATGCGCAAGACGCTGCCGCCCTTCCCGACCCGCCGGATGGCCGGCCACCGCGTCCTCGCGCCCGCCGCGCTGTGGGACCGGATCCAGAATGTCGAGATCCCGCAGCTCTATCCGGTGTTCCCCTATCACCAGTACAGCGTCGGCCTGCCCGACCTGCAAATCGCGATCGACACTTGGCATCACGGCGTCGACACCCCGGCGCAGAAGGGCATCAAGAGCTGGCACCAGGACGCGATCTTCTGCGCGCGGCTTGGCCTGACCGACGAAGCCGCCAGGCTGACCGCGCTGAAGCTCGATGATTCCGGTCGCCGCTATCCAACCTTCTGGGGCCCCGGCCACGATTGGGCACCCGACCACAACTGGGGCGGCTCGGGCATGATCGGCCTCCAGGAAATGCTGATGCAGACGCCCGGCGATGCGATCCACCTGTTCCCCGCCTGGCCGCGCAACTGGGATGTCGACTTCCGCCTCCACGCACCGCACGGCACGCGCGTGGACGCGACCCTCCGCGCCGGCCGGCTGGTCGCGTTGACGGTCGAGCCACCCGCGGCGCGGTCGCGGATCGTCCTGCCGGATTGGTTCACCGCCGACTCCTCGTCTCCGGCAGGATAGTCGTTGGCGCGAGGCGTAGGGGCTGGCCTCGGCGCGCGATCACCTTAGAGGGAGGCATGGCTGGCATCTTCGACCGCCTTTTGCCGGGCAAGCGCTGGACGCCGTCGCGCTATCGCGCGTTGCTGCGCGCGCGCGGACCGCGGTCTACGTTGTTTCGAACCCGCGCCGCTATCCTCGTCGGGGCGATCATGGTCGGGATCGTCGCGACCTTGTTCGCGAAGGCGGCCGACGAAGCGGGCGCGGCGTTCGACGGTTTCGCCAGGCACTGCCACTGGCTGCCGCTCTCGACCACGCCGCTGACGTTCATGGGCCTGGTATGGGTGACCCGCCGCTACGCCCCGTTGGCGCGGGGATCGGGTATCCCGCAGGTCATTGCCGCCAAGGCAGACCCGAATGCCGCCACCGAGACCTTGATCTCGATCCGCACGGTTGCGGCGAAGGCGGTGCTGACGATCGGCGCGGTGCTGGGAGGCGCTTCGGTCGGACGCGAAGGACCCACCGTCCAGCTGGCGGCGGCGATCATGGGTTTCACTCACCGCGTGGTGCGGGTGCCTTTGCGCGGCGGCGTCGTCATCGCCGGCGGCGCGGCGGGCGTCGCGGCGGCGTTCAACACACCGCTCGCCGGGCTGTTGTTCGCGATCGAGGAGCTCGCCTCCGCCTACGAACAGCGCGTGACGCTGTTGGTGCTCGCCGCGATCGTGATCGCGGGGATGGTCGCTCAATCGGTGCAGGGCGACTATATCTATTTCGGTGCGATCGGCGCGCATCTGCCGCTGTCGTCGGCGCTGCTGGTGGCGCCGGTCGCAGGGATCGTCGCAGGGATGGCAGGCGGGCTGTTTTCGCGGGTGCTGCTGGCAATGGCGCGCGGTCGCAATCGCTTGGCCAGATGGTCGCGCGACCATCCGGTGATCTTCGCTGGATTGTGCGGCGGTATAGTCGCGGTGCTCGGCGTCGTCACCGGGCTCACCTGGGGCACCGGCTATGCGGCGGCGCGGGCGATGATCGTCGGCGTCGACGCGCCGCTCTGGTTCGGGCCGGCCAAGCTGATCGCCACCGCCGCCACCGCGATCGCGGGGCTGCCGGGCGGGATCTTCGCCCCCTCGCTCGCGGTCGGGGCGGGCATCGGCAACCTGCTGCGCGAGATCTTTCCCGGCGAACCCGCCAGCGCGATCGTAATTCTCGGCATGGTCGGCTATTTCGCGGGCGTGGTGCGCGCGCCGCTCACCGCGGTCATCATCCTGTCGGAGACGACCGCCAGCCGCGGCCTGATGCTGCCGATGTTCGCGACCGCGTTCATCGCCGACGCGGCGAGCCAATGGGTCTGTCGCGAAAAGCTGTACCACGGCCTGTCGAAGACCTTCGCGATGACGGAAACGACCCGATCCCCTTAAAGCAACCTTTCCTGTTCGCGCGGGCACGAGCCGGAACGCACGCTCCGGCGCCACCCGCAGGCGCCTGGTTTGGTACTTCCGCCACATCCGCGCATAGAAGCGCGAGCGCGGGTGGCCGGCAGGCGAACACCGCGCACGATTAGGAAGGATCATCGATGGCCGACGGATTTACGGGACTTCAGCTGCGTTCGTGCGTCACCGGCGGCGGTGAGTTGCAGCTTACCCTCGCGCAGGTCGACACTCCGCCCCCCGGCCCCGGCGAAGTCGTCGTTCGGATCGAGGCGGCACCGATCAATCCGTCCGATCTCGGGCTGCTGACCGGACCTGCGGACCTTTCGACGCTGGTTGGCGGCGACGATGCCGGCCTGCCGACCGCCACCGCGACGATCCCCGAGAAGCGGATGCCGGGCATGAAGGCGCGGCTCGATCAGGCGATGCCGGTCGGCAACGAGGGCGCGGGCACCGTCGTTGCGGCGGGCGACGGCGCGGAGCATCTGCTCGGCAAGACCGTCGCGCTGATCGCAGGCGCGATGTACGCCGAATACCGCACCGTGCGCGCCGCCGACGCCTTCGTGCTGCCCGACGACGCGACGCCGGCGGAGGGCGCATCGGTGTTCGTCAACCCGCTGACAGCGCTCGGCATGATCGAGACGATGCGGCTCGAGGGCCACAGCGCGTTGATCCACACCGCGGCGGCGTCCAATCTCGGCCAGATGCTCAACCGGATCTGCATCGCAGACAACATCCCGCTGGTGAACATCGTCCGAAACGACGCGCAGGCAGCGCTGCTGCGCGATGCAGGCGCGGTGCATGTCTGCGACAGCAGCACGCCCGACTTCGCCGAGACCCTGACCGATGCGGTCGTGACCACCGGCGCGACGATCGCCTTTGACGCGATCGGCGGCGGCGATCTCGTCAACCGCATCCTCACCGCGATCGAGGCCGCCGCGAACCGAAAGGCCGGCGGCTACAGCCGCTACGGATCGAGCGTCCACAAACAGGCCTATATCTATGGCAGCCTCGACGTCCGCCCCACCACGATCGACCGGAATTTCGGGCTCGCTTGGGGGATCGGCGGCTGGCTGCTGACGCCGTTCCTCGCCCGCGTCGGCCCCGCCCGCACCGCAGAACTGCGCGCGCGCGTCAATGCCGAGCTGAAGACGACCTTCGCCAGCCATTACACGCGCGTGATCTCGCTACGCGAGGCGCTCGATCCAGCGGTAATCGCGGCCTATGCGCGCCGCGCGACGGGAGAAAAGTTTCTGATCGATCCATCGCGCTGATCACCGAGCTTCTGCGTGAGCAGGAGCACGGGATCCGGCATCCCCCTTTACCCCCGGTCGCAGGAGATACTATGCAGCGGGGGATGCCGACATTTCCCGCCGTATCCACAATCGCGCAGACTATCCAGCTGTCGCTCTCCCCGGTGTTCATGCTCGCCGGCATCGGCGCGCTGCTCAACGTGCTTGCGGGTCGGCTGTCGCGGGTGATCGATCGCGCGCGGGCGCTCGAGCTGCTCCACCCGCGCAGCTCGGGGCCCGAACATGAGCGCCACGTCATGGAATTGCGGCTGCTCGACCGGCGGATGTCGATCATCAACGCGGCGCTTTTTCTCGCGGTGAGCAGCGCGATCATGACGTGCCTGGTGGTCGCGTTGCTGTTCGTCGCGGAGCTCGCGAAGCTGCATTTCGGCACGTTGGTCGCCTTGTCGTTCATTCTCGCGATGGTGCTGCTGATCGCCGCTTTGGTATCGTTCATGGTCGAGGTGCGGGTCTCGCTCCGCGCGATCCATATCCGTCCCGAGCTGCTGGAGAAGGATCGATGATCGAAAAGCGCCTGCTCCAGCTGGTCGTCGCGGTCGCGTGCCTGTTGCCGCTGGTCGTCGGCGGCCAGGGCATCGTCCACGGGCCCGCGCCGTTCGGCCATCTCGCGACAGTACCGATCGATCTCGACAGCCATTTCCGCTACATATCCGGGATCTTCTTCGCAACCGGGCTGGGCTTTCTCAGCTGCATCCCGTCGATCGAGCGCAAGGGCGCGCGGTTCCGCCTGCTCGGTGGCCTGATCGTGGTCGGCGGGCTGGCGCGGCTGGTGTCGCTGCTTGCGGTCGGCGTGCCGTCGCACGGCCATGTTCTCGGGCTCGGCATGGAAATCGGCGTGGTGCCGTGCCTAATGGTCTGGCAGCTGAGCTTCGCTCGCCGCTGGGCGCAGCGGTTCCGGTTTGGCACCACGCGGGTGTGATTGGTCTAGATCGGTAAGGCAGCCGCAAGGCATGGACGGTTTCATGTGTCCCCGCGAAGGCGGGGACTTAGTACTGGGCTCCCGCCTTCGCGGGAGCACAAGCGGCGTAGAGCTCCCTTCGGCCTTCCCTACCGCGCGCCCTCCAGCCCCGGCCCCGCATCCGCGGTCGGCAGATAGCGCGGGGCCGTTCGCGCCCGGGCCCGCTGCTCGTACGCATAGCCCGCGCCCAGCACCGTCGCGTCGGCATTCTTCGTCGCGATGAACGACAACCCCACCGGCAGGCCGTCGACCAGCCCCATCGGCACGGTCAGATTGGGATAGCCGGCGATCGCCGGCAGTTCGCTCGAGCTCGGCCCGCCATATTGATCGCCATAGACCGGGTCGCTGAGCCACGCCCCGCCATAGGTCGGCTCGACCAGCAGCTGCGCGCCCGCGGTCTTCAGCATCGCGTCGATCCCCTCGACGCCGGCGAGCCGCAGCGACTTGGCGCGTGCCGCCTTGTAGGAGGGATCGTCGAGGCCCTTCGTCCTGGCCGCGTCCTCGAACGTTTCCTGCGCGAAATACGGCATCTCGGTCGCGGCGTTGGCCTTGTTGAAGGCGATGACGTCGTCCAGCGTCCGCGTCTTCACCGCCGCCGGGGTGGTTGCCAGATAGGCGTTCATGTCCGCCTTCAGCTCGGTCTTGAGCACGGTGAATTCGGCCTCGCCCAATCCCTCCAGCTTCGGCCGCTCCACTTCGACCAGCACCGCGCCGCCGGCGCGAAGCACCGCCAGCGCGGCGTCGTAGCGTGCGGCAAGGTCGGCGGTCATCTCGGGCCGGATCACCCCGATCTTCAGCCCCGACAGCGCGCTGGTCGACAGCCCGGCGGCATAGTCGCGGGCCGTCGCACCGGCCGTCGTCGGATCGGCGGGATCGGCCGCACTCATCGCCGACAGCATCGTCGCGACGTCGCGAACGCTGCGCGCCATCGGCCCCGGCGTGTCCTGGCTATGGCTGATCGGCACCACCCGCGTGCGGCTGACCAGCCCGATCGAGGGCTTCAGCCCGACCAGCCCGTTGATCGACGACGGGCAGACCACCGAGCCGTCGGTCTCGGTGCCCACCGCCGCCGCCGCGAAGCTCGCTGCCACCGCCGCGCCCGATCCGCTCGACGACCCGCAGGCGGTGCGATCGAGCGCATAGGGATTGCGCACCAGCCCGCCGACCGCGCTCCACCCGCTCATCGAATGCGACGAGCGAATGTTCGCCCATTCCGACAGGTTGGTCTTGCCAAGGATCACCGCGCCCTGCGCACGCAACGCCGCGACCACCGGCGCGTCGCGGCGCGTGACATTGTCGCGTAGCGCCAGGCTGCCCGCGGTGGTCGCGATCGGATCGGCGGTCTCGACATTGTCCTTGATCAGCACCGGGATGCCGTGGAGTGGCCCGCGCACGCGCCCCGCCTTGCGCTCGGCGTCGAGCTGCCGCGCCTGCGCCAGCGCATCGGGGTTGATCGCGATGATCGACCGCAGCGTCGGGCCCTTGCGGTCCATTGCCGCGATCCGGTTCAGATAGGCGGTCACCAGGTCGACGCTGGTCGCCTGCTTCGCGGTCATCAGCGCCTGCAGTTCGTCGATCGATCGTTCCTCGACCACCACGGTGCGGGCGTGTGCCCCCGCGGGAAGGGCAGCCGCCAGCAAGAATCCGATACCGAAAGCGCGCATGCCGTTCTCCGTGATGTTCAGCGGTCCCCGCCGCCGCCATTCGCTGTGTGCGTCAGCATAAGCATGCGGACAAGTAGCTCGTTCAACTGAACCGACCGGATGTGCTGGCGTTGTGCAAGGCTCTGCCAGTCCCGAAGGATCGCCGTGACCCCAGCCCTGAAGATCGTCGGTTCGCTGATCCTGCTGCTGGTGATCGTGATTGGATCGGCGATCGTGATCGCGCCGCACTATCTGGATCGTATCTATTATCGCGGCGCGCCCAGTGATCACTTCGACGGCGAGCGGTTCTTCAACCCCGACGGCGACGACGACACCGCGGCCGGACCTCCCGGCGGCGGCGGGCGCGCGAGCTTCTTCTGGCGCTATCTGACCGGCAGCGACGGCCGGCCCGCCTGGCCCTCCGTCGTGAAGGTCGCGCAGGCCAAGCCCGAGGCGCGGGTCGCGGGTGATCGGATGGTCGTCACCTGGGTCGGGCATGCCAGCGTGCTGGTCCAGACCCAGGGGCTGAACATCCTCACCGATCCGGTGTGGAGCGACAAGGCCGGCCCGCTCGGCACCGGCCCGCGCCGGGTCGCCGCGCCCGGTATCGCGTTCGACGATCTGCCGCGGATCGATCTCGTGCTCGTCAGCCACAATCATTACGATCATCTCGACAAGGCGACGATCGCGCGGCTGTGGCGGCGCGACAAGCCCGCGATCGTCACCAGCCTCGGCAACGACAGCGTCATCGCGCAGACCGGCGCCCGCGCCATAGCGCTCGATTGGGGCCAGCACGCGCAAGTCGGCCCGGTAACGGTCACCGTGACCCGCAACCATCATTGGGGCAGCCGCTGGTTCACCGATCGCAACCGCGCGCTCTGGTCGAGCTTCGTCGTCACGCTACCGGAGGGGGGCAATCTGTTCTTCGCGGGCGACACCGGGATGGGCGATGGCCGCTGGCCCGCCGAAGCCGCGGCGCTGGGACCGATCCGACTGGCGCTGATCCCGATCGGCGCGTTCCGCTTCGTGCCCGGCCAGATGGAATCGGGGAGCCACATCGGCCCGGTCGACGCGGTCGAGATCTATCGCCGGCTCGGCGCCGCGCGTGCGATCCCGATCCACTGGGGCACGTTCCGATTGTCCTACGAAGCGTACGACACCCCGCCGAAGCTGCTGGCGGCGGCGATGCGCTGCAGCGGGCAATCGGGGTTCGCCCCGGTCGCGATCGGCGTGCCGACCGAGGTGGCGGTCTATACAGCGGCGACCAAGGTAGCGGCGGTGAATCGCGATATGTTGCTGCGGTGCCTGGATAACCCAGCGGTGCGAGCGCTCCGGTGACTCGGGTCCCCGCAAAGACGGGGACCCGGCACTGTGCTCCCGCCCTCGCGAGACCTTGCGAAACCCACTCCGTCATCCCGGACTTGTTCCGGGATCCACTGTTCCGCACGGGCATGAGCCGTTGATTTTGTGGGACGGTGGACCCCGGAACAAGTCCGGGGTGACGAACGGATGTGGCGAATTCGACGACGTTCGCAGAGGTCTCGCCTTCGCGGGAGCACGACACGCGTTACCGAAAGCCGCTCATCGCAGCTCGAACCCGCGCACCCCCGAACCGACTCGGTTGCGCCCGAGCGCCAGCCGCTCGTGGCTGAAGTCCACCACAAAGGCTGGCCGCGACGAAGCGCCGGCCCCGAGCATCGCCTCGTTGCCCTCGATCCGCAGCCCCGCCGATCGATAGGTCTTCGCCTCCGCGCCGACCACGATCATCGCCGAGCCATTCTCCTTGCGCGGCCCCTGCACGAAGAGGTTGCGCGCGATCGTGCCGGTCGCGCCTTCGGGCAGGTCGATCATGTAATTGGTCTTCGCTCCCGCGCGGTCGTCGAAGCGGTTGTCGGTGATCGTCACCCGCGGCGCGCGCAGCTTGATGTAATGACCGCCGGTCCCGCGCGAGAAGCGCGACCGCGTCACCGTCACCTCGCCGCGATTGCCGAGGTAGATCGAATGCGAGCAGTTCGGCGCCTCGTCGCACTGCCCCAGCCCCGCGAAATCCGACTGGTCGACGACGATCCGCTGCGCCGCCGGCTGGCCGCCCGCGATGCCCTCCTGGCTGTCGAGGAAGCTGGAGCGGACCACGACGAGATCGCCGGTTTCGGACCGGATTCCCGCGCCGTTGCCGTCGCTGACCCGGTAGCCGCGGAACACCAGCCCGTCGACCGTCGCCGCGGCCCCGCGCAGCACCAGCGCCGCCTTGTCCTCGCACACCGCCCGTTCGAAGATCACGCTGCCCGGCGTCACCGCCTTGTAGGTGATCCGTCCGCGCGACTGCACCGCGCATTGGCGGTAGGTGCCCGGCGCGATCAGGATCGTCGCCGTGCCCATCCGCACCGACGAGACCGCGGCTTGCAGGTCGGCGAAGCGCCGCCCGGTCTCGACGACCGTGAACGGCGCCGGTCCCGCCGCCGCCCCGAGGAGCGGGCCGATCGCCAGCAGCAGCGGCAGGATGCGCGTGCCCGCCATCAGTCGAGGTTCGGCCGCAACCAGCGTTCCGCCTGCTGGATCTCGACCCCGCGTCGCGCCGCATAGTCCGCGACCTGGTCGGCGCCGATCCGCGCCACCCCGAAATATTCGGATTGTGCATGGCCGAAATAGAAGCCCGACACCGCCGACGTCGGCAGCATCGCGAAGCTCTCGGTCAGCGTGATCCCGGTCCTCTCGGTCGCGCCCAGCAGCTCAAACAAGGTCGTCTTCAGCGAATGCTCGGGGCAGGCCGGATAGCCCGGCGCTGGGCGGATGCCGCGATACTGCTCGCGGATCAGCGCCTCGTTTGTCAGCTGCTCGCCCGCCGCATAGCCCCACAGGTCGGTCCGCACCCGCAGGTGCAGCGCCTCCGCGAACGCCTCCGCCAGCCGATCGGCGAGCGCCTTCAGCAGGATGTCGTTGTAATCGTCGTGCCCCGCCTTGAACCGCGCGATGTGCGAGTCGATGCCGTGGATGCCGACCGCGAAGCCGCCGATCCAGTCGCCCGCGGGATCGATGAAGTCGGCCAGGCACATGTTCGCGCGGCCTTCGCGCTTGGCGATTTGCTGACGCAGGAACGGCAGCCGCGTGCCGTCCTCCAGCACCACGTCGTCGCCCTCGCGCCGGCACGCCCACAGCCCGACGACCCCGCGCGCGGTCAGCCATTTCTCGGCGATGATCCGGTCGAGCATCTCCTGCGCGTCGGCGAACAGCCCCCGCGCACTCTCGCCGACGATGCGGTCGTCGAGGATCGCGGGATAGGTCCCCGCCAGCTCCCACGCGCGGAAGAACGGCGTCCAGTCGATATACTGGCGCAGATCGGCGAGATCCCAATCGTCGAACACATGCAGACCGGGCTTCGCCGCCGGCGTCGCCTTCAGCGCCAGGTCGGTCGGGAACTGCCGCGCCCGCGCCTCGGCGAGCGGCAGCAGATCGTTCTGGCCCTTGTTCGCGCGCGCCTCGCGCACCGCCTCGTAATCGGCCGCGATCCCGGCGACATAGCTGTCGCGCCCGGTGTCGCTCACCAGCGTCGTCGCAACGCCCACCGCGCGGCTGGCATCGAGCACGTGCACCACCGGCCCGTCATAGGCGGGCGAGATGCGCAGCGCGGTATGCACCTTCGACGTCGTCGCGCCGCCGATCAGCAGCGGCATCGTCATCCGCGCACGCTTCATCTCCTCGGCGACGGTCACCATCTCGTCGAGCGACGGCGTAATCAGCCCCGACAGCCCGATCATGTCGGCGTCGTTCTCGTTCGCCGCCGCCAGGATCTTCGACCACGGCACCATCACGCCCAGATCGACCACGTCGAAGCCGTTGCACTGGAGCACGACGCCGACGATGTTCTTGCCGATATCGTGGACGTCGCCCTTCACGGTCGCCATCACGATCTTGCCCTTGCCCTTGGCGCCGGGCTCCTTGGCGGCCTCGATGAAGGGCAGGAGGTGCGCCACCGCCTTCTTCATCACCCGCGCCGACTTCACCACCTGCGGCAGGAACATCTTGCCCGATCCGAAAAGGTCCCCGACCACGTTCATGCCGTCCATCAACGGTCCCTCGATCACCTCGATCGGCCGTGCGAACTGCTGGCGGCATTCCTCGGTATCGTCGACGACATGCGCGTCGATGCCCTTCACCAGCGCATATTCAAGGCGCTTGGTGACCGGCAGGCTGCGCCACTCGGCCGCCTGCTTTTCTGCGACCGCATCGGTGCCGCGATAGCTCTCGGCGAGCGCGACCAGCCGGTCTCCCGCCTCGGGATCGCGGTTGAGCACGACGTCTTCGCACGCGGTCCGCAGCTTGGCGTCGATCGTGTCGTACACGTCGAGCTGCCCGGCATTGACGATCGCCATGTCGAGCCCCGCGGGGATCGCATGATAGAGGAACACCGAATGCATCGCCCGCCGCACCGGCTCGTTACCGCGGAACGAGAAGCTGAGGTTGGATAGCCCGCCCGAGATATGGCAGTGCGGGCAGCGCGCCTTGATCTCCTTGCACGCCTCGATGAAGTCGACCGCATAGTTGTTGTGCTCCTCGATCCCCGTCGCGACCGCGAAGATGTTGGGATCAAAGATGATGTCTTCGGGCGGGAAGCCGATGCCGACCAGCAGGTCGTAGGCGCGCGCGCAGATCTCGACCTTACGCGCCTGGGTGTCCGCCTGCCCGACCGTGTCGAACGCCATCACCACGACCGCGGCGCCATAGGCCATGCACTTGCGCGCCTGCGCGAGGAACTGTTCCTCGCCCTCCTTCATGCTGATCGAATTGACGATCGGCTTGCCGCTGACGCACTTCAGCCCCGCCTCGATCACGCTCCATTTGGAGCTGTCGATCATGAACGGCACCCGCGCGATGTCGGGCTCCGCGGCGATCAGCTTCAAGAAGGTGGTCATCGCGAACTCGGCGTCCAGCAGACCCTCGTCCATGTTGACGTCGACCACCTGCGCGCCGTTCTCGACCTGCTGGCGCGCGACCTCCACCGCCTTGGGATAGTCCCCGGCCATGATCAGCTTCTTGAACGCCGCCGATCCGGTGACGTTGGTGCGCTCGCCGATATTCACGAATTGCGCGGAGGAATTGGTCATTTGATTCTACTCAAATCCTCCCCGTTACGGGGAGGGGGACCGCTCGCCAGAGCGGTGGAGGGGGCTCTCCACGATCGTCACCGCTGGTGGAGAGCCCCCTCCACCATGCTCCGCATGGTCCCCCTTCCCGTACCGGGGAGGATTTGCCTAAGCCGCCATCGTGAACGGCTCCAGTCCGGCGAGCCGGGTCACCACCGGCGGCTTCGACACCTGCCGCGGCGCCACCCCGCGCACCCGGTCCGCCATCGCGCGGATATGCGCCGGGGTCGACCCGCAGCACCCGCCGAGCACATTGACCTGCCCCGCATCCGCCCACTCGCCGACCAGCCCCGCGGTCGTATCGGGCATCTCGTCATATTCGCCGAGCTCGTTGGGCAGCCCGGCATTGGGATAGACCATGATCAACGTGTCGCACAGCTCGGCGAGCGTCTTGACGTGCGGCCGCAGCTGCTCCGCGCCGAACGAACAGTTGAGCCCGATCGTCACCGGCCGCGCGTGTCGCACCGCATGCCAGAACGCCTCGACGGTATGCCCGGACAGGTTGCGCCCGGAGAGGTCGGTCAGCGTCATCGACAGCATGATCGGCAAGTCGCGGCCGAGCGCATCGCCCGCCTCGATCGCCGCCATCACCCCGGCCTTGGCGTTCAGCGTGTCGAACACCGTCTCGATCAGGATGAAGTCCACGCCACCCTCGACCAGCGCGTCGATCTGTTCGCGGTAGACGTCCTTCAAATAGTCGAAGCCGATCTCGCGAAAGCCGGGATCGTTGACGTCGGGGCTGAGGGACAGCGTCTTGTTGGTCGGCCCGATCGCACCGGCGACGAAGCGCGGGCGGCCGTCGCGCGCGGCATATTCGTCCGCCAGCGTCCGCGCGATCCGCGCCGAGGCGAGGTTGATGTCGCGAACCAGCGCCTCCGCGCCGTAATCCGCCTGGCTGATGACGTTGGCGCTGAAGGTGTTGGTCGACACGATGTCCGATCCCGCGTCCAGATAGGCCCGGGTGATCGTCTCCGGCACCTCGGGCATCGTCAGTGCGAGGATGTCGTTGTTGCCCTTCTGGTCGTGCCCGAGCCCGAGCGACCCCGCATAGGCCGCTTCGTCGAGCTTCCAATTCTGGATCTCGGTCCCGAACGCACCGTCGGTGATCAGCACCCGCTTGGCGGCCTCGGCATTCAGCTGTTCACGAACCGTCATCATTCTTTCCTAATCCTCACCGGCACGGGGAGGGGGACCGGCGCAGCCGGTGGAGGGGGCTCTCCACGAAGGGTTCGCTAGTGGAGAGCCCCCTCCACCAGCCTTTGGCTGGTCCCCCTCCCCGTGCCGGGGAGGAGTTGATGATCAAGCCGCCGCCGCCGCACTCACCGGCTTCGCGCGAACCCCCAGCAGATGGCAGATCGCGAACGCCAGTTCCGCGCGGTTCAGCGTGTAGAAGTGAAGCGACTTCACCCCGCCCGCATACAGCTTGCGCGACAGTTCCGCCGCCAGCGTCGCCGCGACCAGTTGCCGTGCCGCGGGGTGATCCTCCAGCCCGTCGAACAGCCGCGCCATCCACGCCGGTACGTCGGTGCCGCACATCGCGCTCATCCGCACCACGCTGGCGAAGTTGGTCACCGGCATGATCCCCGGCACGATCTCCGCCGTGATCCCCGCTGCCGACGCCTTGTCACGATAACGGAAGAACGTGTCGGGCTCATGGAAGAATTGCGTGATCGCACGCGTCGCACCGGCGTCGAGCTTGGCCCTCAGATTGTCGATGTCCGCCGCGATGTCGGTCGAATCCGGGTGGCATTCGGGATAGGCCGCGACCGAGACCTCGAACGGGTGGAGCCGCTTCAGCCCCGCGACCAGCGCCGCGGCATTCTCGTAGCCGCCGGGGTGGCTGACAAACTTGCCCTGCGTCGGCGGATCGCCGCGCAGCGCGACGATGTGGCGCACGCCCGCCGCCCAATATTCCTCCGCGACCTGATCGATCTCGGCCTTGGTCGCCTCCACGCAGGTCAGGTGGGCCGCCGCCGCCAGGCTCGTCTCGCGCTGGATCCGCGCGACCGTGGCGTGCGTCCGCTCACGTGTCGTGCCGCCCGCGCCATAGGTCACCGACACGAAGCTCGGCGCGAGCGGCTCCAGCGTCCGCACCGCCTCCCACAATTGCTCTTCCATCTTCTCGGTCTTTGGCGGGAAGAATTCGAAGCTGACCTCGAGGTCCCCCGCGACGTCGGCATAGAGCGGTGCTTCGAGCGCGACCCGCGCCTCTTCGAGCTGGTTCACAGAAATCATCGTCATGCCGCCTTCACCTCGCGCAAGCTGGCCCCGGCCCGCCGCCCCAACCATAATGTCACTGTCAATTCGCCGCCCTCGAGCGTCTCGGTCCGCGCCACCTGCAATCCCGCATTGCCGAACCAGGTCGCGATCTGGTCGTCCGCGAACCCCAGCCGGCTATGCGCATCGCGCGCGCGCAATTCCTCGCGGTCGTGCGGGGCGAAGTCGGCGATCAGCAGCCGCCCGCCGGGGCCCAGCACCCGCGCCGCTTCCGCGATTGCCGCACCCGGCTGCTGCGCGAAATGCAGCACGTGGTGGAGGATCGCGACGTCCGCCGCCCCGTCCGCCATCGGCAGTGCATAGAGATCCGCCTGGCGCAATTCGGTGTTCGCCCGGTCATGGAGCTTGGCGCGCGCCAGCCGCAGCATCTCCGACGATCGATCGATCCCCAGCGCCGCCTCCGCCTGCGCGCCGAACAGCTCGAGCATCCGCCCGGTGCCCGTGCCGATGTCGATCAGCCGGCCGATCGGTCCGTCGCCGAGCAACCGCGCCATCGCCGCCTCGACCTGGTCCTCGGCGATGTGGAGCGAGCGGATCGCGTCCCACTGATCGGCATGCCCTTCGAACCACGCGGCCGCGCTCGCCGCCCGGTCCGCGCGCACCGCGGCGAGCCGCGCCGCATCCGCAACCGCCCAGTGATCCGGCTCGCGCGCCACCCAGCCGTCAAGCGCCGCCGCGACCGGGGCCACCGCCGCCTGGTCGCCCAGCGCGACGAACACCCAGCTGCCTTCCTTGCGGCGTTCCGCAAGCCTCGCATCGCAGAGGATCTTCACGTGCCGCGAAACCCGCGGCTGGCTTTGCCCGAGCACCTGTGCGAGTTCTCCGACCGACAGCTCCATCGATCGCAACAGCGAGAAGATGCGCAGTCGCGTCGCGTCGGCAAGAGCCCGGAAGATGTCGAGAGCTAGGGTCATCGGAACGACATATAAAGATATCTTTATATGTGGTCAACGCGGACCCGAACGGGACGCGCGGCGTTCCTGACGCCTGATGCGGATTCACCTTAGGAGAATGACCATGAAGCGTTTCCTGATCCCCGCCGCCGCTGCGCTCGCGCTGATGGCGTGCAGCCAGAAGGCGCAGAACGAGTCGGCCGAGGCAGGCGATGCGATCGCGGCCGACGCCAACGCGACCACCCAGAACGCGGTTCGCGACGTCGATGCGGCGAGCGACGCGGCGCTCGGCTCGGCCGAGGCGACGATGGACAACAGCGGCGATCGGATCGAGGCTGCGGGCGACCGGACCGGAGACCGCATCGAAGCCGGCGCGGCTCGCACCGGCGACCGGATCGGGGCAGGCGCGGACCGCGCCGGCGCCGCGATCGACAAGGGTGCCGACCGGGCGGTCGACGCGACCGGCAACTTCCTCGAAAAGGCGGGCCGGTCGCTGAAGGATTGATGCGGATGCGCGGGCTGCAGGGATGCGGCGAGACTGCGACGATAGCGCTGTTGCTCTGCGCCTGCTCGTCTGCACCCGACCCGCAGCCCGGCACCGTCACCGCCGATCAGGCGCAGCAACTCGACGACGCGGCCGAGATGCTCGACGCGAACAGCATCGCGCTCGCGCCCGGCGCGACCGCCAACGATCGGACCACGCCATGACCGTCAAGCGCCGCCTCGGCTCCACCGACCTCCAGATCGCGCCGCTGGTGCTCGGCGGCAACGTCTTCGGCTGGACCGCCGATCGCGACGCCAGCTTCGCAGTGCTCGACGCGTTCGTCGCCGGTGGCGGCACGATGATCGACACCGCCGACGTCTATTCGGCCTGGGTGCCCGGCCATAAGGGCGGCGAATCGGAGACGATGATCGGCGAATGGCTGAAGGCGAGCGGCAAGCGCGACGCCGTGCTGATCGCGACCAAGGTCGGCATGCTCCCTGGCGAGGGCGGCGAGAAGCTCGCCCCCGCGCGCATCATCGCTGCCGCCGAGGCATCGCTGACGCGGCTCGGCACTGATCGCATCGACCTCTATTATGCGCATCAGGACGACGACTCGGTCGCACAGGACGCGGTGCTCGCCGCGTTCGGCAAGCTCGTCGACGCCGGCAAGGTCCGCGTGATCGGCGCCTCCAACTTCCACGCCGCGCGGCTGAAATCGGCGGTCGATGGCGCCAAGGCGGCAGAGCTGCCGCGCTACCACGTGCTCCAGCCCGAATATAATCTGGTGAGCCGCCACAAGTTCGAAGGCGAGCTGCAGGATTATTGCACCACCGAGAATATCGGCGTGCTGCCCTATTACGGGCTCGCCTCCGGCTTCCTGACCGGCAAGTACCGCAGCGAAGCGGACCTCGGCAAAAGCGTGCGCGGCGGCCGCATGACGGAGTTGCTGAGCGGCAAGGGCAAGGCCGTGCTGGACGCGATGGACGCGGTCGCCGCCGAGACGGGCGCGTCGCTGGCGCAGATCGCGCTCGCCTGGCTGATCGCGCAGCCCGGTGTCAGCGCGCCGATCGCCAGCGCGACCAAGGTCGAGCAGATCGACGAACTGCTGGGTGCGATGACGCTGGATTTGTCAAAGGAGCAGCTGGACCGGCTGACCAACGCCGGGGCTTAGCGGGTCGACCCCACACCCGGGCTCCTGCGAACGCGAGCCCCTCAATCCCCCGCAAACGTCAGCGCGCTCATCCGCCGTTCGCGGTCGTTGATCGTCAGTGCCCGGCCGGCCGGCGCGATCGAGCGCTGCGGGCATTCGCTGCGGAAGCACGCCCGGCAGCCTAGCCCGATCGGCGTCGCCGCTCCCGCCAGGTCGACGCCGCCCGCCGCTGCCAGTGTACCCGCCAGTCCGATCTCGACCCCCAGGCCGATCGCAAATTCGGCGGTGACCGCCCCGATCCGCCCCCCCTGCGGCGAAACAGTCCGCGCCATCGTCAGGAAGCGGGCGCCGTCCTCCAGCTCGACCAGCTGCACGTCGAGCCGCCCCGGCCGGTCGAACGCGTGGTGTAGCCGCCACAGCGGGCAGCGTCCCTCCGCCTGCACCAGTGCCGCACCGCTCGCCCCGGCATAGCGTTTCGATGCCTGCCCGGCGCGATCGATGCGGATCATGAAGAACGGCACGCCCCGCGCGCCGACGCGCTGCAGCGTCGTCAGTCGGTGCGCGACATGTTCGAACCCCGCCCCGAACCGCCGTTGCAGCAGCTCGATGTCATAGCCGGTCGCCTCGCACGCCCGCAGGAAGCGCGCATAGGGCATCATCACCGCCGCCGCGAAATAGCTGGTGAGATGGCGCCGGTAGAGCCGCTCTTGCGCGCGGTCCTCGAACGCCGCGCCGCGGGTCAGCGCCTCGATCTCGGTCCGTGCCTCGATCTGCGCGAGCTGGAACGCCGCTGCGAAGGTGCGCGACGCGGCATCGAGCAACTCGCTCAATTGCAGCTGACGCGCATGGAGGTCGAGGCGCCGGAGCATGTCGGGCAGCACGTCGATCGGCAGGATCCGGATCATCAGGCCGTGCTTGACTCGCAGCCGCTCGGCCATCGCGCCGTAGAGGTCGCCAGAGCCGAGCCGAAGCTCGTCCGCCAGCGCTTCCGCCGCCGCATCGAGGTCCGCGAAATGGTTGCGCCAGCGTTCGATCTCGCGGCGCACGCCCGCCGCCGGATCGGCCGCGGCGGGCGCCACGCCGCCGGTGACGAGCCGGTCGAACACCCGCGCGAACGCCTCCGCCCCCCCCGGCGCGGCGAGCAGCCAGTCGCCGAGTTCGTTGCGGTCGATCTCGAGATCCGCGAACAGCGGGTCCGCCAGCCGCCGCCGCATCGCATCCGCCCCGCCGCCCGGCTCCGCTGCCGCCAGCGCGCGTGGATCGAAGTCGAAGCTCTCCGCGAGCCGAACCAGCAGCGCCGCCGAAACCGGGCGCTGGTTGCGTTCGACCAGGTTGAGGTAGCTCGGGCTGATCCCCAACATCTCGGCCATCGCCGCCTGGGTCAGCCCCGCCTGGCGCCGCAGGCGCCGTACCGCGTGGCCGGCGAGTAGCTTGCGATCAGCCATAGTGAGTTCCCCCTCGCCACCGGTCTCTCCACCAGCCCGATCCTTGTCAACAGTTTACAAGCGGACAGCGCAGCGGTCGATCGCCCGCACGCTGAGACACCGCACGATCGGTAAGCGAGATTGCGGTTCGCCCGATCTTACAGGAGGAAGCCGGCAACACTTCATGGCGACCGGCTGTAAAGAGCCGACAGGTAGAAGCGCCAAGCGCCACCATCGCCCATCGTTCCTGGGGAGGAAAGGTACTCGCCGGCGCTCGTCGCCGGCGAGTATTTCTCGTTTTCCCGTCGCTTCCTGCTTGCCTCTCGCGCCAAGGCGGGAGCATGATCGTCAAGTGATTGGTATGTCTTCGTTCTCTATTGCGGTTCGACCATGATCCGCCTGCTGCTCGCCCTCGCTTGGCTCCTGTGCGCAGCGCCTGCGCACGCGGCGGTCACGATGACATTCTGGAGCCACGAATTCGGCAACACCTTCCCGCACGCGTTCTTCACGCTGAGGGGCACGCCGGACGCGCGCGGCGCGCCGATCGACACCAGCTACGGCTTCACCGCCAAGACCTTGACCCCCGCGATCCTGCTAGGCACCGTCGCCGGTAAGCTGGAAATCGGCGCGCGCGGCAATATCCTGGGCAGCGACGCGCGCTTTTCGGTGGTGTTGACGGATGCGCAATATGCGCAGGTCCGCGCGCTCGCCGCAGCGTGGGATGCGAAGACCGGCGACAGTCGCTACAACCTCAACAAGCGCAACTGCGTCCATTTCGTGATGGAGGCGGCGCGGACGATCGGGCTGACCGGGCTCGATCACCCCAAGCTGATGAAGCGCCCCCGCGCCTATCTGCTCGCGGTCGCCGCGGCGAACCGCGCGACCGTCACGATCATCGACCTGCCCGCGGCGGCGTACCTCGCCACGCTACCGCCGCTTGCTCCGGTGAAAGCCACCGTCGCTTCGGCCGATTAGGGCGGTTTTCGGTCAGGATCGCAGCCGATCCAACTCCTCCCCTGCAGGAGGAGGAAATGTGGCAACGAAGCTGGAGGATTCGAGGGTCTAATCGCCCCGCGGGACGATCTCGACCAGATCCATCGTCCCCCCGAAATGCGGGTAGGGCAGCACCAGCCGCCAGCGCTTCACCGCGACCCGCTCCACCACCCCCGCCATGTCGCGGGTGCCGTCGCGGCCGTAGCGCATCACCCGACGCTCGTCGCCGAAGCCGAGCACGCCGAGGAACACCAGCCGCGCCCCGGCATCGTGGTAGAGCCGCCCGCTGACCCGCAGCGCACCGACGATCTCGAGGGTTGCGACGCCGGCCGCAGTCGCCACCGCGCACGGCGTCCACGCCATGGTACGCGTCGCTCCCGCTCCCACCATGCCGAGCCGCAGCGCCCGGCAGCGATAGTCGCCCGCGGGCAGCCCGGCATCGGGCAGCACCCGGTCTGGATCGAACAGCGCCGGATCGGCCGCGATCGTCGGCCCCGCCCCGTTCGCCTTCATCGTGGCAAGCGCCTCGATCCAGGCCGCGCGCCACTGCCGCAAGCGAGCCCGATCCGCGATCGTCGCGGCCTTGCGCCAGTCCGCCTCGCCACGCCGATCCTGCGCGACGCTGCCGCTGCCGATCGCCATCAAGGCGCATGCGATCGCCACCGGCACGCGGCGGCTCACGCCGCCGTCCAGCCGCCGTCGACCGACAGATTGGCGCCGGTAATCGACGCCGCCTCGTCGCGACAGAGGAACAGCGCCAGCGCCGCGACCTGTTCCGGGGTGACGAACGCCTTGGTCGGTTGCGCGGCGAGCAGCACGTCGTCGATCACCTGCTCGCGGGTCAGCCCGCGCGACGCCATCGTGTCGGGGATCTGCGCCTCGACCAGCGGCGTCCAGACATAGCCGGGCGAGATGCAGTTGACCGTGATCCCCGCCGCCGCGGTCTCCAGCGCGATCGTCTTGGTCAGGCCCGCGACCCCGTGCTTGGCCATGACATAGGCGCTCTTGTTGGGGCTCGCGACCAGCGAATGCGCCGATGCGGTCGTGATTATCCGTCCCCACCCCTTCGCCTTCATGTGCGGCACCGCCGCGCGCATCACGTACCAGGCGGATTTGAGGTTGATGTCGATGATCGCCTCGAACTTGTCCGAGGGGAAGTCCTCGATCCGGGCGACATGCTGGATGCCGGCATTGTTGACGACGATGTCGACCGATCCCAGCGCCCGCGCCGTGCGATCGACCATCGCCGCGATCTCGTCGGGCCGCGTCATGTCCGCGCCATCGTAGAGCGCACCAGCCCCGCTGGTCGCGGCGAGTTCTGCGCGGAGCGATTCGATCGCCGCCGCCTCGCCGAAGCCGTTGATCACCACCGCCGCGCCCTTCGCCGCGAACGCCCGCGCATAGGCCAGGCCGATCCCCGAGGTGGAGCCGGTGACGATCGCGGTCTTACCCTCGAGAAACATGGCAAATCTCCTGCAGCGCCTGGGGCCGCTACTGCGCGCCGCGGCGGTCGCTTGCAACTCCCGCCGCTGCCGCGCATTTTGCCTCGCAAGCGAACAGATAAGGGGGCAACCGATGCGGCTCGACGATTTCGACCCGAACGACATCAACGTCGAGGATCAACGCGGCCAAGGCGGCGGTGGCGGCTTCGGCGGCGGCGGCGGTGGCGGCGGATTGCTGCTCGGCCTGTTGCCGATGATCGGCAGTCGCTTCGGGTGCGGCGGTATCGTCGTCGTGCTGATCCTGCTCGCGGTGTTCGGCGGGCTCGGCAATCTCGGCAGCATGTTCGGCGGCAGCCAGGTTTCCGCCCCGGCGACCACCCAGCGCGCCGGCACCGACGTCGCGACGAGCTGCAACCTCACCCCGCAGAGCAAGGCCGCCTGCAACGCGTTCCAATCCGCGGAAAATACCTGGGAGGCGCTCTTCAAGCGCGGCGGCAAGCAGTTCCAGGAGCCCAAGCTGGTCTTCTACGGCGGCGACGGTCGCTCGGGTTGCGGCGCGGCGCAGTCGGCGATGGGGCCGTTCTACTGCCCGACCGATCAGGGGATCTATCTCGACACCAGCTTCTTCGACGAACTGGCGACCAAGTTCGGCGCGAAAGGTGATTTCGCGCAGGATTACGTGATCGCGCACGAGTTCGGCCACCACATCCAAAACTTGCTCGGCACCTCGGACCAGGTCCAGCAGGCCCAGCGCCGCGGCAGTGAGACCGAAGGCAATGCGGCGTCGGTGCGCCTCGAACTCCAGGCGGATTGCTATGCAGGCGTCTGGGCCGCGGCGAACCGCGACCGGATGGAACCGGGCGACCTCCAGGAGGGGCTGACCGCGGCGCAGGCGATCGGCGACGACACGCTGCAGAAGCAGTCGCAGGGCCGCGTCGTTCCCGACAGCTTCACCCATGGCAGCTCGGCGGATCGCATGAAGTGGCTCAAGCGCGGGATCGATACCGGCGATCCCGCTCAGTGCGACACCTTCGCCGGCGCGATCTAACCCTGCTCCTGCGAAAGCAGGAGCCCGGAGCCACGAGCATCCAGCCTCGCGACTCTGGGCTCCTTCGTTCGCAAGAGAACGGCGTACTCGGGACGAAGCCTACACCCGCACCAGCATCTTGCCGCGGTTGCTGCCCGTGAACAGCCCAAGGAAGGCGTCAGGCATCGCCTGAAGGCCCTCGACGATCGTCTCCTCGCGCGTCAGCTTGCCGTCCTGCAGCCAGCCACCCATCTCGCGGTAGAATTCGGGCGCGCGGCTCGCATAGTCGCTGACGATGAACCCCTGCATCCTGATCCGCATCCCGATCAGCCGCGCCAGATAGCGCAGCTGCGTTGCCGCGCCGCTGTTGTAGACGTCGATCATTCCGCAAATCGCGAACCGCGCCCCGGCATTGGCATGCGCCAGCGCGGCGTCTAGATGCTCGCCGCCGACATTGTCGAAATACACGTCGATCCCGGTCCGCGCCGCCGCGCCCAGCGCCTTCACCACCGGCAGATCGGCCTTGTAGTCGATCACCGCATCCGCGCCGAGCGATTCGACCCAGGCGCATTTCTCCGCGCCGCCCGCCGAACCGATCACCCGCATGCCCTTCGCCTTCGCGATCTGCACCACGGTGGAGCCTACCGCCCCCGCCGCCGCCGACACGAACACGGTGTCGCCTTCCTTCGCGGAGGCGACCTCGAGCAGCCCGAAATAGGCGGTCATGCCGGGCATGCCGAGCTGGCCCAGATACGCCTGCGGATCGACCGCGAGTTGCGGCAGCGGCTGGAGCTGCGACGCCGGCACCACCGCCTCGTCGCGCCAGCCTGCCATGTGCTGGACCAGGTCGCCCGCCTTGAACTGATCGGACCGGCTCTCGACCACTTCGCCGATCGCGCCGCCCTGCATTGCCTCGCCGATCTGGAACGGCGGGGTGTAGCTCTTCACGTCGTTCATCCGGCCGCGCATGTACGGATCGACCGACAGCCAGTGATTGCGCACCCGCACCTCGCCCTCGCCGAGCGGCGCGTCGCCGAGATCGATCAGCGCGAAATTCCCCGCGGTCGGCATGCCGTGCGGTCGCGACGCCAAGGTCCAAGCATGTGCCATCGTCTCTCTCCTCATGATGTTTGTCCGTGCGGTGGACCCGCAAGCGTACCGTCGCAACGAAAAAGCGGAGAGGACGGAGGAAGCCGGGCCAAGGCCATGTTGCATCGCCTGAAAAGGCTCGCTAAGGGCATCCCACCCGGCAATGTCGGGGTTCCGGGCGCGGGGCTGTAGCTCAGATGGGAGAGCGCTGCAATCGCACTGCAGAGGCCAGCGGTTCGATTCCGCTCAGCTCCACCACCGCTCCGGAAGCCGTTAAAATGGCGGCAAAGTTCTCAGCCCAGGCAATGCTCAACGCACTCGCTCATACGCCTTGAACCGCCCCGCCACGTGCAGCGTCGCCATGAATTGCACCAGCCCGTCATAATAGCGCCAGCGTCCTCGCGGCGGATCGAGCGCCCATAGCGCAGCGACGAACGTACCGCGTGGCGGTGCCGGGCTGGCGAGCGAGGCGACCGCGTTGGTCGCGATCAGCGCGGTGGAGCGTTCCCGGCCGAGCGGCGTGCCGTCGATCCGGTAGACCGCGGAATAATACTCGCCCTGACCTTCGAAGAAGCGCTGGAGCCGATCGGTGAGGGCTGCGGCCTGCGGGTTCTTGCCCCACCATGCCTGGTCGACCGCCCAATTGGCGGCGGTACGGAACGCATCGAAGCGGAAATCGCCATGGCCGTCGATCGCCTTCGGGCGGCCGTCGAACTCGGCATAATCCGGCGACAGCGCGGTGCGGGGATGCGTCGCCCTCGCGAAGAAGCTCCGACTGGTGGCTGCGACCGCGCGCCATCGCGCCCGATCTTCGGCGGTTCGGCCTCGCCACCCTGCCGCCTGCCGCGCCCATAACTCATAGAAGGCAGGCACGTGATAGGAGGGATCGGTGAACCCGGCGGCGCGGCCCTGCGGCACGAAGACGATTTGCCGCTGCTGCGCGTCGATCATATTGGTGACGCCTGCGACCACCCCGCCGTTCATCTCCTCCTTGTGGAGCATCACGTCTAGGATCGCGTTCGCCTGCGCGGCATAGGCATAGATGCCCCGCCCGTCCCCCCAGCGCGCGGACGCCATCAGCAGCGCGGTCGCGATGTATTCCTCGCCATCCGACGCGGGCACGGTATCCTTTGGACAGCCCTCGCGCGTGCACTGCCAGCGGAAATAGCCTGCCCGTGGCCCGTCCTTGTAGCGCATGTGCGTGGCCACCCAGTTCCACAGCGCGTCGAACGCCGCCTTACGATCCATCTGCACCGCCAGCATCATCCCGTAGGACATGCCCTCGCTCCGCACATCGTCGTTACCGACGTCGAGGATATAAGCCGCCGGCCCGTCCGCGGTCGGTGGCGCGGCATAATAGACCCGCTCGTCGTCGCCGCCTTCGAACAGCGAATGCCAATAGCGGTCGAGCTTGGCGTCGATCGCGCGGTTTTCGATCGACGGCCGCCATTCGCGAAACAGATTGCGATAGTGCTCCGTCTCCGCGGCGCCAGACGTCGGCGCAGGCACCGTCGCCGCGGGCATCGCTAGCGCAGCGGCGATCGACAGGATGAGCATCGTCATCATGGAGGTCTAACAAGCCGCCGCTCGCCAGTCGCGCCGATTTTGTCCTGTTCGCGGTTCGGTCGATCTGGCACCGCAGGTCTTCGGTCGATCCCCTGGCCGAGCCCGAAAGAGCGCGCCGATGACGTCCGATCCCATTCCCGCCGCGACGCTGGTGATCTTCCGCGACGCCGCGGGCGCGCCCGAGTTGCTGATGGTCGAACGCGCAAAGGCGATGGCGTTCGCCGGCGGCGCGCTGGTGTTCCCCGGCGGGCGCATCGATCCCGGCGACCATGCGCTCGCATCGACAATGGCGATGGCGGAGGACGGCGCCGCGCGCATCGCCGCGATCCGCGAGACGATCGAGGAAGCCGGCCTGCCGATCGGACTGCGGCCGATCCCCGATCCGACGACGCTAGCGACAATGCGCGACGGCCTTCATGCCGGCAGGTCCTTCGCCGAGGTGCTCGCCGCTGCGGGTAGCTCGCTCGATCTCGACGCGCTCCACTATTTCGCGCGCTGGCTGCCGGCGCATGCGCATATGCGGATCTTCGATACCCGCTTCTATCTGGCGCGGCTGCCCGTCGAGGCGCCGGGCGCGATCGTCGACGGCACCGAGAACGTCGGGCTGTTCTGGTCCACCGCCGCGCAGGTGCTCGCGGATGCCGATGCCGGGCGCGCGACGATCATCTTCCCGACCCGGCGCAACCTCGAACGGCTCGCGCGCTTCGCCAGCTTCGACGAGGCGGTGGCGGACGCCGCCGCGCACCCCGTGCGCACGATTACCCCCGTCGTCGAGGCGCGCCCCGACGGCGACTTCCTCTGCATCCCCGACGATCTCGGCTACCCGGTCACCGCCGAACGCATGACGAGCACGCTGCGCGGCTGATGCGGGCGCTGCGCCGTGCGCTCGGCTGGATCGTCGCACTCGTCGTGGCGGTGGCCGGGCTGTTCCTGCTCTGGGCGACGATGAGCGGACGGCCGCAGGATCTCCCCTGGACCCCGCTCGATCTCGGCGAGCCGATCGGCCTGTCGACGGGCAGGAAGCTCGCCGCACTGGGCGACGATTTCGGCCGGTGTCGGGCGCTGCTCGACCGCGCCGGGGTCCGCTACACCGTCCTGCCGCCCCGCCGCGACGGCGCGCATTGCGGCTATGCTGATGGCGTCCGCTTCGCCGCGGGCGGCGCGCGGCGGATCGGCTATGCGCCCGAGAGCGTCGGAGTCGCCTGCCCGGTCGCAGCGGCCTTGGCGGTGTGGGAGTGGAACGTCGTCCAGCCTGCCGCACAGCGCCATTTCGGCCAGCGGGTGGTGCGGATCGATCATTTCGGCAGCTTCAACTGTCGCCGCATCTACGGTCGCGATTCGGGCACCTGGAGCGAGCACGCCACCGCGGATGCGATCGACATCGCCGGCTTCCGGCTCGCCGATGGCCGGCGGATCACGGTGATCGGCGACTGGCGCGACGCAGGCAATCGGTCGGCGTTCCTGCGCGACGTGCGCGACGGCGCGTGCAGGCTGTTCGCGACCACCCTGTCACCCGATTACAACGCCGCCCACCGCGATCATCTGCATCTCGACCAGGCGAACCGCGGCGCGCTCGGCTGGCGAGCGTGCCGCTGACGGTCAGGTCGACAGCGTCGCCGAGCCGGTGTCGACTTTCTCGACCCAATGCGGGAAAAACGCCGGCTGGCGGTTGGACCAGCCCGATGCGGTCGCCGCGGCTTCGCTGATCGACTGGAGCAGCTTGCGCCGCAGCTCCGGATGCAGATGCGGCAGCGCCGCGGCGGCGCAGAACGCGCTCGGCAGCCAGGGCCGCACCTGCGCGCCGATCAGCCGTTCGTAGAGGAAACGGAACGCGGAGAAGCTGGTCAGCCGCCCCTGCCCGAGATCGAACGCGACCAGGGTCACCAGTGGCGCCAGGAACGGTTCGACAGCCTGTAGATCGGCGTCGTCGGGAACGATCTCGCGTAGGTCGGCAAGGTTGCGATAGATCCGCGCCTGCGCCCGGATACTGGCGGATTCCACGACGTCGCGCGACCACAACGCCATCGCGTCGTCCCGATCGAGCCCAACGTCGAGCGAGCGCCGGATGTAGCGCTGCGTCGCTGCCGGAAAGCCGGCGAACTCCTTCATCTCGGCCAGTGTCATCGCGCCTTCGGCCGGCTTCATTCTCGAACCCATATCCGTCACCCCGCCCCGCCAGTGATACCGGCCGACTATAATCCAGGGTGGTTAACGTAACGCTTACCGCCCCGTCGTCCGTCATTCAGGATGGCATCATGAAAGCTGTTGCGCCGCAACATCGCTTGCGACGAACCGAGCAGGTCGAGAAGAGATGGCGGGGGAGATGAGGATTTGGGGCAACAGCAGCGGTGGGCTTTGGGACGATAAGCTGCTTGCGGTCAGGTAGCGAAGCGTTCAGCCCCGGTCAGCGTACGCCGGCGAAGGCCGGGGCCCAGTTTGGAGAAGCTAGGCAACTAAGCGGTCGCCCACCGAATAGGACCTGCGAACCTGGGCCCCGGCCTTCGCCGGGGCACGAGCGTTTTTCACCGCAGAGGAATTGAACCTCACCCCCCGTCGCGGAGCTTCCGTTCGGCCTCTTCGTCGAAGCCCGACGACGGTGCCGGCTCATTGGCCGATGGCTGGGTCGACGCCGGCGGGTCGCTCGCGTCCATCGACTCGTCCAGCGCATTGTCGAGCCGGGCGTCCTTGCTCTCGGGGTTCTTTTCGAGACGGCGGGCGATCGACTTGTCCTGCCCCGCATCGTCGCGGCCCGGTGCCACCGAAAGGCTGTCGAGCGCGCGCTGGTCGATATCGGTCATGCGATAATCCTATCCGTGGTCGGCCCTTGATCGAGCTTGTTTCCGGTACGTGTCTGAAACGGTCGGTGCAGGCGATCCGTTCCGGCGCGCTACACCGCGACGACGCGAACTGACTGGCGGCGCATCTCGGTCTTGCCGAACGCGGTCATGAACGCGATGTCGGTCGCGTCACGGCCGACGCACACTCGGGCGATGTCGGAACAGTCCGCCATCCGCGTCGCATCGACAAGACGCCAGTCGCCGTCGAGCCAGAGATCGGCGACCGCGTGGAAATCGGGCGGATCGACCCCCGGCGCATAGGCCGACACGCAGCGCGCGGGGATGCCCCCCGCCCGTGCCAGCGTCACCAGCAGGTGTGCATAGTCGCGGCATACGCCCGAACGGCTCGCAAAGGTGTCGAGCGCGGTGGTTTCGCCCGTGCTCGCGTTGCTGGCATAATCGAGCGAACCCGCCACCCAGTCGACCAGCTCGCGCGCAAGTGCGCCGCCGGTCAGACCCGCGAACTCGCGGTGCACGAAACCTTCGAAGCGGTCCGACTGGCAGTATCGGCTGGGCAGCAGATACGGGATCAGATGCCCGTCGAGATCGCGCACCTCGGTCGCGGCCAGGTTGCCGAGCGTGACCGTCGGGCGATCGATGTCGACCGTCGCGCGGTATTCGGCATGCCACGCGCCCTCCCCTCGCCCCAGGCATCGCTGCCCGATCCCGTCCTCGCCGGTCACCGCGCGGATTGGCGAATTGCTGAACACGCTGAGCGACTCCGTCACCAGCCGCTGGTCGGGCATCACCGCCGCCTCGATCTGGAGCAGCACGTCCGATGCCTCGGCAAAATGATATTCGAGATCGACCTCGATCGAGAGCCGCATCTGGTTTCCTTATGGCTGGTTGGCTGGAGGTGGGATGGGACTATCTGGCCCATCATTCCCGCATAGGCGAGACCTCTGCGAAACTCACCAGATCAAATCCATTCTCGTCACACCGGACTTGATCCGGGGTCCCGCTAGGCTGCAATTTCAAGAACTGGTTCTTCGACAAGCGAGCGTCACCCCGGATCAAGTCCGGGGTGACGGGATAGTCTTGCAGAGGTCAGCCTGAAATTTGACGGGGCGGGCCCATCGTCACCGCGCCGCAGCAGCGAATTCACCAAAAAGGGCCCGGCGAACCGATCGCCGGACCCTTTCCAATTGACCGTCGAAGCGACGCTTAGTTGCGGCTGGAGCCGAACAGGCGAAGCACGAAGAGGAACATGTTGATGAAGTCGAGGTACAACGTCAGCGCCGACATCACGACCGCCTTGCCGACCATGTCGGTGCCGGCAACCTGGAAGTACAGGCTCTTGGTCTTCTGCGTGTCGTAGGCGGTGAGGCCAGCGAACAGCAGCACGCCGACCGCGCTGATCACCAGGCCGAGCGGACCCGACTGCAGGAACAGGTTGATCAGGCTAGCGACGATCAGCCCGACCAGGCCGATGATCAGGAACGTGCCGAGCGCCGACAGGTCCTTCTTGGTGGTGTAGCCGTAGAGGCTCAGCGCTGCGAAGCCAGAGGCGGTCGCGAAGAACGCGCCGGCGATCGACGTACCGCTATAGACCAGGAAGATCGTCGACAGCGACAGGCCCATCAGGACCGCGAAGGCCCAGAACATGATCTGCATCGTGGACGTGCTCATCCGCGCCTGGCCGAAGCTCATCGCGAACACCATCGCGAGCGGCGCGAACATCAGGATGTACTTGAGGATCCCGCCGCCCATATAGACCTGCGCGGCGGGCGAATTGATGCCGCCCCACGCAAAGGCCAGCGCGACGATGCCGGTCAGCAGCACGCCGGAAGTCATGTAGTTGTAGACCGACAGCATGTACGACCGCAGGCCCGCGTCGAACGCGACACCTTGCGTCGCATCGGCGGACCGTGCCTGGAACGGCGATGCGTTCGGGCGGGGGTCAGACCAGTTTGCCATTGGGTGAATAACTCCTTCGTCCGGCCGGGTGCCGGTTAGGACGAATATCGGCCTCTGCTCGGGGGAATTCAAGCGGAACCGGAACGGGGGTACACGTCCAGCAATGGAACATTACAAAGCATCATGATCCGCCTCTTCGTCGCGCTCCGTCCCCCTCCGCCGATCCGAGCCCGCCTCCTCGCGGCGATGGGCGATATCGGGGCCGCGCGGTGGCAGGAAGACGCCCAGCTTCACGTCACGCTGCGCTTCATCGGCGCGGTCGAGCGGCCGGTTGCCGAAGATGTCGCCGCCGCCCTCGCGGGGTTGTACGCCGACGCGCCGACGGCGTCGTTGGCCGGGGTCGGGCGCTTCGCGCACCGCGGCCGCACCGACACGCTCTGGGCGGCGCTCGCTCCGCACGACGCCTTGCAAGCGCTCCACCGCAAGGTCGATCACGCCTGCGTCCGCGCCGGGCTGGAGCCGGAACGTCGCGCCTATATCCCGCACGTCACCTTGGCGCGGATGCCGCGCGCCGCCGGCGCCGAGCTGGAGGTCGAGCGCTGGCTCGCGACCAACGCCGGGCTCGCCAGCGAGCCGTTCGCGCTGCCGCATCTGGTGTTGTACGAGAGCATCCTGGGGCGTGACGGCGCGGTCTACGAACCGGTGATGCGCTGGCAACTCGGAACCCGGGCCGCGGCACCGGGTTCGTGACGCAGATCAAGGGAGACGACGGCATGCGGATGGTTTTGGCGATGACGGGCACCGTGGCGGCGCTGGCGCTGACGGGGGCGCTGGCAGGATGCGACCACCGGATGGACATCGGCTCGCCGGTTGCGGGCGGCGCCTCCGCGACCGCAACGCTGGCGAACGCGAGCGGCGTCAATGTCGGACGCGCCACCGCGACCGACGTCGCAGGCGGGCTGCGCTACACGATCGACGTGAAGGGCATGCCGGCCGGCACCCACGGCGTCCACGTCCACATGACCGGCCGCTGCGACGCGCCCGACTTCACCACCGCGGGCGGCCATTGGAACCCGACCGCGATGAAGCACGGCGCGATGAACGCGCAAGGGCCGCACGAGGGCGACCTGCCCAACCTGATCGTCGGCACCGACGGCCGCGGCACGCTGGGCGTGACGATCCCCGGCGGCACGATGGCGGCGTTGCTCGATGCCGACGGCGCCGCGATCGTCGTCCATGCCGCGGCGGACGATCTCAAGACCGATCCCTCCGGCAACAGCGGCGGCCGCATCGCCTGCGGCGTGCTCGCCGCGAGCTGACCGCTAGATCGCCTCGCCCGCCGCCCGCGCGCGCTCCTCGCGGGTGCGTTCGGCAGCGGGGACGAGGCGGTAGGCCGCGATCGCGGTGGCCAGCGTGATCGGCACGCTCAGCAGCAGCGACAGCATGCCCGTCGACAGGCTGCCCGACAGCGTCGATACCCGCCCCGCGAGATACGGCCCCATCGCCAGCCCGATCAGCGTCGTGCCGATGAAGAAGGTGGCCGTCGCGGTGCCGCGCATCCGGGGCAGGACCAGATCCTGCGTCGTCGCCGCCGCCGCGCCCAGCGCGCAGCTCGCGGTCATCTGCGCGACGAACAGCCCGAGATAGAGGATCGGCGTCGACGAGGCGGTGAACGCCAGCGTGAGGAACGGCACCGGCACCACCGCGCCGAAGATGACCACAATCAGCCGCCCCGCCGGATTGCCCCGCCGCAGCCGGTCGGCGACCACGCCACCGAGCGTCACCCCCAGGAATCCCGAGAGCGCGCCGCTCGCCCCGATGAAGAAGCCCGCGTCCGCCGGCGACGCATGCAATACCCTGAGCGCGTAGGGTGCCGCCCAGAAGCTCGCCGCATAGCTGACGAACGCGTTCAGCCCGTAGGCGACCACGGTGCACAGAAAGGCGGGAGTGCCGACGATCAGCGCAAAGGTCGGCAAGTCGCGCCGCTTCAGCGCGTTGGCCCAGGAAAACACCGCGTAGACGCCGATCCCGATCGCCACCCATTGCGGCCAGGGCTCGCCGATCGCGATGAGGCCGAGCACGCTCGCGCTCACCACCGCCAGCCCGATCAGGTTGACGACCAGCGCACGCGCGCCGCCCTGCGCCGCGCCGATGAGGGTCAACGGCGGCAGGATCGTGACCAGCTCGCCCAGAAACGCGCGGAACGGTGCCGGGTGTCGCGCCGGCTCGGGCAATCCCTCCACCGCACCGCGGATCGGCTCCTTCAGCGTCGCGATCCAGATCGCCACCAGCAACCCCGGAATGCCGACCGCGAGGAACGCCGCCTGCCAGCCGACCAGCCCGAACGGCCCGCCGCCAGGATAGGCCTTGTTCCAGCCCTGTACGATCAGCCCGCCGATGAATAGCGAACAGCCGCCACCGACATACAGCCCCGCCGAATAGATCGCGAGCGCGGTGGCGCGCAGCCGCTTCGGGAAATAGTCGGAGATCAGCGAATAGGCCGATGGGCTCGCGGTCGCCTCGCCGATGCCGACCCCGATCCGCGCCGCGGCGAGATGCCCGCCGGTCCGCGACAGGCCCGACAGCGCGGTCATCGTCGACCACAGCGTCAGCCCGATCGTCATCAGCCGCACCCGGTTCCAGTTATCCGCGAGCCGCCCGAGCGGGATTCCGAACAGCGAATAGAACACCCCGAACGCGGTGCCGTAGAGGAAGCCGAGATCCTCGTCCTTCAGCTTCAGGTCGCGCTTGATGTCTTCGGCGAGGATCGAGATCACCTGCCGGTCGACGAAGTTAAGGACATAGACGAGGAACAGGATCGCGAGCACGTACCAGGCGTAGCGCGACGTCTTCTGGTCGGCCGAAGCGATTTCGGTCATGCTCTCTCCCCGCTTGTTGCGGCGGGGGTATCAGAGGCGTGCCGGCCCGCGAAGCGCTTTCGTCAGCGGGTCTGCAAGCGCCGCGGCCGCGCGGTTTCGAGCCGCTGGAGCAACGATTCGATCGTCGGCTTGATCGTGTCGACATCGTTCTGCACGCCGATGTCGGGCATTGACGGGGTCAGGTCGACCGTCTCGATCCATTCGCCCGCGGCGAGCGGCTGCGGCACCAACGGCGCCACCGGGCGGACCGGCTCGCGCGGGATTTCGGGGATCGCGGCGGGATGGAAGGCGGCGATCGGCTGGTCGAGGTCGGACGGGATCGGGCGCACTGCGGGCGGCGGGCCGGGATCGGCGGCGGGCGGCGCGCCGAGATCGCTGTGCGCGGACAAGGGCCGGCGCGGCGGCGCGTCGGGATGGGTGTCGGCGTGCCGGACCACGGGCCGGCCGTCGCTACCGACCGCCAGCTTGTTGAACAACCCGCCCGGACCGAACAGCAGGAACAGCGCCGACCACATGACCAGCCCCGCGAGCGCACCCGCGCCGAGCGCGATCGCGGTGACCGCGAGGCGGCCGAGCGGCGGTTCGGCCGCGGCGACCAGGGTCGACAGGCCGGTGCCGACCACCAGCTCCTCGAACGCGAACGCATCCATCAGCAGCAGCGACGACGTCACCGCCCCCCAGGCGAGCAACGCGCCCATCGGGGCGATCCAGCGCATCAAGCTTGAACGGGTAATCGCAGCCATCGGTCGTCCATCGGCGCGGCCTTCACCAGCCGCTGGTAAACAGGCTCGTAACGACGAATGTTTGACGACCAGTTACGATCTTTGTCAACGAAGTCGCGTGCGCGGCGTCGTTGCGCCTCCCAGCCGCTGCGATCCGCGAACCCCGCGACCAGCGCCTCGGCGATCGCGGCGGGGTCGTCTGGCGCGAACAGGATGCCGGTGTCGCCGTGCCGGATCAGCTCGCGGTGGCCGCCGACGTCGGACGCCGCGACCAGCTTGCCCTGGGCCATCGCCTCCAGCGGCTTCAGCGGCGTGACCAGATCGGTCAGCCGCATCCGCTTGCGCGGGTAGGCGAGGATGTCGACGAGCCCGTAATAGCGCTCCACCTCGGTATGCGGCACCCGCCCGACGAAGCGGATCGCATCTGCGGCGCTCGACGCCGCGGCCTGCGCCCGCAATGTATCCGCCATCGGCCCGCCGCCGACGAGCAGCAGCTTGGCCGCGGGGCGGCGTGCGACGATGGCGGGCATCGCCGCGATCAGGTCGTCGAGCCCTTCGTAATCGTAGAAGCTGCCGATGAACCCGATCACGTCCCCGCCCTGGATCGACAGTGCGCGCGCGAGCGCCTCGTCCCGCGCTGGCGGCGTGCCGAACAGCGTCAGATCGACACCGTTGGGGGACACGATGATCTTCCCCGGCGCGATCCCCCGCGCGACCAGGTCGCCGCGCAATCCTTCGCAGATCACCGCGACCGCGTCCGCGCGCCGCACTGCCCAGGTCTCCAGCGCCTTGGTCGCCCGGTAGCGCGCCGATCCCTCGCGCCCGGTGCCGTTGCCGACCGCGGCATCCTCCCAGAAGGCGCGGATCTCGTAGACCAGCGGCAACCCCCGCCGACGCGCGACCCGTAACGCCGCGATCGCGCCGAGCACCGGCGAATGTGCATGGATGATGTCCGGCCGAAAGGCATCCGCCGCCGCCTCGATCCGCCGCGCGAATGCCGCGATCCCTGCGATCTCGCCGATCGGCCCCCGCGGCATCGCCGCGTCGGTGCGGTGGAAGGTGATCCCGTCGACCAATTCGACGGCGTCGCATGCGGGCCCCTGCCGCGGCCCGGTCACCGCCGCCGCCGTCCACCCGAGTGCCTCCTGCGCCTTCAGGATTGCCCGCGTGCGGAAGGTATAGCCGCTCTGCAGCGGCAGGCCGTGATCGAGAACATGGAGGATGCGCATGACGCCCCGCCTGCCACGCCGCCACTTAACGCCGCGTCAACCGCCCTGCCCTACAGCCCGGCCGAGGGAAGGAGGGCCGCCGCATGATCGACAACTTCGCGCTCGCCCTCAGCCACGGCCTGATGCTGCTCGCAGGCTGGCGGCTGCTGAAGATGCCGCGGCTCGATCGCGAGTCGGAGGACGGGACCAGCCGCCGCCGGAAGCCGCCGCTTGCGTGATCTCGTCTTCGTCGCGTTCCTCGCCGCGCTGTTCGGGATGGGGCTTCGGCGGCCGTTTCTCCTGGTGTGCGCCTATGTCTATGTCGACATCGTCTCGCCGCAGCGGCTGACCTATCTCCTGCTCAACGCGGTGCCGATCTCGATGATCGCCGCCGCGCTCGCGATCGGAGGCTGGCTGCTCGCCGACGACAAGCGCAACGCCCGCGTCGCGCCGCGCCAGGCGCTCATCTTGCTGTTGCTCTTCTATTGCTGGGCGACCACCGGCGTTGCCGACTTCCCGGTCGAGGCGCAGGAGAAATGGAGCTGGGTGTGGAAGGCGCTCGCCTTCGCCGCGTTCCTGCCGCTGACGCTGCGTACCCGCCTGCGCATCGAGACGCTGTTGCTGTTCATGATCCTGTCGGCGTCGTCGATCATCATCATCGGCGGCATCAAGACGCTCGCGACCGGGGGCGGTTACGGCACGCTCAACCTGATGGTCGACAACAACAGCGGCCTGTACGAGGGCAGCACGATCTCCACCGTCGCGATCGCGATCATCCCGCTGATCCTGTGGTTCATGAAATTCGGCACGGTGTTCCCACCCGACTGGCGGCTGAAGAGTTTCTGCATCGCGCTGATCGGCGCATGCCTGCTGATCCCGATCGGCACCTCGACACGGACCGGCCTGGTCTGCATCGCGCTGCTCGCCGCGCTGTCGTTCCGCACCGTCAAGCGGCGCGCGCTGTATCTAGGCAGCCTCGCCGCGCTCGCGGTGATCGCGGTGCCGTTCCTGCCCTCCGCCTTCACCGACCGGATGAACACGATCAAGACCTACAAGGCCGACGAATCCGCCTCGACGCGGCTGGCGGTGTGGCAATGGACGATCGACTACGCCAAGGATCATCCCTTCGGCGGCGGGTTCGAGGCGTATCGCCAGAATCGCATCCGCTACGATCTCGACACCAGCGGCGGCGGCGCGGGCGCCGGCAATCGTGGCAACGGGGTCGAGGTCGACAAGGCGCGCGCCTATCACAGCGCCTATTTCGAGATGCTTGGCGAACAGGGCTATCCGGGGCTGATCCTGTGGCTGACGATCAGCCTCATCGGGCTGGTCCGCATGGAGATGCTGCGGCGGCGCTATGGTGATCCGGACGGCGAGTTCGCGTGGGCGGGATCGCTCGCAGGGGCGCTGCAATCCGCGCATCTGGTCTATCTGCTCGGCGCGGCGTTTATCGCAATAGCGTTCCAGCCGTTCGTCTACATGCTGATCGGCGCACAAATCGGGCTCGATACCTATCTAAGCCGCCGTGCTGCCGCCGCCAGCTTCAGGCCGATGCGCACATCCCGGCTGCAACCCGCATGACCGAGCTGCGCGGCCTGACCATCGCGCGTGGGGTCGCGGCGTGGCTGGTGGTGCTCTACCATATCCGGCTGTCAATCGCGGGGCTTCCCGCCCCGCTCGTCGCCGCGCTCGGCAAGGGTTATCTTGCGGTCGATTTCTTCTTTCTGCTGTCGGGCTTCGTCATCTGGCTGGCCTGGCACGAGCGACTCCGCGATGGCGGCGCACAAGCGGTCGCCCGGTTCTGGCAACGGCGGATCGCGCGGATCTGGCCGCTCCACGCGGTCATGCTCACCGCGGCCGCGGCGCTCGCACTGCTGCTCGCCGCCACCGGGCGCGCCGACCCGGCCTTTCCGGGTGCCGAGCTGCCGCTTCACATATTGCTGGTACAGAATTGGGGACTGACGTCGGCGCTGCACTGGAACGATCCTGCCTGGTCGATCAGCTGCGAGCTTGCCGCCTATCTGCTGTTCCCGCTGCTGGCGACCGCGGTCGACTGGCGGCGGCTGCGCACCGCGACGCTGCTGGCGCTCGCCGCCGCGCTGCTGCTGACGCTCCACCTCGCGATGCGCGACCAGCCCGGGCTCGGCACCGACATTCCGCGCTTCGGATTGGTTCGGTGCCTGACCGAATTCGCCACCGGCACCATCGTTGCCGCCTTGTGGCTACGGGTTCGCACCGTAGCGCCCTCGATCATCGCCGCCGCGCTGTCGCTGATCGCGTGGATCGCCGGCGCGCCGGAGACGCTGGTCGTCCCCGCCGCCTTCGCAGCCTCATTGCTCGCACTGGCGAAGCACCAAACCCGCCGCCCGTCGTCGGGCAATCTCGAAAGCACCCTCCACCGCCTCGGCGAGATCAGCTACGCCACCTATCTGAGCCATTACCTACTGTGGAAGTTCTTCAAGCTGACACTGGTCCGCGACGCGACGGCGGTCCCGCCGTCGCTGATCGCGCTATACCTGCTGATCGTGCTGGCCGCGTCGGCGGGTCTCTACCGCTATGTGGAGAAACCCGCACAACGCTGGATCAACGCCCTCCCGGTCAGGCGTCCTCTTCCGCGAGTTCTTCCACGAGCGCGTTGATGATCGCCTCGTTGAACGCGGGAATGTCGTCGGGCTTGCGGCTGGTGATCAGATTCTGATCGACCACCACCTGCTCGTCGACCACGTCGGCGCCGGCATTCTCCAGATCGGTGCGGATCGACGGCCAGCTGGTCACCTGACGCCCGTCGACCACGTCGGCCTCGACCAGCAGCCACGGCGCATGGCAGATCGCGGCGACGATCTTCTCGTCCTCCATGAACTCGCTGATGATCTCGATCGCGCGTTCCTGCATCCGCATCGTGTCGGGATTGGCGACTCCGCCTGGCAGCACCAGTGCGTCATAGTCGTCGGTATCGACATCCTCCAGCACGATGTCCGGCGTGATCGTGTCGCCCTTCTCGCCGTCCTTCTCGCCCTGGATCGCGTCGGTCTTGATCGACGCGAGCGTCACCTTCGCCCCCGCGTCGATCAGCGCCTGGCGCGGCTTGAACAATTCGTCGTTTTCGAACCCGTCGGTGGCGAGCATCAACACGCGGGCTTGCGAAAGATCGGCCATGGTAAACTCCTGTGAACACGCGTCCGCTCAACCCGCCGGCGGCGCCACCGTTCCGGAACGAAGCGCTACGCCGGGCATTTCCGACGTTGGTACGGTGGAGCATCGAGTGGCAGCGAAGATTGTTTATTCCGACGATTCGAAACCCGGCATCACCCGCAAGAAGGTTCGCGGCGGCTGGGGCTATTGGGATCCGAAAGGCGAGCGGATCACCGACCGCGACGAGATCGACCGGTTGAACGCGATCGGCCTGCCCCCCGCGTACCAGAATGCCTGGTTCAATCCCAAGGCCAACGGCCACATCCAGGCGGTCGGCTGGGACGAGAAGGGCCGCAAGCAATATCGCTACCATCTCGGCTTCCGCGAGGCTCAGGAAGCCGCCAAGTACGAGAAGTGCGCCGATTTCGGCCATGCGCTGCCGAAGCTGCGCAAGAAGGTCGAGGCCGATCTCAACGCCCGCTCGCTGTCGCGCACCCGCGCAGTCGCTGCGGTGGTACGGCTGCTCGACATCACCCACATCCGCGTCGGCAACGAGGCGTATGCGGAGGCGAACGAGAGCTTCGGCGCGACGACGCTGCGGACCCGCCATGGCGAAGTGTCGGGATCGACGCTGAAGCTCCGCTTCAAGGGCAAGTCGGGGAAGGAACGGTCGGTCAAGATCGCCGACCGTGCGCTCGCCCGCGTCGTCAAGAAGATGCAGGACCTCGACGAGGAACATCTGTTCGCCTGGCTCGACGACGATGGCGAGGCGCATCCCGTCACCTCGTCGGACGTCAACACCTATATCCGCGAGGCGACCGGCGAGGATTTCACCGCCAAGCATTTCCGCACCTGGGCGGCGAGCGTCACCGCATTCGAGGCGCTGGCCTCCGCCGAACGCGATCTCAGCCTGAAGACGCTGCTGGAGCCTGTCGTCGCCAAGCTCGGCAATACCGCCGCGATCGCGCGCAAGAGCTATGTTCACCCGTCGCTCATCGATCTCGTGAAAAAAGGGCAGTCGAGTTTCCGCACCGCGCTCCGCTTGCCCCGCGCGAGACGCTATCTCAGCCGTGAGGAGTGCGGATTGATCGCGTTCCTCGAAAAGGGCACACCGCCCGCGGCCGACGCCGCTTGCGGATAATGCGCGGCAGGCGGCGCGCCACCTGACCGCGGGTCACCGGCCCGCTCGACGAGAGCATCCATGTCCAAGAATTCCACTGCGGCGGTCGTCAAGCAGCCGATCATCGAACCCCGCGACATCCAGCAACAGCTTTCCGACCTGATCGAGGCCACCAGCGTCTGGATCCAGACGCACTGGCTCCAGATGCTGATCGCCGCAGGAATCGCGACCGCGATCTCCTTCGCGCTGTTCGCCGCGCGCAACCTCGGCGCGAAGCTCGCGCGGCGCAGCGAAAGCGGCACCGGCTGGCCCGCGGTCTTCGGCCGCGCGATCACCAGGACCAACACCTTCTTCATCGTCACGCTGGCGGCGAAGCTGGTTCTCAACGTCGCCGGCGCCCCCGAACAGGTCGCGCGGACGATCGACTTCTTTTTTACCGTCGCCTCGGTGTTCCAGGCGGCGGTGTGGGCGCGCGAGATCATCCTCGGCGCAGTCGAACACCGCGCCCGCTCGGAGGCCTATTCGGGCGAGGCGCTCGGCAGCGCGATGGGGCTGATCCGCATCCTCGTCACGTTCGCGCTGTTCGCGGTCGCGCTGATCGTCGTGCTCGACAATATCGGCGTCAACGTCACTGGCCTCGTCGCCGGGCTCGGCGTCGGCGGCATCGCGATCGGCCTCGCCGCGCAGGGCATCTTCGCGGACCTGTTCGCGGCGCTCGCGATCATCTTCGATCGCCCGTTCCGGCGCGGCGACAACATCAGCTACGACACCGCCTCGGGATCGGTCGAGGGCATCGGCCTGAAATCGACCCGCATCCGCGGTATCGACGGCGAAGAGCGGGTGATCTCGAACAAGAACCTGCTCGACAAGGAAATCCTCAACAACACGCTACGCAACCATCGTCGCGCGCGGTTCACGATCGGTGTCAACTACGCGACTCCCGCCGACGTCTGCGCACGGCTGCCGGGGATGTTCCAGGAGGTGGTGGAGGCCAATGGCGCGATCTTCGTGCGCTCGGGCTTCGTCGGGTTCGGCGCGTCGAGCCTCGATTTCGAGGTTCAGTTCGACAGCGACGGCGCCGACTATGCCCGCTTCTACGACGGCCGCACCGCGATCGGCATCGGCATTCTGAAACGGCTGAACGACGAGAAGATCGACATCGCCTTCCCGACCCAGACGACGATGACCGCCGCGCCCGACGGCACGCTGATCATGCCCTATCCCGAGGTGCAGAACGTCCACGCGATCGACCCGGCCGATATAGCGTCGGGCCAGAACGAGGATCGCCGCGGCTGATCGCATCGGTTGCAAATCGGCGGCATTGCGGCTAACCGCCGCCGCTTCCACCGTGACAGCGTTGGGAAGCTTGCGGGAGGACACGGTCATCCGCGTCCGATCGAACCGCTAAACTTGAAAAGAGTGAGACATGGCAAAGAAGATTACCGGCTATATCAAGCTGCAGGTGCCCGCGGGCGCCGCAAACCCGTCGCCCCCGATCGGCCCTGCGCTGGGCCAGCGCGGCGTCAACATCATGGAATTCTGCAAGGCGTTCAACGCGCAGACCGGCGACCAGGAAAAGGGCACGCCGCTGCCGACCGTGATCACTGTCTATGCTGACCGTTCCTTCTCGTTCGAGACCAAGACGCCGCCCGCGACGTACCTGATCAAGAAGGCCGCGAACCTCAAGTCCGGCTCGAAGGAGCCCGGCAAGATTTCCGCGGGCCAGATCAAGCGCTCCGCGCTCGCCGGTGTCGCCGAAGCGAAGATGAAGGACCTGAACGCCAACGACATCGAGGCTGCGACCAAGATCATCGAAGGCTCCGCCCGCGCGATGGGCCTCGAAGTGGTGGAAGGCTAAGATCATGGCAATCAGCAAGAAGCAGAAGGCGATCACGATCGACCGTGAGAAGCTGCACCAGATCGACGAAGCCATCGCGCTCGCACGTTCGGGCGCCACGTCGAAGTTCGACGAGACCATCGAGGTCGCGCTGAACCTGGGCGTCGATCCCCGCCATGCCGACCAGATGGTCCGCGGCGTCGTCACCCTCCCCGCCGGCACCGGCAAGACGGTCCGCGTCGGCGTGTTCGCCCGCGGTGCGAAGGCCGAGGAGGCACTCGCCGCCGGCGCCGACGTGGTCGGCGCCGAAGATCTGATGGAGACGATCCAGGGTGGGACAATCGACTTCGATCGCTGCATCGCGACCCCGGACATGATGGGCATCGTCGGCCGTCTGGGTAAGGTGCTGGGTCCGAAGGGCCTGATGCCGAACCCGAAGCTCGGCACCGTGACGATGAACGTCGCCGACGCGGTGAAAGCCGCCAAGGGCGGTCAGGTCGAATACCGCGTCGAGAAGGCCGGGATCATCCATTCCGGCATCGGCAAGGCATCGTTCGCGCAGGAAGACCTGCGCCGCAACTTCGACGCCCTCGTCGACGCGGTCGTGAAGGCCAAGCCGTCGGGCGCGAAGGGCAAGTACGTTCGCAAGATCGCGGTCAGCTCGACCATGGGCGCCGGCATCAAGGTCGACACCACGGAGGTCGCGGGCGCGTAAGCCTCGCGGTCGATTGGTAGTGAATAAAGGGGCCGGAAGAGCGATCTTCCGGCCTTTCTTGTCGCCATGACACTCCCCCGCTAGGTCCCACCATTGTCGTCACCCCGGACTTGATCCGGGGTCCCGCTGATTTGCGTGAGCCCCACCTGCTTCACGCTCAAGCGGGACCCCGGATCACGTCCGGGGTGACGGGAAAAATAGGGATAGGTCGCAAGTCATATGCAACAACTTTGCCCTGCCGCCGGAGGATTGGGTCGCCTGCTCGATTGACTTCCCAGCCCGACCCGCTAACAGCCCGCAATCGCCCGGTTCGCCGGGCTTTCCGTCCGAGACAGTGGGCGACCGGAATGTGCCGGTCTTAATTTCCTACCGAGACGGGGACAGCTTTCTTGCCGCGCGCGCTCTGCGTGCCCGGCCTGCCACCCGCATGCGGGTGCGTGCCTTCCCCATCGATGGACAACCCCGGTGGCGGGGTTTCTCCTCCACCGGTCTGTAACCGGATCGATCGTCCGCGATCGGTCCCGACACGTGGAGAATGGCATGGATCGTGCTCAGAAGACCGAGTTCGTTGCCGAACTGAACCGCACCTTTTCCGAGGTCGGCGTGGTGGTCGTCACCCGCAACCACGGCCTCACCGTCGCGCAGTCCACTGCGCTGCGCGGGAAGATGCGCGACGCCGGCGCGACCTACAAGGTCTCGAAGAACAAGCTTGCCAAGATCGCTCTCGACGGCACCGACTACCTCTCGATCGGCGATCTGCTGACCGGGCCGGTGGGCCTTGCCTCCTCGATCGACCCGGTCGCCGCTGCCAAGGTAGCGGTCGAATTCGCGAAGACGAACGACAAGTTCGAAATCGTGGGCGGGGCGATGGGGGCGACCGCTCTCGACGTCGCCGGCGTGCAGGCACTCGCCACGCTGCCGTCGCTGGATGAACTGCGCGCCAAGATCGTCGGTCTCATCGTGGCACCCGCCACGAAGATCGCCACGATCGCGCAGGCACCCGCGGCCCAGCTCGCGCGCGTCCTGTCGGCGTATGCCGAGAAGGAAGCCGCCTGAATCCCTTCAGGCTCGAAGATCTTGAACTGACATCGATGGGGCGTCGCCCCGCATACGGAGAATGAACATGGCAGACCTGAACGCGCTGGTTGACAGCTTGAGCGAACTGACCGTCCTCGAAGCCGCCGAGCTTTCGAAGATGCTCGAAGAGAAGTGGGGCGTTTCGGCGGCCGCAGCGGTCGCAGCACCGGCGGGCGGCGGCGCAGCCGCAGCCCCCGCGGTCGAAGAGAAGACCGAGTTCGACGTGATCCTCACCGGCGACGGTGGCAAGAAGATCAACGTCATCAAGGAAGTCCGCGCCCTCACCGGTCTCGGCCTGACCGAAGCCAAGACGCTGGTCGAGTCGGCCCCGAAGGCCGTCAAGGAAGGCGTCAACAAGGAAGAGGCCGAGAAGGTCAAGGCGCAGCTGGAAGCAGCCGGCGCGACCGTCGAGCTCAAGTAAGCCGCAAGCGTCGCGTGTGGATCGGCCATCGGCCGCACCGCACGCCCGCAGCAACGAAAAGGGCGGTCCCGCGGGGCCGCCCTTTTTGCGTTTGGGGCAATCGGTCCCCCCTTGCAGCGGAGGCCTAGGCCAACGCTGCATCCCTTGCGCTACGCATGCGCCCGCGCAGCGACCCGGTCGTACATCTTGGCCGGCTGATCCAGCCAGAACGGCGCCAGCTTCGCCGCATCGTCGCGTTCGATGCCGACCACGAAGGACTGCACCGCCTGCCCGTTCGCCCCGCCGCTCGAATAGCGACAATTTGCGGCGACGACCGGCACAAACATCGGGCGATTGCCCGCGGTCATCGGGCGGATCGCGTCTCGCGGCAGCGCCACCACGATCCGGGCGACCCGGGTCTCGCCCGGCGCCAGTGCGAAGGCGGGCACCGCGGGCCGCGCGATCGGCCGGGTGTAATGATCCGCGATCTCCGCACCCTGATCGGCATGCGCACTCAGCAGCGCGAGGGCGACCCGGATGTCGGTCGCGGGCGCGTCCCCCGTGTTGACGACGGTGAGCTCGGCCTCGACCGTCGCGGTCAGCATGTTGAAGCCGGCTCTGGTCGGCCGCAGCATCAGCCCCAGCCGCGCCCGCGCCACCGGCTCTTCCGGCACCGCCGCAATAGGAGGCAGCGGCGGCGCCTCGACCGGTTCGACCTCCACCTCGTCACGCGACGAGCGGCGCCCCCGTAGAAGCGCGACGGTCGCAAGCACCGCGAGCAACGCCAGCCCACCGATCCGCCACAGCCACGTGCCGCCCGCCCGCTCTTCCGCGAGCGGGGCCGGCGCACTCGGCGTCGCGACAGGCGATACCGTCGGTCGCACCACCGGAGCCGGAACGGCTGACTCCGTCGCGACCGGCAGAGGCTGCGTCGTCGGCACAACGCTCGGCGCAGCGACCGGCGTAACCGGGACAGGCGTCCGTCGTAGCGGCCCGCTGGGCGTCGGCGAAGGCGTCGGGGCCGGCAGCACCACCGTCGCCGGCGCGGGGATCGGCACCGCTGTCGGGGTAGGGGTCGGCGTCGGCGTCGGCGTCGGCGTCGCGGTCGGCTGCCCCGGTGGCAGACTGTAAGTCTCCAGACTTGGCAGCGTCTGTTGCGCGGCCGCCGGCGCGGCTGTCGCAATCGCGGCCAGCGCCGTGAACCGCCATGGGAACGTCTTGATCGCCATCATCCTCAACTGGGTGCCCCGCCTCGCCCGTACAAGCGTCGCGCCGCGGCCGATGCCGCCGAGCTCTGGCGCCGCTGTACGCCGCCGCAGGCGCGTGCCATCAGCCGTGCGACCAACCGCCCGCCGCAGTCGGCGAAATGCCCTGTTGCGCCAAGGCGATCTCGCGCGGCGGGGTTTGACTCGATCCAACATCGCACTATATCGGCCTTTCACCACAGCTTTCGGGACATGATGCGCCGTCGCGCAGTGCATCGTACGAATGGGAAGCTGCCGGTTCTTGGACGCCAGAAGCCGACGCAGCGATTGCGATCGGCTTTTTTGCGTCCCTACCCTGCGTCCAATTTCGGCTGACGAGGCAAAAGCTACATGGCTACCAAAGCGATCGATCCGGGCACTGCATCGCAGCGCCGAAGCGAAGGCGGCACCGCAAAGCGGCGCATTCGCAAGGTCTTCGGCAACATCCACGAAGTCGTGCAGATGCCGAACCTGATCGAGGTCCAGCGCGAGAGCTACGAACAGTTCTTGCGCTCCGACAAGTCGACCGGCCATGTGTCCGGCCTGGAAAAGACGCTGCGCAGCGTCTTCCCGATCCAGGATTTCGCGGGCACCGCCTATCTCGATTTCGACGATTACGTGCTCGAGCCGCCGAAGTTCGACGTCGAGGAATGCCGTCAGCGCGGCATCACCTACGCGGCGCCGATGCGCGTCACGCTGCGTCTGACCGCGTTCGAGGTCGATCCCGATACCGAGGCCAAGTCGGTCATCGATATCAAGGAGCAGGACGTCTACATGGGCGACATGCCGCTCATGACCGAGAACGGCACCTTCTTCATCAACGGCACCGAGCGCGTCATCGTCAGCCAGATGCACCGGTCGCCGGGCGTGCTGTTCGATCATGATCGCGGCAAGACCCATGCGTCGGGCAAGTATCTGTTCGCCGCGCGCGTCATCCCGTACCGCGGCTCGTGGCTCGATTTCGAATTCGACGCCAAGGACATCGTCAACGTCCGTATTGACCGTAAGCGCAAGCTGCCGGTCACCGCGCTGCTCTACGCGCTCGGCATGACCAGCGAGGACATCCTCAACCACTTCTACAACCGCGTGACCTATGTCCGCGGCCAGGGCGGCTGGGAGATTCCGTTCGCGCCCGAGAATTGGCGTGGCGTGAAGCCGCTCTTCGACATCGTCGATGCGAAGTCCGGCGAGGTCGTTTTCGCGGCCAGCCAGAAGATCTCGCCGCGCGCCGCCAATAAGGCGCAGAAGGACGGGCTCACCACACTGCTGATTCCGACCGAGGAGATCTACGGTCGCTATTCGGCCTACGACCTGATCAACGAGACGACGGGCGAGATCTACGTCGAGGCCGGCGACGAGATCGGCGCCGAGAACCTCGAATTGCTCGACAAGGCCGGGATCGAGCGCATTGAGCTGCTCGACATCGACCATGTCTCGACGGGCCCGTGGATCCGCAACACGCTGAAGGCCGACAAGGCCGAAGAGCGCGAGCAGGCGCTGTCCGACATCTACCGCGTGATGCGCCCCGGCGAGCCGCCGACGCTGGAGACCGCGGAGTCGCTGTTCTCGGGCCTGTTCTTCGATCCGGATCGCTACGATCTGTCGGCGGTCGGTCGCGTCAAGCTCAACATGCGCCTCGACCTCGATGCCGAGGATACGGTGACGACGCTGCGCACCGAGGACATCCTCGCGGTGATCAAGACGCTGGTCGGCCTGAAGGACGGTCGCGGCGAGATCGACGACATCGACAATCTCGGCAACCGCCGCGTGCGCTCGGTCGGCGAGCTGCTGGAGAACCAGTACCGTGTCGGCCTGCTCCGCATGGAGCGCGCCGTGAAGGAGCGGATGTCGTCGGTCGACGTGTCGACGGTCATGCCGAACGACCTGATCAACGCCAAGCCCGCGGTTGCCGCGGTGCGAGAGTTCTTCGGCTCGTCGCAGCTCTCGCAGTTCATGGATCAGACCAACCCGCTCTCCGAAGTGACGCACAAGCGTCGCGTATCGGCGCTCGGGCCGGGCGGTCTGACCCGTGAACGCGCCGGCTTCGAAGTCCGCGACGTCCACCCGACGCACTATGGTCGGATCTGCCCGATCGAGACGCCGGAAGGCCCGAACATCGGCCTGATCAACTCGCTCGCGAGCTTCAGCCGGGTCAACAAGTACGGCTTCATCGAAACGCCGTACCGCAAGGTCGTCGACCACAAGGTCACTGACGACGTCGTCTATCTGTCGGCGATGGAAGAGGCCAAGCACACCATCGCGCAGGCATCGGCCGAGCTCGACACCGTAGGCGGGTTCAGCGAGGAGCTGGTCTCGTCGCGGCAGGCGGGCGAGTTCCTGATGGCGCTCCCCGACAACGTCACCCTGATGGACGTCAGCCCCAAGCAGCTGGTGTCGGTCGCGGCATCGCTGATCCCGTTCCTGGAAAACGATGACGCGAACCGCGCGCTGATGGGTTCGAACATGCAGCGCCAGGCGGTGCCGCTGGTTCGCGCCGAGGCGCCGTTCGTCGGCACCGGCATGGAAGAGACCGTGGCGCGCGATTCGGGCGCCGCGATCTCGGCACGCCGTGCGGGCATCGTCGACCAAGTCGACGCCGCGCGCATCGTGATCCGCGCGACCGGCGAGGTCGATGCCGGCAAGTCTGGCGTCGACATCTACACGCTGATGAAGTTCCAGCGCTCGAACCAGTCGACCTGCATCAACCAGCGTCCGCTGGTGAAGGTTGGCGACGTGGTGCAGGCCGGCGACGTGCTCGCCGACGGCCCGTCGACCGAGTTCGGCGAGCTGGCGCTGGGCCGCAACGCGCTCGTCGCGTTCATGCCCTGGAACGGCTACAACTACGAGGATTCGATCCTCATCAGCGAACGCATCGTGAAGGACGACGTGTTCACGTCGATCCACATCGACGAGTTCGAGGTGATGGCCCGCGACACCAAGCTGGGGCCGGAGGACATCACCCGCGACATCCCGAACGTCGGCGAGGAAGCACTCCGCAACCTCGACGAGGCGGGCATCGTCTATATCGGCGCGGAAGTGGAGCCGGGCGACATCCTGGTCGGCAAGATCACCCCCAAGGGTGAATCGCCGATGACTCCGGAAGAGAAGCTGCTGCGCGCGATCTTCGGCGAAAAGGCATCGGACGTGCGCGACACGTCGCTGCGCCTGCCGCCGGGCGTGTCGGGCACGATCGTCGACGTCCGCGTCTTCAATCGTCACGGCATCGACAAGGACGAGCGCGCGATGGCGATCGAGCGCGAAGAGATCGAGCGCCTGAAGAAGGACTCGGACGACGAGCGCACGATCCTCAACCGCGCGACCTGGAGCCGGCTGCGCGAGATGCTGCTGGATCAGACCGCGACGGCGACGCCGAAGGGCCTGAAGAAGGGCAGCATGATCGACATGGACCTGCTCGACAGCGTCGACCGCCACGATTGGTGGAAGTTCGCGGTCGCCGACGACAAGGTCCAGAGCGATCTGGAAGCCGTCAAGCAGCAGTATGACGAAGCCGCCAAGCGGATCACGGACAAGTTCCACGATCGTCGCGAGAAGCTGGAGCGGGGCGATGAGCTGCCGCCGGGCGTGCTCAAGATGGTGAAGGTCTTCGTCGCGGTGAAGCGCAAGCTGCAGCCCGGCGACAAGATGGCCGGCCGTCACGGCAACAAGGGCGTGATCTCGCGGATCCTGCCGGCGGAGGACATGCCGTTCCTCGCCGACGGGACGCCTGTCGACCTGGTGCTCAACCCGCTCGGCGTGCCGTCGCGGATGAACGTCGGGCAGATCTTCGAGACGCATCTCGGCTGGGCGGCGCGCAACCTGGGTCAGCAGATCCACGTCGCGCTCGAGGATTGGCGTGAGGCCAATCCCGACGCGAAGGGCGGCGCGATGCCCGACGCGGTCAAGGCTCGCCTGCTCGAGGTCTACGGCGAACATTACGCCGCGGACATCGAGGCACGCGACGGCGACCAGATCGTCGAGCTGGCGGAGAACCTGAAGACCGGTATTCCGATGGGCACCCCGGTGTTCGACGGCGCACGCGAGAGCGACGTGTCGGCGATGCTGGAACTGGCGGGGCTCGACACATCGGGCCAGTCGGACTTGTTCGACGGGCGCACCGGCGAGATGTTCGACCGTAAGGTCACTGTGGGCATCATCTACATGCTGAAGCTCCACCATCTGGTCGACGACAAGATCCACGCACGCTCGATCGGACCCTACTCGCTCGTCACCCAGCAGCCGCTGGGCGGCAAGGCACAGTTCGGCGGGCAGCGGTTCGGCGAGATGGAGGTCTGGGCGCTCCAGGCCTACGGCGCCGCCTACACGCTGCAGGAGATGCTGACCGTGAAGTCCGACGACGTGGTCGGCCGCACCAAGGTCTACGAGGCGATCGTCAAGGGCGACGATACCTTCGAGGCCGGCATCCCCGAGAGCTTCAACGTGCTCGTGAAGGAAATGCGCTCGCTGGGCCTGAACGTCGACCTGACCAGCCATGCGCTGGACGCGGACGGCGTCGCCATCGCGGCGGAGTAGTGTCCACCGTCACCCCGGCCTCGAGCCGGGGTCCCGCTGCCTTCGTTTGTCGAAGAAGAAGCGGGACCCTGGGTCAGGCCCGGGGTGACGATTACAGGTTTCCATCCAAGCCAGCGGCTTAGGAGCTGAAAATGAACGAACTCACCAACTTCGCCAATCCGGTCGCCAAGCCCGAGACTTTCGACCAGATCCAGATCGGCATCGCCTCGCCGGACAAGATCCGGTCATGGTCCTTCGGCGAGATCAAGAAGCCCGAGACCATCAACTATCGCACGTTCAAGCCCGAGCGTGACGGCTTGTTCTGCGCGCGCATCTTCGGTCCGATCAAGGATTACGAGTGCCTGTGCGGCAAGTACAAGCGCATGAAATACAAGGGCATCGTCTGCGAGAAGTGCGGTGTCGAAGTCACCGTCTCCAAGGTCCGCCGCGAGCGGATGGGCCATATCGAGCTCGCCGCGCCGGTCGCGCACATCTGGTTCCTGAAGTCGCTGCCGTCGCGCATCGGCCTGCTGCTCGACATGCAGCTGAAGCAGCTCGAGCGCGTGCTGTATTTCGAGGCGTACATCGTCATCGAGCCGGGCCTGACCCCGCTCGAAAAGTACCAGCTGATGACCGAGGACGAGCTCCTCGAGGCGCAGGATCAATATGGCGAGGACGCCTTCTCGGCCGGGATCGGCGCCGAAGCGGTGCGGATCATGCTCGAGAATCTCGACCTGGTCGGTGAGCGCACCCAGCTGCTCGAAGAGCTGGCGACCACCAAGTCGGAGCTCAAGCCCAAGAAGATCATCAAGCGGCTGAAGGTCGTCGAGAGCTTCATCGATTCGGGCAACCGTCCCGAATGGATGATCCTCGAGGTCGTTCCCGTGATCCCGCCCGAGCTGCGCCCGCTGGTGCCGCTCGACGGCGGCCGCTTCGCGACGTCGGATCTGAACGACCTGTATCGCCGCGTGATCAACCGCAACAACCGCCTGAAGCGGCTGATGGAGCTGCGCGCGCCGGACATCATCGTCCGCAACGAAAAGCGCATGCTGCAGGAAGCTGTCGACGCACTGTTCGACAACGGCCGCCGCGGCCGCACGATCACCGGCGCCAACAAGCGTCCGCTGAAGTCGCTCAGCGACATGCTGAAGGGCAAGCAGGGCCGCTTCCGCCAGAATCTGCTCGGCAAGCGCGTCGACTATTCTGGCCGATCGGTCATCGTCACGGGTCCGGAGCTGAAGCTGCACCAGTGCGGCTTGCCGAAGAAGATGGCGCTCGAGCTGTTCAAGCCGTTCATCTATGCACGCCTCGACGCCAAGGGCCTGAGCATGACGCTCAAGCAGGCCAAGAAGTGGGTCGAGAAGGAGCGCAAGGAAGTCTGGGACATCCTGGACGAGGTGATCCGCGAGCATCCCGTGATGCTCAACCGCGCACCGACGCTCCACCGTCTCGGCATCCAGGCCTTCGAGCCGGTGCTGATCGAGGGCAAGGCGATCCAGCTTCACCCGCTGGTCTGTTCCGCGTTCAACGCCGATTTCGACGGCGACCAGATGGCCGTCCACGTCCCGCTGAGCCTCGAGGCGCAGCTGGAAGCTCGCGTGCTGATGATGTCGACCAACAACATCCTGAGCCCGGCGAACGGCAAGCCGATCATCGTGCCGTCGCAGGACATGGTGCTCGGTCTCTATTACCTGTCGATGCTGAAGGAGAACGAGCCCGGCGAAGGCATGCTGATCTCCGACATGTCGGAGGTGCATCAGGCGTTGAACGCGGGTGCGGTCACGCTGCACACCAAGATCATCAGCCGCGTGCCGCAGACCGACGAGGCCGGTAAGCAGTATATGAAGCGGTTCGAGACGACCCCGGGCCGGATGCTGCTGGGCGAATGCCTGCCGCAATCGAGCAAGGTGCCGTTCGACACCGTCAATCGCCTGCTGACCAAGAAGGACGTCGGCGACGTCATCGACGAGGTCTATCGTCACACCGGCCAGAAGGAGACCGTGCTGTTCGCCGACGCGATCATGTCGCTCGGCTTCAAGCACGCGTTCAAGGCGGGCATCTCGTTCGGCAAGGACGACATGATCATCCCCGACGCGAAGATCCCGCTGGTCGACGAGACCCGTGCCCTCGTGAAGGACTTCGAGCAGCAGTATCAGGACGGCCTGATCACGCAGCAGGAGAAGTACAACAAGGTGATCGACGCCTGGAGCCGTTGCGGCGATCAGGTGGCCAACGCCATGATGAACGAGATCAAGGCGGTGAAGAAGCTCGACAACGGGCGTGAGGCACCGATCAACTCGATCTACATGATGGCGCATTCGGGCGCCCGCGGTTCGCAGGCGCAGATCAAGCAGCTCGCGGGTATGCGCGGCCTGATGGCCAAGCCTTCGGGCGAGATCATCGAAACGCCGATCATCTCGAACTTCAAGGAAGGCCTGACCGTCCTCGAATATTTCAACTCGACCCACGGCGCCCGCAAGGGTCTCGCGGACACCGCGTTGAAGACCGCCAACTCGGGTTACCTGACCCGCCGCCTCGTCGACGTGTCGCAGGATTGCGTCATCATCGAGGAGGATTGCGGTACCGAACGCGCGCTGGAGATGAAGGCGATCGTCCAGGGCGGCTCGACCATCGCGTCGCTCGGCGAGCGTATCCTCGGTCGCACCACGGCCGAGGACGTGGTCGACGCCAAGACCGGCAAGGTCGCGATCCCGTCGGGCACGTTGCTCGACGAGGCGATGATCACGCAGATCGAGGCGATCGGCATCCAGGGCATGAAGATCCGCTCGCCGCTGGTCTGCGAGAGCAAGATCGGCGTCTGCGGCAAGTGCTACGGGCGCGATCTCGCCCGCGGTACGCCGGTGAACATCGGCGAAGCGGTCGGCGTCATCGCGGCGCAGTCGATCGGCGAGCCCGGCACCCAGCTGACGATGCGGACCTTCCACATCGGCGGCGCGGCGCAGCTCAACGAACAGTCGAACCTGGAGGCACCTGCCGACGGTACGGTGGAGTTCCGCGACCTGCGCATCATCGTCGACCAGCGTGGTCGCCGCGTGGTGCTCAGCCGTTCGGGCGAGATCGCGATCGTCGACATGGATGGCCGCGAGCTCGCGGTGCACCGCATTCCCTACGGCGCCTACGTCATGTTCGATGATGGCCACATCATCAGCAAGGGCGACCGGATGGCCGAATGGGATCCGTTCACCATGCCGGTGATCACGGAGAACCCGGGCACGGTGAAGTATGTCGATCTGATCGAGGGCAAGACGCTCGTCGAGCAGACCGACGAAGCCACCGGCATCGCGCAGCGCGTGGTGATCGAATACCGTGCCGCGACCAAGTCGAAGGAGGATCTGCGTCCGCGCCTGACCCTGCTCGACGACGGCAGCGGCGAGGCGGGTCGCTACATGCTCGCATCGGGGGCGACGCTCTCGGTTGAGGACGGCGCGCAGGTGTTCGGCGGCGACGTGCTGGCGCGTGTCAGCCGCGAAAGCGCCAAGACCCGCGACATCACCGGCGGTCTGCCGCGGGTGGCCGAGCTCTTCGAGGCGCGCAAGCCGAAGGAGAACGCGATCATCGCCAAGGTCTCCGGCCGTGTCGTGTTCGGCAAGGATTACAAGGCCAAGCGCAAGATCGGGATCCAGCCCGAGGACGGTGGCGAGGTCGTGGAGTATCTGGTGCCGAAATCGAAGGTCATCGACGTTCAGGAAGGCGACTACGTCAAGCGTGGCGACAACCTGATCGGCGGCAGCCCCGATCCGCACGACATTCTCGAGGTCATGGGGATCGAGCCGCTGGCCGAATACCTCGTCTCCGAGATCCAGGAGGTCTATCGTCTCCAGGGCGTGAAGATCAACGACAAGCACATCGAGGTGATCGTTCGCCAGATGCTCCAGAAGGTCGAGATCATCGAGAGCGGCGACACCACGCTGCTGGTCGGCGAGCAGGTCGACCGCGAGGAGATGGACGCGATCAACGACAAGCTCGAGAAGAAGCAGACCAAGGCGCAGGGCAAGCCCGTCCTGCTCGGCATCACCAAGGCGTCGCTGCAGACCCGCAGCTTCATCTCGGCGGCGTCGTTCCAGGAGACCACCCGCGTCCTCACCGAGGCGGCGGTCCAGGGCAAGCAGGACCAGCTGATGGGCCTGAAGGAGAACGTGATCGTCGGCCGGCTGATCCCGGCAGGCACGGGTGCGGGCATGAACCGCCTCCGGGTCGCGGCCACCAGCCGCGACGCCGCGCTCCGCGTCCAACAGAAGAAGCTGCAGGAAGCGATGCTGGTCGCCCCGACCAGCGCCGCCGCCCTGCGCGAGGCCGAGGCCGCACGCAGCGTCCGCGACGAAGCCGGCATCGGCGACGACCCCCTCGCCGCAGTCGTCCCCTCGGGCGACGGCAGCGACGAAGCCGCCGGCGAGTATCTGAACGAAGCCGAATAAGCGTCGCCTGATACGATGAACCGAAGCCGCCGCCCGGGGAAACCCTGGCGGCGGTTTTGGTTTGGACGGTGTGATGTCCTTTCCCCGCCAGGGGCACTATCGCATATGGCTGCCGCGTCGGACGAGCTCTCTACTCTTCGTCACCCCGGACTTGATCCGGGGTCCCGCTAACTCGACGAGCCGCCTTCGTGGAATTCTTGAGAGCGGGACCCCGGATCAGGTCCGGGGTGACGGAGGAAGACCTGGTCACAACTGACATCCGATAGCACCGATCTAGCCTGGGACGAGGAACAGCGCTCACCCACGGCGAGTTGACTCCCGATGCCCGCCGCGCTCCCCCTGCCCCTGCCCGGCTTCCTCAAACAGGCGATCGTCGGGCAGGTCCGTGCGGTGTTCAACGATCAGGCGCGGGGCGAGCGGCCGGTGCAGCGGTCGGACAATGCGATGTTCGCGCCCGGATCGGTGATCTGGCGAGTGCATGGCGACGTCACCACGATGATGGTCGGCGGCGTCGCGGCGCTGCTGCTGCAGATGCTCCACCCCGCGGTGCTCGCCGGGGTGTGGGATCATTCCAACTTCCGCCAGGACATGCTCGGCCGGCTTCGGCGCACCGCAAGGTTCATCGCGCTCACCACCTATGGCGATCGTGAGGAAGCCGCGACGATGATCGCGCGGGTGCGGCGGATCCACGATCATATCGGCGGCACGCTGCCCGACGGCACGCCCTACAGCGCCACCGATCCGCGGCTGCTCGCCTGGGTCCACGTCACCGAAGCGACGAGCTTCCTCGACGCCTGGATCCGCTACGCCGAACCGCGGATGACCGCGCGCGATCAGGACCGGTATTTCGCGGAGATCGGCGAGGTCGCGGTCGCGCTCGGCGCCGATCCGGTGCCTTGCAGCCGCGACGAAGCCCGATCGCTGGTCCGCGAAATGCGCGCCGAGCTCGCCGCCACCGATCGCTCCACCGAGGTCGCGCGCATCCTCCTCGGCCAACGTGCGACCAACCCCGCGGTCGCGCCGGTCCAGGCGGTTACCTTCCAGGCCGCGATCGATCTTCTCCCCGCCTGGGCGCAGCGGATGCACGGCCTTTCGCCGTCCCCGCTGTCGGTGCCGCTGGTCCGCGGCGGCGCGCTCGGCCTGGCACGCACGCTACGCTGGGCGTTCAGCTAGCGGTTACTCCGCCGCCTCGGGCACCAGCTCCGGCACTTGCGCCAGTTCGGCCGCGAACCATGCGCAGGTCCGCTCAAGCCCTTCCTCGATCGGCACCCGCGGCGCCCATCCCAGCTGTTCGCGCGCCCGCGTGATGTCGGGGCGGCGGCGGCGGGGGTCGTCCTGCGGCAACGGACGGTAGATGAGATCGCCGGTGGTGCCGGTCATCGCGATCACTCGCTCTGCCAGTTCGCCGACGGTCAGCTCCACCGGGTTGCCGAGGTTGACCGGCTCGCTGCCGTCGATGTCCGATTCCATCAGCCGGATCAGCGCGTCGACCATGTCGGACACGTAGCAGAAGCTCCGCGTCTGGCTGCCGTCGCCATAGATGGTGATGTCGCGCCCCGACAGCGCCTGGCAGATCAGGTTCGACACCACGCGCCCGTCGTCGGGATGCATCTGCGGGCCATAGGTGTTGAAGATCCGCGCCACCCGCACCGCGACCCGCCGGCTGCGGACGTAATCGAACGCCAGCGCCTCCGCCGCCCGCTTGCCCTCGTCGTAGCAGGCACGCGGACCGGTACAGTTGACCCAGCCGCGATAGCCCTCGACCTGCGGATGCACCTCCGGGTCGCCATAGACCTCGCTGGTGGAGGTCAGCAGGAACCGCGCGCCAGCCAGTTCCGCCAGCCGCAGCAGGTGGTTCGTGCCGACCACGTTGGTCAGCATCGTGTGTTCGGGGTCGGCCTGATATTGCGGCGGCGAGGCCGCGCAGGCGAGGTTGTACACCCGGGTGATCCGATGCGCCTGGGACGTCACCGCCGCCGGCAGCGGCAGCACGATGTCCGCCTCGACGAAGCTGAAGCCCGCACGCCCTTCCAGCAGCCGCAGGTTCGACGCTCGCGAGGTCTGCAGATTGTCGAGGCACAGGACCTCGTGCCCTTCGGACAGCAGGCGGTCGCACAGATGTGATCCGATGAACCCCGCGCCGCCGGCGACCACGATCAGATCGGGTGCAGAAGATGCCATGCTCGTCTCTCCTATGGCGCTCGTCATGCGGCGCTCGTCAGTTCTGATGTCGTTGCGGTGGCCTCGGCCTCGATCAGGTGACGCTCGAGCTCGCCCGCGCGGATCGCGGCGGTGTGCTCGGCGAGCACGCGCCGCTGCGCGGCAATACCGATGGCCCCCGCATCGGTCCGTTCGATTGCGGCGATGGTGTCCGCGGTGCCGCGCGCGAGGATGATCTCGCGGTCGGGCACGAAGATCGACTCGATCCCGTCCCAGACGTCGGACACGATCGGGGTCGCGCACGCCGCCGCCTCGAACAGCCGGACCGAAGGCGACCAGCCCGCCGCGATCATGTCGTCGCGGGTCACGTTCAGCGTGAAGCGCGACGCGGAATAGAAGGCGGCGTGGGCCGACGGCGGCAGGTGGTCGATCCGCTCGACGTTCGCGGGCCAATCGATCTCGGCCGGATATTGTGGCCCGGCCACGACGAAGCGCCGATCGGGCAACGCCCGCGCCGGATCGATCAGCAGCCGCTCCAGCGTCGGCTGGCGGTCGGCGCTGTAGGTGCCGAGATAGGACAGGTCCCACTTCTTCTCGCCGCCGAGCGGGCGATAGGCTGCCTGATCGACCGAGCAATACAGCGCCCGCGCCGCAGGCGATCCGTAAGTGCGTTCGAGCAGGTCGAGCGTCGGCCCACCGGTGAACGACAGGTACACATCGTAGCGCGGGATCACCGCCGGGCTGAGATACTCGAAGTCGCCCCGCGCCAGCTTGGCCAGTGTCACCGGCGTATCGATATCGTAGAAGGCGGTGGTGCCGCCCGCGACCTCCTGCACGAAATGCGCGACCGCGACGCCTTCGGGCACGTAGGAGCCGACGATCACCGCGTCCGCCTCCGCAATCTCGGGCGTGAAGCGCGCGAGGTCGTCGAGATCGGTATAGAAGCACAGCGTGCAGAAATCCGGATCGGCTAGATCGCGTTGGTCGCGATACCAGGGCACGTCGCGTTCGAGGAAGAGGGCATCGTGCCCCCGCGCCGCGAACGCCTTCAACAGCGCTCGGAAGGTCGTCGCATGGCCGTTGCCCCAAGACGACGACAGGCTGAGCCCGAGGACGACGATCCTCATGCCGCCTCCGCCACACGCTCGGCATGCGCGCGGAACAGCGCGTCGACCTGCGCGCCGCGCAGCGAATAGGTATGCTCGGCCAGCACCCGCGCCAGCGCCGCGTCGCCGATCGCCTTGGCGCGCTCGGGGGTCAGTGCCGCCATGAGCTCGGCGACGTCCTGCCCGTCGCGCGCGACCAGCACTTCCTCGTCGGGGATCAGGAACTGCTCGATCCCCTCCCATGCGTCGGTGATAAGGCATGCCGCCGCGCCCGCCGCCTCGAACACGCGCGTGGCGGGCGAGAAGCCGATATGTGCCATCGAATCGCGCGCGACGTTCAGCACCGCCTTGGGGGTGCAGTTGAAGGCGTTGTGCTCGGCGGTGTAGACATGCCCGCGGTGCCGGACGTTGCCCGGCATGTCCTTCGTCTCCCAGCCATTGCCGCCGATCAGGAACGATCGGTCGGGCAGCGCTGCGGCGGGGCGAAGGAAGAACTCCTCGACCCGCGCCTCGCGATCGGGCAGCCGGTTGCCGAGGAAGGCTAGGTCGGCGTCGAAGCGCGCATCGGGCGCGACCGGGAAGTGCGTCGTCGGATCGAGTGCATTGTAGACCGGCACGCACTCGGCCGCGCCGAAGCCGCGATACGCATCGATCACCGGCGGGCCACCGCCATAGGTCAGCACCATGTCGATGTCGGGCAGCGCCGCGAGTACCGGATGGCCCGCATCCGCGCGCATCTCGTCGAGCGTCGCCGCGGCGTCGACGTCCCAGAAGATCTTCAGCGCATGCGGCGCCGCGCGCGCGACCACGCCTTCCAGCAGCTCCTTGTCGAACACCCCGACGCCGTTCGCCTTCACGACGATGTCCGCTCGCGCGGCGTCGGTCAGTACCTCGCGCATCGACGCCTCGGTCGCCGGGTAGACCACCACGCGTGCCCATTCCGGCGGATCGATGTCGCGATGCTGCTGGCGGTCGAACGCGTCGGGTTCATAGAAGGTGATGTCGTACCCGCGCCCCGCGAGATCGCGCAGGATGCCGCGATAATAGGTCGCGGCGCCGTTCCAGTAGGAGGACAACAGGCTCGAGCCGTAGAAGGCGATCTTCATGCGGCATCCTTTCTGGTGGTGGTCGTGATCGTCGGGACGATCGCGAGCAGTTCGTCGACGCGGTGGGCGCAGCTGTGTCGGGTGCGGATCGTCTCCAGCCCCGACGCGACCAGCTCGTCGCGCAGCGCCTGATCGTGGTGGATCGCACGCAGTGCCGCGGTGGTCGCGGGGCCGTCGGCGACCGACAGATAATCCTGCCCAGTGCGGAACAGCTTCTCGGTGTCGTTCCACGGCGCGGACACCAGCGGGATTCCGCAGGCGAGCGCCTCGAACATCCGGATCGTCGGGATGCCGGGCAGGATCGTCGCATAATAGCGCCGCGGCACGTGCACCGTCGCCAGATGCCGCGCGAAGATCGCGGGTGCCGAAGCGTTGGGCGCCCAGCCGCGATACCGCACGCCGTAGCGATCGAGCATCGCCAGCGCCTCGTCGGGGTAGCGCACCCCGTAGATGTCGAGCGGCAGCCCGGCCGCGACGGCGGGCGCGAACAGGAACGTCTCGAGTTCGGCGGTACGCTCGTTCTCGCCCCAGTTGCCGACCCAGACGAGCCCCTCTCGCGCGCCCTCCGTTGCGGGGGGGTGGAAGTGGCGAGTGTCCGCCGCCTCGTGCCAGGTCCACACCCGCCCCACCCAGCCCCAGCCGCGATAGACCTCGGACAGCGTCTCGCCGAATGCCAGCACGCCGTCGTATCCGTCGAGATCGAACGCGCGCATCTCCTCGGGCGCGCTCACTGCGCGGTGATGGGTGTCGTGGAACAACAGCGTGAAGCGCCCGCCTCGCGTCCGCCGCTCGCCGATCGCGGCGACCAGCGCCGGCTCGTTCCACTCGTGGACGATTACCAGGTCGACGCCATCAAGAAGCGCATCGAGATCGGGCGCGGCGGGATCGTAGACGATCGGATCGAGCTCGGGATAAGCGTCGCGGAACGGCGCCAGCCCCGCCTCGCCACCGTCGGCGATCAAATTGCCGAGGCTCCAATTGCCCGCCGGCTCGCAGGCGCGCACATCATGACCGCGCGCGATCAGGTCACGCAGCACGCCGCGAAGGAAATGCGCATTGCCGTGGTTCCAGCACGACCGCAGCGAATGCGTAAAATAGACGATCCTCACGCGGCGACCCTCCGCGCATCGACCAGCTGCGCATAGAGCGCCGCCATCTGCGCTGCGGTCGCCGCCGGCGTGTAGCGCGCCGCCCGATCCCGCGCGGCATCGCCGAGCATCGTCGCGCGGGCAGGGTCGCCGAGCAGCGCCTCGATCGCGGCGACATAACCGTCCGCGTCGCCCACCGGCACGAAGGTCGCCGCCCCGTCCCACAGCTCGTGGAAGGTCGGGATGTCCGACAGCACCAGCGGACACCCCGCCGCCGCAGCCTCCAGCACGGCCAGCCCGAACGGTTCGAATCGCGCCGCCGATACGAAGATCGGCCGTGCCGCCAGCTCGGCGGCCAGCGCCTCGGTGCCGAGCTGGCCGAGCAGCGTCAGGTGATCCGGCGTCACCGTCTCGCCATGCGGCCCGCGCGTCGTGCCAGCCGCGCGGAACGGCACCGATACCCGCGCCGCGACCCGGTCGAGCACCGACGTGTCCTTCACCCGGTCCCACAGCCGTCCGGCGGTGAACAGGCTGCGCGCGGGCCTCGCGTCGCTGGCCGCCAGCAGCGGCGACCGGCCATTGTGGATCACCAGCGGCGCCTGGACGAGCCCGTAATGCCGCGCGACCTCACCCGCATGCGTCGCGCTCGGCGTCACCACCGCGTCCGCTGCCATCAATGCCTGATGCGTCGCGGCCCGCTGCCAGCGGAACTCGATCGGCAAGGTCGTGCCATGCGCCGCATCCCACCATGTCGCGATGCAACCGTGCATCACCGCCACCACCGGCACCGCGAACCGCGTCCGCGCGCCGAGCGTCGGCATATTGAGCTGGACCAGATCGACCTGCCGCCTCGCCGCGATCGTCGCGATCGCCTCGCCCGCAGCGTAGATCGGCTCGGGGCCGTCGCACAGCCAGTCGATCGGCAGGCCGCTCTCGATCAACGTCGCACCCGCCACACCAGCCTCGTCACGCTGCGCCGGCGTCGCCAACGGCCCAAGCGTCACCAGCGTCGTCGTCACACCGAGCGGGACCAGTGCCGCCGCCAGATCGAGCGAATATTGCCATACGCCGCCGATCGCGTCGGTGGTCATCAACAGCGACAGGCGGCGGCTCATGACGCCATCGCGTGCGGCTCGGCGATCGGCAGGTTCAGCCGCCGCTCGGCCACCAGCCACCGCGCCAGCGCGGCGACGCCGTCGCGCCACGGCACCTTGGGCGACAGGTCCAGTGCAACCTGCGCGGCGCGCGTGTCCGCGACGAAGTAGCGCTGGTCGCCCGCGCGCCAGTCCGCATAGTCGATCGCGACGTCGCGCCCGATCAGCGTGCCGATATGCGCCAGCAGCTCGCGCAGGCTGACCGCATTGTCCGGCCCGCCGCCCAGGTTGAAGGCGCGGCCCTCTATCGCATCGATCCGCTCCCATGCGCGCACATAGGCGTCGACCGCGTTGGACACGTCGAGGATGTCGCGCACCTGGCAGCCGTCGCCATAAAGCGTGATCGGCTCGCCCGAGAGCGCGCGGATCAGGAAATGCGCGACCCAGCCCTGGTCCTCGGTGCCCATTTGGCCGCGGCCATAGATGCAGCTCATCCGCAGCACCGCGGTGGGCACCCCGAAGCTGCGCGCGTAATCAAGGACATATTGGTCCGCCGCGCCCTTCGAACAGCCATAGGGCGTGTGGAAGTCGAGCGGCCGCGCCTCGCCGATGCCGTTGAGGCGGACCGCCGCGTCTTCAGGCACATAGGCGTCGTCGTGAAGCGCGAAGCTGAGGTCGGCGAGGTCGCCATAGACCTTGTTGGTCGACGCGAAGATCAGCGGCGTCCGGTCGCCGCGCAACCGCAGCGCCTCCAGCAGGTTGAGCGTGCCCGCGATGTTGATGGCGAAGTCGTCGCGCGGATCGACCATGCTGGTGGTCACCGCCACCTGCGCGGCGAGATGGAACACCGCCGTCGCGTCATGCACCGCGGCCGCGATCGCGGCCTCGTCACGGATATCGGCGTGGACGAACTCGATCTGGTCGCCGTGATTGCCCTGCAACCAAGCCAGGTTCCGCTCGGTTCCCGTCCGCGACAACGCGTCGTACACCCGCACCCGGTGCCCGTCTCGCGCCAGTCGATCGGCGAGGTTGGACCCGATGAACCCCGCGCCTCCCGTGATCAGGACCGGCTCGCTCACGCTAATCCTCCCCGGCACGGGAAGGGGGACCGCGCATCGCAGATGCGTGTGGAGGGGGGCCAGCCCCGAACGCTACGCCCAGTGGAAAACCCCCTCCACCACGCTGCGCGCGGCCCCCCTCCCCGTGCCGACGAGGAATGGAGAAGACACCGCTCACGCCACCAGTCCCCGGCTCTCGAGCTCCGCGCGCATCTGTTCGACCTTGTCGGTCGCGGTCTGCTCCGCCACCCACTCCGCAAGCGCCGCCAGGCCCTCGCCGAAATCCTGGCGCGCCCGGAAATCCAGCGTCTCGGCCGCCAGCGCGGTGTCGCAGAAGCAATGCCGGATGTCGCCGATCCGCGCCTTGCCGACGATGATCGGCTCGATCTCGTTCTTGCCCATCGCCCGCGCCAGCTCGGTCGCGACCTCGGTCACCGATCGATCGTGCCCCGATCCGATGTTGAACGTGCCGCCCACCGCCTGCGGCAGGACCAGCGCGTCGGCGAATGCGCGCGCGACGTCGCTGACATGGACGAAGTCGCGCCGCTGCTCGCCATCCTCGAAGATCATCGGCTGCTGCCCGTTGAGCAGCCGCGACGCGAAGATCGCGAGCACCCCGGTATAGGGGTTCGACAGCGCCTGCCCCGGCCCGTAGACGTTGAACAGGCGCAGGCAGACGCCCTCCATCCCGTACGGCGCGGCCATGATGTGGGTGGTGCGCTCCTGCACATATTTGTTGAGCGCGTAGATCGACGACAGTGCCGGGCGCTTCCATTCCGGCGTCGCTACCGGCGCCAGTGGCCGGCCCTGTGCGTCGACCGGCTCCCAGTTGGTCAGCCCGTCGCGGAGCCCTCTGCGCTCGGCATCCTCGACCAGCCCACCGTCGGCGTCGCGGTACAGCCCCTCGCCGTAGATCGACATCGACGACGCGGTGACGACCCGTCGCACCGGCTTGTCGATCAGCGCCTCGAACAGCACCGCGGTGCCGACGTCGTTGGTCGAGGTATAGCGCTCGACCTCGTACATAGATTGCCCGACCCCGACCTCGGCGGCCAGGTGGATGACGCTGTCGACGCCCGTTAGCGCCGCGCTCACCGCCACCTTGTCGCGCACGTCGCCGCGGATCAGCTCGGCCTCGGCGTTGAGCATCTTCGATCCGTCGACGTCGCCATGGACCTGGTCGATCAGACTATCGAGCACGCGGACCTTGTTGCCGCGCGCGAGCAACTCGTCGGTGACGAAGCGGCCGATGAAGCCGGCGCCGCCGGTGATGAGGATCGTCTCGCTCATGAGGCGTGCTTGATCGAAGTTATTGCCGTCGTCGTGACGAACGTGGTGGATCGTATCATTCGCTGCGTCGCCCCCTGCTCTCAGCGTGGATTACAGTACGGAAACCGATCTTCTTCTTCTTTGTTCCACTTAACTTACATCAATCTTCTAAGTAGCTTATCGCAGGAACTTAGAAGCTGGTGTGAGTGTTGGGGCGGCAATGATCGGCTGTTGGTCGGCTCGGCAAAAGGGGCAATTCGCACATCGTGGCCGTCAATCTTCTGCTCATCCGGCATGCCGCGCATGTGCATCTCGACAGAATATTTTCGGGTCGTCTGCCCGGGGTCGCGCTCAGCGACGACGGCCACGCGCAAGCCGATCGGCTCGGCGTCGCGCTCGCCGATGAACCGATTGACCGGATCCTGTGCAGCCCGCTCGACCGCACCCGCCAGACCGCCGAGGCGGTCGCCGCGCCGCATGGCATTGCCGCCGAGCCGGACGACGCGCTGCTCGAGATCGACATGGGCGACTGGACCGGCCGCGCGCTCGGCAGCTTTTCGGACGAGCCCGCCTGGACCGCGTGGAACGCCCGGCGCGGCACCGCGCGTATTCCCGGCGGCGAGACCATGGCGGAGGCGCAGGCGCGGATCGTAGCGCTGCTTGATCGGCTGGCGTCGTCCGACGACGGCCGGACCGTCGCGATCGTCAGCCATGCCGACATGATCCGCGGCGCGGTCGCGCACGCACTGGGGTTGCCGCTCGACAATCTGCTGCGCTTCGACGTCGGGCCGGCCTCTGCCACCCGGTTGGTCTGGGGCGATTGGGGCGCGCGGCTGATGTCGCTCAACGAACAACCGGGGGAAGCGAAACGATGATGGCGACCATGACCGAAGACAGTTTGCGCGAACGGGTGGCGGCGCTCGCCCCCTGGTTCCACAATATCGATCTCGGCGACGGCATCGTCACCGCGCCGGATCACTTCCTCGGCGATTATCCGCGCTTCAAGTTCGCGCGCTTCGCGGCCGCGCTGCCCGCGGACCTCACCGGCAAGACCGTGCTCGACATCGGCTGCAACGCCGGCTTCTATTCGGTCGAGATGAAGCGCCGCGGTGCCGCGCGGGTGCTCGGGATCGACAGCGACGACCGCTACCTGGCCCAGGCCCGCCTCGCCACCGACGCGCTCGGCTTCACCGATGTCGAGTTCCGCAACCTGTCGGTCTATGACATCGCCGCGCTGGGCGAGCGGTTCGACGTCGTGATCTTCATGGGCGTGCTCTACCACCTCCGCCACCCGCTGCTCGCGCTCGATCTGATCCGCGAACATGTCGCCGGCGACATGATGCTGTTCCAGACCATGCAGCAAGGCTCCGACGACGTTGCCGATGTCCCCGCCGACCACCCCTTCCACAAGCCCGGCACCTTCGATCCGCCCGAATATTTCGACGAGCCCGGCTATCCAAAGATGCACTTCATCGAACGCGAGTTCGCGCACGACTGGAGCAATTGGTGGGCGCCGAACCGCGCCGGCACCGAGGCGATGCTGCGCGCGGCGGGCTTCACCATCGAGTCGCATCCGGAGCACGACGTCTATCTCTGCCGCGTCGCCCCGGTCCCCTATGCCGATTTCGGACCCGCCGCGGTTTATCCCGCCCGCGCGGGCATCAACGGAGACGCGCGATGATCGAAGCCGCGATGATCTGGAACGAACCCAATAACAAGTCGCATTGGGATCCCGCGATTGACCCGGACTGGTCGATCTTCTCCGACACCGTGATCCGCGCCGGCGGTGCGATCCGGGCGATCAATCCCGCGATCACCCGCGTGCTCGGCGGCATGTCGCCGATCGATCCGCACTGGCTCAAGCGCATCGAGGCGCACGGCGCGCTCGACGCGGTCGACGTCGTCGCGGTCCATGGCTTTCCGCTCGATTGGAATCTGTGGTCGATCCACGAATGGCCCGATCGCATCGCCGAGATCGAGGCGGTCACCGACAAGCCTATCTGGGTCACCGAGGTCGGCGTCGGCTCGTTCGGGGCCGAGGAGGTGCAGGTGTTCGGCGTCAAGCGGACCGCCGAGCTTCTGATCGGCCGGGTGCCGCGGATCTTCTGGTATTCGCTGTTCGACCTGCCGATGGAATGGGGCGCCGAGACCCGCCACCGCGAGGCCGAGGGATCGAGCTATTACCGCCATTTCTACATGGGCCTGATCCGCCCCGACGGTACGCCCAAGCCCTCGCTCGACGAATATGCCAAGGTCGCAAGTGAGATGGGACTGATGCAGTGGTTCCACTATCAGGACCCTCGCCTCGACGATGCGGTCGCGTGGATGAAGCGGCTCGGCACGCGCAAGCTGCGCACCGGGTTGAGCTGGGCGGACAGCTTCCGCCCCGACGCGATCGACTGGTTCGACCGGCAGATGGAGGCGCTCGCCGACTTCGACGTCACCGTCACCTTCTGCTTCACTCCCGAGCATCTCGGCGTCGCCCCGCATCACACCAGCGCCGCGCAGGATCCGCAGGCATTCGCCGATTTCTGCGCGTGGATGATCGACCGGTACGCGCCCGCGCCGCCAGTGGTCGCGACCGGCACGTGATCGCTCAGCCGCGGGTCGGCGCCGCCGCCTCGATCGCGTCGAGCACGCGTTCGGGCTGCACGTCGCGCTCGATCTCGCCGACGTCCTCGCTGTCGATCTCGACCTCGAGCTTGCGCGCGATGCACGCCACCAGCGAGGCGAGCCGCGACAGCTCGTGTTCGGCCAGCAGGTTGATGTGCAGGTCGAGATCGGCGCGCCGATCGGCAATCGCCGCCATCCGGTTCTGGCTGATCAGCACGAAGGTCGACAGGAAAATCGCCTCCACCGACGCGATCATCGCCAGCACCACGAAGCTCGGGTCGAACGGTTTCACGATCGGCAGCCAGCCCAGGTTGATCAGGATCCAGCCGCCGAAGCCCACCAGGTGCAACGCGACGAAGGTCATCGATCCGGCGAAGGCGGTGATCGCATCGGACAGCCGTTCGCTGATCGGTGCCGCGGCCGCCTCGCGACGCTGGCGCGTGGCGAGCCGCTCGATATTGTCTTCGAGCGTGCGGGTCATTCCCGGCTCCGTGCGTTCGACCTCGGCCATGTCAATCCAAGCCGCATCCGCGCGGAAAGGTTCCTAAGTGACTGAAACGATGCAGGCGGCGGTGCTCACCGGCCCCGCGGCGATGATCATGGCCACGGTGCCGCTGCCCATGCCCGGCGCCGGCGAGGTCCGCGTCCGGCTGGAGGGGTGCGGCGTCTGTGCGTCCAACGTCGAACCCTATGAAGGCCAGCCCTGGTCGACCTTCCCCGGCGACGCCGGCGGGCTCGGCCACGAGGGCTGGGGCCTGGTCGACGCGATCGGCGACGGCGTCGACGACATCCGCGTCGGCGACCGGGTGGCGACGCTCGCGGGCCACAGCTTCGCCGGATACGACATCGCACGCGCCGATCAGGTTGCGGTGCTGCCGCCCGCGCTCGCGGGCAAGCCCTTCCCCGGCGAGCCGCTCGGCTGCGCGATGAACATCTTCCGACGTGCCGACATCCACCCGGGGCAGACCGTCGCGATCGTCGGCATCGGCTTTCTCGGCGCGGTGCTCACTCGCCTCGCCACCGACGCGGGTGCGCGGGTGATCGCGATCTCGCGGCGGCAATCCTCGCTCGATCTCGCGCGCCGCTTCGGTGCCGCGGAAACGATCGTGATGGACAATCACTATCGCATCATCGACGACGTCAAACGGATCACCGGCGAGGCGCTGTGCGAGCGGGTGATCGAGGCGGTCGGCAAGCAATGGCCGCTCGATCTCGCGGGCGAGCTGGTGGGGTTCGGCGGCAAGCTGATCGTCGCCGGCTATCACCAGGACGGCCCCCGCCAGGTCAGCATGCAGATGTGGAATTGGAAGGGTATTGACGTGATCAACGCGCACGAACGCGATCCCGCGGTCAACCTGCGCGGCCTGCGCGAAGCGATCGAAGCGGTTGCCAGCGGCCGGCTCGATCCCGCGCCGCTCTACACCCATCGGTATCCGCTCGCCCGCGTCGCCGAGGCGATCGAGGCGACCCGCGACAAGCCCGACGGCTTCGTGAAGGCGCTCGTGACCTATGACTGACAAGCCTCGCATCGGGTTCCTCGGCACCGGCTGGATCGGTCGTCACCGCATGGCGGCGATCCTCGCAGACGGCCGGGTCGAGGCGGTCGCGATCGCCGATCCCTCCCCCGAGATGGCCGCAGAGGCCCAACGCCTCGCCCCCGCTGCCGCGCTGGTCACGACGCTCGACGAGATCCTCGCGCTCGCGCCCGACGGCGTCGTCATTGCCACCCCCAGCGCACTCCACGCCGCCCAGTCGATCCAGGTGCTCGACGCTGGCGCCGCGGTTTTCTGCCAGAAGCCGCTCGGCCGCAGCGGCGACGAGGCCGCCGCGGTCGTCGCCGCCGCCCGCGCCGCGGACCGGCTGTTGGGCGTCGACCTGTCCTACCGCTTCACCACCGGCATGCAGCGCATCGCCGCGCTCGTCCGCAATGGCGAGCTCGGCGACATCCACAGCGTCGACCTGGTCTTCCACAACGCCTATGGCCCCGACAAGCCGTGGTTCTACGACCGCGCCCAGTCCGGCGGCGGCTGCGTAATGGACCTCGGCGTCCACCTCGTCGATCTCGCGCTCTGGACGCTCGGCTTTTCCGAGGTCCGCGAGGTCCGCTCTCACCTGACCGCAGGCGGGAGGCCCGTCGCCGCCGACGGGATCGAGGATTTCGCGATCGCCGAGATCGTGCTCGCCACCGGCACGATCATCCGCCTCGCCTGTTCGTGGCGTGCACATGCGGGCCGCGATGCCGAGATTTCCGCGCAATTCTACGGCACCGCCGGCGGCGCCGCGCTCCGCAACGTCGACGGCTCCTTCTACGATTTCAGCGCGGAACGCTACCGCGGCACCGCCGCCGAGCCGCTGTCCACCCCGCCCGAGGAATGGGGCGGCCGCGCCGCGGTCGACTGGGCACGACGCTTGGCGGACGGCCAGCGCTTCGATCCCGCGGCCGATCACCTCATCGTGGTCTCCCGCGTGCTCGATCGGATCTACGCCGGCTGATCAGGAACGAATGAGCAACGGCGTGGTTGGTCAGCGAACCGCATAAGGTACGCTAATGACCAAGATCACCCTCAAGCCGCTCGCCGACCAAGTCATCGTGATCACCGGCGCCAGCTCCGGCATCGGCCTCGTCACCGCCAAGCTCGCCGCCGAACGTGGTGCCAAGGTCGTGCTGGTCGCGCGCAACGAACGCTCGCTCGCCGATGCCGTGGCGGAGATCGTCGCCAAGGGGGGCGATGCCATCCACGCGGTCGCCGATGTCGGCGACATCGCGCAGGTCCGTGCCGCCGCCGATGCCGCGATCGCGCGCTATGGCCGGATCGACACCTGGGTCAACGACGCCGGCACCGCGATCTACGCCAAGCTGGTCGACACCCCGCTCGACGAACATCGGCAGCTGTTCCAGACCAACTATTTCGGCGCGGTCCACGGTGCGCTGACCGCAATCGAGCATCTGCGCGACCATGGCGGCGCGATCGTCACCGTCGGCTCGATCGCGTCGGACCTGCCCTCCCCGATCCTCAGCGCCTATAGCGCGTCCAAGCACGCAGTTCGCGGCTTCGTCGATGCATTGCGGATGGAGCTGACCGCCGACAAGCTGCCGATCGCGGTCACGCTGATCAAGCCCGCCGGGATCGACACCCCGATCGCGCAGAACGCCGCCAAGCATGTCGATGGCGAGGGCCTGTTGCCGCCGCCGGTCTATGATCCGACGCTGGTCGCGCGCGCGATCCTCGACGCTGCCCAACATGTCCGCCGCGACGTGACGGTCGGCGGCGCGGGCCGGCTTCAGGTACTGGTCGGCAAGCATTTCCCCGCGCTGCTCGACGTCATCGCGCCATTCATGGAGCCGATGATGTCGGACCCGACACGGCGCCCCTCCGCCAGCACGATCTTCGCGCCCGGCCGCCACGGCCAGGAGCGCTCGGGCGTCCAGCCAGGCCGCAAGACCAGCCTCTACACCGCGGCGCAGTTGCACCCCGCGGTCACCCGCACCGCGCTGTTCGCCGGCGCGGCCGCGCTCACCGCCCTGTTCGTCACCCGCCAACGCCGCGAGCGCTGAACCATCCGTGTTCCTGCGAATGCAGGAACCTAGGGTCACGACAGGTGACGCACGTAACCCTGGGCTCCTGCGTTTGCAGGAGCACGACATCGCCATGAAAAGCTAGCTTACCGCCTGCCGCCGCCACAGCACCGTCGCCATTCCCGCGAGCACCGCGGTGGCGGCGATCAGCACGGCCCATAGGATGATCTGCCGTCGCGATCCGCCCGCATCGTCGGGCGCGGCCAGCCGCAGATCGTCTCGCGGCGCCTGCACGGAGGCAGCGGCGACCGACCCGCCACCCGCCTGCGTCATCACGCTGCCGAGCGGCAGATACGCATCGCTCGCTCCCGCCCGCCCGGCCGCGAGCGTGAACGGCGGTCGCCCCGCCGCGACGAACACGATCGCGCGCGGGGCGAAGCCGATCCGCAAGGTCGGCGCGACGGTGAACCCTGCCGATCGCTCGTCCGCCTCGATCCGCATCGTCGAATAATCGCCGTCGCCAAGTGCGATGTCGAGCGACGCCGCCGCCCCGCGCCCGGCGGTGCCAGTCCCGATCAGGTTCCACGGCTGCTCCCGGTCGCGCCGCCCGAACACCCGCACCGGCACGACCAGATCGTCGCCGCCGGTCACTACCCGCAGCATCGCGATCGGCGTCGCGAACGGCACCACGACCTCGAACGCGTGCGCGTCCTGCAACTTGGGCAACGTCGCCGACACCGTCACCGCGCCCGCCGCCGCGCCGCCGGTGACAAGGCTCGCTCGGCGAATGACGACGGGCGTCAGCAACCGCGACGCCGCGCGCCAGCCGATCCGCAGATAATCCCGGTCGAGCATCGCCCCGCCGAGCCGCAGCACCGGCTGCGCGGTGTCGCCAGCCGCCCGGTACACAGCGGTCTCCGCGATCGGTCGCCAGGTCTTGAGGTCGCTGCTCGCCTCCACCGTCAGCGTCACCGGCTGCGCGACGGGCAGGTCCGCATCGATCGTCAGGCCGGTCGCCGCGGCACTGATCGCCCGCGCATCGAACAGCACGCCGACCAGCTTCGCGCCGGGCTCCCCCGCGACGGTGCCGTCGATCCGCGCGCTTCGCGTCGCGCCGGCGCCGTCGAGCTGGAGCGACACGCCGGTCACCGTCACGGTGTCCGCCGCGCCCAGGATCGGCAGCGCCGGCAATTCGTAGTGCCGCCCCGGGGCCACCGCCGGTGCCGCCCGCGCGATCGGCATGCTGCGACCCGCGGCGTCGAACACCCGCACATCCGCCAGCCCCGTGCTGCGCGACGCGGCGAGCACCGCAGGCGGCAGATCGATCCGCTGCACCGTCGATCCCGCGCCGGGCACCACCGGCACCTTCAGTCCGTACTCCGCCGGCCCGTCCGCCGCAGTCAGCGACCACAACGCCAGCACCAGCCATCCCGCTCTCCGGACTCGCGTCATGCCGTCGCTCCTTCCGGCACCGGCGGCCCCCCGCGCGGCGGCAGCGGCGCGAGATAGCCGACCACCAGCATCAGCACGCCGACCACGATGAACGCCACGATCGTCGCGCCGCCACCGGAGTTGGCGAGATCGACCAGCAGCAGCTTCACCACCGTCAACCCGAGTAGCCCCGCGCCCGCCAGCCACAGCCCGCGCACCTTGCGCCGCGATGCCGTGACCATCAGCGCCAGCGCCAGCGACGTCCACAGGATCGCCAGCCCGCTCTGCACCACCACGCTGCCGAGCAGCGCATCGCCGTTCCACGCCACCCCGAGCAGCTGATGCGCCGTGCGCAGCCAGATCGTGTTGACGATCACGAAGGCGAGACCCGCCAGCGCCGCGAGCGGTCCATAGCCCTCAAGCGCCGCGACGCCCTTGGGCCGCGGGTCGCTCTCCAGCATCGTCCGCCGCCACAAGGCCAGGCCGCCGAGCGCGATCCCGAGCGTCAGGTCGATCGGGTTGAGCAGCGGGATGTACGGCAACGGCGCCGCATTGCCCGCCGACGTCACCGCCGAGACCAACGCACCGAGATAGGCCAGCGCGGCGATAGGGATAGCGGCACGCCAGCCATAGCCGGTCGCATGAGCGTCGATCGGCCAGCGCCGCGCCACGCCGCGCCTGCCCATCGCACGCCCGGCGGTGAGCGTCAGCGCCGCCAGCACCGCGATCGCGCCGATCAGGAACGCGGCATCGGCCCACGCGCTGCCCCATAGCCGTGCCCGATCGACCCCGAGCCACAGGCAGTCCGCCAGCATCGCGGTCGCCAGCCACACGCCGCCGACATGCTCCGCCTGCAACAGCGCGACCGGCGCGACGGCGCTCTCCGCCCGGTCGTTGAGGTACAGCAGCCGCAGGTGCAGCGCGATCCCGACCGCCCAGATGATCGCATCGGGCAGGGACGGCACATGCCTCCCCGCTCGCGTCGTCGCGACGAACGCCAGCGCCAGCGCCGCAAGCGTGCCGTGGCTCGGCCAGGTCGCGACCGGCCACCGCAGGCGACGCGCGACGGTCGCCGCGATCCACGCGCTGACGACATAGGTCAGCATGATCAGCAGCGGCCACAACGCAGGTTCGATCGCCGGAGCGGGCGACAGGCCGGCGTGGAGCGACGGGGCGTTCCGCGTCACCTCCAGCGCCCAGGCGAGGCACCAGAAGAAGAAACCGAACAGGAATACCGGCTTGCCGAGATGTGCTTCCACCTCGGCATAGCCGTTTGCCAGCCGCGATCCGCTGGTCGGCAGCCGCTCGCGCAGCCACCACGCCGTCCCCAGCGCCGCCAGTGCGATCAACATCGCGCCGACGAAGCCGGGGTTGGCGAGCGGGATCGCCGACAGTCGGTCGCGCGCACCCGCCACGAACACGAACGCCGCGAGCAGCTGGAGCAGCATGCCGAACAGCCGCGGCATCCACCGCGCCTGCCGCATCCCGACCCAGAAAGCTCCCGCCCCTTCGAGCGCCCAGGCCGCGCTCGTCCAGCGCGCGCCGAGTGCCAGCGGCACCGCCAGCGTAACGAAACCGATGCCGATCGCCAGCATCGTCTCGTTCATCACCCGGAATGTCTCGCGCCGGTAGCGCATCGTCCACCCGGCGACCGCGAGGTACAGCGCCGCGAAGCCCAGCGCCGCGAACGCGCTTCCGAACGGCCGATCGTGGACCAGCCCGACCTCGAGACCGAAACCAGCGAGCGCCGGGCCGAACAGCAGCGTCGTATCGACGACGTTGCCGAACCGCCCCGGCGTCGCGCGGGTATAGAGCACCGCGGTCGCGACGTAGATCAGCACCGACAGGATCAGGAACGCCTGCGCCGCCGCGAAATCGCCCGGCTGGTAGCTGCTCGTCCCCCACAGGGTCGCCGCGCCGAAGGTCGCGAAGAACCCGATCAGGTTGAGCACCCGCCACGCCTGGCGGTGCGCGATGAACAGGATCGCGAGGTTGAGGATGGTGTAGTAGACGAACACCCCGATGATCGGCCCGCCGCCGCTCGCCAGCAGCAGCGGCACCGCGAAGCCGCCCGCGAACGACGTCGCCGCCAGCGCCTGCGACCGTTGCAGCAGCGCCAGGGCACAGCCCAGCGCGCAGACCACCACCATCAGCACGAAGGCGGCAGCGATCGGAATAGTATCGTAGAGCTTGGCCGCCGCGAATAGCGTCAGGTACAAGGTCGCGACCCCGCCGCCCTGCAAGGCCAGCCCGAACTCCGGCCGGTGCGTCCGCGTCCTGAACCCCACGCCGAGCAGCGCGATGCCGATCGCGGCGACCAGCGCGAGCCGCAGCTCGATCGGGAACAGCCCCGCCGACGCTGCATAGCTGGCGAGGAACGACAGCCCTACGAACAGGATCACCAGCCCCATCCGCACGATCGTGTTGCCGCCGAACAGCCAGCCTTTCGCCGCGGCGAATGCGGTATCCAGCATCGTCGGCTCGGCGGGCGCGGGCGGCACCACGGGCGCCGGCGCGCGCTGCTCGGGCGCTACCTCGCTCGCGGTGGTCGCGACGCGTTCGGGCGGCGCTGCCCGGATCGTCGCGGTCCTGGGTACGGGATCGGGCGCGATCTCGACGGGCGCTTGCGGCGCCACCGCCGCGGGCGCAAAGCCGTGCGCCAGCAGTGCGTCGACCTGGTCCTGCAGCGTCTTCGTCGCCCTCGCCACCTCGGCGCGAACGCCGCGACTTAGCACCCATCCGGCGAACAGCCCGACGACACCGCCCAGGACGAACATCCACTCCTCGAAGTCGCCGAGACACCAGCCGGTCAGGGCGCCGACGATCCCCATCCACATGATCATCAGCCGGCTATTCCCTTCGCCTGGATGCTGACGATGCCCCCATCGCCGCCACCTTCATGGCGCACGCACCGCGTGCGGTCGAGCGCTACCGCTCCCGTTCCGTCGCCCGCCGAGGTCAAACCGGGACGGCGACCGGCCCGGCGCCTGCCAGCACCGCCGCCGCGGCGGCGCGCACGCCCGCCAGGTCGTCGTGGACGATCATGCCGGGTTCGTTCGACGGATCGCCCGCGACCCGCTGCACCCCGATGATCACCGCACCCGCCCCCGATCGCGCCTCGACATCGGCGAACAACGGCCGAATCCGCCGTGCCGCGCGCGCATCGAACAGGCCGAGCAGGCAGACGAGGTCGGCACGGTCGAGCATCATGTCGTCACTTCCCGATCCGGCCCGGTCCTCCCGCGGCCGCAATCGTGCGGCGAGGTTGTCGCGCCGCAGCAGGCTGACGGTCATGCTCGCCACAACGAGGTCGAACGGCCCGCGTCCCGGGATGCAGAGGCAGCCGGCGGTGCCGGCCTCGTCCACCCCCCGCGCGAGGTGCGCGTCGATCGATGCGAGCACCTGCATGATCGTGTCGGCGACCCCGTGCATCGCCTCACGCTCGACGACGCCGCGATCTCGGTCCGCCGCCGCGAGTCGCAAGGCGCCGAGCACGACGTCGTCGTAATAGCTCGCCAGCGGCATCGCCTCGAGCAGGTCGTCCGCCTGATCGACCGCCTCGTCGACATGGCCCGCGAGCGCGCGCTGGTAGAGCGTCTCCGCGGGCGACAGCGCGGGACGATCCCCCAGCAGGATCTCGAACATCGCGAACGCCGGGATATGCCGCCCGAGCACCACCAGCATCAGCGTCAGCGGCATCGCCAGCACCAGCCCCAGCGGTCCCCAGATCCACGTCCAGAACAGCGCCGCGACCACCACCGACACCGGCGACAGCCCGGTCGACCGGCCGTAGAGGAACGGCTCGATCGCATAGCCGATCAGCGGCTCGACCAGCACGAACAACAGCCCGACCGACAGCAGCATGCCCCAGCCCGGATCGATCGCCGCGGCAAGCGCCAGCGGCCCGATCGCCGCGATCAGCACGCCGACATAGGGCACGAAGCGCAACAGCCCCGACAGGATCCCCCATAATCCGGGCGACGGCACCCCGAGCAGGAACAACCCGATCCAGATGATCGCGCCGAACCCGCAATTGACGATGAACTGCGACAGAAAATAGCGGCTAAGCCGCTTTGCGCCGTCGTCGAGCGCCAGCGTCGTCCGGTGCAGATCGGCGGTGCCCATCAGCCGGATCAGCCGATCGCGCAGGTCCTCCTTCTGGAACAGGATGAAGATCGTCACGATCAGCACGATCAACGCGGTCTCGATCGGCGCGAGCGCGGGGAGGACGATCAGCTCGACCTCCTGCATCGCGGTCATCGGCGCCTCGCGGATCTCGACCGGCACCGCGCCGCCGCCGCGCTTCGGCGCCGCCGCCCGCTCGCCCTGCAGCCGCGCACGGGTCGCTGCGCGGTCGCCCCCACCGCCGTCCTTTTCCTTCAGCAGGAAACCGAAGTGCTGCTGGACGTCGCCGCGCACCTTGGCGACGCGTTCGGCGATCCGTTCGGCATAGGCGGGCGCGTCCTTGGTCAGCGTCGCCGCCTGGCTCGCGATCACCGCGCCGGTGACGACCATCGCCGACAGCGACAGCAGCAGCGCGAGCACGACCGCGGGCGTCCGCGCCAGCCGCGCGCGCCGAAATGCGGCGACGATCGGCGCGAGCAGGAACGACAACAGGATCGCCAGCGTGATCGGCACCAGCACCGATCGCCCGAAATAAAGGCCCGCGGTCACGATCGCGGCAATGATCCAAGGCACCAGCGGCTCCAGCCCCCGGCCACGCGACGGACGCACGGTCGGGGCAGCGCTGGCGGCGGTCGGGCTCTGCGTCTCGTTCATCGTCGTCCCCGAACCATGCGGGTCGCTCCGCCGGCCCGGTCTCGATGCACGGTTGATCGTCATCATGCAAACGGGTTGGCCCGACCCCCTTCGCCACGTTGACCTGCGCCCGGCGCCCCGCCAGTCTGTGCGGCATGGATGCTTCCACCCTGTCCCGCCGCGATGCGCTCACCGGCCTCGCTGCCAGCGCCGCGCTCGCCGCCACGCCGCTTCGCGCCGCAGCCCCCGCCATTCCCGCGGCCGCGCTGCTCGATCGGCTGGCCTGGCAGCTGATCGAGCTGCAACCGGGGGACGCCACCCGTCTCGGTATCGACACCGGCGCGCACGCCGCGCTCCGCGGGCGGCTCGACGATCGCTCCCCCGCGGGTGCCGAGCAGCGCCGCACCTTCCTCACCGCCGCGCTCGCCGAGCTCGCCAGGGTGCCGCGCACCGGCGTCGACCAGACCATTCTCACCAGCCTCGCGGTCGCCGACAGCGCCTTCCGCACCGCCCTGGACGGCATGGCGTTACCTTATGGCTATGCGACGATCGGCGACTGGCGGAACACGCCCTATCTGGTGATCCAGAATGTCGGTGCGTGGCTCGACGTGCCGCAATTGCTCGACGGGGACCAGCCGGTCCGCACCCGCGCCGATGCCGAGGCCTATCTCTCGCGCCTGACCGCGATGGCGGCGCAGCTCGACGGTGAGACCGTCCGCATCCGCGAGGCGCGGGCGAAGGGGCTCGTGCCGCCGTCCTTCCTGCTCGACAAGACGATCGCGGGGATGACCCAGACGATTGCCGCGGCGGCGCAGCCCGACGGTCCGTTGGTAGGTCCGCTCCGCCGCAAGGCCACCGCGATCCCCGGCGACTGGTCCGCCCGCGCCGCCAGGATCGCGACCGCCCTGATCGTTCCCGCGCTCGAGCGACAACGCGCCGAACTCACCGCCCAGCGCGCGGTCGCGACCGACGCCGCCGGCCTGCTCACCCGCCCGCACGGCCCCGAATGGTACGCCTGGGGCCTGCGCGCCGGCACCACCACCCGGCGCACCCCAGCCGAGATCCACGAGATCGGCCGCACCCAGCTGATCGCGCTGCAGGCGCAGATGGACGTGATCCTGAAAAGCTTCGGCCTCAGCGAAGGCAGCGTCGCCGATCGCGCCGCCGCGCTGCAGCGTCGGCCCGGCATCGGCTTTCCCGGCGGCGACGAGGGCCGCCGCCAGATCGTCGCCTATATGCAGGGCAAGATCGACGCGATCCGTCCGCGCCTGCCCAACGCCTTCCGCCGGCTGGTGAAGGGCAATCTCGAGATTCGGCGGATGCCTCCGGCGCAGGAGGCGGGCGCCCCTGCGGCCTATGGCGGGCCGGGATCGCTCGACGGCAAGATCACCGGCAAGATCTGGGTCAATCTCGGCGATCCGTCGATTCACAACCGCGTCACGATCCCCGATCTGGTATTCCACGAAGGCATTCCCGGCCATGTCTGGCAGGGCGAATATGCGCAGCAACTGCCGCTGATCCGATCGCTACTCGCGTTCAACGCCTATTCCGAAGGCTGGGCGCTTTATGCCGAACAGCTCGCCGACGAACTCGGCATGTACGAGGGCGATCCGGCCGGCCGTCTCGGCTATCTGATGGGGCTGTCGTGGCGTGCGGTGCGGCTCGTCGTGGATACCGGTATCCACGCGATGGGCTGGACCCGCGATCGCGCGCTCGCCGAGTTCGTCGCCGCCACCGGGCTGCCGCGCAGCAACGCGGTCAGCGAGGTCGATCGCTACTGCGCCTGGCCCGGCCAGGCTTGCGGCTACAAGCTGGGCCAGACCGAAATCGTTGCCCAGCGCACCCGCGCCGAGGCCGCGCTCGGCCCGCGCTTCGACCTGCGCGACTTCGATCAGGCGGTTGTCGACGGCGGCAACGTTCCGCTCGACGTGCTGGGCGAGAATGTCGGACGCTACATCCAGGGCAAGTCAGCGGCCTGACCGCCCCCGCACGTAGAACAAATGCGTGTCGACCCGCGCCACCTTCACCAGCGAATCGCGCCAGTACGGCACCATCCAGTCGGTATGGTAATGCGTCGCCCGCCCAATGTCGGCGAACACCCGCCCGGCCAGCGCCTGCCGCGCGTGCCGGCGCGCCGCGCCCCAGCCCAGATGCACCGTCCGCCGCGCTAGCGATCCGTCGCACGTGAACGAAAATTGGCATCCGGTCGTCCGTGTGAACCCCTGATAGACCACCCCGCACACCGTCTTCGGAAAGCCCGCGACCCGCACCCGGTTGAGCACGACCTGCATCACCGCGCGCTGGCCACGGCGATCGTCGCCTGCCTCGTACAACGCCGCGGTGGCGAGGCATTCGACCGCCTGCTCGCGCGCCGCGGGGCCGCCGCGGAAGCGATAGGGCTCGGCCCGCACCCGCCGCCGCGCGACGATCGGCACCGCTGCGTTCGACGCTCGCGCCGCCGCCATCGACAGCGGCTCGACCTTCGCCGGGCGCACCGGCTTCTGGCGCCACGGATCGAAGAGCCCTGCGAACAGGATCACGATCGTGACGATCCCGATCAGCAGCAGCCAACGCTCCGCCGCGCTGTGCCGCCGGGCACCGCGCCGACGGGAGGAGGAGATCGCGCGTCGTCGTGACATCGCGGCTGCTTAGCCGCGCGGCGCGGCCGACGCAGCCCCGGATTGCGCCCGCGCCGCGACAGGCTATCCAGGACCTGGCACCACGGAGGAACATCATGCGCCTGCTCACGATCATCGCGCCGCTGCTCTTCGCGCAAGCCGTCGCCGCCGCCGAACCGCCGTCGTTGCTCCTGAAGCCCGCGGGGGTATTCGATGGCGTCGACGGCAGCGTCCACCCCGGCTGGCAGGTGCTCGTCACCGGTGACAGGATCGTCGCAGTCGGCCCCGATCTCGCCACCCCCGCTGGCACCACCACGATCGACCTCGCCGGCGCGACGCTGATGCCCGGTATGATCGAGGGCCACGGCCACCTGTTCCTCCACCCGTATAATGAGACCAGCTGGGACGATCAGGTCCTTCACGAACCGCTGGCGCTGCGCACCGCCCGCGCGGTAGCGAGCGCGCGGGCGACGCTGCTGGCGGGCTTCACCAGCGAACGCGATCTCGGCACCGAAGGCGCGGGCTATGCCGATGTCGGGTTGAAGGCCGCGATCGACCAGGGGATCGTGCCGGGCCCACGGCTGTCGGTCGCGACCCGCGCGATCGTCGCGCTCGGCGCCTACGGGCCCAAGGGCTTCGAGCCGGGTGTGGCAGTCCCGCAGGGAGCGGAGGAGGTCTCGGGCGTCGATCAGATGGTCGCCGCGGTCCGCCGGCAGATTGCGGCGGGCGCCGACTGGATCAAGCTCTACGCCGATTACCGCTGGCGCGCCGGCGAAGACAGTCGCGCCACCCTGAGCCTCGACGAGCTGAAGGCTGCGGTCGCCGCCGCGCACGACGCCGGCCGCCCGGTCGCGGTCCATGCCTCGACTGCGGAGGGGATGAGCCGCGCAGTGGCGGCGGGGGTCGATACCATCGAACACGGCTATGGCGGCACCGCGACGATCTTCGCGCAGATGGCCGCGAAGAAGATCGCGCTCTGCACCACCCTGGCCGCCTCCGACGCGACCTCCCGCTACCGGGGCTGGACTGGCGCCGAACCTGCCCCGCCCGCGGTCGCGCTCAACCGCGCGAGCTTTCGCCTGGCGATGAAGGCGGGGGTGCCGATCTGCATGGGCGGCGACGTCGGCGTCTTCGCGCACGGCGAGAACGCCCGCGAGATGGAGCTGATGGCCGCCGCGGGGATGAAGCCCGCCGACGTCCTCATCGCGGCCACCACCGGCAACGCCCGCGCGCTGCACCTGTCCGACCGCCTCGGCGCGGTGAAGCCGGGCCTCCTCGCCGATCTTGTCGCAGTCGACGGAGACCCGACCCGCGATGTCCGCGCGGTTCGCAAGGTCAGGCTGGTGATGAAGGGCGGACAGCCGGTCGCGCGCTAGGGCGAGGGTACGCAGTTTCTATCCGGACCTGCTCCCCCAAGTCGTGCTCCCGCGAAGGCGGGAGCCCAGTACTGGGTCCCCGCCTTCGCGGGGACACAAGCGTTTGGGACCGCAGACCTCGCAGCCGGAACAGAACGCGGGCCTAGACCACCCGCCACCTACCTCAAGAATCGTAGAAATACGGCGACTGCTCCGCCCAGCGCGTCCCCGGATACCGCGCGTGCAGCAGCGCGAACGCGCGGCGGCCGAGATGGTCATGGTTGGCGCCCCAGCGCGCAACCCTGATCAGCCGGTACAGCGTTTCCGCCGCGCGCGGATCGGACGGATGTGCGCGGACATAGGCGAGCGCCTCGTCCCACACCGACGGCGCCGTGCCCGCGGTGAGGAACCGCCGCCGCTCCGCGAACGCCTGGGGCAGCGTCGCCGCGGCGAACCCCGGCAGCTGCAGCGGGAACGCGCCGCTACCGCACCGCTCCATGCAGGTGAGGTCGCTCGCCGCCTCGCCATCCTCCACCGGGCCGAGGATCGCGGCGGGCAACGTCACGCCCGCCAGCCGCGGCACCGGCAAGCCCGGCGACACCGCACGCGGCGCCACCAGGCGCCAGTCCACCCAATAGCCGGAAAAATCCCGCTCGACGCCCATGGGCCGTTCGAGATCGGCAAGATCGCTCCTGAGGCTCGGGATCTTCGCCATCGCGTAAAATTCGGCGAAGCGCTTGTCCGCGCCCGGCCGGGTCACGGCGATCCGCCGCCAATCGTCCGCGATCTGCGGCAGCAGCGTGACGAGCAGACCCGCCAGTCGATCGATCGCCGCGTCGTCCTGCACCTGCACCGCCCGCGCGAAGCCGGTCAGCGCGATGTCGAGCCGCAGCGGCGCCGGGATCGCGGCATCGCCCGCCAGCGCAACCCGCCGCCCCATCGGCAGCAGGTCGATGATCGCGCGCGCCTCCGCGCCGAACCCGACGAAGCCGCCAGTCACCGGCGCGATCAACCCGTCGCCATAATAGCCGTTGCCGTCGACGCATGCCTTGCTCGCAGGCTCGCAATAGGGTGTGCGCAGCCCGTATCGCACCAACTCCGCGAGCGTGGCGGCGCGCTGCGTCCGGATCGCGAGGAACAGGTTGCGATCGGCTCGGGACAGATCGCCCCGGGCGAGGATCGCGTCCGCATCGCGCCGGATCGCCGCCGGCTCAGCCGAGGCCATCGTCAGCCGCAGCAGGTGATAACGGACGCTCGGCCACGCCGCATCGCGATCGGCCACGCGCCGCGCCGCCGCGATCAGGTCTCCGACGCCCGGATCGGCCGGGTTGGCGAGGCTCAGCGCCGCCACCAGCCAGGCCGCTCCCGCCTGCGCCTGCGCCTTCGCCTGCCAGCGTTGCCGGGCATGCGCCAGCGCGGCAACGCGATCCTTGGGTCGCATTGTCCTGATCCAGTCGGCGGCTTCGGGCTTGTTCGCGGTTTGGTCGCTCAGCGTCATATAGTCGCGGAACGCCACCGCGATGTCGGGCATCGGCGCGCGCGCGCCGAGATCGCGGTCGAGCCGGGCGAGCAGCCCCGCCGGATCTTCGCGGAACGCCAGCACCTGCCGCATCCGCTCGACCTCGCCACGGCCATAGGTGCCGCTCGGCGCCGCAGCGACCCGAGCGATCGCGGCATGCGCGGCGGCGAAGCGGGCCGGCGACGGCTGCATGCGCGCCGCTCGCTGCAGCGCCCGCGCCTCGAGATAGAGGCCGAGCGGCTGCCAGGGCGAACGCCGATCGAGCCCGATCGCCGCAAACCGGGTCGCAGCCTCCTCGGCACGGCCATCGTAAAGCGCCATCGCCGCAAGCTGGTAGGCGCGATCCGCGCGCAGCCAATCGGGGGCGTCCGCAGGCAAGGCCGGCAGCGCCACGCCCGGCTTCCCGCAGGCATCGAACACTGCGTCCTGCGCGGCGACCCAGGCCCGCACCGCCGGCCCATCCTTGCCGAACCGGCGGACACGATCCTCCAGCGTCGCCGCAGCGGTGATGAAGGCGTCGTCGAAGCAGTTGGGCGTGGAGGTATAGTCCGGCCCGGGCCGCTCGGTGGAGATAAAATAAACCTCGGCGACGCCCGGCACCTTACGCCGTGCCGCCGTCCAGGTGTAGGACGCGTCGCCCGCGGTGCCGCAGCAGGGCTTGGCCAACGCCGCGGTCGCGCCCTCGTCGAGCGTCAGCCCGTTCAACCCGCGCCAGTCCGCGAACAGCAGCGAATCCGGCGCCGCTGCCTTCACCACGCCGGGCCGCCCCGCGGTCAGCCCCGCGACATCGTGGACGTCGACATAATCCGGCTGCGGCGACGGCCCGCCCGAACCGATCGCCTGGCCCGACAGCGCCACCGCCGCGATCGCACCCCACCGCCGTGCCCTGCCGCTCACCACCGCCCGACCTCCTCCTTCACCCGCGCGAACTCGCTTGCCGTCCAGCTCTGCGGGGCGAAGACATACACGAGCCTATCGGTCGGCGCACGGGGTAGCGGCGTATCGGTCGCGATCCCGAGCGCGGTGCGGCAGCGCGGATTGCGGAAATCGTCGCCCGCCGCCAGCCGCCGCCGGATCGTCTCGGCGCCGCGCTGCATGCGGAACAGCATCGGCACGATCTCGTCGACGGCCGCATCCTTCAGCCAGCTCTCGGTATCGCACCAGGACGCCAGCGCGGTCATCGACACGATCGTACCCGCGGGCAGGCCACGGCGGACATCGGCCAGCAAGTCGAGCAGCGCCTGCCGTTCGGAGGCACGCACCTCGAAGTCGACCTGCACCCGCCGCGCCGGCACCACCTGCGCATAATGCAGCACCGCCGCCGCTAGATTGTGCCGCAGCAGCGGGGTCCAGCGGAGCGGGCGTGCGGGCTCGATCTGCACATGGACCACCGCCGTGCTCGGCGGCTCGCCGACCTCGAGCGGATGGCGGCGGCCGCGCGCACGGATCGCGTCGCCGTCGATCGAAACGAAGCCGGTCTGCACCGCGATCTCGGCCTTCCCGGCCGCGAAGCGCATGTCCTCCGGACGCTCCCACGCCCACAATACCATCTTGGGGGACGGTCGACGGTCGCATCCGCCGAGCGCCGTCAGGAGGAGCAGGACTGCCCGCCTGCGAGCCCGCACCTTCATACCGGCAGCACGCGTCCCGGGCGCCGGGTCAGGCGGCGATCCGTCGTGCGCCGACCTGGTCGCCACCGATCCACACGCCCCGCACCACGAGATCGCGATCCATCCATACCAGGTCCGCGCGCGCGCCCGGCACGATGCTGCCATGGGTGTCCGACAGCCCCAGGAACCGTGCCGGTGCCGCCGCCGCCATCACCGCCGCATCCTCGATCCCGACGCCCAGCATCGTCACGCTGTTGCGGACCGCCGCGCTCATGTCGAGGTCCGATCCCGCCAGCGTGCCGTCGGGTCCGACGCAAACCCCGTCCACGACGCGGATCTCGCGCGTGCCGAGGCGGAACTGCTTGGTCGACGATCCCACCGTCGGCATCGCGTCGCTGACCAACATGAAGCTGCCGATCGGGCGGCTGCGCAGTGCGATGCGCAAAACCACGGGATCCACATGGTGCCCGTCCACGATGATCCCGCAAACCGCATCCTGGCTCTCGAGCGCGGCGCCGACCACGCCCGGCGAGCGGTGCAGCATCGGCGACATCGCGTTGAACAGATGCGTGAACCCGCTCACCCCCGCATCCATCGCCGCCCGTGTCGCCGCATAGTCCGCATCGGTGTGCCCCGCGGCCACCACGACGCCCGCCGCCACCAGCCGCGCGATGTCCGCCTCGGCGCACATCTCCGGTGCGAGCGTGACCAGCGTCCGCCCGCGCTTCAGCGACGTGAGCAGCCTGATCCCCTCCTCGTCCAGCCGCCTGAACTTGGCCGGATCGTGGATGCCCTTGCGCTTCTCGTCGATGAACGGACCTTCGACATGGATGCCGAGCACCCCCGGAACTCCCGCCTCGATCGCCTGCTCGGTCGCGCGCATCCCGCGGTCGATCACGTCGAAATCGTCGCTGATCAGCGTCGGCAGAAACCCGGTCGTCCCGAACGCCGCATGCGCCGATCCGATCGCGGCGATCGCGTCGAGCGTCGGGGTGTCGTTGAACAGCACCCCGCCGCCGCCGTTCACCTGCGTGTCGATGAAGCCGGGGAGCAGGTAACCGCCGTCCAGATCGAGCGACGGGCCATTGGCGGCGTCACCCCGTTCGAGGACCCGCGCGATGCGCCCGCCGTCGATCTCGAGCCCGGCGCGCTCTGCGATCCGTCCAGGCGTCAGGATCGTCGCATTGTGGAGGCGGAACGGGCTCATTTCGTCGAGGTTACCTTGTTCAAGTGCGGCGGCACATCGGGATCGAGCCCGCGGGCAAGGGAAAGCGCGTTGGCGTAGCGGTAGAAACTCTGGACCAGAAGGATAGGTTCAAGCGCAGGCAGCGTGGCGATTGCCGGCAGCGCGTCGGCGCCCCCGGCGGCGTCCGCCAGTGCGACCCGCGCGCCGCGGCGGCGAAACTCGGCCGCGACATCGCGTACGCCCTGCCCGGTCTCGTCTCCGGTCGCGAAGGCCAGGATCGGAAACCCCTCGCCGACGATCGCCATCGGCCCGTGGCGTACCTCTGCCGCGGAGAAGCTTTCGGCGTGGATGCCGCAGGTTTCCTTCAACTTCAGCGCCGCTTCCTGCGCGATGCCATAGCCGTGACCGCGGCCGAGCACGAACCAGCTGCGATCCTCCTCGGCGAGCGACAGCGCCGCGGACCAGTCCAGCGCGAAGGCGCGTTCGAGCTGGTCCGGCAGCGCCTGCACGGCCTGCGCGAGATCGGCGTCCTCCGCCCATTCGGCGACCAGCGCGGCGATCCCGGCGAGCGCCACGATGTACGACTTGGTCGCCGCCACCGAGAGTTCGGGACCCGCCTTCAACGGCAGCAGCACATCGACCGCCGCAGCGAGCGGCGAGCCTTCGTCGTTGACCAGCGCGATCGTCAGCGCGCCCGCGGCGCGGTGCGCGGCGACGGCGGCCAGCAGGTCCGGGCTCCTCCCCGATTGCGAGATGGCGATGCACACGCTCCGACAGCCTTCCGACGCCACCGGCGCCGCGAATATCGACGCGACCGACAGTGCCGCCGACGAGGTCGGGACGCCGAGCCGCGTCTCGATCATGTATTTGGCGTAGGTCGCGGCGTGATCGGACGAACCCCGCGCGCAAGTGACCACCAGACCGGGCCGGCGTTGACGCAGCACCTGCCCCAGCGACGCGATCGCGGCCCGGTTATGCGCCAGGAACCGCGCGACCGCTTCGCCACCCTCTGCCGCTTCCACGAACATGCGCGTATCCTCGGGCGCGGGAGCATCTGGTACGTCGGTCATCGTCATCCTGTCCGTTCGGTCACCGCCTGCTGCGCGAGCAGGATCGCCCCCTCGGTCGCATCCTCCTGCCGCACCGCCAGCAAGCCGCGCGCCCATGGGGTGAGCCAGGGCGCGATATGCTCGGCCATCCCGCCGACCAGGCAGACCCGGTCGGCACCGATCTCGATCAACCGCGCGATCATCGCCTCCACGTCCCCCGCCGAACGCCGCACGAGCGACAGCGCGACGGGATCGCCCCGATGCGCGTGAGCGAACGCCAGCGGCGCGATCTCGCCGAATTGGCGGGGCCGCGCGCTGGACACCCAGCGCACGATCGCCGGTGTAGTGGTGCCGAGGACATCGAGCACATCCCTGGTGAACCCGGTCTCGCGCGCCAGCCCATCACGCCCGTCGAGCGCCGCCGTGATCGCGCTGCGCCCGAGCGAGGCCGCGGAGCCCTTGTCGTCGACCTCGAACCCCCAGCCGAACATCGGCACGCCGACGCCGTCGATCACCGCATGGCCGGCGCTGCCGGTGCCGCTGATCAGGATCGCGCCGTCGCCACCGCCGAACGCGCCCAGGCACGCGATGTGCGCATCCGACACCGCGCGCACCGCCCCGCACGCTGGCCCGGCCGCGATCGCCGCCTCCGCCGTGTCCAGGTCGACGATTCCCGCGAGCCCTAGCCCGATCGACGCCTGCGCCAGAACGGTTCTGTCGAGCCCCGCCTCCGCCAGCGCGAGGTCCAGCGCGGCGAAGATGTTGCTCCACGCCACGTCGAGCCCGAGCCTGATGTTGCCCGGTCCGCCCGCGCCTTCGCCGAGGAGCGATCCTCCCAAATCGCGCACGCGCACCCGACAGCCGGTGCCGCCGCCATCGATTCCGATCAGGAAACGAATTCCGTTCATGCGTCCGGCTTCACCTTCGATCCCCGTACCGCGAAGAAGAAGATGTAGAGATAGGCGGGCGCCATCAATGCCAGGAATACCGACTGGAAGTCGTAATGCGCCTTCAGCGCGACGAACAGCTGGGGCACCACCGCCCCGCCGGAAATCGCCATGATCAGCAGCGCCGACCCGGTCTCGGTATGCCGGCCGAGGCCGCGGATCGCGAGCGGGAAGATCGCCGGCCACATCATCGAATTGGCGAAACCGAGCGCGGCGACGAATGCGACCGATACGTAACCTGTGGTCGAGAAGGCGCCGAACGCGAGCATGATGCCGAGGATCGCGGAGAAGGCGAGATAACGCTCCTGCGACGCGAACCGCGGCACAACGATCAGCCCGACGACATAACCGACCAGCATCCCGGTGAGCGTCAGCGACGTGAAATAGGCGGTCTCCGTGACGGGCAGCCCGAAGCCGCGGCCATAGGTGCCGATCGCATCGCCCGCCATCACCTCGACCCCGACGTAGAGGAACAGGCAGACCACGCCGAGCCAGAGATGCGGGAAGCGCGACAGCCCGCGGACGTCGCGCGTCGCCTCCTCGTTCGCCGACCCGCGCAGATCGGGCAGCGGCGACTTGCCGACGCCGAACGCGAGCAATGCCAGCAGCGCCGCCATGCCAAGATACGGCCAGTAAACCTTCTGCGCGAAGCCCGCGAGCAGCGCCTCCCGCGCCTCGTGGCTCGGCGCGGCCGCGACCTGCCCGCCGAGATCGCCGATGCCCGACATCACCAGCAGGCCGAACACGATCGGCGCGATGATCCCGGCCACCTTGTTGCAGATGCCCATGATCGCGATGCGCTGCGCTGCGGTTTCGATCGGGCCGAGGATCGAGATGTACGGGTTTACCGCGGTCTGCTGGAGGGCGAGGCCCGCGCCGATCACGAACAACCCCGCCAGCGCCCCGCCGAACATCCGCATCGCGACGAACTGCCCGAACAGCACCGCGCCGACCGCGACCGTCAGCAGGCCGAACACCATGCCGCGCTTCATCCCGATCCGCCGCAAAATCGCCGCCGCCGGCAGCGCGAGGACGAAATAGGACATGTAGAAGACCGATGGCACCAGGAACGCCTCGACGTCGTTCAGCGTGAACGCCAGCTTCACGAAGGCGATCAATGGCCCGTTGAGCCACGTGACGAACCCGAACACGAAGAACATCACACCGACGATCGCGATCGCCGTCCTGCGCGCCTGTGCCGGAACCACCTCTGAAGCCATCGCACCACCCCTTTGCTAGGATCATAGTACCATATCCGAGGATTGGTACTTATTTCTTCCATGCTTCTATCGGCATTCTAACAACGGTTGACCGATCGGCAGGATGCGGACAAGTTGGTATAGATTGGTCTTGTGAGGTGCAGATGCGGAAATCGATCACGGCCGGGCTGGCCATGTTGCTTTTGGCCGCGCCCTCCGGCGCCGCCGAGCCCGCGCAAGCAGCGCTGGACCAGCTCGCGGAGACGCTTGGCTACCGCTTCACCGTCGTTTCGAACAAGCCGGAATGTCCCGCCACGATCCTAAACTGCTTCCTGGCCACGATCACCATCACGACCCCGGCGGCGATCGCGCAACCGTTCCCGACCAAGGACTTCGGAATCTATTTCAGCTTCGTCAGCAGGCTGCCGCTGGTCGAAAGCGACTTGTTCGATCACCAGCTGATCAACGGCGATCTGCAGCGCCTGACTCTGAAGCCGGGCAAGGCGCTGAAGCCGAACCATGTCTATGTGGTCAAGCTCTGGGGGCTGGGCACCCACTTCTCCAAGTCGCACCCGATGCCGAACGCCTATCTGGCCGCCGCCGCGGTGCAGGCGCGGACGATCGCGTCCACGCGCCCGGTGATCGATCGGGACACCCTGCTGGAAACGCTGCCCTTCGTCGCGCCGATGACCGACGAAGCCGCGCTCGCGACGCAGAACAAGGCGGACAAGACACGGTGGCTGACCGGGGAACGCGCCTTCGCGCTGCAAGCGGATCGGCAGGCGCCGGCAGCAAACGGCGTCGTGATCGTACCGAAGGTGCGGCGCGCCGTGCAGGCGGCCGGGGCCCGCGCCAACCTCGCCGCGGGCGTTTCCCTTCGGCTGGCCGGGATCACGCGGGCGGCGGTCGCGCCGGCGCTGGCGGGGCTCGGCGTCGGCGAGAAGGGCAGCCTGCCACTCTTGATCAACGTAGGCCGTGCCGCCGGCCTCCTGCCGGAGGGCTACACGCTCGACGTGGCGGCATCGGGTATCAGGATCCGCGCCGCCGACGCAGCGGGGGCGAACCACGCGCTGCGCTCGCTCGCCCAGCAAGCCTCGTTCGACGCCTTCCGTATCCGCCCCCTGCACGTCGAGGATTCGCCGCAATACGGCTTCCGCGGGCTCCATATCGACATCGCGCGCAACTTCCACAGCCGCGCCGAACTGATGAAGCTCGTCGAAGCGATGGCGGCCTACAAGCTCAACAAGCTGCACCTGCATCTCGCCGACGACGAGGGCTGGCGGATCGAGATCCCGGCGCTGCCCGAACTGGCGAGGATCGGATCGAAACGCTGCCACGATCCGGCGGAGCGGACGTGCCTGCTGCCCCAGCTTGGCGCCGGACCCGACGGCACGTCCGGGGTCAACGGCTACCTCTCGCGCCTGGACTATATCGCCATCGTTCGCGCCGCGGCGGCGCGGCAGATAGAGGTCATCCCGTCGATCGATACGCCGGGGCATTCGCGCGCCGCGATCGTCGCGATGGAGAACCGCTTCCGCCGGCTTACCGCGGCGGGCAACCCCGCCGCGGCGCAGCGCTATCGGCTGATCGATCCCGCCGACACCACCGCCTATCGCAGCATCCAGAACTACGACGACAACACGCTCAACGTGTGCATCCCCGCGACCTACCGCTTCGTCGAGACGGTGGTCGATGCGCTCGCCGCGATGCATCGGGCGGCGGGCGCGCCACTGCGGACCTTCCACCTGGGTGCGGACGAGACCGCTGGCGCCTGGGTCGGCTCCCCCGCCTGCGCCGCGATGATCGCGGCGAACGGCGGCGATGCCCGCAAGCTGACGCCCCGCTTCATCGAGCGGGTCGCCGCCGGGCTCGCCGCCAAGGGGATCAGGACCGCAGGCTGGAGCGACGGCATGGGGCATACCGATCCCGCCGCAATGCCCAAGGCGACCCAGTCGAACATCTGGGGATTGCTCCACACCGGCGGCGTCCGCGAGGCGCACGACCAGATGAACCGGGGGTGGGACGTCGTCCTGTCGCTGCCGACCTTCGCCTATCTCGACATGCCGTACGCGCCGCACCCCGACGAGTTCGGCTATGATTGGGGCACGCGCGAGGCGGACACCTACCGGATCTTCGGGGTGATGCCCGACAACCTTCCCGCCAACACCGCACTGATCGCCAATGTCTATGCCGAGGGCGCCGCCGTCGACGACGAGCCGGTGCTCGGGACCGGCCATCGCATCGCCGGGCTGCAGGGCCAGCTGTGGAGCGAGACGATCAGGACCGACACGCAGGTCGACTACATGCTCTTCCCGCGCCTGCTCGCGCTGGCGGAACGCGCGTGGAGCCCGGCGCCGTGGAGCCCGCCCTATCAGCCCGGCGCGCGCTACGATTGGCAGGACAAGCGCGTCGATCGGGCGGCGCTCGCATCGGCGTGGCGCGACTTCGCCGGGCGGCTATCGGCGCAACTTTCGCGCCTCGATCGCGCCGGTATCGCCTACCGCGTCGCGCCGCCGGGCGGCCGCATCGCCGACGGCAAGCTGGAGGCGAACGCAGAGCTACCGGGCACGACGATCGAATATCGGGTCGGGGCGGAGCCGTGGACCCGCTATGCGCAACCGGTCGCGGTCAGCGGCGCGGTCGATCTCCGCAGCCGATCCGCCGACGGCAAGCGCGCCAGTCGCTTGGTGAGGATCGACCCGACCCGCGGAGCAGCTGACTGACGCCGGGATCAGCTGCGCAGTTCGGCGACGAAATGATAGGTGTCGCCGCGGTACAGCGAATGCGAGATCTCGGCGAGCCGCCCGTCCGCGAGGAAGCCGCGGCGCTCCACCGCAATGCCGGGATCGCCCGGCGCGGCCCCCAGGATCTGGGCATCGGCCGCCTCCAGCCGTATCGCCTGCAGGCGTTGCAGCGCCCGCACCGGCCGGCACCCGCTCTCGGCCAGTGCGGCGTAGAGCGATGTCTTCACTGCTTCCAGCGACGGCAGGCAGAATGCCGGAATGATCGCGCGCTCGATCGACATCGGCACGTCGTCCGCAAGTCGCACGCGATCGAGCCGATAGACCTGGCTCCCGGGGCTGAGGCCGTAGGTCATGATCTCGGCCGGCGTAACCGCGCTCAGCGTCCGCGCCGTCCAGCGGGCGCCGGGCGTGAGGCCCCGCGCGGCCATCTCCTCGGTGAACGAGGTCAGCTGGCTGAAATTCTTGTCGTGCTGCTTGGCGACGAAGGTGCCCGCGCCCTGGCGGCGCGTGAGCAGCCCGTCCTCGACGAGCCCGTCCAGCGCCTTGCGCACCGTGATCCGCGACACCCCCAGCGCGACCGCGAAATCGCGTTCGGGCGGAAGCCCCTGGCGCGGCTGCAGCACGTCGGACGCGATGGCTAGGCGGAGACGCTCCTGAAGCTTGCGATAGATCGGCCCCGGCGCGTCGTCCGCCAGCGATCCGATCGAGTCCAGCAGCGCGTCCATAGCAATCCTCACCCGTCGTTGCTGCTGAACCCACCCGATCCTTAGCCGCGCGCACCGACCGGAGCAATCGCGATCATAACCGCCCGCAGCGCATAGGCCTCCGCCGGACATGACAAGGCGCTACGGCGGTAGCTAATTGGTTCTATGCGCCCGGCCGTGATCGGCAGTCCCGTCAGACTTTGATGATCCAGTTCTGCGCGCGGAGCCAAGCCATCGCAACCCAGATCAGCGCCATGTAGAGGAAGATCGGGATCAGCGACGCCGCGGGCATCGGCAGCACCGGCAAGGCCAGTCGATAGGGCGCCTGCAACAGGTCCCAGCCGAGCACGCTCCCAGTCACCATGTGCAGGCAATAGGCCGCGATTGCGTTGATGCCGAAGGCGAGCGGCACGTTCACCAGCCACCGCGTCCGGCCGGGCGGCTTGCCGTCGATGAGGAGGTGCAGCATCGCGAGCGCGATCAGGGTGATGCCGCAGGTCACCAGCACGAAGCTGCTCGACCAGATGTCCTTGATGATCGGGAACGCCAGGCTCCACGCCAGCCCGACGGCGAGCATCGCGACGCCGGCGATGCCGAGAGTCCTGAAGCCCCGTCCCGCCGGCTGCCGCGTCAGCAGCTCGCCCGCCCAGACGCCGATCAGCCCGTGCGCGATCGCGGGCAGCGTGCCGAGCAGCCCCTCGGGATCATAGCCCGCGTCGCCCTGCACATAATTATGACCGCCTGTACCGAGCAGGACGCGATCGACGGACGCGACGAAATTGTGCCCGCGCGCCATGATGTCGGTAGGCAAGCCGTCGAGCGACGGCGCCAGCACCAGCGGCCAATACAGCACCAGCACGGCGACGATGATCCAGATCCGCAGCCTCGGCCCGCAATGCAGGTACAGCAGCGCACAGGCGCCGTAGACCAGCCCGATCCGCTGGAGCACGCCCCACAGCCGCCAATGCCCCGAGCTGAAATGCGCGAACCAATAGATGTTGGAGAGCAGGAACCCGATCAGCACCAACCGTGCCGCCCGCATCAGGATACGGCGCTCCACCCCCGGTCGTGGCGCCGGATCCGCCTTGGCCCTCGCCAGTGCCATCGGGATCGACACGCCCATCATCATCAGGAACGCCGGAAATACCAGGTCCGCGAGCATCAGCCCGTTCCAATGCGCATGCAGCAACGGCGAATACACCGTCGCCCGGACATCGTAGAACATCCCCGCAGCGGAATTGACGAGGATCATCCCCATCACCGCGACGCCGCGCAGCACGTCGAGCGACAGCAACCGATCCCGCTTCGCCTGTGCGTCCAAAGCCCTGCTCCCGCGGTAGATGCTACCAATCGGGGCGAGTTGTAGAACCAATTTCCCGATTGCGCCAGAGCGGCTGACGCAGCTCTCGTCCCGCCGGGTTGGCCGATATCATAGAAGAATTTGGTCGGGGCGACAGGATTCGAACCTGCGACCCCCACACCCCCAGTGTGATGCGCTACCAGGCTGCGCTACGCCCCGACCGAGGGCCCGCGACGACGATGTCGAACCGGACCCGAGGCGCGGGGCTTTAGGCGGGCGGAGACGGCGATGCAAGCGTCCCGTCCCCGGCCTGCACCGATCGACGCCAGCCGATCAGTCGCCGATCAGCGTCCGCCAGAACTCGCCTTCCCAGGCCTTCACGCTGATCGATTCGACGGTGAAGTCGCGAAGCGAGCGGCCGAACGCCTTCTGGTGATCGGCCTGGCCGTGTGCGGCGAGCGCTTCGGGTCCGGCCCAGCGCTCTGCGATGCGGATCGTGTCTGGGTCCGCGACGTCGTAGGCGAAGCTATAGTCCTCGCAGCCATCCTCCTGCTGCACTCGCGCCATGTGCGCGACCAGAATGTCCTTCAGCGCGGCGCCCTGCCCCGCGGCGACCTTGATGTGGCCCATTACGAGAATCATGCATGCTCTCCTTGTTCAAGCGCTGCCCTTGTTAGAGCACGGCGGCGTGTAGCACGCGGCGTCGGTTGCGCGAGCGGCGCGCCGATGCTAGCTCGCGGCGCTTCACGCGGGGGCCTTCGCCCCTGCCGATCAGCCATGCACGGAACCGATGATCATCACTCCAGCTTACGCTCAGGTCGCAGGCGGCGCAGCCCAGTCGGGCGGACTCGCCTCGTTCGTCGGCCTCGCGCCGTTGTTCCTCATCTTCATCGTCTTCTATTTCCTGATGATCCGCCCCCAGCAGCAGCGCATGAAGAAGCTGCAGCAGTCGGTCGAGGCGGTGAAGAAGAACGACAGCGTGATCACCGCCGGCGGGTTGCTCGGTAAGGTCACCAAGGTCGAGGAACGCTTCGTCGAGGTCGAGATCGCGCCCAACGTCCGGGTCCGTGCGGTGAAATCCACGCTGTCCGAGGTGACCAGCCCCAATTCGAAGCCGGCGAACGACTGATGCTCGATTTTCCCCGGTGGAAGGTCTGGTCGATCTTCGCCTTCCTGGCAGTGCTTTGCGCGCTGGCGATCCCGAGCTTCCTGCCCGAACGCGTCACCGCCACCTGGCCGGTGCACCCGCGGATCAACCTCGGGCTCGATCTCGCGGGCGGCAGCTATTTGCTGCTCGAGGCGGATACCCAGGATCTCGCCAACACCCGGATCGACACGATGCGCGAACAGGTCGCAACCGAGATGCGTCGTGGCAATCCGCGGATCGCCATCGGCGACATCTCGACCCGTAACGGCCAGTTGTCGTTCCTGCTGCGTGATCCGAGCCAGGTGGATGCGGCCCGCGAACGCCTGCTGTCGATCACCGGCGGTGGCGCCGGCATGAGCGGGCAGCGCGAATGGGACATCAACGTCGTCGACACCAGCCGGTTCGTGCTGCGGCCGACCGAAGCCGGTCTGCGCGAGGCGATCGCCACCGCGATGAACGACGCCACCGAAGTCGTGCGCCGCCGCATCGACGAACTCGGCACCCGCGAACCGACGATCATCCGCCAGGGCGATAACCGCATCGTCGTCCAGGTTCCGGGCCTGCAGAACCCGCAGGCGCTGAAGGAACTGCTCGGCAAGACCGCGAAGCTCGAATTCAAGCTGGTCGACGAGACCGCGAATCCCGCCGATCTGCTGAAGGGCATCGCCCCGATCGGCAGCCAGGTCCTGCCGGATCCCACCAGCCGGACCGGCGTGCCGTTCACCGCGTTGAAGCGCGCGACCATCATTTCGGGCGACCAGCTGGTGGACGCGCGGCAAACCTTCGATCAGCAGACCAACGCGCCGAACATCTCGATCACCTTCAACAGCGAAGGCGGCAAGCGTTTCGCCCGGGTGACCCAGGAGAACGTCAACAAGCCGTTCGCGATCATCCTCGACAACAAGGTGATCTCGGTCGCGAACATCAACGAACCGATTCTCGGCGGTCGCGCGTCGATCAGCGGCAGCTACACCGTCGATACCGCCAACCAGCTCGCGATCGCGCTGCGATCGGGCAAGCTGCCGGTCAATCTGAAGATCATCGAGGAATCGACCGTCCGCGCCGAACTCGGCCAGGATTCGATCCGCGCCGGCATCCTCGCCTCCGCGGTCGCGGTCGCGCTGGTCGTCGCGTTCATGTTCGTAACCTATGGGCGGTTCGGGCTCTATGCGAACCTCGCCGTCGTCATCAATGTGTTCGTCATCCTCGGCGTTCTGGCGTTGCTGAAGGGCACGCTGACGCTGCCCGGCATCGCCGGCTTCGTGCTGACGATCGGGACCGCGGTCGACGCCAACGTGCTGATCAACGAACGCATCCGCGAGGAACGCCGCCGGGGTCGGAGCATCGTCCAGTCCGTCGAGCTCGGCTACAAGGAAGCGTCACGGACGATTTTCGAGGCGAACATGACCCACGCGATCTCCGGGATCATCATGTTCTTCCTCGGCTCCGGCCCGGTGAAGGGCTTTGCGGTCGTCCTGCTGATCGGCATCGCCACCTCGGTGTTCACCGCCGTGACCTTCACCCGGATGCTCGTCGCGCTGTGGATCCGCCGCAACAAGCCGAAGACGATCAACATCTGATGTCGCTCGTCGCACCCCACCCCCGCCGTCACCCCGGACTTGTTCCGGGGTCCACGGTGCCGCACGTTCAATCGTCCGCGCCGGTGCGGCACGGTGGATGCCGGAACAAGTCCGGCATGACGATGAGTGATGCCGCAACGAAGGGCCTGTCATGCGCCTCCTGAAACTCGTCCCCGACAACACCAACATCGATTTCGTCCGGCTGCGCGGCTGGGCGTTCGGGTTGACGCTGGCGCTCAGCATCGCATGCGTCGCGCTCGTCGGCATGCGCGGCCTCAACTACGGCGTCGATTTCGCCGGCGGGCTGATGATCGAGGAGAAGTTCGCGACCGCCCCCGATCTCGACCAGGTCCGCACCGTCGTCGACCGGCTGGGCGTCGGCCAGGCGGCACTGCAGCAATATGGTGACCCGAAGATCATCGCGATCCGCCTGCCGGTGCAGAACAGCGCCGACGAAGGCGCCACCAACGCAGTGGTCAAGAAGGTCGAACTCGCGATCGGCCAGGCATTCCCCGGCGCCACCTTCTCGCGCTATTCGACCGTCTCGGGCAAGGTGTCCGGGGAGCTGATCCAGCGCGGTATCCTAGCGGTGGTGCTCGCGGTGCTCGGCATCGGCCTGTTCGCGATCTTCCGCTTCGAATGGCAGTTCGGCGTGTCGACGATCGTCGCGATCGTTCACGATCTGCTGATGACGCTCGGCTTCTTCGCGCTGTTCCAGTTCGAATTCGATCTCAACATCGTCGCCGCGGTGCTGACAATCATCGGCTATTCGATCAACGACAAGATCGTCATCGACGATCGCATCCGCGAGAACATGCGCCGGTATCGCAAGATGGACATGCGCGAGATCATCAACCTGTCGGTCAACGAGACGCTGCCGCGCACGGTGATGACGTCGGTGACGATCCTGCTCGCGCTGGGCGCGATGCTGCTGCTCGGCGGGCACGTGCTGCGCGGGTTCACCGCGGCGATGATCCTCGGCATCGTCGTCGGGACCTATTCGTCGATCTACGTGTCGTCGTCGCTGCTGATCTCGCTCGGTCTGCGTGCGGAGCCGACCGCACGCAAGCCGGGGACGCTCGACAATGCCGAGCGCGTGGGGCCGAAGGATCGCTGATCTCCACATGCAGCGCGAGGCGACCGCGGGCGGCCCGATCGTCCGCGGCTTCGTTGGACGCGGCTACCGGCTCGGCGACGATAGCGTCGCGACCGCGCTGCTGATGACCGTCGAGCAGGCGACCGACTGGGGCCCGCCCCCGCTCGACGCGCTGGCGATCGCTGATCTCGAGCCGCTGATCGCCGCGGCGCCCGAATTCATCCTGATCGGCACCGGCGCGGCGCTGGTCCGCCCCCCGGTCGCGCTGGTCCGCGCGATCGAGGAACGCGGCGTCGGCGTAGAGGCGATGGACAGCCGCGCCGCCGCCCGCGCCTGGGGCGTGCTGCGCGGCGAGGGCCGCATCATCGCCGCGGCGCTCTACCCGCTCGACGCTTAGCGTAGCCTGGCGTCCGACCAGACTCGGACTCTCAGATCCGCTTCGTCAGCGGATACGCACAGAGCACATCGGCATCCGCACTGGTCGTCACCGCCTCGCGACCCGTCATCGTCGCGCATTCGCCGGCGCCGGCGGACACCCCCGCGACTTCGATCGACCCCGCGATCGGCACCAACCACGCCGTCACACCGTCGGGCAAGCTCACCGCATGTTCGCCGCCGGACCAGCGTTCGAGCACGAACTTGGGCCCCTCGACCAGGATAGTGCGATGCGCGTCGACCGCGCCCGGCGAGGTGATCGCCCGATACGGCGCCAAATTGGCGACGTCGACGCCGTCTTTCAGGTGCAGCTCGCGGTCGCTGCCATAGTCGTAGAGCCGGTAGGTGGTCTCCGAGTTCTGCTGCACCTCGATGATCGTCAGTCCGCCGCCGATCGCGTGGATCGTGCCAGACGGCGCGTAGTAGAAGTCACCCGCCTTCACCGGCACCCAGTCGAGATCCTGCTCGATCGACCCGTCCTTCGCATCCGCGCGCAGGGCGTCGTGGGTGATCGGCGCCTTGGGGCCGAGCGCGATCGTCGAATCGGGCTTGGCCGCGAGCACCGTCCAGCATTCGTCTTTGCCGCGCGGCAGCCCGCGGGCGTGCGCCTGCTCGTCGTCGGGATGCACCTGCACCGACAGCTTCTGGCCGGTGAACAGATATTTGATCAGCAGTTCGGGCGTGCTGTCACCGGGTTCCTGAAACCACACCTCGCCGATCGGCTCACCGTCAGCGGGCGCATCGTCGAAACCGGGCCACAGATCGTGACGGCCCCAGGGCTTTTCGACGCGGTGGGTCTGGAGCAACGTGGCGGGCATCGGGCACCTTCATCTCAGGGGAGAAACAGCGCAACGCCTGAAGCAACTCGCCGGCTCCCCGCAAGTGCAAATGCCTGCGACGGTCGTGACGCGAACGGGGATTGTTCGTCCCCCGGCGCCTGCGCTATGGGCAGGGTCGATGCGTATCCCCCAGTCCAAGGTCCAGCCCGCGAAGTTCGTGGCGCTGGCGATGATCGCCGCGCTCGCGCTCCCCCTCGCCGGCTGTGCCGGTAGCCGTGCCAAGGGCGACCTGCCCTATGTCGCACGCGACGTCGGCACGCTCTATTCGGCCGCCAAGAAGCGGCTCGACCAGGGCCGCTACAAGGAGGCCGCCGCGCTGTTCGACGAGGTCGAGCGCCAGCATCCCTATTCGATCTGGGCCCGCCGCGCACAGGTGATGAGCGCGTTCAGCTATTATCTCAGCCGCGATTACACCCAGTCGATCCAGTCCGCGCAGCGTTTCCTGACGGTCCATCCCGGCAACCGCGACGCGCCCTATGCCTATTATCTCGTCGCGCTCAGCTATTACGAGCAGATCAAGGACGTTACTCGCGACCAGAAGATCACCCGCCAGGCGCTCGATGCGCTGGGCGAACTGATGCGGCGCTATCCCAACACGCGGTACGCCGCCGATGCGCGGCTGAAGGTCGATCTCGTCAACGATCATCTCGCCGGCAAGGAGATGGAGATCGGCCGCTATTACGAAACCCGCGGGCAGTGGCTCGCGGCGACGATGCGGTTCCGCACGGTGATCGACAATTACCAGACCACGACCCATGCGCCCGAAGCGCTGATGCGGCTGACCGAGACCTATCTTGCGCTCGGCGTGCCGGGCGAAGCGCAGAAGACCGCCGCGGTGCTCGGCCGCAACTATCCCGGCACCATCTGGTACGATCGCGCCTACAAGCTGATGCAGGAACACCCGGCGCAGGCGATGGCGGCGATCCCGCCCGGCGCGCCGATCATCCCGGTCGGCACCCCTGGTGCGCAGCCCAAGACGCTGCCCGGCGAAAGCGGCGCCGTTGCGACACCCAAGGCGGAAGCGCCAGGCAACCCGACCCCGGTCAGCCCCAGCGGCGGGACGATGGGCACCGGCACGCCGACCACCGAGACGCCGAACACCTGATCGGCGCGCGACCACGGACCGCATCCGGGGCAACGCATTCGGTAATCATCACCGCCTTCCCCCCTCCCGCCGGGTCGGCGGAGCGGCTATAGCCCCGCGATGCTCACCGCGCTTGCCATTCGCGACGTCGTCCTGATCGAAGCGCTCGACCTCGATTTCGGCGCCGGTCTCGACGTGCTCACCGGCGAGACCGGCGCGGGCAAGTCGATCCTGCTCGACGCGCTCGGCCTGGCGCTCGGCGCGCGCGGCGAGACCGCGCTGGTCCGCCACGGCGCCGCGCAGGCTGTGGTCACCGCGACCTTCGATCCGCCGATCGGCGCGGTCGCCGCGCTGCTCGACGAGAACGGCGTCGAGGTCGAACCCGGCGAACCGCTGCTGATCCGCCGGATCGTGAAGGCCGATGGCGGCAGCCGCGGCTTCGTCAATGATCAGCCCGCGGGCGCCGCGCTGCTCCGCGACCTGGCGCCGCTGCTGGTCGAGATCCACGGCCAGCACGACGATCGCGGCATGCTCAACCCACGCGGCCACCGCGCGCTGCTCGATGCGTTCGGGCGGGTCGACGCCGGCGACACCGCGCGTGCCTGGGCGGCACTGCGCGACGGCAACGCCGCGCTTGCCGCCGCCCGTGCCGAGATCGAGACCGCGGCGCGCGATCGCGAATGGCTCGAACATACCGTCGCCGAACTGGCCGCGCTCGCCGCCGAACCGGGCGAGGAGGAAGCGCTCGCCGACAAGCGCCGATCGATGCAGCGCGCCGAAAAGATCGCCGACGATCTCGCCGCGATCGACGATTACCTGGAAGGCTCCGACGGCGGCCTCGCCCGCCTGCGCCAGGCGGCACGGGTGCTCGAACGCATCGCCGAGGATCATCCGGCGCTCGCCGACGCCCTCGCCGCCGTCGATCGCGCCGTGATCGAGGGGGCGGTGGCGGAGGAACAGCTGCGCGTCGCCCGCGGCGCACTGGCGTTCGATCCCCGCGCGCTGGAGGACGACGAGGCACGGCTGTTCGAACTCCGCGCGATGGCACGCAAGCACCGCGTCCAGCCCGACGACCTCGCCCGGCTTACCACCGAGATGCGCGAACGGCTCCACCGGCTAGACGCCGGCGAAGGCGGGATCGCGCTGCTCGAACAGGCGGTCGCCACCGCCCGCGCCGATTACGACGCCGCGACGGACCAGCTGACCGCCCGCCGCACCGCCGCTGCGGCGCGGCTCGACGAGGCGGTCGCAGCCGAACTCGCCCCGCTGAAGCTCGACGCGGCGCGCTTCCGCACCGTCGTCGCCGCGGCCGGGGATGAGGGCTGGTCGGCGGCGGGCAAGGACCGCGTCGAGTTCGAGATCGCGACCAACCCCGGCGCGCCCTTCGCCCCGCTCACGAAGATCGCGAGCGGCGGCGAGCTGTCGCGCTTCATCCTCGCGATGAAGGTCGCGCTGGTGCAGCAGGGCGGCGCGGCGACGATGATCTTCGACGAGATCGACCGCGGCGTCGGTGGGGCGGTGGCTTCCGCGATCGGCGAACGCCTGGCCCGGTTGGCCGAACAGACCCAGCTGCTGGTCGTCACCCACAGCCCGCAAGTCGCCGCCCGCGGCGCGCAGCACCTGCTGATTGCGAAGAGCAGCGACGGCACCGTCACTCGGACCGGCGTCCGCCGCCTCGACGAAGCCGAACGCCGCGAGGAAATCGCGCGGATGCTGTCAGGCGCCACGGTGACCGACGAAGCGCGCGCGCAGGCGGAGCGGCTACTGGAGGCGGCTTGAGGAGCGGGCGCAGCGCTTGTTCGGACGGACAGATGCGTCGCCAGCGCCCCTCATGTCGCCGCGAAGGCGGGGACCCGCTACTGGACTTCCGCCTTCGCGGAAGCACATGACGAGCTCGGCTTGGTAGCGCACACGAACGACCTTAGACCGACCCGGTCCCCCCGTTCGCCCCGAACACGCTACCCGTCGTGAAGCTCGTCCCCGGATCCGCCAGCGTCACGTACAGCGACGCCAGCTCCGCCGGCTGGCCCGCACGACCGAGCGGCGTATCGACTCCGAATTCACCCATCTTGCCCGGCAATTGCCCGCCCGCGACCTGCAATGGGGTCCACACCGGCCCCGGCGCGACCGCGTTGACGCGGATGCCGCGCTTGGCGAGCTGCTTGGCCAACCCCTTGGTGAAGATCTCGATCGCGCCCTTGGTGGTGGCATAGTCGAGCAATTCCTCGCCGGGGTTGAACGAGTTCACGGACGCGGTGTTGATGATCGTCGATCCCGGCTGCATCATCGCCGCTGCGGTCTTCGACAGCCAGAAGGTCGCGTAGACGTTGGTCTTCATCGTCCGATCGAACTGCTCGGACGTGATCTCCGCAATCGACTCCTTCGACTGCTGGTACGCCGCATTGTTGACAAGGATATCGAGCCCCCCGAGCTCGCGACTGGCCTTGCCGATCAGATCGACACAGAACTTCTCGTCGGTCAGGTCGCCCGGGATCAGCACCACCTTGCGGCCCTCGGCGCGGAGCAGCTTGGCGACGTCCTGCGCGTCGGGTTCCTCGGTCGGGAAATAGTTGATCGCCACGTCGGCGCCCTCCCGCGAGAACGCGATCACCGCGGCGCGGCCGATTCCCGAATCGCCGCCGGTGACCAGCGCCTTGCGGCCGGTCAGCTTGCCCGATCCGCGATAGCTCGCCTCGCCGCAATCGGGCACCGGCTTCATCTCGCGCTGCAATGCCGGCCATTTCTGGCGCTGTTCGGGAAAAGGCGGCTTGGGGAATTTTGCGGCGGGATTCTGCATCGGCTTGGTTCCTTGCGCTTGGGCGAGCGACGGGGTGGAGGCGGCGAGCGCGATGGCGCCGGTCGCGGCGGCGCCCTTCATCAGGTCGCGTCTGCTGGTATCGGTCATCGGGCGTCTCCGGTTCCGAAAGACAACCGCGGACCCCCGGGAAGTATCCGGCAGCGAACCATATAATTGCCGATGGAGCTCGCCACTCGCCGGCACGCTGTGATCTTGCCGAGCCGTGGCGCGCTATCTAATCGGTGACCATGACCGCGCTGCCGACCGACGAGACCGAAGCTGCCACCGCACTGGGCGGCCTGGCGACCGAAATCGCGCACCACAACCGGCTTTACCACGCCGACGACGCGCCCGAGATCTCAGACGCCGAGTACGACGCGCTGGTCCGCCGCAACGCCGCGATCGAACAGGCCTTCCCCGCCCTCGTACGCGAGGACTCGCCGAGCCGTTCGGTCGGTGCTGCGCCCGCCGGGCACCTCGCTAAGGTCGCGCACGCGCGGCCGATGATGAGCCTCGACAACGCGTTCGTCGACGACGACGTGGTCGAATTCGTCGCGCGCGTCCGCCGCTTCCTGAAGCTCGCCGAAGACACCCCGGTCGCGCTGACCGCAGAACCCAAGATCGACGGACTGTCCTGTTCGCTGCGCTACGAACGCGGCGTGCTGGTCCAGGCGCTCACCCGCGGCGACGGACAGGTAGGCGAAGACGTCACCGCCAACGTCGCGACGATCGCTGACATCCCGCAACGCCTCCCCGCCGACGCCCCCGCGGTGTTCGAGATCCGCGGTGAGGTATACATGGCCAAGGCAGATTTCGCCGCGCTCAACGCCCGCCTGCTCGCCGACGCGGAAGATCCCGCCACCGCGCGCCAGTTTGCCAATCCTCGCAACGCCGCCGCCGGATCGCTGCGCCAGAAGGACGCGAGCGTCACCGCCGCACGCCCGCTGCGCTTTCTGATGCACGGCTGGGGCGAGACCGCCGCCCTGCCCGGCGAGACGCAGACCGAAATAGTCGATGCGATCCGCGGCTGGGGCCTGCTGGTCGCCGAGGGCTTTGCGCGGGTCGACGGCATCGACGCCGCGCTGGCGGTGTACCGCGACATCGAGGCACGACGCGCGGACCTCGCGTTCGACATCGACGGCGTCGTCTACAAGGTCGACCGGCTCGACTGGCAGGCACGGCTCGGCCAGGTCGCGAAGGCACCGCGCTGGGCGATCGCGCACAAATTCCCCGCCGAACGCGCGCAGACGACGCTGGAGCGGATTGACATCCAGGTCGGCCGCACCGGCAAGCTGACCCCGGTCGCGCGGCTGGCGCCGGTCACCGTCGGCGGGGTCGTCGTCACCAACGCAACGCTCCACAATGCCGACGAGATCGCGCGGCTAGGGGTGTGGCCGGGCGACCGCGTCGTGCTGCAGCGTGCTGGCGATGTCATACCGCAAATCGTCGAGAACCTGTCGCGCGACGACGCCCGCGGCGCCTGGCCCTTCCCCACCCACTGCGCCGAATGCGGATCGACCGCCGAACGCGCGGTCGGCGAGGTCGACTGGCGGTGCTCGGGCGGGCTGATCTGCCCGGCGCAACGCGTCGAACGACTCCGCCACTTCGTGTCGCGCCACGCGCTCGACATCGACGGACTCGGCATCACCAATATCGAGGCGTTCTACCGCGACGGGCTGGTCGCTACCCCCGCCGACATCTTCCGCCTGACCGAGGAAGCGCTGCTCGCGCGCGAGCGCTGGGCCGCGATCTCGGCGGCCAATCTGATCGCCGCGATCGACGCCAAGCGCGCACCTCCGCTCGATCGCTTCCTCTTCGCGCTCGGGATCCGCCACGTCGGCGAGATCACCGCACGCGACATCGCGCGGCGCTGGCGAAGCTGGGCGGCGCTGCGGACGATGCTTGATGCCGCGGTGGCGGCGCGGGACGAGATGCTCCGCGCGATCGGGGAAAGCGACGACAAGCTCCTGGCGCGCACCGCCAAGGCGCTCGCCGCGATCGTCGAGACGCCGGGCGTCGGCCCCGAAGTCGCGCTGTCGCTGGTCGATTTCTTCGCCGAGGCGCACAACCGCGAGGCGGTCGACGACCTGCTCGGCCAGGTCACGCCGGCCGACGTGGTGCACGAGACCCGCGCCTCCGACGTCAGCGGCAAGACGCTGGTCTTCACCGGCGCGCTGGAGACGCTCAGCCGCGACGAGGCGAAGGCTCAGGCCGAGGCGCTGGGTGCGCGGGTCGCGGGATCGGTATCGGCAAAGACCGACCTCGTCATCGCCGGCCCCGGCGCGGGGTCCAAGCTGAAGAAGGCGGCCGACCTCGGCATCGCGGTAATCGACGAGGCCGCCTGGAACGAGCTGGTCGCCGCGACTGCCTGACTGTCCGCTTGCGTTGCTTTTTTGCAACGCACCATAAGCGACTGTCACAATCGCTTATTCACGACTCGCTTATGTCATTGAAGCGAAATAATCCGGGCGCAGGGGCACGGGCATCCGGTCGGGTGACGGCGGAACCAGAGCAAGAGCTCACCAGGAGCTCACAGGGGACATCTTAGCATGCGTAACAACCTATTCCTGGGCGTGGCTGCGGTCGCGCTGATCATGCCGGTCGCCGCTGCGGCGCAGGAGACGACCTCCTCGATCCGCGGCAGCGTGACCGCCAACGGCGCGCCCGTCAGCGGCGCGACGGTGGTCATCACCAACGTACCGTCGGGAACGCGTGCGGAAACCACGACCGATGCGAACGGCGATTTCGTCCAGACGGGCCTGCGCGTCGGCGGCCCTTTCACGGTCGACGTGACCAGCCCTTCGGGCAACACGTCGGTCACCGACATTTTCACCGTCGCGCAGCAGCCCTTCGACCTGCCGATCGAGCTCGCCGCATCCGGGGATGCCGGTGGCGACATCGTCGTCACCGCCTCGTCGATCCGCGGCGCCGGCGTCCAGCAGAGCAGCGGTCCGCAGACCGTCCTGACCCAGGCCGACATCCGCAAGGTGGCGTCGGTCAACCGAGACGTCCGCGACCTCGAACGCCGCGATCCGCTCGCCTCGCTCGATCTCACCAACACGCGCGCGGTGTCGTTCGCCGGCGTCAACCCGCGCTTCAACCGCTTCACGATCAACGGCGTGCAGGTCGGTGACCAGTTCGGCCTCAACTCGGACGCCAACCCCACTGGCCGCGGCCCGGTGCCGTTCGATGCGATCGGCCAGTTCTCGGTCTCGGTCGCCCCGACCGACATCCGCCAGGGCAATTTCCAGGGCGGCGCGATCGACACCGTGCTGCTGTCGGGCACCAACGATTTCCATGGCACCGGCTTCTACTCGCAGAGCACTGACGAGCTGCAGGGCAAGAAGATCGGGTCGAACACCCTCACCCTGCCTAGCTACAAATCCGAAACCTATGGCGCCACCCTGCGCGGGCCGCTGATCAAGGACACGCTGTTCTTCATGGTCTCGGCAGAGCGCAACACCGATCCGCGCCCGCTCGGCACGACGGCGATCACCCAGGTCCCGGGTGCCAGCCAGGCCCAGGTCGACCAGATTACCGCCATTGCCAAGAGCGTCTATGGCTATGATCCCGGCGGCTTCGTCTCGATCAACAACCAGAAGGACGAGAAGATCGTCGGCCGGATCGACTGGAACGTCACCACCGGCCAGCGGCTGTCGCTGTCATATATCAACGCGTATGAATCGAGCACCGTCGCGCAGGGCACCAGCACGAGCGCCACGACTCCCGGCGTCGGCCTCGCCTCGAACTACTACCAGCGCAGCGTGCTGCTCCGCGCAGGCATTGCGCAGCTGAACTCCGACTGGACCGACAATCTGTCGACCGAGACGCGGTTTATCTACAAGAGCAACAAGGTCGGCTCGGATTCGCTGCTCGGTAATGATTTCGCGCAGTTCTCGGTCTGCACCGCGCCCACCAGCGTCGTCACCGCGACCAATTCTGTCAGCGCCTGCGGCGCCGGCATTCCCAACGTCGTGTTTGGCCCGGACATCAGCCGCCAGGCCAACGAGCTGTTCTTCGACACTTGGGGCGGTTCGTTCCAGGCCCGCTACTCGGCAGGCTCGCACGACGTGAAGCTGCTGGCCGAAGTTAACGCCAACCGCACCTTCAACTATTTTCTGCAGCGCGTGAACGGCGCCTATTATTTCGACTCGATCGCCGATTTCCAGAACCGCTCGGCGTCGAATTTCGATTACGCGAATGCGGTTTCGCTCAACCCGCGCGACGCGGCAGCGGACTTCAAATACCAGCAATACACCTTCGGTGCGCAGGACGAATGGAGCATCAGCGACGCGCTGACGCTGACCTACGGCATCCGTTACGATCTCTACGCGATGCGCTCGCCGGTCGCCCAGAACGACGCGTTCTTTGGCCGCTACGGCTTCTACAACACCAAGACCTACAAGGGCCTCGACAATTTCCAGCCGCGGATCAGCGCGATCTGGAAGCCGTTGCCGGGCCTGAGCGTGCGCGCCGGCGCCGCGGTGTTCGGCGGCGGCTCGCCCGACATCTATCTGTCGAACAGCTACTCCAACACCGGTGTGCTATCGAACCGGATCGCTACCGTGACGCGCGCGACGGCGGCGCCGGGCACCGTCGCAGGATCGCAGGCGACCCTCACCTGCACCGGGGCATATGCTACTCCTGCGAACAGCGCGGTCTGCACGGACGGCCTGAACGGCGTCAGCGGCACGACCATCCCTGCCTCGGTCGACTCTTACCTGTCGCGGACCACCGCGGCCCTGGCGACGGCGCCGACCAACGCGCTGGATCAGAACTTCAAGCTGCCGTCGGTGGCTAAGTACACGTTGTCGGCGGATTACACGCTGTTCGGCTTCAATGTCGGGTTCAACTATCTCTACACCAAGACCATCCAGGCGGTGACCTTCACCGATCTGCGCTCGCGTCAGATCGGTGTGCTGCCCGACGGCCGTCCGCGCTACGGTAGCTTGACGACCTTCACCGACACCAATCAGGACATCTTGCTTACGAACACCTCGCGCGGGCGCAGCCACGTCGCGGTGGTGCATTTCGACAAGACTTACGATTTCGGTCTCTCGTTCGGCGGCAGCTACAGCTACCAGGACGTGAAGGACGTCAGCCCGGCGACATCGTCGACCGCCACGTCGAACTATCTCAACGTCGCGATGAGCGACCCGAACAATGCCACCTACGGCATCTCGGGCGATCAGACCAAATGGGCCTTCAAGTACAATGTCGGCTTCGAGCGCGCGTTCTTCGGCGACTACAAGACGATCTTCCAGCTGTTTGGCGAGACGCGCGCGGGACGTCCGTTCAGCTACACGATGCAAAATGCGGTGAACGGACGCTCGACTGTCTTCGGCACGATCGCCGGCCCGACGCTCGGCACCAACTCCGATCAGCGCTTCCTGCTGTACGTGCCGACCAGCACCACCGATCCGCTGGTCAGCTACGACAGCCCTGAAACGCAGACCGCGTTGGAGAACCTCATCAGCAACACCAAGCTGAAGGACTATCGCGGCCGTATCGCCGCGCGGAATGTCGCTCGAAATCGCGCGTTTACGCGGATCGATCTTCATCTGGAGCAGGAACTGCCGACCTTCATCGGTGGCTCGCGCGTCTCGATCTTCGGCGACATCGAAAACCTGCCCAACCTGCTCAACAAGGATTGGGGTGGCCTGCGCCAGCTGGCGTTCCCGCAATATGCCGCGGTCGTGCAGGTCACGTGCCTCTCGGCAGCCGGCGTGCCGAACACCAACACCAACCAGCAGTGCGCCCAGTATCGGTATTCGAGCTTCCGCACTCCCAACACCTCGCAGGCGAGCGTTTCCAACTCGCTCTACCTGGTCCGCGTCGGCGCCCGCTTCTCCTTCTAAGCACGCCGCGCTTGACGCCTCACGCAGCCGCCGTTCCCCATCGGGAGCGGCGGCTTCTTTTTGCGCCCGGCGCTTTGCCCGTGTAGGGCGATGCGGATGGCGACCCTACCCGCCCCTTCGCCGCGCCTGTCGGTGCGTCCCTTCTTCGAGAACAAGAGCCGTGCCTTCTGGACGCTGCAGGCGGTCGGGTGGGGCGGGTATCTCGTCCTGCGCGGCGCCTCGTCGATCTCGAACGGGCCGTCGCTCGACCTGCTGATCCTGGTGATCGTCGAGGCGATCACCGGCTATTGCATCACCCTGCTGCTGTCCGCGCTCTACGGCTATTATCGGGGACTGCCGCGGGTGACCGGGCTGTTGCTCACCATCTTCACGCTGGTCGCCGCGGTGCTGATGTTCGCCGCGATCGATGCGTTCACCTTCTCGCTGCTGCAATCGACCAATCCGGGGATCACGCTCGGCCGGATGCTCGGCACGCTCTACGTCTGCTTCACGCTGATCGCGGGCTGGTCGGCGCTGTATTTCGGGATCAACTTCTACCTCATTGTCGAGGAACAGATCGATCAGATGCAGCATCTGGAGACGCAGGCCTCCTCGGCGCAGCTGGCGATGCTGCGCTACCAGCTCAACCCGCATTTCCTGTTCAACACGCTCAACTCGATCTCGACGCTGGTGCTGCTGAAGCAGACCGAGCGCGCTAACGCGATGCTGAGCCGGCTCTCGTCGTTCCTGCGCTATACCCTCGCCAACGAACCGACCGCGCACGTCACCGTGCTGCAGGAAGTCGAGACGCTGAAGCTCTATCTCGAGATCGAAAAGATGCGGTTCGAGGAACGGCTGCGTACCGTATTCGAGATCGATCCCAGCGCCGAACGCGCGCGGCTGCCGTCGCTGCTGCTCCAGCCGCTGGTCGAAAACGCGATCAAATACGCGGTGACGCCGCAAGAGGAAGGCGCCGAAATCAGCGTCGCGGTGCGGCTGGCCGGGGAACGCGTGCAGATCACCGTATCCGACACTGGGCCGGGCTTGCACGAGACGCGGATTAGCCCAAGCCTTTCAACCGGCGTGGGGCTTGCCAATATAAGGGAGCGACTGGTGCAGGCGTACGGCCCGGATCAGCGTTTCGAGACACGCACCGCGCCCGCTGGCGGCTTCTCGGTCGAGATCGAGATCCCGTTCCAGCTCGACGACCTGAGTAGAGAGGCTGCATGACGATCAGAACCATCCTGGTGGACGACGAACCACTGGCCATCCAGGGACTGGAGCTCCGGCTCCAGGCACATGACGATGTCGAGATCGTCGAGAAATGCTCCAACGGGCGCGAGGCGATCCGCGCGATCAAGACCCAGAAGCCCGATCTCGTCTTCCTCGATATTCAGATGCCCGGCTTCGACGGCTTCTCCGTGGTGCAGGGCCTGATGGAGGTCGAACCGCCGCTGTTCGTGTTCGTCACCGCCTATTCGGACCACGCGGTGCGCGCGTTCGAGGCGCAGGCGGTCGATTACCTGATGAAGCCGGTCGAGGAGAGCCGCCTCGCCAAGACGCTCGACAGCGTCCGCCAACGGTTGAGCGAGAAACGCGGGGTCGAAGAGGTCGAAAAACTGCGGGAGGTGCTCGCCGACGTCGCGCCCGATGCGGCGGCCGACATGGCCACGGGGAGCGGCGGCGAACACAGCGCCAACCGCTTCGAAAAGCTCATCAACATCAAGGATCGCGGCCAGATCTTCCGCGTCGACGTCGACACCATCGAGCGGATCGACGCCGCGGGCGACTATATGTGTATCTACACCGGCGACAATACGCTGATCCTGCGCGAGACCATGAAGGATCTCGAAAAGCGCCTCGATCCGCGGCGTTTCCAGCGCGTGCACCGTTCGACGATCGTCAACCTCGATCTCGTCAAGCAGGTCAAGCCGCACACCAACGGCGAATGCTTCCTGGTGCTCAATTCCGGCGCCAGCGTGAAGGTGTCGCGCAGCTACCGCGACGTAGTGGCGCGCTTCGTCCACTGATCCTCGAGGGTTGGGGTGACGCGGCGCGCCACTCCCTTCGACAAATCATGCTGCATCTGCTAACGGCGCGCCATGCTCAACCTCAACGGTATCACGGTGCGCCTCGGCGGGCGGGTCATCCTCGACGGCGCGACCGCGTCGCTGCCGCCGGGTAGCCGCGTCGGGCTGATCGGCCGCAACGGTGCGGGCAAGTCGACGATGGTCCGGGTCATCGCCGGCATGCTCGAGCCCGACGACGGCAGCGCGGACATGCCGCGCGGCAGTCGCATCGGCTACATCGCGCAGGAGGCCCCGCACGGGGATGCGACTCCGTTCGAAACCGTCCTCGCCGCCGACACCGAGCGCGCCGCGTTGATGGCGGAGAGCGAGACCAGCGACGACCCCGATCGCCTGGGCGACCTGTACGAGCGGCTGATCGCGATCGACGCCTATACCGCCCCCGCGCGCGCCGCGCAGATCCTGCTCGGCCTGGGCTTCGACGAGGACATGCAGGCGCGCCCGCTCGACAGCTTCTCGGGCGGCTGGAAGATGCGCGTCGCGCTCGCCGCGCTGCTGTTCTCGCAGCCCGACCTGCTGCTGCTCGACGAGCCCTCGAACCATCTCGATCTCGAAGCGGTGATGTGGCTCGAGGATTTCCTGAAGGGCTACAAGGCAACGATCGTCGTCGTCAGCCACGAACGCGATTTCCTCAACAACGTCGTCGATCACATCCTCCACCTCCAGGGCGGCAAGATCACGCTCTACCCCGGCGGCTACGATGCGTTCGAACGCCAGCGTGCCGAACGCCTCGCGCAGATCGAGGCGGCGCGCGCCAACCAAGCGGTGCAGCGCGAGAAGCTGCAAAGCTACATCGCCAAGAACTCCGCGCGCGCATCGACCGCGAAACAGGCACAGTCGCGGCAGAAGATGCTCGCCAAGATGCAGCCGATCGCGGACGCCTACAACGATCCGACGCTGTCGTTCGGATTCCCCAATCCCAGCGAACTGCGCCCGCCGCTGATCACGCTCGACATGGCGTCGGTCGGCTATAGCGAGACGCCGATCCTGAAGCGGCTCAACCTGCGGCTCGATCCCGACGACCGCATCGCGCTGCTCGGCCGCAACGGCAACGGCAAGACCACCCTCGCCCGGCTGCTCGCGGCGCAGCTAGCCCCGATGGCGGGCGAGATGAATGCGACCGGCAAGATGAAGGTCGGCTATTTTACCCAGTATCAGGTCGAGGAGCTGGATACCGAGGATACGCCGCTCGACCACATGACCCACATGATGAAGGGCGCGACCCCCGCCGCCGTGCGCGCGCAGCTCGGGCGGTTCGGCTTTTCGGGCGACAAGGCGATCACCAAGGTCGGCAAGCTTTCCGGCGGCGAGCGCGCGCGGCTGGCGCTGGCGCTGATCACCCGCGACGCGCCGCACCTGCTGATCCTCGACGAACCGACCAACCATCTGGACGTCGATGCGCGCGAAGCGCTGGTGCAAGCCCTCAACGACTATGCCGGCGCGGTGGTGCTGGTCAGCCACGATCGCCACATGCTCGAACTGACCGCCGACCGCCTGGTACTGGTCGACGAAGGCACCGCGCGCGAATTCGATGGCAGCCTCGACGACTATATCGCGCTGATCCTGAAGGGTGATCCGGCCAAGGCGGGCGCGTCCAAGGCGGATCGCAAGGCCGAAAAGAAGGCCGCCGCCGACACTCGCGATCGCGACGCCGCGCTGCGCAAGACGATCCGCGACCTCGAGGACGAAACCGCGCGGCACATGAAGGAACGCAACGCGATCGAACGCGCCATGGCCGACCCCGCCGGCGCGGAGCCACGCTTCTCGCGGATGACGATGGGAGATCTGAACAAGCGCCGCGCCGAGGTGCAGGTGAAGCTGGACGCGGTCGAAGCCAAGTGGCTGGACGCGAGCGAGGCGCTGGAGACGGCAGCGGTTTAGAGCGTTGCACGCCAGGCATTCCTCCCGGAACACTACCCCGGCGAAGGCCGGGGCCCAGTCGGGAATAGAAGGTATCGGGCCGCATCGCGCTGCAACGAGGGCCTGTCTACCTGGGCCCCGGCCTCCGCCGGGGTGATAGGAAGCGGCGGCATGCGAAATGAGCACGAAAGCGGCAGGAGTAGCGCCGCACTATTTAAACGGACGACGTGCGGCGCGAGCAAACCGTCGGTCGCCTTTACACCCCAACCCTCGCGACAGGCCCCATTAACCACGGCCCCCCGCAGAAACCCGCACATCAGCCCCACTGGCACGCCCGGTGCATCGTCCCTTACGTTGCCGAGCAATCGCGCTTCAGCAGGGTGGACCGTCCGCTAACCGGTCTCGCGACGGTCCACCCTCACCCGGCTTCGGGCCGCCGGCCTCAGTTCGCCTCTACGCTCTTTTCGAACAGCGTTGCCAACTCGCCGCTCTCGTACATCTCCATCATGATGTCCGATCCGCCGACGAATTCCCCGCCGACATAGAGCTGCGGGATCGTCGGCCAGTCGGAATAGGCCTTGATGCCCTGACGAATGCCCTGATCCTGCAGCACGTCGACGCTCTCGAAGTCGACATTCAGGTGGTTGAGGATCGCGATCGCTCGGCTCGAAAAGCCGCATTGCGGAAACAGCGGACTGCCCTTCATGAACAGCACTACCGGGTTCGCCTTGACGATGGCGTCGATGCGGGCGTTGGCGTCGGTCTCGTCGGTCATGTCGTCGGTCCTCAGGATGTTGCGGTTGTGAGTTGGAGCGCGTGGAGCACGCCGCCCATGCGTCCGCCGAGCGCCGCATAGACGGCCTGGTGCTGCTTGACCCGCGACAGGCCGGCGAAGCTCGCACTGACGACCCGGGCGGCATAGTGATCCCCATCGCCTGCCAGATCGGTAATCTCGACTTCGGCATCCGGAATCGCCCCCCGGATCATCGCAGCGATCTCGTCGGCCGCCATCGGCATGTTATTCGAGCCCCATCAGCTGGCGCCGTGCCTCGACCGACTGCTCGTCGAGCGCGCGACGCACGGTCACCTCGTCGACGTCGATCCCCGCCGCGGTCAGATCGCCGACCAGCTTGCGAACCACGTCGTCGTCCCCGGCCTCCTCGAATTCGGCGTGCACCACGGCCTTCGAATAGGCATCCGCCTCTTCGGGTGTAAGCTTCATCAATTCGGCCGCCCATACCCCCAACAGGCGGTTGCGCCGAGCGATGATCCGGAACGCCATTTCCTCATCGCGCGCGAACTTGGCTTCGAATGCTTGTTCGCGTTCGTCGAAGGTCGTCATGTGGCGTTCCCCTGTTGCTCCACGTCGCCGAACACATAGGTGGGCGCCGCGGGTGGCGCAACGGAGTGCAACCGTTGTGCCAAACCGCACGATGGGACTGGAACAAAATCGATCGCCCCGCTATATCATACTTAACGGGTGCAAAAGACGCCTGCCAACTAGGAGAGCCAGCATGGACATGCCCATCGTTGCAGGCATGGAGGTCGATAAAGACAGGTCCAGCCCGCCCGCGATGGCCGGCGCGGTGTCCGGCATCGTGATCTCGATTCTACTCTGGGCGATGATCGGCGCGGCGCTCTACCTGCTCGTCTGACGCGCGCTATTGTTGGCGCCCGGTGCGGCGACATGCATCGGTGAAGTCGGGCTTCTCTCATCCCGTCACCCCCGCGCAGGCGGGAATTCAGACTGGCTGACCTCTCTTCTCATTCGCTACATTCGTCAGCCGGAACTCTAGCCCCAGCGCGAATGACGGAAAGCAGCGGCGCCTGATCCCGCCTCCCTCACCCGATCTCCACGACAAGCTTCCCGATCGCCCCACGCGCCGCCATCTTCGCGATCGCATCCCCACCGCGCTCGAACGGAAACACCTCCGTCACCCGCGGCGAGATCTTGCCCTCGGCCCAAAGCCGGAACAGATGCTCGACATGCGCCTCGTTCGCCTTTGGGTCGCGCGCCGCGAACGCGCCCCAGAACACGCCGCACACGTCGCAGCTCTTCAGCAGCGTCAGGTTGAGCGGCAGCCGCGGAATGCCCGCGGGGAAGCCGACCACCAGATAGCGCCCTTCCCAGCCGATCGACCGCAGCGCGGGCTCGGCATAATCGCCGCCGACTGGATCGTAGATCACGTCGTACCCGGCCTTGCCGCCCGCCGCCTTGAACTGTTCGGCAAGCGCCTTCGACGCGTCCTTGTCGAACGGCGCCCGGCCGTAGATCAGCGTCTCGTCCGCCCCGGCCTCGCGCGCCGCCGCAGCCTTCTCCTCGGACGACACCGCCGCGACCACCCGTGCGCCGAACGCCTTGCCGAGCTCGATCGCCGCCAGCCCCACACCACCCGCGGCGCCGAGCACCAGCAGCGTCTGCCCCGCCTTCAGATGCCCGCGGTCGAGCAGCGCGTGGATCGTCGTGCCATAGGTCAGGATCAGCGCCGCGCCCTCGGCGAAGCTCCGCTCCGCAGGCAGCCGGTACATGCGCGCCGGATCGACGACGATCTTCTCGGCGAGCCCGCCATGCCCGATCGTGCCCATGATCCGGTCGCCGACCGACCACCCGGTCACGCCGTCGCCGACGCTCTCGACCACGCCCGCGATCTCGCCACCCGGCGCAAACGGGCGCGGCGGCTTGAACTGATACTTGTCCTCGATGATGATGACGTCGGGATAGTTGATCGCGCAGGCTTTCACCGCAACCAAGACCTGCCCGGCAGCGGCGGTCGGATCCGGCAGCTCCGACATTTCCAGAGTTTCAGGTCCGCCGATCGCCTTCGATAGCAACGCCCGCATATCGCCTCTCCTGCCTTAGCCAAGGGCGATGTTCGTTCACCGCGCCTTCGAAATTCGAAATCGCGGTATCCCTTGCCAGGGTCAAGCCGATCTCGTCCAGCCCCTGCATCAGGCATTGGCGGCGGAACGGATCGAGTTCGAAGGCGAAGCGGTCCTGGAATGGGGTCGTCACCGACATCGTCTCGAGATCGACGGTGATCGGATGCTCGCGCGCCACCTCGATCAGGCGATCGATAGCCGGTTGCGGCAGCACTACCGGGATGATGCCGTTCTTGAACGCGTTGCTCGAAAAGATGTCGGAGAAACTCGGTGCCAGCACCGCGACGATCCCCATGTCGATCAGGGCCCACGCGGCATGTTCGCGGCTCGATCCGCAGCCGAAATTATCCCCGGCGATCAGGATCGGCGCACCCGCATAGCGTTCGTCGTCGAAGATGTTGCCGGGCTGCGCGCGCACCGTCTCGAACGCGCCCCGCGCCAGGCCGGATCGCGTGATCGTCTTCAGCCACGCCGCGGGGATGATCACGTCGGTGTCGACGTTCTTCTGCCCCCATGGATAGGCGCTGCCGGAAACGTGGGTGATCGGCTGCATCAGTCGGCCGCCGCGGGGAAGGCCGGCAGCTTCGCGATGTCCCGGGCTTCGTGCTGGATGATCACCCGCGCCTTAAGGTTGCGCGCGACTGCCTTCATCCGCGCTAGTGACGCCAGCGACTGCGCCCGATCGGTGTTGAACGGCGGCACCCCGTCCGCGTCGTAATTCTCGGTGAAGTGCGCCAGGTCGCCGCTCAGCAGCACGACGCCGGTGCGCGGCAGGTTCACCAGCAGCCCATGATGGCCGGGCGTATGGCCGGGCAGGTCGAGCATGACGACGCTGCCGTCGCCGAACACGTCCTTGTCCCCGCTCACCGGCTCCGCCTTGCCGCCGCCGGTCAGCCAATGCGCCAGCGGAGCGCCGTCGACGCCGGGCGCCCCCGCCTTCAATGCGTCGAGATCAGCCTTGCCGATCATCAGCGTCGCGGCCGGAAAACTCGGCGCCTGGCCGATATGATCGAAATGATAATGGCTGATGCCGAGGATCGAGATCGCTGCCGGCGCCAGCCCGATCTTGGCGAGCTGCTCCACCAGCGTCGTCGTCAGGGTCGGCGACATCGCGGGTTTCGGATCGGTCGCGGCGCCCTTCAGCGCGGCGGGAAGCCCTGCATCCCACAGCATGCAGCGATCGCCATGCTTGATCAGATAGCAGCTGGCGGCCAGCCGCTTCGACTGCCCCGGATAGGCGAAGGTGTCGGAAAACGCATCGAGCGTGTTGACCTGCACCGCGCCGCAATCGAGCCGCCAGAGCTTCAGCGCCCCCGCGGCGGGCGCAGGCGGCGTCGATTGCGCCATAAGGGCCACCGCGGAAAGCGCGGCGAATAACGCGGTCTTCATCGTCGTTTCCCCCGGCGTCGGATCAGCCCTTGGTGGTGGTCGCAGGCTGCGCGACGACCCGCGTGGTCGCGGCATAGGCGGCGACCCCGCTCACCAGGGTTCCCAGCACCAACAGGATCAATGCGCGCTTCATGACGATGCTCTCCCCATTATGTCTCTCACGTCGGTCAGTCGGCCGGTCACCGCCGCCGCCGCCGCCATGGCGGGCGACACGAGATGCGTCCTCGCCCCCGGCCCCTGCCGCCCGACGAAATTGCGGTTCGACGTCGACGCGCAGCGCTCGCCCGGCGGCACCTTGTCCGGGTTCATCGCCAGGCACATCGAACAACCCGGCTCACGCCATTCGAAGCCTGCGCTGGTGAAGATCCGGTCGAGCCCCTCGGCCTCGGCCTGGCGCTTGACCAGTCCCGACCCCGGCACCACCAGCGCGCGAACGCCTTCGGCGACGCGGCGGCCGTCAGCGACCGAGGCGGCGGCACGCAGATCCTCGATCCGGCTGTTGGTACAGCTGCCGATGAAGACGTGCTGAATCGCGACGTCGCGCATCGCGGTGCCCGGCGTCAGGCCCATATAATCGAGCGACTTGCGCGCCGCCGCCTGCTTTGACGGGTCGGCGAAGCTTTCGGGTTCGGGCACGACGCCGGTGATCGGCACCACGTCCTCGGGGCTCGTCCCCCACGTCAGTGCCGGCGCGATGTCGGTGGCGTCGAGCCGGACGACCTTGTCGTAGGTCGCCGCCGGATCGCTCGCGAGCGAGCGCCACCACGCGACGGCGCGGTCCCATGCCTCCCCCGTCGGTGCGAGTGGCCGACCCTTCAGATAGGCGAATGTGGTATCGTCGGGCGCGACCAGCCCGGCGCGCGCGCCGCCCTCGATCGACATGTTGGCAATCGTCAGTCGCCCCTCGATCGACAGCGCGCGGATTACGTCGCCGGTATATTCGATGACGTGCCCGGTCCCGCCCGCAGCGCCGATCTTACCGATGATCGACAGGATCACGTCCTTGGCGCTCACCCCGAAGCCGAGCGTGCCGTCGACCCGCACCTCCATCGTCCTCGACGGCGACAGCAGCAGCGTCTGGGTGGCGAGGACATGCTCGACCTCGCTGGTGCCGATCCCGAACGCCAGCGCCCCCAGCGCGCCGTGCGCCGAGGTATGGCTGTCGCCGCACACCAACGTCGTGCCCGGCAACGTGAAGCCGAGCTCGGGCCCGATGACGTGGACGATCCCCTGTTCGGGCGCATTGGCATCGATATAGTCGATCCCGAACTCGCGCGTGTTCTGGCGCAGTGTGTCGAGTTGCTGCGCGCTCTCCGGGTCCGCAATCGGCAAGGCCCGCCCCTGCGCATCGGTCCGCCGCGTCGTCGGCAGATTATGGTCGGGCACCGCCAGCGTCAGATCCGGCCGCCGCACCCGCCGCCCCGCCGCGCGCAGTCCCTCGAACGCCTGCGGGCTGGTGACTTCGTGGACCAGATGCCGGTCGATATAGATCAGGCAGGTCCCATCATCACGCCGCTCGACGACATGCGCGTGCCAGATCTTCTCGTACAGGGTCAGCGGACGACTTGCCATGATCACGCGCGTTAACCTAGATGTGCACCGAGCGATACTGTTTCACGCGGACTATACCATTCGCGGAGACCTGCGAGCGGGCGGAAGGGGGGAGCAGCAGCGAGCTCCGCAGCATCGAACAGCGGTATGGCATAACGACGCACTTCGCGCGCAAAGTCATCGTCCTGCAACAGCGCATAGGCGGTCACGTCCGCGAAGATGCTGAGATAGCTATCTGCAAGCGCGGACGAGAGCCGTGCCACCGTCTCGTAGCTGACGGGACCGGCAACGATCAGATCGACGTCGGATCCGGCGCGCGCGGTTCCCCGCACGCGCGAGCCGAACACGTCGACCCGTTCGATCGGCGGGGCGAAGCAGCCGAGTACTTCGAGCAATCGCCGTCGCTGCGTATCGGTAAGGTCGATCGAACCGCTCATGACCCGGTAACATCGCGCAATGTCTGGCGCAGCCCGATGATCATCGGGAGGAACGTCGCGCCGATATCCGCGATCAGGAGGCGATAGGCGGCTGCATCATAGGTATGCGACATGATGTTTCGACGCTCGACCGCTTCCATCCAGAGATCTGGATCGTCGATGAATCCCAGGCGCGCGGCTTCGCGGAAGATCGGCACTGGGGACATGACATGCAGCAGCACGCCGCTCTCCCGCATCTGCAGCGCCAGCGTCTTCCAGGCGAGTTCGACCGACATTTCGAAGAACTGGACCATGCCCGCCTCCTCCGCCTCGGTCAGCGGCCGATCGGCCTGGATCATCTCGGTCCGCGCAAGCAGATCGACCATCCGGCCGAACTCATCGCGCCGTCGCGTCCATCGCGGAATGTCGGCTCGGCCCGTCATTCACTCATCATAGCCAGCCGTCGTCTTCGCCGCCACCTCTTCCGCCGTGACGCCCGGTGCCATCTCGATCAGGCGGAAGGGGGACTGGTGGTCGGGACGGCGGAATACCGCGAGGTCGGTGACGATCATGTCGACCACGTTCTTACCGGTCAGCGGCAGCGTGCACGACGGGATGAACTTGGGGCTGCCGTCCTTCGCGTTATGGTCCATCACCACGATGATCTGCTTGACGCCGGCGACCAGGTCCATCGCGCCGCCCATGCCCTTGATCATCTTGCCCGGGATCATCCAGTTGGCAATGTCGCCGCCTTCGCTCACCTCCATCGCGCCGAGCACCGTCAGGTCGATATGCCCGCCGCGGATCATCGCGAAGCTCTGCTCGCTGCCGAAATAGGCGCTCTGCGGCAGCTCGCTGATCGTCTGCTTGCCGGCGTTGATCAGGTCGGGGTCTTCTTCGCCCGCATAGGGGAAGGGCCCGATCCCGAGCATGCCGTTCTCCGACTGCAGCGTCACCGTCATGCCCACGGGAATGTTGTTGGCGACCAGCGTCGGGATGCCGATGCCGAGGTTGACGTAATAGCCGTCGCGCAGCTCCTGCGCCGCGCGCGCCGCCATCTGGTTGCGATCCCACACCATCACGCCGCCTCCCGTTCGCGCACGGTGCGGAACTCGATCTTCTTGTCGTAAGGCGCGCCGAGGATCATGCGGTTGACGTAGATGCCCGGCAGGTGGATCGCGTCGGGATCGAGCGAGCCGACGGGCACGATCTCCTCCACCTCCGCCACGCAGATCTTGCCCGCGGTCGCCATCGGCTGGTTGAAGTTGCGCGCGGTCTTGCGGAACACGAGGTTGCCGCTCTCGTCCGCCTTCCAACCCTTGATGATCGACAGGTCGGCGCGGATGCCGCGTTCGAGGATATAGTCCTCACCGTCGAACGTCTTCACTTCCTTGCCCTCGGCGACCTGAGTGCCGACCCCGGTCTTGGTGTAGAAGCCCGGGATCCCCGCGCCCCCCGCCCGGCAGCGTTCGGCGAGCGTCCCCTGCGGACAGAATTCGACCTCGAGCTCGCCCGAGAGATATTGCCGTTCGAACTCCTTGTTCTCGCCGACGTAGGACGAGATCATCTTCTTGACCTGGCGGCTGCGCAGCAGCTTGCCCAACCCTTCGTTGTCGATGCCCGCATTATTGCTCGCGATGGTCAGTTCGCGCGTGCCCGCCGCCTGGATCGCGTCGATCAGCCGCTCGGGGATTCCGCACAGGCCGAATCCGCCCGCGCACACCATCATCCCGTCGAACAACACGCCGTCGAGCGCCGCCGCGGCATCGGGGTAGAGCTTCTTCATCAGCGCTTTCTCCTGCGTCGATGCGGCGATAGCGAGCGGCAGGCGCCAGGGTCAACCGCGCGCCGCCAATCGGTCAATAGGCGAGCCGCAGCCCCGGCCGCGCCCACCGTGTCTTCACCAGCCGGCCGCTGCCCGACAGCGTGATGTACGCGTCCATCATGTCGTCGCCGCCCCAGCAGATGTTGGTGGTGAAGGCATCGTCTGTCGCGACGAAATCGACCAGTTCGCCGTCGGGGGAGACGACGCTGATCCCGCTCTCGCCGATCGTCGCGACGCAGATGTTGCCGCCCGCCTCGACGCCGAGCGAATCGAAGAACTTGTACCCCGCCGGCCGGTAGAGCGGTGTCCCCGGCCCGCCGAGCCCGGCGGTCGCGTCGACCTCGCCCGGCGCGGTGATCGTGAACTTCATCAGTCGGCAGGTATAGGTCTCCGCGGCATAGAGCGTGCGATGGTCCGGGGAGAGGCCGACGCCGTTGGGGTTCTCGCTGGGGAACACGATCTCGGCAAGGTTGCTGCCGTCGGCCTTCGCGTAGAAGATGCCGGTGACGTCGCGCTCGCGGGTGCGGGTCTTGCCGTGATCGGTGAACCAGAAGCCGCCTTCGCCGTCGAACACGATATCGTTGGGGCCGCGCAGCGAGCACCCGAAATCGCCATCGGCATAGAGCGGCTCGACCTTGCCCGTCGCGAGATCGATCCGTTCGATCCGGCCGCCGCTGTAATCGTCGGCCTGGCCGTGCGGTGCGAGGAAGCCTGCCGCCTCGTGCCAGTTGAAGCCGCCATTGTTGCAGCAATACAGCGCGCCGTCGGGCCCGATTGCCAGCCCGTTGGGGCCGCCGCCGGGTGTCGCGACCACCGATCGGCTGCCGTCGGCGGCGATCCGCGTGATCCGCCCCGCCGCGATCTCGACCAGCACGATGCTGCCGTCGGGCAGCCACACCGGCCCTTCGGGGAAGCGCAAGCCGTCCGCCACGGTGATGAAGTCGGCCATCGCGCTCTCCCGATCCTGTTTGCGCCACTCTGCCGAAAAGCCACCGACCCGCAATCGACTTCGCGCCGGCGGACGGGCAGAAGGCGCGGATGACCAATCTTCGCACCGGCGGTCGCATCCTCGTCGACCAGCTTCTCGCGCAGGGCTGCGAGCGCATCTTCACCGTCCCCGGCGAGAGCTTCCTCGCGGTACTCGATGCGCTGCACGACACCCCCGCGATCGACCTCGTCGTGTGCCGGCAGGAGGGCGGCGTCGCGTTCATGGCGTGCGCAGACGGCGCGATGACGCATCGTCCCGGCATCGCCTTCGTTACCCGCGGGCCGGGTGCGACCAACGCGTCGATCGGCGTGCATGTCGCGATGCAGGATTCGCAGCCGATGATCCTGTTCATCGGCGACGTCGACCGCGGTACTCGCGACCGCGAGGCGTTTCAGGAGATCGACTTCGCGGCGATGTTCGCGCCGATCGCCAAATGGGCGACGCGGATCGACGATGCCGCGCGAATCCCCGAATATGTCGCGCGCGCCTATGCGGTAGCAACCGGCGGGCGCCCCGGGCCGGTGGTGCTGGCGCTGCCCGAGGACATGCTGCTCGACCAGGTCGAGGCGATCGACCGACCGCGGGGTCAGCCGCTCGCGCAAGGCTGCGATGCCGAGTCGATGGAGCAGCTGGCGGACCTGCTCGCCACCGCCGAGCGCCCGGTCGCGATCGTCGGCGGTGCCGGCTGGGGGCTCGTCGCCTCGCAGGATTTCGCCAGCTGGGCCGATCGCACCGGCATTCCGGTCGCCGCCGCCTTCCGTCGCCAGGATGCCATCCCCAATGACTGCCCGGCCTATGCGGGCAATCTCGGCTACGGCCCCAATCCCAAGCTGGTGGCCCGGGTGCGCGAGGCGGACCTGCTGCTGGTGGTCGGCCCGCGGCTCGGCGAAGCGACCACCGATGGCTACACGCTGATCACCCCCGATCATCCGGGCCAGCGGCTCGTCCATGTCCATCCCGATCCCGCCGAACTGGGCATGACCTACCGTACCGATCTCGCGATCTGCGCCGACATGATCGCGTTCGCGGAGGCGCTGACCACGATCGAGGGCCCGCCGCACGCCGCGGGTGCGGAGGCGCATGCCGAATGGGTCGAATGGTCGACTCCGCAGCCGCGCGACCTGGCGATGGATCTCGGCCCCTGCGTCGCGACGATGCGGAAATTGCTGCCCGCCGATACGATCATCTGCAACGGTGCGGGCAATTATTCGGGCTGGTGGCACCGCTATTGGCCCTATGCGGGGCCGGGCACCCAGCTGGCGCCGACTGCGGGTGCGATGGGATATGGCGTGCCCGCCGCGGTCGCCGCGTCGCTGCGCCATCCCGAACGGATGGTGGTGGCGCTCGCCGGCGACGGCTGCTTCCTGATGAACGGCCAGGAGCTCGCCACCGCGGTCCAGCATCGCGCGAGCATGCTGGTGATCGTGGTCGACAACAGCGCCTACGGTACGATCCGCATGCACCAGGAGCGCGAATTTCCGCGCCGGATCGCCGGCACGACGCTCGCCAATCCCGACTTTGCGGCGCTGGCGCGGGCCTATGGCTGCTGGGCGGCGACGGTCGAGCGCACCGACGCGTTCGAGCCGGCCTTGCGCGAGGCGCTGGCGACACCCGGCGTACGGCTGCTCCACGTCAAGACCGATGTCGAGGCAATCAGCGCCGCGACGACGCTTGCAAAGCTGCGTGGGGATTGAGCGACCCTGATCTCCTCGAGAGCGGCCCCCGCAATTCTTCCCCTGTCAGGGAAGGAATTAAGACGAAGAAGCCACCCTCACGCCATCACCGCCCGCTTGGCCGTCACGATCCCCGCGATCTCGCGACTGAACCGTTCCAGCACCGCGACGAGTTCCGGCGATCGCAGCCGCCTCGGCTCCGGATCGATCGCGCATAGTGTCCCGAAGAACTGACCGTCGGCAAGTATGATCGGCAGCGAAGCATAACTTTCGAAGCCGTAGAGCATCGGCGTAGGATGGGTGCGCCAGGTCGGCTCGTCGCCGACATGATCGATGATCACGGCCTGGCCGCTCTCGCGAATCTCGTCGCAGATCGTGGTTTTCAGGACGAGTTCGTCGCCCGGCTTCAGCCCGAACTCGACCCGGTCGAGGACCTGGCAGGCGACCCAGCGTTCGTCGGTTACGCGCGCCACCGCGGCAAACCCCATGCCGGTCAGCCGGCAGACCTCGTCGAGGATGGTCGCGATCCGCGGATCGTCGCGCAACGCGCCGACGTCGCGGTCGATATCGCCCGTTGGGTATGCTGCATGGATCACCCGTTCGTCTTACCGCGGAACCGTTCCGCTGCAAGCACGCTTCGCCGCGCGATCGTTCCCAAACGACGCATATCGGGCGCCCCTCAATCGCTCCGGCGGCAACCGAAGACGAAAGATGGGACGCCCGTTAGTCTGGATATTTCAAGATCGAGTCATCGCCTGATTGGCGATCGATCAGATGTCGTCACCGAGCGCGCCCTTGACCTTGCCGCCGAGCTGCTGGGCCTTGCCCTTGCCCTCTTGTGCCGCACCTTCTGCGCGGGTGTCGGGATTGTCGCTATTCTGCTTGGCCTTACCGATGGCCTCGTTCACATTGCCTTTGATCTTGTCGATGAGCTCGCCCATGATGTTCTCCATCGCGGTGCGGCGGCCAGGGGATAGGCCGTCGTGGATCGCGAAAGTAGAACGGGTCACGGGCTAACCGGTTCCATGTTAATGCTTTAGATCAACCCTGCCAGCGGACTGGACGGATCGGCGTAGCGCCGCTGCGCCATCCGGCCGGCGCGATAGGCGAGTCGCCCGCTTTCCACCGCGCTGCGCATCGCGCTCGCCATCATGACCGGGTCCTTGGCTTCTGCGATCGCGGTGTTCATCAGCACCCCGTCGCAGCCCAGCTCCATCGCCACCGCCGCGTCCGACGCGGTGCCGACTCCGGCGTCGACCAGCACCGGCACGCCCGCACCCTCGACGATCAGACGGATCGTGACCTTGTTCTGGATGCCGAGCCCCGATCCGATCGGCGCGCCCAGCGGCATGATCGCGACCGCGCCCGCATTCTCCAGCCGCTTCGCCGCGATCGGATCGTCGACGCAATAGACCATCGGCAGGAAGCCTTCGTTCGCAAGCACCTCGGTCGCGCGCAGCGTCTCGACCATATCGGGGTAGAGCGTCTTCGCCTCGCCCAGCACCTCCAGCTTGACGAGGTCCCAACCGCCGGCTTCGCGCGCCAGTCGCAGCGTGCGGATCGCGCTGTCGGCGTCGAAGCAGCCCGCGGTGTTCGGCAGGTAGGTCACCTTCTTCGGGTCGATGAAATCGGTTAGCATCGGCGCGCCCGGATCGGACACGTTGACCCGGCGCACCGCGACGGTGACGATCTCCGCCCCCGACGCCTCGAGCGCAGCGGCGTTCTGCGCGAAATCCTTGTACTTGCCGGTGCCCACGATCAGCCGCGAGCGGAAGCTGCGCCCCGCCACCGTCCAGCGATCCTCGTCGATCGCGGTCACATGATCGCCGCCGCCGACGAAATGCACGATCTCCAGATCGTCGCCGTCGTCGACCATCACCTGGGCAAGTGTCGAACGCGGCACCACCTCGAGGTTGCGCTCCACCGCGATCTTCTCCGGCACCAGCCCGAGCTCGCTCGCCAACTGGGCGATGGTCATGCCCGCGGCGACGCGCTTGTGTTCGCCGTTGACAGTGATCGAAACGGTTCCATCGGTATGCGGCATCGGGAATTCACCATGTGAGGGGCGGTGTCTCGACTTCGCGCGACACGACCGGGTATGGGCGGACCCGAGCCATATAGGGGGCCGCCGCCAAGCCCCGCAACCGGGAGGTGCCGCGTGTCCGACATGATCATGGTGCTGAACGGCCCCAATCTGAACCTGCTCGGCGTGCGCGAGCCAGAGATCTACGGCCACGACACGCTCGACGACATCGCCGGTCAGCTGGACGATCGCGCCCGCGAACTGGGGCTGGAGATCGACCTGCGCCAATCCAATCACGAAGGTCATCTGGTCGATTGGCTGCACGAGGCGCAGGCACGGTCGTGCCGCGCGGTGCTGCTCAATGCCGGTGGCTTCACCCATACCTCGGTCGCCATCCACGACGCGATCAAGGGTGTGAAGACCCCGGTGATCGAGGTCCATCTCTCCAACCCGCATACCCGCGAGGCGTTTCGCCACGTCAGCCTGATCGGCCAGGCCGCACGCGGAACGATCGCGGGCTTCGGTGCGCTTTCCTATCTGCTCGCGCTTGAAGCAGCCGCACGCTTCTGACAGGAGGCTGGTCCATGACCGATACCAAAGAGGGCTCCATGCAGGTCGATGTCGAGCTCGTCCGCCAGCTCGCCGAGCTGCTCGACACGACCCAGCTGACCGAAATCGAAGTCGAGGACGGCGATCGCAAGATCCGCGTCGCGCGGAAGGCCGCGGCGATCTCGGCACCCGCACACTACGCGCCGGCCCCGCCGCCCGCGCTCGCCGCCACGGCGCCCGCCGCCAGCGCGCCTGTCGCGGCAGAGGTCGGCGCCTCCGCGCCCGCCTCCACCGCGAACGCGGTCAAATCGCCGATGGTCGGCACCGTGTACCTCTCGGCCGAGCCGGGCGCGAAGGCGTTCGTAGGCGTCGGTCAGTCGGTTGCCGCGGGCGACACGCTGGTGATCGTCGAGGCGATGAAGGTGATGAACCCGATCGTCGCCCCCGCCGCGGGCACCGTCCGCGCGGTGCTGGTCGAGAACGGCCAGCCGGTCGAGTTCGATCAGCCGCTCGTGGTGGTCGAGTAATTCCATGCCCCAGATCAAGAAGCTGCTGATCGCAAACCGCGGCGAGATCGCGTTGCGCATCCACCGCGCCTGCCACGAGATGGGGATCAAGACCGTCGCGGTGCACTCCACCGCGGATGCCGATGCGATGCACGTCCGCCTCGCCGACGAGGCGATCTGCATCGGGCCGCCCGCCGCGACCGACAGCTATCTCAACATTCCAAACATCATCTCGGCCGCCGAGATCAGCGGCGCCGATGCGATCCATCCCGGTTACGGCTTCCTCAGCGAAAACGCGCGCTTCGCCGAGATCGTCGAGCTCCACAACATCATCTTCGTCGGGCCGAAGCCCGAACATATCCGCACGATGGGCGACAAGGTCGAGGCGAAGCGCACCGCGGGCGCGCTCGGGCTGCCGCTGGTGCCCGGCTCCGACGGCGCGATCTCCGACCTCGGCGAGGCCAAGCGGCTCGCCGACGAGATCGGCTATCCGGTGATCATCAAGGCCGCGTCGGGCGGCGGTGGCCGCGGCATGAAGGTCTGCACCTCGGAGGACAGCCTCGAAACGCTGATGCAGCAGGCGGGCACCGAGGCGAAGGCGGCGTTCGGCGACGCCACCGTCTACATGGAGAAGTATCTCGGCAACCCGCGTCACATCGAGTTCCAGGTGTTCGGCGACGGCGAGGGCAACGCGATTCATCTCGGCGAGCGCGACTGTTCGCTGCAGCGCCGCCACCAGAAGGTGCTCGAGGAAGCTCCCTCCCCGATCATCACACCCGACGAGCGCGACCGCATGGGCGGCGTCGTCGCCAAGGCGATGGCCGACATGGGCTATCGCGGCGCGGGCACGATCGAGTTCCTTTGGGAAGACGGCGAGTTCTACTTCATCGAGATGAATACCCGCCTGCAGGTCGAACATCCGGTCACCGAAATGATCACCGGGCTCGATCTGGTGCGCGAACAGATCCGCATCGCCGAAGGCCATCCGCTGACGCTGCGCCAGCAGGACGTCCAGTTCCGCGGCCACGCGATCGAATGCCGCATCAATGCCGAGGACCCGCGCACCTTCGCGCCCTCGCCGGGCCTGGTGAAGCTGTTCCACGCACCGGGCGGCATGCACGTCCGTGTCGATAGCGGCCTGTACGCCGGCTACCGGGTGCCGCCCTATTACGACAGCATGATCGCCAAGCTGATTGTCTACGGCACCACACGCAACGGCGCGCTCCGCCGCCTCCGTCGCGCGCTGGAAGAATTCGTGATCGAGGGCGTCACGACCACCATCCCGCTCCACCGCGCGCTGGTCGACGACCCCGAGTTCCAGGACGGGGCCTATACGATCAAGTGGCTCGAGGAATGGCTAGCCAAGCAGGACTGAATTCCTCCCCAGCATGGGGAGGTGGCACCGCGAAGCGGTGACAGAGGGGGGCTTCCGCAAACGACGTGCTCGCGGCGATCCCCCTCCACCCCCGCGCCTAAAGCGCGGCGGTCCCCCTCCCCGTATCGGGGAGGAGTTCAGGGCACCCAGATCGCATCCGTACCACCCTGCCCCACAAGCAGGCACCTTCTCCAAAATGCCCGATTCGCGGGCAGCCGATTTGCCCAAATCACCGGTTGCCCGAAGGGGCTGCTGCTGGCACGCTTGGTGCAAGGCGCCCGTGGGGCGTCGCTCTGACGCGAGGGGGCACATCAGTCGTGAAGAAGGTCGAAGCCATCATCAAGCCGTTCAAGCTCGATGAGGTGAAGGAAGCACTCCACGAGATCGGCGTGTCCGGCATCACCGTCACCGAGGCGAAGGGCTTCGGCCGTCAGAAGGGCCATACCGAGCTCTATCGTGGCGCCGAATACGTCGTCGATTTCCTCCCCAAGGTGAAGCTGGAAGTAGTCGTCGAGGATTCGCTCGCCGAACGCGTGGTGGAGGCGATCGCCGCCGCCGCGCAGACCGGGCGGATCGGCGACGGCAAGATCTTCGTCATCCCGGTCGAGACCGCGCTGCGGATCCGCACCGGCGAACGCGACGACGCCGCGATCTGATTCAAGCAATCTCCCCTCCCGCGGGCGGGCGGGGAACTCAAAGGAAGAAAACCCAATGGCCAATACCGCCGCCGACATCCTGAAGCGCATCAAGGAAGAGGAGATCGAGTGGATCGACCTTCGCTTCACCGATCCCAAGGGCAAGTGGCAGCATCTGACCATGGTCGCGTCGATCATGGGCGAGGACGAATTCACCGACGGCCTGATGTTCGACGGCAGCTCGATCGAGGGCTGGAAGGCGATCAACGAATCCGACATGACGCTGATGCCCGATCTCGACGCGGTCTATACCGACCCGTTCTCGGCGACGCCGATGCTGATCGTGTTCTGCGACGTCGTCGAGCCGTCGACCGGCGAACTCTACGCCCGTGATCCGCGCTCGACCGCCAAGCGCGCCGAATCGTATCTGAAGACGACCGGGATCGGCGACACCGTCTATGTCGGCCCGGAAGCCGAATTCTTCATGTTCGACAACGTGCAGTTCGATACCAACTACGCCGAATCCTACTTCAAGATCGACGACATCGAGCTGCCGACCAACACCGGCCGCGCGTATGAAGGCGGCAATCTCGGCCATCGTCCGCGCGCCAAGGGCGGCTACTTCCCCGTCGCGCCGGTCGACAGCGCGGTCGACATCCGCGGCGAGATGGTCTCGACCATGCTCGAAATGGGCCTGCCCTGCGACAAGCATCACCACGAGGTCGCCGCCGCGCAGCACGAGCTCGGCCTGACCTTCGGCACGCTGACGACCACCGCGGATCGCATGCAGATCTACAAGTACGTCGTTCACCAGGTCGCGCACGCCTATGGCAAGTCGGCGACCTTTATGCCCAAGCCGATCAAGGAAGATAACGGCTCGGGCATGCACACCCACTTCTCGATCTGGAACGGCAAGGAACCGCTGTTCGCTGGCAACGGCTATGCGGGCCTCAGCGAGATGTGCCTGTTCTTCATCGGCGGGATCATCAAGCACGCCAAGGCGATCAACGCCTTCACCAACCCGACCACAAACAGCTACAAGCGGCTGGTTCCTGGCTACGAGGCGCCGGTGCTGCTCGCCTATTCGGCGCGCAACCGCTCGGCATCGTGCCGCATCCCGTACGGCACCGGGCCCAAGTCCAAGCGCGTCGAGGTCCGCTTCCCCGATGCGATGGCCAACCCGTATCTCGCCTATGCGGCGCTGATGATGGCCGGCATGGACGGCATCCAGAACAAGATCCACCCCGGCGAGGCAATGGACAAGAACCTGTACGACCTTCCCCCAGCGGAGCTCGCCCAGGTCCCCACCGTCTGCGCGTCGCTGCGCGAGGCGCTGGAAAGCCTGACCGCCGACCACGACTTCCTGCTGAAGGGCGACGTATTCTCGAAGGACCAGATCGAGGCCTATGTCGAGGTCAAGTGGGCCGAAGTCGCCCGCTGGGAGATGACCCCCAGCCCGGTCGAATACGACATGTACTACAGCGCCTGATCCTTCGCGGGATCGGCGAAGGGGGGCTGCCGGAAGGCGGCCCCCTTTTTCTATGGGCGAGCTGTTACCCAACCACTCCCGTGCTCCTGCGACCGCAGGAGCCAAGGGCCACGAACATCACGCTACGTAACCCTGGATTCCTGCGTCCGCAGGAACACCGCGAGCCAGAAAAGGACCCTCAGCCCCTCACTTCTGGCATGCCACGATCGCCGCGATCACCGACAGCGTCTCTTCCGGATCGCGCACGCGCACCGTGTCCAGCCCGAGCTGCTTGGCCGGATAGTCGTTGCCGCCCGGGAAGATCGCGTCGCCGATGAACATCATCGCGTCCAGCGCGATGCCGCTTTCGTCGCGCAGCTTCTTGAGGCCGTACGCCTTGTCGACGCCTTCGCGGGTGATGTCGATCGACGTCGCCCCGCCCATGTTGATCGACAGGCCCGGCAGCCGCTTCTGCAGGTCCGCCTGGATTACCTTGCGCTTGGCGAAATCCGGGTCCCAATGTTCCTTGGCATCGAGCGGCGCCTGCTGGCCGAGCGCGGAGAAGGTGATCTGGCTGCCACGGTCCTCGATCCGGTCGCCCCAGGTCTGCTCGGGGGTGAAGCCGGTCGCCGCCAGCGCCTCGTCGAACGCGGCGAGGATCTTGGCCTTCAGCGCATCGTCGAACAGTTCGGCATAGACCGTCGCCCATTTGCCGTCCTGATAGCGGAACAGCTTGGTGCCGGTGGTCGGCATCAGCCACAGCTTGGACCGGTCGGCGCGCTCGGGCAGCCGGCTCGCAACCTGCTTGTCGAACTGCGGCCAGTCCCCGCCCGAGATTACCGCGACATTCACCACCGCGAGCAGATCCGCCAGCGCCTCGCCCATCGGCTCCTTCAGCGCCTGCTTGCTTTCGGCAAGCGTTCCGTCGAGGTCGAAGGCTACGAGTTCTTTCATGCGGCAACTCCGGTGGGGTTGAGGATCAGCGTGTCGATTGCCTCCGCGACGCCGTCGGCATCGTTGCCGGCGACGACATGGTGCGCGGCGGCTTTCACGCCGTCGGGCGCGTTGCCCATCGCGATCGCGACGCCAGCACGCTTCAGCATCGGCAGGTCGTTGGCTTGGTCCCCGATCGCGGCGATCACGTCCATCGGCACGTCGAACGCCTTTGCGAGCGCGGCGATGCCGTCGCCCTTGTTGGCGGCGAGCGCGGTGACGTCGAGATAATAAGTCTGGCTCTGCGCGATCGTGGCGCCGTCGTCGAGATGCTCGACCTTGCCATGCAGCGCGCGCAGCAGCGCCTCGTCGTCGCTGACGAAGGTGATCTTGTCGGCGTGATCGATCAGCGCAGCGAAGTCGGTGGTGACGATTGGCGCCTGGTTCGACGCGACGCGCTCATGCTCGACATGAGTCCCCTGGTCGCTGGTCGCGTACCAGCGGTCGTCGGCGAAGACCCAGATGTCGACCGCCTGGCCCTTCGCCGCCTCCAGCACCGCGGTCGCGACCTCGGACGGGATGGTGACGTGCGATTCGATCCGGCCGTCGCGGTGGAATACGATGCCGCCATTGAATGCGGCGATCGGCACGTCGAGCGCGAGCGCGTCGGCGATCGGCTTCAGCCCCGACATCGGCCGCGCGCTGATGATCGTGAAGCCGATCCCCGCCGCATCCAGCCGCCGCACTGCCGCGATCGTTCCCTCAGTCAGCACCTTCTGCTTGTCGACCAGCGTCCCGTCGACGTCGGACACCACCAACCGTACGGTCATTGCGGGATCTCGACATGGCCGCCGAAGCCGAACCGCATCGCCGACAGCAACTTGTCGCCGAACGTATGTTCGACCCGGCTGCGATAGCGCGCGAACAGCGCCGCGGTCAGCACGTTGGCGGGCACCTTCTCCTCCATCGCGGCGTCGATCGTCCACTGGCCCTCGCCCGAATCGGCGACACTGCCGCTGAACTGTTCGAGGTTCTGGTCGCGCGCGAGGCCGGCGGCGGTGAGATCGAGCAGCCACGACGAGATCACGCTGCCGCGCCGCCACACCTCGGCGATGTCGGTGAGGTTGAGGTCGAACCGCTCCTCCACCGCCAGCTTCTCCGAAGACTTGCCCTTCAGGATGTCGAAGCCCTCGGCATAGGCCTGCATCAGCCCGTACTCGATGCCGTTATGGACCATCTTCACGAAGTGCCCCGCGCCGGCCGGACCGGCATGGATATAGCCCTTCTCGGCGCGCGGATCCTCGTTCGAATCGACCCGGTCGGGGGTGCGTGCGATGCTGCCGAGCCCCGGTGCAAGCGTGTCGAAGATCGGATCGAGCAGATCGACTGTTTCCTTGTCGCCGCCGATCATCATGCAATAACCGCGCTCGAGCCCCCAGACCCCGCCGGAGGTCCCGACGTCGACATAGTGCAGGCCCTTGTCCGCCAGGTCCTTCGCGCGACGGATGTCGTCCTTGTAGAAGCTGTTGCCCCCGTCGATGACGATGTCGCCCGCGGCGGCCTTCTCGGCGATCGCGGCGATCGTGTCCTCGGTCGGCGCACCCGCGGGCAGCATCACCCACCAGATGGCGGGCTTGTCGAGCAGCGCATGCATCGCGTCGAGCGAATCGGCGCCCTCGGCACCGTCCTTCACCAGCGCGGCGACCGCGTCGGCGCTGCGGTCGAACGCGACCACCGTATGGCCGTTTCGCATCAGCCGGCGGGCGATGTTGCCGCCCATCCGGCCGAGGCCGATCATTCCGATCTTCATCGCGGGTTCCTTATAAGACCTCTCCCCTCCGGGGCGAGGAAGTGATTGTTATGCGGTCGCCGGTTGCTTCGCGGCGATCGATCCGAGCAGGTCGTCGAACGCCTTCACGAACGATGCGACGCCTTCCTGCACCAGCGTGCCGGTGACCCCATCGAGATCGAGCCCGAGCCGATCCGCCTCGGCGAGCACGTGGCGCGCCTCGTCGATCTGTTCGGTCAGCGTCACCGCCGCGGTGCCGTGGTCGCGGAATGCGTCCATCGTCTTGGGCGGCATCGTGTTGACGGTGTCGGCACCGATCAGCGTGTCGATGTAGAGCGTGTCGGGATAGGCGGGATCCTTCACCCCGGTCGACGCCCACAGCAGCCGCTGCGGCTGCGCGCCCTTGGCGGCCAGCGCCTGCCAGCGGTCCGTCTTCAGGAACTCGAGATACCATTGATACGCGATCTTGGCGTTGGCGATCGCGACCTTGCCGCGCACCGCCTTCAGCGCGTCGGCCTCCGCATCGCCCTCGCCCACACGGCGATCGATCTCCTTGTCGATCATCGTGTCGATGCGGCTGACGAAGAAGCTCGCGACGCTCGCGATCCGGTCGATCGGCTGGCCCTGCCTCACTCGCTCTTCCAGCCCCATCGCATAGGCCTCTGCAACGCGGATATAGGCGTCGACCGCGAACAGCAGTGTGACGTTGACGTTGATCCCCGCCGCGATCGTCGCCGCGATCGCGGGCGCGCCCGCCTGGGTGCCGGGGATCTTGATCATCAGGTTCGGGCGATCCACCGCCGCCCACAGCTTGGCGGCCTCCGCGATCGTCGCATCGGTATCGTCGGAGATGTAGGGCGACACTTCCAGGCTGACATAGCCATCCTTGGCGTCGAGCCGATCGTAGACCGGTTGCAGCGTCTCCGCCGCCGCCTTGATGTCCTGGATCGCGAGATGTTCGTAGCGGTCGATCGTCGCGGCACCCGGCGTCTTCGCGTCGAAGGTGGCGAGCGTCTCGTCATAGGCGTCGCCATGACCCATCGCCTTCTCGAAGATCGACGGGTTCGAGGTGACCCCGGTCAGCCCGTCCTCGTCGACCAGCTTCTTGAGCCCGCCCGCCTCGAGGAACTTGCGGTCGACGAAGTCGAGCCACACCGCCTGGCCGAGTCCGCCCAGATCCTTCAGCTTGCTCATCACTTGGCCTCCATCGTCTCGCGGGCCACCTTCACGACATTGTCGACGGTGAACCCGAATTTGTCCTGCAGCTTCGCGATCGGCGCCGACGCGCCGAAGGTCGACATGGTCACGGTCTTGCCGGCGAGCCCGACATAGCGATCCCAGCCGATCTCGCCCGCCATCTCCACCGCGACCCGGGCGGTCACCGCACGCGGCAACACGCTTTCCTTGTACGCCGCGTCCTGCATCTCGAACCGGTGCCAGCTCGGCAGCGACACCACCCGGCTGCGGACACCCTCCGCGGCGAGCCGCTCATGCGCGTCGACGACCAGCGACAGCTCGCTGCCCGTTGCGATCAGGATGACGTCGGGCGCCCCGCCGTCGGCCACGTCGGCAAGCACGTAGCCGCCCTTCACGACGCCCTCGGCGCTCGCGTATTTCTCGCGGTCGAGCGTCGGCAGCGCCTGGCGCGACAGCACCAGCACCGCGGGCCGGCTCGCATCGGTCAGCACCGCCTTGTACGCGGCGGCGACCTCGTTGGCGTCACCCGGGCGGATCGTGTCGAGCCCGGGGATCGCGCGCAGCGTCGCCAGATGCTCGATCGGCTGATGCGTCGGGCCATCCTCGCCAACCCCGATCGAATCATGCGTGAACACCCAGATCGCGCCGATCTCCATGATCGACGACAACCGTATCGGCGCGCGCATATAGTCCGCGAACACCAGGAAGGTGGAGCCGTAGCCACGCAGGTGCGACAGCGACATGCCGTTCACCACCGCGCCCATGCCGTGCTCGCGCACCCCGAAATGGAAATTCTGCCCAGCGTAGTTATTCGCCTCGAACGACGGCGCGCCCTTGATGTCGGTCTTGGTCGACGGCGCGAGATCCGCGGAGCCGCCGATAAGCCACGGCACTCGGCCGGCGATCGCGTTGAGCACCTTGCCCCCCGAATCGCGGCTGGCGACACCCTTCGCATCCGCCGGGAACACCGGCACGTCGGCATCCCAACCGTCGGGCAGCTTGTCCTTCAGCATCAGGTCGAGCTCGCCCGCGAGTTCCGGGTATTCACCGCGATACCGCTCCATCATCGCGACCCATTCGTCGCGCAGCTTGCCGCCGCGGCCGCCGATCGCCTCGCGGAAATGATCGAGCACGCCATCCGGGATGTAGAAGGACTTGTCCTCGGGCCAGCCATAGGCGCGCTTGGTCGCGCGGATATTGTCCTCGCCCAGCGGCTCGCCATGCGCCTTCTCGCTGCCCGCCTTGGGGCTGCCATAGCCGATCACCGAATGGACGACGATGAAGGTCGGCCGGTCCTCGGTCGCCTTGAACGCGGCGAACGCGTTCGCCAGCGCCTCGACGTCGTTGGCGTCGTCGATATGGATGACGTTCCAGCCATAGGCCTGGAAGCGCAGCCCGACGTCCTCGTCGAACGCCAGATCGGTCGCGCCCTCGATCGAGATGTGGTTGCTGTCGTAAATCCAGCACAGGTTGGACAGCTTGAGATGCCCGGCGAGGCTCGCCGCCTCGGCCGACACGCCCTCCATCATGTCGCCGTCGCCGCACAGCGCGTAGACGTCGTGATCGAACAGCGGGAAGCCGTCCTTGTTGTAGCGCGCCGCGAGCCAGCGCTCGGCGATCGCCATGCCGACCGAATTGCCGCAACCCTGGCCGAGCGGACCGGTCGTGGTCTCGACGCCGGTGGTGTGGCGGTACTCGGGGTGGCCGGGCGTGCGCGACGACAACTGCCGGAACTGCTCGATATCCTCGATGCTGATCGCCTCGTTGCCGGTCTTGTTGCCCTCGGCGTCGATCTCCTCGATCCCGGCAAGGTGGATCAGCGAATAGAGCAACATAGACGCGTGGCCGACCGACAGCACGAAGCGGTCGCGATTGGGCCAGTCGGCATGCGCGGGATCGTAGCGCAGGAACCGCGTCCACAGCGTATAGCCGACCGGAGCGAGCGCCATCGGCGTACCGGGGTGCCCCGAATTCGCCTTCTGCACCGCGTCCATCGACAGCGTGCGGATCGTATCGATCGCCAGACGCTCGGGCGAACCGTCCTCGTGCAGGTGCGGATCCGCCGAAGCGGCGGGGACGGTTTGTGTCTCTGACATGAAAAGCCTCGTTCTAGACGATGACCGAACGCCGCGCGCACGATCCGGTTGCCAAGTTTCGCGTGCCCCTTACCCCGAAGGTGCGCTGCGTTCCAGTCGCGTAACGACGCCTCGGCACGCGATATAGGCCGCATCGACCTCGTCGAGGAACAGGCCATGCCCGAGCACGCCGGGGATCGTGTCGAGCCGCCGCGCGATCGCGGCGGGATCGTCGAGGTCGTAGCGCACGTCCGCGATCCAGTTGCCGTTGTCGGTACGATACGGTTGGCCGCCGCTGAGACGGAGCACCGGCTCGCCGCCCAGCGCCTTCAGGATCGACGCGCACGCGAACGGCAGGATTTCGACCGGCACGGGTACGCCGCCCAGTCGCACGACCTGCTTGGAGCCATCCGCGATCACGATCATCCGCCGCGACGCGGCCGCCACGGTCTTCTCGCGCAGCATCGCGCCGCCCGCGCCTTTGATCGCACGGCACCGGTCGTCGATCTCATCGGCACCGTCGATCGTCAGGTCTACCCGCTCGACGCGCGCGAAATCGAGCATCTCGATGCCGAGCGCCTTCGCCTGCCGCTCGCTCGCGTCGGATGTCGCGACCGCACGGATCGAGAGTCCGTCGCGCACCAGCCGCCCCACCGCGTCGATCGCGAAGCGCGCGGTCGATCCGGTGCCGAGCCCGATCAGCATGCCCGCCCCGATCTCCCCCACCGCCGCGTCCGCCGCGGCCCGCTTGTCGTCATCCTGCATGCCGAACCGCTAGGCTCGATCCCCGGTGAGCGAAAGGTCGCGGTTGCGCGACGCTCGCAAAAGTCGTCGCCCTTCCCACTACATTCGTCACCCCGGACTCGTTCCGGGGTCCACCGTGCCGCACGATCAGCGGGTTTTGCCCTTGCGGAACGGTGGATCCCGGAACCAGTCCGGGATGACGGGAGGGGTGAGGCAGCGTTAGCGCAATTGCGTCAACGCAATGTCCGACACAGCTTCGACAGCACCTGTTACACTTTCATACAATTGCGCTCTTGATGCTCGTGGCGCCGCCGCGCAAATGGCAGGCATCGGCAACCATGCAACTTGGCGGCCTTTCACGCATTTGGCACCCGACCGGTCGTTCGCCCGGTCATGGCGAACGGATCGTACGCATTGACGACAATCGGGAAGAACGGGCGGCATGTCGGTGCCGGAACCACGCTGGCGATGCTTGCGCTCGCCCCGGCGCTCGCGCTGTCGGCGTGCGGCAAGGGCGACGGCGCCGAACAGACGGGCGGCGGCCGTAGCGCCCCCGGCCAGGGCACGCCCGAGGTCGGCTTCGTCACGCTGACCCCGACCAGCGTCGCGATCACCACGGAACTCGCCGGCCGCACCAACGCCTTTGAAAGCTCGGACGTCCGCCCGCAGGTGTCGGGCATCATCCGCCGCCGCCTGTTCACCGAAGGCACGCTCGTCCGCGCCGGGCAGACTCTCTACGAGATCGACCCGCGGCTGTACCGCGCCGCCGCCAACGAAGCGCGTGCGAACCTGCAAAGCGCGCAAGCCAACGCCGAAGCCACTGGCATCCTCGCCGATCGCTACAAGCCGCTCGCCGCGGCGGAGGCGATCAGCAAGCAGGAATATACCAACGCGATCGCATCCTCGCGCCAGGCCACCGCATCGGTCGCGCAAACCCGCGCCGCGCTGGAGACCGCGCGGATCAACCTGAAGTTCACCACCGTGCCCGCGCCGATCACCGGGCGGATCGGGCGCTCGCTGTTCACCGTCGGCGCGCTGGTGTCCGCGAGCCAGGCCGATCCGCTCGCGCAGATCCAGCGGCTCGACCCGATGTTCGTCGACATTCAGCAATCCTCCGCCGACCTGCTGTCGCTGCGCCGCTCGCTCGCCACCAACGGCGTCGTGCCGACCAAGGCGGTGGTGCGGCTGAAGCTGGAAGACGGCAGCGACTATGGCCAGACCGGCAGCGTCGAATTCGCCGAAACCGTGGTCGACACCAGCACCGGCACGGTGACGCTGCGCGCACGCTTCCCCAACCCGCAAGGGCTGCTGCTGCCCGGCATGTTCGTCCGCGCCACCTTCGCGCAAGCGATCAACAACCGCGCCTTCCTCGTCCCGCAACAGGCGGTGGCACGAGATCCCAAGGGCAATGCGACGGTGATGGTCGTCGGCCCCGGCAACAAGGTCCAGCAGAAGAAGATCAAGGCGGACCGCACCCAGGGTGCATTCTGGGTCGTGACCGAAGGGCTCGACCAGCAGGATCGCGTGATCACCCAGGGGCTCGCCAAGCTGCTGCCCGGACAGGGCGTCAAACCGGTGCCGGCGAACAGCCCGCAGCGCATCCAGGCGCCTCAGGGGCAGGATAAGGACCAGGGCAAATCGGGGCAAAGCGGCGCCCAGGCCAAGGGCGGCTGACGCCCTCATGCTCTCCCGCATCTTCATCGATCGCCCCATCTTCGCATGGGTGCTCGCGATCATCGTCATGCTCGGCGGCGTCGGCGCGATCATGGGCCTGCCGATCGCGCAATATCCCGACGTTGCGCCGCCGCAGGTCTCGGTTCGCGCCTCCTATCCCGGCGCCAACGCGCAGACGATCCAGAACAGCGTCACCCAAGTTGTCGAACAATCGCTGACCGGCATCGACGGGCTGCTCTATTTCCAGTCCTCGTCAAGCTCGCGCGGCCAGGTCACGATCACCGCGACCTTCGACAAGGGCGTCGATCCCGACATTGCGCAGGTCCAGGTCCAGAACCAGGTCCAGCAATCGATCGCGCGCCTGCCGCAACAGGTCCAGCAGCAGGGCCTCGTCGTCCGCAAGTCGAACCCCGATTTCCTGTTGATCGTCGGCGTCTATGATTCCACCGACAAGCTGACCAACCAGGACGTCTCGGACTATCTCGTCTCCAACCTTCAGGATCCGCTCGGCCGGATCGAGGGTGTCGGCGACACCAACGTGTTCGGGTCGCAATATGCGATGCGGATCTGGCTCGATCCCGCGAAACTCGCACGGGTCCAGCTGATGCCGAGCGACATCGTCACCGCAATCCAGGCGCAGAATGCCGAAGTCGCGGCGGGCGAGATCGGTGGCCAGCCGTCGTCGCAGGAACAGATGCTCAATGCGACGGTGACCGCACAAAGCCGGCTGCAGACTCCCGCCCAATTCGCCGACATCATCGTCAAGACCCAGAACAACGGCGCCACCGTCAAGCTGCGCGACGTCGCTCGGGTCGAACTCGGCGCCGAAAGCTATGCCGCGACCAGCCGCGTCAACCGCCATCCGGGCGCGGGCATCGCGGTGCTGCTGTCGCCCGGCGCCGACGCGTTGAAGACGGCCGAACTGGTCAAGTCGTTCGTCGATCAGCAGGCGAAGTCGTTCCCTGCCGGGCTGCAATACGCTTACGCCAACGATTCGACCGACTTCATCAAATTGTCGATCGACGACGTGGTGAAGACCCTGATCGAGGCGATCATCCTCGTTGTCATCGTCATGTTCGTGTTCCTGCAAAGCTGGCGCGCGACGCTGATCCCGACGATCGCGGTGCCGGTGGTGCTGCTCGGCACCTTCGGCGTGTTCTACCTGGCCGGGTTCTCGATCAACACGATGACGCTGTTCGGGCTGGTGCTCGCGATCGGTCTGCTCGTCGACGACGCGATCGTCGTCGTCGAGAATGTCGAGCGATTGATGGAGGAGGATCCGGAGCTCTCGCCGCGCGACGCGACGATCCGCTCGATGGACGAGATCAGCGTCGCGCTGGTCGCGATCGCGCTGGTACTGTCCGCGGTGTTCCTGCCGATGGCGTTCTTCGGCGGATCGACCGGCGTGATCTACCGCCAGTTCTCGATCACGATCGTGTCGGCGATGATCCTGTCGGTGCTGGTCGCGCTGATCCTTTCGCCCGCGCTCACCACGACGCTGCTGAAGCGCAAGAAGGACCAGGGCGACGGCGGCTGGTTCAAGCGTCGTTTCCCGGGCGTGGCGGGCTTCTTCACGCGCGCATCGAACAAGTTCAACACCACCTTCGATCGCGGCATCGAACGCTATGCGAACGGCGTGAAGACCGTGATCAGCCGCAAATGGCTGTTCCTGCTGATCTATGCCGGCACCGTTGCGCTGCTTGCCGTCCTGTTCCTGCGGCTGCCGACCGGCTTCCTGCCGACCGAGGACCAGGGCACCGCGCTCGTCCAGTTCCAGCTGCCCGCCGGCGCCACCCAGGCGCGGACCACCGCGGTACAGCGCGAAGTCGAGGATTATTTCTACAAGAGCGAAGCCGCCAACACGAAGACGATGTTCACCGTCGCCGGCGGCGGTGGTGGCGGCACCAGCGGCCAGAACACCGGTCAGGGCTTCATCGCTTTGGCGCCCTGGGACGACCGCAAGGGCAAGGAAAACAACGCCGACGCGATCGTCGCGCGCGCCGCTGCCGCCTTTCGCGGCGAACGCGATGCACAGGTCTTCGCGCTGGTCCCGCCCGCGATCCGCGGCCTTGGCCAATCGAACGGCTTCACCATGCAGCTCCAGAACAGCAGCGGCATGAGCCAGACCGATTTCGCCGCCGCCCGCGAGAAGCTGCTGGCCGCGGCGCGTGCGGATCCCTCGCTGGCCTCGATCCGCCTGACCGAATTGCCCGACGTCGCGACCCTGCAGGTCAATGTCGACCAGCAGAAGCTCAGCGCGCTCGGGCTCAACCAGACGACCGTGAACAGCACCCTGTCGACCGCGTGGGGTGGCCAGTACGTCAACGACTTCGTCGACCGCGGCCGCGTCAAGCGCGTCTACGTCCAGGGCGACGCGCCCTACCGGTCGTCGCCGTCGGACCTGTCGCAATGGTTTGTCCGCGGCTCGACCGGCGCGATGGCGCCGTTCTCCGCCTTCGCCCAGACCAGCTGGTCGCAGGCGCCGACGACGCTGTCGCGCTTCAACGGCATTCCATCCTACGAATTCAGCGGTTCGGGCGCGCCGGGCACCAGCTCGGGCGAGGCGATGGAGAAGATCGCGGCGCTCGCCGCCAAGATCCCCGGCACCACGGTCGCGTGGTCCGGCCTGTCGTTCCAGGAGCGGCTGTCGTCCGGGCAGGCGCCGATCCTCTACGGGCTGTCGCTGCTCGTCGTGTTCCTGTGCCTCGCCGCGCTCTATGAAAGCTGGTCGATTCCGGTCGCGGTGCTGCTCGTCATCCCGCTCGGGCTGGTCGGCGCGGTGTTGTTCGTGACGCTGCGCGGGTTGATCAACGACGTCTATCTGCAGATTGGGCTGCTGACGACGATGGGCCTCGCCGCCAAGAACGCGATCCTGATGATCGAATTTGCCGAACAGGCCGAACGATCGGGCGCTCGCGTGATCGACGCCGCGCTGGAAGCCGCACGGATCCGGCTCCGTCCGATCCTGATGACCTCGTTCGCGTTCATCTTCGGCGTGCTGCCCTTGGCGATCTCGACCGGCGCCGGCGCGAATAGCCGCATCGCGATCGGCACCGCGGTAATCGGCGGCATGCTGACCGCAACGCTGCTGGCGATCTTCTACATTCCATTCTTCTTCGTGCTGGTTCGCCGCGGCGTCCGCGACGGCATCGCCAAGATCCGTGGCCGGCCGACCGGCCACCAGGGCGACGGCAAGGGCGAGGATCAGCCGCCCGCGCCGCCGATGCCCCCTGCCCAGCCCGTGCCGGAGCCAGCATGATGCCCCGCGCCCTACCCCTGCTTGCCGCGTCGATGCTTGCGGGCTGTTCGCTCGCGCCCAAATATGTGCGCCCCGAGCTGCCGGTGCCCGCCTCGTGGTTGGTGGGCGACGCCTATCTGCGCCAGTCCGAGGCGGTGCTGCCCGCGATCACCTATCGCGACGTGTTCCGCGACCCGCGGCTGCAGGCGATCGTCGAACAGGCACTCGCCAATAACCGCGATCTCCGCATCGCCGCGGCGAACATCGCCGCGGCGCGGGCGCAGTACCGGATCCAGCGTGCTGACCTCCTCCCGCAGGTGGACGGCAACGTCCGCTACAGCCGGTCGGGCGGCGGCGACGGCGCCACGACGACGACGGGCACCACCGTCGGCGGCGGCACGGGAACGGGCACCGGCACGGGGGGCACGGGCACCGGCGGGACCAGTACGGGAACCGGCACCGGCGGAACCGGGACCGGCACCGGCGGCACCGTCATCTCGTCGGGCGGGCGTGGCAGCTCCTATTCGGTCAACCTCGGCATCACTGCGTTCGAACTCGATCTGTTCGGCCGCATCCGCTCGCTGACCGGCGCCGCACTCGATCGCTATTTCGGCACCGAGGCCGCGGCGCGCGCGACCCGCCTGACCCTGGTCGGCGACATCGCCGATGCCTGGCTGACCTATGCCGCGGACGCCAGCCTGCTCAAGATCGCGCAGGACACTGCCACCAGTGCCGAGCAGAGCGTCAAGCTCACCCGCCAGCGCCTCGAAGGCGGCATCGCGCCGCGCACCGATCTCCGTCAGGCCGAACAGGTGCTGGAAACCGCGAACGCCGACCTGGCTTTGCAGCGCACCGCAATCGCGCAGGACGCCAACGCGCTTCAGCTGCTGGTCGGCGCGCCGGTCGATCCGGCGCTGCTGGCCACCTCGATCGACACCGCGCAGGCGAGCGTCGCCGCGCTGCCGGCCGGGCTCGACAGTCGCGTGCTGCTGCGCCGTCCCGACGTGGTTCAGGCAGAATACGACCTGCGCGCCGCCAATGCCGAGATTGGTGCCGCGCGCGCGGCGCTGTTCCCTCGCATTTCGCTGACCGGGCTGGTCGGCTTCGCGAGCAGCGCGCTCACCTCGCTGTTCAGCGGCGGCGCGTTCAACTATTCGGTCACCCCGCAAGTCAGCGTCCCGATCTTCCAGGGCGGCGCAGGCATCGGCGGAGTCGAATATTCCAAGGCGCAGCGCGACGCCGCGCTGGCGACCTACGAACGCGCGATTCAGATCGCGTTCCGCGAGACTGCCGACGCCCTTGCCCGCCAGGGCACCTTTGCGGACCAGCTCCGCGCCAACACCGCGTTCCGCGCCGCGGCGCTCGACACCCTCAATCTGACGACGCTCCGCTATCGCGGCGGGATCGATACCTTCCTGACCAGCCTCGACGCCCAACGCGCCTATTACACCGCGCAGCGCAACCTGGTGCAGACCCAGCTGATCGGCGCGAGCAACGCGGTGACGCTGTACCGGGTACTCGGTGCGGATTCGCTGCTGGAGGCGACCGCGGACGGCCCGCAGCCGGTGACCGCGACCGGGGCGCCGCGGCCGGAGCGCTGATGCGGGACACCGGCGCCGCCCGCCGCGCTTGACGCCACCCCTTCCCGCGCCGATGCTGCGCAGCATGACGATACCCGATCCGGCCGCGTTCTTTCGCGAGATGCTGGGCGAATGGGAGAAGATGGCCAACAGCGTTGGCGGGCAGGTGCTGAAGTCGGACCAGTGGTCGCAGACGATGCACGGCGCGAACGCCGCGACCATGAATGCCCAGGCGGCCATGAAGCAGATGATGGAGCGCGGGCTCGCTGCCGCAAACATGCCGAGCCGTGGCGAGATCGAGGATCTGTCCGCACGGATCGGCCGGATCGAAGCATCCCTGCTCCGGATCGAGGCGCTGCTGACCGACGGCGCGGCGCCCGCCGTCCCCGATAAGCCGAAGCCCACCCGCGGCCGCAAACCCCCGGCACCCTCCGCCTGATGGCGACCGCGCCCGATCTTCTCACCGCCGCGAGGAGCGAATTCGATCGCGCGATGCGGCGCAACCTGAAGGGGCTATCCTACTTCACCACCAACGGCCCGAGTCTCGGCGCGAGCGTGAAGGACGTACTGATCGAGCGCGGGACGATGCGGCTCTACCATTATCGCCCACGGGTGGAGGACGTGTACCGCGTGCCGATCCTGCTGGTAATGGCGACGACCAACCGCGGCTACATCTTCGACATGGTGCCTGGGCAGAGCCTCGTCGAATATCTGCTGGAGGCGGGATTCGACGTCTTCATGCTCGACTGGGAAGCGCCGCGCGCCGACGAGAAGCGCCTCGGGATGGACGACTATATCCTCGATTTTTTGCCCGCTGCGCTGGCGCGGGTCGCGCGCGAGACCGGAGAGCGCGATGTCAGCCTGATCGGCTATTGCTTCGGCGGCGTCCTGTCGCTTCTCTGGGCGGCGCTGCACCCGGATCACGGGCTCGCCAACCTCGTCACCTTCACCACCCCGGTCGATTTCTCCAAAATGGACATGTTCCAGGCCTGGGCCGATCCGCGCTTCTTCGACGTCGACCGGCTCGTCGACACGTTCGGCAATTGCCCCGGCGATTACCTCTACACCGCGTTCGACATGCTGCGCCCGGGCAGCCGCGCCGCGGGGCAGGTCCGGCTGGTCGACAACCTCCATGACGACGAATTCGTGAAGTCGTTCCGGATGTTCGATCGCTGGGCGGCCGACATACTGCCGCTCGCGGGCGAGTATTTCCGCCAGACCACCCGCCAGCTGCTGTGGGAGAACCGCCTGCTCGCCGGCACCATGGAGGTCGGCGGCCGCGCGATCGATCTCGCGCGGATCACCGCGCCGTTCCTCCACGTCGCCGCGCAGCACGATCATATCGTCCCCACCGCGGCCTCCGCGCCGCTGCTCGGGATGATCGGGTCGACCGACAAGGAGGAGGTGATGCTGAAGGGCGGCCATGTCAGCCTGGTCGCCGGGGGCAATGCGATCCGCCGACTGTGGCCGCGGCTCGTGGAATGGCTGGCGACGAGGTCGACATGAGCCACACCATCCGCCGCTTCCAGCCCGCCGATCGCGACGCGATGCTCGCCTTCACCGCCACGCTTGCCGAACACGACCTGCTGTTCCTCGGCCGCGACCTGCGCCACCCCCGCGTCGTCGCGGCGTGGCAGGATGCGATCGCGGAGGGCTGGATCGACAGCCTCGTCGCAGAGGACGATGGCACGATCGTCGGTACCGCCGCGCTGGTCCGCGATCCGCTCGGCTGGAGCGCGCATGTCGGCGAGGTGCGGCTGCTGGTGTCGGGCGACCGGCGCGGCGCGGGGCTCGGCCGCGACCTGCTCGAGGCGATCTTCGCGATCGCCGCCGACCGCAAGCTCGACAAGCTGACGGCGCAGATGACCACCGATCAGAACGGCTCGATTGCCTTGTTCGAAAGCCTCGGCTTCCGCGCGGAGGCGATGCTGAAGGATCAGGTCCGCGGACGCGACGGCGTGTCGCACGACCTCGCGATCCTCGCGCTCGACGCTGCCCGCGCCGCGGTGAGGAGCGAAGCCTTTGGCCTATAATGAACTTTCCCCGCCACTTGCGCATTCATGCTGCACTGCAAAGAAGGACTGCCCGAATGGCGACCGCCGCCCCCAAGACCGCTGACCGCTACGACACCGTACGTGCCCCCTCCGCGCTGCTAGCGCTCACCGAGCTGCCACGAGCGCTGGCGGAGCTTGGGTCGCTACCGTTCGCCGCGCCGATGCTCGCCGCGGCACCCCGTGGCGACGGGCATCCGGTGCTGGTCCTGCCCGGCTTTATAGCCAGCGATACCTCGACCGGCGTGCTGCGCCGCTACCTCAAGCGCCTCGGTTATGACGCGCATGCCTGGGAACTCGGCCGCAACCTTGGCCCCAAGGCGATTGGGCACGAGGGCGAGAAGCTCATCGCGCGCCTCCATGCGATCCACGATCTGACCGGGCAGAAGGTCAGCGTGATCGGGTGGAGCCTCGGCGGCATCATGGCACGCCTCGTTGCCCGCCGTGCCCCCGACGCGGTCCGCCAGGTGATCACGCTCGGCTCGCCCTTCGCAGGCAGCCCGCGCGCCACTAACGTGTGGCGTGCATACGAGTATCTGACCGGCCAGAAGATCGACGACGATCACACCAAAAACCAGCTGTCCGAAGTCGCGGTCCCGCCCCCGGTGCCCTCGACGGCGATCTACACCCGCGAGGACGGCGTCGTCGCGTGGCAGAATTGCATGGAGCCCTCGGGCCCCGAGACCGACAATATCGAGGTCCACGGCAGCCATTGCGGCCTCGGCGTCAACCCCGCGGTGCTGTATGCGGTTGCCGACCGGCTGTCGCAGGCACAGGACGATTGGCACCCGTTCCAGCGGACCGGTCTGAAGGGCTTGGTCTATCCGTCTGCCGGGCACGCCTGAGCGGGAGTCCGCGCCTTCCCTCGATACCTGTATCGTCATCCCCCGCGCAGGCGGGGATCCATAGCGGCTAGCGTAGCAATTAGATGGCCGCGGCTTGCCAGTCTGGATCCCCGCCTGCGTGGAGATGACTAACGGGGATCACGCCCGCCAGTCGCTCACTTCTCGCCCGAACTCCGCAGCGGCGCGACGGCGTCGCGGCCGAACTGCATGATCAGCTCGCCGATCTCACGGGCTTGGCTCATGCTGCGCTGGCCCTGTTCGCGCAGGTAATCGCCCTGGATCCGCATCACGTCGGAAATGTCCTTGGCGCTAGCCGCCTCGCGCATCGCGGCGAAGGCTTCGCGGGCATTCTGTTCGGCCTGGTCGATCATCTTGGTGCCGATCGTTGCGCCGCCCTCGGCGACCTTCTGCCCCGACGCCTTGATCGCTTCGCCCGCGCGTTTGGCGGGATCGACGACGCGTTCATTGAAGCCGGTGCGGGCCTGCTCGCCGGCATTGCGCATGGTCTCCGCGGCGCTCTTCGCGGCGTTGGCGCCCTGGTCGATCGCGTCGTTCACGTCGTCTGCCATCATCTGGTTCCTTTTCGCGGGAGTTTCGGCTTGGGTGCCGGCTTGTTGTCGTTGGTCTCAACCGGCGGCGCGGGCGCGGGTTTCACGGTGGCGGCCTTCAGCGCCGCGAACGACGCCCGCAATGCATCGGCATAGCGATCCGGATCGGGCATCGCCGATCGATCCGCGGTGAAGGAGATCGCGATCGTGTCGCCATAGCTGTAGACCGGATTGATCAACCCCATGCCGTCGAACACCGGGCCGGTGCCGTACATCGCCACCATTCGCGCGCCGCAAAAATAGAGCGGCACCCGGCTGCCCGGCACATTGGTGACGACGCAATTGAACGCCGGCGCATGCGCGTTCGCCGCACCCACCCGCGTGTACAGCCGCGCCGCGAGCCCGGCGAGGCCAGAGGGTACCAGCTTGCTGTAATCGGCGAGGTTCTTGGCCCCGACCGCATTGGTCATCGCCTTAGAATTGACCGCCTCGTCATGCACGAAGCGCAACCGCTCGAGCGGATCCTCGATCTGGGTGCCGAGCCCCACCACCATCGCCGAGACGAGGTTGCCGAGCGCCGCCTTCTCGCCGGTCCCGCGAACCGAGATCGGCGCCATCGCGGTCAGCGTGTCCTTCGGCAGCTCGTCGGTGCCGCGCAGATAGCTGCGCAACCCCCCGCCGACGATCGAGAGGATGACGTCGTTGACGGTCGCATCCGGCACCGCCTCCTTGATCGCGCGGATGTCCTTCAGCGCGAACGGCACCGCATCCCACACCCGGTGCGCGGAGACCTTCGCGTTGAATCGCGTCTTGGGCGCGGGCCGGGCGTTACGGATCGACACGTCGCCCTTGCCGACCTGCGCGGTGAGCTTGGCCATGCCCGGCAGCGACCGGCCGATCGTCTCGACCACGCGCATCGGCTGGACCAGGCTGTTGAAATAGCTCCGTGTCAGCAGGTCGGCGACGTTCGGCATGTGCTCGGGCGACCAGCGATCGATCTTGTCGGGCGGGGTCATCGCCGCATCCAGATCGTGCACCGCCGCCGACATCTCGACCCCGCTCATCCCGTCGATCGCGGCGTGATGGACCTTGCTGACGAGCGCGAAACAGCCCTTCGGCAGCCCTTCGATGTTGTCGAGCCCCTCAACGATCGTGAACTCCCATAGCGGTTTGGACAGATCCATCGGCCGCGCGTGGAGTCGCGCGACCTGGATGCACAGCTGGCGCCAGTCGCCGGGCTTGGGCAGCGCGATGTGGCGGACGTGAAATTCCAGGTCGAACTCGGGGTCCTCGATCCAATAGGGGTGATCCAGGTCGAACGGCACCCGCACCAGCCGCTGGCGGAAGCTGCGCGCCCCGCCCAGCCTGCTCTCGATGAACTTCAGCACGTCCTTGAAACGGACGAAGCCGCCCGGCGCGGTGGACGGATCGTAGATCCCGACCGAGCCGATATGCATCGGCGTGTGCGGCGTTTCGAGATAGACGAACGACGCGTCCTGCGCGCTCAGTTGCTGCATGCTGCTCTCCTCGGCGCTCGCACGGCGCCTGTGGGGATGCTGGACCCGTTCGCCGCCGACGGCAAGCGCGGCCTATTTGCCGAAGCCGAACACGTCCTGGTGGAAACGCCCCTGTTCGATCATCTCGTTGAGCCACGCCGATCCCTGCGCATGTTCGCCGCCGACCTGCTGCATCCAGATCCGGATCAGCGTGTCGCGAACCGCCGGCGCCATGAACCGCCCGTCGCCGCACAGGTAGATCGCCGCCCCCGCCTCGATCGCCGCCCAGACCTGCTCCTGTTCGGCCCAGAGCGCGTCCTGGACGAAGCGCCACGGGTGGCTCTCGACCCCCGAGAAGGCGAGGTGGAGCGTGGCCACGCCGTCGGCCTGCCACCGCTCCATCTCCTCGCGGCAGAACCAGTCGTGATCGGGATGGCGACACCCGAAGAACAACAGGCTCTTGGCCGAACCCGGCTGCGCGGCCCGCTCGGCCAGGAACCCGCGGAGCGGCGCGAAGCCCGTGCCCGGGCCGATCAGGATCATCGGCACGTCGGGCGCCGCGGGCGCGAAGGGCGGGTTGGGCCGCCGGACATAGCCGAACACCTGCTCGCCAGGCGCAACGCCTGCCATATAGCCCGATGCGAAGCCGCGATGCTCGCCAAGCCCCGACCAGGCCGGCGCGACGCTGGTCCCCACGATCAGGTCGGCGATGTCGGGGGCCACCAGCGGGCTCGACGCGATCGAATAGAAGCGCGGCGCGATCGGCGCCGACAGTTCGACCAGCGCGTCGAACGACAGCTCCGCCGCGGGATGCGCCTCCAGCAGGTCGAGCAGCGTCATCCGCTTCGCCGCGACCGCCGCGTCGTAATCCACCTCCAGCGCCGCCAGCGCGCGCTTGGTGTTGGGGCAGCGGGTCTGCGCGGCCACGACTGCCAGCGCGCGCTTCGGCAGCGGATCGGACAGTTCGACGAAGTCCGACAGCAACTGCGCCACCGTCACCGTCTGCCCGAGCGGGAGGTGCCGGAAGCGGCCACCCTGCCCCTCGACCTTCAGCTGTCCGGCCGCATCGACGCCGAGCCGCGCCACCGCGCGCTCGACGAGTTCGGGGCGGTTGCGCGCATAGACGGCGATGTGATCGCCGGTGTGGTAGACCTGCTCGGCGGGCAGCCGCACCCGGATCAGCCGGGTCGACGGTCGCGGCGGTTCCTTGGCGAAATCCCACAGGCCGTCCGCGGGGCGAACGAGTTCGTCGTTGGCGACGATCTCCAATCGTTGAGCGTGTTCGGGCAAGGCGCCGGCGCGCGCGGCAACGGTGTCGACCGGCGTCAGCGACAGCATCGCGTCCGACGCGCTCGGCGCAGTGTCGCTGCCCAGCGCCTTCCAAAGATCGCGGACGAAGCCCGCGACCGCGCCGTCGAAATCGCCCTGCCCGTCCGCCTCCGCCCGCGAGATCAGCCGCGCGGCGCCCGCCTGCTCGATCGCGGCATCGACCCGCTTGGGAAACAGTTGGTAGTTCGGCCATTGCGAATTGCCGATCCCGAGCACCGCGAACCGCGCGCCCGACCAGTCGGCGCCCTCGAACGCCCCCGAGTCGAGCGCGCGTTCGACCGCGATCGCGGTATCCGGCGCGCGTCCGTTATAGGTCGCGGTGACGATGACGATCACCTTATCCTCGGGCGCCGCGCCGCCCTTGAAGCTGTCGTCCATCGATCGGACGACGACGTCGAACCCGTCGACCCGCGCACGCTCGGCGATCTCCTCGGCGATGTCGCGCGCGGTGCCGAGGCTCGATCCGTAGAGAACCGCGAAGCGCTGCCCGGTCCCGGTCACCGCAGCGACAGCCTCGTCCGCGGCGGCGGTCGCGGCCGGGGCCACGGCGATGCGCTCGTGCGGCTGGCGTAGGCGGATCCGCATGAAGAACTCGTCGGGCTTGATCGACAGCGTCTCCTTGATCCGCAGCCGATAGGAATGCGGATCGCTGATCGAGAAGGCACGCAGCAGCATCGCCATCGCGATCTTCGCCTCGACCATCGCGAACTGCCGCCCGATGCAGGCGCGCTCGCCATTGCCGAACGGCTTGTAGGCGTGCGGATGGTGCTTCGCCTCGTTCTCGGGCAGCCAGCGATCGATGTCGAAGCTGTCGGGATCGTCCCATACCTTCGGGTTGCGATGAACGCCGGGGGCGAAGACGTTGACCGGGCGGTCCTTCTTCAACAGATAGCCGCCGACCTCGGTATCCTCGAACGGCGCCAGGCTGAACGCGGGCGCGGTCGGCCACAGCCGCAGCGCCTCCTTCAGGATGCGCTCGATCACCTCCAGCTTCGCGACCTGCGCGTAATCGGGCCGGACATCGCCCGGCAGCACCCGGTCCACCTCCGCATAGGCCTGGGCGAGGATGCTGGGATTGCGCAGCAGATAGCTGAACGCGAAGGTCAGCATGCCGCTGGTGGTCTCGTGCCCCGCGATCAGGAACGTCAGCACTTGGTAGCGGATGTTGACGTCGTCGAGCTGCTCGCCGGTCTCGGGATCGACCGCGGTCAGCATCAGGTTGAGCAGGTCGCGGCCGTCGGTCGGCGTCCGGCGGCGCTCGGCGATCAGCCCGTCGACGAGCGCGTTCATCTCCGCGATGTCGGCGTCGAACTGGCGCTGCGATTTCTTGGCGAGCCGGTTCTGCAGCGGCATTCGCGTGATCATCGACAGCGATTCGCTCAGCGCCCGGCCGAGCGCCAGGAGGAAGCTGTCGAGCTCCTCCTTCTCGAAACTGTCGAAGCGATGCCCGAACCCCGCGATCGCGATCGAATCGAGCGTCAGCCGGGTCATGTCGTCGGCGACCAGCACGTCGGTGCCGCTCGCCCGCGTCCATTTCGCCACCAGCTGGTCGCACACCTCGACGATCATGTCGAAATAGCCGCGCATCGCGCGTTGGCTGAACGCCGGCAGCAGGATGCGGTGCGCCTTGCCCCAGTTCGGCTCCTCGCTGAACGCGGTGAACAGCCCGTCGCCGGCGAAGCGACGGACCACGCGCAGCCCAGGCCCCGGCATCTTGCGGAACCGGGCCTCGTCGGAAAGGATCGCGACCAGGTCGGGATCGGTGACGAACACCCCGACGCGGCTGCCGAACTTCAGCTTGAAGATGCCTTCCGGAAAGTCGCGGCTGACGTTCAGCAGGTGGCCGATCAGCCCCGCCCGCGCGATCTGGTGGAGATGGCCGACCACGGGCAGCCCTTTGGGGCTGGGGATCGATGCAGCGACGGGCACTTCAGCCATCTTGTTCCTCTCGCTCGGTCACCCACCGAACCGGCGGGGACGCTCTCGACACCACTGTCTACTTCGCAGGACCCACGAACACGGTCACCGACGCCCGAGCCGCACCCGACAACTGGAGCGCATAGCTGCCCGGCGTCAGCACGAACTCGACGGTCTTCCTGATCGACGAGCATTGTTCGCCATGCTTGTGCGCAACCGAGGCAAGCCGCGCGCCGCCGTTCAGCACGTCGATCCACGCCGGACCATCGAGCGCGACCTTGTACCGCCCCTGCCTGACGATCCTAAAACGCAGGGTACCGCCGAAGCTGCCGGCCGCCGGCAGTTTCTCGGGCGCGACCGCAAGCTTGGCATCGGCCGAGAGTGTCGCACGCGCCGCACGCCCGATCGGGAGCATCGTGTCGTTCTCGAGTGCGACCGGTGTGGCCCAGCTCGCCATGTCGGCGGGCAGCGGCGCGGTGCATCTCATCGTCTCCGCCGGCGCGGGCAAGGCGAGCGAAACGGCAAACAGCATGATCGATCTCCCGTTCAACCACTGCCACCGCCAAATGCCGCGCGTCGAGTCGTTTCGAATTCCGGTCGATTGTCCCGTCCTGCAACGATATTGGATGCGTGATCAGTTGCGCTGCAACATCGCGACACGATATGGCGCCGCAGGGAGTTGCGATGACCGTGGAAGACCAGATCCGGATCGAATTGATGCGCCGCGCGGTCGCGCTGGGCGAAGAGCTGGTCCGGCTTGCCGACGATCTCGGCCTGTCGATCGCGGGCAACCACATCTGCCAAGGCGTGGAGATGATGCGCGCCCATGCCGAAGACGCAGGTCTGGCGCTGGGCGAGTGAGCGCAGGCGCCGGTTCGGCCCAGCGAATATGGCTCCAGAGCCTCTAAGCCCCTTCCCTGAAGGGGAGGGGTGATCGGGTCGCCAACCCTCAGATCACGCTCAAACTCCGCAGCATCAGCGCCAACCCGCGGTCCGCGAGCCGCACCACCACCCGCCCGGCGTCGTCGGCCGGCCGGTTCAGCAACCCGCGGCTCTCCAACACCGTCAGCCACCGCTCCACCGTCTGCGGCAGCATCCGCGCGAGGGCGGACATCGTGGCATGGTCGACGTCGCGGTCCTCCTCGTTGGCAATGAACAGCACCAGCATGATGTCCCAGGCGATGTCGCCGAACAGGTCGGCATCCTCACCCGCCGCGTCGTCGCGCGCGCGGCGTTGCGCGAACAGCATGCGCGCGCGATCGAGGTCGCTCGGCTCCTCGGGCCCGGTCGGCACCACCGCGATCAGCTCGCCGCGGGTCCGTGCCGCGACGGTGCGGACGCGGGTCAGCGTCGCCGCGAGCCGCTCGTAATCGTCGCGGTCGCGATCCGGCCAGCGCAGCAGCCGGACGTCGGTCATCGGCGAAGGGTCGAGGTCAAGCACGGAACGACCAATCCGGATCGCGGCCCCATTCGCCCAGTCGCTTCCGGTGCCGGACGACGCCGGCCACGAGCAGGACGATCATCGGATAGGCGATCTTGCCACTGGCGCCCCCGTACATCCAGTAGACGAGCCCGGGCTGATAGGCCTTGGCGCCGTGGATCGCGAGTGTGAGCAGTTGCAGCGCGCTGACGTAGAGCGGCCAGAACCGATCGGCGCGCGCGGCGATCAGGGCCAGCGCGGCGAGCGTGACCAGATCGATCGCGAACAGCGTCAGCTCCACCTGGCGATACCGGCTGAAGGGAGCATAATAACTCGCGCAGGCCGCGATCAGGAACACGGCGGCGGTGAGCCGCTCGGGCGCCCCGCCCCGCGTGAAGGCGTAGAGGCAGGCGGCACCGAGGAGCAGATTGAAGACGATGATATGGGTCATGGCTTGGCCCCAAAAAGGAGCGACCCGGGAGCCAAGCCATGACGCCTAGGCAGCGACGCGCAGCTGGGCGACGTCTCCGCCTGTCGGGTTGAACATTCCCTTCGGCTTTTCATCGCCGAAGTTGGTTTCATACCCGATCTGTTTGCCGACCTTCTCGACCACCCGGTGGCCGGCGACGACATGGCCGCGCGCCGTACCGAGGGCGAGAAGCGCCTGGCTGAAATGTTCGAACGCGGCCTGCCCGGCGATCGCCGGCAGGTTGGAGGCGACCCTGGCACGCGGCAACGCGCTGAGCAGTTCGCCGCCGGTCGCAAAGACCTCGTCGATCTGGCTTTCGATCCGCCACAGCAATTCCGCCACGGCATCCGCCGCGGGCATCGTGTTCGTCGTGGACATAGCCATCCTCCCGGCCCCGAAGGGCTCCCGTTCCCAGTCAGGAAAGGTGGCGAGACAGACTCTCCATGATACCGGTCAGGATTTGCAGGCCCATCATGAGCATGCCGAAGCCGATCGCCAGCCCCAAGGTGATCACCTGAATCCATATTAACCGGTCGCCGACAGAGAGTTCGTTCCCCGCTTGCCCCTTCCGCCGATAGGGCAACCGGAACCGTGCGAAGCGGCCCTTACCGGGCTCCTCCGCATCGTCTGCCGATCGCCCGGCGACCTGTTCGCCCGGCAACGCCGTCACTGGCAGCGGATCGGTGGCGGCAGCTAGCCGTGCAGAATGACCCCCGATTTTGTCGGGGGCGTCCGCACGCGGGGATGATGGGGCGTCGACATCGCGCTCGTGGCGGTCGAGCTGGAGCGCGGCGTCCCGGCGGTTGCGCGCGCCCAGCACCTTCACGGCTTCGGTCAGATAGCTGTCGACGGTGGATTTCTCGATCCCGAGCTCCTCGGCGATCTCCTTGGATCCCTTCAGCTCGCGCACCCCGCGCAGGCACTCGCGGTGGCGCTTTGTCAGCCGGTCGAATCGAGTGGACTCCATGGCCACGGCTTTCCGATGCCTGCATCGACAAAGCAATGGCGCGTGCCCCGCGAGCATATGATCCGCGCCGCTTCGGACCTTGTCGCTGCCGCCGGTCGAAAGGCGCCGCACACCCTTCCCCCGCTCCGCCCCCCTTGCTAAGGCCGCGCACATACCCGCAATTCGCTTGCGCCCGCACCGCCCGCGCGGTTTCCGCCGCCTCCCCGAGCGCCGGATCGTGAGGCAGGCTTGCGCGACCAGGAAGGACGCATATGACCGCCATCGGCCAGGACAGCCTCAACACCCGATCGACTCTGGAAGCCGGCGGCAAGTCCTACGACTATTATTCGCTCGACAAGGCGTCGGCACAGCTCGGCGACATCAGCCGGCTGCCCTTCTCGATGAAGGTGCTGCTCGAAAACCTGCTCCGTTTCGAAGACGGCGTCACCGTCACGCGTGAGGATATCCAGGCGATCGTCGACTGGCAGCAGGAACGCCGCAGCGACCGCGAGATCCAGTATCGCCCCGCCCGCGTGCTGATGCAGGATTTCACCGGCGTTCCCTGCGTCGTCGATCTCGCCGCGATGCGCGACGCGATCACCAAGCTCGGCGGCGATCCCGCCAAGATCAACCCGCAGGTTCCCGTCCACCTCGTCATCGATCACTCGGTGATGGTCGACGAATTCGGGACGCCCAAAGCGTTCGAAGACAATGTCGATCTCGAATACCGGCGCAACATGGAGCGCTACGAGTTCCTGAAATGGGGATCGAAGGCGCTCGACAATTTCCAGGTCGTGCCGCCGGGCACCGGGATCTGCCACCAGGTAAATCTCGAATATATCGGCCAGGCTATTTGGTCGTCGAACGCGAGCGGCGCGAGCGACGGGAAGATGATCGCCTATCCGGATACGCTGGTCGGCACCGACAGCCACACCACGATGGTCAACGGCCTCGGCGTGCTCGGCTGGGGCGTCGGCGGCATCGAGGCGGAGGCAGCGATGCTCGGCCAACCGGTGTCGATGCTCATCCCGGAGGTCGTCGGTTTCAAGCTGACCGGCGCGCTGAACGAAGGCATCACCGCCACCGATCTCGTCCTCACCGTCACCCAGATGCTGCGCGCCAAGGGTGTGGTCGGGCGCTTCGTCGAATTCTTCGGCCCCGGCCTCGCCTCGATGACGCTCGCCGATCGCGCGACGATCGCGAACATGGCGCCCGAATATGGCGCGACCTGTGGCTTCTTCCCGATCGACGACAAGACGATGGACTATCTGCGTCTCACCGCGCGGCCCGAAGAGACGATCGCGCTGGTCGAGGCCTATGCCAAGGCGAACGGCCTGTGGCGCCACGACGACGCGCCCGATCCGATCTTTACCGACACGCTGGAACTCGACATGAGCTGCGTCGTCGCCTCGCTCGCCGGGCCGAAGCGCCCGCAGGACCGCGTCTCGCTCGGCAAGGTCGACGAGGTGTTCAACGGCGACCTGTTCAAGATCTACCACAAGGAACAGCCTGCCCGCGTCGACGTGTCGGGTGAGGATCACGGCATCGGCGACGGCGACGTCGTCATCGCCGCGATCACCAGCTGCACCAACACCTCGAACCCCAGCGTGCTCGTCGCCGCCGGCCTCGTCGCCCGCAAGGCGCGCGCGCTCGGACTAACGTCCAAGCCGTGGGTCAAGACCTCGCTCGCACCCGGCAGCCAGGTCGTCACCGACTATCTCGACAAGGCGGGGCTGACGGACGACCTCAACGCGCTCGGCTTCAACCTGGTCGGCTATGGCTGCACCACCTGCATCGGCAATTCCGGGCCGCTTGCGCCCGCGATCTCGGCTGCGATCAACGAGAACGACATCGTCGCCGCCTCGGTGCTGTCGGGCAACCGCAACTTCGAAGGCCGCGTCTCGGCCGACGTTCGCGCGAACTTCCTCGCCTCGCCCCCACTCGTCGTCGCCTATGCGATCAAGGGCAGCGTCACCTCCGACATGATCGAGACGCCGCTCGGCCAGGGCGGCGACGGCAACGACGTCTATCTGCGCGACATCTGGCCGACCAATGCCGAGGTCCGATCGGTGATGGACGCCAATATTGACGACGGCATGTTCCGCGCGCGCTACGGCAACGTCTATGCGGGCGACGCCAAGTGGAGCGGGATCGAGGTCACCGGGTCGGACACCTATCAGTGGCGCGCCGGCAGCACCTATGTCGCCAACCCGCCCTATTTCGACGGGCTGGAGATGACCCCAGGCGCGGTGCAGGACATCATCGAGGCCAAGCCGCTCGCGATCCTCGGCGACTCGATCACCACCGATCACATCAGCCCTGCCGGCAGCATCAAGGCGGCGAGCCCGGCGGGCGTGTTCCTCCAGGAACATCAGGTCAGCCAGGCCGACTTCAACAGCTACGGCGCGCGTCGCGGCAACCACGACGTGATGATGCGCGGCACCTTCGCCAACATCCGCATCCGGAACGAAATGGTGCCGGGCGTCGAAGGCGGCATGACCAGGTACGACGGCGAGACCATGCCGATCTACGACGCGGCGATGCGCTACAAAGCAGACGGCACCCCGCTCGTCATCGTCGCAGGCAAGGAATACGGCACCGGTTCGTCGCGCGATTGGGCGGCAAAGGGCACCAACCTGCTCGGCGTCCGCGCGGTGATCACCGAAAGCTTCGAACGCATCCACCGGTCGAACCTGGTCGGCATGGGCGTGCTGCCGCTTCAGTTCGCGGACGGCATCACCCGCGAGACGCTGAAGCTCGACGGGTCGGAGACCTTCACGATCCTCGGCGTCGGCGCGCTCCGCCCCCGCCAGGTCGTCGAGGTCACGCTGGCCCGCGCCGACGGCACCACAGAAACCTTCGCGACGCGGTGCCGGATCGATACCGTCAACGAGCTGGAATATTTCCTCAACGGCGGCATCCTCCACTACGTGCTGCGTAAGCTCGCGGCATGAAGGCGCTCATCGCGCTGGCAGTACTCGGTGCCGCCAGCACCGCCGCGGCAGCGGTCTCACCGGCCCCGATCGCTGGCCGCTGGGTCACGGTCGAAGGCAAGGCGCTGGTCGAGATCGGCGCCTGCGGCCAGCATGTCTGCGGCCGCATCTCCAAGGTGCTGAAGGTCGATCCGTCCAAGCCGACCACCGACACCAACAACCCCGACGCGGCGCTGCGTACCCGCCCGATCGTCGGCATGGTCTTCCTGACCGGCTTCGCCCCCGACGACGGCCGCTGGAAGGGCCGCATCTACGACCCCGAAAGCGGCAAGAGCTACCGTTCCGAACTCATCCGCAGCGGCAACACGCTGAAGGTGAAGGGCTGCGTCGGCCCGTTCTGCCGCACCCAGGTCTGGACCGCGGCGCGATAACGTTTGGGGTGGCGTGACGGAAGGAGAGGTGACGCCGGGAGCTATCCCGTCAAGTCGCCACTGCCCGCCGCCGCCCATAGGCGAAGTACACCACCAGCCCGACGCCGTTCCATCCCAGGAACCACAGCTGGGTCACCGCCTGCAGGCTGAAGAACAGGTACACGCAGCCGAGGATCGCCGCCGGCGCCACCACCCACGCGATCGGCGTGCGGAACGGCCGCGCCGCCGCCGGATCGCGGCGTCGCAGCACCAGCACGCACGCCGCCACCGCGATGAACGCGCACAGGGTGCCGGCATTGGCGAGGCTGGCGATGGTGTCGAGCGGCGCCACGCCTGCGATGACGGCAACGAATATCGCGGTCAGCAGCGTGATCCGAACCGGCGTGCCCCGCGCGGAGATCTTGGCGAGCCCGACAGGCAGGAACCCGTCGCGCGCCATCACCAGGAAGATCCGGCTCTGGCCGTAAAGGAACGCCAGCAGCACGGTCGGCAGCGCGATCGCGGCGGCGGCGGCGACGATCGTGGCGATGCCGGGGCTGCCGATCTCGCGCAGGATCAGCGCCAGCGGCTCCGGGCTCTTGGCGAAGCGCGTGAACGACATCGCCCCCACCGCAGTCGCGGCGACGACCATGTAGATCACCGTGCACGCCAGCATCGACCCCACGATCCCGATCGCCAGGTCACGCTCGGGCCGCTTGGTCTCCTCCGCCGCGGTCGAGATCGCATCGAAGCCGTAGAAGGCGAAGAAGATGATCGCCGCGGCGCCCATCACGCCGTACTTCACCCCGCCCGCGGCGGCGGTGCTGCCATAGCCATAAGGCGCGAACGGCGTCAGGTTGGCGGCATCGAAATGCGGCAGCGCCACCGCGACGAACAGCGCCAGCGTCGCGATCTTCAGCAGCACCAGCGCCATGTTGATTCGCGCGCTCTCGCGGGTGCCGAGTGTCAGCAGCCCCGCGACGATCGCGATGATCGCCACCGCGGGCAGGTTGACCACCCCGCCGAGCGCCGGCCCGTTGGCGAGCGCCGGCGGCACCACGATGCCGAGCCCCTTCAGGAACCCGACCGCATAGCCCGACCAACCGACCGCGACGGTCGATACCACCAGCGAATATTCGAGGATCAGCGACCAGCCGACCACCCAGGCGATGATCTCGCCCAGCACTGCATAGCTATAGGTATAGGCCGATCCCGAGGCGGGGATCATCGTCGCCATCTCGGCATAGCAGAGCGCCGCGCACGCGCAGATCGCACCCGCGATCACGAACGACAGGATCACCGCCGGCCCCGCCCGGTCGGCGCCGACCCCGATCAGCGTCAGGATGCCGGTGCCGACGATCGCCCCGACCCCGAGCGCGACCAGATGCGGCCACGACAAGGTTCGCGCGAGCTGCTGCTCGGCAGGCTGTTCGGTGATGATCTTGCGCCGGAACATGCTCATGGCCGCTCTCCCCTTTACGCCGGGGTAGGGGGAGAGCGCGCGGAGTGTAAAGGGGGCGTACTCTACCCAGTGTCCCCGCGAAGGCGGGAACCCAATACTGGGTTCCCGCCGTCGCGAGACCACTGCAAAACCCACTCCGTCATCCCGGACCCTTCGACTTCGCTCAGGAGAGCCTTGTTCCGGGATCTACTGTTCCGCACGGGCATAAGCCATTGATTTAGCATGACGGTGGACCCGGAACGAGTCCGGGGTGACGAAAGGATTTGGCGAATCCGGCGACTTTCGCAGAGGTCTCGCCTTGGCGGGAGCACGATCAGGCGCAGTACAGGTAAACGCCGCCGATCAGATGATCCCGCCGCCCAAACTCAGCCGGATCGCGAAGATCACGATCAGCACCAGGTTCAGGTTCCGCCCGGTGTTGCTCGATGACATCGCACCGAGCGCGGCGCCGACGATGCCGATCGGGATGACGAGCCAGTTCATCCACCCAAGCAGCGGAACGAAGGCGACGAGGCCGAGCACCAGGGTGACGAGGCCGAACAGGATAGAGGCGAGGTTCAACATATCCGGTAAAGATGGCGCGTGCCCGCGCACCGCGCAAGCCTGTCCGCGCAGGCGATGCTTCGCGTTGGCCGCGAAACGCGCTAGGAGCCCGGCAATGCAACTTCTTCTCGTCATGATCGGTGGCGCGCTCGGATCCGGCGCCCGCTTCCTGACCGGCCGTGCGATGCTCGCATGGCTGGGGCCGGATTTCCCCTATGGCACGCTTGCTGTGAACCTGGCCGGCGGGCTGCTGATGGGGCTCCTCGTCGGCACCCTCGCGCGGACCGGGGCCAGCGACGACTGGCGCCTGTTCGTCGGGGTCGGGGTGCTCGGCGGGTTCACCACCTTCTCCGCCTTTTCGCTCGATCTGGTGACGCTGGTCGAAAGCGGCGCCGCGGCGACCGCGATCGGCTATGCGCTGGCGTCGGTTTTCGGCGCCGCGCTGGCGCTGTTCGCAGGGCTGACGCTCGCCCGGAGCGTCGCATGACCGCGGGCAAGGGCGACAGCCAGAGCGCCACCGTGCGCGAATTCAGCGTCGGTTTCGACGACGACGACATCCGGCTCGATCGCTGGTTCAAACGGCATCTGCCCGACACCAGCTTCACTACGGTCGCGATGTGGGCGCGCACCGGGCAGTTGCGGGTCGACGGTGCGCGCGCGACCCCGGGCGACCGGATCAAGGCGGGGCAAGTCTTGCGCGTGCCCCCTGCCGAACCCGCGCGGGTCGACGACAAGCCGAAGCGCGAGCGCGAACGGGTGATCCTGTCCGATGACGAGACCGCCTTCGCGCAGGAAATGGTGATCCACCAGGATTTCCAGGCCTTCGTGCTCAACAAGCCGCCGGGCCTCGCGACCCAGGGCGGCACCAAGACCGACCGTCACGTCGACGGGCTGCTCGACGCCCTGCAATACGACAATGAAGGCCGGCCGAAGCTGGTCCACCGGCTCGACAAGGATACCTCGGGGGCGCTGCTGGTCGCACGCACCAGCCGTGCCGCGGCGTTCTTCGCCAAGGCATTTTCGGGGCGGACCGCGCGCAAAGTCTATTGGGCGCTGGTGGTCGACGTGCCCTCGATCGAGGACGGCATGATCGAGCTGCCGATCGCTAAGCAGCCCGGCACCGGCGGCGAGAAGATGCACGTCGACGAAGCGGAGGGCGCGCCCGCGCGCACCCGCTACCGCGTCATCGAACATGCCGGCAACCGCGCCGCCTGGGTCGAGCTGCAGCCCTTCACCGGACGAACCCACCAGCTGCGCGTGCATATGGCCGCGATCGGCCACCCGATCGTCGGCGACGGCAAATATGGCGGCGCCGCCGCGTTCCTGACCGGCGGGATCAGCCGCAAGATGCACCTCCATGCCCGGCGCATCAAGGTCGATCACCCCGATGGCGGCGCGATCGACGTCACCGCGCCGCTGCCCACCCACTTCGCCGAGAGCCTGACGCAGCTCGGCTTCGACGAAAAGCTCGGGGACGCGCTGGTTCTCGACGAGAAGAGCCCGCCCAGCAGGGAACAGCTCAAGACCCGCGCCCGGGCACATGCTAAATCGGTCCGCAAGGAACGCCGCGGCGAACGGCGCGGGCGCGGCGCGGACGACGCTCCCGCGCGCCCCGCCTCGCCGGGAAGGCCGCCGAAGCCGGGTCCGCGTGGGCCCAAGCCAGGCGGAAGCGGGCGCGGTAGCGGCCGGGGCTGAGGCCGTGGCACAGGATCCTGCGCGTCTGGCGGTGTTCGACTGCGACGGGACGCTGGTCGATAGTCAGGCGAACATCTGCGTCGCCTGCGAAGCCGCGTTCGGAGGCGTGGGCATGCCGCCGCCGCCGCGCGCCGCGATCCGGCGCATCGTCGGCCTGAGCTTGGTCGAGGCGATGCGGATGTTGCTGCCCGATGCCGACGACCCGGTCCACCGCCGCCTGGCGCAGGATTACAAGGACGCTTACGGCGCGATGCGGATCAGCGGCGCGTTGCAGGACGAGCCGTTGTTCGTCGGCATCGATCGCGTGCTCGCGGATCTCGCCGCCGCCGGCTGGGTGCTCGGCGTCGCGACCGGCAAGAGCGACCGCGGGCTCGCGCATGTGCTCGCCGCCCACGGCCTGACCGACACCTTCGTGACGTTGCAGACCGCCGACCGGCACCCGTCCAAGCCGCACCCCGCGATGCTTGCGGCGGCGATGGCGGAGGCGGGCGCGGTACCCGCGACCACGGTGATGATCGGCGACACCAGCTTCGACATGGCGATGGCGCGTGCGGCGGGTGCGCGCGCGATCGGCGTGGCATGGGGCTATCACGCGATCGGCGAGTTGACGTTCGCGGGCGCCGATTGCATCGCGACGGTGGTCGCCGACCTGCCCGGGCTGATGATGGAGGCCGCATGACCGACCAGGATGCGCGCGCGCGGACGCGCTACTTCATGATGATCGGGGTCCGGATCGCGGGCGTCGCGGGCGCGATCCTGGGGTTGATGCTGCTTGCCCGCGCCACCGACCTGCCGACCAAGATCCTCGGCTTCGCGATCGTGCTGTCGGCGTTGCTGATGATCGCCACTGTCCCGCGCGCACTGGCGCGCCGCTGGCGAAGCCCGCTGCCGTGAAGCGGTTCTGGACGGCCGTCGCGGTCGACGACACCGGCGGGATCTCGCTCGATGCACGGCCGGTGCGGACCCCGGACCGCACCCCACTGATCCTGCCGACCGCCGCGCTTGCCGAGGCAGTGGCGGCGGAATGGCGCGGGGTGGAGGGCGAGGTCGATCCCCGTGCGATGCCGCTGACCGGGCTCGCCAACGCCGCGATCGACCGCATCGGTCCCGACCCGGAGCGTTTCGCGGCCGATCTCGCGCGCTACGCCGGGAGCGACCTGCTCTGCTACCGCGCCGATACTCCCGCCGAACTGGTCGCGCGCCAGGCGGAGGCGTGGGACCCGCCGCTCGACTGGGCGCGAACCCGCTACGATGTGCATTTCGCGGTCACCCGCGGGATCATGCATATCGATCAGCCCGCCGCGACCGTCACCCGGCTGGGCGATGCGGTGGGCGCGCTCGCGCCGTTCGAGCTTGCCGCGCTCTCGCCGGTGGTGACGATCACCGGCTCGCTGGTGCTCGCGCTGGCGCTGATCGAACGCGCGATGACGCCCGACGTGGTCTGGTCGACCGCACACGTCGACGAGGATTGGCAGGAGGAGCATTGGGGCAACGACACGCTGGCCGTGCAGGCGCTCGCCGCGAAACGGACGGACTATGACGCAGCGGTCCGGTTTCTGGAGACGCTACGTTGACGTCCCGCCGCTAGAACGAGCGAGGAACGGCGTCCCTACCGCGTCAGTTTCCTGATGAACCCGATCAACCCGGTTTGCCGCGACCGCTTCAGCCGCTCGGCCGCAAGGATCGTTTTCACGCCCGCGAAACACGCGTCGACATCGTCGTTGACCAAGACATAATCATAACCGTCCCAGTGGCTCACCTCGTTCGCCGCGCGCGCCATCCGCGCGTCGATCACCTCGGCGGCATCGGTGCCGCGGCTCGTCAGCCGGCGGTGGAGTTCCTCCATCGAGGGCGGGAAGATGAACACCCGGACGACGTCCCCGCCCGCGATCTGAAACAGCTGCTGCGCGCCCTGCCAGTCGATGTCGAACAGCACGTCCTTGCCGGCGGCGAGCATCGTTTCGATCTGCGCGCGCGGTGTGCCGTAGCGCTGCCCGAAGACGTGCGCCCACTCGAGGAACTCGTCGTCCGCCACCATGCGGCGGAATTCTTCGAGGTCGACGAAATGATAGTCGCGGCCGTCGATCTCGCCGGGCCGCATCGGCCGGGTCGTCGCCGACACCGACATGCCGAGTTCGGGCTCGTCGGCGAGCAACTTGCGCGCGATCGTCGACTTCCCGGCTCCCGATGGCGACGACAGCACGAACAATACGCCGCGGCGGCGAAAATGGTGCGGGTCGGCCGCATCGCGGATAGGCTCGGGGTCGGCGTCCATGCGCGCTAGTGGCGCGACGGTGCCCGCAAGGTCAAGCCGCGATCAGGCGACCGGGCCTCCGTCGCGCGTCGCACGGCGCCGGTCGTACGCCTTCTTCGCGACGTAACCGCCACCGAGGATCATGCCGAGCGGACCCATCCGCCGCAGCGCGCCGACCGCGAGCGCGCCGATCGCCGCGCCCTTCATGCCGCCCGAACCGTCGCGCCGATCGATCTCGCGCCCGACCAACGCCCCTACGATACGTGAAAACATACTCATACTCCCGTGACGATCGCCGAAGCGGATGCGCGAAGAACCGGAAAGCGACAGCATAGTTCCTTTTGACTAGCCGCCGAGCATCGCCTCCGGCCGTACCACCCGATCGAACGTCTCCGCATCGACCAGCCCAAGTGCCAGACCCGCCTCCTTCAGCGTCATCCCTTCCGCATGCGCATGCTTCGCGATCGTCGCGGCATGATCGTAGCCGATCTCGGGCGCGAGCGCGGTGACGAGCATCAGCGACCGGTCGAGCAACTCGGCGATGCGAACGCGATTGGGCTCGAGCCCGTCGACGCACCGCTCGGCGAAGCTTTGCATCGCGACGCCGAGCAGGTCGATCGAGCGCAGCACGTTCGCGCCGATCAGCGGCTTGAACACGTTGAGTTCCAGATGCCCCTGCATCCCGCCGACCGTGATCGCGAGGTGATTGCCCATCACCTGCGCCGCGACCATCGTCAGCATCTCGGCCTGGGTCGGGTTGACCTTGCCGGGCATGATCGAGCTGCCGGGTTCGTTGGCGGGCAGATCGAGCTCGCCGAGCCCGCAGCGCGGACCGCTGCCGAGCAGGCGGATGTCGTTGGCGATCTTGGTCAGCGCGACCGCGAGCGTGTTGAGCGTGCCCGACAGGTGAACCAACGGATCGTTCGACGCGAGCGCCTCGAAGCTGTTCTCCGCCGGGTGAAACGGGTGGCCGGTGATCTCCCGCGCCGCGGCGCAGAAATCCTCGGCGAACCCTTTAGGCGCATTCAGCCCGGTGCCGACCGCGGTTCCGCCCTGCGCGAGCCGATCGGTGCCGTGGCTGACCGCCGGCTCGATCCGGCGCTTGCACCGGTAGAGCTGGTTCGCATAACCGGAGAATTCCTGCCCCAGCGTCAGTGGCGTCGCGTCCTGCAAGTGGGTGCGGCCGATCTTGACGATGTCGGCCCACGCCCTCGCCTTCGCCTCGACTGCCGCATGCAGCCAGTCGAGCGCGGGGAACAGCCGCTGGCTGACCGCGAGCGACGCCGCGATGTGCAGCGCGGTCGGGAAGCTGTCGTTCGACGACTGCGCCATGTTGACGTCGTCGTTGGGATGGACGGGCGCCTTGCCGCCGCGGGTGCCGCCGAGCATCTCGTTGGCGCGCCCGGCGATAACCTCGTTGACGTTCATGTTCGATTGCGTGCCGCTGCCGGTCTGCCAGATGACCAGCGGGAACTGGTCGTCGAGCTTCCCCGCCACGATCTCCGCGGCGGCCGCCTCGATCGCGTCGGCCTTGTCGGCGGCAAGCCCATGCTTGCGGTTCACCCGCGCCGCTGCCTGCTTCACGATCGCGAGTGCATGAACGATACCGATCGGCATGTGCTCGCGATCGCCGAACGGAAAGTTCTGGATGCTCCGCTCGGTCTGTGCGCCCCAATAGGCAGCGGCGGGAACCTCGATCGGGCCCAGGGAATCGGTTTCGGTGCGGGTGTCGGTCATCCGAGGACAATAGCGCTCGCGCGGGTTCGATCCATGGTCGAAGCGGAGAAGAGTGTTCGCGCGGAGATGCAGAGGACGCGGAGAGGAAGTGCTCGACCCACGTTTAATTACCCCAACCATCGTCATCCCGGCGAACGCCGGGACCCATGGAGGCGCGGAGCAAGCGTTGGCGCGCAGCCGTCGAGCTCACCGCTATCATGGGTCCCGGCGTTCGCCGGGATGACGTACGGTAGAGCTGCCGCCGTCGCCGCGCCGCCCTACTTCTTCCGCTTGAAATCCACCGCGACGACGTTCGACCCGTCCTCGACCGGGGTCACCGCCGGGCCGTCGTTCTCCGCCGCGTCGTGCGGTTCGGGGCCGTCGTCCGGCCCCTCCTGCGCCTGGAAGCGCAGCTCGAAATTGACCGCAGGATCGTGGAAGCCGGTGATCGCCGAATAGGGGATGACCAGCTTCGACGGCACCTGGTTGAAGCTCAGCCCGACCGAGAAACGCTCATCGTCGACCAGCAGGTCCCAATAGCGGTTCTGCATCACGATCGTCATCTCGTCCGGAAAGCGCTCGATCAGCCGCTGCGGGATGTCGACGCCGGGCGCCTGGGTCTTGAAGGTGATGTAGAAATGATGGTCGCCCGGCAGCCCGCCCGATTCGGCGACCGAACTGAGCACGCGGCCGACGACGGCGCGCAATGCTTCCTGGACGATCTCGTCGTATGGAATCAGGCTATCGGGCAGGCCATCGGTCATGAGCCCTTGGGTAGCGGGGTTTGCCCGTCGGTCAAGATTGCACGCGAGCGATCGCACGCTATGAGCGCGGCATGCGCATCGCCACGATCAACCGCTCCACCGCCGAGACCAGGATCGACGTCACCGTCAATCTCGACGGCACCGGCATCTACCGTATCGAGACCGGGATCGGCTTCCTCGATCACATGATCGAGCAATTGTCGCGCCATTCGCTGATCGACATCGACTGCACCGTCGCGGGCGATCTCCACATCGACCAGCACCACACCACCGAGGATTCGGGCATCGCAATCGGCGAAGCGGTCGCCAAGGCGCTCGCCGACAAGCGCGGCATTCGCCGGTACGGCGACGCGCTGAGCCCGATGGACGAGACGCTGACCCGCGTCGCGCTCGACATCAGCGGGCGGCCCTGGCTGGTGTGGAAGACCGAATTCTCGCAGAAGCGGCTGGGCGAGATGGATACCGAGCTGTTCGAACACTGGTTCCACAGCTTCGCTCAGGCCGCGGGCATCACGCTCCACATCGAGACGCTGCACGGCAAGAACAACCACCACATTATCGAAAGCGTATTCAAAGGCCTGGCGCGCGCGCTGCGCACCGCGGTGGAGATCGACCCGCGCAAGGCGGACGCGATCCCATCGACCAAGGGCATGTTGTGAGCGGTGGATAGTCTTGCCGCCATCCACACCCGTTCGCCTCGAGTAGCCGTCGAGCTCGTCGAGACGACGTATCGAGAGGTGCTCTCTTGGCGCACTGTCTCTCGATACGGGCTCTCGACGAGCTCGATCCCTACTCGAGACGAACGGAAGGATAGATGACCACCCAATCCTCTCTCGCTCTGATCGACTACGGCGCCGGCAATCTCCACTCCGTCGCCAACGCGCTCGCCGCCGCGGGTGCCGACGACGTCGCGATCACCGGCGACCCAGACATCGTGCTCCGTGCCGACCGGATCGTGCTTCCCGGCGTCGGCGCATTCGGGGCATGTGCGGCGGCATTGCGCGCGGTGCCGGGGATGATCGAGGCGCTGGAGCGGCGGGTGCGGGGCGACGGCGTGCCGTTCCTCGGCATCTGCGTCGGCATGCAGTTGATGGCCGATGTCGGCGAGGAGATGGGCTCGCATGCAGGCCTCGGCTGGATCGCGGGCCGGGTCCGCCTGATCGAGCCGGGCACGATGGACGCCAAGGTGCCGCACATGGGCTGGAACGACGTCGTCCCCGCCGTTCCGCATCCGCTGATCGCCGCGGGAGAAGCCTATTTCCTCCACAGCTATGCCTTCGACGGCGCCGACGTCATCGCGACCACCGATCACGCCGGGCCGATCACCGCGGCGATCGGCCGCGACAATCTGATCGGGGTGCAGTTCCACCCGGAGAAGAGCCAGCGCTACGGACTGGCGCTGCTGGAAAGGTTCCTGTCATGGCGACCATAGCAATCCTCCCCGGCACGGGGAGGGAGACCATGCGCAGCATGGTGGAGGGGGCTATCCACCAGCGCGCCCCGTCGTGGCACGCCCCCTCCACCATCGGCTCCGCCGACGGTCCCCCTCCCCGTGCCGGGGAGGAACGATGAGCCTCATCGTCTTTCCCGCGATCGACCTGAAGGCGGGGCAGGTCGTGCGCCTGGCCGAGGGCGATATGGACCGCGCGACCGTCTATGGCGACGATCCCGCGGCGCAGGCGATGCTGTTCGCCGGCCAGGGTGCGGGGTATCTCCACGTCGTCGATCTCGACGGTGCCTTCGCCGGCCAATCGGTCAACGGCGACGCGGTCCAGTCGATTGTCGAGCGCTTCCCCGGCCATGTCCAGCTCGGCGGCGGCATCCGCAGCCGCGCCAATGTCGAGCGCTGGTTCGATCTGGGCGTCTCGCGGGTGGTGATTGGCACCGCCGCGCTCGAAGACCCGCAGTTCGTGCGCGATATGGCGGCCGAATTTCCCGGCGGCATCGTGGTTGCGGTCGACGCGCGCGACGGCCTGGTCGCGACCCGGGGCTGGGCCGACGTGTCGGATGTCGAGGTCGTCGACATGGCGCGCCGCTTCGAGGATGCCGGGGTCGCGGCACTGTTGTTCACCGATGTCGGCCGCGACGGGATGCTGAAGGGCTGCAACGTCGAGGCCACCGTCGACCTCGCTCGCGCGGTCGATATCCCGGTGATCGCATCGGGCGGGGTGAAGGGAATCGCCGAGATCCACGTCCTGGCGCTCCACGTCCGCGACGGCGTCGAAGGCGTTATCACCGGACGAGCGCTGTACGACGGGCGGCTCGACCTGGCGGCGGCGATCAGCGTGGCGGCGGCAGCGTGAGCGGAGTCTCGCAAGCCAGCCTCCGGCGCTCCTGCGCGCGCAGGAGCGCCGGGTTGCGGAAAGCAGCGCTGGCGACCCTGGATTCCTGCGTTCGCAGGAACACGGCCGGGGAAAGCTCGGCCTTTTCTACCCCTTCTTCTCTCCGCGTCACCGCGTCTCCGCGCGAACCCACCTTGTTCTCACGAAACGCAACCACATGACCGTCCGCGCCCGAGTCATCCCCTGCCTCGACGTCGCCAACGGCCGTGTCGTGAAGGGGGTCAACTTCGTCGAGCTCCGCGATGCCGGCGATCCGGTCGAACAGGCGCGCGCTTACGACGCCGCGGGCGCGGACGAGCTCTGCTTCCTCGACATCACCGCCAGCCACGAGGACCGCGGCACGATCCTCGACGTCGTGCGGCGGACCGCCGCAGTGTGCTTCATGCCGCTGACCGTGGGTGGCGGGGTCCGGACCGCCGACGACGCCCGCGCGTTGTTGCTGGCGGGCGCCGACAAGGTCGCGGTCAACTCCGCCGCGGTCACCCGGCCCGAGGTCGTTGCCGACATCGCCGAACGCTTCGGCAGCCAATGCTGCGTCGCATCTATCGACGCGCGCAAGTCCGATGGCGGCTGGGAGGTGTTCACCCATGGCGGCCGGCGTGCGACCGGGATCGACGCGGTCGCGCAGGCGCTGCGGCTTGCGGAGCTCGGCGCCGGTGAGCTGCTCGTCACCTCGATGGATCGCGACGGCACCCGCGGCGGCTACGACCTCGCGCTGATCCGCGCGATCGCGGACCGGACGAGCGTGCCGGTGGTCGCGTCGGGCGGGGTCGGTGGCCTCGACGATCTCGTCGCCGGCATCCGCGACGGCCATGCGAGCGCGGTGCTGGCGGCGTCGATCTTCCATTTCGGCGAGGCGACCGTCGCCGATGCGCACGCGGCGATGGCGGCAGCGGGGATCGTCGTGCGCACGCCGCTGGCGCCGCGGTGACGCCGGCATTGACCCTGCACGGGCCCTGCGCCAGCACGCCACGATGACCGACGACATCCTCGACCGCCTCGAAGCGACGATCCAGTCACGCCGCGGCGCGGACGGCGACCGTTCCTACACCGCCAGCCTGTTCGCCAAGGGCCGCGCCAAGATCGCGCAGAAGCTCGGCGAGGAGGCTGTGGAGACGGTGATCGCAGCCTGCGCGGACGACGACCGCGCGATCGTGCCGGAGGCGGCGGACCTGATGTTCCACCTGATCGTGCTGCTGGCCGATGCCGGCCTGTCGCTCGACGACGTCCGCGCCGAACTGCAGCGGCGCGAAGGCGTGTCGGGCCACGACGAAAAGGCGGCGCGCTGACGCCCTTCTCCCCTCCCGCTTGCGGGAGGGGTCGGGGGAGGGCATGTCGCGAAACCGACGCGCGGAGCTAGCGGACAGGCCCTCCCCCTGCCCCGCCCGCCAGCGGGAAGGGAGTAGACGATGCCGATCGACGCCACCGAACCCTATGACGACCAGAACATCTTCGCGAAGATCCTGCGCGACGAGATCCCGTCGCGGCGGGTGTACGAGGATGCCTATGCGATCGCCTTCCACGACATCGCGCCGGTGGCGCCGACGCATATTCTGGTGATCCCGCGCGGCGCGTACGTGTCGTGGGACGATTTCTCCGCGCGCGCCTCCGACGTCGAGATCGCAGGCTTCGTCCGTGCGGTCGGCACCGTCGCCCGCGCCGCGGGGCTGGTCGTGCCCGGCTACCGCCTGCTCGCCAACGCCGGTCCGCATGGGGGCCAGGAAGTCCCGCACCTCCACGTCCATCTCTTCGCCGGCCAGCCGCTCGGCCCGATGCTCGCCGGGGCGCCTGCCGCTTAAGGGATTGCACGGCCCCGATTTCGGACTAGGCTCCGCGGCATCGAGCATAGAAGGGGCCGCCGGGGGCGCGGCCAAGGGAGATTAGATGGCGACACGACCCGCAAGCGGGCTCATCGCGCGCATGCTGCTTCGCAAGACGGTGGAGCAGGTGCAGCGCGAAACCGAAAACAGCGAATTGAAGCGCACGCTCGGCGCCTGGAACCTGGTGTTCCTCGGCATCGGCTGCATCATCGGCGCGGGCATCTTCGTGCGAACCGGCAGTGCCGCGTCGCTGCATGCCGGCCCGGCGGTGCTGATCTCGTTTCTGATCGCGGGCGTGGTCTGCGCGCTCGCCGGGCTCTGCTATGCCGAGCTATCGTCGACGCTCCCGGTGTCCGGGTCGGCCTATACCTACAGCTACACCACGATCGGCGAATTCGCGGCTTGGATCATGGGCGCACTGCTGCTGCTCGAATACGGCCTTGCCGCCTCGGTCGTCGCGGTCGGCTGGGCGGGCTACGTCGTCAGCCTGCTGCGCGATTTCGGTCTCGTCATTCCGGTCGAGCTGACCGGCCCGACCGGCCACACCATCATGCAGTCGGTCGGCAACGACATGGCGCCGGTGCTCGTCAACGGCGCACCGATCACCTATCTCTTCAACCTGCCCGCCTTCCTGATCTGCATGGCAATGACAGCGCTGCTGGTCGTCGGCGTGTCGGAAAGCGCCAAGGTCAACAACATCATCGTCGCGGTGAAGCTCACCGTGATCATCGCCTTCATCCTGATCTGCGGCGGTTATGTGATCGCGCATATCGACACGCTGAAGTCCAACTGGGACCCGTTCATCCCGCCGCCCACCGGCGAGGAGGGCAAGTTCGGCTGGGACGGGATCCTGCGCGCCGCGTCGATCGTGTTCTTCGCCTATATCGGCTTCGAGGCGGTTTCGACCGCCGGGCAGGAAGCCAAAAACCCCAAGAAGGACATGCCGATCGGCCTGCTCGGCTCGCTCGCGGCGTGCACGCTGATCTACATCCTCGTCTCGATCGTGATGACGCTGATCGTCAACTACAAGACGCTCAACGTCCCCGATCCGGTCGCCGTGGCGGTGGACGCGCTTGGCCCGCAATGGGCGTGGTTCGCCAAGCTAGTGAAGGCGGGCGCGATCGTCGGCTTGACCTCGGTGGTGCTGGTGCTGATGTACGGCCAGACCCGCATCTTCTACACGATGGCGCGCGACGGCCTGCTGCCGCGGGTGTTCGCGACGGTCCACAAGAAGTTCAAGACGCCGTGGGTCAACACCATCCTGGTCGGCCTGATCACCGCCTGTGCGGCGGCGTTCTTCGACATCAACACGCTCGGCGACATGACCTCGGTCGGCACCCTAGCGGCGTTCGCGATCGTGTGCCTGTCGGTGATCTGGCTACGTCGGTCGCACCCGGACATCCCGCGCGGCTTCACCGTGCCGCTGTTCCCGATCCTGCCGGGCCTCGGGATCGTCGCGTGCATCGCGCTGATCTTTACCGTCGAGAACCGGGTACTGGTGTTCTTCGGCTGGTACACGCTGGCCGCGATCATCCTCTATTTCGTCTACGGCATGCACAACAGCCGGCTCCACAAGGGGCTGGACCAGGACGGCGGCCCGGCGATGGGCGAATATGTCGCCCCGGTTGGCGAGCAGCCCTGATCCGCTGAAGGCGTGAATGCAAACGGGCCCGGCGATCGCTCGCCGGGCCCGTTTTTTTGTAGCTCACGGATAGCCATTGAGCGCTGCGTCCAGCGGAGAGGCCCCCTCCACCACGGCCTTTGGCGGCGGTCCCCCTCCCCCGCTTTGCGAGGGAGGATCTAACGTTATTCCTCCCCCGCCAGGAGGAGGTGGCACGCCGAAGGCGTGACGGAGGGGGAGGTAAAGGCGGAAGCCCTGCGACAAGCGGACCGCGGATCAGCGCCTCACCCCAACCGGTCGGCCAGCGCCTTCAGATCCACCACCGGCCGCGCGCCGACGTGGCTGATGATCTCCGCCGCGCAGATCGCGCCGAGCTTCAGCGACGTCTCCAGGTCGCGGCCCTGCGCCTGCCCGTGAAGGAACCCCGAGGCGAACAGGTCGCCGGCCCCGGTGGTGTCGACCACGCGGGCGATCGGCTCGGCGGGCACGGTGGCGCGGGTGCCGCCCTGGATCGCGCACGCGCCGTCGGCGCCGCGGGTGACGACGAGCGTCGGCACCTGCGCAGCAATCTTGGCGAGCGCGGCGTCGAACTCGTCGGTCTCGGCCAGCGCCGTGAGTTCGCTTTCGTTGGCGAACAGGATGTCGATCAATCCGTCCGCGATCAGCTGGCGGAAATCGTCGCCGTGGCGCGAGATGCAGAACACGTCGCTGAGCGTGAAGGCAACCTTGCGTCCAGCACCCCGCGCGGTGTCGATCGCGGCACGCATCGCGGCGCGCGGCTCCTCGGGATCCCAGAGATAACCTTCGAGATAGAGGATCGCGGCATCGGCGATCATCCCGCGGTCGATGGCGCTGGCCGGCAGGAATTGCCCGGCGCCGAGGAACGTGTTCATCGTCCGCTGCCCGTCGGGCGTCACGAAGATCAGGCATCGCCCGGTGGTCGGCTCGCCGGCGCGCGCCGGGGTGTCGAAATGAACCCCCGCGGCGCGGATGTCGTGCGCGAAAACGTCGCCCAGTTGATCCGCCGCGACCTGCCCCAGGAACCCGGTCTTGCCGCCCAGCGCGGCGACCCCGGCGACGGTGTTCGCCGCAGACCCGCCCGACACTTCGCGGCCCGGGCCCATCTTGGCATAGAGCGCGTCGGCCTCCTCGGACGAGAACATCAGCTGCATCGATCCCTTCGCCACCCCGATCTCGGTGATGAAGTCGTCGGTCGCGGTCGCGAGGATGTCGACGATGGCGTTTCCGATCGCGACGACGTCGTAGGTGGGCGTGGACAAGGCGGGCTCTCCGGATCGACCGCTCGGTCGAGCGGCAAAGCGCGGGCGTTACCGGTGCGATCCGCGCCACGCAACCGACGCGTTGACGCACCCGCCCGCGGGACGGCATGGACGAGGACGATGATCGGCGCCTTCCTCCTGTCGGTACGGCAACTCGGCGACCCGGCGTTCGTCAGGGTGTTCGCCAAGTCGATGGCGCTGACCGTCACGCTGTTCGCGGGCATCGGCGTCGCCCTGTGGTTCGGGATTGACGCAGCGACCGCACGCTGGTTCGGCGACGGCACGCGAGGCGGCATCGCGGCGCTGGCGGCGTTGTTCATCACGTTGCTGGCGCTGTGGCTGTCGTTCCGCGCGGTGGCGATCGCGCTGGTCGGCATCTTCGCGGACGAGATCGTCGAGGCGGTCGAGGCGCGCCACTATCCGCAGACACGCGCGAGCGCCCGGCCCACCGGCATCGGCCGCAGCATGGCGATGGGCGCGCGATCCGCCGCGCGCCTGGTGATCGTCAACCTGCTGATGCTCCCGGTCTACGTTGCGCTGCTGGTCACCGGCGTCGGCACCGCGATCGCGTTCTTCCTGGTCAATGGTTGGCTGCTCGGCCGCGACCTCGGCGACATGGTCGCGGTGCGTCACCTGGACGATGCGGCGATACGGGGCTGGCGCAAGGCGACCGTCGTGCAGCGCTTCGTACTGGGGCTTGCCGGCACGGGGCTCTTCGTGGTTCCGGTCGTCAACCTGCTCGCGCCGCTGATCGGTGCGGCGATGGCGACGCATCTGTTCCACGGGAGACGGTGATGAGGGCGATAGTGGCGGCGGCGGCGCTGGTGGCGCTGGCGGGATGCGCGACCACCGGCGCACCGCCGCCCGTGACGGCCGGGCCGGCGGTGGTGCCCTACACCATCGTCGGGCTGGAGCGCGTGATCGGCCAGAACGCCGCCGGCTTGGCCAAGCTGTTCGGCCCGCCCGACGCGGACGTCCGCGAAGGCACCGCCCGCAAGCTCCAGTTCGCCGGCCCGATCTGCGTGCTCGACGCCTACCTCTATCCCAAGGGGACCGGCGAACCCGCGGTCACCTATCTCGACGCGCGCGAGCCCGACGGCAGCACGATCGACCGCGCGAGCTGCGTCGCAGCGCTAACCCGGCGCGACGGGGGGCGTTGATTAGCCAGTTAGCGCCGGCCTAGCTGCTTGTGCTCCCGCGAAGGCGGGAGCCCAGTACTGGGTCCCCGCCTTCGCGGGGACACGGCTTAGAAGTCGCAACCCTCAACCCTCCCCCATCAACGCCTCGATCGCCCATCCCGCCGCCTCGCGCACCACCGCGTCGTCGTCCGCCAGCAACCTTTCCAGCACCGGCACCAGCGCGACCACCCCGCTGTTCCCCGCCGCGATCGTAGCGTTCCTCACCATCCGGTTGCGCCCGATCCGCTTGATCGGCGATCCCGCGAAGACCTGCCGGAATCCCGCGTCGTCCAGCGACAGCAGGTCCGCCAGCGCGGGTGCGGTCAGTTCCGCGCGGGGTTGGAACGCCAGGTTCGCCGCCGCCGATGCCGCGAACTTGTTCCACGGGCAGACCGCGAGGCAATCGTCGCAGCCGTAGATGCGGTTGCCGATCGCGCGGCGGAACTCGTCCGGGATCGGCCCGGCATGCTCGATCGTGAGGTAGGAGATGCAGCGCCGTGCATCGAGCCGGTAGGGGGCTGGAAACGCCGCGGTCGGGCAGGCCCGCTGGCATGCGTCGCACGACCCGCACAGGTCCCGCCCCGGCCGATCGGGCGCGAGATCGAGCGTGGTGTAGATCGCGCCGAGGAACAGCCAGCTACCTTCGTCGCGGCTGACCAGATTGGTGTGCTTGCCCTGCCACCCCAGCCCCGCCGCCTCGGCCAGCGGCTTTTCCATCACCGGCGCGGTGTCGACGAACACCTTCAGGTCGCATCTCGCATCGCTCGCGAGCCATCGCCCCAGCGCCTTCAGCTGGCGCTTGACGACGTCGTGATAGTCCCCGCCCTGCGCATAGACCGAGATGCGACCGACCTCCCCCTCCCCGGCCAGCCGCAGCGGATCGGCGGCGGGGGCATAGCTCATTCCCAGCGCGATCACGCTGCGCACCGCGGGCCACAGCGACGCAGGCGCCTCTCGCTGATGCGCGCGCTCCTCCATCCAGATCATGTCGCCGTGGCGTCCCTCGGCAATCCATTGGTGGAGGCGTTCGGCGGCCCGGGGCGCGGCGTCGGCGCGCGCGATCCCGACCGCGGCGAACCCCAGTTCGCCGGCCTTGGCACGGATGCGGTCTTCGAGCTTGTCTTCGCGCACGTCCGCCCGCTACCACGCCGCGCGCAGCGGCGAGAGGATAATAAGTGGGGTCAGAGCTGGCAGTCTCCGCCACCGGATTGATGAAGAAGTTCGGCGACCGGCGGGTCGTCGACGGCGTCGATCTCGCGGTGCCCAAGGGCACGATCTACGGCGTGCTCGGTCCCAACGGCGCGGGCAAGACGACCACGCTGCGCATGCTGCTCGGCATCATCGAGCCGGATAGCGGCGCGCGATCGGTGCTCGGCCAGGCCAACCCGCGCGACGCCAGCGACCAGGTCGGCTACCTGCCCGAGGAGCGCGGCCTCTATCCGGCGATGAAGGCGCGCGAGGCGATCGCGTTCATGGGCGCGCTGCGCGGGCTCGACTGGAAGACCGGGCGCGAGCGGGCGGTGGGGTTGATGGAGGCGGCGGGGCTCGGCCATGCGGTCGACGAGAAGATCCGCAAATTGTCGAAGGGTATGGCCCAGCTGGTCCAGCTGCTCGGATCGGTGGTCCACCAGCCCGATCTGCTGGTGCTCGACGAACCCTTCTCCGGGCTCGATCCGGTCAACCAGGAAAAGCTCGAGGCGCTGATCCTCGCCGAGCGCGACCGCGGTGCAACGGTGCTGTTCTCGACCCACATCATGAGCCATGCCGAGCGGGTGTGCGACCGGCTGGCGATCATTTCGGGCGGCAAGCGCCGCTTCGAAGGGACGGTCGACGATGCCCGTGCGATGCTGCCGCAGCGGGTTCATTATCGCCCGCGCGAGGCCGATCCGGCGATCGCGAGCGTGCTGCCCGCCGATGCGGTCGGCAGCGACGGCGGGTGGCGGTTCGAACTGCCCAAACAGGGGATCGAGGGTTTGCTGGTGACGCTGATCGACCGTGGCTACGGCATTTCCGGCCTGTCGATCGAACGGCCCGGCCTGCACGAGGCGTTCGTCCGGATCGTCGGCCGCGATGCCGCGGGAGAGGCGTCATGAACGCCAATCTGAAGCGCACCGTCCGCCAGACGCTGACGATCGCACGACGCGATTTCATCGCCACCGTCTTCACCCCGATCTTCCTGCTGTTCCTGTTCGCGCCGGTGATCATGGGATCGTTCGGCGCGATCGGCGGAATGGGTGCGGCGAGCGTGGCGGACGGCGCGAGCGACAAGGTGCGCGTCGTCGCGATCGTCACCCGCGAACAGGCCCGCCCGATCGCGGAGGCGGACGCGCGGCTGCGCGGCATGTTTCGCGACGAGGAGGCGCCGCCGCAGCTGTTGACGCTGGCACCCGCCGCCGATCCCGCCAAGCAGGCGCGGCGCGCGTTCGACGGCAAGGACTATGACGCATCGGCGGTGCTGTACGGCCCGCTCGATCACCCGCGGATTCTCTACGGTCCGCGCGGCAGCCGCGCCGCCGACTATCTGACGCTGCTCGCGGGCGAGACGCTGACCGCGGAACGGCTCGGCGTCGCGCTACCGAAGATCGTGCCGACCAAGATCGCGCTGGTCCGCCAGCGCGCCTCGGCGAGCGGGCAGCACCAGTCCGCCTTCTTCGCGGTATTCGGGATCTTCTTCCTGACGCTGTTCCTCTCGGGACAGGTGGTCGGCACCATGGCGGAGGAACGCAACAACAAGGTGATCGAGGTGCTCGCTGCGGCGGTGCCGCTCGAATCGGTGTTCCTCGGCAAGCTGCTCGGGATGTTCGGGGTGGCGCTGTTGTTCGTCGGCTTCTGGGGCACCGTGGTCGGTCAGGTCTCGACACTGCTGCCGCCGCCCGCCGCTGCCGCGATCGGCGAACTCGCCCCCGCGGTCGGCGGGCCGATGTTCGCGCTTTTGTTCGGCGCGTATTTCACGATGGCGTATCTGCTGCTCGGCTCGGTCTTCCTCGGCGTCGGCGCCCAGGCATCGACGATGCGCGAGATCCAGATGCTGTCGCTGCCGATCACGATCCTGCAGGTCGGCATGTTCGCGCTGTCGTCCGCCGCGGCGTCTCGCCCGGACAGTTGGGTCGCTAAGCTCGCCGAGATCTTCCCGCTGTCGTCGCCCTTCGCAATGGCCGGACATGCGGCCAATTCTCCCGCGCTGTGGCCGCATGTCGCAGCGCTCGCCTGGCAATTGCTGTGGGTCGCGATCTTCATCAGCGTCGGCGCGCGGCTGTTCCGCCGCGGCGTGCTGCAATCGGGCAGCGCCAAGCCGTGGTGGCGCCGCGCCAAAGCCAATTGACATCAATGTCAGTTAGCGCTCTTCTAGTCGAAATAGGAGAGTGAGGCATGGCGACGCTGGCGAAGGACATGACCGAGACGGGCCCGCTGGATCCGTTCGACGTCAGCCGTGCGGAGCTCTACCGCGACGACACGTGGCACGCGCCGTTTCGCCAGCTGCGCGCCGAATCGCCGGTGCACTGGACGCCGCATTCCGATTACGGCCCTTACTGGTCGGTCTCGACCTACAATGGCATCGTCGAGGTCGAATCGCTTCCCGATCTCTATTCGTCGGAGGCCGGCGGGATCACGATCGCGGACTTCGTGCCGGAACGCGACGTGCGCATGCCGATGTTCATCGCGCGCGACCGTCCGGTCCATACCCAGCAGCGCCGCACCGTCGCGCCCGCCTTCACCCCCAGCGAGATGACCCGCATGTCCGCCGACATCCGCGCGCGGACCGAAGCGTTGCTCGACACGCTGCCGTACGGCGAACGCTTCGACTGGGTCGATACCGTGGCGATCGAGCTGACCACGCAAATGCTCGCGATCCTGTTCGACTTCCCCTGGGCGGACCGCCGCAAGCTGACCTTCTGGTCCGACTGGGCGGGCGACATCGAGCTGGTGAAGACCGAGGAACTTCGCCAGCAACGGTTGCAGCACATGTACGAATGCGGCGCCTATTTCCAGCAGCTGTGGAACGCGAAGGCCGACAAGCCGCAGACGCCCGACCTGATCTCGATGATGATCCATTCGGACGCGATGAGCCACATGGATCATTTCGAGTTCATCGGTAACCTGATCCTGCTGATCGTCGGCGGCAACGACACCACGCGCAATTCGATGTCGGCGCTCGCCTATGGGCTCGACCTGTTCCCCGACAGCCGCGCCAAGCTGGAGGCCGATCCGGCGCTGATTTCCAACGCGGTGAGCGAGATCCTCCGCTGGCAGACCCCGCTCGCGCACATGCGCCGCACCGCGACGCAGGACACCGAATTGATGGGGCAATCCATCAAGGAAGGCGACAAGCTCGCGCTCTGGTACGTCTCCGCCAATCGCGACGAGACGGTATTCGACGACCCCGACAGCATCGTAGTCGACCGCCCCAACGCGCGGCGGCATCTGGCGTTCGGCCACGGCATCCACCGCTGCGTCGGCGCCCGGCTGGCGGAGCTGCAGATCGGCATCCTGCTGGAGGAGATGGCCAAGCGCCGGATGCGCGTGAACGTGGTCGGCGAACCGACCCGCGTCGCCGCCTGCTTCGTTCATGGCTATCGCCAGTTGCCGGTCGAACTCAGCCGCTATTGAAGGGGGGCGTGCCCGGCCAAATGCCGTCATCCTCGCGTTTGCGAGGATGACGGATGACTGAGGGGGGCTCTCCTCCGTAACCTTCCGCATCCACCGCGCGTACCTATATCGTTGCGATGGAGCACAAGCCGATGACCACCGACCGCCGTTCGCTCATGACCCTTGCCGGCCTCGGCGCCGCGGGGGTCGCGCTATGGGGCTGCCGCGCCGCACCCGCCGCCGCCGCGACTGAAAAGTTTCCGGTGCAGCTGAGCGACGCGGCGTGGAAGGCGAAGCTCGGCCCCGCCGCCTATGACGTACTCCGGCACGAGGGCACCGAGCGACCCTTTTCGAGCCCCCTCAACGCCGAACACCGCGCCGGCATCTTCGCCTGCCGTGGCTGCGGCCAGCGTGCCTTCTCGTCCAAGACCAAGTTCGAGAGCGGCACCGGCTGGCCGAGCTTCTGGGCCGCACTGCCCCGCGCGGTCGCGAGCCGGGTCGACGGATCGATGATGATGGAGCGCACCGAGATCCACTGCACGCGCTGCGGCGGGCACCTCGGCCACGTGTTCGACGACGGGCCGAAGCCGACCGGGAAGCGCTACTGCATGAACGGGGTGGCGATGACGTTCACGCCGGGCGCGGCGTAGAGGATCACTGCGATTTCCAACCTCGCCATCCCCGCGAAGGCGGGGCTGGCGTAAGAAGACGGGCGCGGGCCTGACCAGCCAGCTTAGCCCCCTCACTCCCCCGCGTAGCTGACCGGCACCGGCGCATTCGTGGCGATCACCGCCGTCGTCGGCGCCTGATCCAGCGGCCCCACACGCGGCGCATGATCCGAATAGATGAATCCCCGCACCGGGTAGCTCGAGGTGCCGAGCCCGCCCTGCGGCGCGTACCAGACCTTCACCTGGCTCCAATCGCCCGCCGCCGACACGTCGATCGCGCGGACATCGGTTTCGATGCGGCCGGGACGCGACCAGTTGGCGTGGGTCAGCAGGACCTCGCGGTCACCGACGATCTTCGACACCATCGCGACATGGCCGACGCGCATCCGGCCGGTGGCGGCAAAGGCGACGACGGCGCCGACCCGTGGGGTGCTGCCGCGCTCGTAGCGGCCCGCCGCCTGGCCCCACCAGGTGTCGGCGTTGCCGCGAATTTCGATGCCGGAGACTTCGCGGGCGAAGGGCGCGCACTGCCAGAACCGGGCGGTCGCCGGGGTCGCCGCCATCAGGCCGCACAAAGCCATCAGCGCAAAGCGCGCTGTCAATCGTCGTAAAGTCAAGATGACCCCCCGGTCTGAACCCGTTCGTCGAGTTTTCGCTAGCTGGCGAAGATTAATTCACCAAACCGCGGCGGAACCTTTTCCGACGAACGGTGTATCGACGCCGATGAGCCCCCGATCGACGTGAAAACTCTGACGCGGGCGGCTGCCGTCTGTGAACAAACCCCTAATTTCTGGCAGTATTTACGGCCGAACGGCCAGCGACTCGGCGTCCGGCACCTGCGCAAGGCGCGACAGCCGGGCGTCGTGCTCGGCGCGCCCGAACGGAAACCGGGTGAAGCAGAATGCCGACAGGCACGCGACCGCGACGTAGATCACCGCGTAGATCAGCGTCAGCCGGTCGATCGTCGCGACCGGCACCTGCCCCGGCGTCGCCTTGTCGGGGAAGCCGGCGATCGCGAGGATCGATCCCGCCGCGAAGATCCCGACTCCCGACGTGCATTTCTGCACGAAGAAGGAGCCCGCGAAGAACACGCCTTCGGACCGGCGCCCGGTGCGGATCTCCGAATCCTCGACCACATCGGCCATCATCGACGCGCCGAGGATGAAGGCGCTGACGTTACACGCGGTCGACAGGATGAAGCAGCCGAACAGCACCGGCAGCAGCGCGCGACTGCCGACCTCGGGGAAGGCACCCGCGAGCCGAAGCCAATAGGGCAAGGTCTGGATCGTTCCGCCGAGCAACACCGCCGCCATCGCGATCCGCGGCTTGCCGCCCCGCTTGCCAAGTCGCGGCGCGACCACGAAGGCGACGACCACGCCCGCGAACAGCGACACGGTCAGATACGCGAACACAGCGCCCTTGAAGCCCCAGACATAGCTGTAGAGGTAATTGGACAGCGCGTAGCCGATACCTTGGTTGGTATAGGCGCACAGGCTGGCCAGCATCAGCACCGCGAACGCGCGGTTGCGCACCGTTTGCCCGAGTTCGCGGAAGTTCTCGCGCAGCGTCTGTGGGATGATCGGCGGACGCGGCAAGTTGCGGATCTCGCGGTGGGTGCCGGCCGCCGAGATGATGATCGCAAGCCCCATCAGCACCGCCCCCGCGATCGCGAAGCGGCCATAGCCCGCGCGGTTCAGCAGTCCGTTCGGAAACGCCGCGGTCGGCGCCAGGAACAGCGTATAGGCCGACACCAGCATCGTCAGCCCGCCCGCCCAGCCGAACAGATACCGATACGCCATGATCCGCGTCCGCTCGTCATAGTCGGACGTTAGCTCGGGCGTCAGTGCCACCGACGGCACCTCGTAGGCGCTGACCGCGGAGCGGACGAGCACCGCGACGACGAACAGCCATGCCAGCACCGTCGTCTCGCTGGCGCCGTGGGGCGGGTTCCACAGCAGGACCCAACCGATCATGATCGGCAGCGCCGACGCGTACATCCACGGATGCCGCCGCCCCCAAGTGCTCCGCGTGCGATCGGAGAAGAAGCCGACCGCGGGATCGATCACCGCGTCGATCAGCAGCGCCGCCATGATCACCAGCCCCACCGTGGCGGAGGGCAGTCCGACGACCTGATTGTAGAACAGCAGCAGGAAGGTGCCGAAGCCTGCGTCCTTCACCCCGTACGCTACCGAGCCGAAGCCGTATGTCGCCATCGTTCGCACCGACAGCCGGCGCGCGGGCGGGACCAGGACCGGGGACGCCGGCGCCGCCGCTACGGGGGCGTTCACTTGAAGGCGTCCAGCGCGGTCAGCATCGACGGTTCGGCAGGGTCCCAGCTGGCGCGGGTGCCGATCGTCAGCCCGCCATCGACCAGGATGTGCGTGCCCGTCACGAACGACGCGTCGTCGCTGGCGAGGAACGCGACCGCGCTGGCGATGTCCTCGGCACTGCCGGCGCGCGGGATCGGCTGCGCCTTCGCGGCGGCGCCCGCGATCATCATGTCCGCCATCGCGCGGCGTTCGTCCGGGATGTCGAGGTGGCGCGTGAAGATGTTGGTGGTGATGAAGCCCGGCACCACCGCGTTGACCCGGATGTTCGACTTGGCGAGGTTGGCGGCCGCCATCTTGGTCAGGTGCAGCACGCCGGCCTTCGCGGTCGAATAGGCGGTCGGCGCATAGCCGGTGCCCAGCGCCGACACGCTCGAGGTGTTGACGATCGCGCCGCCGCCGCGCGCCGCGATCAACGGCGCCGCGAAGCGGATGCCGAGTGCGACCGATCGCAACAGCAGCGCCATCGTCCGGTCCCAATCCTCGGCGGAGATCTCGTCGATCGGCTCGCGCGCGCCGCCCGCCCCGGCATTGTTGAACACGATGTCGAGCCCGCCGCTTTCGTGCGTGATGCGCATGATCGCCTCGATATCGTCGGGCGCGGTCACATCGGTCCGGCGGAACGCGATGCAGCCGTTCGATTCGGCGGCAAGCTGGCGCCCGCCGTCTTCGTCGACGTCGCCGACGACCACGAAGGCGCCTTCGCGGGCGAGCCGCAGTGCGGTCGCCCTGCCGATGCCCGAAGCGCCCCCGGTAACGACGGCGCGCTTGCCCGTAAACCGCATCCCACTCTCCAGTATGTTTGCATACGAGCATAGGCCACGGGGGCGCAGGATCAACGCCCGTGGTTTCGAATTTCGGGTTTGCAGCTCCTGGGGAGATCGGGCAACGCATACGAACCAGTTCAAGAGGCAGGACGCATGGCACTCGACCCCGAAACCTTCGACGCGCTGATCGACACGGTACGGCGCTTCGTCGCCGAACGGCTGCGCCCGCTGGAGGCGCAGGTCGAGAACGACGACGCGATCCCCGACGCGCTGATCGCCGAAATGAAGGAGCTCGGGCTGTTCGGCCTGTCGATCGACGAGGAATATGGCGGGCTCGGGCTGACGATGGCCGAAGAGGTCCGCGTCGCGATCGAGATGGGGCGGACGACGCCGGCGTTCCGATCCAGCTTCGGCACCAATGTCGGGATCGGCAGCCAGGGCCTGGTGATGGCGGGCACCCCCGAACAGAAGGCGCAGTGGCTGCCCGGGATCGCCAGTGGCGAGATCGTGACGAGCTTCGCGCTCACCGAACCCGATGTCGGCAGCGACTCGGGCTCGGTGAAGACCCGCGCGGTCCGCGACGGCGATGTCTACCGGCTGTCGGGCACCAAGCGCTACATCACCAACGCCGACAAGGCGCAGCTCTTCACGGTGATGGCGCGGACCGGCGAGGAGAAGGGTGGACGCGGGGTCTCGGCGTTCCTGGTGCCGAAGGACCTGCCCGGCGTCTCGATCGGCGAGCCTGAGAAGAAGATGGGCCAGAAGGGTGCCAAGGTCGCCGACGTGATCTTCGACGACGTGGCCGTCCCCGCCGCCAACCGGCTGGGCGCGGAGGGCGAGGGGTTCAAGATCGCGATGAAGGTGCTCGATCGCGGCCGCCTCCATATTTCCGCGGTGTGTGTCGGGGTCGCCGAGCGGTTGATCGCGGACTGCGTCGCCTATGCGGGCGAGCGCCACCAGTTCGGCCAGCCGATCGCGAGTCACCAGCTGATCCAGGGGATGATCGCCGATTCGAAGACAGAGGCGCTCGCCGCCCGCGCGTTGGTGATCGAAACCGCGGCTCGTAAGGATGCGGGCGAGGATGTCGTGCTCGAATCCGCCGCCGCTAAATATTACGCCAGCGAGATGGTCGGCCGCGTCGCGGATCGCGCCGTGCAGATCTATGGCGGCGCCGGCTACATCGCCGATTACGGCATCGAGCGGCTCTACCGCGACGTCCGCCTATTCCGCATCTACGAGGGCACCAGCCAAATCCAGCAGGTGATCATCGCGCGCGAAACCATGAAGCGCGGCGGCTGACCGGCGCAAACCACGGAGATATCGATATGGATACCGCCAACCTCTTCCGCCTCGACGGCCGCGTCGCGCTGATTACCGGCGGCAGCCGCGGCATCGGCAAGATGATCGCCGCAGGCTTCATCGCGCAGGGCGCCAAGGTCTACATCTCTTCGCGCAAGGCTGCGGCATGCGAGGAAACCGCCGCGGAACTCGGCCCGGATTGCATTGCGCTCCCGCAGGACGTGTCGACGGTCGCGGGCTGCAAGGCGCTCGCGGAAAAGTTCGCGGCGCAAGAATCGAAGCTCGATATCCTCGTCAACAATGCCGGCGCCGCCTGGGGCGTGCCGTTCGAGGAGTTTCCCGAACAGGGCTGGGACAAGGTGATGGACCTCAACGTCAAGTCGCCCTTCTTCCTCACCCAGGCACTGTTCGAGCCGCTTAAGGCCGCGGCGAGCCACCAACGACCGGGCAAGGTGATCAACATCACCTCGATCGACGGACTGCGGCTCAACCCGTGGGAAACCTACAGCTACCAGGCGTCGAAGGCGGCGTTGATCTACCTGACCAAGCGGATGGCTGCGCGGCTGATCCGCGATTCGATCAACGTCACCTCGATCGCGCCAGGCGCCTTCGCCAGCGAGATGAACCGTGCCGCCCGCGATCACGGCGACGCGGTTGCCAACGCGATCCCCGCCAAGCGCATCGGGGCCGACGAGGACATGGCCGGCACCGCGATCTACCTCGCGAGCCGCGCGGGCGACTATGTGGTGGGGGAGACGATCGCGGTGGACGGCGGCTTGGTCCACGCGGCGTTGGGCAGCTCGATTGACGGGTGAACGCGGAGTTGAGTCATCTCCCGCGCCAAGTTGTGCTCCCGCGAAGGCGGGAGCCCAGTACTGGGTCCCCGCCTTCGCGGGGACACACGGTGCAAGCGTGAAGCCAATGCTCCTGCGCACGCGCTCAAACGCTGATCGAACCGGTGGGAAGTAGCGGGGGAGAGCGGTGCTCCATCCCCCGCGCATTCGTATCGCCGGTGCCGGTTTGCCCGGCGGCTCCGCTCCTGCGCGTTTCTGTTATGATGACGGCGACGACTGCGGTTTCGCCATGCATCAGGTCGCAACACAAAAAAAGGCCGGGACAAGCCCGGCCGTGAAAGTTTTAGGAGAGGATGCCTGAAAGGCACACTCTTTGTGCACCGCAGCACGGCAGTGAGCAACTGCAAAAATTAGTCGCACAAGTGCGTTTTATGCAATCGTATGGCTAAGGCGCCGTTTACCGTGCGATCCCGCCCGCCGCCAACACCGCCAGCGTCACCAACTCGCTCGCGGTGCTCGTCATCGGCGCGATCTGCACCGGCTTCTCCATGCCGATCAGCATCGGCCCGATCATGTCGTCGCCTCCCAGTTCGCGCAGCAGCTTCGCCGAGATATTCGCGCTCTGCAGCCCGGGCATGATCAGCACGTTGGCAGGACCGGACAGTCGCGCGAACGGATAGTTGGCGAGCTGCTTGGGGTTGAGCGCGACGTCGGGCGCCATGTCGCCTTCATATTCGAACCCGACCTGCCGACCATCCAGGACGTGGACCGCCTCGCGGATGTTATCGAGCCACTGCCCTTCCGGATTGCCGAAGGTCGAATAGCTGAGGAACGCGACCCGCGGCTCGTGCCCCATCCGCCGCGCGACCTGCGCGGTCTGTTCGGCGATGTCGGCGAGTTCCTCGGGCGAGGGACGCTCGTTGACCGTGGTGTCGGCGATGAAGACGGTGTGGCTCTGCCCGACCAGGATGTGAATCCCGAACGGCGTACGCCCCGCCTCCGGATCGATCACCCGCTTCACCTCGCGCATGGTGTGCGCCCAGGTGCGGGTAATGCCGGTGATCATCGCATCGGCCTCGCCGAGCTGCAGCAGCACCGCGCCGAAGATGTTGCGGTCCTGGTTGATCATCCGCTCGACGTCGCGACGCAGATAGCCGCGGCGTTGCAGCCGCGCGTAGAGGAAATCGACCATCCGCGGCACGTGCTTCGACGTGCGGCTGTTATGCACTTCGTACTCGGTCGGATCGGCGATCCCGAGCGCGCGCAGCCGATCGTGGACGTCGTCGCGCCCGACCAGCACCGGCACGCCGTAGCCGCCCTCCTTGAACGCGATCGCCGCCCGCAGCACGACCTCTTCCTCCCCCTCCGCGAACAGCACGCGCTTCGGATGCGCGCGGGCGCCCTCATAGGCGAGCGTCAGCACCGAGGTGGTCGGGTTGAGCCGCGCGCGCAGAGTCTGGCGGTACGCATCCATGTCGAGGATCGGCTTGGTCGCGACTCCCGAATTCATCGCCGCCATCGCCACCGCGGCGGGCACGACTTCCATCAGCCGTGGGTCGAACGGCGCCGGAATGATGTAGGTCGGACCGAAACTGTGGCTGACCCCATACGCCGCGGCGACCTCCTCGGGCACGCGCTGCCGGGCGAGATCCGCGATCGCGTGCGCCGCGGCGATCTTCATCGCATCGTTGATGCCGGTCGCGCGCACGTCGAGCGCGCCGCGGAAGATGAAGGGGAAGCCGAGCACGTTGTTGACCTGGTTCGGATAGTCCGACCGGCCGGTCGCGACGATCGCATCGGGCCGCGCCGCCATGGCCAATTCAGGGCGGATCTCGGGTTCCGGGTTGGCCATCGCGAAGATGATCGGCGCCTTCGCCATGTCCTTCACCATTTCGGGCTGCAGCGCCCCCGCGGCGGAGAGGCCGAGGAACACGTCGGCGCCCTTCAGCGCGTCGGTCAGCGTCCGTGCCTCGGTGATCGCGGCGTGCGCGGACTGCCATTGATTGACGTCGTCGCGGCCCTGGTAGATCACCCCGGTTCGGTCGCACATGATCACGTTGTCGCCGCGGACGCCCATCGCCTTCATCAGCTCGGTGCAGGCGATCGCCGCCGCGCCCGCGCCGTTGACGACCATCTTGATCTCGTCCAGCCGCCGTCCGGTCAGCAGGCAGGCGTTGATCAGCCCCGCCGCGCAGATGATCGCGGTGCCGTGCTGGTCGTCGTGGAACACCGGGATGTTCATCCGCTCGCGCAGGGTCTGCTCGATGATGAAGCATTCGGGCGCCTTGATGTCCTCGAGGTTGATGCCCCCGAAGGTCGGCTCCATCAGCTCGACCGCGTCGATGAAGCGATCGACGTCTTCGGTCTTCAGCTCGATATCGATCGCGTCGACATCGGCGAAGCGCTTGAACAGCACCGCCTTGCCTTCCATCACCGGTTTCGACGCCAGGGCGCCCAGATTGCCCATCCCGAGGATCGCGGTGCCGTTGGAGATCACCGCGACGAGATTGCCCTTGGCGGTATAGTCGTAAGCGGTGGCGGGATCGTTCGCGATCGCCTGGACCGGCACCGCGACGCCCGGCGAATAGGCCAGCGCCAGATCGCGCTGGGTCGCCATCGGCTTGGACGCGACGATCTCGATCTTGCCGGGCCGGCCCTCCGAATGGAACAGCAGCGCCTCGCGCTCGGAAAATTGGAGGGAGGTTTCGTCGGACATGATCGGGCCTTTCGGGATCTACGACGGTCTTTACGGACGCGGTTTGGGTTCGTCACCCCGACTTGTGCTCCGACATAAGCGCTCGGAGCGACCCACCTGTCCTACACGCGTCAGAACTGCCAGCCGCGGCAGGGGCGTTCCCCGCGCACGCCCACAAAGCCTCTCGCACGCGTAGCGGTGTGACTCTTGTGACTTTTGAAAGCCCCGGCGATGTTTCTCATCCGCGATTTGGTTGCTAGGCCCCGCCGGTGATCGAACCCGCCCCGACCCCGATGATGGCCCAATATCTCGCGCTGAAGGCGGAGGCGGCGGATTGCCTGTTGTTCTACCGGATGGGCGATTTCTTCGAGCTGTTCTTCGACGATGCGAAGGTCGCGTCCGCGGTGCTCGATATCGCATTGACCGCGCGCGGCGCGCATGACGGCAATCCGATCCCGATGTGCGGCGTGCCGGTCCATGCTGCCACCGCCTATCTGCAACGGCTGATCAAGGCGGGCCACCGCGTCGCGATCGCCGAGCAGACCGAGACGCCTGCGCAGGCCAAGGCACGCGGCGGATCGAAGGCGCTGGTCGCGCGCGGCATCGTCCGGGTGGTGACCGCGGGCACGCTGACCGAGGACGCGCTGCTCGACGCCTGCTCGGACAATTGGTGCGCCGCGGTCGGCGAGGCGGCTGGCGGTGTCGCGATCGCCGCGGCGGACGTATCGACCGGACGCTTCGTCGTGATCGACGTCAGTGCCGACGCACTCGAGGCCGAACTCGCGCGACTGGGCGCTGCCGAGGTGATCGCCGCCGACGGCGACATCGCGCCACACGCCGCGACGACGCTGCGCCCGCGCGCGGACTTCGACAGCGGCACCGGTGAGACGCGGCTGAAGCGACTGTTCGGAGTCGCGACGCTCGACGGCTTCGGCAGCTTCTCGCGCGCCGGTCTCGCAGCGGCGGGCGGGCTGGTCGCCTATCTCGATCACACCGCCAAGGGCGCGCTGCCGTTCCTGCGCGCGCCGTCGCTGTCGCGCGCCAGCGAGACGATGGCGATCGACGCCGCCACGCGCGAAAGCCTCGAACTGGTGCAGACCGCGGGCGGCCAACGCAAGGGCTCGCTGCTCGACGCGGTCGACCGCACCGTCACCGGCGCGGGCGCGCGGATGCTGGCGGGCGATCTCGGCGCGCCGCTGATGGACAAGGCCGCAATCGATGCGCGGCTCGATATGGTCGCGTATCTGCACGACGATGCCGCCCTGCGCGAGACCCTGCGCGCAACCTTGCGGGCGCTACCCGATCTAGGCCGAGCGCTTGGGCGGCTGGTCGCGGGACGCGGCGGGCCGCGTGACTTGGGGCAATTGCGCGACGGGCTCGACGGCGCGTGGCTGCTCGGCGAACGGCTTGGCGGGATCGTCGCGCCCCCTGCCCTGCTCGCGCGGCTGGCGCCGTCGCTGCAAGGGCACGGCGCGCTGATCGACCTGCTCAAGCGCGCGCTGATCGCCGCGCCGCCGATCGACGCGAGCGATGGTGGCTATATCGCCTCCGGCTACGACGTCGCGCTCGACGACCTTCGCGATGCCGGCGCGGGCGGCCGCCGCGCGATCGCGACGCTGGAGGCTGAGCTGAAGGCGCAGACCGGCACCCCGTCGCTGAAGATCCGCCACAACAACGTGCTCGGCTATCATGTCGAGGTGCCCGCCCGCGCCGCCGATCCGCTGATGCGCCCCGACAGCGGCTTCACTCACCGCCAGACGCTGGCCGGCGTGGTCCGCTTCAACACCCCCGCACTGCACGAGGTCGCCGCGCGGGTGTCGCAGGCTGGCGCGCACGCGCTGGCGGCGGAAGCGGCGCATCTGGAAGAACTCACCGCCACCGCGCTCGCCGCACGCGACTCGATCGCGATTACCGCAGACGCGCTCGCCCGGTTCGACGTCGCCGGCGCGCTCGCCGAACGCGCCGCGGAGGGCGCGTGGACCCGGCCGAAGCTGGTCGACCATAGCTGTTTCGAGATCGAGGGCGGCCGGCACCCGGTGGTCGAGGCCGCGGTCGCGCGTGGCGGCGGCCGCTTCGTCGCCAATGACTGCTCGCTGTCGGAGCGTTCACGCCTGTGGCTGGTCACCGGACCCAACATGGGCGGCAAATCCACCTTCCTGCGCCAGAACGCGCTGATCGCGGTGCTCGCCCAGGCGGGCAGTTTCGTGCCCGCATCGCGCGCGACCCTCGGTCTGGTCGATCGCCTGTTCAGCCGGGTCGGCGCATCGGACAATCTGGCGCGCGGCCGCTCCACCTTCATGGTCGAGATGGTCGAGACCGCGGCGATCCTGGCACAGGCGACCCCGCGCAGCTTCGTGATCCTCGACGAGGTCGGGCGCGGCACCTCGACCTATGACGGGCTCGCGATCGCCTGGGCGGTGGTCGAGGCGATTCATGAGGACAACCGCTGTCGCTGCCTGTTCGCGACCCATTATCACGAGCTGACCCGGCTCGCGGAACGCTGCGACGCGCTCACCCTCCACCATGTCCGTGCACGCGAATGGAAGGGCGAGCTGGTGCTGCTCCACGAACTCGCCGAGGGGCCGGCGGATCGCAGCTACGGGCTGGCGGTGGCGCGGCTCGCCGGGATGCCGCCGGCGACGGTCGCACGCGCGAAATCGGTGCTCGCGAAGCTCGAGGCGGGCCGCGCCAAGACCGGCGGGCTCGCCGCGGGGCTGGACGATCTGCCGCTGTTCGCCGCAGCGATGGAGGCGGAGGAGGAGCAATGCGACGCGATCCGCGCCGCGGTGGAGGCGCTCGACATCGATGCGCTCACCCCGCGCGATGCGCTCGACACTCTTTACCGACTGAAGTCGCTGGCGCGAGACGGGGCGCCGTCCTGAAGGCGCTACTTCTTGGTCTTGACCAGCCAGGGCTTGACCAGTCCGGTCGGCTTCGGCGCGCCGTCGAGCCGGGTCGCGCTGATGATCCGGATCTCGCGCAGCAGCATCTGCCCGCCGAACCCGCCGCCGGTCGGCTGGGCCAGGATGCGCTTGATCACCGGCATGCCCGACACGACATGGCCGAACGCCGCGTAGCCGGGGTGCGCGGCGCTCGCGTCCATGCTCGGCATCGCGCCGACGGTGATGAAGAAATTGCCACCCGCGGACCCCGCCTCTGCCCGCCGCGCCATCGAGATCGTGCCGTCGAGATGCCTGATCCCGGTCATCGCGGTGGTCTCGAGCGGGAACGGCGGCAGGATGCGCCGCGCGTCGGTGCGAATGCCTCCCTGGACGAACCCGAGATGCGGCGCCAAGCGGCTCCGCGCCGCACGATAGAAGGTGATGCCGTCGAAGCGATGATCGTCGACATAGGCGAGGAAATTGGCGCTGGTCTTCGGTGCGCGCCGGGTCTCCAGCGCCAGCACGATCGGGCCGTAGCTGGTAGCGAGCTTGACCCGTACCAGCCGCGGCGCGGGCTTGGCGATGACCGGCGACGGCGCGAGAAGCGCGAGCGCAGCGAGGACGCGGAAGGCAACGGACGACATCGACGCCGCGCTAGAGACGCCGCGAAGCCGACGCAAGGCTGTCGCCCGCCCCGCGCCACCGCTATGGCCGCATGATGTCGCATCGTTTCGATCACCTTCCGAACCGTCGCGCGATCATCGATCGGCGTGCGCTCGCCGAACAGATCGCCGGGATCGACGGTGCCGCCGCGGCGCTGCGGCGCGCGGTCACTGCCGAGCTGAAGGCGGCGCTCACCGCGGGGCGCGAGGAGATCGACCGGCGGCTGCGCGTGCATCCCTCGCGCGGGCTGGAGGCGGCGAATGCGCAGGCCTATCTGGTCGATCAGCTGCTCCGCCTGTTGTTCGACTTCACCGTCCAGCGGCTGCATCCGCTCAGCAACCCGACGACCGCCGAACGGCTGACGCTGCTTGCGGTCGGTGGCTATGGCCGCGGCGAGATGGCGCCGTTCTCGGACGTCGATATCGGGTTCCTGACGCCGTGGAAGCAGACGCCCTGGGCCGAGCAGGTCATCGAATCGATGCTCTACGCGCTGTGGGACCTGGGGCTGAAGATCGGTCATTCCAGCCGCTCGCTCGACGAGATGGTCCGCCAGGCGAAGGGTGACACCACCGTGCGCACCGCGCTGCTGGAGGCACGCTTCGTCTGTGGCGACACCGAGCTGTACGAGGAGGCTGCGCTGCGCTTCAAGAGCGAGGTCCAGCGCGGCACCGAGCGCCAGTTCATCGCCGACAAGCTCGCCGAACGCGACGTCCGCCACCGCAAGATGGGCGACACCCGCTACGTCGTCGAGCCGAACGTGAAGGAGGGCAAGGGCGGCCTGCGCGATCTCCACGCCTTGTTCTGGATCGGAAAGTACATCTACGACGTCCAGCGCGCCGCCGAGCTGGTCGAGGTCGGGCTGTTCACCAAAGCCGAATATCGCCAGTTCCACCGCGCCGACAATTGGCTGCAGGCGGTGCGCTGCCACCTCCACACCATCACCAAGCGCCCCGAGGACCGGCTGACCTTCGACGTTCAGCGCGAAATCGCGGAGCGGATGCGCTTTTCCGACCGGCCGGGGAAGTCGGCGGTCGAACGCTTCATGCAATATTACTTCCTGCAGGCGAAGGCGGTCGGCGATCTGACGGGCGTGTTCCTCGCACATCTCGACGAACAGTTCGCCGCGCGTGGCCGTCGCTTCGGGCTGCCGAGCCTGCGCCGCCGACCGGGCAAGCTGCACGGCTTCGTGCTCGACCGGGGGCGGTTGGCGCTGCCCGATGAGGGCTTCTTCGCGGCCGATCCGGTGCGGTTGATCGAGATGTTCCAGCTCGCCGACCTGCATGCGCTGGAGATCCACCCGCTGGCGATGCGCGCGGCGGCGCGCGACGCCAAGCTGATCGACGATTATCGCGCCGATCCCCGCGCCAATGCGGCGTTCCTCGACGTGCTGGCATCGCCGCGCGATCCCGAGCTGGTGCTGCGCTGGATGAACGAGGCAGGGGTGTTCGGCCGCTTCGTGCCCGATTTCGGCCGCGTCGTCGCGCAGATGCAGTTCGACATGTACCACCACTACACCGTCGACGAACACACCATCCGCGCGATCGGGCTGCTGTCGAAGATCGAACGCGGCACGCTGCGCGAGGATCATCCGCTCGGCACCGCGGTGATCCACCAAATCGTGTCCCGGCGCGCGCTGTTCGTCGCGGTCTTGCTCCACGACATCGCCAAGGGTCGCGGCGGCGACCACTCGATCCTCGGCGCCGCGGTGGCGGAGCGGCTGTGCCCGCGCTTCGGTCTGACCGCCGCGGAGACGGAGACGGTGGCGTGGCTGGTCCGATACCACCTGCTGATGTCCGCGACCGCGTTCAAGCGCGACCTGTCGGATTTCAAGACGATCCTCGACTTCTGCGAGACGGTGCAGAGTCCGGAACGGCTGCGCCTGCTGCTGGTGCTGACGATCGTCGATATCCGGGCGGTCGGGCCGGGCACGTGGAACGGGTGGAAGCGGCAGCTGCTCGCCGACCTGTTCGAAGCGTCCGAGGAGGTGCTGCGGCTGGGCCACAAGCAGAAGGGTCGCGGCGAGCGGATCGAGGCGCGGCAGGCGACGCTGCGCCAGTCGCTCGGGTGGGACGATGCGCGGTTCGACCGCTTCGTCCACCGTTTTCCCGAGGCCTATTGGATCGCCGAACCTGACGACGTCCTGATTCACAATGCCCGCTTCATCGCCGATGCGGGCGACGTCCAGCTGGCGATCGACGCGCAGGTCTATCCGGGGCGCGGCGCGACGCTGGTGACGATCTACGCCGCAGATCATCCGGGGCTATTCTACCGGATCGCCGGCGCGATCCACGTCGCCGGCGGCAACATCATCGACGCGCGGATCCACACCACGCGCGACGGCATGGCGATCGACAATTTCCTGGTCCAGGACCCGTTCGGGCGCCCGTTCGACGACCAGCAGCAGCTACGCCGATTGCGTACCGCGATCGAGGATGCGCTCGCCAATCGCGGCAAGCTCGCCGATCGACTGGTCGCGAAGCCCGCGCCGCGGACCCGCGCCGATGCGTTCGAAATTGCGCCCAACGTGCTGATCGACAACCGCGCGTCGAACCGCTTCACCGTGGTCGAGGTCAACGCTCGCGACCGCCCGGCCTTGCTCAACCAGCTCGCCAACGCGCTGTTCCAGTCGAAGGTGACGCTCCACTCCGCCCATGTCGCCACCTATGGCGAGCGCGCGGTCGACACCTTCTACGTCACCGACCTGACCGGCGACCGGATCACCAACACCGGCCGCCTCAAGACGCTCGAGAAACGCCTACTCGCCGCCGCCGCCGGCGAAGAACTCGATCTGGCTGCTTGAGATCAGCGCTATCCCCCAACTTTCCAACTACCCCGGCGGAGGCCGGCGCCAGGTCGAAAGTCCGTGATGATGAAGCGCTGCCTTCAGTAACAACGATCTCTAAACTGGGGTGCCTGCCCCCGCCGGGGTGGTGCAACTCGAGTGCAAAGCGCTTTCGCGAAACGAAAAAGGCCGGCCCGCTTAGCGCGAACCGGCCACTTTTCACTCTGCCACCGAAATCAGAAGCGGCTACGCAGCGTCACACCGTAGGTGCGCGGCTCGGCGAGGAACGCCGAGTACAGCGCGTTGCTGGTGCCGCCATATGCCGCGGCGTTGGCGCGCGAACCGGCACCCTGGAACGGCGTGTTGAACGCGACCTGGATATAGTCCTTGTTGAACACGTTCTGCGCCCACAGCTCGACGGCCCAATTCTGGTCCCGACCGCGCAGGCCGATGCGGGCATTGACCAGCGCGAAGCCGTCTTGGGCCTTCTCCGGCGCCAAATCCGACCCGGTGTTGTAGTCCGAGGTCAGACGGCTATCGACATAGACCAGGCCCGACATGCCGCCCGACCCGATCTCCGGGGTCCAGGAGAACGACGTCGTGACGACGTTCTTAGGCGCGTTGGACAGCTGGCTACCCGGCAGCAGGAACAGCGCCCGATCCAGCGGCTCGCCAGTGGTCGAGCTGCCGATCAGGTTCTTGCGGAAGTGCGTGTCCGAATAGGTGTAGCCCGCGGTGAACGTTACTTCGCGGATCGGGCTCAACGTCGCTTCCAACTCGACACCCTGCGAGATCACGCCCGGCTTCTTCGAACGGTCGGTCGGGCAGGCGCCGGTCTGCGCACCGGTGACGGGGTTGATCCCGTTGTCGGTGTCGAGGCCGTTAAGATTGTCCTTACACGCTTCGATATTCTGCACGACGAAGATCGAGCCGTTGAAGGTGTTCAGCTGGAAGTCGGTGAATTCCTCGCGGAATGCAGCGACGTTGAAGCTGAAGCCGCGCGTGTTGAACTTGGCGCCGATCTCGTAGTTGTTCACCTTCTCCGCGTTGAATCGCAGGCCCGATGCGTCGGCATTGGTGCGCGGCGAGAACACGCCGTTGACGCCGCCGAGGTCCGAGCGATCGAGATTGTAGCCGCCCGCCTTGTAGCCCTTGGCGTAGGACGCATAGGTCAACAGCTGCGGGGTCGGCTTCCAGGAAAGGACCGCGGTGCCGGTGAACTCACCGTCGCTGAAATTGTCCTGAAGGTTGAGCGCATTCAGCGACGAGCTCGAATTGCCCGTGCAGGTCAGCGTCACGATGCCCTGCGCCAGCGCGGTCGCGCCGCTCTGGGTCCGGGTCAACGGCGCCAGCGCGGTCTGCTGCGCCGGGCAGATCGTGTTGTTGTTGTTGAAGTTCGCGCCGAAGTCCTTGCTTTCATGGGTGTAGCGCAGGCCACCGGTGACCGACAGCGTGTCGGTCAGGTGCACGATGTTGTGGGTGAAGAACGCGTAATTCTCGCTCTTCTGACGGTAGACCGAACCCTGGTCCCCGAGATTGTTCAGCGTCGAGAGACGGTCGAGGCCGGCAGCGATCAGGCCACCCGCGGCAGGACCGAACGCGCCGAGCACGGTAGCGCGGCCAGTCGGGCTGAGGCAGCCCGTCTGACCAAGGCCCTGCTGCGCCAGCGCCGGGCTGACGTTGGCGACGAGGCGGCAGGCGGCGAAGGTGCCGTACTGCGCACCGAAGACGACGTTGTCGACGAGCTTCAGCTTCTCATTCGAGTAGAAGCCGCCGACCAACCAATCGAGCTTATCGTTGAACAGCGATCCCTGAAGGCGCGCTTCCTGCGTAAAGGTGTGGAATTGGCGATACGCATTGCCGTCGCCCGCCCGGTGGGTGAGATCGACGTTGGTATAGTCGACGTCGCCGGCATTGCCCGACTTGTATTCGCGATACGCGGTGATCGAGGTCAGCGTCGCGCCACCCAGATCCCAATCTGCCTGGAGCGAGCCGCCATAATCCTTGGTCTTGTTGCGGAACGTCTGCCCCGGGGTGACCGCGACGTTGCGGCTGAACGGATCGGGGGTGTTGCCGGCGAGCGGATAGGCCGCGCCCTGGCGACGGAGAATGTCGACGATGCGGTTGCTCGCGTTATTGACGACTGCGCCGTCGGTGTTGACCGTCGCGAAGAACGGCGCGACGCCCGCGGCGTTCGCGGTCGGATCGGCAGTTTCGACCTGGCTGTAATAGACCGCGCCGCAGCAGCTTTCGTTGCGGCGGGTATAGTCGCCGATCAGGCGGAAGCTGAGCTTGTCGGTCGGCTTGAACAGCAGCTGGCCGCGGACGAAATAGCGGTCGCGGTCGTTGACCTTGCCTTCGCTGCCGCCGCCCTGGGTGACGTTGTCGTAGAAGCCGTCGCGCTTCACGTAGACGCCGTCGACGCGGAATGCGAGCTTGTCGGCGATCAGCGGGCCGGTGATGCCGCCGGCGAAGCGATACTGGTCGTAATTGCCGTAGGTCGCCTCGCCATTCCCGTGCCAGTCGAATTCGGGCGAGCGGGTGATGATGTTGATCAGGCCAGCCGACGCGTTACGCCCGAACAGCGTGCCCTGCGGGCCGCGCAGCACCTCGACCCGGTCGACTTCGCCGAGTTCGTTGAGACCGACGCCGGTACGGCTGCGATAGACGCCGTCGATGAACACCGCGACCGAGCTTTCGAGACCTGGGTTGTCGCCGACCGTGCCGATGCCGCGGATGCGCGCCGAGGCGTTCGATTCATTGCCGGTCGAGGAGATCAGCAGCGACGGTGCGAGCTGGTTGAGCGAGCGGATGTCGCTGCCGCCGGAGTTCTGCAGCGCTTCCTGACCGACCGCAGAGACCGCGATCGGCACGTTGGACAGGCGTTCGGAGCGGCGGGTGGCGGTGATCACGATGTCGCCGGCGTTGGTCTGTTCGGCAACCGCCGCATCCGCGCTCGCCGCCTGGGTGGTGTCGGCGTCGGTGGCATTGGTCTGGCCAGCGACCGAAGCGTTCGCGGTGCCCTGCGACGGGGTCGTCTGCGCCTCGGGCGTGGTCGTAGCCTGTTGCGCCAGGGCGGGTGCGGCAAGCGCGACGGTGGCAGCCGCGGACAACAGATAGGCGGTCATACGCATCGGCATTCTCTCCTGAACAAACCAAATTCGAATGTGTGGTTTGTTCTGCCGGTAGAGAGCCACAGGCGTGAACGTCTATGAAATTTTGGTCGGCAGGTCGTTTTTAAAGGATCGGTGTCGCAGATGAGCCACACCGCGCACCTCGGATCACGCCACCGAAAACAGGAGTGACGCTACGGCAATCGGGGAAATAGGGACGGGCATCACGGCCCGTCCCCGATCGCGTCACTTGGGCGCGAGCACCATCAGCATCTGCCGGCCTTCCATGCGCGGATACGCCTCGATCTTCGCAATCTCGGCGACGTCATCCTGGACGCGCTTCAGCAGGTTCATGCCGAGCTGACCGTGGCTGAGCTCGCGGCCGCGAAACCGCAGCGTGATCTTGACCTTGTCGCCCTCGCCGATGAAGTCGTTTACCTTCTTCATCTTCGTGTCGTAATCGTGATCGTCGATGTTCGGACGCATCTTGATCTCCTTGATCTCCTGCGTCTTCTGCGACTTGCGCGCGAGGTTCGCCTTCTTCTGCGCCTCGTACTTGAACTTGCCGACGTCGAGGAACTTGGCGACGGGCGGATCCGCGTTCGGCGACACCTCGACCAGGTCGAGGCCGAGTTCGGCCGCCTGCTCGATCGCTTCGCGGGTGTACATCACGCCGAGATTCTCACCCTCATGGTCGATCACGCGAACCTTCGGGCTCTGGATCCACTCGTTGAAGCGAGGGCCATTCATCGGCGGCGCCTGGTTCGGCCGGCGCATCGTGGGAGGACGTATGGGTAGACTCCTGTCGTCGTTAGTGGGTCGGTCTCCGTCGCATCATAGCGCAAAGCGGGCGCGGCGGGAACCGATCACATATCGGGGGCGCGGGCCTCGTCCACAAGCGCTGCGATCGCGGTGGCGAGCGGGACGATCTCCTGCGCCTGGCTGCCGAGCCGCCGGACCGCGACCTTGCCCTCCTCCGCCTCTCGCTTGCCGACCACCAGCAGCACCGGCACCTTCGCTAGGCTGTGTTCGCGCACCTTGTAGTTGATCTTTTCGTTGCGAAGGTCGGTCTCGACCCGAATACCGGCGCGGCGAAGCTGGTCCGACACCTCGGCAGCATAATCGTCCGCGTCCGACACGATCGTCGCGACCACCGCCTGCACCGGCGCCAGCCACAGCGGGAAGCGGCCTGCATGATGTTCGATCAGGATGCCGATGAAGCGTTCGAAGGTACCGAGGATCGCGCGGTGGAGCATCACCGGGCGGTGGCGATTGCCGTCCTCCCCGACATAGCTGGCGTCGAGTCGCTCGGGCAGCACGGTGTCGGTCTGGATCGTGCCGACCTGCCAGGTCCGCCCGATCGCATCGGTCAGGTGGAATTCCAGCTTCGGTGCGTAGAAGGCGCCCTCACCCGGCAATTCTTCCCAGCCATAGTCCACGGTGTCGCGCCCGGTCGCCGCGACGGCATCGCGCAGCGACTGTTCCGCCCAGTCCCACATCTCTTCGGAACCGAACCGCTTATCCGGGCGCAGCGCCAGCTTGATTGCATAGCTGTCGAAGCCGAGGTCCTTGTAGACGCTGTCGAGCAGCTCGCAGAACTTGCGCACCTCGTCGACCAGCTGATCCTCGCGCACGAAGATATGCGCGTCGTCCTGGGTGAACTGGCGCACCCGCATGATGCCGTGCAGCGCGCCATGCGGCTCGTTGCGGTGGCAACAGCCGAACTCGGCCATGCGGATCGGCAGGTCGCGGTAGGACTTGATTCCCTGTTTGAAGATCAGGACGTGCGCCGGGCAGTTCATCGGCTTCAGCGCCATCAGGTCGCCTTCGCCCGACAGCACCGCGCCTTCGTCCTCGATGTTGGGCACTTCGTCCGGCACGACGAACATGTTCTCGCGATATTTGCCCCAATGGCCCGACTGTTCCCATTGCCGGGCGTCCATCAGCTGCGGCGTCTTGACCTCCGCATAATCGGCGGCGTCCAGCCGGCGGCGCATATACGCTTCGAGCTGACGCCACAGCACGAAGCCCTTGGGATGCCAGAACACCGAACCCTGCGCTTCGGACTGGAGGTGGAACAGGTCCATCTCCTGCCCGATCTTGCGATGATCGCGCTTGGCGGCCTCCTCCAGGCGGAAGAGATGCTGGTCGAGCTGCTTCTTGTTGAGCCAGCCGGTGCCGTAGATCCGGCTGAGCATCGCGTTCTTCTGGTCGCCGCGCCAATAGGCACCGGATACGCGTGTCAGCTTGAACGCCTGCGGATCGAGCTTGCCGGTCGACGCCATGTGCGGGCCGCGACACATGTCGAGCCAGTCGCCCTGGCGGTAGATCGTCAGTTCCTCGCCCTCGGGAAGGTCCGCTGCCCATTCGGCCTTGAAGCGTTCGCCCTGCTGGGTCCAGCGGTCGATCAGCTGCTGGCGCGACCATACTTCGCGCACGAACGGCTCGTTACGGGCGATGATCTCGCGCATCTCCGCCTCGATCGCGGGCAGATCCTCCTCGGTGAAGGGGCGCTCCTTGGGGGCGAAGTCGTAGTAGAAGCCGTCGTCGGTCGCGGGGCCGAAGGTGATCTCGGTGCCGGGAAACAGCTTCTGCACCGCCTCCGCCATCACGTGCGCGAGATCGTGGCGGACGAGCTCGAGCGCGTCCTTCTCGTCCCTGGCGGTCACCAGCGCGAGCTGCGTGTCCCCCTCGAACGGCCGATTGAGATCGCGCACCTGCCCGTCGATCCGCGCCGCCAGCGCCGCCTTGACAAGGCCCGGCCCGATCGCGGCCGCCACATCCGCCGGAGTAGTCCCCGGCGCTACCTCGCGGACGGAACCGTCGGGCAGGGTAATGCGGAACATGGCGGACATGAGTGACTCGATCTTTCGTTTGGGCGAACCGCGGGCTTATGCCGTCGAGAGCGCGGGATAGGCAAGCGACTGCCAATCCGATGGCGCATCGGTGATCGTCTTCACCAAGCGTTCCCGTCACACCAGCCCGAACGGCACCACATGGTTAGTCTGCGTGTGACCGATCTCCGCGCGACCGAAATACGGCACCGCCATGTCGCGGCACCAGCGGTTGATCATCGTCTCGATCGGCTCGTTCCAGCTTGAGCTGTTATCCTTCACCGCGGTAAGCGCGCCGAGCCGGACCCCGGCAACCCCCTTCAGCTGGGTGGCGCCCGCCATGTTGAAGAGCAGCCGGTCGATATTGTACATCGGCTCGGACACCTCCTCGATCATCAGCACGTGATCGGCGAGATCGGGCAGCCACGGCGTGCCGATCAGGTTGCCGAGGATCGTTAGGTTGAACGCCGCCGCGGGCCGTCCCGCAAGTCCCGGTTCCAGCCCGACGGTCTCGCGTCGTGCCATCCAGCCGAGCGACCGGGCCACGGTGACGTCGCCGTCCTTGCGGTTGATGTCGATCGGCATCGGCCCATGCGCCGGCCGCCCGATGCCGCGCGCGTAGAGGGCGCCGAGCAGGAACCCCATGTCCGAGTAGCCGACATAATCCTTGTGTCGCGCCGCCGGCCCCAGCTTCGGCATCACCTCCGCCAGTAGCCGGTTCGATCCGTAGCCGCCGCGCGCGAACCACACCGCCGCGAAGCCCGGATCGTTGGCGATGTCGAGGAATGCCGCCGCCCGCCGGGCGTCGGGCCCGGCGAAATGGCCGTCATTTTCGAAGCATTGCGGGTGGAAGACGAGATCGACCTCGGGATAGGCGACCGCCGCGAAGGCGGTGAGCGGCGCCACCACGTCGGCGTCGACGGTGTTGGCGGGGGCGACGATGCCGATCTTCATTGCGCGTCCCCGAGCCAAGTGCCGCCGACCTTGCCCGGCGGCGGTAAATTGCCGATAGCGCGCCGCGATGGACGGCGGCAACCTTTCGGGCAGATCCTGTTTCTTCGTCGGGATCGGCGGATCGGGGATGATGCCGCTGGCGATGATCCTCGCCGGGTGCGGCGCAAAGGTCGCAGGGTCCGACCGTTCGCTCGACCAGGGCCGTGTCCCGGCGAAGTTCGACGATCTCGCGCGACGAGGTGTCGCGCTGTTCCCGCAGGACGGCAGCGGCATCATCGCGGCGGACCAACTGGTGATCGCATCGGCCGCGGTCGAGGCGAGCGTGCCCGACATGGTGACGGCGGCGCGGCTGGGCTGCGAACGCGCGACGCGGGCGGAGATGCTGAGCGCGCTGTTCAACGCCAGCGCGCTGCCGATCGGGGTCGCCGGCACCAGCGGCAAATCCACCGTTACCGGGATGATCGGCTGGATCCTCTACGCCTGTGGCCGCGATCCGACGGTAATGAACGGTGCGGTGATGAAGAATTTCGCGAGCCCCGACGTGCCCTTCGCAAGCGCGCTGGTTGGGAATGGCGACGCGTTCGTCAGCGAGGTCGACGAGAGCGACGGATCGATCGCGGGCTATCGGCCGCGGATCGCGGTGCTCAACAATGTCGGCCTCGATCACAAGGAGATGGACGAGCTGCGGCTGTTGTTCGCGGGCTTCATCGCGGGTGCCGAGGCCGCGATCGTCAACATCGACAACGACGAGGCGGCAACGTTGGCGGCAACGCTGCCCGCAAAGCGGGTCGCGACGTTCGCGATCGACCGCGAAGCCGATTTCCTCGCCCGCGAGATCGTCGAGGCGCCGTTCTCGGTGACGTTCGAGCTGATCGTCGCCGGCGGCGCGCCGCGCACGGTGACGCTGCAGGTGCCGGGCCGCCACAACGTCGCCAACGCGCTGGCCGCGATCGCGGCGTCCGTCGCGGCCGGCGTGACGATCGACGAGGCGGTGGCGGCGATCGCCGGGTTCGTCGGGTTGCGACGGCGGTTCGATCTGGTCGGCGAGGCCAACGGCATCGCGGTGATCGACGATTTCGGGCACAATCCCGACAAGATCGCCGCGACGCTCGATACGTTGCACGCCTTTCCGGGCAAGCTGCTGATCCTGTTCCAGCCGCATGGCTATGGCCCGCTGAAGGTGATGGGTCGCGAGCTGATCGGGATGTTCTCGGAGCGCATGGCCCCGCAGGACCTGCTGATCCTGCCAGACCCGGTGTATCATGGCGGGACGGTCGCGCGCGACGTGACCAGCGCCGACATCGCTGCAGGCATCGTCGCCGCCGGCCGCGATGCGCGGCATTTTCCCGACCGCGAAGACGCTGCGGCGCTGCTGGTTCGCGAGGCGCGCCCTGGAGATCGGATCGTCCTGATGGGCGCGCGCGACGACACGCTGGCGCTGCTGGCAGCGCGTATCATCGCAGCGATTTCGGGCGATGCATCGATTTCTCCGACCGACGACTAAGTATTCGTCTGGCTCTTGACCTTTGCGCCGGCTTCCCGCTCAATCCGGCGCAGGGACGGGGGATGATAATGACTGACGAAGCGCCGCGTGGCGACACGGCTGGGGGCAGCCGCGCCTTTGGATTTACGGGAACGTGGCGGGATTATGCGCCGATCGCGTTCACCAACCTGCTGCTGACCATCGTCACGCTCGGGATCTACACCTTCTGGGCTCGTACTCGCACCCGTCGTTATCTGTGGAGCCACACGCGCTTCATCGACGACCGGCTGGAATGGACGGGCACCGGACTAGAACTGTTCATCGGTTACATGCTCGCGATCCTGTTCTTCGTGGTGCCGTTCGGCATCATCAACCTGGTCCTGCAGGGCGTGCTGCTCCGCGGTCATGCAGGGTTCGCGGCGTTGATCGTCGGGATCCTGTACCTGTTGCTGATCTACCTGATCGGGATCGCGATCTTCCGCGCGCTGCGCTACCGACTGACCCGCACCTATTGGCACGGCATCCGCGGCGGCAGCGACGATACCGGCTTCCGGTACGGCGTTTCGTATTTCTGGCGCACCCTGCTCGGATCGGCCGCGCTCGGGCTGATGATCCCGTGGTCGATGACGACGCTCTGGAACAAGCGGTGGAACGCGATGAGCTTCGGCTCGTCGGCATTCGCGGCGAGTGCGGCATGGAAACCGATCTTCCCCCGCTTCCTGCTCTTTTATCTCGCGCCGATCGCGCTGCTGGTGCTGATTGCGGGGTTCGCCGGGGCCGTAGCCGGCTTCGGATCGCTCGCGGATTTCTCGACGTCTCCGACACCGGGAGCGATCATCGCCGTGGTGATCGCGGTGGTCGTGTTCTACCTGCTGTTCTTCGGGGTGCTCGGGTTGGTCGCGATGATCTATTACTCGGCCTTCTTCCGCGAAGCGGTCGGCGCCACAACGCTCGGCAAACTGAGTTTCGCGTTCGACGCGACGACGATGGACTGGATCAAGCTCTATCTCGGCAACCTTGCGCTGGTGGCGTTGACGCTGGGCATCGGCCTGATCTTCGTCCCCTATCGCAATTGGGCTTTCTTCATTCGCCACATGGAGGCGTTCGGCGAGGTCGATCTCGACGACTTCACCCAATCCACCACCCGCACGCCGAGCCAGGGCGAGGGGCTGCTCGACGCGTTCGACGTCGGCGCCTTTTGATGGAGCCGACAGCCGGCGAGGCCGTCGTCTGGCATTATGACGGCGTCAGCGCGCTGCGGCGGCGCGCGACGATGGAGGTGCGCGGCGACGAATTCGTGCTGGTCGAACCGGGGCGGACGTCGGGGCCGATCGCCTTCGCCGATCTGGTGGCAGGCGACGCCATGGGCGCGCCGCCGAGCTTCGGGCTGAAGCGATCGCCGGGATGGAAGATCCTGTTCGACGGCCAGGTGCCGATGTCGATCGCGACGCGGCTGCCGCGACAGGCGCGCTATGGCCGGGTCGTCGACCGCTTCGGCCTGTGGCCCTCGGTCGCGGCGTTCGGCGTGGTTGCGGCGCTGGTGATCACCGGCGTGCTCAATGCGCCGCCGCTGCTGGCGCGGATGATCCCCCAGTCGGTCGAGCAGCGTATCGGCACGGTGATGATCGGCGATTTCGGTCGTAACGGCTGCGCCGATCCCACCGGCGAGGCGGCGCTGCGCGCGCTGGTAAGCCGGGTTGATCCCGACGATGCCGCGGTCGAAGTCAGCGTAGTCAAACTGCCGATGGTCAACGCGGTGACACTGCCCGGTGGCCGAATCGTCATCTTCGACGGCCTGCTCGCCGACGCCAAGTCGGCCGACGAAGTCGCCGGCGTGATCGGACACGAGATTGGCCATATCCGCCACCACGACGTGATGGAGTCGCTGCTCCGCCAGCTCGGCCTGTCGGTGGTGCTCGGCGGGCTCGAAGGCCATGTCGGCGGGTACACCAATGCGCTGATCGCCACCGCCTATTCGCGCGGAGCGGAGGGGCGTGCCGACGGTTATGCGATCGATCTGATGCGCGATGCGAAGATCTCGCCGCAACCAACCGCCGCCTTCTTCACGCGACTCGGCAAGGGCGCCGGCAAGGCCGAACGGATGCTTTCCTATCTTGCCTCGCACCCCGTATCCGCCGATCGCGCGGCCCGCTTCCGCGCGGCGGCCCAGCCAGTCGCCTATCGCCCGGCGCTCGATGCGACGCAGTGGCAGGCACTGAAATCGATTTGCCGCGCGACGAAGGGCGAACAGGGTTGGCGGTTCTGACTGGCCGCACGGTCATTGGGGGAGGCGATATGCGACGGTGGATGATCGGACTGGCCGTGACGTTGGCACTGCTCGGCGGCGGACCTGCACAGGCGAAGACGCTGAAGGTCGGCGACGTCGCGCCGCCGTTCGAAGTCACGCTGATGGACGGCACGAAGCTCAAGTCGACCGAACTTCGCGGCAAGGTGATCGTGCTCAATTTCTGGGCGACTTGGTGCGTGCCCTGCAAGCGCGAGCTGCCGCTGCTCGACAATTACTATCGCCTGCGCCGGGATCACGGGCTCCGCGTCTTCGCGGTCGCGACCGAGGATTCGGTGCCCGCCTCCAAGCTCAAGCCGCTGTTCGCCGCGATGGCGATGCCCGCGGTGCGCCGGATCAAAGGGCCCTATGGCGTGATCGAGGCGCTGCCGACGAACTTCATCATCGATCGGCACGGGATCATCCGCTACGCGCAAGCCGCGGCCTTCGAGCTCGACGAGCTCAATGCCATCCTGGTGCCGCTGCTCCGCGAACCCGAGCCGCCATCGTCTTGACGACAACATGCTTCCAACCGGCATGCCGCTGCCGCTAGGACGCGGGCATGACCGATGCTCCCCAGCCGAGTTCCGCGCCGGCGCTCCGCCCGCGCTCCCGCCTCGCCTATCATCACCGCCGCGGCACCGGGCCCACGATCATCTTCCTGCCCGGCTACGCCTCCGACATGCAGGGCACCAAGGCGCTGGCGCTGGAAGCCTGGGCGATGGCGGCAGGGCGCGCCTTCCTGCGGTTCGACTATGGCGGCTGCGGGCAGAGCGAGGGCGAGTTCGAGACGCAGACTTTTATCGGCTGGCGTGACGACGTGCTCGCGATGATCGACGACGTCGCGGAAGGACCGGTGGTGCTGGTCGGATCGTCGCTCGGCGGCTGGCTGATGCTGCACGCCGCGATCGCGCGCGCCGATCGAGTCGTCGGATTGGTCGGCATCGCCCCCGCCCCCGACTTTACCGATTGGGGTTTCACGCTCGACGAGAAGATGGCGATCCTCAGCCACGGCAGGATCGAACGCGCGAACCGCTACGGCCCCGCCCCGACGGTCTATACCCGCGGCTTCTTCGCGTCGGGCGAGGCGCACCGGCTGATGTTCGGAGAGATCGCGATCGACGTGCCGGTGCGGCTGATCCAGGGCCAGAAGGACCCCGACGTGCCCTGGGCGCGGACCTGCCGGCTCGCCGAGCTGCTCCGTTCAGCCGACGTCCAGACATGGTTGGTGAAGGACGGCGATCACCGGCTGTCACGCGAGGCCGATCTCGCGCTGGCGATCCGCGCGGTGGAGGAAGTGATCGAACGCTCATGATCCTGCCGATGCTGCTGCTGGCGGCGCAGACCGTCCCCGCCGCACCTGTCCCCTGCGGATCGCGCGGCAAGCAGACCGCGATCGCCGCCTGCATCGCGCGCGAAGCGGTCACCGCGGGCAATTGGGCAGCCGCTGCCGCCGCGTTCGAGACCGCGGCGCAGACCAGCGCGTTCGGCCGCGACTCGCAGGGCGCCGCGTTCTGGGCGGCCGCGGGCAATGCCTGGCTGACCGCGGGCGAGATCGCCAAGCGCGCGCCGCGCTCGACCACGCGCTTGTGGCGGGGACGCTGACCGGACAGGCGCTCGGCGACACCCAAATCGATCATGCCCGCACGATGGTGGCGCTCGGCGACACCGCCGCGGCACGGCGCGATCTCGATCTCGCGCTCGCCAACGTGCCCGACGATCCGCTCGCTTGGCTGCTGTCGGCGACGCTGGCGCGGCGATCCGACGATCCGGCGCGCGCCAAGACCGACATTGCCGAGGCGATCAAGCGCGCACCGGCAGACGCCGCGGTGCGACTGGAGGCGGGCAACATCGCCGCCAAGGCCGGCGACGAACCCGGCGCCCGCGCCGCGTGGGCAGAGGCGGTGCGCCTGGCCCCCGCCAGCGCGCAGGGCCGCAGCGCCGCGGCGGCGCTGGCGCAGTTCGAGCCCGCGACGCCCGCCTCGCGGTGAAGGCTGGCAGGGGTCGTCGCCCGGCCCTATCTTGGTGTCAGCAACCAGCGGAGGCCGAGACGCATGAAATACCTGCATACCATGATCCGCGTCAGCGACCCCGATGCGACGATCGCCTTCCTTGAGCTCGTCGGCCTGAAGGAGGTCCGCCGCCTGGAAAGCGAGAAGGGCCGCTTCACCCTGATCTTCCTGGCCGCGGACGAGGACATGGCCGCACCCGGCGAACGCGCGCGCGCCGAGGTCGAGCTGACGTACAATTGGGACCCCGAGGAATATAGCGGCGGGCGCAATTTCGGGCATCTCGCCTACCGCGTCGACAACATCTACGAGACCTGTCAGCGGATTCTCGACGCCGGCTTCACCGTCCATCGGCCACCGCGCGACGGCCACATGGCATTCGTGAAAACGCCCGACGGTATCTCGATCGAGTTGCTTCAAGACGGCGTGCTCGAGCCGGCCGAGCCATGGGCGTCGATGCCGAACAGCGGCAGCTGGTGATGGCGCTGGAGATCGTCCGCGTTCCGGTGCTCAGCGATAACTACGCGTGGCTGATCCACGACGGCGACGCCGGCGAGACCGTCGCGGTCGATCCGGGCGAGGCGGGGCCGGTGCTCGCCGCCGCGGCAGCGCACGGCTGGACGGTCGGGCAGGTCTGGACCACCCACTGGCATCCCGATCACACCGGCGGCAATGCCGAGATGCAGGCGGCGGGCGCGCGGATCACCGGGCCGGCCGCCGAAGCCGCGAAGATCCCGACGCTCGACGCCACCGTGGCGGAAGGCGACGAGGTCCGCATCGGCGCGCACGTCGCGACGGTGATGACCGTTCCCGGCCACACGGCGGGCCATATCGCGTTCCACCTTGCCGAGGATCGTGCGATCTTCACCGGGGATACGCTGTTCGCGATGGGCTGTGGCCGGCTGTTCGAAGGCGACGCCGCGGACATGTTCGCGAACATGCAGCGCTATGCCGCCTTGCCGGACGACACGATGGTCTATTGCGGGCACGAATATACCCAGTCGAACGGCCGCTACGCGCTGGTCGCCGAGCCCGACAATGCCGCAATCGTGACGCGGATGGCCGAGGTCGATGCGGCGCGGGCGCGGGGCGAGGCGACGGTGCCTACCAGCATCGGACTGGAACGCGCGACCAACCCGTTCCTGCGGGCCTCGTCGGCCGCGCAGCTCGGCGATCATCGCCGCGCCAAGGATTCGTTCCGCGGCTAATCCGCGGGTCGTGCGTTGAGGAGGGGTGGAGGTGTTCGATGCGTAGCCTGTTGATCCTGGTGCCCCTCGCCGCCCTCGCGGCGTGCGCGCAGACTCCGGCCCAGACCTCGGCGGCGGCGCAGGCGGGCGCGGCGGCGCAAGTCGAGCTCGACAAGGAGCTGGCCGGGCTGGTCCCGGGCGCACCGCGCAACTGCATCGATCCGCGCTGGTCGCGCCAGGTGAAGAGTTATGGCGGCACGATCCTCTACAGCGATATCGGCAGCACCAAATATCGCAGCGACACCGGCGGCGGCTGCGAGCGAATCGGGCGCGGCGACGTGCTGGTGACCCGTACGTCGACCGGGCAATTGTGCCGCGGCGATATCGCGCGGACGATCGACCCGGTCTCCCGATTCCAGACAGGCAGCTGTTCGTTCGCCGCGTTCGTGCCGTATCGGAAGCCGTCATGAAGCCCATCCTCGCCCTCCCCGCGCTCATGCTGGCGCTCGTCGCCGCCAAGGACGATCCCTTCGCCGGGCGGGTCGCGCAGGCGCCGGTACAGTGCATCGACCCGAGCTTCTCGGGCGGTCCGGAGATCACCCGCGAAGGCACGATCATCTATCGCCCGGTCGGCAAGAAGATCTACGTCAACACCCCGATCGGCCCCTGCCCGTCGCTCAGGCCCAACACCACGTTGATCATCGAGCGCTTCGGCTCCCAGCAATGTCGCAACGACCGGTTTCGCGTCGTCGATCCGCCGCAGACCATTCCGTCGCCTTATTGCCGGTTCGGGTCGTTCGTGCCGTGGGTAAAGCGGTAGGGCTTCACGCCGGCTTTACTGTGCTCCCGCGAAGGCGGGAGCCCAGTACTGGGTCCCCGCCTTCGCGGGGACACATGACGATCACAACACGAACCGGCTCAGATCCGTGTTGCGCGCGATTTCCTTCAGCTGGCCGTCTACATAGGCGGCGTCGACCACGACCGGGTCCTTGCGGTCCTCGGCGTCGAAGCTGACTTCCTCGAGCAGCTTTTCCATCACCGTCTGCAACCGTCGCGCGCCGATATTCTCGACCTGGCCGTTCACCTCGGCAGCGATGCGCGCGATCGCGGCGATGCCGTCCTCGGTGAAGGACACTTCGACGCCCTCAGTGGCGATCAGCGCCTTGTACTGGAGCGGTAAAGACGCCTTGGTGTCCGACAGGATCGACACGAAATCGGCCTCGGTCAGCGCCTTCAGCTCGACCCGGATCGGCAGCCTCCCCTGCAGCTCGGGCAGCAGGTCCGACGGCTTGGCGACGTGGAAGGCGCCGCTGGCGATGAACAGGATGTGGTCGGTCTTCATCGGCCCGTATTTGGTCGACACGGTGGTGCCTTCGATCAGAGGCAGCAGGTCGCGCTGGACGCCTTCACGGCTCACCGATCCGCCGCGCACGTCGCTGACCGCGATCTTGTCGATCTCGTCGAGGAAGACGATCCCGTTGGCCTCCGCGTCGGCCAGGGCGACGCGGCTGACCTCGTCCTGGTCGAGGCGCTTGTCGGCTTCCTCCTCGACCAGCTTGTCCCAAGCGGCGCGAACGCCGAGCTTGCGGCGCTTCAATTGCTGGCCGCCGCCGAACGACTTCATCATCTCGCCAAGGTTGATCATCTGCGGCGCGCCGCCCGGAATCTCGAACGGCATCGACGGGGCCTGTTCGATCTCGATCTCGACCTCCGCGTTATCGAGATGGCCGTCGGCGAAGCGCTGGCGGAAGCTTTCGCGGGTCGCCTGGCTCGATCCCTTGCCGGTCAGCGCGTCGAGCAGCCGCTCCATCGCCGCTTCCTCGGCCTTGTCCTTCACCGCGGTGCGACGGCGTTCCTTCTCGAGCCGGATCGCCTCCTCGACCAGGTCGCGCGCGATCTGTTCGACGTCGCGGCCGACATAGCCGACCTCCGTGAACTTGGTCGCCTCGACCTTCACGAACGGCGCATCGGCGAGCTTGGCCAGGCGGCGGCTGATCTCGGTCTTGCCGCAGCCCGTGGGCCCGATCATCAGGATGTTCTTGGGCGTGACCTCGTCGCGCAGATCGGCGGACAGCTGCTGCCGCCGCCAGCGGTTGCGCATCGCGACCGCTACCGCGCGTTTGGCGTCCGCCTGCCCGATGATATGCGCGTCGAGCGCGGCGACGATGGCCTTGGGGGTAAGTGCGTCGTTCATGATGTTCCACTTGCTCCCCTCCGGTTCGCGGGAGGGGCTGGAGGGCTTTTCGGGTGAGAGGTGGGCTCGTGGGAACAGGCCCTCCCCCCCCCCCTCCCGCAAGCGGGAGGGGGGAGTCGTTCAGCTGGTGCTGTCCATGCTTTCAACGGTCAGCCGGTCGTTGGTGTAGACGCAGAGCTCCGCCGCGATCGCCATCGCCTTGCGGCAGAGCTTTTCCGCATCCTGCTCATACTCGACCAGCGCGCGCGCCGCGGCGAGCGCGAAGTTGCCGCCGGAGCCGATCGCCGCGATCCCCGCTTCGGGCTCGAGCACGTCGCCGTTGCCGGTAAGGATCAGCGTCACGTCCTTGTCGGCGACGATCATCATCGCCTCCAGGTTGCGGAGGAACTTGTCGGTCCGCCAGTCCTTGGCGAGCTCGACCGCCGCCCGCAGCAGCTGCCCCTGATGCTGCTCCAGCTTGCGTTCCAGCCGCTCGAACAGCGTGAAGGCGTCGGCGGTCGCCCCGGCGAACCCGCCGATCACCGACCCGTCGCCGAGCCGGCGGACCTTGCGCGCGTTCGGCTTCATCACGGTCTGGCCCATTGAGACCTGACCGTCGCCGACCAGCACGACCTTGCCGCCGCGCCTTACCGAAAGAATGGTGGTGCCGTGCCAGACCGGCATGGCGTGTGGATCGTTCCCGCTCATGAGGGGCGATGTAGGGAGCGTGAGGGGCGGGTGCAAAGGGGCGCCACCCCGTAGAGGCTCGTTTGCGCGCAGAGACGCGGAGCACGCAGAGACAGTGCGCCGCAGGCGCTTGTTCTCCTCGACGCAACCCGACGCGTTGCGACCGATCCTTCGCGCCTTCGCGCCTTCGCGTGAACCATCCGCCTGCCGGTGATATTTCACGCGAAGGCGCGGAGGCGCGAAGATACACCTTATGGGCGACGTTCCGTGACACGAACGACGCCGACCGATGAACCGGCTGCGCCGCAAACCCTCCGCGTCTCCGCGTCTCCGCGCGAACATCCTTCTTCGTCGCCAGGACGCCACGATCCTACCGGTCGACGCCCTTCGCCTTGCCCCAGCTGCGCGCCAGCGTGTAGCCGAGATACCCCGTGCCGAAGAGCGCGTAGAGTGGTTCGGGGATGCCGTTCAGATACGCGTTCATGCCCGCTGCGATCGCCTGCGCGGTCTGTGGGCGGACCGCGGCGATCAGGCCCATCGGGATCGCCCAGAGCAGCAGCGCGTACATCACGTAGAGGAAGCTCGGGCGCGCCCTGCTGGTCCAGGGATCGGCGGATTGCGCCTCGGCGAGGATCGCCGCCATCTGCGCCTTGGCGCGTTCCAGCTCCTGCACGCCGTCGAGCTTGAGGAGTTCGAGCTTGGCGGCGTCGCGTGCCCGCGGATCGGGAATGACCTTGTCGAGGATGCTGGCGACCGGGCCGATGATACCGTCGAAAATGCTCATGATCGAGCTCCTGTTTGTTGCCGAACGTTGAATAAGTTGAAGTTGACTTCAACCAATGCGGTTCACGAGCCAGCCGTAGAGAAAGGCTTCGTTGGCGGGGCGGCGCTCGGTGATCGCGAGATAGCGTTCGCCCTGGAGCGCCTCGATGGCCTTCACCAGCACGACCTCCCCCGCCCTGCCCCTGCGCGCCAGGAAGGCGTCGAGCGCGGCCAGCGTCCGCGTGCCGATCCGGCCGTCGGCGGCGATGTCGGGATAGTCGCCGGCGCCGCGGTTGAGCGCGTTCAGCGCGCGCTGGAGGAAGCCGGTGGCGACGACTGGTCCGAGGTTTACGCCCGAATCGAACAGCTCCCTAGCGAGGGCCGGCGCGCGGTCCGCCACCCGGTCGAAGCCCGGCGCCTGCCAATAGTCCGCACGGTAGATCGCCGCGGCGACGCTGCGCGGCAGGGCGCGCATCTCGCCGTCATAGCCGCGGGCGCGGGCGACGGCTTCGGTGATGCCCCAGCGGGTCGCACCGCCACGGTCCGCCGGGTGATCGCTGTAATCGCCTTCGCGGGCGATCACCGCGTCGATCAGGGTATCGATGTCCATCGTCGAAGCTCCTTGCAGGGAGCGGCGATGGAACCAGATGGGTTCGCTGTAGGACAGCGATTTCTATGGCGAGGTCGCGTTCAGGGGCGTTCGCGGACCAGCAGCAGCGGCGCCACCTGGTTGCGGCGCAGGACGATGATCAGCACCCCGAGCAGGGCCAGCGCGCTGCCGACGATCAGTCGCGTGTCGAGCCTGTCGCTGGTGATCATCACCCCGAAGCCGATCGTCGACAGCGGCGTCATCAGCGTCAACGGCGCGAGCAGGTTCGCCTCGTAGCGATCGATCAGCATGTAATAGCAGGTGTGCGCGAACACCGACACGACGAGCGCGGCGAACAGCATCGCGGCGACGAACGGCCACCCCGCCGCGATCGCGCTCGGCCACTGGTCGTGCTCGGTCATTGCCGACGCGATCGACAGCGGCAGGAACGACATCAGCCCGACCCACGCCTGGAACCGGAGCGGCGCGACGTTGTCCATCTGCTTCATCAGGATCGCACCCGCGGATCCGGAAAAGGCCGCGGCGACGATGAACCAGAGCCCGGTCGACAGCGACAGCCCGGCGGGATCGTACACCACGATCAACACCCCGCAGAGCGTCAGCGCGATGCCGAGGCCGCGGCGCCAATGGATCTTCTCGCCCAGGATCAGCACCGACAGCAGGGTGGTGATCGGTACGCCGACCTGGCTGACCACCGCCACCGCCGACGGCGACGCGGTCTGCAAGCCGATGAACAGCAGCGCGAAACTGCCACCGCCCATCAACAGCCCGACCGCGGCGATACGCCATAGCGGCCGCGGCGCGGGCAGCAGCCAGGGCAAGGTCACCACCACCACGATCCCGAAGCGCACCGCGGCATAGAAGAGCGGCGGCACCGCCCAAGGCCCGACCACCAGCTTGCTGACGACGTTGCTGAAGCCCCAGGTGAGGCAGATGAGCACGAGAAGCGCGAAATCGCGACCGCGCATGTGATCCCTTCCCCCGATTGCGACGAGACCGGGGTAGACCGTAACGCGGACTATATCGACTGGCTGTGGTGCGCTGCGGCCGTGCGCTAGATCGCGCCGTCCTCGCCGTCGATTGCCACCTCGCCGCTGTCGTAAGCGTCGCCGCCGCCCTCGGGGCCGCCGACGCCGCGGTGGATGCGGACTCCCGAGACGATCATCCGCTGACCCCGCGTCGCCGCGATCGAGGCGGCCGACGCGGTGCCACGGTGGACGGTGACCGAACCGGCCCCCTCGTCGTCGCCGGCATAATGCACGGTCACGCCGCTGCCGCCCTGCGCATAGTCGCCGCCATAGCCGCCGGCATAACCGGCCGCCGCAACGTTGGGCTCGTAGCCGGCATAGCTTTGGCGGAACGAGAACGCGCGTTCCATCGCGTTGCGCCAGCGATAGAAGACATGCGCGCCGACCGTGGCGATCCGGGTCAGGCTCGGCGCCCACCAAGGCAGCATGTAGCTGGCATGGTAGGACGTCGCCGCCCCGACCGGCGCATAGACCGCCCCGCCCAGTGCCGCGGCGGCGACCGCACGCGCACGCTCCCACGAATTCTCGTCGCGGCGGCGGTACATCGATCCGTCGCAGGTGAAGCTGAACTGGCAGCCGGTGCGCCGCGTCGATCCCTGGTAGACGACGCCGCAGACGCTCCGCGGGAAGGCGCGGTCGCGGACGCGGTTGAGCACCACCTGCGCCACCGCGCGCTGGCCGTCGAGCGGCTCCGATCGCGCCTCGTAATAGACCGCGGCGGTGAGGCATTCGAGCGCCCGCCCCGCATCGTCGGGCGATTGTCCGCCGACATCGAAGGCGGGGGCGCCGTCGCTCGACACGAAGCGGCGATCGTCGGCCGGCAGCGGCTGGTCCGCAACGTCGGTCGGCACCGCGAGCGCCATCCCGCGCAGCAGCGCATCGGTAGTCGTCACCGGCAGCTGCACCATTGTCGCCGGCGGCGCAACGCCGTGGGGCACGCACGACGCACCGACCAGCAGCGTCGGGATGCCGATCATCAGGCGCAGTTCGAGGCGGATCGGGATCAGGCTCATCCCGCCCCCGCCTAGCGCCCAGGCATTGTAGATCGGTTAACTAGAAGCGGCGGACGGCGTCGAGCAGGTCGGTGCGCCGGGTGTCCTTGTTGAGGAAGGTGTCGGCCCCCGCGGCCAGGCAAGCCTCCTGGTCCTCGCGCGAATTGAGCACGGTCAGCGCGACCACCGGGATGTGCCGGGTGTCGTCGCGCGACTTCAGCGTGCGGATCACGTCCTTGCCGTCCATGTGCGGCAGGCGGATGTCGGCGATGATCAGATCGGGCCGGACGGTGACCGCCTCGGTATGCGCCAGCCGCTCGTCGGCCACGACATGAACGGTGTGACCATCCATCTGGAGCCAGATCGTGAATAATTTTCGGTGCAGCGCAGTGTCTTCGATCAGCATTATCAGCTTGGACATACTGGATCCGCTCTCCACGCGCCGATGTTCTGCACGGACGGCATGACGCCAACCCAGCCACTTGCCGGCGTCTGGTACACGGGCAGCAGCGCACCGAACAGATGGATTTGCAGCCTAGCGGATCAATTGTGTGATCAATGCTCGGGCGGTGCCGAGCATTGATGACGTCATGGCATTTTGTTGATTGCCACGCGGGAGGACCGCTGGGGTCTTGCGCTGTGGTAGAGCAGGAGGACGAAGGCGGATCGTCGGACCCGCCTTCGTCGACCGTGGATCAGCCGAGATGCTCGGTCGCGGCCTGCTTGGCTTCGGCGGCGGTCTTGCGGGCCTTGCGGGCGACCGCCTTCACCGGTGCGGCGACCGCGTCGGCGGCATCGGTCGCGGCCTTCTTCACGGTCTGGCCAGCCTTGCGGCCGAGGCCGATCCGCTTGGCCATTTCCGACCGCGAGGCGGCGTAGGACGGCGCGACCATCGGATAATCCGACTTCAGGCCATAACGCTCGCGATATTCGGCGGGGGTCATGCCGTTGGTCGAAAGGTGGCGCTTCAGCGTGCGATATGGCTTGCCGTCGATCAGCGAGATGATGTGATCGGGCGACGCCAGCGATTTGCGCACCGTCGTCGCGGGCGTGTATTCGGGCGAGGCCGTTTCGGCATCCGCGGTCGGCGCGGAAAGACGGTTCAGCGCGGTATGCATCTGCTGCAGGAACGCGGGAACGTCATCGGCATTGGTCCGGGTATTGTGATTGGACAACCACGCAACGGTCAATTCTGTGGCAAGCTCGACCGTCTTGTTCGCTTCGATCAATGTACAAGTCCTTCTTCGTTCAACCCTGTATCCTGCGCTAATTGGCGTCTCTCGATGTTTATGCAACCGTTACTTGAACTAAATGTCAGCGTTTCACTTCAAGATTGCTGCAAACAAGGCGATCTGCGTCGGCACAGATCGGCCGACGCCATCGCCAGGTTGTCAGCACGGGCGATGATCCGGTAACAGGAGCGCAGGCGCACCGATCGCGCCGGGTGGACCGATCATGACCTCTTCCGCGACCCGATACGTCCAGGAACGCGACGCGATCGATCCTGCGCGATTTGCCGAGGAAGTCGCCGCGGCATACCGGCCGCTGGTCCTGCGCGGCCAGGCGCGGCATTGGCCCGCGGTTCAGGCGGGATTGCGATCGGACGAAGCGCTGGCGGATTACCTGCGCGGGTTCGACGGCGGCAAGCCGGTCGAGGTGCTGATCGGCCCGCCCGAGATCGAGGGCAATTTCTTCTACGACGACGCGATGAGCGGCTGCAATTTCCAGAAAAGGTTCGGCGGCCTCTCGGCGTTGCTGACCAAGCTGTTGCAGTTGCGCGACGTGCCCGAGCCGCAGGCGCTCTACGCCGGGGCGGCGGGCGCGCGCGAGACGTTGCCGGGCTGGGCCGACGAGAACCCGTTCCCCTTCCCGGTGCCCGAGGCGGTGCCGCGGGTGTGGATCGGCAACGCGTCGCACGTCTCGACGCATTTCGATGAATCGAGCAACGTCGCGATCGTGGTGAAGGGCAAGCGCCGCTTCACGCTGTTCCCGCCCGAGCAGGTCGACAACCTCTATGTCGGGCCGTTCCACTTCACCATCGCGGGACCGCCGGTCAGCATGGTCGACCTCAACGCGCCCGATCTCGATCGCTACCCGCGCTTCGCCGAGGCGATGGAGCATGCGGTGGTGGCGGAACTGGAGCCGGGCGATGCGCTCTACATCCCGCCGATCTGGTGGCACAATGTGCAGGCGGCGGGGACGTTCAACGTCATGGTCAATTACTGGTGGGATGCGCCGCATGCGAGCTCGGCGCTGTCGGCGATGATCCATTCGATCCTCAGCATCCGCGACCTGCCGCTGCCGCAGCGCCGGGCGTGGATGCGCTGGTTCGAACGCTATGTGTTCGGCGAGAATGCGGAGCATGCGGCCGACCATCTGCCGCCACACGTCCGCGGCGTCGTCGGCCCGGTGTCGGCCGCGCGGAACGCCGGCATCCGCGAGCATCTCGCGCGGGGGTTCGACGCCGACGCGGGGTAATCGTCGGGGCTCAGCCGGCCGCGCAGTTTCCAGCGATAAAGTCCGCATGAGTCGGCGCCTTCGCGATCGCGGAGTCGATCGACGTGCGGATCCGCGCCAGCGCGCCGCGCAGTTCCTCCTCGGCGAAGTAATCCGCCAGCGGGTCGTGAACGGCGGGCAGCAGATCGAGGCCGGCATAGAGCGACAGCCAGCTTGGATCCTGAAACGATTCCCATTCGTAGCGGACGAAGGCACCGCGCGCCTTGAACAGCGCGATCTTGCGCGCGAGCGGCTCGGGCAGTTCGATCGCGCGGACCGCGTCCCACATCGGCTCGCCCTCGCGGCGGTTCGCCGAATAGTGGAGCAGCAGGAAGTCGCGCACGCGCTCCCATTCCAGCCGTCCCTTGCGATTGTATTCGTCGGCCAGCACGGGATCGCAGTCGCGGGTCGGGAACAGCTCCAGCAGCCGTTCGATGCCGGTCTGGATAAGGACGATGCTGGTCGATTCCAGCGGTTCCATGAAACCCGCGGCCAGCCCGAGCGCGATGACGTTGCGGTGCCAGAACCGCGTGCGGTGTCCGGTCGTGAAGCGGATCATGTTGGGCTCCGCCAGCGCCTCGCCTTCCAGCCGCGCGCGCAGCGTCGCGACCGCCTCGTCGTCCGAGACGTGGCGGCTGGCATAGACATAGCCGTTGCCGACGCGGTGCTGAAGCGGGATGCGCCATTGCCACCCTGCGGCCAGCGCGGTCGAGCGGGTAAACGGCGTCAGCGGGCCCCCATGGGTGCACGGGATCGCCACCGCGCGGTCGCACGGCAGCAGGTGCGACCAGTCTTCATAGCCCTGCTGCAGCGCGCCCGCGATCAGCAGCCCGCGAAAGCCGCTGCAGTCGATGAAGAGATCGGCGGCGAGCGCCCCTGCCTCGCGCGTCTCGACCGCGGCGACGAAGCCGGTCTCAGGCGCGAGCGCGACGTCGGTGACGGTCGCCTCGACATGGCGGACGCCGAGCCCGATCGCCAGCGTGCGCAGGTATCGCGCGTAAAGCCCGGCATCGAAGTGCATCGCCCAGTCGTACACACCGAAGTCCGCGCCGGGCCGCTCCGCCGCGGGCGCGAAGCGCCCAGCCGCCGCCAATTGCGTGCCGAGATTATAGGTGCCGAGGTCGTGGGAATCGCCTGCCGCGCGCATCCGGAGCCAATATTGGTGGAACTGCACCCCGCGCGATCGCGAGCCGTAGAGCCCGAAGGGGTGGAAGAAACGCTGCCCCGGGCGGAGCCAGCCGTCGAACTCGATGCCGAGCTTGGCGGTGCCCTGGGTCGCGCGCATGACGTCTAGATCGTCGACCCCGATATCACGGTGGAAATCGCGAATCGCGGGCACCGTCGCCTCGCCGACCCCGACGGTGCGGATATCGGGGGATTCGACGACGGTAATCGTCACCGGCTGCCGCTCCAGCCGCCGCGCGAGCAGGATCGCCGCCATCCAGCCCGCGGTTCCGCCGCCGACGATCAGGATCGAGCGGATCGCGCGTTCGCCGGTCGGGTTCATGTGGGCAGCCTAGCTAAGCGTAGCATTCGATCCACCCGTTTTTCGATCCGCGTGGAGCCGGGCGCTTCGCGAGATGCGCAATAAACTTCGTCACCCCGGACCCGATCCGGGGTCCCGCTTAGCAGCAAAATCAAGCGACCGCGCCTTTGCGAGTCAGCGGGACCCCGGATCAAGTCCGGGGTGACGGGCTGTATGTGGCTCAAGCACATCGAATGACGAGCCGCCCGAGACGAAACAGCCCGCGGCCGATGATCGGCCGCGGGCCAGGGGGAACGGGATCAGAACTTCACGCGAACACCCGCCGCGAACCGGCGTTCGTAGATGTTGTTGTAGGCATGCTCTTCCGGGAAGGTGAGATAGTATTTCTCGTATTCGCCGGTGAAGTTTGACGCCTGGCCGAACACGGTCAGGTTGCTGTTGACGTCGTAGCTGACCGTCGCGTCGAAGTAGTTGGTCGGCTGCTGATAGAGTTCGAGACCGGTGATGCCGCCGAAGTTCTGCGACACCGCGCGCTTGGACCGGTAATTGTAGGCCACGCGCGCCGACAAGCCGCCGCCTTCGAAGAACAGCGCGGCGTTGCCCTGGAACCGCGAATTGTCCTGGAACGGAATGGTGTCGCCGGCGAGATCCTTGAAGCCCGAATCCGACGGCGAATAGGTGAAGTTGGCGTCGACGCCGAATTTGCCGAGCAACCCGTTCATGCCAAAGTCCGCCGCCACCAGCTTGGCCCCCAGCTCGACCCCCTTCAGCGTGCCGCCCGCGCCCTGGATCGGCGTGCTGATCGTCACCGTGCGATTGCGGACCACGCCGTCGTTATCGGGCAAGTCGGTGCGCTGGATCGAACCCTGCTGGATGAAGCTCGCGACGTCGATGTAGAACACCGCGGCGCTCAGCAGGCTCGAGCGTCCGACATACCATTCGAGCGAGGCGTCGAAATTGTCGGCCCGCCACGGATCGAGCTGTGGGTTGCCGTTGGAATTGCCGCCGGTGACGCGGAAGATCGGCGGATTGACCGAGGTGTCGATCGCATAGTTGACGTCGAAGCCACCGCCCCATTGATTGAGGTCGAGCAGCGTCATCGTCCGCGAATAGGCGAGCCGCAGCCGGACGTCGGGCCGGAAATCGAACGACATGTTGAACGACGGCAGCACGTCGGTGAAGCTGCGTTTGGTGATGATGTCGCCCGCGTCGACCGCGGCGACACCGTAGGGCTGCGGCACGCCGGTGATGTTCTGGCGCACGCGGAACTTGGTCTGGATCACCTTCAGACCGAAATTGCCACGGAAGGGGATGCCGATGTCGACGTCGAAATTGCCCTGCGCGTACCCCGACGTCTGCTTCAGATCGATGCCGAACGACCGCCCCGGCAGCACCGTCTCGACATTGCCCGGATAGAAGGCGTTGTTGAACGCGAGCGCGTCGTCCATCGCGTGCGGATCGAGCACGTAGATCGCGGGCACGCCGCCGACCGGCAGGTTGTACTGCTTGACCGCGCCGTTGAAGCTCGGATCGTTGGCCTTGCGGGTGATGCCCGCGGTGTAGGCGTTGTCCTGCGCGCCGTCGCCATTGGCGTCGCCGCCGGTGCCGGCCGAGCAGGACGGATCGGTCAGGCGGACGTCGAACGCCTTCCACTTGACCAGGCAGCCCGCCGGATTGGTCGCGACGCCGGCATAGAGCGGTGCGGCGCGTTCGAACTCGAAATCCTCGACGCTGCGTTCGTTGTAGCGGGCGCCGAAGGTCAGGTTGATCTGTTCGTTGAACTTGTATTCGCCGTCGAGCCGGAGGACCTTCAGGTCGCCGTCGCGACGAAAGTTATTCTCCGAGCTGATCGTCTTCAGCGCGTAGGAGTTGATGTCCGCCAGCTCGGTCGTGAGCTGTTGCGGCAGGGTGAACACCGGCTGGTTGCCGGTGAAATCGATCTTGGCGGGCAGCGAGTTCAGCCCGGCGACCGTGCTGACGGTGTAGGCACCCGGATTGAACTGCACGTCGCCGGTCGGATAATGACCGATGCCGTTGTTCCACTGCGCGCCGTTCGAGAGGTTGAACTGGACGTAGCTCTGGTTCTGGTCCTGGTTCGCCTTGCCGTACAGCCCGCGCACCGTGACCTTGAACTTGTCGCCGTCGTCATACTTCAGTTCGAGATTGTAGTTTTGCGACTTGGACTGGGTGCGGATGGTCTCGGCATAGCTATCGAAGTTCGGCAGGTCGTAATTGTACACGCCGATCGTGTTGAGATTGTAGCCGCCGATCTGCGCGCCGGTGTCGCGGGTCGATCCCGGCAGGAACTCGCCCGCCTGCCAGTTGACGTTCTGGAACTGGAAGCCCGCGGTACGATCATACTGGGTCTGCTTGGTGAAGAAGGCGTCGGCGGTCAGCTCGAGCTGGTCGGTAAGCTCCGCCTGGAACGAGCCGTTGATGCCGAGGCGCTGGCGCTGGGTCTGGCGGTTCCACGCGGTATGCGCCTGCGGCGTCAGGAACGTATCGTTGATGTCGCCGTCGCCGTTGACGTCGTAGCCGGCGGGATGCGCCGGGCTGGTCGCGGTCGCGGGAACGTTGCCGACCGGAGTGCCGCGGCGGCGGTTCGGAGGCGAGAAGCCGTTCGTCGAGGTGACGTCGTCATAGCCTTCGTTATGCAGGCCGACGCCGTAGCCTTCCTGGATGCCGTTATGCTGGTTCGACAGCCGCAGGTCCGAATAGGCGGCGGAGACCAGCGCGCCGAAGCGGTCGCCGTGATAGCCGACCAGTCCGTTGACGTTGGGGTCCCATTTCTTGACCTTGTCGCCGTAGTCGCCCTCGAGCGTGCCCGCGGCGGTGAAGCCGCGCTTCAGGTCGAACGGGCGGCGGGTGCGCAGGTTGACGGTGCCGGTAATGCCGGCGTTGAGCAGGTCGGCGGTCGCCGACTTGATGACGTCCGCGCCCGCGAACAGCTGCGACGGGATGTCGTTGAAGTTCGGCTGGACCGTGGTGATCGAATTCGCGCCGAGGAAGCTTTCGCCGTTCAGCAGCGTGCTGACCTGGGGCAGGCCACGGATGTTGACCGCGGCACCCTCGCCCGCGTCGCGGCGGATCTGGACGCCGGGAATGCGCTGGAGCGAATCGGAGATGGTGACGTCGGGCAGCTTGCCGATGTCTTCGGCCGAGATTGAATCGACCACCTGCGCGGCGTTGCGCTTGACGCTGATCGCGCGTGCCTGGGCGGCGCGGATGCCGGTAACGACGATGTCGGGGCCGGCGTCCTCCGCGGTCGCGTCGCCGGTCTGCTGGGCGGTCTCCGCGCTCGGCGAGGCGGCGGTGCCGCCCGGTGGGTTGGCGATCACGCCCTGCGTGGTGCTGGTCTGCTGCGCGGAGGCCGCGGACGCGAGAACCAATGCTGTAAGCGATGCGGCGGCATACAAGCCCGCGCGCCGAGACGTGACGTCAATCATCCGAATGCCCCTTTTCCTCTCCGGTCTTCCGGCGGCGGCTGCAGCAGCGACGAACGATGATGGAGGGTCTTGCCGATGGGCCGCCCCGATGCCTGTCATCCTCTCGCGGCTTTAGCCGTCGACAAGATTCTGGAGCAGACAATGAGCGAGGTCAAGATAAAACAAAATGTATTATTTATGACCGTCAGTGCAGCGCCATGTCGCGGCTGATCGCCTCCAGCGACCGTTGCTTGGTCTCCGGAAAGAAGCGCGCGACGACGATCGCCTGGACGATCGCGGCGGCGGCGAAGATCCAAAACGGCAGGGCACGGTCGACCTGCGCCATCACCGGGAATGCGAACGACAGCACCGCATTGGCGATCCAGTGGGTCGCGCTCCCGACCGCCTGCCCGCGGGCGCGGACGTCGGTGGGAAAGATCTCGCTGAGATATACCCAGATCACCGCGCCCTGCGACATCGCGAAGGCGACGATGAACAGGATCAGCAGCGGCAGCAGCAGGCGGTCCGACGCGACCCCGGTATAGACCAGCGCGACGCCGGCCAGCGCCACCGCGGTGATCAGGCCGCCGGCGATCAGCAGCGGCCTGCGCCCGACCCGGTCGATGATCGTCATCGCCGCCATCGTCGCGATCAGGTTGGCGACGCCGATGATGATCGCCTGGGTGTCCGCCGACAGGCCGACCAGGCGGCTCGCGGCGAAGATGTCGTTGAGATAATAGAGGATCGCGTTGATGCCCGACAGCTGGTTGAACAGCCCCATTCCCACGGCCAGCAGGATCGGCTTGCGGTGCGCGTGCCAGTCGAGCCGACCGGCGGGGCGCACCACCTCATCGACCTCCGTCACGCGGATGCCCAGCCGGGCGGCGGCGGCTTCGGCCTCTGCGTCGCGCCCGGTTGCGCGCAGCCATTTGGGGCTTTGCGGCACCCCGGCGAGCAACAGCAGGAACAGCGCCGCGGGCACCGCGGCCGAGGCGAGCTTCCAGCGCCACGCCAGATCGCCGGGCTCGATCCGGCCGATCGCATCGTTGCTGGCATAGGCGACGAGGATGCCGAGCACGATGTTGAACTGGAACAGCCCGACCAGCCGGCCGCGGCGCTCGGGCGGGCTGATCTCGGCGATGTAGACCGGGACCAGCACCGACGACGCGCCGATCGCGATGCCGCCGACGAAGCGGAACGCGGCGAAGGTGGCAAGGCCGCTCGCCAGCGCGCATCCCGCCGCGGACACCAGGTACAACAGGCCGATGGTGCGCAGGACGCGCAACGCGCCGAAGCGGTCACCCGGCGCGCCGCTGAAGATCGCGCCCACCAGCGTGCCCCACAAGGCCGCCGAGACCGCCAGGCCGACCCCGGCCGGTCCGAGCGCGAAATCGGTGCGCAGCGCCTCGGTCACGCCCGAGATCACCGCGGTGTCGAAGCCGAACAACAGCCCGCCGAGCGCCATCGCGAGCACCGCGCGGGTATGCGCAGGCGTCGTCCGCGACGCCGCTTCGCCCCCCGCCAGATCCATCACGCGCTCTCCCGATCGCCACCCGCGGATGTCCCGATCGGATACCGCAAGTTTATTTACTTATTCGTGGCGGGCGATCAGGCTGTCAATGGGACGCAGGCAACCCTCCCCCGCTGGAACGAGGGAGGAAGCAGGCATCATGCCGCCGCCAACCCACGGCGGCGGAAGCGGATGGTGGCGCCGAGCATACCGAAGCCGAGCAGCATCATGCTCCACGTCCCCGGCTCGGGCACGGCCGAGCTGACCAACAGGTCGTCGACCTGGAAGAAGTTGTTGCTGGTGATTCGCACCGTGTGCACGCCGAGCGCGTTGACGGCGAAGTCCTGGAACCCCGGCGATATATCGTAAGACCCTGCAGAGAACGACGTTCCGTCGAGTAGCAATGCCAGCGGTCCACCATTGCCGGGGCCTTCATAGCCATTGGTAAAGTGGGTCGCCTTGAAGCTCAGAAAGTCGAAAGCGGCCCCATCGATGCGCGAGAATTCGAAGCCAAGATCGCTTCCCGACGTATTGATGCCGAGCGTCGCGCCGCCCGGATCTGCATTGTTCTCGTCGCCGCGAGCATGAACCAGCAGCGGCCGCGTGGCGGGTTGGAGCGCGGTGAAGACATAGTCACCCACCGTCACCGTCGTGTATTTCTGCCACGGCGTCATGGTGTTGCCGTCGAACGCCAGCGACGAGAAGTCGATGACCTCCGCCGATGCCGGCGCGGCGATCATGACGGCACAGGCTAACAAGAACTTCTTCATGGCTTCCTCCTGATCCTCGGCTGCGTCGGATCACACGAGCGATGATTCTCGCTTGATCCCCGCGGCACGCATGTGAAACTTGGCGAGTTCCTCGTGCAGGAGCTTCGCCTTGCGGTCGGTTGCGGCAGAGGCGTTCGCCCGCTCATGTTCGAGTTGCGCGATGTGGAATGCGCGTTGATCGTCCGCTCTCAAGTCGCTCAAGTGCACATTGTTCTCCCTTGCGGCCCCAGCCCGTCGCGACGACGCTTGCCCGGTCGTCACAGCCAAGGAGACGCGAGATGCGCGCCGAAGCGGACATGGCTGCGAAACTTTTTCGGTGATCTCGCCGACGATATGCAGGCGATAGACCTCGCCGCACGAAGGCTATAGCTGAAGCGAGCCAGGGGAGACGTGACGTGCCGCGCGAAGCCGAACCTCCATCCGAACCGCGGTCGTCGGACGCCATGATGGCCGCGCTGTACGACGATCTCCGCCGCATCGCGCACCGCGAACGCTGGAATGCCGGGCAGCCCGCGACGATGCAGACCACCGTGGTGCTGCACGAATCCTATCTGAAGCTGCACAACCGATCCGACTGGAAAAGCCGCGAGCATTTCCTGGGGACGGTCGCGCTGACGATGCGCCACGTGCTGGTCGATGCGGCACGGGCGCGGATGACCGCGAAGCGAGGCGGCGACGCGGGCATGCTGCCGCTCGACGCCGCCGATGCGGTAGCGGCGGGCGAGGTCGACGATCAGGCGCTGGTCCGGCTCGGCGAGGCGATGCGCGCGTTGGCCGAACTCGATCCGCAGCTCGCGCGGGTAGTCGACTGCCGGTATTTCGCGGGGATGAGCGATGCCGAGACCGCCAAGCTGATGGGGGTCAGCGATCGCACCATCCGGCGCTGGTGGATCCAGGCGCGTGCGTGGATCCATAGCGAAATCGCGGCGGATTAGGCGCGGATGAGTCGCCCGAAGCTGACGCGGTCCGAATGGGCGCATGTGCGGGCGGTGTTCGATCAGCTGTTCGACCTGCCCGACGGCGACCGGCAGGCGCGACTGCGGCGGATGAAGCTGCCGCCCACGGTGCTGGCCGGCGTCGAAACGATGATCGCGGCGAGCGCGCGTAGCGGGGTGCTGGACGCGCGGATCGCGCCGGCCCCGCTGGCCGCGGGAAAGGCCGAGGCCCCGGCGCCGCTGTCCGCGGGAAGCTTCGTCGGCGCGTTCCGGATCGAACGGCCGATCGGGCGCGGCGGGATGGGCGAGCTGTATCTCGCGCACCGTTCGGGCGCCGATTTCGACCAGCGGGTGGCGCTGAAGCTGCTCCGCCCCGAAGCGGCGGCGCGGTTCGACCTGTTCACCGCCGAACGGCAGCTGCTCGCCAAGCTGGAGCATCCCGGCATCGCGCGGCTGATCGACGGCGGGATCGCCGCGGACGGCCGACCGTACATGGCGATCGAATATGTCGAGGGGCAGGACATCGACATCTGGTGCGCCGATCGCGGGGCCGATCTCGCCACCCGGTTGCAGCTGTTCCTGTCGCTTTGCGAGGCGGTCGCCTATGCGCATGCGCGACTGATCGTCCACCGCGACATCAAGCCGTCCAACATCCTGGTCGATCGCGACGGACGCCCGCGGCTGCTGGATTTCGGCGTTGCCCGCCTGCTCGACGAAGCGGGCACCGATCGCGCCTTCATCCAGCAGATCGCGACCCCCGCCTTCGCCGCGCCCGAACAATTCGACGACGGGCCGGTCACCGTCGCCACCGATATCTACGCGCTGGGTGCGGTGCTGTTCGAGCTGCTGGCGGGCCGGGGCCCTTGGAACGCCACCGCGAACGCGCCCTTGTCGCTGTTCTTGCGGCGGTTGTTCCAGGAGGAGCCGCCCTTGCCGAGCCGGGTGGCGACCGGCGTCCACGTTCCCGCCGAACGGATCATGGGCGATCTCGACGCGATCGTTGCGAAGGCGATGCAACGCGCGCCCGATCAGCGCTATTCGAGCGTCGAGGCGCTGGCGGAGGATGTGCGGCGGCACCTCGCCTTCCGCCCGGTGCGCGCCCGCGCCAAGGCGACCGGCTATCATCTGCTCCGTTTCCTGCGCCGCAACCGCGCCGGCGTCGCGGCGACGACGACGGTGGTCGCGGCGCTGGTCGCGGGGGGTGCCGGGGTGGCGTGGCAGGCGCGCAAGGCCGCCGACCAGCGGAGCCTGGCGCGTGCCGAGGCCGAGCGGCTGGAGGGCGTCAACCAGGCGATGCTGCTGATGTTTCGCGACACCAGCGAATCCGCGCAGCTCGGATCGATCACCGTCCGCCAGATGATCGACGACACCACCAGGCGGATGGCCGGGCGCAGCGGTGCGGGCACCGTCGCGGCGCTCGCCGACCTCTACCAGATCGTCGAGAACAAGACCGACGCCAAGCGCCTGCTGGTCACCGCGCTGGCGCGGGGCGTCGGCCGCAGCGACCGGGTCGGATCCGCGCGGCTGAAGCTGAAGCTCGCCACGATCCTGGTCGAGGAGCGCCAGTTCGATCGGGCGCAGCACCTGCTCGACGAGGCCGATGCGGTATGGCGGACCGACCCGGTCCTGTTCCGGCGCGAGCGCGTCGAAACGGTCGGCGCGCTCGCCTATATGCGGCGGCTGCAGGGGCGGCGTGCGGAGGGGATCGCGCTGCTGATCGCGAACATGCCCGATGCCGAGCTCGTCTATGCCGATTACGATCGCGACCTGGCGACGCGCTACGGCAACCTGGCGCAGCATCTGATCGAGGCCGGCCGGTTGGAGGAGGCGGATGCGGTGATCCGTCGCGGCAGGGCGACGATGAACCGCAGCGGCCACGGCCAGTCCGCCGGCGCGCTCACCCTGCTTCGGCTCCGGGCGGGGATCGCCGCGCGCCGCGGCGACGATGCGGCGGCCGAGGCGATGTTGCGCAAGACCGTCGCGGATCGGCGGGCGCTGTACGGCCGGTCGGCGGCGTTGGCGGTCGATCTGCTGCACTATGCGCGGGTGTCGACGCGATTGGGGAAGCCGCGCCAGGCGATCGCGGCGCTCGACGAAGCCACGCCGATGGCGGCGGAGTTGCTCGGCGCCGACACTTCGCCGGCGCTGATGTGCGCGCTGGCGCGGGTCGACGCGCTGATCGCACTCGGCCGCACCGATGCGGCGGCAGCGGTGCTCGCCGACGCAGTTCGCCGGTCGCAAGCGTTGAAGGCGCCGTTGGTCGATGGTGCCGCGCTGCTGTCGCAGGCGTCGCTGGCGTCGGCGCGCGGGGACCAGGACGCGGCCCGGCGCCTGCTGGACCGGGCGGTCACCACCTTCCGCCAAGTCGGGCCCGCGAGCGGCAATTTCGCGCGCAGTGTCGAAATGCTCCGCACGCGGATCGCCGCGCGCTGAACGCTCGCCACCGAGGTGCATCGCCCCTACAAGCGCGAGCCCGCCGTTCGCAGGAGCCCGCACCGATGCACCGCCTTCTCGCCCTTGCCGCCCTGCCGCTGATCGCGGCAGCCCCGGCACCCGATCCGCTGTCCCCTGCCGCGCTATCGGCGGACGTCAAGACGCTCAGCAGCGACGCGTTCGGCGGCCGCGCGCCGGGAACCGCGGGTGAGGCGAAGACGGTCGCGTGGCTGATCGAGCAATTCAAGGCGGCGGGCCTGCAGCCCGGCGGCCCCGACGGCAGCTGGACCCAGCCGGTGCCGCTGGTCCGCACCCAGCTGGGCACCGGGCGCGTCGGCGCCAACGGCATCGCGTGGACGCAAGGCAAGGACGTGTATCTGTCCACCGTCCGTCCGGTCGATCGCGCGGCGGTGGCGAACGCGCCGCTGGTGTTCGTCGGCTACGGCGTCAGCGCGCCCGAGCGGGGCTGGGACGATTTCAAGAAGGTCGACCTGAAGGGCAAGGTCGCGGTTTTCCTGGTCAACGATCCCGATTTCGAGGCGGTGGCCGGCGACGATGCGAAGGGCAAGTTCGGCGACCGCCGGATGACCTATTACGGGCGCTGGACCTACAAGTTCGAGGAAGCGGCGCGGCGCGGCGCGATCGCGGCGCTGATCGTCCACGACACGCCGGGTGCGGGCTATGGCTGGGCGACCGTCACCGCGCCCGCCGGCGAAAACTACGACGTCGCGCGCCCGCCCGCGCCGCGGGTGATGCTGCAGGGCTGGATCGAGGGCGAGGCGGCAACGCGCCTGTTCGCTGCCGCCGGGCTCGACCTGGCGCAGCAGCGGGCCGCCGCGCGCCGATCGGACTTCCGCCCGGTCTTGCTGAAGGGCGCGGGCTTCTCCGCGGACTTGCCAGTCACCGTGGTGCGCGCCGAGAGTCGCAACGTGCTCGCCAGATTGCCGGGGCGCACGCGGCCCGACGAGGTCGTCGTCTACGGCGCGCATTGGGACGCTTATGGCGAGGGCGCAACCGATGCGCAGGGGCGCCGGATCCGTCCCGGCGCGAACGACGACGCGCTCGGCACCGCCGGGGTGCTCGCGATCGCGCGCGCCGCGGCGAAGGCGCCGCGCGCCGCCCGCACCCAGGTCTTCGCGCTGTGGACCGGCGAGGAGCGCGGGTTGCTGGGTTCGGAGACCTATGCCGCGGACCCGATCTATCCCGCCGCCAAGACGGTCGCCAACCTGACGCTCGACATCCTCCAGACCGCCGGGCCCGCCAAGGACGTGCTGCTGGTCGGCGCCGGGCAGAACGATCTGGAGGACGCGCTGGCCGCCGCAGCGCGGGCGCAGGACCGCGTGGTCACGCCCGAGGCGCTGCCCGAACGCGGGCTCTTCTACCGCGCCGACCATTTCTCGCTCGCGCGGCGCGGGGTGCCGACGTTGCTGCTGATGGCGATCAGCGGCGCGCCCGATCTGGTGACGGGCGGCCGGACCGCGGGACAGGCGTGGCTCGACGGCTATATGCGCTGCTACCACCAGACCTGCGACGCGTGGTCGGCGGATTGGGACCTGCGCGGTGCTGCCGCGGACGTCGATCTGCTCCGCCGGATCGGGTTCGACCTGGCGAACGGCACCGCGTGGCCGACATGGCGCGCGGGTTCGGAGTTCAAGGCGATCCGGGACCGGACCAGCGCCGAACGGCGGTGATCGGGCGCGGCTGCGCGGCTGCGCGGGGAATCAGCCCGCCAGCGCCTCGGCGAGTTGCGCCTTGCTCATCGTCGATCGGCCAGGAAGGTTTCGCTTCTGCGCCTGCCGATAGAGCTCCGCCTTGGTGCGGTGGTCGCGGAAGCCCTTCGCCTTTTCCGCCACGTCGGCCGGCTGGGCGGAGAACTGCTTGCCCTTGCGGGTGTCGGCACGCTTCTTGGCGGTGGTGCGGTCATATTCCTCCGCGGATAGCGACTCCCGTGCACCCTTCGGCAGATAGCGTTCGTGCGTCTCGCCGCTCGGCTTGCCCGATTTGGTGCCCCAATCCTCGTCGGTCCATTCGGCGAGGGAATTGTGCGGATCCTTGCGCCCTTCGTAGCCGCCGCCGCGCTTCTTGTATTCGGCGACCGCGAGCTGCGCCTTGCGCGCCGACCATTGGCCCTTCTCGCCGCCCTTTTCCCCGGCGGTCACATCATCCTTCACCTGTTCCCACAGGCGTGGATCGCTGCGCTTGGCTGTCGTGCTCATGCAGGGTCAAAGCGCGATACGGCGGCTGGTTCCGGGCTAGAAGGCGGCGTCCAGCCCCATCCTGATCGTCCGCGGGCGTAGTGGGGTGACCTGATCCTTGCCGGTCGCGAACGGGGTGCCGAGCGCGAAGCGGTTGCCGCGGGCGTCGGTCAGGTTGGTCAGGCCCGCGGTCAAGCCGATCGGCCCCATGCCGATTCGCGCGGTGATGCCGCTGTCGAGATAGTCGCCCTGGTCCTGCCCCAGTACCGGCCCCACGCCCAGCCGCGACGAGCCGACATAGCGGACCCAGGCGTCGACCTTCAGGTCCCGCGACGCCCCCATCGGGCGCCGGTAGACCGCACCGGCCCGGGCAGTGACGCGCGCGATGTTCGGGATCTGGCTCAGCCGCGCGAGCAGCTGTGCCCGCGCCGTCGCCGCATCGTCCGCAAGGCTGGTGATCAGGCCGGCCAACCGGATCGTCGACGGATCGTCGATGCGCCCGTCGTTATAGGACGCTGCACCCTCGACCCGGAGCGCCTGCGTCACCCGCAGCCCGGCCTTGGCCTCGATCGTCCAGAGCTGTCCGTCGCCGATATTGGCGGTACTCGGCAGCCCCGATCCGTCGATGAAATCGGCCTGGATGTCGCGCCACGAGGTATGCGCGACCGTGACCGCGACGTCGAACGGACCGAGTCCGCCCGAACGGACCCCCGCCTCGATCGTCGCCACCCGATCGTTGCGGAAGCGACGGACGCTCTCGCTCTCGATCGCCAGCCCGCCGGGGCGGAAACCCTGTTGGTAGCGCAAGAACAGCTGCGTTCGCGGCGTCAGGTCGACCAGGGCGGAGGCGGACGGCAGCACGATCGTCTGCGATCGCCGCGCGACGATCGCGAGCGAGGTGAGGCGCACGCTTTCAGGCAGATCCTCCCCCTCGCCGTCGAGCACCGACCGGGTGACGCGGACGCCCCCGGTGGTGAGCAGGCCGGGCAGCAGGCGCAGGCTGGCCTCGCCATAGAGCGTGGTCTCGTTGATGCCGTTGACCACGCCGGTGGTCGGCTGCAGCGCGCCGGGCGTGCCGAACAGCCGGGTCAAGCGGGTGCGGTTGTGGGTGTAGCTGAAGCCCGCGAGCCAGCCCGATCCATCCGGCGCCGAGGACCAGGCGCGCGTCTCGTTGGCCTGCATCCGGGTGCGGTTGGCCTGCGCGAACAGCTGGAGCGGCCCGCCGGGCGGGGTCGCGTCGTAGCGCTCCATCAGGTCGTGCGCGGTGATCCCGGTGCTGGAGCGCATATGCACCCCGCCGATCATGCCAGAGACGACGAATTGCGCCTGGCGGAAGTCGGTCGCGAAGCCTTCGGTGACCGCGGCCGACCGGCTGAGCGGGGGACCGTCGCGATCGGCATATTGGCCATCGGCGCCGCGGATGCGCTGACCGATGCCGATCAGGTCGACGCTCCACCCCGGCGCGACGTCGAGGCGTGCGGCGGCACGGCCGCCCGCGATGCGGGTGCGATTGACGTCGGTGCGGCCGAGCAGCGGCTTGTCGATATACCCGCCCTCCGATGCCGCGTCGGCGACGATGCGGATCGCGAGCCGATCGGCGACGATGGGCAGGTTGGCGACGACCTGCGCGTCGACGCCGGGGGCGCCGTGCATCGTCGCCGCGCCGCCGAGGATCGCGGAGCCGCTGATCCGCGACGCGTCCGGCGCATTCGGCACCAGCCGGATCAGCCCGCCGAGCGACCCCGCGCCGTAGAGCGTGCCCTGCGGCCCCTCCAACACCTCGACCGACGCCAGATCGGACAGCCGCAGGTCCGGATCGGGCGCGTTGTAGCTGAGGCGGAGATCGCCGAAATACTGGCCCACGGTCGCCTGGGTCGGCCCGGTGAAGCTGGAATCCGCGATACCGCGAATGAAGAGCTTGTTGCGTCCCGCGCCAAGATAGGTGGAGGCGACGCTGGTCAGCCGCTCGGCGAGCCGGTCGGTGCCGCCGACGCCGCCGAATTCGAGATCGCTGCCCGGCACGCTGGCGAACTGACCCGCGAAATCGCTGTTGCGGGTATCGCGCTTGCTCGCGACGACGACGATGTCGGCGGTTTCCTGCGGCAGCACCGGCAGAGCGATCGGCCGAGCGGGTCTGGCGAGCACCCTGCCCGGCCGTGGCGCCGGCAGCGCGACGAGGCGCCATCCGTTGCGCCCGACCTCCTCGACCCGAGCCTGGGCGTGACGCGCGATCGTAACGAGCGCGGCCGCGACGTCGTAGCGCCCGCGCAGCCGCGGAACGCGGCGGGCCCAGAGCCGCGCATCGGGAACGACGATGTTGGTGCGGGTGCTGCGGCCGAGCGCGAGCACCTGCTCGCCGACGCTGCCGGCGGGCAGATCGATCGCTGCCCGATCCGCCGCATCGGCCGCCGACCCGAGCGTCGCACAGACGACCACCGCCGCCATCCGCCACGGCGCCATCAACGGCTCGCTTCCAGCACCCAGCCTCCCGCGGCAGGGCGAACCTCCACACCGAGCAACCGGCCGAGCAGTCGCGGGTCGCCGCCGATGCTGCGGGTGTCGATCGTCCCGCGGAACGGCCGCGCCGCGACCGCGGGGGCGGCAACGACCTGCCGTCCGAGCTGGCGGGAGAGATCGGCGGCGACCTCGGACAAGGGCGCGCCGTCGAACGCGAGCCGCCCGTCGCGCCAGCCGCCGACCTCCGCCGGATCGACCGCGAGACGCTGGATCGTGGCCCCGTCGGCGAGCATCGCCCGCCCCGCGTCGAGCCGCATCGCCGCGCCGTCCGGATCGACCATCACCGCGCCTTCGGCCACCGCGACGCGGGTCCGCCCGCCGACGGACTTCACGTCGAACACGGTGCCGAGGTCGACCAGTCGCAGGTCGCCGACCTCGACGGTGAACGGCCGCGCGGCATCGTGGCGGACGCGGAACAGCATCTCGCCGCGTTCGACGGCGGCGACCCGCGGATCGTGCCGATCGAGGCGGACCCGCGACGCGCCCGCGATCAGGACGCTGCTGCCGTCGCCGAGCGTGACGGTGCGCTGCTCGCCCGCCGCGGTCTCGACGGTGTAGGGGCGCGGCGCCTGGGTCCACACCCCCATCCCGACCGCGCCGACCAGCGCCGCGGCGAGTGCGCCAGCGATCCAGCGTCGTGGACGCGGAGCAACGACCGACACCGGCGCAACCGGTGCGGCGGAGACAATCGTCGCGGCATCGGCGAGCGCGGTGGCGGCGCGATCATAGCGTTCCGCGCGAGCGGGATCCGCCTCGAGCCACGCGGTGAAGGCATCCCAGTCGGCGTCGGGCTCGGCCATGCGGACTACCCAGTCCACTGCCTCGTCGCGGTCCGCCCGGCCGCGGCTATCGTCGTCGTCGCTCATCGCATCCGTTCCTTCAGATCGGCCAGCGCCCGGCAGGCGGCGCGCAGGTCGCTTTCGACCGTGCTGAGGCTGATCCCCAGCTCCGCCGCGATCTGCCGCTGCGGCACCCCGTCGATCCGCGCGCGGCGGAAGATCGCCGCCTTGCGGTCGCCGAGACCGGCCAGCACCGCCGCCACTCGTTCGGCCTCCTGCCGCGCGGCGATCACGCGCTCGGCATGCGGGTCGGGCGAGACCTCCCCGTCGCCAACATCCTCGCTCCACGCCCGATCGCGCAAATCGGACTGGCGCCGCGATCGGTAGCGATCGATCATCAGCGTGTCCGCGGCGCGAAACAGATAGGCGACCGGGTTGCCGATCGGCCCGTCGGCCCGCTTCGACACCTTCAGCCAGAGGTCCTGGACCAGATCCTCCGCCGCGTCGCCCGCCCCGCGCGCCACCAGGAAGCGGAGCAACCGATCGCGATTGGCGAGGTAGATGGCCTCGATCCCGGTGGGGGATCCTGGGGGCGGCATGGCGGTGACCGGTGCAAGCTGGTGGGACGCCGGCGGTGTAGCCGATCGCTCGCCACGAGAGAAGGAGCTCCGCCCCGGGCCAGGGCGGAGCTCCAGGATTGCGCACGTGCGGGGGGAAGGCACGCGCGCTTCGCCTAGAAGGCGAACTGCAGGGCGGCACGCGCGGAGAGCGCGACATCGCCGAGACGCTGTTCGGCGCCGACCTCGCCGCTGAGGCGCACCTCGCTCGAGCCGGTGATCGCGCGAACCTTACCCGTCCAGCCGCTGCTGCGACGCTCCGGATCAAGCGAGAAGGGCGTGCCGCTGCCGAAGCTGGCGGTGGTCCGGCCAAGCGCGCCTGCGATCCGCTCGCGCCGGCCGCCTTCGATCTCGATCCGGCTCCACTGGGCGTAGCGATTGTCGCCGCCGAAGTTGATCCCCGCCGCCAGGCTGGCGGCCACCGCGAGTTCGTCGCTGCTGCGCTTGCGGACGGTGAGGTCGAAGCCGGTGCCGCCGCCCGCCTCGCGATAGGCGTCTTCGTTCAACTTGTAATAGTCGAGCGTGACGACCGGGCGCAGGCTGAACTGGCCGACCGCCCGCTCGTAGGAAACCGAGCCGGTGCCGGTGTAGAGCATGGCGTTCCAGTCGGCATCGGCGCGGCGCTGCACCTTTTCGGTGCCTAGCACGCCGTCGAACTGGCGCACGCTGTCGAGCGAGACGAACGCGGCGGACCCGCGGACCTGTGCGGCGAACCCGCCCCAATGTCCGCGCCAGAAGCCGGCGAGCTCGTACTGGCTGTGGTCGACGCGATCGACCGCGATGCCCTCGCTCGCGCGGCCCTTCAGATAGGCGAGCGACGCGCCGAAATTGCCGGCCTGGGTCTTGCGCTCCAGGCCGCCGCTGAGGCCCCAGCCATGCACGTCGTAGCTCGCGGTGCTGCGCGCGGCCTTCGAGCCGTCATAGCCGACCGGCGTCAGCCACACGCCCCAGCCGCCCTCTTCCGAAAAGCTGCCCGCGGGTTCCAGCACCTGCGCCGCCGCGGCGCGCGAGGCGAGCGTGACGCTTTCGAACACGCCGCCCGCATAGTTGGGGAGCATCTGGTCGACCGCGGCGCGGAAGGAGTCGCCGTCGTAGATGCCGCGGACCGCCGCAGCGAGCTTGGCATCGGTGCCGATCGCGGTATCGATCGAATCGAACGCGCTGGTCGCCCCGCGATCGAGGCCCAGCTCCCCCTTCGCCTTGCGTACCACGTCGACCGCGATCTCGTTGAGCGACGCGGCCACGATCGCGCCCTTGTAGAGGAACGGCACCGCGGTAGTCGCCAGCGTCAGGTTCTGCGCACCGGTCAGCGTGCCCGATCGCAGTACGACATAGCGCCCGGCGATGTCGACGCCGCCTGCGACGCGCAGCTGGAGCTTGCTGTTGGCCGCGATTGTCGTCGCGCCGTTCACCTGAATGAGATTGGCGGCCGGGTTGGCCTTGTCGAGCGCGACGCTCAGCACCGATTGATCGCCGAGCGCGAGGGAGCCGATCGTCGTGCCGCCGCTGGCCGCGAAAGTGCCGCCGCCCGCCGCGACGCTGACCGCGAGAGTGCCGGCATTCACCAGCTTGCCCGCGAATACGCCCTTGCCGGTAATCGCGAGCACGTCCTGGCCGCCGCCTGCAAAGTCCGCGGTGCCCGCATAGGTCGCGGTGCCGCCGATCGCGATCGTGTCGGCGCCGGAGCCGAAGGTCGTCGACCCGGCGAAGCTGCTCGCATTGGTCATGTCGAGGCGGTTGTCGCCCGCCCCGAAGGTAACGTCGCCCGAGACCGACCCCGCGGCAAGATCGAGGCGGTCGCTGCCGGTGCCGAAGCGGATCGCCCCGGCGATCGCGGGCGCCGCGCCGCTGGTCGGCGCGGTCTGACGGATCATCGCGCCGCTGGTGTTCGCGGACAGATCGATCGCGACCGACCGCGCCGCGTCCGCACCGGCCGCACCGATCGCGCCGCTATTCTCCACGAGCGTCAGGTTGCCGGTGCGATCGAGGATGCCGATCGCGGTCGCCCCGGTCGCGCCTGCGCGGATCGTGCCGCCGTTGCGCAAGACCGGGACCGCCGCGCCGGTGTCGATCAGCACCGCGATCGACTGGGTTGCGATCGCGCCGCCGCCCGCCGCCGTCACCGCACCGGTCACCCGCAGCTCGGGCGTCGCCGAGCCCGTGCCGAAGCGGATACCGGTCGCCGACGCACCCGTCGCGGTCGCCTGCACGGTGCCGCCGACCGCCACGCCGCCCGTGATCGTGACCGCACCACCGAGGCCGCCGATCGCCAGCCCGGTGGCGGCGACGCCGCTGTACACGCCGCTCCCGGTCACCTTGCCGTCGATCACGAGCCCCGCCGCGGGCGTCGTCCCGGCCACCGCGCCGATCGTCACCGCGCGCCCCGCGGCGCCGATCTGGAAACCGGGAGCGGCGCCGTAGGACACGACGTCCGCCGCCTTGCCGGTGGCGCCCGACAGTTTGATCCCGCCGGTGACGTCTCCCGCGACCAGCAGCGCCGGGCCGCCCTGGAGCAGATCGTCGGCGTCGAGCTTCGATGCGTCGGCGGGCGGCGTGCTGTACCGATAGCCGCTCGATCCGATCAGCCCTTCGACGATCAGCGCGCCCGCGACGTCGCCGTCGAGCCGTGCGCCGACCGCGTCGCGCCCGATCGCGGTGATCGAACCGCCGAGCGTGACGGCGCCGGTCACCGCCCCGACGCGCACGCCGACCGAGCGATCGCCGACGACGGCGGTCTTCCCCGAATGGTTGATGCTCCCGGTAAGCGGCCCGCCCAGATAGATGCCCGCGGAATCATTTCCCTCGACGCTGATCTCACCACTGTTCGCGATCGTGCCGGTGAAGGCGCCCGCAGTACGGATGCCGGTGCGCCCGGTACCCTTCGCGAAGGCACCGTCGAGGTCGCCGTCCTTATCGGTATCGGTCGCGGTATAGGCCTCGTCGACGATGATCTTGCCGGAATTGGTGATCCCGCTCTTCACCCCGGCCTGCGCCAGGATGCCGGTCGCGCCGTCGGCGTCGGAGACCTGGATGGTGCCGGCGTTCGTCACGCCATGATCGCTGTCGATGACGACGGCCGCGCCACCGGTCGGCACGACGCTGCCCGCCGCGACGATGCTGATGGCGTCGGCGCTGCCGTTCCTGACAGTCGAGGTGCGCACCTGGGTGGTGCGCTTGGTGTCGATCACCGTCTGCGCCGAAACGGCGGAGGCGGCGGTGATGGCGATCGTGGCGGAGGTGGCGAGTAGCAGGCGGTTCACGACGTGCGGTTTCCTTCGGATGTCTTCCGACAGCCGAGACGGAGACAGCGGGCCGCAGCCTTGAAGAAAATCGACACACGCGGTGGGTCGCGATCAGGATCGCGTCACGGCCGCTCGCCTCGTCGCGGAAAAGCTTGCCCAATCGCGCGGGGAACAAAAAAGGCCCGCCAACTCAATCGAGCCGGCGAGCCTTTTGTCTGGTGGGCGTGGCAAGGATTGAACTTGCGACCCCTGCGATGTCAACACAGTGCTCTACCACTGAGCTACACGCCCACGAGGAGGGTGCCTCTAGCCGCGGGTTCGCCGCGACGCAAGCGGTTCGATCGGGGCGGTTCAGTTGAGGCCGGTGGCGCTGTCGACCTCGAACATGCGATCCACCTCCAGCACCAGGTCGCGGAGGTGGAAGGGCTTGGAGAGGACGCGGGCGTGCGGCACCTCACGGCCCGCCTTCAGCGTCACCGCCGCGAAGCCGGTGATAAACATGACGCGCAGTCCCGATACCATCTCGCCCGCGCGCTGGGCGAGTTCGATGCCGTCCATCTCGGGCATGACGATGTCGGTGAGCAGCAGATCGAAGCGCTCGGTCTCCAGCAGCGGAATCGCCGCGGTGCCGCGATCGACCGCGGTCACCGCATAGCCGGCGCGCTCCAGCGCGCGGGTGAGATACTCGCGCATGATCTGGTCGTCCTCGGCCAGCAATATTCGGATCATCGCGCACGTCCTTCGTTGCTTATCCATTATGCCCGAAGCGGTTAAGAATTCCAGAGCGTTGCGATGATCGGAGCCGCGGCTTAACGTCGCGGCGATGACGGGTTCGTTCGATCGGCTGGGCCCTGCGGTGCCGGCGACGCCGGTGGTGCTGTCGGTGCCGCATGCCGGGCGCGATTACCCACTGGCGCTGCGTGCGGCGCTGCGGGTGCCGCTGACGAGCCTGATGCCGCTCGAGGACCGCCATGTCGATCGCGTCGCGCACGAGGCGCGGACCGGGGAGATCATGCTCGTCCAGCGGCTGCCCCGGGCGTGGATCGATCTGAACCGCGGCGAGGACGAGCGCGATCCGCGGGTCGACGAGGGCGCCCCCGCCGCCGCGCCGCCGGTGCAGAGCGCCAAGCTGCGCAGCGGCCTCGGGCTGGTGCCCCGGCGGGCCAGCGGCGCGGGCGAGATCTGGCGCCGGCGCTTTCCCGCCGACGATATCGACGCGCGGATCGCCAACGATCACCGGCCCTATCACGAGGCTCTAGCGGAAATTCTGGCGGCGACCCGCGCGGTCTTCGGCATCGCGGTGCTGGTGGACCTTCATTCGATGCCGCCGGTCGACGGCGCGCAGGTGGTGATCGGCGACCGCTTCGGCCGATCCTGCCACGCGCGGTTCGTCGCGCGGATCGAGAGCGAGTGCGGCGGCGCCGGCATCCGTGCCGCGATCAACACGCCCTATGCGGGCGGGCACATCCTCGACCGCCATGGCGCCCCCGATCGCGGCATCCATGCGGTGCAGCTGGAGCTCGACCGCGCGCTGTACCTGGATCGCCGGTTCGACTCCCCCGGCATCGGCCTGGCACGGAGCGTGGCGCTGGTGCGGCGGATCCTCGCCGCGATCGAGGACGAGGCCCTCGCCTACCCCCTCGCCGCCGCCGCCGAATAAAAAAACCACCCCGTGCACGTAGCACGAGGTGGCCAAGGTTCAGGGAGGAGACACACCCGGAGGTGTGTCATACGGGCCCGAGAAAGGGGGGACACGAGCGCCGTACGAGACTAAAATAGGTGAACCGCGATTTGGTTCAACCCCCGATGAAAAAGCGTGCATTTTTTGTTTTTGGTTTCGAGATGGTCGATAGCTTCCGGAGCTACCCCCTCGTCAGCCAGAGACGGCAATCTCCACTGGGCAGGCGAGGACTCAGAGACCTTCACGCCTCAGCGAGACCTCTGCGCAATCACCCGTCACCCCGGACTTGATCCGGGGTCCCGCTGAGTCGCAGGAGCACCAGTCGTCCTACTCGATGCAAAGCGGGACCCCGGATCAAGTCCGGGGTGACGAACTGGGTTGAGCTCCGGCTGGCGCGGTGTGTTGCCCTCGCTGGGAGCGCCCCGCGACCCTCAATTCAGCGTCGGCAGTTCCGGCTGCGGCGACTTGCCCTGCTGGACCTGACGGGCGAAGATGTCGCGCATCAGCGTCAGCGAGAACAGGTGTGCGTAGAGCAGCGGGAGCATGCCGGACTTGGTCATCTTGCGCAGCTGGTCGCCGCGCAGATCGGCCAGCTTCTCTTCGTTGATCATCTGGAAGCCGCGATACACGAAGGGCTGTTCGGCCCCGTCGGGCTGGATCGAGACCTCGCCGTCCATCAGCAGGCCGAGTTCGCGAAGCTCGTTCATGAAGTTCTGGGTGCGTGCGCCCGCCTGTTCGAAGCTCTCGGCGAAACCCAGGATGTTCTTGGTAATCTCGCTCGGCTGGCCGTCGTCGAACAGCGGCTCGCCGTCCGGGAATGCGCCGATCGTCTCGGAGGTCGGATCGAAGCAGAGCGACAGCTCCTCCGCATCGGGGCGCAGCCGCGCGAGCATGTACGGATAGCGACGGACATAGGCCGGCACGTAGAAGTTGTTGTCGATGAGCTTGCCGTCGTCGCCCATGAACACGTTGACGCCCTCGTTCAGGCCCATCAGCGCCAGCGGGATGGCGTCGTCGCCGACCGAGAAGACGATCGGCATGAAGCGCTGGACCAGCGCGAATTCGTCGACGGTGATCGGCACCGCATGCTGGCCAATCAGGAACGGGGCGGTATCCGCGGGGCGGACGCGCCAGTCGGCATGGGTCTCGCTCGAAAGCGGCTCGAGCCCGTTGTAGAAAAGCGGAAGCGGCGCGCTGGCCATGGGGACTCTCCAGTCGAAAGGGGTAGCGGGTCGCGCCGCCGATTGGCGCGAGGCTTTATGGGCCGGGGCGTGCCGACGCAAGCGCGACGAGCTTGCCGGGATTGAGGATACCGAGCGGATCCATCGCCGCCTTCACCGCCCTGAGCGCGGTCAGCCGCGCGGGCGAGGCGAGGCGTTCCAGCTCCTCGCGCTTCATCTGGCCGATGCCGTGTTCGGCCGCGATCGTCCCGCCCGCGGCGGTGACGAGATCGTCGACGAACCGGGTGACGACCGGAACGTCCTCGGCATACCAGCGCGCGGGATCGGTGCCGGGCGCGGCGCGGACGTGGAAATGGACGTTGCCGTCGCCGAGATGCCCGAACCCCGACGCATGCGTGCCGGGGAAGCGCGCATCGCAGGCCGCGGCGGCGTCGATCATGAACGCGGGCATCGTGTCGACCGGCACCGCGATGTCGTGCTGCGACGCCGGGCCGGTGGCGCGTTCGGCATCGGAGATCGAATCGCGCAGCTGCCAGAACGCCTGCCCCTGCGCCTCGTTCGCCGCGATCGTCGCGTCGGCGATCAGCCCGGCGTCGAGTGCGTCGGCGAGCAGCGTCTCGAGCAGTGCGTCGCCGCGGGGATCGGTGCTCTCGATCAGCAGGTGCCACGCATGTTCGCCCGCGATCGGCGCGCGGGCGGCGGGCAGATAGGCGAGCACCGCCGCCAGCGATTCGCGCGGCAGGATCTCGAAGCTCTCGATCGCGTCGCTCGCCATCTGGCAGCGGCGGAGCAGCCGCAGCGCGCTGGCGGGCGAATCGGTGCCCGCCCAGGCGATGCTGCGGGTCCGCGCCGCGGGCACCAGCCGCAGCGCCGCCGCGGTGACGATCGCCAGCGTGCCCTCCGCGCCGACCAGCAGCTGATCGAGGTTCCAGCCGCGATTGTCCTTCCTGAGCGCGGCGAGTCCGTCGTGGATGGTGCCGTCGGCGAGCACCGCCTCCACCCCCGCGACCAGCGCGCGCATCGATCCGAAGCGCAGCACCTGGGTGCCGCCCGCATTGGTCGACACCAGCCCGCCGATCGTCGCCGTACCGCGCGCGCCGAGCGTCAGCGGAAAGCGCCGGTCGACCGCGATCGCAGCGGCGTGGAGTTCGGCTAGGATCACCCCCGCCTCCGCGATCGCCAGTCCCGCCTCGGCATCGACCCGGCGGATGCGATCGAGCCGCCTGAGCGACAGCAGCAACGCGGAGCCGTCCGCGGGCGGGGTCGCGCCGCCGACCATGGAACTGTTGCCGCCCTGGGGCACCAGCGCGACCCGATGCGCGGCCGCCGCGGCGACGATCGTCGCGACCTCCGCGGTCGAGGCAGGCGCGAGCATCGCGGGCGCGGTGCCGTGATAGCGGCGGCGCCAATCGGTCTCCCACGGCGCGATCACGTCACGGTCGGTAACGATCGATTTCGCGTTGATCCGCGATGCGAGCGCGCCCAGCATCGCGGATTGCGCAGGGGACAGCGAAACCGTCATGGTCGGCGGATAGGCCGAGTTCATCCCGCGTTCAACGATCGGCCCTAGGATTTCAGCGGACGACATGATCCATCCCGTGCTCCCCGCCACGCTGCTCGCGCTCGCCCTTCCCGCGGCCAACGTCGTCGACGGCGCTGCGTTCGCGCCCGACAGCGTCCGCGTGACGCAGATGACGATACGGCAGCGGATTATCATCCGGGTGCCGCGCGTGGCGATGCCGGCCCCCGGACAGATGCGCAGCACCACCTCGCAGATGCCGGTGCCGATTCGCTGGAAAGAGAAGAAGGGCCCGAAATGCGTCGCCGGTGCCGAACTGGCGGGCGCGATGATCGTCCGCCCGCGCACCGTCGACGTCGCGCTGACCACCGGTAAACGCATCCGCGCAATCCTCGACGACGATTGCCAGCCGCTCGATTTCTATTCGGGCTTCTACATCCGCCCGGGCAGCGACGGAATGATCTGCGCCGACCGCGACGTGATCCGGGTGCGATCGGGCGCAACCTGCGCGATCGATTCGTTCAAGACCCTGGTGGCCGCCAAGTAAGAGGCTGTTGAAAATCGGCGGAAGAGCCAATTCAATGCGGTGCCGGCCCGCTCCCCCTCCCGGCCACCCAGACGGTATCCTGATGGGTGGCCGGGAGGGGGAGTATCGGGTCGGCGATGCCCCCGGCATTGCCTGACCGGCGCGGGGCGCCGTTCACCCGATACTGGCCGGCTCCGTCGAGATGCGCCTTCAGCGCATTTCCAAACAGACTCTAAGCCTCCGCGCGCGCAATTCTTGACTTTGGCCCTCGAATCCGCGAGCGCCGACTGGTTTGCTGGCGTGTTTCGCGCGCGCATCTATCCGGAAACTTGCATGAGCTTTGCCGATCTCGGCCTTTCAGACGAACTCCTGAAGACGGTGACCGACGCCGGTTACACCGATCCGACCCCGATTCAGGCGAGCGCGATCCCGTCCGTGCTGATGATGCGCGACATCATCGGTATCGCCCAGACCGGCACCGGCAAGACCGCCAGCTTCGTGCTGCCGATGATCGACATCCTGGCGCAGGGCCGCAGCCGGGCGCGGATGCCGCGATCGCTGATCCTGGAGCCGACCCGCGAACTCGCGGCGCAGGTCGCCGAGAATTTCGAAAAATACGGCAAGAACCACAAGCTATCGATGGCGCTGCTGATCGGCGGCGTGTCGATGGGCGACCAGCTCGCCGCGCTCGAAAAGGGCGTCGACGTCCTGATCGCGACGCCGGGGCGGCTGATGGACCTGTTCGGTCGCGGCAAGATCCTGCTGACCGGCTGTTCGATGCTGGTGATCGACGAGGCGGACCGGATGCTCGACATGGGCTTCATCCCCGATATCGAGGAGATCTGCACCAAGCTGCCGAAGTCGCGGCAGACGCTGCTGTTCTCCGCGACGATGCCGCCGCCGATCAAGAAGCTCGCCGACAAGTTCCTCGACAACCCGAAGATGATCGAGGTGTCGCGCCCGGCATCGACCAATCTCAACATCAAGCAGTATCTGGTCGCGGTGCCGTCCCAGGCGGCGAAGCGCGAGCGGCTGCGGCGATTGCTCGACCAGGAGGAGGTGACCAACGCGATCATCTTCTGCAACCGCAAGACGACGGTGCGCGAACTCAACAAGGTGCTCCGCCAGGCCGGTCGCAAATCGGGCGAGATCCATGGCGACATGGAACAGCCGCAGCGGCTTGCCGAACTTGAATTGTTCAAGACCGGCGCGGTCAACGTGCTGGTCGCGTCGGACGTCGCCGCGCGCGGGCTCGACATCAAGGGCGTGAGCACGGTGTTCAACTACGACGCGCCGTGGCACCCCGATGACTATGTCCACCGCATCGGCCGCACCGGCCGCGCGGGGGCGACGGGCACCGCCTATACCTTCGTGACGCCCGACGACACTGAGAACGTCCAGAACATCGAGAAGCTGACCGGTCAGACGATCGAGCGGCTCGGCGCGGACGATGCCGCGGCCGAGCCCGCTGCCGAGACGAGCGAAGCACCGCGTGCGCGCCGCGACCGCGCGCCGCGTCGCGACGACGCCCGCGAAGCGAGGCCGGCGCGCGAGCCGCGGTCGCCCCGCCCGCCACGCCAGTCGCGCGCTGCGGCAGAGCTGGTCGTGGCAGATGCTCCGGCGCCCGCTCCCGCCCCGGCGCGGCAGGAGGCGCCTCGCGCCGAGCGCCCCCGCCGCGACAGCCGCAACGACGACCGCCGCCCGCGCCGCGATGCGGTCGACGAGGCGCCGGACGACGGCTGGAACGGCCCGATGCCCGACTTCCTGAAGGCGACGATCGGCGGCTGAGCCGCGATGACCGTGCCTAATGCGAGCGGATCGGCGGCGGCAGGAGCCTCGCCGTGCAACCAGGTGTGCACGCTCGACGAGCGCGATGTCTGCCTGGGATGCGGGCGGACGATCGACGAAATCGCGGCATGGGCGACGCTGCCGCTGGCGGCGCGGATCGCGGTTCTTGCTGCGTTGCCGGGGCGGATGGAATCAGGTCGGTAAGGGGTGAGTTCCTACGGGTGCGCTTTGCGTGATCGGCTAGCTCGCGCACTCGTTAGCGATCGCGTCGCGATAGAGCAGCTACATTGCCCCATGTGTCCCCGCGAAGGCGGGGACCCAGTACTGGGCTCCCGCCTTCGCGGGAGCACTGCGGAAGTCCCGTCACCCCGGACTCGATCGGGATCCCGCTGACCGCAAGCGCGCCAGTCGTCGGACTCGTTGCAAAGCGGGACCCCGGATCGAGTCCGGGGTGACGGAAGGACTGAACTCTCCACCGCCGTCCGCGTTTATTAAGAATGCCAAAGTCGCCGGTCCTCATGACCCCAAACGCCCCACAGCACGCCAGCCTCACCGTCGCGATCGGCAAGCGATCCGCACTCAAGGCCGACGTCACGGTGACCCCGTCGGGCCTGCTCGCGATCGGCGCGCTCGTCTCCTCGATCCTGCTGTCGACTGCCGTCATCGTCCACGCCGCGCGACGGTGACCCGTTGGGCCACGGCCCGCCGACGCCGTCAACTTCTTGGATCAACCGTCATCCAGCTCCGCAGCCCCGGCCAACGGCAGCGGCGATGGCCCGTTCGGCGGCCACACCGGCGACAGATCGCCATCATCGGAATCGCCGCGCCGTTTGCGGAGCATGCGCTCCACGAACGTCATCATCTCCTTGCGCATCGCTCGTTCCTCGGCGGTGGGCCTGGGCGGGCCGACGAGGTCCTTGACCGGCACCGCCCTCACCCCTTCGGCGCCATCAGCGCGTCGTCGATCGCGGCGGCGCGTTTGTAGGCGTCGCGGGTGGTGACGCGGGCGACATAGTCCTCGAACACCGGCAGCTTGGGGAGCGAGCCGAACTGGACACCCCAGATCACCTGAGAACCCGCATAGACGTCCGCCGCCGTGAAGCGGTCGCCGGCGAGGAAGGGGTGCGCGGCGACCGCGCCGGCGAAGGTGTCCACCACCGCCTCGTAGCTGCCATAGCCGACCATCCGCTGCTGTTCGGCGGAGGGCACCACCCCCAGCGATCGGTTGGTCACCGCCGCCTCTACCGGGCCGGCGGCGTAGAACATCCAGCGATAATAGTCGGCGCGTTCGGCGTCGGTCGGCGCGAGCCCGGCTTCGCTGAAGGTATCGGCCAGATAGCAGCAGATCGCGGCGCCTTCGGTCACCACCTTGCCGTCGTGGACGATCGCAGGGACTTTGCCCATCGGATTGACCGCCAGATACGCGTCGTCCTTCATCGACGCGGCGTAATCGAGGATCACCGCCTCGTACGCCACCCCGACCTCCTCGAGCATCCAGCGCGCGATGCGGCCGCGCGACATGGGGTTGGTGTAGAGCGTCAGCGCCATCTCGATCTCCGATTCGTCAGGAACGGAAGTGGAACATCGCCATCGTCATGCGTCAAGATGCTTGTGGAAGAACGCGATCGTGCGGCCCCAGGCGAGCGCGGCGGCGGCGGCATCGTAGCGTTCGGCCGACGTGTCGTTGTTGAACGCATGATCGACACCGGGATAGGTGAACGCCTCGACCGGCTTGTGCGCGGCCTTCAACGCCGCGACCCAGGGCTCCCCGGTGGCGGCGACCCGCGCGTCCTTGCCCGCATAATGCAGCATCAGCGGGGCCTTGACCCTGATCGCGTTGGTGGCGGCGGGTGCCGGGCCGTAATAGGCGACCCCCGCGGCGAGATCGGCGCCGGCCGCGATCGCGAATTGATTCACGAACGCGCCGCCCCAGCAGAAGCCGACGATCCCCGCCTTGCCCGTGGAGCTCGGCTGCGCGCGCGCCTTTGCCATCATCGACACCGCCTGGGCGAGCGCGAGATCATAGTCGATCGTGCCGATGAGCGTCCGGGCGCGGTCCTCGTCGGCCGGGGTGCCACCCTGCGGTGCGAGCAGATCGGGCGCGATCGCGGTGAAGCCGGCGAGCGCGACGCGGCGCGCGACGTCCTGGATGTGCGGGGTCAGCCCGCGATTCTCGTGGATCACCAGCACCGTGCCGCGCTTGCCCTTCGCCTTGGCGGGGGCAGCGACATAGGCGCGCGCGGGCTTGCCGGCGTCGCTGCCGGTCTTCCATTCGGTGTGCAGCCGCGGGTCGGCAGGGTCAACCACCGCGGCGGCGGCCGGCGATGCCGCAATGCCGACGATCAGCGCCTCGGCCGCGGCGACGGAACCGGCGAGCGCGGTCATTTGCTTCAGCAGCGTGCGGCGGTCGTGGTGATCGTGGGTGAAGGCGTCGTACAGGGCGACGGCGCGGTCGCGAAGCTCGGTCATGCAGGCTCTCCCGGTATCGTTGCCACGGAGCCTAGCCCGGCGTCACCCCGCACGCCACCACCACACGCCGTCGCGATCCTCGCGCACCGCACGGCCCTCGACCTCCAGGCGGCGGACATGCGCCAGCGCCTCGCCGGTCGCCATGCCGAGCATGTCGGGGCCGATCGCGCGGCGGAACAGCCGCCCGAAGCAGTCGAACGCGCGGCGTGGCTCGGCGAGGAAGATCGCGAGTTCGTCGAGCCGCTCGCGATGTTCGCGGTCCATCGCGTCCAACCGCGCGTGGAGCCCGGTGAACGGATCGCCATGTCCCGGCAGGACGAACAGGTCGGCGGGCAGCGCCCGCAGCCGCGCGATCGACGCGAACCATTCGCCGAGCGGATCGGCGTTGGGCTCGGTGACCCCGAGCGACACATTGGGGCTGATCCGCGGCAACACCTGGTCGCCCGCGATCAGCACCCCGTGCCGTTCGTCGTAGAGGCAGGCATGTTCCGGGCTGTGCCCCGATCCGACGACGATCCGCCAATCGACCGCGCCGATGCGCAGCATGTCGCCGTGCGCGATCCGGGTGAAGCCCATCGGCAACGGCGTGACGATCCGGCGAAAGCCGGACCAGCCGCGCGCGCTGGCATGATCGATCTGGTCCTGGCTCCAGCCGGCAGCGCGCCAGAAGGCGATCATCTCGTCCGGTACCACGTCGCGCGCGTCGGCGACGAGCATCCGTGCGGTCAGCCATTCGCCGCGGGTCATCACCAGCGGCGCGTCGTGGTGCGCGCACATCCAGCCGGCGAGGCCGATGTGATCGGGATGAAAATGCGTGCCGATCACCCGCGTCACGGCGGTGCTCGCCAGCGGCCCGCGGAATACCGACTTCCACGCATCGCGCGCGGCATCGGTGTTCATGCCGGCATCGACCAGCGCCGCCCCGCCCCCGTCGTCGAGCAGCCAGCAATTGACGTGCTTCAAGGGCCCCGGGATCTGCAGCCGGACCCAGCCGATGCCGGGCGCCACCTGCATGACGTCGCCGGATGCGGGCTCGGCGCCGCCGAAGGGGTAGGTCAGCCCCTTGTGACTCGTCGCCGTCAGGCTGTCGTCGGGCGCGAACGCGGCATCGGGTTGGGACATCGGCTGTCGGTAGCGGTTTGCAACCTGATAAGTCCAGTGTTGCCGCTACCGCTCGCCACTGCAGCTTGCGCTCCCGCGAAGGCGGGAGCCCAGTACTGGGTCCCCGCCTTCGCGGGGACACATGGTTAGGAGCGACGGGCCGCCCCCTCACCTCACCGCTTGAACGGATCTCCGAACAGGGCGTTCGCTTCGCTGATCGGTTCGCGGCCGCCATTCTCGAGGTCGCGGGCGGCCTGGTCGCGTTCGGCGCGGAGCTGTTCGATCAGCGCGCTGCGGTCACCCTCGAGGCGGTGGTCGGTCGGCTGGGCTTCGATGCCCGCCGCCTTGGCTGCCTTCGCGACCGCGGCGTCGAGTTCGCGCTGCGTGGTCAGGCCGAGCGTCACCGGATCCTTGGGGGTGATGTTGGCGATGTTCCAATGGCTGCGATCGCGGATCGCGGCGATGGTGGTGCGGGTGGTGCCGATCAGGTTGCTGATCGCGCCGTCAGTGATCTCGGGATGGTTGCGGATGATCCACGAGATGCCGTCGGGCTTGTCCTGGCGCTTCGACACCGGGGTGTAGCGCGGGCCCTTGGTGCGGCGGACCTGGTCGGGGCCCTTGATCATCTGCAGCCGGTATTCGGGATCGTCCTGGCCCTTGTCGATCTCCTCCTGCGTCACCTCGTGCGCGCGGACCGGATCGCGGCCGGTCAGCTTGGTCGCCGCGGTATCGTCGGCGATCGCCTGCACCTCGAGGATGTGGAGGCCGCAGAACTCCGCGATCTGGTCGAACGAGAGCGAGGTATTGTCGACCATCCAGGAAGCGGTCGCATGGGGCATGAGCGGCTGGGCCACGGGGAAACTCCGTCCGAAAATAGAAAGGGCCGCCCCTCTCGGAGCGGCCGTGCCATGACATCGATGTACTGCGCGTGTTGCCGAAGGGCAACCCGTCCGGGATTTTGCCGCTGCCGCGTTCCGTTTGTCACAAAGGCTGACTATGCGCCGATGTGCGTAACAAGGGAGTTCGAACAATGAAGACGATCAACGGATTGGCGGCAACCGCCGCGAGCCTCGCGCTGCTGGCGACCCCGGTCGCGGCATCGGCCGCCACCGCCACCAACCCCGCCGCCAGCCTGTCGGTGGCCAAGACCCGCGCCGCCACGCCGACCGCGCGCGGCAGCAAGCTCGGCGCGTCGGTGCCGACCGCGACGTTGATCAGCATCGGCGTCCTCGCCGCGCTGGTCGTCGGCGTGCTCGTCGCGACCGGCGGCGACGACAATTCGGACAGCAACTGAGGGGTAAGGTCGTCCCCTGCCTGGCGCAGGAGGGCGACCGCCAAATGCCTTTATTTGTCATCCTCGCGTAGGCGGGGATCCAGACTGGCGAACGTTGCAGCTCCATCGCCGGGGTCAGCCAGTATGGATCCCCGCTTGCGCGGGGATGACGAAAGAAGAGGAGGAGCGGCGACAGCGTCGGCAGCCGCTCGGCCCGCCTACGCCGCCACCACCTCCAGCACGATCTTGCCGACATGGTCGCCGGCTTCCATCCGTTCGTGCGCCGCGGCGGCGGCAGCGAAGGGGAAGACCTTGTCGATCACCGGCTTCAGCCGCCCCGCCTCGACGTGCGGCCATACCGTCGCGGCGAGTTCCTCCGCGACCAACGTCTTGAACTGCGTGTCGCGCGGGCGCAGCGTCGAGCCGGTGAGCGTCAGCCGCCGGCGCATGATCTCGAAGATCGGGATCGTCGCGGTCATTCCGCCCTGCACCGCGATCGAGACGTGGCGACCGTCGTCGGCCAAGCATTGGAGGTTGCGCGGCAGGTAATCGCCGCCGACCATGTCGAGCACCGCCTGCACCCCCGCGCCGCCGGTGATCGCGCGGACGCGCTCGACGAAATCATCGGTCCGGTAGTTGATCGCGTGATCCGCGCCGAGATCGAGCGCGCGGGCGCATTTCTCGTCCGATCCGGCGGTGACGATCACGCCCACGTCGAACAGGTTGCACAGCGCGATCGCCATCGTGCCGATGCCGCTGGTGCCGCCATGGACCAGCACCGTGTCACCCTCGGTCGCATAGGCGCGCTCGAACAGGTTGGTCCACACCGTGAACAGGGTTTCGGGGATCGCCGCGGCCTCGACCATCGTCAGCGCCTGCGGCACCGGCAGGCATTGCCCGAACGGCGCGACCGCATATTCGGCATAGGCCCCGGCCGTGACCAGCGCGCACACCGGTTGGCCGATCTGCTCGGCATCGACGCCGTCGCCCACGGCCACGATCGTGCCGGAGAATTCCATCCCGAGGATCGACGAGGCGCCGGGCGGCGGCGGGTACATGCCCTTGCGCTGCATCACCTCGGGCCGATTCACCCCGATCGCGGCGACGCGGACCAGCACCTCGCCCGCTTCCGGCGTCGGGACCAGACGCTCGACCAGCTTCAGCACCTCGGGCCCGCCGGGCTCCTGCGGATCGATCGCGTTCATCGTGCTGGGGATCGCGACCATGTGTCTCGCTTCGGCTTGCTGGACGAAACGGCGTTATTGACATCGTGCGTGCCAGGGTCAACGCTGCACTGCAATGGAGCTCGACGACGCCCCCTCGCGTCCCAACGACGCACTTGACGAGCTGATCCGGCAGGACCTCGATCCCCTGTCGGTGGCCGAACTCGAAGCACGCATCACCGTGCTCGAGGGCGAGATCGCGCGATCCCGAATCAAGCTGGAACGCGCGGTCGATCACCGGGCACACGCCGACCAGCTATTCAAGCGATGAGCGTCCCCTGCCCCGTCCGGCTTCCTACAAGATATGGACGGGGCGGGAACGGGGCGCTTGATGCGGAGCGGTTCAATTCCGACATAAGCGGAAAGGGCGCGGCTCCCGGCCGTTACTTGCGCCCGACTGGAGTATCCTGACATGCCGTCATTCGCCCCCGCGCTCGAGACCACGCTGCACAAGGCGCTCGAAGCCGCATCGTCCCGCCGCCACGAATATGCGACGCTGGAGCATCTGCTGCTCGCGCTGATCGACGACGAGCATGCCTCCAAGGTGATGGACGCGTGTCATGTCGATCTCGGCGAGCTGAAGACGACGGTGGCGCATTATCTCGACACCGAGCTCGATGCGCTGAAGGTCGAGGCGGCGACCGATCCCTCGCCCACCAGCGGCTTCCAGCGGGTCGTCCAGCGCGCGATCCTCCACGTCCAGTCGTCCGGCCGCGACGAAGTGACCGGCGGCAACGTACTGGTCGCACTGTTCAGCGAGCGCGAGAGCTATGCGGTCTATTTTCTGCAGCAGCAGGACATGAGCCGTCTCGATGCGGTCAGCTTCATCAGCCACGGCGTCGGCAAGGGCGGCGCCGCCGAGGCCGCGACCCCCAAGGGTGCAGAGGAAGAGAAGCAGGTGAAGGGCGACAGCAAGGGCAAGAGCGAAAGCGCGCTCAAGCAGTTCACCGTCGACCTCAACGAGAAGGCCAAGAACGGCAAGGTCGATCCGCTGATCGGCCGCGGCCCCGAGGTCGATCGCACGATCCAGATCCTGTGCCGCCGGTCGAAGAACAACCCGCTCTATGTCGGCGATCCCGGCGTCGGCAAGACCGCGATCGCGGAGGGGCTGGCGCGCAAGATCGTCGAGGGCGACGTGCCCGACGTGCTGCTGCAGGCGGTGATCTATTCGCTCGACATGGGCTCGCTGCTGGCGGGCACGCGCTATCGCGGCGATTTCGAGGAGCGGCTGAAGGCGGTCGTCAACGAGCTCGAGAAGCTGCCGCACGCAGTGCTGTTCATCGACGAGATCCACACCGTGATCGGCGCCGGCGCGACCAGCGGCGGGGCGATGGACGCGTCGAACCTCCTGAAGCCGGCGCTGTCGGGCGGCACCATCCGGTGCATCGGATCGACGACGTACAAGGAGTTCCGCAACCACTTCGAGAAGGATCGCGCGCTGCTGCGGCGGTTCCAGAAGATCGACGTCAACGAGCCGACGATCGAGGACACGATCAAGATCCTCGCCGGGCTGCGCACCGCGTTCGAGGAGCATCATTCGGTGAAATACACCCCCGACGCGATCAAGTCGGCGGTGGAACTCAGCGCGCGCTACATCAACGACCGCAAGCTGCCCGACAAGGCGATCGACGTGATCGACGAGGTCGGCGCGATGCAGATGCTGGTGCCGCCGTCGAAGCGCAAGAAGACGATCACCACCAAGGAGATCGAGGCGGTCATCGCGACGATGGCGCGGATCCCGCCGAAATCGGTGTCGTCGGACGACAAGAAGTCGCTCGCCTCGCTCGAGACCGATCTGAAGCGCGTGGTGTTCGGGCAGGACAAGGCGATCGAGCTGCTGGCATCGGCGATCAAGCTGTCGCGGGCGGGCCTGCGCGATCCCGAGAAGCCGATCGGCAATTATCTGTTCACCGGCCCGACCGGCGTCGGCAAGACCGAGGTCGCCAAGCAGCTCGCGCAGATCATGGGCATCCCGCTCCAGCGCTTCGACATGTCCGAATATATGGAACGGCATTCGGTCAGCCGGCTGATCGGCGCGCCCCCGGGCTATGTCGGGTTCGACCAGGGCGGCCTGCTGACCGACGCGGTCGACCAGCAGCCGCATTGCGTGCTGCTGCTCGACGAGATCGAGAAGGCGCACCCCGACCTGTTCAACATCCTGTTGCAGGTGATGGATAACGGCCGCCTGACCGATCAGCACGGCAAGTCGGTCGATTTCCGCAACGTCATCCTGATCATGACCACCAATGCCGGTGCGTCGGACATGGCGCGCGAGACGGTCGGCTTCGGCAACCTCACTCGCGAGGGCGAGGACGAGCAGGCGGTGCAGAAGATGTTCACGCCGGAATTCCGCAACCGGCTCGATGCGATCGTGCCGTTCGGCTATCTGCCGACCGAAGTGGTCGCGCGGGTGGTGGACAAGTTCATCCTCCAGCTCGAACTGCAGCTGGCGGACCGCAACGTCCACATCCAGCTCGACGACGCATCGAAGTGCTGGCTGACCGAAAAGGGCTACGACAAGCTGTACGGCGCGCGTCCGATGGGCCGCCTGATCCAGGAGAAGATCAAGCAGCCGCTGGCGGAGGAGCTGTTGTTCGGCAAGCTAGTCCATGGCGGCGAGGTGACCGTGAAGATGAAGGACGGCGCGCTGGCGTTCGCGATCGAATCCGCCGCGCCGAAGAAGCCCAAGAAGGGCGGGCGCAAGGTGGTCACCGACGTGGCGTGATGTATGCGGGGGGGTTGGGTAAGGCGCACCCACCCCCTCCCACCACCCCGGCGGAGGCCGGGGCCCAGGTGGGAAGGCTCATGTAATCGGGCGCGACCCCAAGCCACGATCGTCCGCCAACTGGGCCCCGGCCTCCGCCGGGGTGGTAGTTGGATGAAGCCTTTTACCGCTCCTCTATTGTGCTCCCGCGAAGGCGGGAGCCCAGTACTGGGTCCCCGCCTTCGCGGGGACACTGTGGAGGTGGGACGCTGAGCCGCCCCGCTCCTCAGCTACCCTTGCGGCCCAGCTTCTCCACCCGGGCGACCACCTCTTCACGAACGCTCGGTGATACGAATTTCGCGATCTCGCCGCCGTAGAGCGCGATTTCCTTTACCAGGCGGCTCGCGATCGGCTGGAGCGCGACGTCGGCCATCAGGAAGACCGTCTCGACCCGTGGATTGATCTGCTGGTTCATTCCCGCCATCTGATATTCGTATTCGAAATCGGCGACCGCGCGCAGGCCGCGGACGATGATGCGGGCGCCCTGACGCTCGGCGAAGTCCATCAGCAGCGAATCGAACGCGACGATGTCGATCTCGCCGCCGATCTCCGCGACCTCGCGCCGGACCGTCGCCATGCGTTCCTCGATCGTGAACATCGGCGACTTGGACGGGTTGGTCGTCACCCCGATCACCAGCCGGTCGACCAACTTGGCGCCGCGGCGGATGATGTCCATGTGGCCCAGGGTCAGCGGGTCGAAGGTGCCGGGATAGACCCCGATGCGCGTCGTCATGGCCGTGTCCCCTATCGATCGCGCTCGACGACGTAGCGTGCCACCTGGCGCAGCAGATCGGCCTCGTCGCCGAACGCGTGGAGGTGTGCGATCGCCTGGTCGACCAGCATGCGACATTGTTCGCGCGCGCGATCGACGCCGAGCAGCGACAGGAACGTCTCCTTGCCCGCGACCTCGTCCTTGCGCAGCTTCTTCCCCGCGACCGCCTCGTCGCCCTCGGCGTCGAGCAGGTCGTCGGCGATCTGGAAGGCGAGCCCGAGGTCGCGCGCATAGCCGTGCAGCCCCGTGCGGCCCTCGACCGGCAGGCGGCCGAGGATCGCGCCCGCCTCCACCGACGCCGAGATCAGCGCACCGGTCTTCATCTGCTGGAGCCGGGTCACGGTAGCGAGATCGAAGCGGGTCTGCTCCGCCGCCAGGTCCATCATCTGGCCGCCCGCCATGCCCGCCGGCCCCGCCGCGCGCGCCAGGTCCATCACCAGCTCGGCACGGACGAAGGGATCGGCATGGGTCGCCGGATCGGCGAGGATCTCGAACGCCAGCGCGTGGAGGCAATCCCCGGCGAGCACCGCCACCGCCTCGCCGAACGCCTTGTGCACCGTGGGCTTGCCGCGGCGCATGTCGTCGTCGTCCATTGCGGGCAGATCGTCGTGGATCAGCGAATAGACGTGGATCGCCTCGATCGCGGTTGCCGCGCGGGCGGCGCAGTCGCGATCGACCGCGAACAGATCCGCGGTCGCGAACACCAGCAACGGCCGCAGCCGCTTGCCGCCGCCGATCGTGGCGTGGCGCATCGCGCGGTAGAGATCGGCGCGCGAATCGTCGGGTACGCGCAGCAGCTGGTCGAAGCGGTCGTCGATCTCGGCCGATACCTCGGCGAGCGCAGCCTCGAGCGTGATCGCGGTCACGATCAGCCCGCGGCGAACGGGCGGGTGCCGACCGGCTTGCCCTCGGCATCGAGGCGGATCGCCTCGATGCGCGCCTGGGCCGCGTCGAGCCGCTCCGCGCAGCGCTGCCGCAGCTTGTCGCCGCGTTCGTACAAGTGGATCGATTCGTCGAGCGAGGCGTCGCCGCTCTCCAGCCGCGATACGATCCGCTCCAGTTCCTTCAGCGCGTCTTCGAAGGACAGGCTTTCGATCGGGTCATCCATGCCCGCGCTATGCGATATGGTCGTCGCGGAGGCAAGCAACCCTCATTCGCCGCTCACGCACCCTCTCATTCGGCGGCGCGGACTTCGGCGACCAGTTCCTTGCGGCTCAGCTTGCCGATCATCGTCTTGGGAAGCGCATCACGAACGACGACACGGTCGACCTGTTCGTGGCGCCCGATCTGCGCGTTGAGCCAGACCCGCAGTGCCTCGCCGTCGACGTCGGGATCGTCCTGCAACGTCACGTATGCGCGGGGGCGCTCGCCGCGATAGGTGTCGGGCACGCCGATCACCAGCGCCTCCTTCACCGCGGGATGATGGTAGAGCACCGCCTCGATCTGACTGGGGAAGACCTTAAAGCCGGACACCGCGATCATGTCCTTCAGCCGGTCGACGATGCGGATGAAGCCGTTGGCGTCGATCGTGCCGACGTCGCCGGTGCGCAGCCAGCCGTCGACGAACACCTCCGCATCGGCATCGGGGCGCTGCCAGTAGCCGGCCATGATCTGCGGGCCCTTCACCAGAATCTCGCCGGGCTCGCCGGCAGCGGCGGCGCGATGCGGGTCCTCCTTGTCGACCAGGCGGATCAGCGTGCCGGGTAGCGGCTGACCGATCGTGCCGGCCTCGCCCTCGCCCTCGTATGGATTGCAGGCGACGACGCCCGAGCTCTCCGACAGGCCGTAGCCCTCGATCAGCCGGGCGCCGGTGCGGGTCTCGAACGCGGTCTTGACCTCGGCGGGCAGCGGCGCGCCGCCCGAGATGCAGACCCGGAGCGAGGCGAAGTCGGTCCTGGCGATGTCCGGGTGATCGAGCAGCGCGCGGTACATCGTCGGCACGCCGGGCAGCGACGTCGCCTTGGTGCGTGTGATCGCGGCGAGCGTCTGCCCGGCGTCGAAACGCGGCAGCATCACGATCATCCCGCCCGCGGCGACGGTACGGTTGAGGACGCAGGTATTGGCGAAGACGTGGAACAGCGGCAGCACGCCGACGATGCGGTCGGGCTGATCGGCCCCGGGATCGATCGCCGCGACCTGGCGTGCGTTGGCGGCCATGTTGGCATGGGTCAGCATCGCGCCCTTGGGCGTGCCGGTAGTGCCGCCGGTATACTGGATCACCGCAAGGTCCTTCGCCGCATCGATCGCGACGGGGGTGCAGGTGCCGGGATTGGCGATCAGCGTGGAGAAGGCGATCACCCGCGGATCAGCGGGCCGGTCGACGGTCTCGCTACGCTTCAGCAGACGGTAGAGCACGGACTTCGCCGCCGGCAGCCCGCCCGCCACCGATCCGACCACCAGCCGCTCGACCGCGCTGGTTTCGAGCACCTCGAGTGCGGTCGGCAGCAGCGCCTTCACGCTGATCGTGAACAGCAGCCGGGTGCCCGAATCCGCGACCTGATGCGCCAGCTCCCCCGCCGTATAGAGCGGCGAGAAGTTCACCACCGTCGCGCCGAGCTTCAATATCCCGTAATAGGCCGCGAGATAATGCGGCACATTAGGCAGGAACAGGCCGATCCGGTCGCCCTTGCCATAGCCCAGTGCCGCCAGCCCGCACGCCACCCGATCCGCCGCGGCGCGGGTCTGCGCATAGGAAAAGCGCCGGCCGAGAAAGTCGATCAGCGGCGCATCGCCGCGGCGCGAGGCACTCTCTTCGAAGAGGTGGACGAGCGATTCGGGCGGGAAACTCGTCGTCCACATAGTCGGGTGACGATAATGGTTCAGCCAGTCGGGATCGCTCATTTACATCGCTGTAAGCAGCGCGCCGGGCGTGATCAACCGCAACGCGTAGGCGATGCAGGAAATAAAGGATGGATCAGGCGGCGAAGGACAGTGTCGCGGCATCGCGCACCCGGTCGCGCCCGGCGGCCTTCGCCTCGAACAGGGCTCGGTCGGCACTGCGGTACATCGACTTCCAATCGTGTTCGCGCGCCAGGGGCCCGGTGCAGATGCCGATGCTGGCGGTCACCGACAGGTCGAATGGCATCCGCTCGCTGCGCAGGCGATCGAGCACCGCGGTCGCGGAGATGCTCGTCCCGGCGGGGACGAGGATCGCGAATTCCTCGCCGCCCAGCCGCGCGACCAGCGCCTCCGCCGGCACCGACGCACGCAACGCGCGGGCGACGACGCGCAGCACCTCGTCGCCACCGTCATGGCCGATCGTCTCGTTGACCCGCTTGAAGTGATCGATGTCGACCAGCAGCAATCGCTGGCCGCCGGCGCGGCCGATCGATCGTTCGAGGAAGGCGCGGCGATTGAGCAGCCCGGTCAACGGGTCCGTAGCGGCGAGCAGCCGCGCCGCGATCTCCTGCTCGCGCGCGTTGTCGCGTTCCCGGCTGAGCACGCGAATGCGATAGGCGATCGCGAAGCTCGACAGCAGCGCCTCCAGCATCATCGACACGATCGTCGAATTATCGAGCCAGAAGCTCCACGCCAGCAGGCCGACGCTGCTCGCCAGGCGTAGCCCGGCGAAAACGATCGGCGCCCCCCAGGCCATCGCGAACAGCCACAGATAATTGCTCCGCGTCCGGTATGCCTGCCACAGGATCGCAGGCACCAGCCCGATCAGCGCGAGGTACCCGATTGCGACGGCGCGATCGGTGGCCAGGATGTAGCGCACCGGCAGCAGCGCACAGGACATGGTGGAGATCGCGACCATCGCCATCGCCGCCTCGGTGGCGCGTGCCAGCCGCGGCGTGAACACCTTCGCCCCGAAGAAGCTGCGCGCGAACCCGATCGCGAGGATCGACGAGGCTGCGAGCAGGTACGAGTTCAGCCGCAGCCGATCGTTGTTGTCGAGCATCGGCCACAGCCGCATCACCGCGCCCGACGAACTCGCGGCATAGGCGAGCAGTGCGAGGACCAGGCAGCAATAAACCAGCTGGAAGCGCTGGTGCAGCGCGCCCCACAAAGCGAGATTGTAGACGATGAGCGCCAGCGCCATCCCCGCAAACGCCCCATAGAGTGCCGCGAGCATGGTCTCGCTCGCGGCGTTCTGCGCATCGGTCGCGATCTCGGCGCCGAGCACGACACCGCGCAAGTTCACGGCGCCCTCGACATGCCAGAGGATGCGTACCGGCGGCGCGGCGGCACGGTAGGGGATCGGGAGCGACAGGATCGCGCCGAGCTGCAGATGCCGCCCCGCGGTCGCGCTGGTGAACCCCGACCGCAGGATCGTGCCGTCGGCATATAGGAAATAGACGTCGATCCGCTTCTGCCACAGGCTGGCGAAGCGGATGTTGAGTTCGCGGCGCTCGGCCTGGGCGTTTAGCGGCGCCGACAGCACCCAGAAGCTGCCCGAACGCCAGCGATGCTGCGCGCGAACGCAGTCGAATCGACCGGGATGCTTGAAGTTGCCACGCGCCGTCATGCCCGGCGCCGCGGGCGCTAGGCACACCGCGAGCGGCCTGCCCGCCGCCGCGTGCGCGGGCGCCATCCGGTCGGCGCCGACCATCATCGCCAACAGGGCGACGAGGATGCGCAGATGAACCGTCCAACCCATTCGCCACCGCTACGACGGGATGCCGAAGTTTTGGTAAATCCCCGCGCATTGGTTCGATTTGGCAAGCTCTCGCGGTGCCCTGGCCCCCGCGCCTAAGCATTAACCCCGATTATCCAATATCGAGACGAATACCCCGGAAGCAGTATTGCAGGTTCCATCTAAAGGAGATTATAGGATTCAAACAAGCAGGTGAAGTTGGTCCTGCGGCATCCATCAATGAAGAGGGTTAACTGCCATGTCGAAGATCAAGATGCTTATCGGTGCCGTCCTGCTAGCCACCCCCCTGCCGGCGAGTGCGGCGACGATCGACTTGAGCGCCACCGACTTCGACAAGTCCGCGGTCACCTATTCGTTCGACCCGGGCAGCTACACCGTGTCGCTCGCCAAGGGTCTTTTTACCGCATGGGCGCCGGTCAGCGCCAGTTCGACGCTGCGCTGGGTCGATTACTACAAGTACAGCTTCGACGGCGTCACCAAATCCACCTATATGCCCGGGCCGCGCCACGCGACCGAGGATGCGGCGTTCGCCGCCTATTCCGCAGTCGGGCCGGTGAAGCTCGACTTCAGCAAGAAGACCGACGTGACCTTCGCGATCGAGGATCACGCCTGGCAATTCTACGACAATGCCGGCGGGATCACCCTCAACGTCGCCGCGGTGCCCGAGCCCGCAACCTGGGGCATGATGGTGCTCGGCTTCCTCGGCATGGGTGTGGCGCTGCGGACCAGGCGCAATCGCAAGGCCGTGGTCGCCTGATCCGGTAAGCTCTTCCCGAGCCGGTCGCCGCCGAGACGCACCCGGCGGCGACATTATGTTCAGATTGGCGCAAGCCCGGATTTGCTCTAAGCGGCGCTCTTTCCGATCTCGGTGGGGACCCATGCGCTTCTTTGCCCGTCTGTTCGCGTTCGTCGCCTGTCTCGCTGCCTTGCCCGCCGTCGGCCAAAAGGCCGCGCCGGCTACCCCGGTCACGACCGAGCGGGCGCCGGTGCCGCAGACCACCGACAAGGAGAATCTCTGGCTGCTCGATCTGTCGGACGGCGGCCGGGTGACGATCTGGCTGCGCCCCGATCTCGCGCCCAAGATGGTTGAGCGGATCAAGATCCTCACCCGCCAGCATTTCTACGACGGCCTGCTGTTCCACCGCGTGATCGATGGCTTCATGGCGCAGGGCGGCGATCCCAAGGGCGACGGCACCGGCGGCTCGTCGCTTCCCAATCTGGCGGCGGAGTTCAACTACTATCCACACGTCCGCGGCGCGGTGTCGGCGGCGCGTGCCGACGACGAGAACAGCGCCAACAGCCAGTTCTTCATCGTGCTGCAGCCGCGGCTCGCGCTCGACAAGAAATACACCGTGTTCGGCCGGGTGCTGGACGGCATGCCCTATGTCGACGCGATCGAGCGTGGCGAGCCGCCCGCGAACCCGACCCGGATCCTGCGCGCCTATATCGCGGCGGACAATCCGCCCGCCTATGTCGCCGCACCGCCGCCCCCGCCGCCGTCGCTCGGCGCACCGGTGACGCTGCCGGGCGCCGCCCCGCTGCCGCCCCCCGCGACCGGCAAGACCGCCGCACGCCCGAAGCCGGCGGCGGTCGCGGCGCCCAAGAAGGCCGCTTCGACCAAGCAGTGAAAGTCGATCTGTTCGACTTCGCGCTGCCGACCGACAGCATCGCGCTACGCCCCGCCGCCCCGCGCGATGCGGCGCGGCTGCTGGTACTCGACGGCAACCGGACGAGCGACCATGTGGTCGGCGAGCTGCCGGCGCTGCTCCGCGTCGGCGACCTGCTGGTGTTCAACGACACCCGCGTCATCCCTGCGCAACTCGACGGCCGGCTCGGCCAGGCGCGGATCGGCGCGACGCTCCACAAGCGCGAAGGCCCGCGCCGCTGGCGCGCCTTCGTCCGCAACGCCCGCCGCGTGCGCGAGGGCGACTCGATCGACTTCGGCGACGGCGTGAGCGCGATCGCCGGCGACCGCGGCGAGGACGGCAGCTTCGCGCTCGATTTTGCGGGCGACGAGCCGGTCGAGACGCTGCTCGCGCGCGCCGGGCGGATGCCGCTGCCACCCTATATCGCCGCGCGCCGGCCGACCGACGCGCTCGACGCCGACGATTACCAGACGATGTTCGCGAGCCGACCCGGCGCGGTCGCGGCGCCGACCGCGGCGCTGCATTTCACCCCTGCGTTGATCGAGGCGCTCGGCGGCGCCGGAATCGAGCATGCCACGCTGACGCTCCACGTCGGCGCGGGCACCTTCCTGCCGGTGAAGGTCGACGACACCGACGCCCACCGCATGCACGCCGAATGGGGCCGGATCGACGCCGCGACCGCCGACCGGCTGAACGCGGTCCGCGCGCGCGGCAACCGGGTGATCGCAGTCGGCACCACCTCGCTGCGGCTGATCGAGAGCGCGACCGGCGACGACGGCGTTATCCGCGCCTTCGAGGGCGACACCGCGATCTTCATCACGCCCGGCTACCGCTTTCGCGGGGTCGAAGGGCTGATGACCAACTTCCACCTGCCGCGCTCGACCCTCTTCATGCTGGTATCCGCGATGATGGGTCGAGAGCGGATGCAGGACGCCTATCGCCACGCGATCGAAAGCGGCTATCGCTTCTATAGCTATGGCGATGCGTCGCTGCTCCTGCCCTGAGGTGCCGTCGATGATCCCCTTCGCGATCCTGCTCCAGGCGGTGCCGGTGCCCGCGGTGCCTGCCATCCCCAGCCTTCCCGCGCAGCCGCCCGCGACGATGGTCGTCGAGCCGGTCGGGATGGCGATCGCCGGCTTCGACGCGAACATGGACGGTAGCACCAGCGCCGCCGAGCTCGCCTCGGGCGTGCGTCGTTCGTTCGACGCGATCGATACCGCGCATGCCGGGAGCATCGGCTATATCGGCTTCGCGGACTGGGCGGAGCGCTGGCTGGGCGATCGCAACGCGCTGCCGAGCCCGTTCGAGATCGACACCGACGGCGACAACCGGATCACGCTCGCCGAGTTGCAGGCGCAGTTTGCGCGGGTCGTCGCGCGGCTCGATCGCAACAAGGACGGCGCGGTGTCGCGGGCCGAGCTGCTGACGATCCGCGCCTCCGTCCCCCGCGATCGCCCGCCCGAAAAGCCGAAGCGCAAGGGCAAGTAACGTGTCGCGCTTCGCCTTCACGATCGAGGCCACCGACGGCGCCGCGCGTACCGGCGCGATCGCGATGCGGCGCGGCACGATCCGTACCCCAGCGTTCATGCCGGTCGGGACCGCCGCGACGGTGAAGGCGATGAAGCCCGCCGAGGTCGCAGCGGCGGGCGCGGACATCATCCTCGGCAACACCTATCACCTGATGCTCCGCCCCGGCGCCGAGCGGGTCGCACGACTGGGCGGGCTGCACGCGTTCATGGGCTGGTCGAAGCCTATCCTCACCGACTCGGGCGGCTATCAGGTGATGAGCCTCGCCGATCTGACCAAGCGATCGGAGGAAGGCGTGTCGTTCCGTTCGCACCTCGACGGATCGCGCCACCTGATCAGTCCCGAACGATCGATCGAGATCCAGCGGCTGCTGGGCTCGGACATCGTCATGGCGTTCGACGAGCTGGTCCCGACCACGTCCACCGCGGAGGTCCAGGCGGCGGCGATGGAGCGATCGATGCGCTGGGCGAGGCGCAGCCGCGCGGCGTTCGACGGCGGCGTCGATCATGCCGAACGCGCGGCGATCTTCGGCATCCAGCAGGGCGCGCTCGACGAACGCCTCCGCCACCGCTCGGCCGACGCGCTGATCGACATCGGGTTCGACGGATACGCGGTCGGCGGCCTCGCGGTCGGCGAAGGCCAGGAGGCGATGTTCGGCTGCCTCGATTTCGCGCCCGGCCAGCTGCCCGCAGACAAGCCGCGCTATCTGATGGGGGTCGGCAAGCCCGACGACATCGTCGGCGCGGTCGAACGCGGGATCGACATGTTCGACTGCGTGATGCCGACGCGGTCGGGGCGCACCGGCCAGGCCTTCACCCGGAGCGGCCCGATCAACCTGCGCAATGCGCGGTTCGGCGAGGATCAGGGTCCGCTCGATCCCGGCTGCGCCTGCCCGGTCTGCACGACATGGACCCGCGCCTATGTCCATCATCTGGTGCGTAGCGGCGAGATCCTGGGCGCGATGCTGATGACCGAACACAATGTCTGGTTCTACGAAAGCTTGATGGCCGACCTGCGGCACGCCATTGCGGCGGGCAGGCTCGGCGCGTTCGCGAACGACTTCCGCGAACGCTATCGCCCGGTACGAGGAGAGTAGAGATGGCCGACGAACCCAACGAGATCCTGGAGGCGGTCGCCGCAGCCAAGGCGCGCGAGACCGCCGCCGCGACGACGGCCGACCCCGCGACCAGGAGCCGCTGGCCGATGCGCATCATCGGCGTCGGCATCGGCTCTGCCGCGGTCGCCGCGGCGGTGCTGTTCGCGAATTCGGGGAAGAAGGATTGAGGGTTATCCTCAATGGAGCCGTCACCCCGGATCAAGTCAGGGGTGACGAGATGAGTATCAACCCTTCCCTCCCCATCCGGAGATAAACGATGCGCCTGTTCCGTGTTGCCCTGCTGCTCGGCGCAGCCCTGTCCCCCTCCCTTGCGAGCGCGCAGACCGCTAGCCCGGCCGCGACCGTCAAGCCGATCGCCTATACCGAGCGGACGCTCGCCAACGGGCTGCGGGTGTTCGCGCTGCGCGATACGAAGACGTCGAACGTCGCGATCCAGGTCTGGTACGATGTCGGATCGAAGGACGATCCCAAGGGCCGGTCGGGCTTCGCGCACATGTTCGAGCATCTGATGTTCAAGGCGAGCCGCAATCTCGTCCCCGAACAGATGGACCGGCTGACCGAGGATGTCGGCGGCAACAACAACGCGTCGACCAACGACGACTACACCAACTATTACGAGGTCGTCCCCGCCAACCACCTCCAGCGACTGTTGTTCGCGGAAGCGGACCGGATGGCGAGCCTGGTGGTCGAGCCCAAGACCTTCGGTTCGGAGCGCGACGTGGTGAAGGAGGAACTGCGCCAGTCGACCCTCGCCCGCCCCTACGGCAAGCTGTTCTCGACCTATCTGTCCGCCGCGTCCTACACCCGGCATCCCTATGCGCGGTCGACGATCGGCAGCATCGCCGAGCTCGAGGCGGCGTCGATCGACGATGTCCGCGCGTTCCACGCGACCTATTACCGGCCCGACAATGCGGTCCTCGTGGTCTCGGGCAATTTCGATCCCGCCCAGCTGAACGCGTGGGTGGACAAATACTTCGCGGGCATCGCCAAGCCGGCGGGAAAGATCCCGCGGGTGACGGTAACCGAGCCGCCGCGCACCGCGCCGGTGCGCTACACCGTCTACGAGGCCAACACCCCGCTGCCGGCGATCATGATGACCTGGCACGTCCCCGCCGATCGCGATCCGGACATTCCTGCGCTGACCGTGTTGCAGACGATCCTCGCCACGGGTGAAAGCTCGCGGCTGTACCAGAGCCTCGTCTATCGCGATCAGGTCGCGCAGGATGCGGCGGCGTTCCTCGACAGCAAGCAGGGCGTCGGCAACCTGATCGCCTACGCGATCCTCGCCGGCGGAAAGACCATCGACGAGGGCGAAACGGCATTGTCGGGCGAAATCGCGCGGCTGCGTGACGCGCCGGTGACCGCGGCCGAGCTCGCCGAGGCCAAGAACGAGATCCTCACCGCCGCGATCAAGAGCCGCGAGACCCCCGAGGGCAAGGCACGCGTGCTGGCGTCGTCGGTGATCATCGACGGCGATCCCCGCGCCACCGACCGCCAGCTCGCCGCGATCGCGTCGGTCTCGATCGGCGACGTCCAGCGGGTCGCGCGCAAATATCTCGGCGCGCAGCAATCCGCGACGGTGCGGTATCTGCCGGACACCGCCAAGCCCGCCGGGACCACGGGCGACACGATCGCGGTGGCGACCACCGTCGCCACCGAGAGCCTGACGCCGCCCGCCAAGGTCGAGATCGTCACGCCCGCCCCCGACGGCGTCCGCCTGCTGCCCCCGCCCCCCGGTGCGCCGGTGCAGGCCGCGGTGCCGCAGCCGATCGAAACGCGGCTGGCGAACGGGCTGCGGGTGATCACCGTCGAGCGCCACGATCTGCCGCTGGTCACCGCGGCGCTGGTCGCGACCGGCGGCGGCGCGACCGATCCCCGCGCGCGGTCCGGCGTGGCGAACCTCGCCGCCGAGGTGATGACCAAGGGAACGGCGACGCGATCCGCCACCGACATCGCCCGCCAGATCGAATCGCTCGGCGGCGCGATCAGCAGCAGCGCCGACCGCGACGGCGCCGCGGTGACGGTGACGGTGAAGTCCGACCAGCTCGGCAAGGCGATGCCGATCCTGGCCGACGTCGCGATCCGCCCGGCCTTCGCGCAGGCGGAGATCGATCGTGCCCGCGCGCAGACGATCGACGGCGTCCAGGTCGCGATGAAGAACCCCGCGCAGCTGGCCGGGCTGGTGGCGACGCGGCTGGTATTCGGCGACGGGCCCTATGCCGCGCCGCTGGAGGGCACGCCGAGTTCGCTGAAGGCGATCACCCGCGACGACATCGCTGCCAGCTATCGCGGCACCTGGGTGCCGTCGCAGGCGGCGCTGATCATGGTCGGCGACGTCACGCCTGCCGCCGCGGCGGCGCTCGCCCAGGCACAGTTCGGCGAGTGGCGCGGGTCGCCCTCCGCGATTGCGGCGGTGCGGCCGGCAGCGGTGCCGGGCCGACGGGTAGTTGTTGTGGACATGCCCGGCGCCGGCCAGGCCGGGGTCGTCGTCGCGCGGCCCGCAATCACTCGGGCCGACCCGCGATACTATCCGCTCAGCCTCGCCAATACGGTGCTCGGCGGCGGCTTCTCGTCGAGGCTGAACCAGGAGATCCGGATCAAGCGCGGGCTCGCTTATGGCGCGGGCAGCGGCGTCCAGGCGCGGCGGCTGACCGGCATCGTCGCCGCGCGGACCCAGACCAAGAACAGCACCGCGCCGGATGTGGTGACGCTGATCGTCGGCGAGATGGCACGGATGGGCGCGGCGCCGGTGCCCTCAGACGAGCTCGACACGCGCAAGGCGGTGCTGATCGGCAATTTCGGCGACGCGCTCGGCACCACCGAAGGCGTCGCGGACGTGGTCGGCGACTATGTCGTCCAGTCGGTGCCGCTGGCGGAACTGAGCCGCTACGTCGGCGCGGTGCAGGCGGTCGACCCGGCGGCGGTGCAGGCGGCGTCGAAGTCGCTGCTCGATCCCAAGGGCGCGAGCATCGCGGTGGTCGGCGACGCCAAGCAGTTCATCGAGCCGTTGCGCAAGGCGTATCCGTCGGTGGAGGTGATCCCCGATGCGGCGGTGAAGCTGGATGCCGTGTCGTTGAAATAAGCTTGAGGCTTCACCCGGACCTTTGTGTCCCCGCGAACGCGAGAACCCGGTATTGGGCTCCAGCCTTCGCCCGAGCACAAGCTACGTGGTGACGCGACGCTAACCCAGGCTCGTTATGGCGAACCCCGCGTCACTACCGACGCGGAGAACGCTCCTGTCGATCCGCCTGCCGAGCATCCATGCGACCCGTGCCTCCGCGATTGCGGTGCTATGCGCGGCGGCGGTGCTCGCACTCGCCTGGTCAGTGCAGGCGCGGTGGCTGCAAGCGCCTCCGCCCTACCGCGTGGTTCAGGAGATCGCTCCCACGCATAGCGATATCGGGACGATCGATTTGCCCGCCGGCCCCGTTCCCGTGACCACCATAGAAGACGCCAAGGTGGGCGCATCGCCGTTCAGCCTGCGCGGCATCGCGAGCATCGACCGCGCCCGGGCGATGCAGTGCCTGACCGCCGCGGTCTATTACGAGGCCGCGACCGAAGGCGACGCGGGCCAGGCCGCGGTGGCGCAGGTGGTGCTCAACCGGGTCCGCCACCCCGCCTTTCCGGCGAGCGTCTGCGGCGTCGTCTACCAGGGGGCGGCGCGTCCGGGGTGCCAGTTCAGCTTCGCCTGCGACGGCGCATCGGCGCACGTCCCGACCGCGTCGGGCTGGGCCCGCGCAGCGCGTGTCGCGGCGCTCGCTCTCGGCGGGCGGGTGTTCGTCGGGGTCGGGCTGGCGACGCATTACCACACCTACGCGGTTACGCCTGCGTGGAACCGTAGTCTGGTCATGACCGACACGGTGGGTGCGCACTTCTTCCATCGATGGAAAGGCTATTGGGGGACCGCCGCGGCCTTCACTCAACGTTATCGCGGTGACGAACCGATCATCGCGCCGATCGCGCTACAATCGACGATCGTTGCTGCAGCACCTCCGGCGCCCGTGGAGCGCGCGGTCAGGACCGAGGCGCCGGTGGCTGCCGATCGGTTGCCCCCGGCGGCCGCCGTTCTCGATAGGTGGAAGGACTCCGGCACCCCGCTGGACCGACCGGCCCAGCGGGGTGCCCGATAGTCGTCAGCGGCAGCGGACGTTCTTGCTGTCGACCGACTTGCCGATCGCTGCACCGCCGGCCGCACCGAGCAGCGTGCCGAGCAGCCCCGAACCGCCGGGCGCGATGATGTTGCCGAGCACGCCTCCGGCGACGCCGCCGACGATCAGCCCCGTGGTGCCGTCGTTGCGGCGGCAATAGTAATTGCCGTTCTGGCCGCGATACACCCGATCGTTGCGGGCGAGGCGACGCTCGCGATAGCGCTGATCGTCGACATAATAACGCCCGGCATCATAGCCGCCGTAATTCGGATCGGCACGATTATAGTCGTACTGGGAATAGCTTCGGTAGCGGGGATCGTTGCCATAGCCACCGCCAGATCCGACGCAACCGGAAACCAGGGTAGCGGCGGCAAGCGCGGCCAAGGGCATCGCGCGCGTGACGACAGACATTATCTCTCTCCTCCTGTTGTCGACGCTCAATGCGCCGACAGGAGGAAAGGTTGCTTCAGATTAATTGTTGGCCATTGCCGCGGCAGCGACGGAAGCCTGGGTCGCGCCTTCACGGGTCGCGCGGGCGGTTTCGACGCGCAGGCTGCGCTCGGCCATCTTGGACCAGGCCTGCTCGGCGCGCAGGCAGCGCTCGCGGACATTGTCCAGCGTCGCGGCGTCGGCATCCGCGGCGGCTGCGGTGGCGCGGGCGGTGTAGGTGTCGCTCTCTCGCATCGACGATCTCCTGCAAAAGAAGGTTAGGAACGAAACGGCCCGGCGACACGATGGTCGCCGGGCCGATCGAGTAGATCAGTCGTCCTGCGGCTGCAGGTTGACCGCCGACTGCTTGCCGCGCTTGTCGGGCTCGAGATCGTACGACACGCGCTGCTTTTCACGCAGCGTGACCATGCCGGCGCGCTCGACGGCCGTCACATGGACGAACGCGTCATTGCCGCCGCCATCCGGCGCAATGAAGCCATAGCCCTTGTCGGCATTGAAGAATTTGACGGTGCCGGTGACCATAATAGCTTCCTTCTTTCAGGGGGCCGTCCGCGAGTCGGGCAGCCCGGTGCCTCGGCAGCAGGGAAGGAAGGAAGAGGGAGCCGCAAAGCGCCGAAGACCGTCGATATGCGACTGTAGCATCCCTCATATGGGCGCGGGGGGGCCAAATAGCAAACCGCAGGCCCGGGCGGAGGGTGCGGCGGTGACGCAATGACGTCAACTTCCGCACCTATCTGACCGTTCGCCCAACCTCATCTCGTCACCCCGGGCTCGACCCGGGGTCCCGCTAGTGCCGGGCGCTGGCCCGGCTTATCGAACGAAGCGGGACCCCGGGTCGGGCCCGGGGTGACGGAGGTGGCGAGAGATCCGACGACCTACCGCCTGTCACACTCCGATCGTCGACCCGCGATCCGCTGCGAAGCCTGGCGCCGGGCCGGTCGCGGGGCGCAGCGATTCGCGCATCGCTTCGGGCACCGGCGCGGTCGGATCCGGCCGGAACGCGTCCGGGGCGCGGTCGTGAGGACCGGGATGCGGCCTGCCGAGCGCGAGATCCGGGGCGGCGTGCTCCGCCGGGTTCGTTCGCGCACGACGCACGAACAGGCCCAGAAACGCCGCGCCGATGCCGAGCGCCGCGATCCCGGCGGTGATCGTCGCGACGCCGAGGTTGCGCGGCGCCGGGCGCGGGTGCTTGGCGGGACGGGATTTGGGGCCCTTGGCAGCCATGGTGACTCACTTTCGCTGGTTACTGGAACGAGCGCGGTCAACGGGCGGGCCGGGCCGGGTGTTCCGGGCAGCGATCAGTCGAGATAGTTGGCGAGGCTCATCCGGGTGATCTGGACGAACACCGACGAACTCACGTCGAGCAACTGCTTCTGCGTCTCGAGGTCGATCGACAGCTGGCCGTAATCGACGCCCTCGTTCTTCGCGATGATGCTGCTCAGCAGCACCTTGCGATCGTCGGCGCGTGCCGCGAGCGTTTCGACCTGCGCCTGGCGCGCCCCGTTGGCGCTGCCGACCGCGCGGACCTGCGGCGTCGCGACGTCCAACTGGTCGACCGCCGCCTTCATCGCGGCGAGCTGCGCCGCGGTCGGCGTGTCGCCGATCGGACCGGCTTCCGCCAGCGTGCGGAACACCGCCAGCATGTCGCTGCCGATGTCGCTCGCGGTCAGCCCATAGGTCACGTCGATGCCGTCGCCGACCCGCGCCACGCTGCGCACGTCGTCGTTGGCGAAAGCGGTCGCGGCGGTCGCGCCGACGGTGTCCGCCAGCGTGGCGAGCCGGAAGGGCGGCGCGTCGACCTGCGCGCCGCCGAACATCGCCTTGCCCTCCGACGTGCTGTTCAGCGCCAACCGGTACTGCGCGAATGCGGCCTCCGCCACCTGTTGCAGGCCGGGCGACTTGCTCGTCCCGATCGCGGTGACCAGGCTGGCGCGAAGATCGGTCGCGGCCGTATCGACCTGCGAGATGCTGGCGTCGTAGAGCGCCAGCGTCGTGCCGATCTGGCGCGCGGTATCGCCCTGCGCTTCCTGCGCGGCGAGCAGGCTGCGGGTCGACAGCGTCCGCACCGCGTCGGTGCCGAGCCCGGCGATGTCGTTGACCTGCTTGCCCGTCGCGAGCCGCTGCTGCGTGGTGACGAGATCCTGCTGCGACTTCTGCAGCGCCGAGCGCATCGTCTGTTGGAACGGGATGGTGGCCACGCGCATAGCTTGTCCTTATCTGATCATGGCGAGCAGGGTATCGTACATGTCGGTCGCGGTGGTGACGACGCGCGCCGCGGCGGCGTAGCTGTTCTGGAGCACGACCATCTGCGCGAGCTCCTCCTCGATATTGACCCCCGACACGCTGTCGCGGCGCGCGATGGCGTCGTCACGACGGGTGGTGAATTCGACCATCTTGTCGTTGGCGCGCGCCGCCGCCGCTCCGGTCTCGCCGAGTATCGTGGCGGTGAAGCGCGCGATCGAGCTCGCTCCCTCGCGGCCGAAATCCGCGGTGCCGGCGAGCATGTCGACATAGCCGGATGCGCCGCGGCGGTCGCCCGAACCAAGCGCCTTCTGCCCGATCGCGACGTTCTGTAGCCGGGCGAGCGGCAGCTTCGACGGATCGGCAGCGAGATCGGGGCGCACCGCCGCGGTCGCCAGGTCGCTGGCGCCGCCGGTCAGCCCGACGATCGAGGCGAAGCGACGGCCGGTGCCGGCGCGCTCGGTGGAGTCCGACAGCACCGACAGGCTCGCGCCGATGTTGCCGCTGACGGGGGTGAAATCGAGCCGGCCGTTCGCATCGAGCGCGAAGCTACCGCCGCGCGACAAGGGACTGGCGTTGAGCTCGTCGACCAGATCACCATAGGTCGAGCCGCCCGACCCGGTCAGCGTGTAGCGCGACATGAGGTTGCCGAGCGGATCGCGCAGCGCGATCTCGACCCCCTGCCCCGCTGCGAAGCCGTGCGCGTCCGCGGCGGCGAAGCCCGACGGCACCAGCGCGCTCGAATCGCTGCGCACCAGATCGTTGAGCCCGAAATACTGCGAGAAGCCGACCCCGGCGCGCGCGCTGGGTGAGCCTTCGTCCTGCGCGACGACGACACCGGTGCCGGCGCCCGACGCGGCGATCGTCAGCTTGCCGGCGACGAAGCTGGCGCTGCCGGCGCTGCCCAGCCCGGCGTTGATCGCGGCGATCGCATCGCCCACCGTTGCCGACGCGCCGAGCGCGGAGAAGTCGACGCGGGTCGAGGCGACCAGCGTGCCGTCCTTACGGGTCACCGCGAAGGTCGCGGCGCCGGTGAAGCCGAGCCGGTCGGTCGCCGCCAGCGCGGTCGCGCGGCCGTCGAGCGTCGCTGGGGCCGGCACCGCGGTGTTGGCGTTCGCCGCCGCGTTGAGCGTCTGCGCGAGGCCACCGTACAAGGACCCCAGCCGCTCGCTGAACGCGGGCAGCTGCCGGTCGCGCAGGTCGAGCAGGCCGCCGAGCTTGCCGCCGATCGAGGGGCTGTCGAGCGCCTGCCCGGTCGCGGCGCCGATCCTGCCCTGCCGATCCGCGAAGCGCACCTCGATCGCCTGGTAGATCGGCTGCGAGATGCCGACCTTGCTGCCCGAATAGTCGAGCTGGCGCAGCCGCTGGTCGAGCAGCGGGATGCCGTTGCTGGTGTCGATCTCGATGCGGCCGTCGGGCTGCGACCGCGTGGTGATGCCGATCAGCCCGCCGAGTTCCTGGAGCACCGCGCCGCGCTGGTCCTCGGGCGCCGCGGTGGTGCGGCTGAGCCCTGCCATGCTCGCGATCGTATCGTTGAGGTCGCTGACGCTCATCAGCAGCGAATTGATCCGGGTGATGCTCGCGCCGACCTCGCTCTCGACATCGGCGCGCAAGCCATCGGTGTCGCCGGCGAGCTGCTGGAGCGAATCGATCGCGTCGGTGACGGTGCCGACGAACGCGATGTTGGTCTGGGTGCCGCCCGATGCGGCGGTCAGCGCCTGCGCCGACGACGCCAGCGCGTCGATCCGCGCCGACATGCCCGATTCCGCGCCGTTCGCGCCGAAATAGGATTGCAGCCGGTCAAGGTAGCTGGCGTTGACCTCCGCCCGCCCGGCATCCCCCGCCCGCGTGATGACCGCGCCTTCCAGGAAGCGATCGACGACGCGTTCGGTCTCGCCGATCACCACGCCGAAGATTTGCCCGCCGCCGCTGACGCCGGGCTCCAGCGACACGCGCTGGCGCGAATAGCCCGGCGTGTTGACATTCGCGATGTTGTTCGCGACCGTCCGCTGCCCGGCCTGTGCGGCGCTCAGCCCGGACAGTGCGCTGGTGAGGATGTCGCTGACGGACAATCCGGTATCCTTCGGTCAGAGTGTCACGGGTTCGGCGTGTCGGGCGATCAGCGCTTCAGGTTGCTGACTTCCTGCAACATGTCGTCCACCGTGGTGATGATCTTCGACGACGCGCTGTAGGCGCGCTGGAAGCGGATCATGTTGGTGAACTCCTCGGCCAGATCGGCGGTGGAGGTCTCGAGCTTCTTGGACTGGATCAGCCCGGCGCCGAGCGATCCCGGCGCGTTGATCGAGAAGGTGCCCGATTCCACCGTCGGCAGGAACGCGTTGCCCGAGATCCGCTGGACGCCATCAGGGTTGGCCACGGTTGCGATCGGCAGCTGGAACGCGGCGCGCTTGGTGCCGTCCGCGAACACCGCGCTAACGACGCCGGTGGTCGACACGTCGATCGACGCGACGCTCCCGAGAACGCCGCCATCGGCGAACTTCGAATAGGGCGTGGAAGGGCTGCCGAACTGGGTGAGCCCGGTCGTACCCTTGTCGGTGCCGAGCTCGATGCTGATCGGCAGCGATCCAGCATCGTTGGTCCAGGTCGGCGTGAACGCGTTAAAATAGCCCGGATCGCTGCCGGTCAGATCGAGGCTGCCATCGGCGTTGAACTTGATCTCGCCCGACGCCAGCACGCCCCTGGCGGCCGTCACGTCGCTGGCCGGCACCGCGTGGATTTCGCCGATCCAGACGTTGTCGTCCTTCTTGGCGTAGCTCAGCTGCAGCCGGTGCACACCACCCTGCTGGTCGTAGACGTCGATCGGGACACCGAACTGCGACGGCAGCGTGCCGTCGGCGAGATCGCCAGCCGTGTAGGCAGCGACTTTCACAGGATCGCTGCTTGAGGTGGTGTTCATCAAGTTGATCCGCGCCTGGATCTTGGTCGATGGCGTCGCGGTGCCGCCCAGGTCGCTGACCCGGATCGCGGTCAGCGCGTCGGTGTTGCCGGTGTTGACGTAGCCACCCTTCGCGTCGAGCGGCCAGCCCTGCAGATACAGGCCGGCGGTGTTCTTCAGATAGCCTTCCTTGTCCGGCGTGAACGATCCGGCGCGGGTCAGCTGCATCGTCTCGCCGCCGCGGGGGCTGGCGGCGGTGACGAAGAAGCCCTGCCCGGCGATGCCTAGGTCGGTCGTGCTGCCCGACGTCGCGAGCAGCCCTTGCTTGGAGATCAGCGCCTTCGCGCTCGCGACCACCGCGCCGGCGCTGTACTTGCTGCCCGACGTCGTGTCGCCGACCAGCGTGCTGAACTGGGTCTCGACGTTCTTGTAGCCGACCGTGTTGATGTTGGTGATGTTGTCGGCGACCGACGCCATCGCGTTCGACTGGGCGGACAGACCGGCGACACCGGCGGACAAGGCGGAATACAGGCTCATCGGGCTCTCCAAGGCGAAAGGCACTCACGCGCCGTCCTGGTCCTTATAGAAGGCGCGTCGGTCCGCTGGTCGCCGCGTCCGTAATTCCTCCCCGACCCGGGAGGGGGACCGTTCGCGCAGCGAATGGTGGAGGGGGCGGGCCGAGAGCACAGCGTCCGGGGAGATCCCCCTCCGTCACGGCTTCGCCGCGCCACCTCCCCGTGCCGGGGAGGAATGATCGGCGCCCGGCAAAAATTGCCGACCGATGTCCGCTATTGCGCTATGCATCCTATAAGCTCAATTATTGGATGGGAGACAGCGGGTGACACTGCGGATATCGCTCAGGGACGGCGAACAGATGATCGTCAACGGCGCTGTCCTGCGCGCCAGCGGACGGGTCGAGCTGGAGGTCGAGAACCGCGTCGCGATCCTGCGCGGTCGGGAGATCATGAACCCCACCGACGCGACCACGCCGGCGCGCCGGCTCTATCTCGCCTGCATGCTCAGCTACATCGACGAGCCCGGCCGCACGATCCACCACGACATGGTCGTGGCGCTGCTCGGCGACCTGCTCGGCGTGCTGGAATCCCCCCGCGCCCGCACCGTCTGCCTCGACTTCGCGCAGCACGTCGCGATCGGCGATTACTATCGTGCGCTCGGCAGCTGCCGCGCCCTCATCGACTATGAAGCCGCCGCGCTTGCTCGCGGCGAGAAGGAGTTCGCCCAATGAACAAGATCCACGCCTTTGCCGCCGCCGCCGCCACGCTGCGCGCGATGCCGGTCGAGGAACGCTACGGCACCGTGATCGCGGTGCGCGGATCGCTGATCGAGGTCGCGGGGCTCTCCGGCGCCGCGCAGATCGGCTCGCGCATCCGCATCGCCGCGGCGCGCACGACGATCGATGCGGAGGTCACCGGGCTCGACAACGGGGTCGCGCACTGCCTGCCGTTCAGCGAACCCCAGGGCCTGTCGTGCGGCGCCCGTGCGGTGCTCGCCGCCGGCCAGCTCACGATCCGCCCGAGCGACGCGTGGCTCGGCCGGATGGTCGACGGGCTCGGCCGCCCGATCGACGGCGGCGGCGCGTTGCCTAGCGGCATGCTCGCGCGGCCGATCCGCGCCACCCCGCCTGCCGCGGCGAGCCGCGCCCGCGTCGGCGCCAAGATCGACACCGGGGTCGCCGCGCTCGACGTGTTCGCGCCGCTCTGCGACGGCCAGCGGCTCGGCCTGTTCGCAGGGTCCGGGGTCGGCAAGTCGGTGCTGCTGTCGATGCTCGCGCGCTGGGCCGACTGCGACGTCGCGGTGATAGGCATGATCGGCGAGCGCGGCCGCGAGGTGCAGGAATTCGTCGAGGACGATCTCGGCAAGGCCGGGCTGGCGCGCTCGGTGGTGGTCGTCGCGACCTCCGACGAGCCCGCGCTGATGCGGCGCCAGGCGGCGTGGACGACGCTCGCGATCGCCGAACATTTCCGCGACCAGGGGCTGAAGGTGCTGTGCCTGATGGATTCGGTCACCCGCTTCGCGATGGCGCAGCGCGAGATCGGGCTGGCGTCCGGCGAGCCCCCCGCGACCAAGGGCTATCCGCCCACCGTCTTCGCCGAACTGCCCCGGCTGCTGGAGCGGGCCGGCCCCGGGCTGCCCGGCCAGGGATCGATCACCGGGCTGTTCACCGTGCTGGTCGACGGCGACGACCACAACGAACCCGTCGCCGACGCGGTGCGCGGGATCCTCGACGGCCATGTCGTCATCACCCGCCGCATCGCCGAGCGCGGCCGCTACCCCGCGATCGACGTGCTGAAATCGATCTCGCGCACCCTGCCCGCCTGCCACGGCGAGGACGAGAACGCGATCCGCCTCGCCGCCCGTCGCATCCTGTCGACCTATGGCGACATGGAGGAGATGGTCCGGCTCGGCGCCTACAAGGCAGGATCGAACGAGGAGGTCGACGAGGCGATCCGGCTCGCTCCGCAGATCGAGGCGCTGCTGAAGCAGGGCAAGCGCGAGCGCACGAACCCGGCCGATATCTTCGCCGCGCTCGCGGCGCTGCTGCAATCGCAACCCGCCGAAGTCGCGGCATGACCACCCCCTACGACACCGCGCTACGCCTGGCGGAGCGCAAGGTCGAACGGATCCGCCGCGCGATCGGCGACGCGGTACTCGAGCTTCAGCGGATCGATGCGCAGCACATCGCGGCGGAACGGACGCTGGAGGAGGAAAGCCTGCTGGCGATCAGCGAACCGACGCTGACCACCCAGCATTATTTCCTGCGCGCGCGCGACCACCGCGAACGGCTGCTGGTCGAGCGGGAAGAGACCCATGCGCGGCTGGAGGTGCTGCGACGGCGCGCGGTGGAATGCTACGGCTCGCTGAACGCGGTGGAAAGCGCGGCCAGTCGCTACCGCGACGCCGCCGACCAGGCTGCGGCAGCGGTCGAGCAGCGCGCGATCGACGAGGTAACCGCAGCCCGCTATGCGCGGGAGGCACAATACCGCCGCCGTGCGTGGCGACCGGCAGTCGTTATGGCGAGCGCGTCGCCGCCATGATCGACCGCGCCGCGCTGCACGCCCTGACCCCCGCCCGACGCGCCGCGCTGATCTACAGCGAGGCGCAGTCGGCGGTTTCGCGCGACCTGTGGCAGGCGGCGATGGGCAGCGGCGACGACCGCGAGACCCGCGCCGACCGCGTCGAGCGCCGCAACCCGCTCGACGCGCTGCTCGACCAATTGCAGCGCCAGCCCGACACGCCCTCGGCCGGGCCTATATCGCGCCCGGCGGTGCTGCGGCTGATGCCGCAGGACCCGCTGCCGCGCGAGGTCGATCCCGACGAAGCCGGCCGTGGGGGGCTCACCGGGCTCGGCATCAACGCTCGCCATACGCAGACCCTGCAGGACGCCGCCGCGCGCACCGGCATCCCCGCCCCCGCGCTCGCCGCGATCGTCGATGCCGAGGCCGGCAAGGCGCGCGACGGCAGCTGGCAGGTCTATTCGCGCAATCCGCGATCGAGCGCCGCGGGGCTCGGACAATTTCTCAGCCGCACCTGGGAGGGGCTGGCCGAGACCGGCGGCACCTGGCTCAACGCGCATGCCCGGGGCGAGGGCTGGCTCGGCGGCAATGGCCAGGTTCTCGCGAGCGCCCTTCCGGCGCTGCTGGCGCTGCGTTACGACGCGGTCGCATCGATCAACGGCATCGCCGATTATGCCCGCCGCAACCTCGACGGGCTGCGCCGTGCCGGCGTCGATACCGCGGGCGAGATGGGTGCCACCGCGCGACTCGCCTATCTCGGCCATCATCTGGGGCTCGGCGACGCGATCCGCTTCCTCCGCCAGGGCGGGCTCAGCCAGGCTCGCGCGCGTGTCCTGCTCGACGCGCAGGTCGGCCAGCCGGTCAGCCAGCGGCGGATCGCCGAGGTCGGCGACGCCAGCGCCGCCCACCGTAGCTGGCTGCTCGGCTATCTCGACCGCAAGGTATGCGTGGACCGCTATTCCGGATCAACGCATCTTGCATAGGATAGTTTGGAGCCGTCTGGGATATTATACCGGATGTTAACCATTGGCGGCGAAAAGGGACCTCGTTCGAACGCGATCTTCTCGCGATCGAGTTTGGGGAAACTGCCATGTCCAAGATCACTGCGGCGCTGGAAGCCGCCGTCGCCACCGTCATCCTGAACACCCCGGTGGGCGACGCTCGCCAGACCAATCGTCAGCGTGTCGAGGGCGATCGCGCCTTCGCCGCGATCCTCAAGCTGATCGCGCCGCGCATCCGCCACTTCATCCGCCAGTATGGTCTGGTCGCGCACTGGGACGACGCCGAGCAGTGCTGCGCAATCGGCGTTCACCGCGCGATCCAAGCCTATGACCCCTCCAAGGCGCAGTTCACGACCTTCGTGAACTGGCAACTGCGCGGCGAGCTGCAGGGCCTGCGCTTCCGCCTGATGACCGATCAGCGCCCGTCCGCAAAGAAGGTCGCCGCGACCACCGTGTCGCTGAGCGCCGGCGTCGGCGAGGACGACTCGCTGGAATCGATGATCGTCGATGCCGACGCGCTGGAGCGGACCGAAGCCGGCGCCGCCGCCTATCTGGCGGGGCGCACCCGGACGATGCTGATTGATCAGTATGTCGACCATCTCCGCGCGGTCGGCATGGATCAGCTCAAGCGTCGCGCCCGCGACAAGGCGGATCGCCCCGCCGATCTCTCCCAGCCGCGGCTGCGTGCGACGATGTACCCGATCGATCCGACCGAGCTCGCCGCGCTGGAGGAGAAGATCGCGCTCCACCGCGAGGCGATCGAGCGGCGCCTGTCGGACGATGTCGAAACTCCCGCGGCGTCCGCCGACGATGCGGTGCGCGAGCGGTCGCGCCAGATCGCCAAGCGGGCGGCGGGTGCGATCGCCGAGATCGCCCAGCGCACGCCGCACCTGGCAACGCCGCGCTGGCAGCGCCCGGTCGCCGCTCCTGCCGCTGCCGAGAGCCGCACCGTCTCGGCCTGATCGTGATGGCGGGAGCGTCCCTCCCGCCACTTAATTGAGCAAGAATGGAGGCACCGCCACCGCCGGCCCCTATACCGTCCTATGATGAGGGTAAGGATCTGGAAAGGTATCGGCGTGGCACCGCAACATATCGGCGAGCGATCCTTCGGGCGCGGGACGCGACTCGACCCACGCTTCCGACGCGTGGTACAGGATATCGCTACCCTTTCCTGGGGTCTGCTCGCGGTCAGCGACTCCCCCATGCTGGCGCTGGCGGTGCCGAGCGACGGCTGGCCGCTGAACCTGCCGATCCTGCTATGGGATCAACGCCTCGCCCCGCACGAACAGGGTAGCCGGGAGCTCTGCGCCTCGGCCCCCGCCGGTCCTGCGCTCGACGCGCTATGTGTCGCCGCCGACGAGCTTTTCCTGATGTTGCAGGCGGCGCAGATCTGCCCGGCGAACACCGCCGGGGTCAGCATCGTCACCGATGGCACCGGGGTCGCGCTGACCGCGGATCTGCCCGCCGCCGGCACCGCCGATGCGGGTTGGCTGCTGGCGCTGGCGGGGCAGCATGGTCGCGCTACCACCGTGCTTCCCATGGCCGATGACGGCATCTGGGCGCTGCTGCGCTGCGAAGCGGAAGGGGCTTCGATCCACTAATAGTAAGAATGCATATCGTCTGGCTCTTTCCTTTCACGCAATATCCGGTATCGGTCCACTAGGTATTTACACGTGATCGACGCGTCGTCAGGACAGGACCGTGCAGCCAATTTCATCCGACCCGACCGATATTCCACCCCGCCGTCGCCATCGCGGGCGCCGCGGCATGACCCTCGGCGCTGCCCAGACCGAAGGCTCGGCTGACGACGGTATCGTCGTCGACCCCTATCGGTCGGTGGTGTTCCCGAACCGCGTCCGCGAACAGCGGATCAGGCGCGGTCATCCGCGGCTGTTCGCCTTCGCCGCGACGATCCCGCAGATTCCCTATATCCGGCTGTCGAAGATCGAGCGCGGCGAGGTCTTCGCCCGCGCCGACGAGCTGCTCCGTATCGCTCGCGCGCTGGAGATCGCGCCGACCGAGCTGTTGCTCGACGTCGACTCGCCGTCGTTCGACATCGCCACCTGGTTCATCCCCTTCGCCGACGGCACCGCATCGGACAGCCTGGAAGAAGCCGAGTTCGCGATGCTGCTCGCCGCGGCGGTGCGCGCGCGTCGCGATGCCGACAGCCGGCTGACCGCGGCAACGATGGACCGCGATTTCGGCATCCCACCGGTGATCCTGTCGCGGGTGGAGAATGCGCAAAAGGGCCTGTCGCGCTGGAACGACCAGACCGTCGGCAATCTCTGCCGCCTGTTCGACGTCGCCGACGAGGCGGCGTTGCGCGAGCATATCCTGGGTTTCTACCGCGACGGCGGGCTCAATCGCTTCCTCGCCTCGATCACCGGCGCCGAGCAGCGCCGTGCGCGCACCCGCCAGCGGGTTGCGGCGCTCGCGATCGAGCTGCGCCAGGCGGGAGACGATCGCCAGACCCATCCGGAGGTCGAACCCTCGCGCCACGGTGCCAGGCGCACCGTGCCGGTGTTCGGCGCGCCGCTGACCGACGGGCTGATCGCGATGACCCCGACCGGCCTGCGCATCGATGCCCCCGCGATTGCCGGGGCCCGCGCGTTCGGCATGCGGGTCGGCCGGCCGACGCTCGGCGGCGGCCTGCCCGGCCAGGCGACGGTGATCGTCGATCCCGATCGCTTCCCACAGGCAGGCGGCCTCGTGCTGGTCCGCGAAGGCGACGCTTACCGGATCCTCGCGGTCGCGGTCGGCCGCGACGGCCGCATGCTCGGCTACTCCACCGCCCCCGAACACGAACTGGCGCTGGACACGCTGGAGACCGCCGACGTCGCCGCGATCGTCGCCGCGCAAATGGTTTAGCCGCCGCCCCGCCCGATCGCGGTCTTCAGCAGCGCCTGTTGCTTGCGGTAGAGGTTGGTCATCGCGGCGAAATCGGCCTGGATCTGGCCCATCTTGAGCAGCTGATCCTCGAGCGTCACGTTGTTGCCGTCGGGTTTGGTTTCGGTGACATCGTGATCGAGGATCGTCCCCGCCCCGCGCGGCCGGCGGGCGCCGAGCGCGGCCATGCCACCCGTGATCTCTACGTGCGGGCGGACCACCACAGTCTGGCCGCCGCCCGAGCCCTGCCCCGCAAGCAACGCCGAGAAATCGGGCGCAGCGACCTCGCACGCCTTGAAGCGCGGCGTTTCGCTGTTGGCGATGTTCTGCGCGACGACGCGCTGGCGTTCGGCGAGGTGCTTCATCTCGCGGGCGATCGCGGTGATGATCGTCGGCATCGCGCTCAGAACCCGTAGGAGCTGCCGGTGCCACCGGTCAGCCGGGCCAGCGCCGATTGATAATTGGCGAGCTGCGCGGATTCGATCGCGGTCGATCCGCCCTTGCGCTTCGATCCCACGGGGGTGTCGACCAGCAGCGCCTTCACGTCGTCCCAGTACAGCGAGCGATAGGCCGACTGACTGGTCGAGATCGCCTGGGTGATCCGCCCGAGCGAGGCGGCGGCATCGGCCTTGGTGCCGATCTGCATCGCGGCGCTGAGATCGAGCCCGAAATTGCCTCCCGGCCGCACCTTGGGCGCGTTCTCGTCGACCACCGGCAGCCCGGCGAAGCGCCGCGCATCGAGCCCGAGCTTGGGCAGCGCGTCCTTGCCGGTGCCGCCGGCGATCAGTTCGATCTCCTGCCCCGGCTTCAGGTCGATCCGGAGCGCGCGGCCGGGGCCGCTCGCCGGAGTCGTGACCGTCGCGGCGCGGGTGCCGATCAGGGTCCGGATCCGGTTGGCGAGGGTGGTCAGCGTCTCGCCCGCCGCGATCGTAATCTTGCGGGCCGCGCCGTTGTTGATGCGTATCGCGAATTCGTCACCCGCGCGCAGGCTGGTCTGCGCGGGCAGCGTCACCGCGTCGGTCGGGGTCAGCGTGCCGCGGTGCAGCCCGAGCGCGCCGAGCACGCTGTTGCCGCCCTGCACGCCGACCACCTGCACCGGTTCGGCAGTCGCGTCGCTTGTGCCGAACTGGCTGACGCGCCCGATCGCGCCGGTGGCGGCGTCGATCCGCGCGACGAACGCATCGACGGTGCCGTTCCGCGTGCCCGCAAATGCCCCCGCGGTGCGCCCGCCGATATAGATGTCGTCGCCGAGGATCGAGACGCTGTCGGCCTGGTCGTCGGCGCCGGAGCCGACATAGGTGACCTCGGCCCCCGCCAGCGCGGCGTCGACCCGCGCGACGAAGGCGTCTCGGTTGCCGCTGCGGGTGTTCACCTGCGCGCCCTGGAGCTGCCCGTCGGTGGCGCCCGCGACGACGATGCCGCCGTCGGCGGCGACCGCGATCGCGCGTGCGTCGGCGACGCCGAGGTCGAGCGTCGCCAGATCGGCGGTGAGATCGTCGCCGTCGATCCTGCGCAGCGTCGCCCGCCCCGCATCGCCGGTGACCGCGAGCAGCGCGCCGTCGCCCGCGACCGCCAGCGCCCTCACTCCGCCATTGCCGGCGCCGACCAGCACCCGACGCTCGGCCAGCTTGCCGTCGGCGCCGAAGCGGCTGAGCACCGCATCGCCGCCATTGGTGTCGGTTCGGCCGCCGACATAGATGGTGCCGTTCGCGCCGACCGTGACCGCGCTCGCGGTATCGACGCCGGCTGCGCGGACCAGCGTCGAGAAGCGCTCCTCGCCGAAGCTGTCGTAGCGTGCGACCAGCATGTCGCCATCGGCGACGTTGGCCCCGAAGCCGCCGGTGACGCTGCCCGCGACGACGATGCCGCCATCGGGCGCGATCGTCACCGCGGCGCCGGTCGCGATTCCGCCGGCGCCCAGCGTGCGGCGCCACACCGTCTGCCCCTCGCTGTCGAGCTTGGTGAGGTAGAGGTCGTCGCCGCCGTCGGACAGGTTGCCGCCGAAATCGCCCGACGTCGTGCCGACCACATAGCTGAACCCCAGCGCATCGGTCGCAACCGCGCCGACCGAGGTAGCGGCACCCACATCGACCGCCTTGATCTTCTTGGTGGGATCGGCGTCGGCGATCATCTTCAGCCGCTCGGTCGCGCCCTCGTCGGTCGCGGCGAAGGTCGACAGCGTCCGCCGCGTCATCTCCCCCGCGGGATCGTCGATGCGCGACACCAGCGCGGTGGTCGGCAGGCGAGTCCCGGTCGGGCCGCTGGCGGTGGTGCCGTTCGCGATCATGATCGCATCGCCCGCGCCGATCTGATCGATCGCGATCGTCTCGAAACCGCCGCGCTCGATCGTGAAGCCCCATTTGTCCCCGGTCTTGGCGGGCACGGCGGTGACCGCATAGCGCGGCACCGGCTGGCCCGCCGCATCCACCACCGGCGCCCCGTTGGCATCGAGCCGCGGGATCGCGCGGATCGCATCGTTGATCTGGGTCGACAGGCTGTCGAGCGTCGGCGGCTGCGCGCCGGCGGCGAGATCGACGACCACGCTGTCGCGGGTCGGGCCATCGGCCAGATCGATCCGGAAGCGTTCGGTGCCGGTGACGCCGGGCAGCGCCGCGAACCGGGTGGCGAGAATGCCCTCGCCCGCGATCGTGGTACGGCTCAGGGTCGACGGGGACGCGACCGCGACGGTCTGCGCCCGGTTCGCCGATCGCACGAACGACAGGTCGATCAGCGAAGACGGCGCCTTGGCCAGGAACGCTTCGAGGTCGGTCGTGCCCTTGCCGAACGCCTTTTGCAGCGACGCGCGTTCGGCGCTGCCGGTGGTCGGCTTCGCCGCGGCCTCCGCCAGCACCCGCAGCCGATCGAGCGCCTTGTAGGTGGTGAAGCTGGTCTGGATATCGGGATCGATCCCGCCGGCCGCGCGGTCGATGACGGTGCGCATCGCCTTCACCGATGCCACTGCGGTCGAGGCGGGCGCTGTGCTTGGCTTGGCGCGCCAGGGCGGCGTCACCGGATCGGTCTTGAACGCCGCACGCGCCTTGCGGACCGCCTGCGATTCGACGCTCACCGCGCTGCCGGACAGCTGCCCGAGGACGTTGTTCCGGCTCAGCAGGCTGAGCCCGATCGATGCGCTGGAAAGATTGACCACTCGTTGCTCCTCGGCACGCCCGCATGCCGTCTTCACTCCTATAATAGCATCGAGACGGTCGGATCGGGCGCGGCCCCCTTCCGAAGCCCCGGGGAGCGACGGATTCGATGAACATGGTGACCGCGATGGGCGAGCCGCCCGAGCTGAAGCGATATTCGGGCGCCCAACGCGCCGCGGCGCTGATGCTGGTGCTCGGTCGCGAACACGGCGCCTCGGTGTGGGAGCATCTCTCCACCGAGGAGGTGAAGGACCTGTCCTCCGCGATGTCGCACCTCGGCCGCGTGCCCGCCAGCGTCGCGGAACATCTGCTGGTGAGCTTTTCGGGCGAAATGGCGAGTATGAACGCGCTGCACGGCTCGTTCGAATCGACCGAACGCCTGCTCGACGGCATCCTGCCGGGCGACCGGGTCCGCGAGATCATGGAGGATATCCGCGGCCCGGCGGGCCGGACGATGTGGGACAAGCTGTCCAACGTCAACGAGGCGCTGCTCGCCGGTTACCTGAAGAACGAATATCCGCAGACCGTCGCGGTGGTGCTGTCGAAGCTGAAGCCGGATCATGCCGCGCGCGTGCTCGGCCAGCTGCCGAAAGAGGTTTCGGTCGACGTCGTCCAGCGGATGCTGCGGATGGAGACGGTGCAGAAGGAAGTGCTCACCCAGGTCGAGCAGACGCTGCGCAGCGAATTCATGAGCAACCTTTCGCGGTCCCAGCGCCGCGATCCGCACGAGGCGATGGCCGAGGTGTTCAATGCCATGGACCGCCAGACCGAGGAGGCGATGCTCGGCGCGCTGGACGAGAGCATCCCCGAATCCGCCGAACGCATCCGCGCGCTGATGTTCACCTTCGAGGATCTCGGCAGCCTGGTGCCGAGCGCGGTATCGACCATCGTCCGGCAGGCCGACAAGCGGCAGATGGCGCTGGCGCTGAAGGGCGCGCCGGGATCGATGCGGCAGCTGTTCATGAGCACGATGACCGAACGCTCGGCCAAGCTGATGCGCGAGGACATGGCGGCGATGGGCCCGGTCCGCGCACGCGATTGCGAGGAAGCCCAGAACGCGCTGGTCCGCCTCGCCAAGACGCTCGCCGACAATGGCGAGATCCTGCTCGTCGATCCCAAGAGCGACGATACGATGATCGTGTGAGGACCAGACGATGAACGCACCCTTCCGCATCCGCCGGTTCGATTTCGATCAGGTATTCGACGCCGGCAGCATGCCGCTCGGCGATGCCGACATGGCGACGCTGCGCCGGCGCGTGTCCGAACTCGAGGCCGATCTGGCGAGCGGCGACCGCGACGCGGCGATCGATGCCGCGCGCACCGCGGGGTTCGAGGCGGGGCTGGCGCAGGCGAATGCCGAACGCCAAGCTGCCTTGCTGGCCGCCACCGACGCACTGCACGCCGCGGTCGAGGAGGTCTATACGCAGCTCGACCGGATCGCCGACGAGACCGCGGTGAGCGCCGCGGAAGTCGCGCGGCTCGCCGCGGGGATGATCGCCGCGCGGATGATCGACCAGGCCCCTGCGACCGCGATCGACGAGGCGATCGGCCGCGTCCTCCGCCAAGTCGCGCGCGGGCAGGAGATCCAGGTGGTGGTCCACCCGTCGCTGGCGGGCGAGCTCGAACGGCTGGTCGCGGTGCGCCAGTCGGGCGATCGCCGGCGGCTGGGCATCACCGTCCGCGGGGACCCCGCCTGCGCGTTCGCCGACGCACACATCCATTGGGATCAGGGTGGCATGATCCTCGATGCCGCCGAGCGTACCGCCGCGGTGGAGGCGGCGCTGGCCCCGGTGTTCGCGGCGTTGTGATCGTCTAACCCCTCCTCTTTAGGAGAGGGCTATCGCCTGTGAATTGCGGCCTTGTTACACCGCTCCCGTGACCCCGAACTTGTTCCGGGGTGACGAAGATTTCGCTTTGCGACCGCAAAATGCTGCCCGACTGGACAGCCATTTTCCCTATGCGATCGTCCTCCCCTGCAAGGGGAGGTGGCAGTCCGCAGGACTGACGGAGGGGTGATGGCCTATCCGGACAGCGGGTCACCCCTCCGTCTGGCTGACGCCAGCCACCTCCCCTTGCAGGGGAGGATCTTAATCCGCGTGCTGCCACTCCCCCACCCCCCGGCAAGATTTACCGCCCGGCAGAACCTGCCGCCTCGCCGCCCGCCTATAACAACTCCGACGAAGAACGTTTCTGACGGGGTGTCGCTTGGATCAGGTGAGAACAATGGTGGCGCAGATCGGTCGCCAGCGGTTGATCCTGATGGGCGGTGTGGCGGCGGCGTTGCTCGCGGTGCTGGCGATGGTCGCGCTGCGCGGCGACGACGGTAAGCTGGGGTTCCTCTACACCGATCTCGATCCTGCCGCCGCCGAGGTGATGTCGGACAAGCTGAAGGCGCAGAACATCCCCTTCCAGCTGTCCGCGGACGGCACTGCGATCATGGCGCCCGAGGCGAAGCTCGCCGAGCTGCGGATGACGATGGCGGGCGAGAAGCTCGGCGGCAAGATCGGGTATGAGGTGCTCGACCAGGAGGAGCCGTTCGGGGTCAGCGCTACCCGCGCCAAGATGAACGAGACCCGCGCGATCGAGGGCGAACTCGCCCGATCGATCGAGACGCTGCAGAGCGTCACCCGCGCCCGCGTCCACATCGTCATGCCCGAACGCGCGATGTTCGCGACCGACACCGCCAAGGCGAGCGCGGCGGTGACGGTGAAGACCAAGGGTCGCCTGTCCGCCGAGGCGGTACAGTCGGTCCGCTACCTCGTGTCCTCCTCGGTGCCCGAACTCGCCCCCGAATCGGTCTCGGTGGTCGACCAGACCGGCGCGCTGCTCGCCCGGGCCGGCGAGGCCGGGACCGCCGGCTCCGGCGCCGCCGACGAGCGGCAAGCCGCGGTCGAGGCGAAAATGCGCGAAGAGATCGAGGCGCTCGTCCAGCCGATCGTCGGCGAGGGCAAGGTCCGCGCCGAAGTCTCCGCGGATATCGACCGCGACCAGACCCGCGAGGAGTCGGACATGTTCGATCCCGACAAGCAGGTCATCGCGCATCAGGTGACGGTCGGCACCAAGGATCTCAACACCGATACCCAGCCGGGTGCGCAGGCCGCCAGCGTCGGGCAGCAGCTGCCCGAGGCGCAGGCGGTGCCGGCCACGCCGGGCGCGGCGCGCAACGAGACGCATGACGAGACGTCGGAGGATACCACCTACGACAACAGCAAAACTCACAGCGTCGTCCTGCGCGCGCCCGGCAAGATCAAGCGGCTGACCGTCGCGGTGATGATCGACGGCGGCGCCAAGGGGCTGCCCGGCGCGCAGATCCAGCGGCTGCAACGGCTGGTCGAGAACGCGGTCGGCATCGACACCGCGCGCGGCGACAGCGTCGTGATCGAAAGCATGCGCTTCGCCGCGGATCCGTCGCTGGACGACGACAAGCCCGGCCTGATGTCGCGGCTGCCGCTCGACCGCATCGTCGATTTCGCCAAGCTGCTGCTGATCGCGGCGGTCGGACTGGTCGCGCTCAGGATGCTGAAATCGCGGCCGGGCGACCACGACGAGCCAGGCCCCGCCGCGCTGTTGAAGGCGCATCGCGAGGCGCCGGGCGCGCTGTCCGGCCCCGCCGCGCCCAGCGCAGCGCCCGCCGCACCGATGCTGCCCGGCCGGTCGGGCACCGAACTCGACGACGAGATCGCGCTCGCGCAGGTCGACGGCAACGTCAAGCTCAGCGCGATCCAGCGGGTCGGCGACGCGATCGTCGCGTCCCCGCCCGAAGCCGCCTCCGTGATCCGCCAGTGGATGAACGCATGATGGAAACCGACATGATGGAACCAATGACGGACCCGGACCCCTTCGCGATCGCCGAGCAGGAGTCGGTCGCCTTTTTCGAAGAGTTCGCCGAAGACGCCGCCGCCCCGCCCACCTCGGCCAAGCCGGTCAGCGACCTGGTCGATCTCCACGCGGTGCTCGACGTGCCGGTAAGGGTGCGGGCGGTCCTCGGCCGCGCGCGGATGCCGATCGGCGAGCTGCTGCGGCTGAGCGCGGGAATGGTGATCGAGCTCGACCGGCGGGTCGGCGAACCCGTCGACATCTTCGTCAACGACCGGCTGATCGCGCGCGGCGAAGTCGTGCTGATCGACGATGCGCTCGGCATCACCCTTACCGAGATCGTGCAGTCGGAACGCTGATGAGCTTGATGGAGAGGATAACGGTGCGACTGTTGCTGATCGGCGCGCCCGCGACCCAGCTGGCGCGGGCGGCGGAGATGGCGCGCGACGCCGGCGCCGAGGTGGAGGTGGTCGACACCCCCGAGGACGCGATCGACCGTCTCCGCACCACCGTCGCGGGGGTGATCATGATCGACGTCCTGGCCGACGTCGCGAGCTTCATGCGCCATCTGCACCAGGAACGAATCGCCACCCCGGTGCTGGCGTGCGGGATCGACGCGCCCGCCGAACGCGCGGTCGCCGCGATCCGGGCGGGGGCGCGCGACTATCTGCCGCTGCCGCCCGATCGCGAGCTGATCGCGGCGGCGCTCGCCACCACCGCGGCGATGCCGGTCGATGCCGACGGCCAGATCGCCGCGCTGGTCGGGCGCACCGTCGACGACGTCGAACGCGCGCTGATCCTGCGCACGCTGGAGCGCTGCCACGGCAACCGCACCTCGGCATCGGGGATCCTCGGCATTTCGGTACGGACGATGCGCAACAAGCTGAAGACCTTCGTCGAGGCGGGCATCCCCGTCGCCCCGGCGCTTTGACGCCAACGCGATGACTCCCGCCGCGACCTTCCTCCAGCGGATCGGCGCCAATCGCGACATGGCGCTCGCGGTCGGCGTGATCGCGATCATCGGCATGCTGATCCTGCCGCTGCCCGGCTGGATGCTCGATCTCGGCCTGGCGCTGTCGATCACGCTGTCGGTGATGATCCTGATGACCGCGCTGTTCATCGACAAGCCGCTCCAGCTGTCGGCGTTTCCGACGATCCTGCTGATCTCGACGATGCTGCGGCTCGGGCTCAACCTCGCCTCGACCCGGCTGATCCTGGCCCACGGGCACGAGGGCGCGCACGCCGCGGGCGGCGTGATCGCGGCGTTCGGCGAGTTCCTGATCGGCGGCCAGACCGTGATCGGGCTGACGATCTTCATGATCCTGGTGGTGATCAACTTCGTCGTCATCACCAAGGGCGCGGGCCGCATCGCCGAAGTCGCGGCGCGGTTCAGCCTCGATTCGATGCCCGGCAAGCAGATGGCGATCGACGCCGACCTGAACGCCGGCACGATCGACGAGGCGCAGGCCCGCGATCGTCGTGCCGAGGTCGAGGCGGAGAGCGGTTTCTACGGTTCGATGGACGGTGCGTCGAAATTCGTGAAAGGTGACGCGGTCGCCGCGCTGCTGATCACCGCGATCAACGTCGTCGTCGGGCTGATCATGGGCGTCGCGGTACACGGCGTGCCGTTCGCCGAGGCGTTCCACACCTATACGCTGCTGACCGTCGGCGACGGGCTGGTCAGCCAGATCCCCGCGCTGATCGTGTCGATCGCGGCGGGGCTGCTGGTGTCGAAGGGTGGCGTCGTCGGCAAGACCGGCGCGGCGCTCGGCGACCAGCTCGGCCGCTTTCCGAAGGCGTTCGGGATGGTCGCGGTGATGATGGGGCTGCTTGCGATCCTGCCGGGCCTGCCGTTCCTGCCCTTCGCGATCTTCTCGGGGCTGAGCGGCTGGGCGGCCTGGCACCTGGGCCGCACCGCCGACCGGCGCGACGTGCAGGCCCGGATCGACCAGGCCAATGCGGCGACCGCCGCCACCGCGTCCGAGGAACCGATCTCGCGCACGCTGGCGATCGACGCGGTGCGGATCGAGATCGGCTATGCGCTGCTGCCGATCATCAACGAAGCGCAGCGCGAGCCGCGGCTCGACGATCAGGTCCGCGCGCTCCGGCGGCAGATGGCGGTCGAATACGGCTTCGTGCTGCCCGCGGTGCGGATCATCGACAACATGGCGCTGAAGCCCAACGAATATGTCGTCCACATCAAGGAAACCGAGGCGGCGCGCGGCGAGATCCGGCTCGATCGGCTGCTGGTGATCAACCCCGGCGGTGGCCCGCTGTCGCTGCCGGGCGAGCCGACCCGCGAGCCGGTGTTCGACCTGCCGGCGGTGTGGATCGACCGCGAGCTGCGCGACGAGGCCGGCCTGCGCGGGCTGACCGTGGTCGATTGCGGCACGATCATCACCACCCACCTGACCGAGCTGGTGAAGGACAATATCGCCGACCTGCTGAGCTACACCGAGACCCAGAAGCTGCTGAACGAGGTCCACAAGGAATCCGACAAGCTGGTCGCGGACATCGTCCCCGCCAAGATATCGATCTCGGGGGTGCAGCGAATCCTCCAGAACCTGCTCGCCGAGGGGATCTCGATCCGCGACGTGCCGACGATCCTGGAGGGCATCGCCGAGGCGGCGCCGATCACGTCGAACCTCAGCCAGATGACCGAACATGTCCGCGGCCGGCTGGCGCGGCAGATCTCGGCACAGCAATCGCGCGACGGGGCGATCCCGATCGTCACGCTGTCGCCCGAATGGGACGAGGCGTTCGCGGAGAGCATCGTCGGGCACGGCGACGACCGCCAGCTGGCGATGGCGCCGTCGCGGCTCCACGCGTTCCTGGCGGCGGTGCGCGAGACGCTCGATCGGCTGGCGGGCGAGGGCGAGATCCCGTGCCTGCTGACCAACCCCGCGATCCGCCCGTTCGTGCGATCGATCATCGAGCGCGTCCGCCCCGCCACCGTGGTGCTGTCGCAGAACGAGGTCCACGCCCGCGCCCGGATCCGCTCGCTGGGGACGATCGGCCACGCCTGACCGGGGAACGACCCGGTCGATGCGCAATCGTCCTATAATGCAGCATTGGTCGCCTGCGGCCGGAAAGGACATCGATGCCGTCGGTTGCGACCAGCTTCTTCCTACCCCCGGCCCCCGGCGCGGGTGTTCCCGCCGCTACGCCCGCAACGGCGGGTGACTTCGGGCTGGCATTGGCGAACGCGGTGCCCGTGATCCCGGGCAGCCCGACACCGCCGATAGCAACGGTGGCGCTGCCCGGTCTGGCTACTCCGGCGACGCTTAGCGTGCTGAATGACATCGCATCACCACCGGCGACGGCAGCCGCTGCGCAACCAATCATGACGCCGATGCCGGCGCCGACGATCGGACCCAAGTCGCTCCGCGATACGCCACCCGCGATCCTCGTGGTCAGCGAACCGCAGGGCAAGGCGCCGGTGCCCGACGTCGTGCCGCCCGCTCCCGTACCTACCGCCCGCCCGGTCGGGGCGAAAGCACCGCCAGCGATCCTGGTGGTGGGCGACGGTAACATTCCGGCGGACGATGGCGTGCCGGGGGCCGAGGCTCGACCGGCAAGGCCGAAACTAGAGCCCGCTCCCGCGACAAATCCCGGATGGGACGTAACGATCTCGCTTCAACCTGCGGCTGCCGTGCCGGTGCGGGTGCCTGCGTCTCAAATCGTGGCGCCCGGCCCTTCTCAAACGGCGGCGGTTGCCGCGACTGTAGCCGTACAGGCGCCATCGCTTTCCGCCGCGACTGCACCGGTGCGGGTCACGGACACCGGGGAAACACCGCGTCGAGCCGGCGCCGCCGAAGCTTCCGAGAAGGACGCTCCCGTCCCGGATACCGCCACGCTACTCTTGTCGCCGTCACCACCTGCCTCGATCGTCGTGGCCGGGGCGGCGCCCGCCAAGCTCCCGGCGACCGAAGCCTCCTCAGTGGCCGCAGAGCCGGTGACGGCGGAGGCGGAAGCACCGTCGAAGCAGGAGTCCTCGGCTCCCCATCGCCCTGTGTTCCTGCGAACGCAGGAACCCAGGTTAGCGGGCGCGGACGTTGCTGGCCCTGGGCTCCTGCGTCCGCAGGAGCACGGCATCGGCTTGACCGAAATCGCCAACTCCCCCCCGGTCGCAGCTCCAGTGGAAAGGCGCGATGGCGCACCTGCCCGTGATCGGAAAACCGACGAGCTTGTGGCTCCGGCGATCGAGCTAGCGACGGTGATGGACCTGCCGATCGCCATGACGACTGCCCAGCCGATACCCTCGGCGCCAGACCCCGTCTTGCACGCGCCGGCTGCCCCAGTCGCGGAGGCGGAAGCGCCGCCGAGAGCACCCGTTCAAGCCGTCGCTGCCGCTGCCGGCCCATCGCTCGCCGCGGCTCCCGATCCGGCCGGGCCCGTCCCGGTCGCCGCCAAGCCGGCACCGGCCGACTTCGCCTCACACGTGGCGGCACCTGCCGAGCCGCGCGCTGCGGCACCTGCCGCCGTGCAAGACCTCGCGCCGACCGCCCCGATGCCCACCCAGGCCGCGCTCGCGCCCGCCTCACCGCCGGCCACGCCTACCCCGCCCGCTCCCCGCGAGGCCGGCACCGTCGCCGCACAGCCCGGCAAGATCGGCCACGAGATGGGCGTGATCATCGCGCGTCATGCCGCGACCGGCGGGGGCGAGACGATCACCGTCCGCCTCGACCCCAAGGACATGGGGCGCATCGACGTGACGCTGTCGTTCGACGACGACGGGCGGCTCCGCGCGGTGGTGGCGGCGGACAATCCCGCGGCGCTCGATCTGCTGCGCCGCGACAGTGCAGATCTGAACCGCGCGCTGACCGACGCGGGCGTCCGTTCCGATCCGCAGAGCCTGCGGTTCGACACGCGGTCGGGCGGCGGCGAGCAGGCGTCGTCGGGCCAATCCGGGCAGCGCCGCGATCCGGCGCGGGTCCATTTCGGCGACGCCGGGCCGACCGATACGCAGGACGATCCCGATCACCGCCCCCGCGCCGCCAGCGGCCGCATCGACATGATGGCTTGAGGAGTTCCCATGGACGCCACCACCAACACCGTATCCACGCCGACGCCCACCCCCACCGCGAGCAGCACCGCGATGGCGAAAAGCAGCCAGGACTATAACATGTTCCTGAAACTGCTGACGACGCAGATGCAGAACCAGGATCCGTTGAAGCCGATCGAATCGACCGAGTATGCGTCGCAGCTGGCGCAGTTCTCGCAGGTCGAACAGACGATCCAGCAGACCACGACGCTCAACAACATCCTCGCCCAGCTGTCGACCCAGAGCCTGTCGCAGGCGACCGGCCTGATCGGCAACACCGCGCAGTTCGCGAGCGACGTCGCCGGGCTGTCCGACAAGACGCCGCCGAGCTGGGGCTACACCGTCGAGCGCACAGTGGCCTCGCTGAAGGGCACCGTCACCGACGACAAGGGCAAGATCGTCGCGACGCTGCCGATCGACAAGCTCGACCGCACCGGCACGGTCACGTGGAACGGCAAGCTCGCCTCCGGGGAGCAGGCCCCCGCGGGTGCCTACAAGCTCGCGATCGCAGCGACCGACTTCGGTGGCAGCGACGTGCCGGTGACGATCACGTCGAGCGGTGTGGTGTCGGAAGTGGTCAGCACCGCTAATGGCGTGACGCTGGGCGTCAACGGCGTCCAGATGTCGATCGCCAGCCTCGTTAAGCTGACCACCCCGTCAGGCTGAACGCCACCTCCGGCCGGTCGCCCCGTCTGGTCGATCGGCGAGGTCTCGATTACGGAACGCATCCATGCAGATTCACTTCGCCGCGGCAGTGCTTGCCTCCGCCACGATCTTCTTCGGCCAGGCGGCTCACGCCCAGACCGGGCCCACCGCCGCGGTATCGGCGCCGCCGACCGCGACCCAGCCGGTGCCCGCGATCGCGACCGTCTACCCGACGCCTGCGGCCGGGCTCGGCCCGCGGGTCGGGCGCTATTTCCAGTCGCGGTGGGCGGAGGATTGGTCGCGGCTGCGCAACCGCCCCGCGGATGCGCCGCGCGAGTTGTTCGACCCGCTGAAGTTCATCCCGATCGCAGGCGACGGCGCGGTCTATGCGACGCTCAGCGGGGAAAACCGCGTGCGGCTGAACTACGTCACCGATCCCGGGCTTCGCCGCGGTCGCGATCAGGATCAGTTCCTGGTCCGCACCGTGATCGGCGCCGACGTCCATCTCGGCCGTAACCTGCGGGTCTATGGCGAGCTGAACAGTGCGCAGGTGTTCGGCGCCAACCCGCTCGCGATCACGCCCAACCAGCGCAACGCGCTGTTCGTGCAGCAATTGTTCGCCGAGGCGAGCGGGACGATTGGCGGGACGCTGCTCGGTGCGCGCGTGGGGCGGCAGGAGTTCATGGATGGACCGCCGATCCTGATCAACATTCGACCAGCGCCGGATATCTACAGCGTGCTCGACGGCGTCCGCCTGTCGATCAACGGCACCAAGGCGCGCGCGACGCTGTTCAGCTTCAACACCGTCAGGCTCGGCCGCCATGCGTTCGACGACCCGACCAATCCCGACGAGGGCATCGACGGCGCCACCACCAGCTTCGTCGTCCCGGCGTTCGCGGGGGCGAAGCTGTTCTTCGACCCGTTCGTCTTCCGGTATCACAAGGCGGCGCAGCGCTGGGGCACGACGGTCGGCCGCGAACACCGCAGCTTCTACGGCGCGCGGCTGTGGGGCACGATCGGCGACGGGACGATCGACATCACCGCGCTGGGCCAGGGCGGCAGCTTCGCAGGGCGCGACATCGACGCGCAGGCGGTGTTCACCAATCTCGGCTACCTGCTCGACAAGGGCGCGCTGCATCCACGCGTCGGGCTGCACGTCGACGTCACCTCCGGCGGGGGCGCCTACGGCACCGGGCCGCTGCGCAACTTCAACTATTTCTATGCGCCCGCACCCTATTTCAGCTGGGGGGTGTTCTTCGGCCCGACCAACCTCAAGACGGTCGGACCCAATTTCCGGATCACGCCCGCCAAGGGACTGACCCTCACCACCGAAATCGAATGGCTCCGCCGCAGCAACGAATTCGATGCGGTCTACAACAACCAGGGCAACCCCTATGCCGGCACCCAGCGGGTCCGCGGCAAGGACATCGGCGAATTGCTGCGCGTCGACCTGAAATGGGAGATCGGCAAGCATCTGACCGGCGCGATCTGGGCGGAGCACCTGCGCGCGGGATCGGTCCTGACACGGGCCGGGTTCAACGATACGAACTATGTCGGGGTGGAGACGGCGTTCCGGTTCTGAGGGGCTACGCCGACTTGGCGTTGAGCCTTGCGGAGGGTCGCAAGGCCGAACCGCAGCCTCCCAGTTCCCTACATCCTGAAAACCCCGAAATTCGCCCGCTCCGGCACCGGTGCGTTCAACGCCGCGGCCAGCGCCAAGCCCAGCACGTCACGGGTCTGCGCCGGGTCGATGATGCCGTCGTCCCACAGCCGCGCGGTTGCGTGCCAGGGGTTGCCCTCGTCCTCGTATTTCGCGCGGATCGGCGCCTTGAACGCCTCGGCTTCCTCCGCGCTCCACTTGTCCGCATCGCGGTGCACGGTAGCGAGGACGCTGGCGGCCTGCTCGCCGCCCATCACGCTGATCCGGCTGTTCGGCCAGCTGAACAGGAAGCGTGGCGAATAGGCGCGGCCGCACATCCCGTAGTTGCCGGCGCCGAAGCTGCCGCCGATCAGCACCGTCAGCTTCGGCACGCTGGCAGTGGCGACCGCGGTGACGAGCTTGGCGCCGTGTTTGGCGATCCCCTCCGCCTCGTAGCGGCCACCGACCATGAAGCCGGAGATGTTCTGGAGGAACAGCAGCGGGATACGTCGCTGGCAGGCGAGCTCGATGAAATGGGCGCCCTTTTGCGCGCTTTCGCTGAACAACACGCCGTTATTGGCGAGGATCGCTACCGGCATTCCGTGGATGTGCGCGAAGCCGCAGACCAGCGAGGTGCCGTACAGCGCCTTGAATTCGTGCAGGTCGGATCCGTCGACGATCCGCGCGATCACCTCATGCACGTCGTACGGCGCGCGGACATCGTCGGGGACGATCCCGTAGAGCTCCTCCGCGGCGAACATCGGCGCGCGGACCGGCAGGGCGTTGACGTCGGGCATCGGCTGCGGCTGCAGGGTCGCGACGATGTCGCGCACGATCGTCAGCGCATGATCGTCATTCTCGGCGACGTGATCGACCACGCCCGACCGGCGGCCATGGGTATCGGCGCCGCCCAGTTCCTCCGCCGAGATCACCTCGCCGGTCGCCGCCTTCACCAGTGGCGGGCCGGCCAGGAAGATCGTGCCCTGACCGCGAACGATGATCGTCTCGTCCGACATCGCGGGCACATAGGCGCCGCCGGCGGTGCAGCTGCCCATCACGCACGCGATCTGCGGGATGCCGAGGCTGCTCATCTGCGCCTGGTTGAAGAAGATCCGCCCGAAATGGTCACGGTCGGGAAACACCTCCGCCTGGTGCGGCAGGTTGGCGCCGCCGCTGTCGACCAGGTAGATGCACGGGAGGCGGTTCTCCATCGCGATCTCCTGCGCGCGCAGGTGCTTCTTGACGGTCAGCGGGTAGTAGGTGCCGCCCTTCACCGTCGCGTCGTTGCAGACGATCATGACCTGGCGGCCGACGACCCGGCCGATACCGGCGATCATTCCGGCGCCCGGCACCTCGTCGTCGTAAAGCCCGTTCGCGGCGAGCTGCCCGATCTCGAGGAACGAACTGCCCGGATCGAGCAGCCGCTCGACGCGGTCGCGGGGCAGCAGCTTGCCGCGGTCGGTGTGCCGCGCGCGCGACTTCTCGTTGCCGCCCAGCGCCGCGCGGGCGACGTCGCTGCGAAGCCGCTCGGCCAGAGCACGGTTATGTGCCGCGTTAGCGCGGAAGGCGTCGCCGTCGATGGCGAGCGCAGTGGTCAGACGGGTCACCAACTCCTCCCCGGCACGGGGAGGTGGCGCGGCGAAGCCGTGCCGGAGGGGGTTATCCGCGGACGCAGCGCTCGCGTTGAGCCCCCTCCACCATTCGCTGCCCGAACGGTCCCCCTCCCCGTGCCGGGGAGGATCAGACCGCCGCTCATTGCGCCACCTTGGGCGCCGCGCCGATCAGCTCGCGCCCGATCAGCATTCGCCGGATCTCGTTGGTGCCAGCGCCGATATCGAGCAGCTTGGCGTCGCGCATGAAGCGTTCGACCGGCCAGTCCTTGGTATAGCCAGCGCCGCCAAGCGCCTGGATCGCCTCCAGCGACACCTTCACCGCGCTCTCGCTGGCCAGCAGGATCGCGCCTGCCGCGTCGAATCGCGTGGTCTTCCCCGCGTCGCAGCTACGCGCCACCGCATAGACATAGGCGCGCGCCGAATTCAGCGCGACGTACATGTCGGCGACCTTGGCCTGCATCAGCTGGAAGCCGCCGATCGGCTGCCCGAACTGGTTGCGTTCGCGGATGTAGGGCAGCACCACGTCGAGGCACGCCTGCATGATCCCGAGCTGGATGCCCGCGAGCACCGCGCGCTCGTAATCGAGCCCGCTCATCAGCACCCCGACCCCGCCGTTCAGCGGCCCCATCACCTGGGCTTCCGACACGTGGCAGTCGTCGAACACCAGCTCCGCGGTGGGGCTGCCGCGCATGCCCATCTTGTCGATCTTCTGCCCGATCGAGAAGCCGGGCATGTCCTTTTCGATCAGGAAGGCGGTGATGCCGCGGCTGCCCTCGCCGGTCTTGGCATAGACCACCAGCGTGTCGGCATAGGCGGCGTTGGTGATCCAGAACTTGGTGCCGTTGAGCACATAGCCGTCGCCCGACCGATCGGCGCGCAGCTTCATCGATACCACGTCGGAGCCCGCGCCCGCCTCTGACATCGCGAGGCTGCCGACATGCTCGCCCGACACCAGCTTGGGCAGGTATTTGGCCTTCTGCTCCGCGCTTGCCCAGCGCGCGATCTGGTTGACGCACAGGTTGGAATGCGCGCCGTAGCTCAGCCCGATCGAGGCGGACGCGCGGCTGACCTCCTCGATCGCGACGACATGGTCGAGATAGCCGAGCCCGAGCCCACCATACTCCTCCGGCACCGTGATCCCGTGCAGCCCGAGCGCGCCCATCTCCGGCCACAGCTCGCGCGGAAACCAGTCGTCGGCGTCGATCCGGGCGGCAAGCGGCGCGATACGCTCGCGGGAGTAGCGGTGCGTCGTCTCGCGGATCATATCGGCGGTCTCGCCGAGCGCGAAATCGAAGTCGGGCGACATCCTGTTCTCCAAAACACTCTGTCCGACGTCTGGCGCCGGTGTACGCCCGCGTTACCCGCGACGCGGTGGAAAGGGAATGTCGGGACGCGTTATCGGGTACTTAATCCAAATCTAATAACCCTGAGGAATGTCCACCACCGACCTTTTCGCCCGCTGTCACGATCATCAGGCGCACGCGCTGGCGGGCATCAGCCTCACCAAGTCGCTGATCGAAACGTCGTTCGACGGGTATGACGAGGCCGCGATGGCGACTGCACGGGGGGAACTGGGCGAGGCGCTGGCGTCGTATCAGCAGCTGAAGCACGAAGGCATCTTCGACCCCGCGATCGTCAGCGGCGATGCCGCGCGCGCGGATCGTGCCCGGATGATGAAGGTGGCGTGCATCGCCGCCGGCGAGGAATATCGGCAATTCGTCGATCACTGGACTCGGGTGTCGGGGCATGATCGCTGGCCAGAATATAGGCTGTCGACGCTCAACCTGATCAAGCGGCTGCGCGATCATATCGACACCGAACGTGCTGCGCTGGACGATCTCGCGACGATGTACCCGCCGACGCCGCGGTAACGATCAGCCTGCGCGGTAGGCGGCGACGATCTCGCGCGCGCGCCGGCCGACTTCCTCCGCGGTGAAGCCTGGCTTGTACAGCTCGCCGCCGATCCCGAAGCCCGCCGCGCCCGCCGCCCGCCAGCGCGCCAGATCCGGTGCGCCGACCCCGCCGACCGCGAGCAGCTTGGTCCCCGCAGGCAGGACTGCGGACAATGCCTTGATGTGATCGGGTCCGTAGGTGGCGGCAGGGAACAGCTTCAGATGGCGCGCGCCCGCGGCGACCGCCTGGAACGCCTCGGTCGCGGTCGCGAAGCCGGGCAGCACCACCATCCCGCGCCCGACCGCATGCGCGATCACCGCGGGATCGGTGTTTGGGGTCACGATCAGCGTGCCACCCGCCGCCGCGACCTGGTCGACCGCCGCGGGCGACAGCACCGTGCCCGCGCCGACCAGCGCCCGACTTGCGCAGGCCTTCGCCAGCCGTGCGATGCTGTCGAATGGGTCTGGGGAATTGAGCGGCACCTCGATCAGCCGGATCCCGGCATCGATCAACGCCTCCGCGATCGCAACCACCTCGTCTGGCGTCACCCCGCGCAGGATCGCGACCAGCGGCAGATCGGCAAGCAGGGTTTCGAGATCGATCACGTCATTCTCCCAACAAGCCGGCGGCTGCGACGAGCGCTCCGAGCCCAGCGAGCGCCGCGGCGTCGCCGTCGACCGATACCGCATCGACCCCCGCGTGCGCCAACGCCGCCGCATAGCCCTTGCCGAGCGCGGGCGCACCAACAACGATCACCGGCCCCGGCGCGGGCAACAGATCGAGCATCCCAGCGACGTCCGCGCCGATCGTCACGCCCGACAGGAACGACAGCGCGTCGCCCGCGGTCATCCGCTCGCGAAGCCGCCGGCTGCGTGCCTCGAACAGCAGATGCCCGAGCGCCGGGCGCCGCGGATCGAACGCGCGGTCGACGCCCAGCGCGAACGCGTCGTCGACGGCGGGTGTCAGCCCTGCGGTGTCGCGGCCGAGCACGCTGTGGTCGCGCAGGGTCGCGAACAGCTCGCCCGTTACCGTGGTGTGGAAGCGGACGACCCGTCCGTCCTCGACCAGCGCCCATTTGTTGTGCGTGCCGGGCAGGCAAAACAGATGCCGCCCGACGTCGCGATCGCGCGACAGCGCGACCGCGCCGAGGATCTGGGTCTCCTCGCCCCGCATCACGTCGGGCGCGCCGAGCATATTCTCACAAGCTAGCCCCGGCGCGATCGCGACCGATCGCCCGTCATGATCGAACCGCACCAGCCCAGCCGCGAGCCGATCGACGTCCACCGGACAATCGAGATAGGGCGTCTCCACCCACCCGAGCGTCGAGCCGACCATGCCGCACAGCACGGCGGGCGTGGTTCGATGGTGGGTCCATTCGGCGATGGCGGTCGCGAAGGCACTCGCGGGATCCGACGTTTGCGCGACGCCCGGCCCCTCCGAACGCGCGATTACCTCGCCGTTCCGGCAAAGCGCGAGCCGGAGCCGGGTGGTGCCCCAATCGCCCGCGATGAAGGTTCCGGTCATTGGCGGATGGTCCTCGGGATAGGTGGGTGGCTCATAAACGGCTCAGCGTAACTCGGTCTACAACGCTGCCGGCAGCAACGCTCGAACCAGTCGTGTTCCTGCGAACCCAGACCCAGAGTGACCGGGTGATGGCTCTGGTGGCCCTCCTGCGTTCGCGAGAGCACGTGGAGATCGGTCGGCACCGTCCCCTACCCGTCCAACGACCGCCCGGCGCGTCCGGCCAGATCGACGACGAATTGCCACGCAATCCGCCCAGACCGGCTCCCCCGCCTCGTCGCCCATTCGGTCGCTGCCGCCGGCTCGAAGCTCAAGCCATGCCGCTGCGCATACGCTGCGACGATCGCCAGATACCCATCCTGGTCGAGTGCATGGAAGCCGAGGCTGATCCCGAAGCGGTCGGCGAGCGCGAGGTGATCGTCGACCGCATCGCGCGGATTGATCGCGCTTTGCTGCTCGGCGATGTCGCGCGGCACGAGGTGACGGCGGTTAGCGGTCACCAGCAGCCGCGCATTGCTCGGCCGTGCCTCCGCCCCGCCTTCCAGCAGCGAACGGAGCGTGCGGGCATCGGCGGGCATGTCGAAGCCCAGATCGTCGATGAACAGCGCAAAGGATCGCCGTATCGGCTCCAGCATCGCGAACAGCCGCGGCAGGCTGTCGATCGTCGCGACCTCGATCAGCGCGAGTGCGTCGCTGTCGGCCTGCACCGCGGCGACCGCGCTCTTGACCAGCGCCGACTTGCCGGTGCCGCGTGCGCCCCACAGCAGCACGTCCTGCGCCGCCGCGCCGCGTGCCAGCCGCGCGAGGTTCTCGACCAACACCGCCTTCTGCCGGTCGACCCCGATCAGCAGATCGAGCGGCAGCGGTGCGAACCGGTCGGCGACGCGCAGCGCGTCGTCGCGCCAGACATAGGCCGGATGCGCATCCAGCGCCGGCGGTGCCGGGCGTGGCGGCGACAGCCGCTCAAGGGCGGCGGCGATACGCTCCAGAGGATCCATTGCGCCGCCCTAGCGAGCGCGGGCGGGCCCGTCATTAGGCATGGAGATCGTAGCTTTTCAGCAGGTCGTACAGCGTCGGCCGGCTGATCCCGAGCAATCGCGACGCGCTCGAGATGTTGCCGTCGGCGCGCGACAGCGCCTGGCGGATCGCGCGGCGGTCGGCAAGTTCGCGAACGTGGCGCAGGTTGAGCGGCACCGGCTCGGTGGCCTTGCCCTCCAGATCGAGATCGGCGGCGCAGATCAGCTTGCCGTCGGCCATGATCACCGCGCGCTTGATCCGGTTCTCCAGCTCGCGGACGTTGCCCGGCCATGCCCAGGCGTCGATCGCCGCGCGGGCATCGGGCGCGAGACCGGTCACCGCGACATTCATCGCCTTGGCATATCGGGTGACGAAATGCCGGGCGAGCAGCCCGGCGTCGCCGGGGCGTTCGGCCAGCGAGGGGATCGGCACGACGATCTCCGCCAGCCGGTAGTAGAGATCCTCGCGGAATCGCCCTTCGGCGACCATCGCGTCGATATCCTGATGCGTCGCGCAGACGATCCGCGTGTCGACGGGGATCGCGGCACGCCCGCCGATCCGCTCGATCACGCGTTCCTGCAGGAAACGTAGCAGCTTGACCTGGAGCGGCAGCGGCACGTCGCCGATCTCGTCGAGGAACAGCGTGCCGCCCTGCGCCTGTTCGATCTTGCCCGGCGTCGTCTTGACCGCACCGGTGAAGGCGCCTTTCTCGTGCCCGAACAGCTCGCTTTCGAGCAGCGTGTCGGGGATCGCGGCGCAGTTGATCGCGACGAACGCGCCGCGCGACCGCCGCGACAGATCGTGGAGACCACGCGCCAGGATTTCCTTGCCGGTGCCGCTCGCGCCGAGCAGCATCACCGACACGTCGGCGGGCGCGACGCGTTCGATCGTCCGCACCACCTTCGCCATCTCGGCGGAGCCGGAAATCAGCCCGGTGAGGCCGTGCTCGCTCGCGCGGGCGGCCAAGCGGCGGTTCTCGGCCTCCAGCGCATGGACGTGGAAGGCGCGCGCCACGATCAGCCCGAGCGCATCGATGTCGATCGGCTTGGCGTAGAAGTCCCACGCGCCGTCCGCGATCGCCTTCAATGCCGACTCGCGCGCGCCGTGCCCCGATGCGACGATCACCTTGGTGTCGGGCTTGAGGCTGAGGATCTCGGCAAGCGTCGCGAAACCTTCGGTGACGCCGTCGGGATCGGGCGGCAGGCCGAGATCGAGCGTCACCACCGCGGGTTCGTGCGCGCGGATCGCCTCGATCGCCTCGATCCGGGTCGCGGCGGTGACGATCTCATAGCCTTCATAGGCCCAGCGCAGCTGGCGTTGCAGCGCGGTGTCGTCCTCGACGATCAGCAGGACGGGTTTGACGGTCATGCGGCACTCTCCAGGGCCGGGGCGGCGGGCAGCAGCAGGCGGAAACGGGTGCCCTCGCCTTCGCGGCTGTCGACCGCGATCGATGCGCCCATCGCCTCGATCAGTTGGCGCGCCTCGTAGGCGCCGATGCCGAAGCCGCCCGGCTTCGACGAGGCGAAGGGGCGGAACAGCTGGTCGCGGACGAAGGCCGGGCTCATCCCGCAGCCGCGATCGACGATCTCGACCGCGACGCTGCTTGGGGTCTGCACGATCTCGACGCTCACGATCGCGTCGCTCGCGCTTGCCTCCACCGCATTCTGGATAAGGTGGCCGAGCACCTGTTCGAGCCGTCCCGGCTGCGCGCACGCAACCCCCGACCCGCGCACCTCGACCGCCTGCTGCGCCTGCCGCGCGACCGCGACGCGCAACGCCAGCGCGGCGACGTCTACCGGCTGGGCCGCTTCGGCCAGCGGCTGGTGATGCTGCGACAGCCGCGCGAGGAGCGCGTTCATCCGGGTCGCCGAGTCCTGCAAGGTGGCGACCATGTCGGTACGGAATGCCGGGTTGTCGGCATGCTTTTCCGCGTTGCGTGCGACCAACGTCAGGCCGCTGACAAGGTTCTTGATGTCGTGGAGGATGAAGGCGAAGCGGCGATTGAATTCGTCGAACCGCGCCGCGTCGGCAAGCTTGGCGTGGGCACGATCCTCGGCGAGGTAGCTCGCCGCCTGCCGCCCGGCAACGCGCAGCAGGTCCAGGTCCTCCCAATCCAGCGCGCGGTCGACCGGCGGCCGCGCAAGCAGGATCGCGCCGACCAGGCTGGTGCCGTGCAGCAGCGGCACAATCGCCCAGGCGTCGCGGCGCTCGCGGATCCAGCCGGGCACGATCGCGGCCTCCTCGCCGTCGGGCGCGGCACGCACCGCATCGAGCTCGACGATCCGTGCGGTGACCGCCAGGTGCCGCGCCAAGCGGTCGTCGCTGTCGGCGGGCGGACGATCGTTCCACTTCCATGCGGCGCCCGCCTCCAGCGTACCGCCGGCCGCCACGAGGAGCAGTCCCGATGGTGAGTCGGTCAGGTCCGCGACCGCCTTAACGATCCGCTCCGCCAGCGGCGCGGCGCCCTCCCCCGGCGTGCCCAGCGTCTCGGTGAAACGCTGCCACTCGGCGCGATAGTCGTAGCGATGCCGGAAGAAATGCTTGGCGACCTTCACCTTGGTCCAGGCGCGCAGCCAGGGCGTCGAGACCAGCGTCAGCAGCGCGGCGGTGGTGCCGAACACCGCGGCAGCCTGGAGGATGCGGCCATTGGGCCCGCCGAGCCGATCGGCGAGACCGATCAGCAGCAGGGTCAATACCGCGTAGAGCGCCAGCCCGATGACCGACAGCGATCGCATCGCGACGGTGCGCGACATGCTGAGCGACCAGTCGCCGCCACGATGCGCCGCCAGCGCGAACACCAAGGCGGCACCCGCCATGCCGAACCCGCGCATCACGATCAGCGGCGCCAGCCAGACGCCGCTCGCATAGCCCGCGGCGAACACCGCGGCGTCGAGGGTCCACATCGTCGCAAGCGCCGCGACGGTCGGGCGGATCCAGCCCCGCGCGGCCGGGCCGGCGATGCCGTGAAGGTGACGGACGAGCAGCAGCGCGGCGACCGCGCCCATCATCCGCAGGCCCAGCCGCGTCTCGGTCAACGCCGCCAGCGTCTTGGCGTCGAACGGGCGGGTCTCCACCACCGCGATTCCCGCGGCCCCGACCGCGAGCAGGATCGCCATGGCATAGACCGCGAGCACCGACGCCTCGCCGACCCGCGCCGGTTGATCGGCCCGGCGCACCAGCGCGAGCATGAACGCCAGCCAGGCGATGTTGCGGATGCTGGCGGCGACCCGCGCGGCGACGTCGTGCGGATCGATCCCCGCGACCGCCAGCGCCCACAGCGCCGAGGCGGTGAGCGCGAGCACGAAAGTCTTCTGCGGCCAGCCCCGATCGGGATTGCGCCACTGGCCGAGCGCGAGCAGCCCGAACAGCAGCGCGGCGAGCGCATGGCCCCAGACGGTCAGCGGCGCGATCACCGCGCGCCGGCCGGCCACAACACGACCCTGAGCGTCTGCAACAGGATCAGCAGGTCGAGGAACGGCGAATAGTTCTTGGCGTAATAAAGGTCGTATTCGAGCTTGTTGCGCGCATCGTCGATCGACGCGCCATAAGGATAATTGATTTGCGCCCAGCCGGTGATGCCGGGCTTCACCATGTGGCGTTCGGCATAATAGGGCAGATGCTGTTCGAGCTCGTCGACGAACTGCGGCCGTTCGGGACGCGGGCCGACGAAGCTCATCTGGCCCTTCAGCACCGTCCAGGTCTGCGGCAATTCATCGATCCGCACCTTTCTGATGAACCGCCCGATCCGCGTGATCCGCGGATCGTCGCGCTCCGCCCAGACCGCCTTGCCCGCGACCTCCGCATCCTGCCGCATCGACCGGAGCTTCAGAATGTCGAAGCTCTCATTATAGAGCCCGACGCGACGCTGCCGGTAGAAGGCAGGGCCTTTCGACTCGAGTCTGATCGCGATCGCGGTGGCGACGATCAGCGGCAGCGTCAGTACCAGTAGCGACAGGCTGGCGACGATGTCGAACGCGCGCTTGAAGATCGTCGACAGCATCATTCCCGACGAGAAACCGTCGGAGAAGATCAGCCAGGACGGATTGACGCTGTTGAGATCGATGCGGCCGGTCTGGCGTTCGAGGAAGGTGGAGATCTCGCTGACCGTGACCCCGGTGGTCTTCACCCGCAGCAGATCGGCGAGCGGCAGCGCGTTGCGACGTTCCTCCAGCGCCAGCACGACTTCGGTCGCGCCGATGTCGACGATGTGCGCGGCGAGGTTGGGGATGGCGTCGCGCCGGATCGCGCCGGCGACGACCGGAGCCCCGTCCGACATCGCGACGAAGCCGGCGGCGACGAAATTGATGCCGGGCTGCTGCGACAGCTCGCGGATCCGCTCCGCCCTCGATCCGGCACCGAGGACGAGCACCCGCCGCTTGAACGTCTCCCCGCCGAGCACCCGGCCGAGCAGAGCGCGGATCACCACGAGGAACACCGTCGCGATCAGCATCGAATAGAACAGGTTCGATCGCCAGAAGGTCAGCGACGGCACGAAAAAGAAGATCAGCGACAGCAGGATCACGCCGAGCGAGATCGCCACCACCAGTCGCGCCGCGGCGAAGCGCAGCGACAGGAACGATCCGACGCCGTAGGCGCCGACCGCGACCAGCGCGATCTGCAACGATGCCGCGAACGACAGCAGCTGCGGAATGCGGGTGTAGATCGGCTCGACCACCATGCCGATCTGGCCGGCGCGGAACACCCAGCCGATCTCCGCCGCGGCCATCAACAGCACGCCGTCGACCAGACCCAGCAGCAACACCGCGTGCGGTACGTAATGCTTGAACAGCCGGATCATGCCGTGGGTGCGCTCCATCAACGGGTTGTAAAGGAACCCGACGGAGCATTTCGCAGGAAATGCCGAAGAAACGCTGAACGTGCGCATGCCACTCAAATTCGTCCGTTTCGCCGGGCCGGCTGGTCGGCTAGGGCGGTCTCCAAGCGGAGGCAGCATGCGCAATACCAAGATCGTCCCGGTCATCCTTTCTGGCGGATCGGGGACCCGGCTATGGCCGATGTCGCGGCCCGAACGGCCCAAGCAGATGCTGTCGCTGACCGCGGACCAGACGATGCTGCAGCTGACCGCACGCCGGGCGGTGGGCGAAAGCTATGCGGCGCCGATCGTGGTCGCCAATGCGCGGCACGCCGACATGGTCGACGAACAGCTCGGCGCGGTGGGTGCCGAGCCGCAGGCGCTGATCCTCGAGCCCGCAGGGCGGAACACCGCGCCGGCGATCGCGCTGGCGGCGATCGCGGCCGGCGGCGGCGAGGATGCGCTGCTGGTGATGCCGTCGGACCATGTGATCGGCGACGTCGATGCGTTCCATGCAACGATCGCCGCGGCGTTGCCGTTCGTGGACGACGGCTGGCTGGTCACCTTCGGAATCAGCCCCGATGCCCCCGAGATCGGCTATGGCTGGATCAAGATCGGCGAGGCGATCGGCAATGGCGTGAACCGGGTGGAGCGCTTCGTGGAGAAGCCGCCGCTCGACAAGGCGCAGGCGATGCTGGCGTCGGGCGATCATGCCTGGAACGGCGGCATCTTCCTGTTCCGGGCCGACGCGTACCTCGCCGCACTGACGCGGTTCGCTCCCGGCATCGTCGCGGCGACCGAGGCGGCGATGGCGAAGGCGCGGCACGAGGGCCACCGGGTCTATCCGGACGCCCAGGCCTTCGCCGCCTCCCCCGACGATTCGATCGACTATGCGGTGATGGAAAAGGCCGACCGGGTCGCGGTCGCGCCGGTATCGATGGGGTGGAACGACGTCGGCAGCTGGGACGCGCTGCATTCGATCAGCGACCTCGACGGCGACGGCAACGCGCACCGCGGCGAAGTGCTGGCGATCGACACCAGCGACTGCCTGGTGCGGACCGACGGCATCAAGATCTCGCTGGTCGGGGTGTCCGACCTGATCGTCGTCGCCAGCGGCAACGACGTGCTGATCATGCCGCGGGGCCGCAGCCAGGACATCAAGAAGCTGATTTCGGCGATGAAGGGCTAGCGGCTCCTGCCTTCTCCGGCACTGCGACGGTCAGCCAGTGGCTGCAGCCACCGACGACGGTGATGCGCATGCCGGGCAATTCGCGGATGGTCGGCTTCAGATCGGTCATGCCGTTGCCGATCTCCAGCTTCATCGCCGGCGTGATCACGGTGCCGGGCGCGAGCATCTCGACGACCTTGGGAAAGGCCGCGATCAGCGGGGCGGAGGAGCCGCAGCTGCCGGGCGTGCCGGTGACGAGCCGGACCTGCCAGACGGTGCCCTCGACGCGGCTGAACACCTGTGCGCTGCCGTCCGGGCCGGTCATCACGGTAGCGCGGCCGCCGGTGGCGGGATCCTCCATCGGCTCGCCGGGCGTGGCGGCGGACCAGGGCGGGCCGTAGGTCGCGATCTGCGCCAGCGCAGTCTTGCTGTCGACCGCGAAGGCCGGCAGCGCGCGGACGATGGTCGCGGAGCTGTTGGCAGGCTCGGCGGTGTTGTCGGTCGGAGTCCGATCGCACGCCGCGAGCAGGGCCAAGGTCGTCAACGCGAGGGTGTGGCGGGCAAGGGACATGGACGCTCCTGGATCGTGAATGGCTGTTGCCGCGTAGCTTAGAACACCGCGATCTTACATCAAGCGGATCGCGGCCACGGTTCGGTGCGCCAACTCATCCTTCGATACGGGCTCTCGGTACGCCCTGCGGGCTACTCGATTCCTACTCAGGACGAACGGGGCGGGTGGGGACGAACGGAAGTGGGCGAGAGCAATCGCGAGCGACGAAAACGGGCCGGGAGATCGCTCTCCCGGCCCGCTGTTCGGCAGTGACGTCAGGTCGGCTGGATCAGAAGTCCATGCCGCCCATGCCGCCCATGCCGCCGCCGCCGCCCATCGGCATCGCGGGCTTGTCTTCCGGCATCTCGCTCACGGCCGCTTCGGTCGTGATGAGCAGGCCGGCGACCGAGGCCGCGTCCTGGAGCGCGGTGCGGACGACCTTGGTCGGGTCGATCACACCGGCGGTGACGAGGTTCTCGTACACGTCGGTCTGCGCGTTGAAGCCGACGTCGGGATCGTTGCTCTCGAGCAGCTTGCCCGAAATCACCGCACCGTCATGACCGGCGTTCTGCGCGATCTGGCGGACCGGCGCATAGAGCGCCTTGCGGATGATATCGATGCCGCGGGTCTGATCGTCGTTCGCGCCCTTCAGGCCCTCGAGGCACTTGGTCGCGTAGAGCAACGCGGTGCCGCCACCGGGGACGATGCCCTCTTCGACGGCTGCGCGGGTCGCGTGCAGCGCGTCGTCGACGCGGTCCTTGCGCTCCTTCACCTCGACCTCGGTCGATCCACCGACCTTGATCACGGCGACGCCGCCGGCGAGCTTGGCGAGGCGCTCCTGGAGCTTCTCGCGATCGTAGTCGCTCGACGTATTCTCGATCTGCTGACGGATCGCCTCGGTCCGGCCCTTGATCGCGTCATGGTCGCCAGCACCATCGACGATGGTGGTGTTGTCCTTGTCGATCTGGACGCGCTTGGCGGTGCCGAGCATGCCGAGCGTGACGGTCTCCAGCTTGATGCCGAGATCTTCCGAGATCATCTCGCCCTTGGTCAGGATCGCGATGTCCTCGAGCATCGCCTTGCGACGATCGCCGAAGCCCGGTGCCTTGACCGCTGCGACCTTCAGGCCGCCGCGCAGCTTGTTGACGACGAGCGTGGCCAGGGCCTCACCCTCGATGTCCTCGGCGATGATCAGCAGCGGACGACCCGACTGGACGACCGCTTCCAGAATCGGGAGCATCGCCTGCAGGTTGCTCAGCTTCTTCTCGTGGATCAGGATGTACGGATCGTTCAGTTCGACCGTCATCTTCTCCGGGTTGGTGATGAAGTAGGGCGACAGATAGCCGCGGTCGAACTGCATGCCCTCGACGACGTCGAGCTCGAATTCGAGACCCTTCGCTTCCTCGACGGTGATCACGCCTTCCTTGCCGACCTTCTCCATCGCCTCGGCGATCTTCTCGCCGACGACGGTGTCGCCATTGGCCGAGATGATGCCGACCTGGGCGACTTCACGGGTGCCCGATACCGGACGCGAGCGCGACTTGATGTCCTCGACCACCTTGATCACGGCGAGATCGATGCCGCGCTTCAGGTCCATCGGGTTCATGCCCGCTGCGACCGACTTCATCCCCTCGCGGACGATGGCCTGGGCCAGCACGGTCGCGGTGGTGGTGCCGTCGCCGGCGATGTCGTTGGTCTTCGAGGCCACTTCGCGCAGCATCTGCGCGCCCATGTTCTCGAACTTGTCCTTCAGCTCGATCTCCTTGGCGACGGTGACGCCGTCCTTGGTGATGCGCGGTGCGCCGAAGCTCTTGTCGATGACGACATTGCGGCCCTTCGGCCCCAGGGTCACCTTCACCGCGTCGGCAAGGATGTCGACGCCGCGCAGGATGCGCTCACGGGCGTCGCGGCTGAACTTCACGTCTTTGGCTGCCATGGTGGCTACCCTTTCACATTTGCGAATGTTGAATAAGTTGAAGGTGGGTCAGCCCAACCGGGCTGCCTCCTCCGAAATCAGCCGACGATCCCGAGGATGTCGGATTCCTTCATGATCAACAGCTCTTCGCCGTCGACCTTCACCTCGGTGCCCGACCATTTGCCGAACAGGATCTTGTCGCCGGCCTTCACCTCGAGCGGGTGGACCTCGCCGCTTTCCGAACGCGCGCCGGTGCCGGCGGCGACGACTTCGCCTTCCTGCGGCTTTTCCTTGGCGGTGTCGGGGATGATGATTCCGCCGGCGGTCTTCTCTTCAGCCTCTACGCGGCGGACGAGGACGCGGTCGTGCAACGGACGAAAGTTCATGGTTGCCATGTCCCTTTACTGTGTTTGTGACAGATTTCTGGCACTCGAACGAGTCGAGTGCCAACACGGCGCATATGTGCAGCGCCGAGGGCAGCGTCAATGGCCTGGCGTCGATTTTGACGGTCAGCCGAGCGCGGGGATGAGACCGAGCGAGTCGCGGCGGGTCCAGCGCCACAACAGCAGCACCGATACCGCGGCCAGCCCGGCGGCGAGGCCGATCCAGATCCCCAACCCCTGCCAATGCAGCCCAAAGCCCAGCAGGATCGCGATGCCGAACCCGATCACCCAATAGCCGAACGCGGCGATGATCATCGGCATGCGCGTGTCCTGCAACCCGCGCAATACCCCCGCCGCGACCGCCTGCGCGCCGTCGAACAGCTGGAAGAACGCGGCGATCACCAGATATTGCAGCGCCAGCACGACCAGCCGAGCATTTTCCGGTGCATCGGGATCGACATAGATCGAGATGAACGCGCGCGGGAACAGCACGAGCAGCGACGCGGTCACCGCCATGAAGCCGACCCCGCCCGCCAGCGCGACCCAGCCGGCGCGCGCGATCCAGACGCGATCGCGCGCGCCGTATGCCATGCCGACCCGGATCGTCGCCGCCTGCGCGACCCCGAACGGCACCTGGAACGCGATCGCCGCGATCTGCAGCGCGATCGCGTGGGCGCCGACCTCGGTCACGCCGATCAGCCCCATCAGGAAGCCGGCGCTGCTGAACAGCGCGCCTTCGAACGTCATGGTCAGCGCGATCGGAATGCCGAGCCGCGCGATCTCGCGCATCCGCGACCATTCGGTCCGCCACCATTTGCCGAACAGCCGGTAGCGGCGCATCCGCCGGTCGAGCATCAGCACCGCGGCATAGGCGGCGAGCATCGCGAGATTGGTGACGACGTTGGCGATCGCCGAGCCTTCGAGCCCGAGCGCGGGAAAGCCCGCATGCCCGAACACCAGCAGCCAGTTGCCGAGCAGGTTGATGCCGAGCGCCACCGCGGTGATCGCGGTCGCCCAGCCCGGCCGGCCGAGCGCGGAGGCGGTGACCCGCATTACGCCGGAGGCGGTGGCGGGGATCATCGCGAGCACCAGGATATCGAGGAACGCCCCTGCCCGCGCGGCGACCACCGGGTCCTGATCCGCCAGCAGCATCAGCCGCTCGCCGTTCAGCAGGAGGACGATGAAGGGTAGGCTGGCGACCACCGACAGCCACATCGCCATCCGAAACGAACGCCGCACCTGCCGCACCGCATGTCGCCGCCGCCCGAGCTCGGCCGCGATCACCGGCGCGCAGGCGCCGGTCAGCCCGATCAGCGCCCACATGATCACCGAATAGAGATAGACGCCGAGCGTCGCCGCGGCGAGCTCGGTGGTGCCGAGCCGCGCGACGAAGATCACGTCGGTCGCGTAGATCGCCATGTGCAGCAGGTTCGCCACCACCAGCGGCGTCGCCAGCGCGACGAGCGCGCGCATCTCCTCGCCCGCGGTCGCGGGTGCGGTGCCGCCGAGCGGCTGGCTGGTGGCGGAGGCTACCATCGGGCGCTGTTAGGGGGTTGAGGGTGGAAGGTGAAGGGTGTTGGGGGGTGATCGAGTGCCCGTCCTTCTTCCCACCCCGGCGGAGGCCGGGGCCCAGTCGCGGAGGTCGAGGTAACTGGAGGAAATGCTCACCCACTGCCGTTTCCCACCTGGGCCCCGGCCTTCGCCGGGGTACAAAGTGGGGCGCTTCGGTGATCGCAGGTCGTGCACACCCACTTGTGTCCCCGCGAAGGCGGGGATCCAGTACTGGGCTCCCGCCTTCGCGGGAGCACAATGGACGGGGGTGGACCTACCACTCCTCCAACCATCCGCCCCACCCTGATACGCCACCGTATTAACCCGCCAATACAGAGCATTTACGCGCCCCGGCGCTTAAGCTACCGCTTCGGGGTCAACCAACGAGGAGCTGCGCGTGAAGCTGGTACGGGGTGCATGGAAGCTCCTGGTCGGGATCAAGGACGGACTGGTCCTGATCGCGATGCTCTTGTTCTTCGGGTTGCTGTTCGTCGCGCTGAACACGCGGCCGGGGATGAAGCCGATCGTGCCGGGCGCGCTGGTGCTCGATCTCGACGGATCGATCGTCGAGCAGCCCGCCGAGCAGGCGGCGTTCGCGACCTTGTCGGGGCGCAAGGGCCCACGTGAGTTCCGCGCGCGCGACGTGCTGCGGGCGATCCAGGCGGCGAAGACCGATACCCGCGTGAAGGCGCTGGTGCTCGATCTCGACAGCTTCGGCGGCGCCTATCCGGCGACCCTCAACGAGATCGCGGCGGCGATCGGCGACGTCCGCGCGAGCGGCAAGCCGGTGCTCGCCTATGCGACGTCCTACACCGATGGCGGCTACCGCCTCGCCGCGAACGCCAGCGAGATCTGGATGAACCCGCTCGGCGGCACGCTGTTCACCGGGCCGGGCGGCAGCCAGCTCTATTACAAGGGGCTGATCGACAAGCTCGGCGTCAACACCCACGTCTATCGCGTCGGCAAGTTCAAGTCGTTCGTCGAGCCCTTCACCCGCACCGACCAGAGCCCCGAAGCGGCGGGTGCGTCGCGGGCGCTGAACGGCGCGCTGTTCGGCCAGTGGCAGGAAGCGGTCGCCAAGGCACGACCCAAGGCGCAGGTGGCGCAGTTCATCGCCGCGCCCGACAAGCTGATCCTGGCGAAGAACGGCAGCATCGCGCAGGCGAACCTCGCCTCCGGGCTGGTCGACAAGCTCGGCGATCGTGCCGCGTTCGATCGCCGGGTCGCGCAGCTCGCCGGGGTGAATTCCGCGCGCCCGACCGATCCGTTCAGCGCGATCAAGTACGACGCCTATGTGCAGGCCAATCCGCTGCCGACCGCGGGCGGCGCGATCGGCGTGGTCACGATCGCGGGTTCGATCATGGACGGCGAAGGCGGTCCGGGCACCGCATATGGCACCACCATCGCCAACGCGATCGAGCGCGGGTTGGCGACCAAGAATTTGAAGGCGCTGGTCGTGCGCGTCGATTCGCCGGGCGGATCGGTGCTGGCATCCGAGGAGATCCGGATCGCGATCCTGGAGGCGAAGAACAAGGGGCTGCCGATCGTCGTGTCGATGGGCGGGCTCGCGGCGTCGGGCGGCTATTGGGTGTCGACGCCGGCCGACGTGATCTTCGCCGAACCGTCGACGATCACCGGGTCGATCGGCATCTTCGGGATCGTGCCGTCGTTCGAGAAGACGCTGGCCAAGATCGGCATCACCACCGACGGGGTGAAGACGACGCCGTTGTCGGGGCAGCCCGACGTGGTCGGCGGGATCGATCCGATGATCGACACCATCCTGCAGGCAGGCATCGAGAACGGCTATCGCCAGTTCATCGCACGGGTCGCGGCGTCGCGGCGGATGACCCCGGCGCGGGTCGACGAGATCGCGCAGGGCCGGGTGTGGGACGGCGGCACCGCGCGGCAGATCGGGCTTGTCGACCGGTTCGGGACGCTCGACGATGCGGTCGCGGAGGCGGCGCGGCGCGCGAAGCTCGACCCCGGATCGGTGCACCGCGAATATCTGGAAAAGAAGCCCGGCTGGGCCGAGCAGCTCGCCGCCGCCTATGCCGACCGGGACGAGGACGAGACCACCGGTGGCGACGTGTTCGCGCGGATCGCGACCGAGCGGCGCGGGTTGCTGGCGCGGGCGCTGGGCGACGTGCGGATGCTGGCGACCGGCGGATCGATCCAGGCGCGGTGCCTGGAGTGCGGCGGGCTCGGCCCGGTGGAGACGAGCGCGGCGGATGCGAGCCTGCTCGACCTGTTCCTCGCGCGGGTCGGCCTCTGATGGCGATCGCCGGCGGCGGCGGGATCGCGATCCGCGCGGCGACCCCCGAGGACGCGGCGGCGATCGCGGCGATCTATGCGCCGCACGTGCTGGTGGGGACCGCGTCGTTCGAGACCGAGGCGCCCGACGCCCGCCAGATGCGGACGCGGATGGCGGCGTCGGAGGGCCTGTATCCGTGGCTGGTCGCGACCGTCGGCGGGGAGACCGGCGGTGTGCTCGGCTATGCCTATGCGACCCGGTTCCATGCGCGCGAGGCGTATCGCTGGACCGTCGAGGCGACGATCTACGTCGCCGACGTGGCGCAGCGCCAAGGCGCGGGGCGGCTGCTCTACGAGGCGCTGATCGACACGCTGCGCGCGCAAGGCTTCACCCAGGCGATCGGCCGCATCGCGCTGCCCAACGAAGGCTCGATCGCGCTGCACGAACAGGTCGGCTTCCGGCGCGCGGGCGTGTACCGCGAAGTCGGCTACAAGCATGGCCGCTGGATCGACGTCGGCACCTGGCAATGCGAGCTGAACGAGCCGTCGTCCCCGCCCGAGGAGCCGAAGCGCTTCGCCGATGTCGGCGTGGTGCGCGGCTAAGAGGCTGTTTGGAAATTGGCGAAAGAGCCAATTTCAGGCGGTGCCGGCCCACTCCCCCTCCCGGCCACCCACACGGTATCCTGATGGGTGGCCGGGAGGGGGAGTATCGGGTCGGCCATGCCCCCGGCATTGCCTGAACGGCGCGGGGCGCCGTTCACCCGATACTGGCCGGCACCGCCGAAATGCGCCCTCAGCGCATTTCCAAACGGACTCTAGCGCCGGCCGCGATACGCCGGCAGCGCGAGGTGGTAGCGCAGGGCCGCAGCCCGTAGCGAAAAGCCAGCTACCGCGGCGATCGTCGCGGCCACGACCCCCGGCATGCCGAGGAGCACCAGCGCGACGAAGCTCGCCGACGCCAATGCCGCGGCGGTGACATAGAGTTCGGGGCGCATCAGGATCGACGGCTCGCCCGCCAGCACGTCGCGGATGATGCCGCCGACGCACGCGGTGACGATCCCCATCAGCGCCGCGGGGACCGGCGGGATGCCGTAGCCGAGCGCCTTGGTCGCGCCGTACACCGCATACGCGGCGAGCCCGACCGCATCGAACCAGTCGAGCGCCTCGCCGCGCCACCAGCGTTCGGGCGTGATCCAGATCACCAGCGCGACGATCAGGCACACCGACGCCGCGCGCGCATCGTGCACCCAGAACACCGGCGCGTCGATCAGCAGGTCGCGCACCGTGCCGCCGCCGACCCCGGTGATCAACGCGAAGAAGGTGAGCGTCACCAGCGTCTGCCCGCGCTTGGCCGCCGCGAGCGCGCCCGACGCCGCGAACACCGCGAGCCCGGCCAGGTCGAGCCACGGCGCGAAGGCGGGGAGCAGGGCGATGGGGGGCAGCATCGCGCCCGCCTATGCGCAACCGCCGCGGCGGCGTCTACCGCCCGGCGGTATCGGACTCGCTGGCAATCGTCGGCGCGCTTCTCTATCGGCACCGGCTCGACCCGCGTGGCAAATCGCGGGACCACCAACGAAGGATGTGTGATGGGTTTCCGCTGCGGCATCGTCGGCCTGCCCAATGTCGGCAAGTCGACGCTCTTCAACGCGCTCACCGAGACGGCGGCGGCGCAGGCGGCGAATTATCCGTTCTGCACGATCGAGCCCAATGTCGGCAATGTCGCGGTGCCCGACCCGCGGCTCGACAAGCTCGCCGCGATCGCGGGATCGGCCAAGATCGTCGAAACCCAGCTGGCGTTCGTCGACATCGCCGGGCTGGTCCGCGGCGCCAGCAAGGGCGAAGGGCTCGGCAACCAGTTCCTCGGCAACATCCGCGAGGTCGACGCGATCGTCCACGTGCTGCGCTGCTTCGAGGACGGGGACGTCACCCATGTCGAGGGCAAGGTCGATCCGATCGCCGATGCCGAGACGGTGGAGACCGAGCTGATGCTGTCCGACCTGGAGAGCCTCGAGAAGCGGGTACCCAATCTGCTGAAGAAGGGCCAGCAGGGCGACAAGGAGGCAAAGGTCGGCGCCGCGGTGCTCGGCCAGGCGCTCGAGCTGCTGCGCGAGGGCAAGCCGGCGCGGCTGACGGTGCCGAAGGACGAGGAGGAGGCCCGGCTGTTCGCGCAGGCGCAGCTGCTCACCGCCAAGCCCGTGCTCTACGTCTGCAACGTCGACGAGGCAGACGCCGCCAACGGCAACGCGCTGTCCGCCAAGGTGTTCGCGAAGGCCGCGGCCGAGGGCGCCGAGGCGGTGGTGGTCTCCGCCGCGATCGAGGCGGAGATCGCGACGATGCCGCCCGAGGAACGCGGCGAGTTCCTGGGCGAGCTGGGGCTCGAGGAGACCGGGCTCGCGCGCGTGATCCGCGCCGGGTACAAGCTGCTCCACCTGCTGACCTTCTTCACGGTCGGCCCCAAGGAAGCCCGCGCCTGGACCGTCGAGGTCGGCGCCCGCGCCCCGCAGGCGGCAGGCGAGATCCACACCGACTTCGAACGCGGCTTCATCCGCGCCGAGACGATCGCGTTCGACGACTATGTCGCGCTCGGCGGCGAAAGCGGCGCGCGGGATGCGGGCAAGCTCCGCCAGGAGGGCAAGGAATATGTCGTCCACGACGGCGACGTGATGCTGTTCCGGTTCAACGTCTGAAGGTGGCTCTCCGCAATCCTCCCCCGCCAGGGGGAGGTGGCGCCGCGAAGCGGTGACGGAGGGGGAGGTAAGGCCGGAGCTCCGTTGCGGAGGACACCGCTTACCTCCCCCTCCACCCCTCGGCTGGCGCCGAGCGGTCCCCCTCCCCCTCGCGGGGGAGGAATGTCGCTCTCGCCAATTCCTCCTCCCTGCCGCTCGGTGGCGCCGAGCCGTTCCCAGAGCAGAAGAGGGATGGTGTCGTCGGCTTGTGGATCGGGGGGCTAACCGCCTAAGGCGACCACATCCTGCCGCTGTCCGGGACGATCTCGTGAGACTGACCACCCTCGCCGTTTCGCTGCTTGCGCTTGCCGGTTGCGGGTATCGCTATCCGCCGCCCGCGCTGGCGCCGGTGACCGCACCGCCGCCGGTCGCCGCTGCGGTGCCGATCGCCGCCCCGCAGACCGCCGCGATGCCGGTCACGATCCTGGTGTCGATCGACGGCTTCCGGCCCGATTACCTCCGCCAGGGGAACACGCCGATCCTCGATGCGCTGGCGGCGCGGGGGGTTTCGGCGACGATGCGGCCGTCCTTCCCGACGATGACCTTTCCCAACCATTATACGATGGTCACCGGCCTGCGCCCCGATCGCCACGGGGTCATCAACAACACCATGCTCGATCCCGCGCGTCCGGGAGTCCAGTTCAAGACGTCGGATCCGAAACAGGTGCGCGACGCGTTCTGGTGGAACGGCGCGGAGCCGATCTGGGTGACCGCCGAGAACGCCGGGATCCGCACCGGCACGATGTACTGGCCGGGATCGGAAGCCGCGATCCGCGGGGTGCGGCCGAGCGCCTGGGTGCCCTATGCCGCGGAGATGGACTGGACCCGCCGGGTCGATTTCGTGATCGATTGGCTGCGGCGCCCGGCCGCCGAACGGCCGCGGCTGCTGACCTTGTATTTCGACACCGTCGACAAGGCGTCGCACACGCAAGGGTATGATTCGCCCGAAAAGACACAGGCGATCCGCGACAGCGACGCCGCGATCGCGCGGCTGCTGGCGGCGCTCGCGGCGCTCGGCCAGGCGGCGAACGTCATCGTCGTGTCGGATCACGGCATGGCGCCGGTGCGCCCGACCGATATCATCGACGTCCAGGCCGAGGCCGCCGATGCGCGCATGACCATCCTGCCGGAAGGCCCGCAGCTATCGATCTTCGCGAAGCCCGGTCCCGGCGGCGCCGCGGCGGTCGCGGCGTGGATGGCGAAGCCGATGCCGCACGCGACCTGCTGGCGACGCGGCGCGCTGCCCGAGCGGCTGCACTTCGGCCACCATCCGCGCATGCCCGACTGGCTGTGCCTGGCGGAACCGCATTGGCGCTTCGTCGGCGAACCGGGGCGCGCCTATCTGAAGGGCGAGCATGGCTATGAACCGACCGACCCGGCGATGGCGGCGCTGTTCATCGCTGACGGGCCCGCCTTCGCCGGCGGCAGGCGGCTGGCGCCATTCGACAACATCGACATCGCGCCGTTGCTGCGCGACCTGATCGGCCTGCCGCCCGGCCGCGATCTCGACGGCGACGACGCGCCGTTCCGGGGCGTTCTCAAGCGATAGGAGCCGAGCGATGCAGTATTTCGAGGATATCGAGGTCGGGGCGACGGCCGGTTTCGGCGCGTACCCGGTGACCCGCGAGGAGGTGATCGCGTTCGCGGAGAAATTCGATCCGCAACCCTTCCATTTGTCGGACGGAGCTGCGGCGCAGACCCATTTCGGGCGGCTTTCCGCCAGTGGCTGGCACACCGCGGCGATGACGATGTCGATGGTGGTCGAGAACCTGAAGGCGAATCGGCAGGCGGGACTCGGATCGCCGGGGATCGACGAGCTGAAGTGGCTGAAGCCGGTCTATCCGGGGGACACGCTGCGCTGCCAGACCGAGATCCTGGAGAAGCGCGTCTCGGCCAGTCGGCCGGAGATGGGGATCTTCAAGAGCCGGATGACGGTGTTCAACCAGAACGACGTGGCGGTGATGACGTTCGTGTCGAACGGGCTGGTGGCAACGCGGCCGGTGGGGTGATGGCGCCGCATTGTCACGCTAGTGGCGAACGGGCTAGTGTTGACGCAGCCGTCGGCGCGATGTCGCTTGTGCTCCCGCGAAGGCGGGAGCCCAGTACTGGGTCCCCGCCTTCGCGGGGACACGTGGGGCAGGCGTAACCTACCTTTACACCCCGGCGGAGGCCGGGGCCCAGGTGGGCTAACAGGAGTTGTGACGGACGGCGCTCCGTTACCCACCTTCCCCTGCTGGGCCCCGGCCTTCGCCGGGGTACAGAAGGTACAGGAGCCCCCTCCGACGAACCTTATTGCTGAGGATTGCGACCGCGCCAGCCGCGGCCCTGCCCGTCGCTGCGTGGCGTGCGCGGCGTATAGCTCCGTGTCTCGCTTCTGGGGGTGTAGGCGCGCGTTTCGGTTTGCGGGGTGAAGGTGCGGGTGCGGCCGCCGGGAGCGGCGCCGTCGCGGTTGCCGCGGTTGCGGTAATATTGACCGCGATCGCCGCGGTAGCCGTGTCGGTTCCGGTCGGTCCAGTTGCCGCGATCGGGGCGGTTCCCGCCGTTGCCGAAGCCGTTCCAGTTGCGGTCGCCGCGATAATTGCCGCGACGGCCCTCCCAATAGCGACGCTGCCCGTCGTTCCAGCGATAGGGACGGCGATAGCGGTCGTAGACGTAGATGCCGGCGCCGGGATAATAATAGTCGCCGGACCAGCCGAATGCGCCGCTGCCGAGCCCGCCATAGCCCGCGCCGTAATAGCCGTTGCCATAGCCATTGCCGTAATAACCGTCGTCATACCCGTAGCCGGACGCATAGCCGACGTTGACGCCGCTATAGCCGTACCCATCGGTACAACCCGCGGCACCGATGCCGAGGCCGATGACGAGGCTGGCCAGGCCGAGACGCTTGAGGAACATCGAATCTCTCCCAGACACATGGAGACGGCAGGATACGCGCCGTTCGTCGTAGAACGAGGGTGGATCGTGCGCGGTTCCGTGTGAATGGCGGCTGAGTGGCGCGGTGTGCCGGGATGGGATGTCGGGTAAAGGCTGTGGCGGCCAGAACGCGCGCTTGGAGCCGCTCTACCGACGTGGCTTCAGTGTCCCCGCGAAGGCGAGGACCCAGTACTGGGCTCCCGCCTTCGCGAGGCCTCTGCGAAACTCACTCCGTCATCCCGGACTCGTTCCGGGATCCACTGTTCCGCGCGGGCATAAGCCGTTGATTTTGCGGGACGGTGGACCCCGGAACAAGTCCGGGGTGACGAATGGAGCTAGCGAATTCGGCGACATTCGCAGAGGTCTCGCCTTCGCGGGAGCACAAGCACCGTCAACCGCATCGTGGAATTCAGCAGCGGATCTGGCGTACTTGCCGATCGCCAGCGGTATCGGAAACGCGGAGAGCGATGGCGGTCGATCGCGATGCGCCCCTCGCGCAACCGCTCGCGAACAGCCGGGCCGGGGCTCGCACCCCGGCCCCCGCATCAATGCTTTATGTCGCGCCAAACGTTCTGATAGGCGCCCCAGGTCAGGAAGCAGAAGATCAGGATGAACAGGATCGCCGCCAGCCCCGCCGCGTGGCGGGCGTTGAGGTTGGGTTCGGCCGTCCAGGTCAGGAAGGCCGCGACGTCGCGGGCCATCTGGTCCTTGGTCGCGCGGGTGCCGTCGGTGTAGGTCACCTGCCCGTCCGCGGTCAGCGGCGGGGGCATCGCGATGTTGAGGTTCGCATAGACCGGGTTGTAGTGCAGCCCCGGCGGGGTCTTCGCCCCCGGGAACTCCTTCAGCAGCGCGGCAGGCTGTGCGCCATAGCCGAGCAGCAGCGCGTGGATGTAGTTGGTGCCGTCCTCGCGTGCCTTCGCCATCAGCGACAGATCGGGCGGCAGCGCGTTGTTGTTGGCGGCGCGTGCGGCGACTTCGTTGGCGAACGGCGACGGGAACACGTCGGACGCGACGTTCTTGCGGGTCGCGGCCTCGCCGGTGTCGGGGTTCACGCTCGGCTGTTCGATCACCCACTGGTTGGCGATCGCCTTCACCTCGGGCTCGCTGTAGCCGATCCGCGTCAGGTCGCGGAAGTGGACGTACTTCAGCGAATGGCAGGCCGAGCAGACTTCCTTGTAGACCTGGAAGCCGCGCTGCACCTGGCGATCGTCGAACTTGCCGAACAGGCCATTCGACGCCAGCCCGATATTCTCGGGATGCTGGCGGAACACATGCTCCGCACTCTCCGGCGCCGGATCGGTGATCGCGGTCTTGGCGGTCCCGAACAGCGCGATGGCGAGGACGAAGACGAACGCCGCGCCGATCAGGGTTGCGATGGTACGAAGCATGAGTTGGTCAGTCCCCTAGTCGGATCAATGCGCGAGCGCGGTCTTCGCGGGCGAGGTGCCGGCATGCTTCTCGAGCACCGCCTCGGTAATCGAATTCGGCAGCACCCGCGGCGTTTCGGACCGCGAGACCCAGGGCAGGATGACCAGGAAATGCGCGAAATAATAGGCCGAGGCGAGCTGCCCCAGGATGACGTTGCGCGCATTCGCCTCCGCGCCGCCGACGTAGCCGAGCACGAGGATGTCGACCAGCAGCACGATCAGGAAGGTGCGGTATTTCGGGCGATAGTTCGCCGAACGAACCGGCGAGGTGTCGAGCCACGGCAGGAAGAACAGCAGCAGGATCGACCCGAACATCGCGAGCACGCCCCACAGCTTGGCCGGCAGGATGAAGTCCGCGGTGAAGCTCTTCAGGATCGCGTAGAAGGGCAGGAAATACCATTCGGGCACGATGTGCGCGGGGGTCGAGAGCGGGTTCGCCTCGATATAATTGTCCGGGTGGCCGAGCAGGTTCGGGCTGAAGAAGATCAGCGCCGCAAAGATCAGCATGAAGACGCCGAGCCCGAAGCCGTCCTTGGCGGTGTAATAGGGGTGGAACGGAACGGTGTCCTGCTCGCCCTTCACGTCGACGCCGGTCGGGTTGTTCGACCCCGGGATGTGCAGTGCCCAGATGTGGAGGATGATCACCCCAGCGATCACGAACGGCAGCAGGTAATGCAGCGAGAAGAAGCGGTTGAGCGTCGCGTTGTCGGGCGCGAAACCGCCGAGCAGCCAGATGCGGATGGTGTCGCCGACCAGCGGGATCGCCGAGAAGAAGCCGGTGATGACCTGCGCGCCCCAGAAGCTCATCTGCCCCCATGGGAGCACATAGCCCATGAACGCGGTCGCCATCATCAGCAGGAAGATCGTGACGCCGAGCAGCCACACCATCTCGCGCGGTGCCTTGTACGACCCGTAATAGAGCCCGCGGCCGATATGGATGTAGACCACGGCCAGGAACATCGACGCGCCGTTGGCGTGCGCATAGCGCAGGAACCAGCCTGCGTTGACGTCGCGCATGATGCTTTCGACCGAGTGGAACGAGGTGTTGGCGTCGGTGGCGTAATGCATCGCGAGGACGATGCCGGTGACGATCTGGATCGCCAGCGCGGCGCCGGCGAGGACGCCGAAGTTCCAGAAATAGTTGAGGTTGCGCGGCACCGGATAGCCGGCGCCGACCGCGTTGTAGACGAGACGCGGCAGCGGCAGCTTCTCGTCGAGCCACCGCATCAGCGGCTGCTTCGGCTCATAATGCTTGGCCCAGGGAAAGCTCATCTGTCGCTACCTCAACCCACCGTCACGACTGTGTCGGAATTGAAATTGTAATCGGGAACCGTGAGGTTCTTCGGCGCCGGACCCTGGCGAATGCGCGCCGCGGTGTCGTAGGCCGAGCCGTGGCACGGGCAGAAATAGCCGCCGAACGGCCCCTTGTTCTCGCCTTCGCCCGCGCCGAGCGGCACGCAGCCCAGATGGGTGCAGACGCCGAGCGTGATCAGCCAATTCTCCTTGCCCGCCTTGGTACGCTCGGCAAGCGTCTGCGGATCGCGGAGCGAGGCGATGTCGACCGCGTTGGCGGCGGCGATCTCTGCCGGCGTCAGATTGCGGACGAACAGCGGCTGCTTGCGGAAGCTGGTCTTGATCGCCTGGCCCGCGGCGATCTTGGACAGATCGACCTCGGTGGTCGCCTGCGCCAGCACGTCGGCGGACGGGTTCATCTGGTTGACCAGCGGCAGCACGATCGCGACCGCGCCGACGCCCGCGAAGGTGACCGCGGCGATGTTGATGAAGTCGCGGCGGCGGGGATCGTGCGCCTCGTCGTGGAACGGCTCCGGCGATTCACCGGGAGGAACCATGCTGTCAGTCGCCATCGAATCGAACCCTTGAGCTTCTCTATCGGGACGGGCCGTTTCGCGTCTGGAGACGAAAATCGCGCCCACCAGCCCGGTCCGTCCCCACGGCAGGCTGCCGGCCTGATAGACGGGGCTTGCGCGCTTTGCCAACCTGATTTTGCGGGAAGCCCGGTGGTTGGGCTAGGCGTGGGCGATGCGCATCGCCCTCTACCAGCCCGACATCGCCGGCAATGTCGGCGCCATCCTCCGCCTCGCCGCCTGCATGGGCGTCGGCGTCGACGTGATCGAGCCGACCGGATTCACCTGGAACGACCGCAAGCTCGCGCGCGCCGGAATGGACTATGCCGACGCGGTCGAGGTGACCCGCCATGTCGACTGGACGGCGTTCGCGGCGCAGGCCCGCGGCCGGATCGTGCTGCTGACCACCAGCGGCGCGGTGCCGCTGCCCGAAGCCATGTTCCGGGACGACGACATCCTGCTGCTCGGATCGGAAGGCGCCGGGGTGCCCGCGCCGGTCCATGATCGCGCCGACCTGCGGGTTCGGGTGCCGATGCGCGCCGGCTTCCGGTCGCTCAACATCGGCATTTCCTGCGCGATCGTGCTGGGGGAGGCGATGCGGCAGCGGGGGTGGCCCGTTGCGGATGATCGCTGAGCTGAACAGATCTGCGAACAGTTCGTTATCGAACTAATCCCGATAGCGAACAACACGCCACATCGGTTTGGTTAACGGGTTTGACTCGGAAGTTGGACGATGTTCTTGGATGATGGAAGACGCGCTTCCGGATAGACTAAGGACATTATATGCTACGTTACTTAGCGGCCTGCATGCTCCTGTTGTTGGGCACCCCTGTCAGCGCGGCGACGATGAACTTGACCTATTCGACGCAGAACGGGCGCAACGTCGTCGATGCGGTGCTGACGGTCGATCCCGCGATGTTCATTGCCTCCGACGGGCGGCGGGCGATGCGCATCACCGGGATCACCGGCACGCGCAACAAGCTGGCGATCACCGGCCTGGCCCCGGCATCGCCCGGAGACTTCTTCGACCCCAACCAGTTCTACTTTCTCGAGGACGCGCCGTTCGACAATATGGGCCTGGGCTTCACGGTCGCCGGCACGACCCGCCTGTACAATCTGATCGGCTATCAATCGACGATCTACCCCTCCGACGTGTTCACCAACGAGTTCACCGAGATCACGTGGAGCCGCGACGACGGCTATGGCGAGTACATCGGCCAGCGATCGGCGCGGGTTACCCTGTCGCCGTTGATCGGCGCGGTGCCCGAACCCGGCACCTGGCTGCTGATGCTGCTGGGCTTCGGCGCGATCGGCCTGCACCTGCGCCGCCGCGCCCCTGACGCGCCGCCGTCGCTCGCCTGACCGGCGAGCGGACGGGATAGCCGCGGCTCGACACCCGCGCAGCCGCACGGCAAAGGCGGCGGGATGGAACTGGACGATCAACAAGCCGCCGCCCGTGCCTGGTTCGAAGCGCTACGCGACCGGATCTGCGCCGAATTCGTCGCGATCGAGCGCGAGGCGGGGTCTGATGCGACATTCGATTACCTGCCCTGGGATCGGATCGATCCGTCCGGGCTGCCCGGGGGTGGCGGCGTGCGCGGGGTGATGAAGGGGCGGGTATTCGAGAAGGTCGGGGTCAACGTCTCGACCGTCGGCGGCACCTTCGAAGGCGATTTCGCCAAGACCATCCACGGCGCCGCGGAGAACCCGCAATTCTTCGCAACCGGGATCAGCCTGGTCGCGCACATGGCCAATCCGCACGTCCCCGCGGTGCACATGAACTGCCGCTTCCTGGTCACCACCAAACGCTGGTTCGGCGGCGGGGCGGATCTCAACCCGTCGCTGCCGATCGCCGGGGATACCGACGAATTCCACGCGACGCTGCAGGCGGCGTGCGACGCGCACGACGCATCCTATTACCCGCGCTTCAAGCAATGGGCCGACGAATATTTCTACATCCCGCACCGCCAGGTTCACCGCGGCGTCGGCGGGATCTTCTTCGATCATCTCGAGAACGGGTTCGACGCCGACTTCGCGTTCACCCGTGCGGTCGGCGAGGCGTTCCTCGACGTCTATCCGCGGATCGTTCGGCGGCGGACGAATGCGCCCTTCAGCCCCGCCGACACCGCGGCGATGCACGCGTGGCGGGGGCGCTATGCGGAGTTCAACCTGGTCTACGACCGGGGCACGCTGTTCGGGCTGAAGACCGGCGGCAACATCGACGCGATCCTGATGAGCCTGCCGCCGGTCGCGACATGGGACTGACCACGGTCGCCGACGACGAGGTGGCGACGGTCGTCACCACGCTGGAGATGACGCGGCGCCCGCCGCTCCGCCCCCTGCCCGCCTCGCCGCTGCGGCTGGTGGCGTGGCCGGCGCCCTCGCCGCAGCGCTACCGGATGTTGTTCGGGCGGATCGGCACCCCGTGGCTGTGGTATTCGCGGCTGGTGATGGACGAGGCGGCGCTGGTCGCGATCATCCACGATGCCGACGTCGCGGTGCATGCCGTGACCGATGCGCAGGGGATCGAGATCGGCCTGCTCGAGCTCGACTATCGCACCCCCGGCGCGTGCGAGATCGCGTATTTCGGGCTGGTGCCCGATCTCGCCGGGCGCGGCCATGGCCGCTGGCTGATGGCGGAGGCGCTGACCCGCGCGTGGCGCAAGGGGATCGAACGGGTGTGGGTGCATACCTGCACGCTCGATCACCCGCGCGCGCTGGGCTTCTACCGCGCGCAGGGCTTCGTCGCGATCAAGCGGACGCTGGAGACCTTCACCGATCCGCGCGTGCTGGGGGTGCTGCCCGCCGACGCCGCGCCGCAGATTCCCTATCTCGCCAGCCGGCGATAGGCCGAGATGGCGATCAGCGCGAGGCCGAGTTGGGTGATCATCGCCACCGCCGACGCCGCGGCATCGACCACCGCGACCGCCACCGGATTGGGCGCGCCGGTGCTGCGCATCCAGGTGTCGAGCAGCATGAACGGTTGCCCGCAGAGCAGCCCGACCAGATAGACGAACGCCGCCACCCCCATCAGCGTCAGCCCCGATCCGCGGGTCAGCGACAGCGAGCGGCGGATCGCGCCCCACGCGCCGAGCTCCGGCTCCGCGAGCAGCGCCGGCGCGGTGAGCATGGTCCGGCCGAGTATGTAGAGCCCGGGGATCACCAGCCACATGCCGAGCCCGGTCGGGATCGACACCAGGATCATCGCCAGCACGAAGCGCGGATAGATCGACAGTGCCCGGCGCAGCGCCTCGCGCAGATCCGGGCGCGCCGGATCGAGGTACAGCGCCATGACCACCGCGATCCCGAAATAGACCAGCAGATGCGCGGCGCCGAAGCCGATTGCGTAATCGCCGATCCACGCGGTCAGCCCGTCGGCCCATTGCTGCGCCTGCGCCTGACGATCGGTGATCGTCGCGTCGGGCATCGGCATCGGCGGCACGAACAGGGTCAGCGCGAAGGCGGGCAGGAACATGAACGCCCCGGCGATACGGAGCAGCAGATCGGAATCGCGACGGAACCGGGCCCAGGCGTCGACGATGACGCCCGCGAAGTTGATCCTCATGTCGCGGTCGGCTGCCGTGCGGCGAGCGCAACGTAGAGCTGGGCGGTGAAGGTCACCGCGAGCACCGTGAAGGCGGTGGTGACCGCCGCGCCGGCGATCCCCGCGACGAACATCGCGGCGCCGATCTGCTGCGGCCCGAGGATGAGGCGGAAGATCACCCCGATCACGCTCTGCACCGCGAGGCGGACGATCGTCAGCACGACGGCGTAGAGCAGGATCACGCCGATCAGCCGCCACGTATGGCCACGGGTCAGCGCGACGCTGCGCCGGATCGCCCCTAGCCCGAGCCGTTCGTGGAGGACCACCGCATTGAGCGGCGCCAGCCGCGCGATCGCCCAGAACAGCAGGACGGCATAGGCGATGTAGTAGATCGCGAGGAACGTCTTGGTCCCGGACGCGATCGTGGTCGCGCCGGTGCCGGCGAGCGCGGCCATGTCGATCTTGGCCTGCCACACCACCACCATCGCCGGCACCAGCGCGATCACCGCGATCAGGATCAGCACCGCCGACACCCCGATCGCGGGCAGCAGCCGCTGCCGCGCCCGGCGCCAGGCGTCGGCGAGCGTGGTCGCCGGATCGCTCGCCAGCGCCAGCATCGCCAGCGCGCCGAGCACGCCGAGCACCGCGACGACCACCAGCAGCGCCAAGGTGACGAACGCGGTCGACGGCCCCACCGGCGGCATCGCCAGCGCGACCAGCAGCGTCGCCACCAGCGGCAGGAACAGCGTCACCACGCCGATGCTCGCCAGCGCGCCGGCACGCCCGCTGAGCACCTGGGTCGTGCGATCCCAGACATCGCCCATCTTGACCTTCGCCATCGCCGTCACCGTGCCCGTCCCCATGTCCGCCATCTCGCCGCACGCCTAGCCGACGCGTTCGCGCTTTTCCACTCGCTTGCTAAATCGGGCGTGGATGCGGCAGGGCGGCGGCGTGACCTTCCCTGCCGAGATCGAATGGCGCGTGTCGCCGGGGCTCGCCCCCTATGGCGAGACGCTGGCGGCGATGGAGGCGCGCGCCGCCGCGGTGCTGGCGGGGACCGAACGCGAGCTCGGCTGGCTGCTCGAGCATCCGCCGGTCTACACCGCGGGCACCAGCGCCGACCCCGCCGAGCTGGTCGACCCGCGCTTCCCGGTGATCGCGACCGGGCGTGGCGGGCGCTATACCTATCACGGTCCGGGCCAGCGGGTCGGCTACATGATGTTGAACCTTGATCGCCGCGGCCGCGACGTCCGCGCCTATGTCCACGCGCTCGAAGGCTGGGTGATCGCCGCGCTCGCCCGGCTCGGCGTGGCGGCGTTCCGCGCCGACGGGCGGGTCGGGATCTGGACGCTCGACCAGGGCCGCGAGGCGAAGATCGGCGCGATCGGCGTGCGGGTGCGGCGCTGGGTGACGCTCCACGGCTTTGCGGTGAACGTCGATCCGGACCTCGCGCATTTCGGCGGGATCGTGCCGTGCGGCCTGCCCGACTTCCCGGTCACCAGCCTGGCTGCGCTGGGCATCGACGCGACGCTTGCAACCTTCGACGCCGCCCTGGCGTTCACCGCACAGGCATTTCTGGATACTCTTTCTATCAAGCCCGAAAACGAGGCTTGAGGCCCGGGCGTAATCCGTTTAATGTCCACCGTGATTTGGGTATTAAGGGCAGCAAGCCGACCAAATCCTCTTTCTAGGGAGCTTCCAATGCGTGCTATCATCTCCAAGATTCTGACCGGCTCGCTCGTCGCCGGCGCTGCTCTCGCCGTTTCGGCCTGCGGTCCGAAGACCGAGACGACCACCGAGAACACGATGGTCACCGAAATGAACACGACCGACGACATGGGCACCATGACCGACAACATGACCGCCGTTGACGGCGCGTCGAACGACGGCATGATGGCGAACGACACCATGATGACCACGAACACCACGACGACCACCAACGCGATGTAATCATCGCGGTCGGTTTTCCGATTGGGTTCGTTGAAGGGCCGTCCGGGAGACCGGGCGGCCCTTTGCTTTTGGAGCCGACGAGGGGGCCGTCGCCCGGAGCGGCAGCGGCGACGCGGCGGCGCGGAACATCGTTAAAAAGACGTTGGGTCGCGGCGCAAATCGCTCTAGAATCAAAACCTAAGATGATCGACGCGTTGTTCAGGAGAGTGGGGATGTCCATCATGCGTACCGTCACGGCGCTCGGCGTTGCGGCGGCCGGGCTGGCGATGGCGACGCCGGCATCGGCACAGTTCTTCTTCCGGTCGCACGATTTCAGCGATCAGGGCGTGAAGGGCGACGAAGCCGGACTGGGCCAGGTGCTTCCCGGCGCGAGCGAGGTAGAACTGCGCGCCGCCATGGCGTGGAACATGCGCGCGGCGCTCAACGTCGCGGCGCTGCAATGCCAGTTCGAACCGACGCTGCTGAGCGTCGCCAACTACAACGCGATTTTGACCGACCACAGCGCCGAGCTGAAGGCCGCGTTCACGACGCTCGGCAAGTATTTCGCCCGCGTCAACAAGACGCCCAAGGCGGGGCAGGTCGCGCTCGACCAGTTCGGCACGCGGACCTATTCGAACTTCGTGACCGTCGGCGCGCAATACGGCTTCTGCCAAACCGCGTCGGACATCGGCCACGACGCGGTGTTCGCGCCCCGCGGCGGCTTCAGCACGATCGCGATGCGCCGTATCCGCGAGCTGCGCAACAGCCTGATCCCGTACGGCGAGCAGAAGTTCCAACGCTACCTGACCCGCGATGTCGCGACGATCCCGCGGCTCGATCCGGTATGCTACGACAAGAAAGGGCTGTGGGTCGCCAAGAAGTGCGGCGCGCCGGATTGGCCGCCGGCCGGGACGGGGCTGGCGTCGCGCTGAGCGGTTGAGATCGTTGCCGGCTCGTTGTCCGCGGACCGGCTGATCCTTTAGCTACACCACCCCGGCGGAGGCCGGGGCCCAGTCGCGAAGGTCGAGCGGATGCGTTCGGTCTTCGCCTCTCGGGTCCGTCTGCCTGGGCCCCGGCCTTCGCCGGGGTATGAGGGCAGGAACGTGTTCTGTTTCCCGTGTGTCCCCGCGAAGGCGGGGACCCAGTACTGGGCTCCCGCCTTCGCGGGAGCACAGGGAGGGACGCGGGTAGGACGCGCTCCTGTCGCCGCTACCGCAGCCCCAGATATTTGTGCGTCTGCAGCGACAGCCGCCACCACGGCCGCGCCATCACCAGGTCGATCGCGGCCTGCATGTTCGCGGCGGCGGCGGGATCGTCGAGCGGCTGGATCAGGCGGTTGGCGAAATCCCAGCGCTCGACCTCGTCGAGATCGGTGCCGGCCTGCGGCCAGACCAGCTTCAGTTCGTCGCCGCGCTGCTGGACGACCGTGCTGCCCGCCTTCGGGCTGACGCAGACCCAGTCGATCCGCGGATGCGCTGGCAAGGTGCCGTTGGTCTCGATCGCGATGCGGAAGCCGTGCGCGTGAAGCGCGTCGACCAGGGCATCGTCGACCTGCAGCATCGGCTCGCCCCCGGTCAGCACGACGAAGCGGTGGTCCTGGCCGTCGCCCCAGAAGCCCGCGACCGCCGCGGCCAGCGCGTCGGCATCCGCGAACTTACCGCCGCCGACGCCGTCGGTGCCGACGAAATCGGTGTCGCAGAACCGGCATACCGCGATGGCGCGATCCTGTTCGCGGCCCGACCAGAGATTGCACCCGGCGAAGCGGACGAACACCGCCCGAGCGCCGGCGTTGACGCCCTCGCCCTGGAGCGTGAGGAACATCTCCTTCACCGCATAGGTCATCGCGCGGTCAGGCCGCGTCGGTCGCGTAGACGGTGGGATCGGGAACGCCGGCCTCCTCGAAGCCCTTGTGGCGCAGGCGGCAGCTGTCGCACTGCCCGCAATGCACGCCGCCGGGCGCCGGATCGTAGCACGACCAGCTGATCCCCATGTCGACGCCGAGCCGCTGGCCTTCGCGGACGATGTCGGCCTTGGTCATGTTCTGCAGCGGCGCGCGGATGCGGAACGGATCGCCCTCGACGCCCGCCTTGGTCGCGAGTTCGGCGAGGCCTTCGAACGCGGCGATGAATTCGGGCCGGCAATCGGGATAGCCCGAATAATCGAGCGCGTTGACGCCGATGAACAGGTCGCGCGCGCCCGCCGCCTCCGCCCAGCCGAGCGCCAGGCTGAGGAAGATGGTGTTGCGCGCGGGCACGTAGGTGACGGGGATCCCCTCGCCCACCCCGGTCTTCGGGACATCGATGTCGTCGGTCAGTGCAGAGCCACCGAACGCCGACAGGTCCATCGGCAGCACGATGTGACGCTCCGCACCGACCGCGGCGGCGACCCGGCGCGCGGCGGCGAGTTCGACCCGGTGGCGCTGGTTATAGTCGATCGAGAGCGCGAGCACGCGATACCCCGCCTCGCGCGCGTGGGCGGCGGAGATCATCGAATCGAGCCCGCCGGAGACGAGCACGACGGCTAGGGGTGAGGATGTCATGATCCGCGCGGCGCTAGGCGAATGGCGGGCAAAAAGAAAGGGGCCGCGGGTGAGGCGGCCCCCAGTCGGAGCGCTAGGCTCTCAAGGGAGAAATCCGTGCTGAAACAAAAAAGCACAAGGAGGGCTCTAGCCGGCTTCGGTTAACATCGCGTGAAGAGATCAGACGGGAACGTCCTCCGCGGCGACCGGGAACTTGATCGAACAGAACGCGCAATCGACGTGGATCAGTCCGTTCTCGTCGGCCATCTCGCGGCGTTCCTCGACCGGGAACTTGGCGAGCACCGAGGCGATGTGCGCGGCGGTGCAGCGGCAGCCGCGCGCCAGCGGGGTGGAAGCGAGGACGCGAACATCGTCTTCCTCGTTGAACAGCCGCCAGACCAGCGTCTCGAGCGGCAGCGCGGGATCGGCGAGTTCGTCGGCGCCCATCGTCTGGCCGAGCGTCGCGACATGCTCCCATTCGGGGTGATCGAGCCGGGTGTGGAGCCGCTCGCGGCCGTCCTCGCCCTCGGGCAGGTGCTGCAGGAACAACCCGCCGGCGACCAGCGCGCCGTCGGCGCCGCGCGCCATGCCGACGCGGACCATGCTGGGGATCTGTTCGGACTGGACGAAATAGCTCTGTGCCGCCGCCGCCAGCGTGTCGCCGTCGAGCGGGACGATGCCCTGGTAACGCTCGCCGGTGGTCGCGAGGTCGAAGGTGATCGCGAGATAGCCCTTGCCGAACAGCGCGAACAGCGTCGGCTGCTCGGGCGCCTCGGCCAGCTTGTCGGCATCGTACTGGACGTAGCCGCGCAGCTCGCCGCCGCGATAGTCGCAGACCAGCAACTGGACGACGCCGCTCTCGCTGCGGGTCTGCATCGTCAGCTGACCGTCGCTGTCCTTCAGCGTCGACCCCACCAGAGCGGCGAGCACCAGCGCCTCCGCCAGCAGCGCCTCGATCGCGGGCGGGTAGGCGTGCGCGTCGAGTACCTGTGCCAGCGCGGGGCCGAGCCTGACGATCCGCCCACGTGCGCTGCGAGCGGGGATCGCGAAGCCGAGGGCACGGTCGATGTCGATGGGGGAGCCGGGGGGAGAGATGGTCACCGCGCCTAGATGGTCGCCTGTCCCCGGCAGATCAACCGATCTGGCCGAAGCACCAGCGCAGGATCGATTTCTGCGCGTGCAGCCGGTTCTCGGCTTCCGCCCAGATCGCGGATTGCGGCCCGTCGATCACCTCGGTCACCACCTCCTCGCCACGGTGTGCGGGGAGGCAGTGGAGGAAGGTCGCGTCGGGCTTCGCCGCCTGCATCAGCGCGGTCGTGACCTGATACGGCATCATCGCGCGCAGCTTGGTGTCGGCATGCGCCTGACCCATCGAGATCCAGGTGTCGGTGACGACGATGTCCGCCCCCTCCACCGCCTCGCGCGGATCGCCGACGACCCGCGCCCGGCCCGAGGCGCGGACGATCGCCTCCTCCTCGGGTTGAAACCCCTGCGGGCAGGCGGCGACGACGTCGAACTGCATCAGCGACGCCGCCTCGACGATCGAGGCGAGCACGTTGTTGCCGTCGCCGAGCCACGCCACCTTCAAGCCGGGCAGCGACTTGCCGCGTTCGATGATGGTCAGCAGATCGGCCATGATCTGGCAGGGGTGCGACGCGTCGGTCAGGCCGTTGATCACCGGCACGCCCGCGTAATGCGCCATCTCCTCGACCTTGGCGTGATCGTCGGTACGGATCATGATCGCGTCGACATAGCCCGACAGCACCCGCGCGGTGTCGGCGACGCTTTCGCCGCGGCCGAGCTGCATGCTACCCGCGTCCATCACGATCGCACTGCCGCCCAGTTGCCGGATCGCCATGTCGAAGCTGACCCGGGTGCGCGTCGAGCTCTTTTCGAACACCATCGCCAGGACATGACCCGCGAGCGGCGCGTCGGCATCGACGCGGCCCTTGCTCCACCCCGCGCGCGCCGCCTTGCGATCGAGCGCGTCGGCCAGCATCGCGGCGATGCCGTCGGCGCCCGCATCGGACAGGTTCAGGAAATGACGCATGTAGCTTCTCCCAATTCCTCCCTCGCGCAGCGAGGGAGGGAGACCGCGCCTGCAAGGCGTGGTGGAGGGGGGCCCCGCCAGGAGCAATGCGCTTGCGGCGACGCCCCCTCCACCATTCGCTTCGCGAACGGTCCCCCTCCCCCGACGCTCCGCGTCGAGGGAGGATTTTACCCTCAGTCGTCGGTCTCGGGCACGTAGACCCGCGCCGCCGCGCTCAGCTTGTCGATGCATTCGGCGATGTGGGTCTCGTCGATCACCAGCGGCGGCACCAGGCGGATGACGTTGTCGCCCGCCGCGACGGTCAGCAACTGATGCTCGTCGCGCAGGAAACCGACGAAGCGGCGCGCGTCGCTCTTGAGCTTCAACCCGAGCATCAGCCCGTGGCCGCGGACCTCCTGGAAAAGATGATCGTGGTTGGGGATCATCTGTTCGAGCGACTGGCGCAGCCGCGCGCCCATCTTCGTGACGTTGTCGAGGAAGCCGGGTTCGTGGATTACCTCGAACACCGCCTCGCCCGCGGCCATCGCCAGCGGATTGCCGCCATAGGTCGAGCCGTGGGTCCCGGCGACCATTCCCTTCGCCGCTTCCTCGGTCGCGAGACACGCGCCGAGCGGGAAGCCGCCGCCGATCCCCTTCGCCACCGCCATTATGTCCGGCGTGATGCCGTAGAGTTCGTGCGCGAAGAACTTGCCGGTCCGGCCGTAGCCGCACTGCACCTCGTCGAGCACCAGCAACAACCCGTGTTCGTCGCACGCGGCGCGCAAGCCCTTCAGGAACGCATCCGAGGCGGGGCGCAGCCCGCCCTCGCCCTGGATCGGTTCGACCAGGAAGCCCGCGGTATGATCGTCGATCAGCGCCAGCGCGGCGTCGAGATCGTCGAACGGCGCATAGGCGAATCCCGGCAGCAGCGGTTCGAACCCGTCGCGCATCTTCGCCTGGTTGGTCGCCGAGATCGTCCCCAGCGTACGCCCGTGGAAGGCGTTGCTGAAGGTGATCAGGTTCTGGCGCTGCGGATTGCCGTTGGCGAAGTGATAGCGGCGCGCGGTCTTGATCGCGCACTCGACCGCCTCGGCGCCCGAATTGGTGAAGAACACGGTGTCGGCGAACGTCGCATCGATGAGCCGCTGCGCGAACTTCTCGCCCTGCGGACTGCCGTACAGGTTCGACACGTGCATCAGCGTCGCCGCCTGGGCCGCGATCGCCTCGACCAGCTTGGGATGACCGTGCCCGATCGCATTCACCGCTATCCCCGCCGCCATGTCGAGATACTGGGTGCCGTCCTCGCCATAGAGGTAGCAGCCCTCGCCTCGGACCGGACGCACCCCGCACCGCGGATAGACGGGCATCAGGGCGGTGATCGACACGGGCGGCTCCTGTCAAAAAACAAAGGGCGGTCGATGCGACCGCCCGCGCCCCTGATACGAGCGATGGGGGGAGCGGGTCAACCGAGGGTGATGACTGGGGTGGAGTGTGGATACGGGCTGGCGCATCACCGACAGTGCGCCCGCTGCTTGTGCCCCCGCGAAGGCGGGGACCCAGTACTGGGCTCCCGCCTTCGCGGGAGCACAAGTTTGGTAGCGGGCGGAGCTACCCGTCATCCCCCATCCGTAGCGCCGCGATGAACGCTTCCTGCGGGATGCTGACGCTGCCGTATTCGCGCATCCGCTTCTTGCCCTCTTTCTGCTTCTCCAGCAGCTTCTTCTTGCGGCTGGCATCGCCGCCATAGCATTTCGCGGTGACGTCCTTGCGCATCGCGGCGATGGTTTCGCGGGCGATCACCTTGCCGCCGATCGCGGCCTGGATCGGGATCTTGAAGAGGTGGCGGGGGATCAGGTCCTTCAGGCGTTCGCACATGCCGCGGCCGCGGGTCTCGGCGGTGGCGCGGTGGACGATCATCGACAGCGCGTCGACCGCCTCGTTGTTGACGAGGATGCCCATCTTGACGAGGTCGCCCTCGCGGTAGCCGATCTGGTGATAGTCGAAGCTGGCATAGCCGCGGCTGATGCTCTTCAGCCGATCGTAGAAGTCGAACACCACCTCGTTCAGCGGCAGCTCGTAGGTCGCCTGGGCGCGGCCGCCGACATAGGTGAGGTTCTTCTGGATGCCGCGGCGGTCCTGGCACAGCTTCAGGATGCTGCCGAGATATTCGTCGGGGACGTAGATCGTCGCCTCGATCCACGGCTCCGCGATCGAGGCGATCGCGTTGGGATCGGGCATGTCGGCGGGGTTGTGCAGCTCGATATGCCCGTTCCCGTGGCTGAGTTCGATCTGGTAGACCACCGACGGCGCGGTGGTGATCAGGTCGAGATCATATTCGCGGGTCAACCGCTCCTGAATGATCTCGAGGTGGAGCAGCCCGAGGAAGCCGCAGCGGAAGCCGAAGCCGAGCGCTGCCGAGGTCTCCATCTCGAAGGTGAAGCTGGCGTCGTTGAGGCGCAGCTTGGAGATCGATTCACGCAGCTTTTCGAAGTCGTTGGCGTCGACCGGGAATAGCCCGCAGAACACCACCGGCTGGACCTCCTTGAAGCCCTCCAGCGCCTGCGCCGCGGGGCGCTTGGCGTCGGTCAGCGTATCGCCGACGCGGGCCTGGGCGACGTCCTTGATCTGTGCGGTGATGAAGCCGATCTCGCCCGGGCCGAGATCCGTAAGCTGTTCGATCTTCGGCCGGAAACAGCCGACGCGGTCGACCAGATGAGTCGTCCCCGCGTTCATGAACTTGATCTGCTGGCCCTTCTTCATCACGCCGTCGATGACGCGGACGAGGATGACGACGCCGAGATACGGATCGTACCAGCTGTCGACCAGCATCGCCTTCAGCGGCGCGTCGATGTCGCCCTTCGGCGCGGGGATGGTGGTGACGATCGCCTCGAGGATCTCGGCGATGCCGATTCCGGCCTTGGCGCTGGCCAGCACCGCGCCCGACGCGTCGAGGCCGATCACGTCCTCGATCTCCTTGCGGACCTTTTCAGGTTCGGCGGCGGGAAGATCGATCTTGTTGATCACCGGCACGATTTCGTGGTCGTGCTCGATCGACTGGTAGACGTTGGCGAGCGTCTGCGCCTCGACCCCCTGCGCGGCGTCGACCACCAGCAGCGCGCCCTCGCAGGCGGCAAGGCTGCGCGAGACCTCGTAGGCGAAGTCGACGTGCCCCGGCGTGTCCATCAGGTTGAGCACGTAATCGAGCCCGTCCTTGGCCTTGTAGGCGAGGCGCACGGTCTGCGCCTTGATGGTGATCCCGCGTTCCTTCTCGATGTCCATGTTGTCGAGAACCTGTTCGGACATCTCGCGCTCGGTCAGCCCCCCGGTCTGCTGGATCAGCCGGTCGGCGAGCGTCGACTTTCCATGGTCGATATGCGCGATGATGGAGAAATTGCGGATGCGGTCGAGCGGCGTCATCCGCGCGCCCTAGCAGCGCCGCCGCGCCTTGCCAAAGGGTGTGCTGTTACGCCGGGCGCCGCGCACCCGATGCACCAGATGACGTATCGGTACTATGCTTGTCAGCGGTGGGCGGGCTACGCTAGGTCGAGCCGACTTCCGGGGGGACCATATTCATGAACACCGCATCCATCGCAGCGCTGGCGATCGTCGCCGCCGCCTTGCCCACCGCCGCCGACGCGCAGGCCCGCGCCTCCAAGGGCCAGCAGATGCAGCAGCAGGCCGCCGCCGACGTGCCGCGCTGCACCCGCAAGCTCGGCACGCTGTCGATCGCGGACGGCGACGATCCCTCGGGCTGGACCCAGAACAGCCTGGCACCGCCGCAGAAGCTGCTGCGCGTGCTGGTCCAGCGGTCGGGCTGCTTCAACCTGGTCGATCGCGGCACCGGGCTGAACGCCGCGCAGCTGGAGCGCAACATCGGCGGCAGCCTGGGGCTGCAGCGCCGCTCCAACGTCGGGCAGAACCAGATCAAGGCCGCCGATTACGTGATGGTCGCCGAGATCCAGGGCGCCAACAGCAACGTCAGCGGCAGCGGCGCCGCGGCGGGGATCGGCGGGCTGGTCGGCGGCCGCTTCGGCGGGCTGCTCGGCGGCCTCAAGAACAAGAAGATGGAGGCGAACACCGTCCTGTCGCTGACCAACGTCCGCACCACCGAGACGATCGCGGTCGAAGAGGGCTATGCCGCCAAGAACAACCTGAGCTTCGGCGGCGGCGGGTTCCTGGCGGTCGGCGGCGCGGTCGGCGGCGGCTACGACAATACCGATATCGGCCGGATCGTGACGTTGTCGTTCATCCAGGCCTATTCGAAGATGGTCGACAGCCTCGGCCTGGTGCGCCCCGGCGACGCCGGCACCGCGCAGGCGGCGCCGACCCGCAGCTTCACCGCGCAGGCGCCGGTCGCGATGCGCGCCACCGCAGCGGCGGGCGGCAAGATCATCCGCACGCTCCCGGCCGGATCGATCGTTTTCCCGACCGACAAGAAGAACGGCCTGTGGTGGGAAGTCGCCGACGAGAACGACAATGTCGGCTGGGTGATGAACACCAAGCTGGCGCCGTCCAACTGACCTACCGGCCATCCGACCGTCTATGATGGTCGGATGGCCGCCCCGAATCCCGCCTCCGACGACGCCGGCGCACGCCGGCCTTTGCGGACCGGGGCGCCGGTCGTCGTCAGCCAGTCGCCCGACGGTATCGGCATCGCCACCGTCGAACTCGACGGCCTGTCGCCCGAGGAGAGCGCGCGGCGCTACGCGCTCGCGATCAACGGGCTGTTCGACACCCGGACGCTGACTGCCGAACCGCACGCGACGCTGAGCGGCTTCTTCCTCGAAACGCTTCACGTCACCTTCGGCACGATCTCCGCGCGGATATCGCGGCGGACCGCGGCATTGTGCACGCGCGACCGCATCGACGGCATCCTGTTGCAGCTGGTGCGCGAGGGCGAGTGGCAGGCGCGGGTCGGCAGCCAGGCACCGCGCGGCGGGGCGGGCAGCATCCTGCTGCTCGATCTCGCCCAGCCGTTCACGCTGCGCACCGACACCGACCAGCAATTCGTGATCGTGACGATCCCGCGTGCGCTCGCCACCCGACTGGCGCTCGATCCGGCGACGCTGCACGGTCAGACGCTGGACGTCGCCGCGGCGGGGGTGCTGGCGGGCTTTCTCGGCGGCGTCGCGACGCATGCGGGGACACTGAAGGCGGAGCAGGCGCCCGCTTTCGCGGCAATGCTGATCGACCTGGTCGGCCTCGCCTTCCGCGCCCGCACCGTTCCGGCGACCGGCGAACGGCGCGGGCCGCAGCGGCGGCTGCGCGACCGGGCCGAGCGGCTGATCGCGATGCGGCTCGCTGCGGAGGATCTCACCCCCGACTGGATCGCGCGCAAGCTGGGAGTTTCGCGGAGCGAACTCTACGCCGCCTTCCCGACCGGCGGCGGAGTCGCGCGGCTGATCTGGGAGAAGCGCCTGCTGGCCGCGCGGCTGGCGCTGTCCGATCCGCGCGACGACCGCACCGTCGGCACGATCGCACGGCTGTTCGGCTTCGCCAGCGACGCGCATTTCGCGCGCGCGTTCAAGCAGCGCTTCGGCCTGACCCCAACCGCCGCGCGACACGCGGCGCGGAACTAGGATCAGGCGGAGGCGATCGCCGCGAGCACCGCCATCCAGCGCGCATCGCCCTGGCCGCTGATCAGCCGCCAGGGGACGCCGCGGCGTTCCAGCTCACGCCTGGACAGGTCGAAGAAGCGTTGCCGGTCGGCGGCGCGGCCGAACATCCGGGTGCCGTCGTCCTCCCAGGGCAGGTCGATGTCGAACAGCAGGTAGAGATCGGCGGTATGGTTCCACGTCGCGAACCACGGGTCGCGGCGACCGAACAACATGTCCGCCCACACCGCGGTCATCAACGGATCGGTGTCGAGGATCACCGGATGCTGCTGCCCCGCCAGCGCCGCCTTCACCTTGGCGTCGTGCGAGCGCGCGATCGCGAGGAGATCGGCCATCGACAGATCGGTGCCGAACGCCTCGCAATAGGTGCGGCCGAACTCGGCGATGCAGATGCTGTCGAAATGGCGCGCGAGACGCGGCGCGATCGTCGACTTGCCGGTACTTTCGGGGCCGTGCAGGCAGATCGAGCGCAGCGTCATGCGGCGAGCACCGGGACCGGCGCCGTCGAGGACTGCCGAGCCATTACCCGGCGCCAGTCGATCAGCCCCCATATCGCGAGCACCAGGAACACCGCATAGAGGATCGCGGTCAGCCACAATCCCTTCACCAGATACAGCCCGATCGACGCGATATCGACTGCGATCCAGATCGCCCAATTCTCCCATTTGCGCTGTGCCAGCAGGATCTGCGCGGCGATGCTCGCGATCGCGATGGCGGCGTCCCACCACGGCAGCGCGGCGTCGGTGAACAGATGCATCGCCGTGCCCCAGCCGAGCGCCGCCAAGACGCCGCCAGCAGCCCACCCCGCGCGCGATCGCGCCGCCATCGCCTCGACCAGGATCGCGCCGGTATCCGCGCGGTTGGCGACCCAGCCGATCCAGCCATAGATGTTCACGACGAAGAAGAACCCCTGCAGCAGCGTGTCGCTGTACAGCCGCGCCTGCCAGAACACCGCGGCGTAGAGCGTTACCATGGCCAGCGCGAACGGGTAATTCCAGACGCTGCGCCGCACGACGAGCGTCACGTTGATCACGCCGAGCGCGAAGGCGATCGCTTCCAACCAGGTCACGGGTGGCTGCGTAGCAGGGCTGTGGTTGGCGTCCAGCCTCCTCCAAGCCTCGCCTTTCCAATCCTCCCCCGCAAGGGGGAGGTGGCACCGCGAAGCGGTGACGGAGGGGGAGGCAACTCCGACCTGCGTTCGTGGCACCGCCCCCTCCACCACCCGCTTGCGCGGGCGGTCCCCCTCCCCCGCTTCGCGAGGGAGGAGTTGGTGGGGCACTCCCCGACACCCTCACCCTTCCACCCCGCCCCGCACCCGCCTATCGTGCGGGCAAAGCAGGAGAGCATGGATGCGCCACGTCGCCGTGATCGGCTCGGGACCCGCAGGATATTACACCGCGGAGGGCTGTCAGAAGCAGTTCGGCGATGCGGTACGGGTCGACATCATCGATCGGTTGCCGGTGCCCTACGGCCTGATCCGCACCGGGGTCGCACCCGATCACCAGTCGATCAAGGGGGTCAGCCGCCGCTACGAGGCGACCGCGCTCAGCGACAATGTCCGCTTCGTCGGCAACGTCACCGTGGGCAAAGACGTGACCATCCCCGAACTGCTCGACCTGTACGACGCGGTGGTGCTCGCCACCGGGGCGCCGCACGACCGCGCGCTCGGCATTCCCGGCGACGACCTGCCGGGCGTGATCGGGTCTGCCGCGTTCGTCGGCTGGTATAACGGGCATCCCGACTTCGCCGGGCTGGCGCCGCCGCTCCATGGCCCCGGCGCGGTGGTGGTCGGCGCGGGCAACGTCGCGCTCGACGTCGCGCGGATCCTCGCCAAGACGCAGGACGAGTTCGCCGGATCGGACATCGTCGGTCACGCCCTGACGCATCTCGGCGAGCATGCGATCGACGCCGTGACCATCCTGGCGCGGCGCGGCCCGCACGAGATCGCGATGACGCCCAAGGAACTCGGCGAGCTGGGCCATCTGTCGCGCGCGGTGCCGCTGGTCGACCCCGCCGACCTGCCGCCGCCCGACTCCGATGCCGCGCTGGAACCCGGGCTGCGCAAGTCGGTCGCGCACCTCCGCGATTTCGCGACCCGCACCGCCGACAAGCCGATCCGCGTCGTGTTCGATTTCTTCGCGATGCCGGTGCGGATCGAAGGCGATAGCCGCGTCGAGCGCGTGATCGTCGAGCGCACCCGGATCGAGGACGGCCGCGCGATCGGCACCGGAGAAACCTATGCGATCCCCGCCGGACTGGTCGTCAGCTGCATCGGCTACCGCACCCCGCCGCTCGACGGGGTGCCCTATGACGACCGGCTCGGCCGCTTCGCCAACGACGAGGGACGGATCGGGCCCGGTCTCTACGCGGTCGGCTGGGCGCGGCGCGGGCCGACCGGCACGATCGGCACCAACCGCCCGGACGGCTTCATGATCGCCGAACTCATCGCCGCGGACACCCGGGTCGATGCCGGCAAGCCCGGGCGCGCCGCGCTCGACGCGCTGTTCGCCACGCGCGGAGTCGATGTCGTCACCTTTCGGGACTGGCAACGGATCGACGAGGCCGAGGTAGCGCACGCGCGCACTGGCTCCCCGCGCGAGAAGTTCACCGCGGTCGACGCGATGCTAGCCGCCCGATCGTCGGAATGATGCTTCAGCCCCGGGCGTTGGCCGGGCGCTCATACCGGCTATGCTCGGGGCCTGGCCGGTCACTCGCCAGCAGGATGGCCTACCTTCTTTGGCTTTTGCCCTTGATCACCGATGGTGTCGCGGCTACGCGCAGCACCGGCAATGTGTCGGGGCGTGGCGCAGTCTGGTAGCGCACTGGTCTCGGGGTCCAGGGGTCGTAGGTTCGAATCCTATCGCCCCGACCATTGCCCGTCGCTTCAGGTGGTCGGTCTGCTCCGTACGGTGGCCGCCGGCGACTGAATGCTGCCGGCGCAAAATACAGCGTCGTTCGCTAAGTCGATCCTGAGCACCCGCTATGATGGAACGAGGACATCGGTCCTGCGGGAAGCCATGGTTGCGTATCGTTCGAATCCCTGATCTCAGCTTTCCACGGTACGGCGTCCATCGCCTGATCGGCTGGCTCCGTGCGCGGCTCGCCACGCTGTTCTCGCTCGGCACACTGGAACCGCTGGCCGAGGCGGCGGTCGAAGGCGACGAGGCGCTGCTGGGCGAGGTCGAGGAGGCGCTGGCGTCGACCGATTACGGCGCCCGGTTCAGCAACCTGATCGAGGAGCGGTTCAGGCGATCGACCGCGGGGCCGAGGGGGCGGCTGTTCGTCCGCCTCGCGCTCACCGGGCTGCTGATCTACAATCTCTTCTTGTTCGTCGATGCGGCGATCGTGCCCGACGTGATGTGGCTGGCGGTGCCGCTCCAGCTCTGCGTGGTGACGCCGATCACGCTCGGCTTCATGATCCTCATCGTCCGCCACGGCGTCGACCCCGAATGGCCTAGCTTCCTGTGCATCAGCATCATGGTCACGGTGACGATCGCCATGTTCATGGCGTCGCGATCGCCGCACGTGAACCTGTTCGCGTGCCTGTTCGGGCTGTTCCTGATTTCCGGCAACGTGGCGCTGGCGCTTAGCTTCGCGACCTCGCTGGCGTTTTCGGTGCTGTGCGTCGGCGGGGTGTCGACCGCGATCATGCTGCACCCGATGCTCGACACCGGCGATCGGATCTTCTCGATCGCGATGCTGGTCGCCACCGCCAACTATTCGCTGGCGGGCAGCTACCGCGTCGAATCGAGCCTGCGATCGACCTATCTGTTCGCGCTGCGCGAAAGCCTGCGGGCGCGGTTGCTGGCGGCGTCGAACCGCGAGCTGAAATCGCTGGTCGCGATCGACGGGCTGACCGGGATCGGCAATCGCCGCCATCTCGACGAGACGCTGGCGCTGCTGTGGCGGAGCAACGCGCGCGATCGATCGATCGCGTTCCTGATCATCGACATCGACCATTTCAAGAAGTTCAACGACGATCACGGCCACCAGGCGGGCGACGAATGCCTGCGCCGGGTCGCGCAGTCGTTGCAGGATGCGGTGGCGATCCCGACCGCGACGGTCGCGCGCTATGGCGGGGAGGAGTTCGCGGTGGTGGTTCCCGGCCTGGCGATGAGCCGCGCCAGCGCTCTGGCGGAACGGCTGCGGCGGACCATCGAGGCGCTGGCGATCGACCTCCCCGGTGGCGAGCCGCTGGCGGTGACGATCAGCATCGGCTGTTCGGTGGCGACACCGTCGGTGTGGATCGATCCGACGGACCTGATCGAACATGCCGATGCAGCACTCTACGACGCCAAGCGCGCCGGGCGGAACCGAGTCGCGATCGCGGGTGTCGCGGTCGCGAGGCTCCCTGCCCCGCCGACACCGCCGCAGCTGTCGATCGGCGCCGCGGTGGATTGACTATTCGGGCGCGGAGCGGTCCGGTCGCAAGCGACCATGTCGGCCGACCCCGCCCCTCCCCTACCCCCGTCCCAGCCGGGCCCCCAGCGCAAGATCATCCATATCGACATGGATGCATTCTACGCCTCGGTCGAACAGCGCGACGATCCCGCGCTGCGCGGGCGCCCGCTCGCGGTCGGCGGGTCGAAGGCACGCGGCGTGGTCGCGGCGGCGAGCTACGAGGCGCGTGCATTCGGGGTGAAATCCGCAATGCCGTCGGTGACCGCGCTGCGGCGGTGCCCCGACCTCGTCTTCGTACCCCCGCGCTTCGACGTCTATCGCGAGGTATCGCGGCAGATCCATGCGATCTTCGCCGATTACACCGCACTGATCGAACCGCTGTCGCTCGACGAAGCCTATCTCGACGTCACCGAGGATCGCCACGCGCTGGGTTCTGCGCGTGCGATCGCGGAGGAGATCCGCCGGCGCATCCGCGAAGAGACGGGGCTGACCGCGTCGGCGGGGGTGAGCTACAACAAGTTCATCGCCAAGCTGGCGTCGGACCAGAACAAGCCCGACGGCATCTGCGTGATCACGCCGCGCACCGGGCCCGATTTCGTCGCCTCGCTGCCGGTGAAGCGCTTTCACGGGGTCGGTCCGGTCACCGCCGAACGGATGGAGACGCTCGGCATCCGCACCGGCGCCGACCTGCGCGATCGCCCACTCGCCTTCCTCCAGGCGCATTTCGGCAGCCATGCAGGGTATCTCTACGGCGCCGCACGAGGCGAGGACCACCGCCCGGTGCGGGTCGATCGCCCCGCCAAGTCGGTCGGTGCCGAGCGCACCTTCGACATCAACCTGACCGACCCGCAAGCGCTCAATGCGGCACTGGCGCGGGTCGCGGAGGCGGCCTGGGTGCGGATCGAACGCCACGGCGCGCAAGGAAGGACGGTGACGCTGAAGCTGCGCTACGCCGATTTCCGCACGATCACGCGTGCACGATCCTTCGCCGGCCCGGTGGCGGACATCGACGCATTCCTGGCGGCGGGCAACGTATTGCTCGCGGCGCTGCTGCCGGTCGAGAGCGGGGTGAGACTGCTGGGGCTGACGCTGTCGGGGATCGGCGGGGCGGCGGAGACGCAGCCGGCGTTGCCGTTGTGAGCAGACAGCGGGATGACGCCAGCCTGACTCACCCCGTTCATCCCGAGTAGACGTCGAGTAGCCCGCAGGGCGTATCGAGGGGCGTATCGAGGGGCGGGTTGGTGCGTGGGACCTGTCCCTCGATACGGGCTCTCCATACGCTCCTTGCAGGAGCTACTCGATCTCTACTCGGCACGAACGGTGGTGGGGCGGGGCGCGGTCGAATGCCAGCTAAGAGCGGGAGCCGAAGCTGCCGTGGGCGCCAAATCTCCGCGCCTTCTGCGTCTCTGCACGATCCACCTTTCGCAATGGATCAGCGTATTCCGATCCTCCCCTGCAAGGGGAGGTGGCTGGCGTCAGCCAGACGGAGGGGTGACCTGCTAGGCGGAGAGGGCATCACCCCTCCGTCAGGGCTGCGCCCTGCCACCTCCCCTTGCAGGGGAGGAGTAGCCCTGCTCAAGCGTCGATCGCGTCCTCGTCCATGCGCGCCGCGTTCTCCTGGATGAAGGCGAAGCGGTGGGCGGGGTTGTTGCCCATCAGCCGGTCGACAAGGTCCTTCACCCCGGCGCGCTCCTCATATTCCTGCGGCAGCGTGATCCGCAGCATGCCACGGGTCTTCGGGTCCATCGTCGTTTCGCGCAGCTGGATCGGGTTCATCTCGCCCAGCCCCTTGAAGCGGGCGACCTCGACCTTCTTGCCCTTGAACGGCCCGCGCTCGATCTCCGCGCGGTGCGCGTCGTCGCGGGCGTAGAGCGATTTGGTGCCCGCGGTCAGCCGGTAGAGCGGCGGCTGCGCCAGATAGAGGTGCCCGCGGCGGACCAGCTCGGGCATCTCCTGGAAGAAGAAGGTCATCAGCAGCGTCGCGATGTGCGCACCGTCGACGTCGGCGTCGGTCATGATGACGATGCGTTCGTAGCGAAGATTATCGGGCAGGCAGTCCTTGCGGGTGCCGCAGCCGAGCGCCTGGATCAGGTCGGCGATCTCCTGATTGGCGAAGATCTTGGCGCTGGTCGCGCTGGCGACGTTGAGGATCTTGCCGCGGATCGGCAATATCGCCTGGGTCTTGCGGTCGCGCGCCTGCTTGGCCGAGCCGCCGGCGCTGTCGCCCTCGACGATGAACAGCTCGGTGCCCTTGGGATCGTCCGAGGCGCAGTCGGTCAGCTTGCCCGGCAGTCGCAGCTTGCGCGCCGAGGTCGCGGTCTTGCGCTTGACCTCGCGTTCCTGCTTGCGGCGCAGGCGATCGTCCATCCGCTCCAGAACATAGCCGAGCAGGGCCTTGCCGCGATCCATATTGTGACTGAGGAAGTGATCGAAATGGTCGCGCACCGCCTTCTCGACGAGGCCAGCGGCCTCGGGCGAGGTGAGCCGGTCCTTGGTCTGGCTCTGGAATTGCGGGTCGCGGATGAACACCGACAGCATCAGTTCGCTGCCGACCATTACATCGTCGGCGGTGAGATCCTTCGCCTTCTTTTGCCCGACGAGGTCGCCGAAGGCGCGCAGGCCGCGAGTCATCGCGGTGCGCAGGCCCTGTTCGTGGGTGCCGCCGTCGGGGGTCGGGATGGTGTTGCAATACCAGCTGTAGCTGCCGTCGCTCCACAGCGGCCACGCGACCGCCCATTCGACGCGGCCGCTCTTCTGGCCGTCTGCGCCCGCGGGGAAATCCTGCGACCCCGCGAAGAAATCCGCGGTCGCGCATTCGCGCGCGCCGACCTGTTCCTTCAGGTGATCCGCCAGCCCGCCGGGAAACTGGAACGCCGCCTCTGCCGGCGTATCGTCGGTGATCTCGGCGAGGCATTTCCAGCGGATCTCGACGCCCGCGAATAGGTACGCCTTCGACCGCGCGAGCTTGTAGAGCCGCGCCGGCTTGAAGTGGAGTTCGGGTCCGAAGATCTCGGTATCGGGCGTGAACGCGACCGAGGTGCCGCGGCGGTTCGGGGTGCCGCCGAGTTTTTCGAGCGGCCCGAGCGTCAGCCCGCGGGCGAAGCGCTGCCGATATAGCTGCCGGTCGCGTGCGACCTCGATCACGGTGTCGGACGACAGCGCGTTGACCACCGACACGCCGACGCCGTGGAGCCCGCCCGAGGTGGCGTAGGCCTTGCCGGAGAATTTGCCGCCCGAATGCAGCGTCGACAGGATCACCTCGAGCGCGGACTTGTCGGGGAATTTGGGGTGCGGATCGATCGGGATGCCGCGGCCATTGTCGACCACCGTCAGCCGGTTGCCGGGTTCCAGCGTGACCTCGATCCGGGTCGCGTGCCCTGCGACCGCCTCGTCCATCGCATTGTCGATCACTTCGGCGGCAAGGTGATGCAACGCGCGTTCGTCGGTGCCGCCGACATACATGCCGGGCCGCCGCCGGACCGGTTCGAGCCCCTCGAGCACCTCGATCGAGGACGCATCATAGGCGGTGCCGGCGGTGGACGGGGACGCGAAGAGATCGTCGGACATCGCCACGACCTATAGAAGCTCCGCAGGCAATGCCAAGGAGGGCCACTTCACTCCTCCCCGGCACGGGGAGGTGTCACCGCGCAGCGGTGACGGAGGGGGGCATCCGCAAGCGGTACGCTCGCGGCGATCCCCCTCCACCATTCGCTGCGCGAACGGTCCCCCTCCCCGTGCCGGGGAGGATTGTCTTAACGTACCCGCGGGCCGCCGAAGGGGAGCGGCGGAGGCGGGCGGCGGTCGCGGCGCGGGAGCTGCGCCTGATACGCGTGGCCGCAATGCGCGACGCAATAGGGGAAGCCGGGGTTCACCTTGTCGCCGCAGAAGTGGAAGTCGGGCTCGCCGGGATGGCCGAGCGGCCATTTGCAGATCCGGTCGTTGAGATCGAGCAAGGTGGTCTTGCCCGCGATCTCGGCGGACGGCTTGGCCGGGACCAGCCGGCGCGGCGGCGCGGGCGTGCTCGGCGGCTGCTGCTCGCCGGGAGCCTGGCGCAGGAAGCCTCCCGGCCCGACCGAGCGCAGGATCGGCTGCGGCGCGGCCGCGGGTGCGGCGACGACGGGTGCGGCGTCATCGTCGTCGTCGGCGGTCTCGACCGGCTCGGCGACCGGCGCGCGGACCGGCGCCGGCGACGGCGCGGCGGCGACCGGAGCGGGCGCGGCGACCGGGGCGGCGGGCGCCGCCGGCGCGGCGGCGGCCTTCGCGTCGGGTTCGTTGGGCTTGACCGGGGACGGGCGCGCCTGGAGGCCCAGGCGATGCGCCTTGCCGATCACCGCGTTGCGGCTGACCCCGCCCAGTGCCTCGGCGATCTGGCTCGCGGTCTGGCCCGCCTCCCACATCGTTCTGAGCGTCTCGATCCGCTCTTCGGTCCAGGACATGGTCGTTTCCTCGTCTAGTCGGTTGCGAGCGGCACCGGCTGCGGTTACCCGCTAGGCCCATGAGCAGCCAGCCACCAATCGGTGAAATTCGGTCGGCGATCCGGAACGCGCCAGGCGCCCCGGTCATCCGGAACGTCAACTGGGGCGGTCTGAAGACCCTCTATGTGAAGGAGGTACGCCGTTTCTTCAAGGTGCAGTTGCAGACGATCTGGGCGCCGGCGATCTCGCAACTGCTGCTGCTGGTGGTTTTCACCACCGCGCTCGGCGCGCGCGGGACGGTGCATGTCGGCGGGCAGGAGGTCGGCTTCGGGGACTTCATCGCGCCCGGCCTGATCGTCATGGGGATGATCAACAACGCCTTCGCCAATGCGAGCTTCTCGCTGCTGGTCGGCAAGATCCAGGGCACGATCGTCGATTACCTAATGCCGCCGCTGTCGACCGCGGAACTGCTCGCGGCGCTGGTCGGCGGGGCGGTGACGCGCGCGTTCTGCGTCGGCGGCGCGGTGTGGCTGGCGATGGCGTTGATGCCGGGCGTCCACGTCACCCCGCACGCACCATTCGCGATCCTGTGGTTCGGGCTGCTCGGCTCGACCTTCCTGGCGCTGCTCGGGGTACTGACGTCGATCTGGGCGGAGAAGTTCGATCACGCCGCCGCGGTCACCAACTTCGTCGTCGCGCCGCTCGCGCTGCTGTCCGGCACCTTCTACTCGGTCGACCGGCTGGCGCCGACGTTCCGCGCGATTAGCCACGCCAACCCGGTGTTCTATATCATTTCGGGGTTCCGCTACGGGTTCCTCGGACTGAGCGATTCGCCGGTGATGATCGGCAGCTTCGCGGTGCTCGCGCTCGACGTCGTGCTGGCGGTGCTGTGCTACCAGTTGCTCAAGCGCGGCTGGAAGCTGAAGAACTAGGGCGTCATCCCTAGCGTCCCAGCATCTCCACCAGCGCGCGTACCTTCTGCTGCCGCCACTGCGGCAAGGGAGCGACCAGCCAATAGCCGAGCTGCGACGGCACCGCATCGCCGATCTGGACGATCCGTCCGGTCTCCAGGTCGTGTGCGGCGAGCAGGTGCGGCACCGTCGCGCGGCCGAGGCCCGACGCTGCCGCGTCGATCGCCAGCCCCGCGTCGGCGACCCGCACCAACGCCGTGCCGCCTTCGGCTGCGGGAGCACCGGGCCATGCGATCGCCGCCTCGCCCGATGCGTTCGCAGCAGCGACGGTGACCATGCCGTCGCTTTCCAGCGCCTCGCCCTGATGCTCGCCCGGGCCCTCGCCCCAGCGGATCGCGAGGTCGAGATTGGCTTCGGTAAAGTCGACCAGCTCGTCCGCCGCGATCAGCACGAATCGCAGGTCCGGGTCCGCCGCGGCGATCGCCGCCAGCCGCGGCATCAGCCATTTTTCGGTCAGATCACGCGGCGCGGCGATGGTCAGCGACTTGGACGACTGCCCGGCCTGCATCGCCCGCACCGCTTCCTCGAACTGCAGGAACCCGCCGCGCAGCGCGCCGAGGCCGGCCTCCGCCTCCGGGGTCAGTTCCAGCCCGCGGGTGGTGCGCCGGAACAGCACCACGCCCAGCGTGTCCTCCAGCGCGCGGATCTGCTGCCCCACCGCGGCCGGGGTCACCGCCAGCTCGTCGGCGGCGCGGGTGAACGACAGGTGCCGCGCGGCGGCGTCGAACACGCGCATCCCGTTCAGCGGCAGGTGAGTCCGCTTCAACTCGTCACCGCGGGCGCGATCAACGCGAAGGGCGGGATCCTGATCTCGAGCAGCGCACCGTCCTCGCCGATCATCCGGTAGCTGCCCTGCATCGACCCCGACGGCGTCGCCAGCGGGCAGCCCGACACATAGTCGAAGCTCGCGCCCGGTGCGATCACCGGCTGTTCGCCGACCACGCCCTCGCCCTCCACCGAATGCCGCGCGCCGCGGCCGTCGGTGATCACCCAATGCCGGGTAAGCAGCTGGACGATGCTGTCGCGTTCGTTCTCGATGCGGATGTGATAGGCCCAGAACCACCGACCGCGGCGTGGTTCGGACTGGTCGGAGAGGTAGCTCACCGACACCCGCACGGTGACCCCGTCGGTCGTCTCCGCGTGCGGGAAGAACTCCTTCACAAGCCCGCCGCCGTCAGCGCCTGGTCGAGGTCGTCGATCAGGTCGCGGGGATCCTCGAGCCCGACGTTGAGCCGCAACAGCCCCTCGGTTACGCCCATCTCGATCCGCTTTTCCTCGGCGACGCCGTAATGCGTGGTCGATGCCGGGTGCGTTATCAGCGAGCGCGAATCGCCGATGTTGTTCGAGATGTCGACCAGCGCCAGCGCGTCGAGCAGCGCGTGGGCCTGCTCGCGGCCCTCGACCTCCAGCGCGAAGATCGGGCCGCACGCGTCCATCTGGCTCATCGCGAGTTCGTGCTGCGGGTGGCTCGGCAGGCCGGGATGGAGGATCCGCGGCACTCGAGCCTCCAGGAAGCGGCCGACCGTCACCGCGCTCTCCGACTGGCGGCGGATGCGCAGGTCGAGCGTCTCGAGCCCCTTCAGCACCACCCAGGCGTTGAACGGCGACAGGTTCGGGCCGGTGTTGCGGGTGAAGGGCAGCAGCGTGTTGAGGATAAAATCCTCGCTACCGCACACCGCGCCCGCCAGCACGCGCCCCTGCCCGTCCATCATCTTGGTCGCACTATAGGCGGTGATGTCCGCGCCGAACTCCATCGGGCGTTGCAGCGCGGGGGTGGCGAAGGCGTTGTCGACCACGGTCTTGATCCCGCGTTCGCGCGCGATGTCGCACACCGCGCGGAGATCGACGATGTCCATCGTCGGGTTGGCGGGGGTTTCGAAAAAGAAGAGCTTGGTCTCGGCGCGCGCGGCGTCGAGAAACGCCTGTGGATCGCGGGCGTCGACGATCGTGGTCTGGATGCCGAACTTCGGCAGCAGCGTGTCGGTCAGCCAGCGGCACGACCCGAACGCCGCGCGCCCCGCGACGACATGATCCCCGGTCTGCAACTGGCAGAGCAGCGCCGCAGTCATCGCGGCCATGCCGGTCGCCATCGTCCGGCACGCTTCCGCACCCTCCAGCAGGGCGATGCGGTGTTCGAGCATCTCGACGGTGGGGTTCTGGAGGCGGGAATAGGTCATTCCCTCCTGCTCGCCCGCGAACCGCGCGGCGGCGTCGGCCGCCTTGTCGTAGCTGTAGCCGGAGGTCAGGAACAACGCCTCCGACGTCTCGCCATATTCGGACCGCGCGGTGCCGCCGCGGATCGCGAGCGTCGCGGGGCGCCAATTGGCGGTGATCGAACGGTCCTGGCCAGCCTTGCGCTTCATCTGCGCGGCTTTGCCCCCTTAGCCGCGGGCTTTCAAGCGCGGTGCTCCCTTGAAAGCCCGGGTCGAAGCAGGGACAAGGGCGCGTGCTTACCGTCCTTAAACGTCCCTTGGCCGCGGCGATCGCGATCGGCACCGCCGCGCAGCTGCTGTTCGCGTGGCGGCTGACGACCCCGCACAAGCTGGTGTTCGACGAGGTGCATTACGTCCCTGCGGCGCGGACGCTCGCCAGCCTCGCGGCCCCGGTCAACATCGAACATCCGCTGCTCGGCAAGACGATCATCGCGCTCGGCATCCTCCTGTTCGGGGACGGGCCGCTCGGCTGGCGCTTCTTCTCCAGCGTCGCGGCGACCGGAGCCGTCGTGGGAGTCTTCGCGATCCTGTGGGTGACCTTCGGGCGGCTGCGGCCGGCGGTGATCGGCAGCCTGCTCGCGATCCTCAACTTCACGGTCCTGATCCAGGCGCGGATCGCGATGCTCGACGGCTTCATGGCCGCGTTCGTCGTGGCGGCGGTGGCGACGCTGGGCTGGTCGATGCGCGGCGTCGGCCCGCAGGTGTGGCGGCGCTGGCTGGGGGGGAGCGTGCTGCTGGGGCTCGCGGTCGGCACCAAATGGACCGCCGCGCCCTATGTCGCCTTCGCCGCCTGCGGCTATCTGCTGCTGCGCCGGCGCCGGCCCGATCGCTGGCCGGGGCTGCACCCCATCGCGGCGCCGGCGATCCTCGGCGTCGCGAGCATCGCCACCTATTTCGCGACCTTCGCCCCCGCCTTCTTCTACCGGACCGACCCGATCACGCTGGCGACGCTGATCCCGTACCAGCTCGACATGTACCACCAGCAGATCCAGGTACTGCCGCCGCACACCTACCAGTCCGCCTGGTACAGCTGGCCGCTCGACCTGCGCCCGATCTGGTATCTCTACGAACCCGTCGACGGGGCGCAGCGCGGGATCCTGATGATCGGCAACCCGGTGGTGATGTGGGGCGGCCTCGTCGCGGTGCTCGCCTGCCTGTGGGGCTGGGCGCGGCATCGCAGCACGTCGCTGGGGGTGGTCGCCTGGCTGTGGATCGCGAGCGTCGCGATGTGGGCGATCATTCCCAAGTCGCTCGGCTTCTTTTATTATTACTATCTGTCGAGCATCTGGCTGACGGTCGCGATCGCCGCCGCGGTCTACCGTTTCGGGCGCGGGCGACTACGCTATCTGGACGAAGCCGCAGTGACCCTGGCGGCGATGCTGTTCGTCCATTTCTATCCGATCCTGACCGCCGTCGCGCTGCCGGGGCCGGGGTCGTTCCAGCGCTGGATGTGGTTTTCGACCTGGCCGTGATGAGTTGGCGTGGGAGCGCTGACTTTTCAAATCCGTTCGTGTCGGGTAGCCGTCGAGTGGCGGCGTCTCGAGACACAGGTTGGCGCGCGTCACCCGTACCTCGATACGAGCTCTCGATACGCCCTGCGGGCTACTCGATCTCTACTCGGCACGAACGGGTGGGAAAGGATCTTCTGCTAAAGCGCTTGGCAACCGGACCGTCACGAGCGCGCGATCTTCGCGCCTTCGCGCCTCCGCGCGAACCACACCTCTATAAAGCGCCTCAGTACCGCCCCCAGGTGAACTTCGACGACAGCGCATAATTCCACACCGCGCCGACGAGGATCCCGATCAGCGCCGATACCGCGATCCCACCATCCTGCGCATCGTGGACAAACGCCGCGATACCAACATTCGCCACCAGCCCGACCGCGCAGACAGCGCAGAACGACACCCAGCCGTCGAGCAGCTGGCGCCAGCCCTTCAACCGGCGATCGCGGTACGTCAGCGCGTTGTTGAGGAAGAAATTGACTGTCATCGCCGCCACCGCGCCGCAGATCTGTGCGACGATGAAGGTCGCGCCGCCGAGGATCGCGAGCGCCAGTACGCCCATGTGGATCGGCACCCCCAGCAGCCCGATCGCGGAGAACATCGCGAACCGCACCGGCACGAAACGCCCGAACATCCGGTCGTACAGCGCGATCAGATATTCCATCGCGACGACGTGATCGAGCTTGCTCTCGCCCTCGGTCCTCACCCGGAAAGTGTAGGGCAGCTCGGCGAAGGCGAGGGGGTCCGGGCTCGCGGTCATCAGGTCGAGCAGGATCTTGAAGCCGATCGCGGACAGCTCGGGCGCGAGCCGCCGGGCGACGTCGCTACGGATCATGAAGAACCCGCTCATCGGGTCGCTGAGGTCTCCCTTCAGCACGTGCCGCGACAGGCGCGTGGCGAAGGCGGACTTGGCAACCCGGTCGCGGTCCCACTCGCCGGTGCCGCCGCCCGACACGAATCGCGATCCGACCACCAGGTCGAGCGCCGCGTCGCCTTGCAGCAGGTCGAGCATCCGGGGCAGCAGCGTCTCGTCGTGCTGGAGATCGCCGTCGATGACCGCCACCGCGGGCGCCGCAGTCGCCAGCATCCCTTCGATACAGGCGGACGAGAGGCCGCGCCGCCCGATCCGCTGGATCACCCGAACCCGCGCATCCGCGCGCCCGATCTCGCGCGCGGCTTCGGCCGTGCCGTCGGGGCTGTCGTCGTCGACGAAGATCGCTTCCCAGTTGCGCCCCGTCAGCGCCTCGTCGAGCCGCGCGACGAGAAGCGGGACGTTCGCCCTCTCGTTGAACGTCGGAATGACGATCGCGAGCTCGAGCGGGCCGGTCACAGCTTGGCGAGTACCGCGTCGCCCATCGCGCGGGTCGACATCGCGCCGCCGAGATCGCCGGTGCGCGCGCCCCCCGCGATCGCCGCGGCGACCGCGCCGTCGATGCGATCGGCGGCGTCGTTCAGGTGCAGCGAATGGCGCAGCATCATCGCCGCGGAGAGGATCGCCGCGCAGGGATTGGCCCTGCCCTGCCCGGCGATGTCTGGCGCGGAGCCGTGGATCGGCTCGTACATGCCCTTCGATCCGGTATCGAGCGAGGCCGACGGCAGCATCCCGATCGACCCCGCGCACATCGACGCCTGGTCCGACAGGATGTCGCCGAACAGATTGCCGGTGACGATCACGTCGAACTGGCCGGGATTCCGCACCAGCTGCATCGCGGCGTTGTCGACATACATGTGCGACAGCGCCACACCCGGGTATTCTGCCGAGATCTCGATCACGACGTCGCGCCACAGTTGCGAGGTCTCGAGCACATTGGCCTTGTCGACCGAGCACAATCGCGAGCGGCGGCGACGGGCGGTCTCGAACCCGACGCGCGCGATCCGCGCCACCTCGGCCTCGTCGTAGCGCATCAGGTCGTAGCCCTCGCGCAGGCCGTCGGCACCGGTGCGGCGGCCCTTGTCGCCGAAATACACGTCGCCGGTGAGTTCGCGGACGATCACCAGGTCGATCGCACCCGCCACTTCAGGCCGCAGCGCCGACGCATCCTCCAGCCCCGCGAACAGCATCGCCGGACGCAGGTTCGCGAACAGCCCGAGTTCCTTGCGCAGGCCGAGGATCGCCTGTTCGGGGCGCAGCGCGCGTTCGAGCCCGTCGCAGCTCGGATCGCCGACCGCGCCGAACAAGACCGCGTCGGCACGGCGCGCGAGATCGAGTGTTGCGGCGGGTAAAGGGTGTCCGGTGGCGCGATAGGCGACGCCGCCGACCAGCCCTTCCTCGAAGTGGAGATCGAGGTCGAGCGCATCGAGCACGCGGCGTGCCTCGGCGGTCACCTCGGGTCCGATGCCGTCGCCGGCGAGGATCGCGATCAGGGCCATGGCCACGCCCTTGCCGTCCCATGCGGCGTCACGCAACCGCCCTTTTCAGCCGGTCGATCAGCCGCGCCCGCGCCGCGAGCGGCTCGGCCCGGCGGTCGATGAGGATGTCGCGCGCCAGGAAGTGCCCGGTCAGTGCCACGCCCGCGAGGATATCGGGCCAGTCCGCCTCGCCGCCGACCCGCACGAACGGCGGCAGCGCAAGCAGCCGTTCCTCATAGCCCTGCGCTGCGCCGCGGCTGACCGCGCTGCCGCTTTTGGGGCTGACGAAGGCGAGATCGTCGGTGGCGCCGGTCGCGACGCACCGATCGAGATCGAGCCCGAAGCCGAGTTCGGCGAGCAGCAGCAGTTCGTACCGCACCAGCGCTACCGCCCAGCCGCGCGCCGCCGGCGCCGCCTCGATCGCGTCGAGCACGCCGCCGAGCGCGTCGAAGATCCGCGGATAGGCTTGCGCCTCCGGCAGCGACACCGCGGTCAGCGCCGCCACCCATTCGATCGCGGCGGCGGCGAGCGGCTCGCGGTGCAGCGCGGCGCGGCTGTGGACCAATTCAACGGTCAGCGCCGCCAGTTGTTCGCCGGTGCGGGCGCGCCAATCGCCGAGCACGAGGTTGGCGGGCTGCAGGATCGGCCGCATCGCCCGCGACCGGCCGCCGCGCACATAGCCGGGCTGCACCCCGTCGTTCCGCGTGAAGGCGCGCACCACCGACCCATGCTCGCCATGCGCGCGGGCGGCGAGGATCACGGCTTGGGCGCGCAGGTGCATCGGTCGGCTCTACGCGCGGGGCGAGCCTTCGGGCAATCGCGGTGCAGCTACGCGACGCGCTCCGCTACCCAGTTCGACCATAGCTGTTCGGCCTGGCGCCAGCGGGTGCGGAGCATGTCGGGGCCGAGGGGGGCGTCGTCGGCATCGAGGCGTAGGCGGGGACGATCCTTGAAATGCACGGTCGGCAGTTCATCGCGGCGGTCGTCGAGCAGGTCGCACAGCGCCTCGAAGCGGCGGACATGGACCATGTTTGCGCGCGTCCCCGCGCGGTTGGCGAGTTCGAAGCCGTGGCTGACGATCGTCACAGCGGCGTGCCCGGCGGCGGCGGCATGGTCCAGCGCGTCGCTCGCCTCGCCCGACGACAGCGCGCAAAGCTGGAAGGTGCGGAGCGATCCCGGGCTGTCCTCGATCACCGTCACCGGCACCTCGATCACCGCGCCCGCGACGGGGGAAATGCAGCGCCGCGCCAGCGACAGCCGGCTGGTCAGCGACGCCTGCGCGCCGTTGTGGCTGCTGTCGTAGACGAAGCCGTTGGTCGCCAGCGCGCGGAGCGTGTCGTCGTCGGCACCGTAGTTGCCGGCGCGGAACGCGATCGGCGGTGGCGCGCCGGCGGCGACCAGCAGGTCGGTCGCCCCTGCGATCAGCGCGCATTGTTCGTCGAAATCATATTCGTGGAGCTGGAAACGCCCATAGCGCTCCCCCGCGTCGTCGGCGCGGGCGATCGCCCAATTGGGGTGGAGATGTAGCTGCACCTCCTGCCCCGCCTCCAGCACGGTATCGACGATCCGCCGGATCGGATCGAGCCCGAACGGCACCGCGGGCATCGGATCGACGAAGAAACAGGCCTTCAGATCGCGCCGGCGCAGCGTTTCGAGCTGAAAGCCGAGCCCGACCCCCGCGGGCTCGATCGATCGCCGGTACAGCTCGTCCGGGTCGCAGCCGGCGGCATGATGTCGCCAGGCGAACTCGATGTCGGCGGTAAGGAAGACGGGCGTCACCATCGTCAGCGCACCTAGCGCGCAGGGGTAAACAACTCGGCAAAAGCCCGCACGATTATCGTGCGTGGTAGAAGTCGTAGACCTGCTGTGCGACCGCCGACGACACGCCGGGCGCCTGCTGCAGGTCCTGCAGGCTCGCGTTGCGCACCGCGCGCCCGGTGCCGAAATGCATCAGCAGCGCCTTCTTGCGCGCCGGGCCGATGCCCGGCACCTCGTCGAGCGGGCTGGCGCCGATCGCCTTGGCGCGCTTGTCGCGGTGCGCGCCGATCGCGAAGCGGTGGACCTCGTCGCGCAGCCGCTGGAGGTAGAACAGCACCGGCGCGTTTACCGGCAACTGGAACTCGCGGCCGTCGAGCATGTGGAACACCTCGCGCCCGTCGCGGCCATGGTGCGGCCCCTTGGCGATCCCGACCAGGCACACGTCCTCGATGCCGAGATCCTCGAGCACCGCCTTCGCCGCGTTGAGCTGCCCGCGGCCGCCGTCGATCAGCACCAGATCGGGCCATTCGCCGCCGTCGCGGTCGGGATCCTCGGCCTGCGCCCGCGCGAAGCGGCGCGCGAACACCTCGCGCATCATCCCGAAATCGTCGCCCGGCGCGGTGTCCTTGTTCTTGATGTTGAACTTGCGATACTGGCCCTTGCGGAACCCCTCGGGCCCCGCGACGATCATCGCGCCCAGCGCGTTGGTGCCCTGGATATGGCTGTTGTCGTAGACCTCGATACGGTCAGGCGGTTCGGGCAGGTCGAACAGCTCGGCGACCTCGCGCAGCAGCCGCGCCTGGGTCGTGCTCTCCGCCAGCCGGCGCTCCAGCGCCTCGACCGCGTTGCGCTGCGCCTGTTCCATCAGCCGGCGCCGGTCGCCGCGCTGCGGCACCGACAGCGCGACCTTGTACCCCGCGCGCTCCGCCAGCGCGTCGCCGAGCAGCGCGCCTTCGTCGAGTTCGCGGTCGAGCAGGATCGTCCTGGGCGGGGGCACCTCCTCGTAGAATTGGGTGAGGAAGCTCATTAGCACCTCGTCTTCGGGCACGTCGTTGGTATGCGCCGGGAAGAAGCTGCGATGACCCCAATTCTGGCCGCCGCGGATGAAGAAGGCCTGGATCCCCATCGTTCCGTCGCGGCAGGCCAGCGCGAAGACGTCGGCGTCGCCGACTCCTTCGGCGTTGATCGCCTGGGTGCCCTGAATGAAGGTCAGCGCGCGCAGCCGATCGCGCAGCAACGCGGCGAGTTCGAAGTCCATCGCCTCCGCTGCTGCCTGCATCTGCGCACCCAGCTTCGCCTGCACGCCGGTCGATTTACCCGCGAGGAACTGCTTGGCGTCGCTCACCAGCTCGGCATAGCCCGCGGGTTCGATCCGGCCGACGCACGGCGCCGAGCAGCGCTTGATCTGGTAGAGCAGGCACGGCCGGTCGCGGGTCTTGAAGAAGCCGTCGGTGCAGGATCGCAGCAGGAACAGCTTCTGCAGCGCGTTCAGCGTGTTGTTGACCGATCCGGCGCTGGCGAACGGGCCGTAATAATCCCCTTTCGACCGGCGCGCACCGCGATGCTTCTGGATGCGCGGGAAATCGTGATCGGCGCGCAGCAGGATGAAGGGGAAGCTTTTGTCGTCGCGCAACAGCACGTTGTAGGCGGGACGGTAGCGCTTGATCAGCTGCGCCTCGAGCAGCAGCGCCTCCGCCTCGTTGTTGGTCGTGACGATCGTCATCGACCGGGTCTGCGCGACCATCCGCTGGAGCCGCTTCGACAGCCGGTCGACCTGGACGTAGTTCGCCACTCGGTTCTTCAGCGCCCGCGCCTTGCCGACGTAGAGCACGTCGCCCTTGGCATCGAGCATCCGGTAGACGCCGGACCGGATCGGCAGCGTCTTCAACACGTTGCGGATCGCGGCCACCCCCGCCGCGAGATCCGGCGCATCGGTGCCGCGAACCGTGAAGGTGTTCTTTTCCTCGTTGAAGCGGTCTGGCGCGTTGGGGGTCGACATCGGGTGGAATCTAGGGACTCGGAAGGCGTGGCGCTAGTTCGACTGACCTTGCTTGTGCTCCCGCGCAGGCGGGAGCCCAGTACTGGGTCCCCGCCTGCGCGGGGACACGATTGGCGACGGCCCTATCGCTTCGCCAGCGCCGCCTGCGCCGCCGCCAGCCGCGCGATCGGGACGCGGTAGGGGGATGCCGAGACGTAATCGAGGCCGACCTTCTCGCAGAAGGCGATGCTCGCCGGGTCGCCGCCATGTTCGCCGCAGATGCCGAGCTTGATGTCGGGCCGGGTCCGGCGGCCGCGTTCCGCCGCCAGCTCGATCAGCTCGCCGACGCCCTCGACGTCGATGCTGACGAACGGGTCCTTCGCGTAGATCCCCTTCTCGACATAGACGCCCAAGAAGCGCGCGGCGTCGTCGCGGCTGACGCCGAGCGTGGTCTGGGTCAGGTCGTTGGTGCCAAACGAGAAGAACTCGCCGGTCTCCGCGATCTCGCCCGCCTTCAGCGCGGCGCGGGGCAGCTCGATCATCGTGCCGACCAGATAGTCGATGGTGGTGCCGCGTTCGGCGAAGACGAGCTGCGCGGCCTGATCGACCACCGCCTTCATCAGGTCGAGCTCGCGCTTGGTGCCCACCAGCGGGATCATCACCTCGGGGATCGGCGCGGCGCCCGATTTCTCCGCGACGTCGATCGCGGCCTCGAAGATCGCGCGCGCCTGCATCTCGTAGATCTCGGGATAGGTCACGCCGAGACGGCAGCCGCGATGGCCGAGCATCGGGTTGAATTCGTGCAGCTCGGCGGCACGGCGCTTGAGCAGGTCGATATCGACATCCGCGGCGGCGGCCACCTCGGCGAACTCGTTCTCCTCGTGCGGCAGGAATTCGTGGAGCGGCGGATCGAGCAGCCGCACCGTCACCGGCAGTCCCGCCATCACTTCGAAGATCGCGGTGAAGTCGCTGCGCTGCGCGGGGAGCAGCTTGTCGAGCGCGACGCGCCGGCCCTTCTCGTCCGACGCCAGGATCATCTGGCGCACCGCGGTGATCCGTGCGGCGTCGAAGAACATATGCTCGGTCCGGCACAGCCCCACCCCTTCCGCGCCGAAATCGCGCGCGGTCTGGCAGTCGAGCGGAGTCTCCGCGTTCGCCCGCACCTTCAGCCGGCGGACGCCGTCGGCCCATTCCATCAGCGTCTGGAAATCGCCCGACAGCTCGGGTTGGACGGTCTCGACCGCGCCCAGCATCACCTCGCCGGTGGTGCCGTCGAGGGTAAGGATCTCGCCTTCCTTCACGATCCGCTCTCCGACGCGCATCACCCGCGCTTTCACGTCGATCGAGAGCATCCCCGCGCCCGACACGCACGGCCGGCCCATGCCGCGCGCCACCACCGCGGCGTGACTGGTCATGCCGCCGCGCGCGGTGAGGATGCCCTTCGCCGCGTGCATGCCGTGGATGTCCTCGGGACTGGTCTCGGTCCGCACCAGGATCACCGCGTCGCCCGCCGCCGCGCGCTTTTCCGCGGTGTCGGCGTCGAACACCACCGCGCCCGAGGCCGCGCCCGGCGAGGCGGGAAGCCCCTTGGCGATCACGTCGCGGCGGGCGTTCGGATCGAGCGTCGGGTGGAGCAATTGGTCGAGTGCCATCGGATCGACCCGCGCGATCGCCTCGTCGCGGGTGATCAGCCCTTCGGACGCCATATCAACCGCGATCTTCAGCGCCGCCTTCGCGGTGCGCTTGCCCGACCGGGTCTGCAGCATCCACAGCTTAGTCTTTTCGACCGTGAATTCGATGTCCTGCATGTCGCGGTAGTGCGTTTCGAGCCGGTCGAATACCGCTGCCAGTTCGGCATAGACCGCCGGCATCGCCTCTTCCATCGACGCCGGCTTGGCGTTCGCCTCCTCGCGCGCCGCCTTCGTCAGATATTGCGGGGTGCGGATGCCGGCGACGACGTCCTCGCCCTGCGCGTTGATCAGAAATTCGCCATAATAACTGCGGTCGCCCTTCGCCGGATCGCGGGTGAAGGCGACCCCGGTGGCGCTGGTGTCACCCATGTTGCCGAACACCATCGCCTGGACGTTGACCGCGGTTCCCCAGTCGGCGGGGATGTCGTTGAGGCGGCGATAGACCTTCGCGCGCTCCGACTGCCACGATCCGAACACCGCGCCGACCGCACCCCAGAGCTGGTCGTGCACGTCCTGCGGGAACGGCTTGTTCCACTGCTTCTCGACCAGCGCCTTGTACTCGTCGACCAGCGCCTTCAGGTCGTCGGCCGACAATTCGGTATCGAGGTAGAAGCCGCGATCCTCCTTGGCGATCTCCAGCGTTTCCTCGAACGCGCCGTGATCGAGTTCCAGCACGACGTCGGCGTACATCTGAATGAAGCGGCGATAGCTGTCCCAGGCGAAGCGCGGATCGCCGCTGGCCGCGGCGAGCCCCTCGACCGTGGCGTCGTTCAGTCCGAGGTTGAGGACGGTGTCCATCATCCCCGGCATCGACACCCGGGCGCCCGAGCGAACCGACACCAGCAACGGATCGGCGGGGTCGCCGAAGCGCTTGCCGGTGATTCCCTCGATATGCGCGATGCCGTTCGCCACCTCGTCGCGCAGGCTCTGCGGGAACCGCTCGCCCTCGTCGTAATAGGTCGCGCACATCGCGGTCGAGATGGTGAAGCCGGGCGGCACCGGCAGGCCGATCGACGCCATCTCCGCAAGGTTCGCGCCCTTGCCGCCGAGCAAGTTCTTGTCGCCCTTGCCCCCGTCCGAAACGCCGCCGCCGAAACGGTACACGTACTGGGTCATCGCTGGTCCTTCGCTACGGTTCAATGCCTGTCCCGGGGAGGAAGGAAGCATGTCGTCGGGGTCGAATGTTGAATAAGTTGAAGGTGGGTCGCGGCGGTCGCTACCCTTCGATCCTGGAGAAATCGGCGACGGCGTGGACCGCGGTACGGACGCGGGCGAGCAGTCGGAGGCGGGCGGCACGCTTGGCTTGGTCGGCGTCGTTGACGGTCACGGTTTCGAAGAAGGCGTCGATCGGCGCGCGGAGCGATGCGAGCGCGGCCATCGCGCGCTCGAAATTCTCCGCCTCGATCGCGGCGGCGGCGGCGGGTTCGGCCGAGTCGAGCGCGGTGATGAGCGCAGCTTCGGCGTTTTCTGGCGTGTAGGACAGGGGTTTGTCCGGTGTTCCGTGCTCCTGCGCAGGCAGGAGCCCAGGGTTGGCGCTCGCTACCTGGCCGTGGGCTCCTGCGTTCGCAGGAGCACTGGCGGTGGTGTAGCCTTCCTTCTTCAGGATGTTGGCGGCGCGCTTGTAGCCGGCGAGGAGGTTGGTGCCGTCGGGGGTGGTCACGAACGCCTGCAACGCGCGGACGCGGGCGAGCAGGCGGACGAGGTCGTCCTCCCCGCCTAGCGCGAACACCGCGTCGATGAGGTCGTGCCGGACGCCAGCTTCGCGTTGTTGGACTTTGAGGCGGTCGGCGAAGAAGTAGCGAAGATGCTCTAGCCCGCCCGCCGCTTGCAGATACTCACGCCCGGATAGCCTGATCCAGTTGTCGTACAGCGCTGTCAGCTCCCAGCGAAGTTGCTGCTGCATTTGGATTGCGAGAATGGCGAGGGCCGCACGGCGCAGCGCAAAAGGATCCTTTGAGCCTGTCGGCCGCTCGTCCTCAGCGAAGAAGCCAAAAAGCGTATCCAGCTTGTCCGCCAGCGACACCGCCACCGTTACCGGCGCGGTCGGGACGTCGTCACCTTGCCCGACCGGCTTGTAGTGGTCGCGGATCGCGTCGGCAACTTCCTGGGGCTCGCCCTGGGCGGCGGCGTAATAGCCGCCCATCAGGCCCTGTAGCTCGGGGAACTCGCCGACCATGCCGGTGACGAGGTCGGCCTTGCACAAGCGCGCGGCGCGTTCGGCGAGGTCGGCTAATTCCTCCCCGGTACGGGGAGGGGGACCGCCAGCCGCAGGCTGGGGGTGGAGGGGGGGCTCCACGGGCGTTGCCGCTTGTGGCGCGCCCCCTCCACCAGCTGCGCTGGTCCCCAGTTCGGGGTCGATCGTGCTCCCAGCACGATCTTGGATTGCCGGGGGCAATCCAACCCCGAACTCCGTGCCAAGGAGGATTATACCCTGTTCGACCAACCATCTCGCCAGCTTCGCGACGCGCTCGACCTTGTCGGCGAGCGTGCCCAGCTTTTCGTGGAAGACGATCTTGTCGAGCTTCTTCGCCTGCTCCTCGAGCGGCACCTTCAGGTCGGTGTCGTAGAAGAACCGCGCGTCGGAGAGGCGGGCGGCGAGGACCTTGCGGTTGCCCTCGACGATCTTGGCGCCGCCGTCGCTGGCGTCGATGTTGGCGGTGCAGACGAAGGCGTTGGCGAGCTTCCCCGCGGCGTCGCGGCAGACGAAATATTTCTGGTTCACCCGCGCGGTGAGCTGGATCACCTCGGGCGGCACGTCGAGAAACGCCGCGTCGAAGCGGCCGAGCAAAGGCACCGGCCATTCGGTGAGCCCGGCATTCTCTCCGACCAGCCCTTCGTCCTCGACCAGCACCAGTCCCGCCTCGGCGGCGAGCGCGGCGGCGCGGGTGCGGATCAGGGCGCGCCGTTCGTCCTGGTCGAGCACGACATGCGCGGCGCGGAGCTGATCGGCATAGTCCGCGGGGGACAGGATCTCGATCGTGCCCGCGCCGTGGAAGCGGTGGCCGACGGTGCTGCGGCCGCTGACGATGCCCGCGATCGCGCAGGGCACGACGTCGCTGCCGAGCAGCGCGACGATGCCGTGGAGCGGGCGGACCCAGCGCAGCGATTCGGTCGAGGCGGAGGCGTCGCCCCAGCGCATCGACTTCGGCCAGGGGAAGGCGCGGACGATCGCGGGGATCGCCTCGGCGAGAACCGCATCGGTGGCGCGGCCGGGTTTGTCGATCACCGCGTAATAGACGCCGTCGCGCTCGACGAGCGCGTCGCGGGCCAGGCCGGTCTTGCGGAGGAAGCCGTCGAGCGCCTGGGGCGGCGCGGCGGTGCGCGGGCCCTTCAGCTCCTCGCTGACCGCCGCGGTCTCGGCGGGCAGGTCGCGCGCGATCAGCGCCAGGCGGCGGGGGGTGGCATAGGTGTCGATCGCTGCGGCGGCGAGGCCGGCTTTGGCGAGCTCGGCGGCGAACAGGCGGGCGAGATCGTCGCGCGCCTTGTCCTGCATCCGCGCGGGGATTTCCTCCGAGCGGAGTTCCAGGAGGAAATCGGTCATGATCCGGCGCTGTCGGTAGAAGGGATCGATTCACGCGGAGGCGCGGAGGCGCGGAGGAGAAGAAGGTTTTGCGCGCAGAGACGCAGAGAGCGCAGAGGGGTTATGGGGAAACCGGTCGCTTCAGCGGCCAGCGATCCGATCTCGGCACGGTGTTCATGAAGGCGCTGCGCGCTGCCCCGGACGCCTCTGCGTCCTCCGCGGCTCTGCGCGCACAACACCTTCTTCTCCTCCGCGCCTCCGCGCCTCCGCAGGAACCCAACTTTTGCCTGCAGCGCCATCAAGCCGCCCATCCGTTCTTGTCCATCCACGCCTGGCAGCTGCCCTTCGCGAGATCGCGGACGCGGCCCATATAGGCCTGGCGTTCGGCGACCGAGATCACCCCGCGCGCCTGGAGCAAGTTGAAGACGTGGCTGGCCTTGATCGCCTGCTCGTAGGCCGGGATCGGCAGCTTTGCCGCCAGGCTGTTCTCGCATTCGGCGACGTGCTTGCGGAACTGGTCGAACAGGCTGTCGGTGTCGGCGACCTCGAAGTTCCACGCCGACATCTGCTTTTCGTTTTCCAGGAACACGTCGCCATAGGTCACGCCGGCGTCGTTGAAGGCGAGATCGTAGACGCTGTCCTTGTCCTGGATGTACATCGCCAGGCGTTCGAGCCCGTAGGTCAGTTCGCCCGCGACGGGCTTGCAGTCGAAGCCGCCCATCTGCTGGAAATAGGTGAACTGCGTCACCTCCATGCCGTCGCACCACACTTCCCAGCCGAGCCCCCAGGCGCCGAGCGTCGGCGATTCCCAGTCGTCCTCGACGAAGCGGATGTCGTGGCGGATCATGTCGATGCCGATCGCCGACAGGCTGCCGAGATACAGCTCCTGCAGGTCGGGGGGGCTGGGCTTCAGGATCACCTGATATTGGTAATAATGCTGGAGCCGGTTCGGGTTTTCCCCATAGCGGCCGTCGGTGGGGCGGCGGCAAGGCTGGACGAACGCCGCGTTCCACGGGTTCGGGCCGAGCGCGCGCAGCGTCGTCGCGGTGTGGAAGGTCCCCGCGCCCATTTCCATGTCGTAGGGCTGGAGGATCAGGCAGCCATGGTCGCTCCAGTAATCGTGGAGCGTGAGGATCATGCGCTGGAAGGAGAGCGGCTGGCTGGACACGCCCGAGCGCTTAGGCGGAAGCGGCGCGATCTAGCAAGTGGTGCGGTGCGGCATTACGTGGACGCCAGTAGAAATCAGAGGATGCCGCGCTTGATGATCCGTTCCTTCCGTCGAGCGCTGTCGGCCGCCGTCCTCGCGCTCGCGCTGCCCGCCTGCGCACAGACCCCCGCCAAAGCGCCGCGCGCGGCCAACGATGCGGATCCCGCCTTGTGGGTGGTGAAGGACAAGGACACGACGATCTACCTGTTCGGGACGATCCACGTGCTGAAGCCCGGCATGACCTGGTTCGACGAAGGCGTCCGCGCGGCGTTCGACCGATCGGGTGAGGTGGTGCTGGAACTGGTGATGCCCGATCCGACGACGATGTCCGGGCTGGTGATGGCGAACGGCGTCGCCGCGCCCGGCACGCCGCCGCTGTCGCAGCAGCTGCCCGCGGACAAGCGTGCCGCCTATACCCAGGCGGTGAAGGACCTCGGCCTGCCCGCCGACGCGCTCGACCGGTACAAGCCGTGGCTGGCCGCGACCCAGCTGTCGATCGCGCCGCTCTCCAAGCTCGGCTACGACAGCAGCAACGGCCCCGAGGAGGTGATCACCGCGGCGGCGAAGGCCGCGGGCAAGCCGGTGATCGGGCTGGAGACCGCGGCGCAGCAGCTGGGCTATTTCGGCAGCCTGTCGGCGCCCGCGCAGATGCAGTTCCTGACCAGCACGATCGACGAGCTGCCCAAGCTGCAGACGACGATGGCGACGACGGTGAACGACTGGGCGGACGGCAAGCCGGAGGCGCTGGCCGACGAGATGAACGACAGCCTGAAGGATTCGCCCGAGGTCGCCAAGGTGCTGCTGGTCGACCGCAACAAGCGCTGGGCGGCGTGGATCCGTCAGCGGATGACCCGGCCGGGCACCGTCTTCGTCGCGATCGGTGCCGGGCATCTCGCGGGCAAGGACAGCGTGCTGGCGCAATTGCGCGCCGCCGGCGTGAAGTCGCAGCGGGTCGCCTATTAAGGAATAATTGGGGGCGTACCGCGTTCGGGGTCGGCGAATTGTCGCGATCTGCAGATATCCATTTGGGCTCCCGCGAAAGCGGGAGCCCAGTACTGGGTCCCCGCCTTCGCGGGGACACACGGGCCAACTGTCGGATGGGAACGAGGAGGGCTGTAGTTGCTTTTTGCGGCCTGCCCGGCTATGCGCGCCCGCTTCCGGCCATGGTCATCCCTGGAGGCGTGGCGGGAAGCATAACATCTATCGTTTCGGAGAATTGCAATGAGCGACCAACTGACGCTCGCAGCCGAGACGCGTGACCGGGTTGGCAAGGGAGCCTCCCGGGCGCTGCGTCGTGATGGCCGCGTCCCCGCCGTGATCTACGGCCAGAACAAGGAACCGACCTCGGTTCACCTCGAAGAAAAGGCGCTGAACAAGGCGCTGGCCACCGGCCACTTCATGAACACCGTGGTGATGGTCAACGGCGAGCGCACGCTGCCGAAGGACGTCGCCTTCCACCCGGTCACCGACCGTCCCGTCCATGTCGATTTCCTGCGCATCTCGGCGCACGCGACCGTCACCGTCCAGGTGCCGGTGGTGTTCACCGACGAGGACGCATCGCCCGGCATCAGCAAGGGCAACGGCGTGCTCAACATCGTTCGCCACGACCTCGAGCTGGTGTGCGACGCGAGCGAGATCCCGACCGAGATCACGATCTCGCTGAAGGGCCGCGAGATCGGCGATTCGATCCACATCTCCGACGTCGCGCTGCCGAACGGCGTGCAGCCGTCGGTCGAGGACCGCGACTTCACGATCGCCACGATCGTGCCGCCGACGGTGCCGACCGCTGCTGACGAGGCCGCGGATGCCGAGGTCGCCGAGACGGCGGCTGCGGAGTCGGCCGAGGCTGCGGAAGCGACCGAGGGTGACGAAGCGGGCGAGACCCCCGAGGCGTAAGCGCGGTCTTATCGTACCCTCTGGTCGATGCTTACCCAACCCGTTCGCCTCGAGTAGCCGTCGAGCTCGTCGAGACGGCGTATCGAGAGGCCCCCTCTTGGGGCACTGTCTCTCGATACGGGCTCTCGACTTCGCTCGATCCCTACTTGAGACGAACGGGGGTGGGGTGAGCCTCAAGGGTGAACGGTTCACGCGAAGGCGCGATGGCGCGAAGGATTGGTTCGCGCGGAGACGCGGAGGCGCGGAGAGAAGAAGGCGAGTTGAAGGCTGCGCCGCAGGCTGTCTACTTCATCTTCCTCCGCGTCTCCGCGTCTCCGCGTGAACCCCCTTCTCCTTGCGCCTTCGCGCCTTCGCGTGAACACCCACGAAACGCCCCCATCAACAACCAAGGAACGACCGTGCAGATCTGGGCGGGGCTCGGCAATCCGGGGGCGCAATATGCGATGCACCGGCACAATGTCGGGTTCATGGCGGTCGATTCGATCGCCGAGGTCCATGGCTTCGGTGCAGTGCGCAAGCAGTTCCAGGGGTGGGTGCAGGAAGGGCGGATCGGCGCGGAGAAGATCCTGCTGCTGAAGCCCGCGACCTTCATGAACGACAGCGGCCGATCGATCGGCGAGGCGCTGCGGTTCTACAAGCTCGAGATCGAGGCGCTCACCGTGTTCCACGACGAGCTCGATCTGGCGCCGTTCAAGATCAAGGTGAAGACCGGCGGCGGCACCGCGGGGCATAACGGCCTGCGATCCACCGACCAGCATCTCGGCCCCGATTTCCGCCGGGTCCGGATCGGCATCGGCCATCCCGGGCACAAGGACCGCGTGACCGGCCATGTGCTCGGCAACTATGCCAAGAGCGAGATCGATCCGCTCACCGACGTGCTCGGCGCGATCGCCGCGGAGGCGCGCTGGCTCGCCGAGCGCGACGACGTGCGCTTCATGAACGAGGTCGCGCTGCGCCTGCAGGGTTGAAGCCGCCCCGTCGCCGTGCTTCGTGCGCGGCCATGCCGATCCGCCATCTCTTCGCGACACCCTTCTACCAGGACAGCCTTGCCGACGACGCGTTCGTCGCGGAGCTCGACCATTCGTGCCGTGCGCTGGCCGAGGACGACGTCGCCGGGCGGCGCTGGTCGAAGGCGAAGGGATATCGCGGCTATACCAGCTACGCCTCGCTCGCCGATCTGCCGCAGCGCGACCCGGCGTTCGCTGACCTGGTCCGCCGGCTCAACCGCCATGTCGCGGCGTTCGCGGATGCCTGCGCGTTCGATCTCGGCGGGCGCAAGCTGAAGATCGACAGCCTGTGGGTCAACGTCCTCAAGCCCGGCGGCACCCATTCGGGGCATATCCATCCGCACAGCGTCGTGTCGGGTACGGTCTACGTCACCGTACCGCCGGGATCGGGCGCGCTGAAACTCGAGGATCCGCGGCTGCCGATGATGATGGCGGCGCCGCCGCGCCGCGCCGACGCGGACGAGAGCCATGCGGCGTTCGTCTATGCCGAGCCGCAGCCGGGCAGCGTTTTCCTGTGGGAAAGCTGGCTGCGGCACGAGGTCGTCGCCAACGCCGCGCGCGCCGAACGGGTGAGCATCAGCTTCAACTATCGCTGGTGACCGCGCCGCGGATCCCCGCCTGTCCCGGGATGAACACGATGTTGTTTTCAGTTCATGCAACTGGCGTGGCTTGATCGACGTTAGCGCATCACTGGATTTCATAACGGGAGTGTTCTGATGCGTAAATTGTTCCTCGCCCTGGGTTGCACCGCGATGGTCGTACCCACCCTGGTCCTGCCGGCGTCGCAGGCCGACGCGCGCAAGCGCTACCAGTACAAGGAGTGGCGCGACGATCGTGGTCGGCTGCGGTGCCGCAAGCCCGACGGTACCACCGGTGCGGTGATCGGTGCGGTCGGCGGCGCGCTGCTCGGCCGGACGATCGACACGCGCGGCGACCGTACCGTGGGTACGCTCGGCGGCGCGCTGGCGGGTGGTCTCGCCGGCCGTGCGATCGAGCGCGGCGGCAACAAGAGCTGCCGCTGATCGCCTGAGCTTCTTGGGGCGCCGCGACCATAGCGTCGCGGCGCCCCATCTCATGAACGACAGGAGAGTATGATGCGTATAGCCATGTTGAGCGCGGCGCTCGCCGCGACCGCGTTCGCCGCGATCCCCGCCACTGCGCAGGACAATCCGCGCCAAACCCAGCGCGAGTACCGCGAAGACGTTCGCGACGCGCGCCAGGATTACCGCAAGGACCTGCGCAATGCGGACAGCCGCAAGGACGTGCGCAACGCCCGCCGCGAATATCGCGACGACGTCCGCGACGCGCGCAAGGATCGCCGAGAGGACATGCGTGATTGGCGGCAGTCGCGCAATTACGACTATAACCGCCTGCCCCGCGGCCAGCGCGCCTATTATGCGGACCAATATTACCGGGACGGCCGCTATTATCAGGAGCGTCGTCTCGGCCGCAACGACCGCATCTATCGCGGGCAGAACGGGCGCTATTATTGCCGCCGCAACGACGGCACCACCGGCCTGATCGTCGGCGGCCTCGCCGGCGGTGCGCTCGGCAACGTGATCGCGGGCGGCGGTTCGCGCCTGCTCGGCACGCTGATCGGCGCCGGTGGCGGTGCGTTGCTCGGCCAGTCGGTCGACCGTGGAAACGTGCGCTGCCGTTGATCTAATGCAGTTGTAGCTGGCTGCCGTGCTCCTGCGTAGGCAGGAGCCCAGGGTTACTGGCGTTCACGCTCGTGGCCCTGGGTTCCTGCGTTCGCAGGAACACCGTGCGGGTAGCGCAGGACCAAAGGGCCGAGCGGAAGACTCGCTATCCCCGCGCCAGCATCACCGGCCGTGCGCCTCGATACTCGACCTCGCCGAACGCCACATAGCCCAGCTTCACCGCGACCCGCATCGACGCCAGGTTCGCGGGGTCGATGATGCACACCGTGCGCGTCGCGCCATGCTCGCGCGCCAGCCATTCGTGCGCAGCCGCAACCGCCTCGGTCGCATAGCCTTTGCCCTGCCCCGCTTGCGCCATGATCCAGGCGGCTTCGGGATAGGGATCGAACGTCGCGCCGAACCCGCGCGCAAAATGCGCGAGGCCGATCTCGCCGACGAAGCCGCCGCCCGCACGCTCGCGCACGGTGAACAGCCCGTAGCCGAACGCGGCCCAATGCCCGATATTGCGCAGGACCTTGTTCCAGGCTTCCTCGCGGGTCAGCGGCTTGCCGCCGATGAACGCCATCACCGACGCCTCGCCGGTCATCGCGACGCTGTCGTCGAGATCGGCAAGCGTCGGCTGCGTCAGGACGAGGCGATCGGTGTCGATCATCCCATTTTGAACGCGCAGAACTTGTTGCCGTCGAGATCGCGGAAATAGGCGCCGTAGAAGCCCATCGCGTCGGGGCCGCGGGTGCCCGGCGCGCCTTCGTCGCCGCCGCCGAGCTCGATCGCCTTGGCGTAGATCTGGTCGACCTGCTCGCGCGTATCCGCCGCCAGCGCGACCATCGTGCCGTTGCCCGCAGTCGCCTGTTCACCGTCATAGGGCCGGCCGATCGCGAGCATCGGCTTGCCTGCGCCGGCGCCGTAGAAGGTGAGCTTGCGCTCGTCGGGCATCTGCATCAGCCGCTTGCCGCCGACCGAGGCGAACAGCGCGTCGTAGAAGCCCAGCGCCTTGTCGATGTCGTTGCTGCCGAGTGTCGCATAGCCGATCATGTCGCTCTCCCGATGGGTGGTCGCGGGTGATCGCCCGCGCCGGAGCTTCGCGCCCCGATCCCAGACTAGCGGCAGCGGAGGCGCGCGTCACCCGGCGTGAAAACCGGCACGCGTCCGTTCACGCTTCGTTGCCAATCCATCCCCGCGGACCCATATTCGTGCCATGGCGATCCAGATCCGAACCAGTCTCGACGAACCTGAAACCGGCAGCGCGTTCGTCCCGCACCGGCCGTCGCGGCCGAGCAAGGCCGAAGGCGGCAAGCGCTTCACGATCGTGAGCGACTACGTCCCCGCGGGCGACCAGCCGACCGCGATCGCGGAGCTGGCCGGGGCGGCGAAGGAGGGCGAGAAGGACCAGGTGCTGCTCGGCGTCACCGGGTCGGGCAAGACCTTCACGATGGCCAAGGTCATCGAGGAACTGCAGCGCCCCGCACTGATCCTGGCACCGAACAAGATCCTGGCGGCGCAGCTTTACGGCGAGATGAAGTCGTTCTTCCCGGACAATGCGGTCGAGTATTTCGTCAGCTACTACGACTATTATCAGCCCGAAGCGTATGTCGCGCGGTCCGACACCTATATCGAGAAGGAAAGCTCGACCAACGAATCGATCGACCGGATGCGGCATTCGGCGACGCGCGCCTTGCTCGAACGCGACGACGTGATCATCGTCGCCTCGGTCAGCTGCCTCTACGGCATCGGATCGGTCGAGACCTATTCGGCGATGATCTTCGACCTGAAGAAGGGAACGACGGTCGACCAGCGCGAGATCGTGCGCAAGCTGGTCGCGCTCCAGTACAAGCGCAACGACGCGGCGTTCCAGCGTGGCAACTTCCGCGTGAAAGGCGACAATCTCGAGATCTTCCCGTCGCATTACGAGGACAGCGCCTGGCGCATCTCGTTCTTCGGCGACGATATCGAGGATATCACCGAATTCGATCCGCTGACCGGCAAGAAGGTCGCGAGCCTGAATTCGGTGCGGATCTATGCCAATTCGCATTACGTCACGCCCGGCCCGACGCTGAAGCAGGCGGGCGAGGCGATCAAGCACGAGCTGGCGGAACGGCTGAAGGAGCTGATCGGCGAGGGCAAGCTGCTCGAGGCGCAGCGGCTGGAGCAGCGCACCAATTTCGACCTCGAGATGATCGCCGCCACCGGCAGCTGCGCGGGGATCGAGAATTACAGCCGCTTCCTGACCGGGCGACTGCCCGGCGAACCGCCGCCGACCTTGTTCGAATATCTGCCCGAGAATGCGCTGCTGTTCGTCGACGAGAGCCATGTCACGATCGGCCAGATCAACGGCATGTCGCGCGGCGATCACCGCCGCAAGCTGACGCTCGCCGAATATGGCTTTCGCCTGCCCTCGGCGATCGACAACCGACCGCTGCGCTTCAACGAATGGGACGCGATGCGCCCGCAGACCACCTATGTCTCGGCGACGCCGGGCGATTGGGAGATGGAGCAGACCGGCGGCGTGTTCGCCGAACAGGTGATCCGCCCGACCGGGCTGATCGATCCGCCGGTCGAGATCAAGCCGGTCGAGGAACAGGTCCAGGACCTGATCGTCGAATGCCGCAAGACCGCGGAGGCGGGCTACCGCACGCTGGTGACGACGCTGACCAAGCGGATGGCGGAGGACCTTACCGAGTATATGCACGAGGCGGGCTTGAAGGTCCGCTACATGCACAGCGACGTCGAGACGCTGGAGCGCATCGAGCTGATCCGCGACCTTCGGCTCGGCGTGTACGACGTGCTGATCGGCATCAACCTGCTGCGCGAGGGATTGGACATCCCCGAATGCGGGCTGGTCGCGATCCTCGACGCCGACAAGGAAGGCTTCCTGCGTTCGGAAACCTCGCTGATCCAGACGATCGGCCGCGCCGCCCGCAACGTCGACGGGCGCGTCATCCTCTACGCCGACCGGATCACCGGTTCGATGGAGCGGGCGATGAACGAGACCGCACGCCGCCGCGAGAAGCAGCTCGCCTATAACGAGGCGAACGGCATCACCCCGACCACGATCCGCCGCAACATCGGCGACATCATCGCCCACGTCGCGTCGAAGGACCAGGTCACCGTCGAGATCGATGAGGACCGCCCGCACATGGTCGGCCACAACCTGCGCGGCTATATCGAGGATCTCGAAAAGCAGATGCGCAAGGCCGCGTCCGATCTGGAATTCGAGACCGCCGGCCGCCTGCGCGACGAGATCCGCCAGCTGGAGCAGGAGGAACTCGGCCTGCCGGTCGAGCAGCATCGCGCGCCCGTCATGGGCCGCAGCAACGAAGGCAAGCCGGGCACGCGGAAGACGCGGTACGGCAAGAGCCAGAAGATCCGAATGGGCAAGCGCGGGGGGCGGTGATCGGGGTGACGCTTGCCTCCCGCGAGCGAGAAGTCAGTCTCACCCCGTTCGTCCCGAGTAGGGATCGAGTAGCTGCGCCAGCAGCGTATCGAGAGCCCGTATCGAGGGATGAGTTGGTGCGCGGAACCTGTGCTTCGATACGAGCTCTCGATAACGCCCTGCGGGCTACTCGATCTCTACTCAGCACGAACGGGTGAGTGGCGGTTGCTCGACCACTGCGCTCGGTTCCGTGGGAGCCTTTGTCGCTGCATGCGCTCGATAGGATCGCTCGAAGCCGCCTAGCCCATCGACAGGTTGGTGCTGCTGACCGAGTAATAGCTGGCGACGCGATCGGCATAGGCCTGGTCGAACACGGGGGCGTTGTTCGCCCAGCTGGGGCCGCCTTCCAGCAGGCGGCGGTCGATCGTGACGACGTAGAGATCGCGGACGGGATCGAACTGCAGCAGTTCGAACGGCAGCGGGTAGAAGCTCTTGCCCATGCCCAGGAAGCCGCCGAGGCTCAGCACCGCGTGCGTTACCCGGCCGTTGCCCTTGTGGACCATGAACGCGTGAACGCTGCCGACATGGTCGCCGTCGCGGCTCTCGACCTTCATCGTGCCGCTGACGCTGGTCTGGATGAGGATCTGGGTGGGGGCGGCGCCGTCGGCCAAAGCTGATCTCCTGGTGATTGGCTGCTTGAACCGGCGACCGCGCGGGTAGTTCCTGCGGTGGCGACGCGGCTCGCGGGTTGAGCCGCGCGGAGCCAGCGCCCATAAGCGCCGGCGATGCGTCTCCACCTCGTTCCCCTCGCCCCGCTGATGGTTCTCGCCGCCTGCGTTCCCGCCCCTCGCGAGGCGCCGCCGGCCCCGGCGCCGCCGCCCGTCGTGGCGCCGCCGCCGCCCGCACCGCTCGCCACCGATTGGCGCGACTGGCCGAAGACGCCGGGCGACTGGCGCTATCGGCAAACGCCCACCGGCAGCATCGCGAGCTTCGGCACCTCGGCGACCGCGCCGATCGTATCGCTCCGCTGCGAGACCGCGACGCGGCGGATCGCGCTCGTCTTGCCCGGCGCGATCTCGCCGACGGTGACGATCCGCACCAGCACGATGCGGCGGTCGCTGCCGATGCAGGGCGGGCAGAGCGTGCTGGCGGCGACCGATCCGCTGCTCGACGCGATCGGCTTCAGCCGTGGGCGCTTCGTGATCGAACAGGCGGGCGCGGCGCCTTTGGTGTTGCCGGCCTGGGCGGAGATCGAACGCGTGACCGAGGATTGCCGGGGCTGATCCCTACTTCCACCCCGCAGGCGGGAGGGCGGAACGCTAGCCGCGCAAGCCATCGAGGATCGTCCAGAAATTAGCCGAAAACAAGACTTGTATCTAAACGCCGGGTGACTCACATTGCGGTCGTGCCCAGTGTTGGTCACATGTTTATCAACAAGCGAAAGGAGGTGATCCGATGTCTCATGGTTCAGCAGTGAGTTCGGTTCGGTTCGTTCGGGGGACGCACCGCTAAACGCCGCAGATCGTCCGCGGAGGGTATTCTCCCTCAGTCAACGTGGATGGTCGTAGGCAAGCGGTACGCATGGTCCTCCGGGCTGGAGCTCTCCGGCCGCTGACCATGTCAGGAGGTTGTCGGGTCGTCGGGAGACGCCCGGCAACCTCTTTTCATTTGTGGGGTGGGGCGCCGTCACCGTTATCGCGGACATGACCCGCGGCTTCTGCTTCTAGACTTCAATGATCGGCAGCGGATCACCGCGATCCGCCAAGCTATCCCCCGTCGTCCTCGCGAACGCGGCTATCCAGACTGGCAAGCGTCACGAGCGCCACCGACGCCGACCAGCTATGCCAAACCTTGCCGTCACCCCGGACTTGATCCGGGGTCCCGCTTTGCAGCGAACCTAACGCCTTGTGCTCCTGCGGCTTAGCGGGACCCCGGATCAAGTCCGGGGTGACGAAGATGAGTTCGGATGTTGTGAGCTCGCAGAGGCCCCGCGAAGGCGAAAGCATTTCACTGCATCCGGGGCTGCGCGGGACACGGCGAGTCACCACCTCACGCGCCGACCAGCAGCCCTTCGCGCGCGATCTTCTCGCGCCACACCAGCGGCGCGAGTTGGTGGACGTTCTCGCCCGCGCTGTCGACCGCAACGGTGACGGGGAAGTCGGCGACCTCGAATTCGTAGATCGCCTCCATGCCGAGATCCTCGAAGCCGACCACCTTCGATCCCTTGATCGCGCGCGCCACCAGATAGGCCGCGCCGCCGACCGCCATCAGATAGGCGCTCTTCGCCTCGGCGATCGCCTGGGTCGCGGCGGGGCCGCGCTCGGCCTTGCCGACCATCGCGAGCAGGCCCTGGTCGAGCATCATCCGCGTGAACTTGTCCATCCGCGTCGCGGTGGTCGGGCCGGCGGGGCCGACGACTTCCTCGCCGACCGGATCGACCGGGCCGACATAATAGATCACGCGGCCCCGGAACGAGACCGGCAGTGCCTCGCCCTTTGCGAGCATGTCCGCGATCCGCTTGTGCGCGGCATCGCGCCCGGTGAGCATCTTGCCGTTCAGCAACAGCCGGTCGCCATGCTTCCAGCTCTGAACGACCGCGGGCGTGAGCGTGTCGAGATCGACGCGGATCGCCGCCTTGTCCGGCGTCCAGTTCACGTCGGGCCATTCGGACAATTTCGGCGGCTCCAGATAGACCGGCCCCGATCCATCGAGCGTGAAATGCGCGTGGCGGGTGGCGGCGCAGTTGGGGATCATCGCCACCGGCTTCGACGCCGCATGCGTCGGCCAGTCGGCGATCTTGACGTCGAGGATCGTCGACAGCCCGCCGAGCCCCTGCGCGCCGATCCCGAGCGCGTTGACCTTGTCGTAGATCTCGATCCGCAACGCCTCGATATCGGTGCGCGGCCCGCGCTGCTTCAGCTGCGCCATGTCGATCGCGCCCATCAGCGATTCCTTGGCGAGCAGCATCGATTTTTCCGCGGTGCCGCCGATCCCGATCCCGAGCATGCCCGGTGGGCACCAGCCAGCGCCCATCTGCGGGATCATCTCCAGCACCCAGTCGACGATCGAATCGCTCGGGTTCATCATCTTGAACTTGGACTTGTTCTCGGACCCGCCGCCCTTCGCCGCGACGTCGACCGACACCGTGCTGCCGGGCACCAGCTCGACGTTCAGCACGCTCGGCGTGTTGTCCTTCGTATTGCGGCGGGTGAAGGCGGGGTCGGCGAGGATTGAGGCGCGCAGCTTGTTCCCGGGGTGGAGATAGGCGCGCCGTACGCCCTCGTCGACGACCTCCTGCAGCGACCGGCTGCCGTCGGCGAAGCGGCAATCCTGGCCCCATTTCACGAACACCGTGACGATCCCGGTATCCTGGCAGATCGGGCGGTGGCCCTCCGCGCACATCCGGCTGTTGGTCAGGATCTGCGCGATCGCATCCTTCGCCGCCGGGCTCTGCTCCGCCTCGTAGGCGACGCCCAGCGCGCGGATGTAGTCCATCGGGTGGTAGTAGCTGATGAACTGGAGCGCGTCGGCGACGCTCTCGATCAGGTCGGCTTCGCGGATGATCGTGGTCATGGCATCGGCGCATAATCGCGCGGCGCCGGCGTTCCAAGCGGGAAGGTCACGCGCCGGCTTATGATCGTGTTCCGTTTTATCCACACGTTAAACATAACCTCGCAAGCAAATCGCAAGGTCCGTCGGGTTACCCCGTCGGTTCATGAACCTCCGCGCTTTCCTGTCGACCGATTCGCCGGGCCTTCCAGGGCTGCCGGTGGCGCTCGGTCTGTGGGCGGACGAAGCGCCCCACCCCTCCCCGATCCACCGGATCCGCCTGCGCCAGGTCGCGGCGATGTGGCCGTTCGCAGTCGGTGCGCAGCTGCTCGCATCGGTCGTGGTGGTGTGCATCGCGATCGCGCTCGGCGAGCGGCGGCTGACCACCGGCGCCGGGATCGACGCGTTCCTCCTCGCGGCGATGTCGCTCGGCATCGCGATCACCGCGGGCCGCGGCATGGCGCAGCGCTTCGCGCCGCACCTGCGCAACCGCGCGCTGCTGTTGCTGTCGATCGGGGTGGCGGTGCCGCTGCTGTCGCTGCTGTGGATCGCCACCGCGATGCCCGCGGGCGCGATGCGGCTGGCGGGGTTCATCGCGGTCGCGGGCGCGATGAGCATCACCGCGGCGGCGCTGCACAGCGTCCGTCCGGCGACGCTCGGGCTGGGGCTGGGGCTCGCCGCCGCGGTCGGGATCGAGACCGCGGAGCTGCTGCCGACCGGAGTCGCGATCCTGTTCGTGCTGTGCCTGGTCGTCTCGACGGTGCGGATGGCGCGGCTCGATGCGCATGGCGACCGCCGCCGCGCGGAGGAGATCGACGAAGGTCGCCTCGCCAGCAAGATGGTCGCGGAATTCGAGGGCCAGGGCACCGGCTGGTTCTGGGAGGCCGACCGCAACGGCCGCATCACCTATCTCAGCGCCAAGGTGTCGCGCGAGCTGGTCGCGCATGGCTGCGCGCCGATCGGGCGGTTGCTGACCGATCTGTTCCGGATGGACAGCGCGACCCCGGGCACCGAGCGTACGCTCGGCTTCCACATTTCGTCGCGCACGTCGTTCTCCGATTATTCGGTCTGCGCCGCGGACGATCCGGCGGCGGAGCGCTGGTGGTCGATCTCCGGCCGCCCCGTGATCGACGAGCTCGGCCGGTTCGAAGGCTTTATCGGATCGGGCACCGATCTCACCGAACGCCGCCGGTCGGAGGCGGAGATCACCCGGCTGGCGCTGTTCGACGGGCTTACCGGGCTCGCCAATCGCCAGCGAATGCGGCTGTCGCTCGACAAGACGCTGCAGCACCAGGCGGGCCCCGCGCGCCCGGCCGCGCTGTTCCTGATGGACCTCGATCGGTTCAAGGCGGTCAACGACACGCTCGGCCACCAGGCAGGCGATGCGCTGCTGAAGCAGGTCGCGCAGCGGATCGAACGCAGCGTCGGTGCGGCAGGGCTGGTCGGGCGGATCGGCGGCGACGAGTTCCAGGTGCTGCTGCCCGGCACCGACAGTCGCGAGACGCTGAGCGCGCTCGCGCGCGAGCTGATCGCGGCGCTGTCGCAGCCCTATTTCATCGCCGGGTCGTCGATCTCGATCGGCTGTTCGGTCGGCATCGCGCTGTCGCCGCAGCATGGCGAGCAGGCCGAGGAGCTGATCCGCAACGCCGATCTCGCGCTCTACGCCGCCAAGGGCGACGGCCGCGGGGTCCACCGCTTCTATTCGGACGAGATGCTCGCCGGCGCGCAGAGCCGCAAGCAGCTCGAGGACGACATCCGCACCGCGCTCAGCGAAGGCGCGTTCCACCTGGTCTACCAGCCGGTGGTCAGCACCGCCGACACCCGCATCGTCGGCTACGAGGCGCTGCTGCGCTGGGACCACCCCACTCGCGGCGCGGTGTCGCCCGCCGAATTCGTGCCGGTCGCGGAGGAATGCGGGCTGATCGAGGCGCTCGGCACCTGGGTGATGCGGACCGCGGCGGCGGAGGCGGGGCGCTGGCCGGACCATATCCGCGTCGCGGTCAACGTCTCGCCGATCCAGTTCGCCAACCCGACGCTACCCGCGCTCGTCACCAGCGCGATCGCGAGCGCGGGGCTCGCGCCCGACCGGCTCGAGCTGGAGATCACCGAAGGCGTGTTCCTCGACGAGAGCTATTCGTCGGACCAGATGTTCAAGGCGCTGAAGACGATCGGCGTCCGCCTCGCGCTCGACGATTTCGGCACCGGCTATTCGTCGCTCGGCTATCTGCGCAACGCACCGTTCGACAAGATCAAGATCGACCAATCGTTCGTCCGCGGCGCCGCCCAGCCGGGCAACCGCAACGCCGCGATCATCAAGGCGATCGTCACCCTCGCCGACACGCTGGGGATGGAGACCACCGCCGAGGGGGTCGAGGTGCAGGACGAGATCGACCTGGTCCGCTCGCTCGGGTGCAGCCACATTCAGGGCTATGTCTACGGCCGCGGCGTCCGCGCCGACGAGGTGATGCGGCAATTGAGCGGCGCCCGCCCGGTCGTCGCCAGCGGCCACAAGGTCAGCCGCAGCCCGCGTACCAAGATGCTGCGCACCGCGCGGATCGCGATCGGCAGCTATCATGGCGACGTCCGGATCCGCGACATCTCCGCGACCGGTGCGATGATCGACGGCGTCGTGCTCGGATCCGACGCGATCGGTGCCGACGTCCGCATCGAGCTACTCGAAGACCGGATGTTCGCGGCGCGGATCGCGTGGGCCCGCGACGGCAAGGTCGGGTTGCAGTTCGCGGAGCGCTTCAACCTCGATCACCTCAACCAGTCGCTGATCGCCCGCAACAGCCGCCGCAACGGATGACGGCCACTGCCAAGCGCCTGTAAACGCGATAAAGCTTGTCAGCGAACTTGACCTAAGTTAGCGGAATTGCCGCCTGCCTGCGGTATCGCCGACGGTGTGCAGGTCGATTGATATCGGGGCCATTTCGGCCCATCGTGGCGGGTCCGGCGAATGAGGAGCGGGAATTTTCGATGGCGAAGCTGGGCCGACTGGTGGTCGATGGATCGGGCACGATCCTCGAGGTCGACGCCGCCTTCTGCGCGACGATGCGGATGGCGCGTGGTCGGCTGATCGGGCGCAACGCGCTCGACCTCACCGCGCCTGCGGATCGCGATCGCTGCGTCTCGGTGCTCGCGCGGGTGATGGGCGAGCGCATTCCACTCGCCACCGTGAAGCGCATGCTGCGCGCCGACGGCACCCATGTCTGGGTATCCAATTCGCTCCGCCCGATGGAGCAGCCGGGTGGCCCGATCGCGTGCGAGATCCTGTCGGACGAGGCGGTGCCGCCGTCGGACTGGGTCGAACCGTCGATCCTGTTGCGCGTCGCGCGGTTCATCCTCGCCAGCCGCCGCGCGCGCGAAAAGGCGTTCAGCGCGCATTTCTTCGGCGATCCCGCCTGGGACATCATGGTCCTGGCCTATGTCAGCGAGGCGGAGGGACGCACCCTCAGCACCGCCGATCTACACGCCTCGATCGGGATCAGCCTGGGCAACGCGTCGCGCTGGATCCGCGCGCTCAATGCCGAGGAACTGATCGAATATGAGGACGACGGCGCCAGCAAGGCGCTGGTCACCGCGCCGATCCGCCTGTCCTCGTCGGGCCATCGCCGGCTGGAGCGCTTCCTGTCTAGCCTACACGATGCGGCGGGGATGGAGGAGCGGCTCGACTGGGCGCAAGCCGATCGGCTCGATAGGTAGTCATACGATATGGTCTACTATCAATAACCGGAGTAATAACGCGCATCGCCGACCAAGCCGCGGGTAGTTTGATGCCGACCGACGACGATTCTGCCCGTGAATGCCTGGCCCATCTGCGCGCGGCCGCCGACTGGTGCGAAGCCGCCGGGATGGTGAGCGCGTGGGCGACCGTGCTGGGCGTCGCCGACATCATCCGCGAACGGCTGGACGAAGCCGCCTCGCGCTGATCCGCCTTCGGTCAACGTGGCGGGCGGTCAGTCCAGCCCGTCGCTCATCAGCGCCCGCCGCGCCTCGTCGGCTTCCTCGCGCAGCCGCTGTTCGTCGCGCACCGCGCGCGCCAGCCGCCGCCGCGCGATCGCCTCGGGGCTGTTGCGCCGGCGCGCCTCTTCCAACTCCTTCAACGCCTCGAAGGTCGGCACCACGCCGACGCTGCGCAGGATGCCCTGCATCGCCGACGTCGCCGAGGTCCCGCGCAGATACCCGCCATTGGATCGGATGTCGGCATCCTGGATCGCCTTCCAGAACGCGTCGTAGACCCAGCGCGTGCCGTCGCTGCGCACGAACAGATAGGCGAGTGCGAACCGCAGGGCGAAGCTCGGCCGCACCACCTCGACCTGCGCCTGCGCGCACGCCTCGTCGACCGCGCACAACGCCTTGAAGATCAGTGGATCGCACGCGAATCGCATGCGTGTGAACATAAAGGGAACATAGCGGCGGCGGCTAGAGACGGAATCGCGAGGCGAACGATCAGCTAGCCTCATTGTAGTTTTGCTTATGAAATATAAATTGCACCCGTGACTTTCATACGATGGGTTGAGGTGGTACCCTTCACTCAACAGCGGGCGCTGTTCCGCGAGAAGGAGGATCGATCATGACCCGTCGAGTGATGACTGCCTTGCTGACGTTCGTGGCGCTGCCGCTCGCCGCCTCGGTTTCGTCGATATCGACCGCGCAGAACAAGATCGCCGCCGCCGATCTGCCGGTGCTCGGCCCCAAGCCGTTCATCGCCTATTTCGAGCCCACCCCGATCGTGAGGGCGCCGCTCTCGACTACCGTCTGGGGCGCCGCGACGGTCGGCCCGCGCGACACCGGCAACGGCCTCGAAGACGTGACGATGAAGCGCTGGAACTATTGGGACGGGCAGATCCTGAAGGGCGCGGACGGCAAGTACCGGATGTTCGCCAGCCGCTGGCCGCAGGCGACCGGGCACGCGGCGTGGGTGACCTCGCTCGCGGTGCAGGCGACCAGCGACAAGCTGTACGGCCCCTATACCGATCGCGGCCTGATGTGGCCCAAGGACATGGGCGGCAAGGGCCACAACGTCACCGCGCTGCGGATGCACGACGGCCGCTACGCGGTGGTGATCAGCGAAACCCGCAACGGCGACGTCTACACTGCCGCATCGATCGACGGACCCTGGACCAAGCTCGGCGACATCGTCGTCGACCAGAGCGCCTTCACCTCGGTGTTCCAGCCCGCCGAGATCGCGCAGCCCGGCCCGCCCAAACCGTGGCGCGGCTCCAACGTCAGCATCATGGCGCGCCCCGACGGCGGCTACGAGATCATCCAGCGATCGGGGCAGATCCTGATCAGCAAGGCCGGGATCCTCGGCCCGTACAAGGTGATGGGCGAAACCATCTACCGCGACCTGCCGGGGCTGCCCCAGCTCGGGCTCGACACCTATGAGGATCCGGTGATCTGGCACAGCGGCGGCTGGTACCACGTCATCGTCAACCACTGGCGCGATCGCCGCGCCTTCCACCTGATCTCGCGCAACGGCATCACCGGCTGGAAGGTGCAGGGGCTTGCCTACGAACCCGGCGCCGACTTCATCCGCTATACCAACGGCGTGAAGAACCACTGGAACAAGCTCGAACGCGCCGGCGTGATCATCGAGAACGGCCACGTCATCGCGATCAGCTTCTCGGTCATCGACGTGCCCAAGGACGACCAGAAGGGCAATGACGGCCATGGCAGCAAGGTCATCGTCGTGCCCTTCGACGGCGCCGCAATGGACCGCGACCTGAAGAACGTGGAGTAGGCGATGCCATCGTGCTCCTGCGTGCGCGGGAACGCGGAGTAATCGAGCGGCACGTTCGCGACCCTGGGCTCCCGCGTGCGCAGGAGCGCGAATATCGTGCACGCAGAGACGCGGAGAAGAGCGTTGCGCCTTCGCGCCTTCGCGTGAAGCCGACCGGCGCATGTAAAAGCGCGAACATGAGCCGGTGAGGAGTCCAGTGCTCCTGCGGCCGCAGGAGCCCAGGGTAATCGCGCGTGGCGTTCGTGGCGCCGCGCTCCCGAGCACCCAGAAGCAGGGCTACGCGCTGGCGCCCTCAGATCGCCGCGATCTCCGCATCGGTCTCGGCGCCCAGGTTGATCCGGTCGTACAGCGCCAGCAGCGCGTTGACTTCTTCGATCACGGTCTCGTGTTCGCGCCGGAACCGCGCGGTGGCGTCGCCGGTCGGGACCCCGCCACGGCCGTCGTGGATCGTGTAGCCCTGTTCGATCAGCCACAGCGCGTCCTGCGCACGCGACCGTTGGCGGCGCAGGTGGAACACCCATTGTTCGATGATGCCCGCGGGCACGAGACGATCCAGATCACCCATTGCCCCGCCTACCGAAGCCTTGCCGCGAACGCCACCGCCCAGCGCGCTGCGCAGCCACTTTCCGCCAGGCAAGCGGGGCGGCTCCCCCTCCCCGGCGAAATGCAGTACGCCGCGTTCATGATCATGCGCACCATCCTGACGGCGACAGCCTCGCTCGCCACTCTCTCCACCGCAGCAACCGCGCAGGACGCGCCTGCCAAGCGCACCCGCATCGCCGCCGGGCCGCAGATCGGGCCGAGCTACCCCGGCGCGGACGGCGTCAGCTTCTCGCCGCTGTTCGATCTATCGCGCGCGAAGGCGGGCGAGGATTTCGCGTTCGAAGCCGCCGACGAGAGCATCGGCTCGCCGCTGGTCCGCCTCGGCGGCGCGTCGTTCGGCCCCGCCTTCGGTTTCCAGGGCAGCCGCACCGCGCGCGACGTCGGCGCGCCGGTCCGCAAGGTCGGCTTCACCGTCGAGGCGGGCGGCTTCGTGCAATATCAGTTCACCCCCGCGATCCGCGGCCGCGCCGAGCTGCGCAAGGGGATTGGCGGCCATCGCGGCTGGGTCAGCGATGTCAGCATGGATTATGTGGTGCGCGATCACGATCGGTCGGTGTTCTCGATCGGCCCGCGGGTGACGATCAGCGACGATCGCTACAACCGCGCCTATTTCGGCGTCAGCCCCACCGATGCCGCCGCGACCGGGCTGTCGCGCTTCAAGGCGTCGGGCGGCATCCAGGCGGTCGGCGCGACCGCGGGGCTGATCCGCCAGATCACTCCGGTCTGGGGCTTCTACAGCTATGCCTCCTACGATCGCCTCGTGTCCGACGCCGCCCGATCGCCGCTGGTTCGCGCCTATGGATCGCGCGACCAGTTCTCGGGCGGCGTCGCGCTGACCTACACCTTCGCCGCGAAGCGCTAGAAGGGTGGTGGCGGCGGCGGACCGGGGCGCGGACCGATCTTGAAGATCACCCGGTCGACGCAACCGGTGGCGCCGCGATCGGACGCGGGCAGCCGCGCGCCGCGCACCACCGCCTCGGCCTGGGTGCCGAAATCCGCCGAGGGTTCGGCGGCGACCGCGTGGATGTTGCCGGGTTCACCCCATGGCGCGAGGTCGTAGGTCACGATCGCCCAGCCCTCGATCGATCGCCGCCGATACGCCTCGGGGAAGGTCAGCACCGGGGGCGTGGTCCAGTCGCGTCCCGCCGGACACGTGGCGGAGGTCGGCCGGAACGCCGCTTCGGGCGGCATCGGCGGCGGCGCGAGGACCAGCGGCGCGCGCCAATAAGGATATTGGCAGCCGGTCCGCGCGCCGCTGGTATAGCGCGATGCCCGGATCGCGGTTACCGCCGCCGCATCGAGCGCCGCATTGCCAGTCCCGGTCAGCGTGCCGACCGCCGTCGGCCGGCCCTTCGCGTCGAGATCGTAGCGGACCATCGACCAGTCCCTCGCGCCCGGCGTCCCCGGCAGCGTGCGGAAATCCGGATACGCCTGCAGTAGTGCCTGGGGGCGCGGCTCGTCGCGGCAGTCGCCGGTCCCGGCGATCCGCTCCCACCCCGCCCAGGGCAAGGCGCCCATCTCGGGAGCCAGCGAATAGCTGATCAGCTCGGCAATCGGCGTCTCCGCCATCGACGTCATCTGGGGCGCATAGACGATCGTGCAGTCGCCCCGCGGCGCCTTGGCGGGAAACCGCGTCGCGGCGAGCGCGGGGCCGAGATCCTCGGCAAGCCCGGCGCCATTGTCGCGCTGCCGCCTGATGCCGAGGGTCCGCCCCGACGCATCGATCGAGAAGGCGAAGCTGACCGGCTTAGTCTGGAAGCCCGACCACACCAGGGCGTTCAGCGGCCGGCGCATTGGCGTCGCGGTGATCGGCCGCCCCTCGCAGCGCAGGATGGTCGGCTGCCACGTCAGCATCTGGCGCTGATCGGCGACTATGGGAGGCGCCGGGATCGGGCGCGGGGCCGGCACCATCGCCGGCTTGCGAACGGCCTCCTGCGCGGGGGCGGCGGTCGCCGGCAGCAAGGCCAGCAGCATGACGAAATCGATCATCGTCGCAGCCTGATCCTGCTCGTCGCCGCTTGCAACCGGCTAGATGGCGATGGTTGCAACGACGGCGGGGCGCGCCATCGACGCGCCCCGGCCGCTACGATCGTCAGCCCGCAGTCGACGCCCGGATGTTGCCGTTGACACCCGCCGGGAAGAACCCGCCAGAGGTCGCCGCACCCGCGTTCAGGTAAGCGATGTTGAGGACGTCGCCCGCCTTCCGCCCGAAGACGATGCCGTTGCTGTCCGACGGCACGATGTTCGACGCGTCTGCGCCGTCGATCGTCACCGGTCCGATGCCCTGATCGTCGTCGATCGGATTGTCGACCGCGTCGCGCGCGTTGGAGATCAGGTCGGTGTTGGTGCGCAGATTGGGCATCGCCAATCCCTTGCGGTACAGCAGCGTGCGCAGCAGCCCCGAATGATACGCCTCAACCGCGAGGATGCCCGCCGCCGCCTCGAGGATGATCTTGTTCGAGATCAGCGACGCCGAGCCTTTGTACGCGGTCACCCCGACGTCGGACAGCAGCATGCCGCCGAGCAGCCAGGTCTCGTCCGACGCATAGGGATCGAAGGTGCCGGTCGGGCCGACCACTCCCGCCGATCGCGCCGCGGCGGTGAACGCACCACTCGCCCCGCCGTCGATGTTGATCGCGGGCTGTGCGACCGCCGACGACCCGAGCGTCTGACGCAGGAACTGCACGTGCGCATTCTCGTCCGCCGCGATTTCGAGCGCATAGGCCGCAACCGACGCGTCGGCGAACGGCACCTTGCGCCCGCCAACCACCGCGCCCTGACTACCGGTGCCGGACGTAAGCGCCGTATTCAGCCCGGTGCCAAACGCCGCGAAGGTGTAGTAGTTGGCCTCGAGATATTCGAGGTTGAGGGCGAAGTTCAGCACATCCGCGTCGCCCGCGGGCAGCGTCGATACCGGCGCAGGCGTCGGCGTGACGATGGGCACGTTCTTGTCGTCATCCCCGCCACAGGCGGAGAGCATGGCGGCGCCCGCGCTGGCGGCGACGGCGGTGCTGGCCATCTTGATGAAGCGCCGGCGCTCGGTGCGCTTGCGCTCCGCGATGTCGAACACCTCGAGCAGAGTTTCGCGATCGATCATTGGAAATCCCCTTCTGCGCCGATGGCTCAGGCGTTGTTCGTGCTGGTGCGGATGGTGCCGTTGACACCAGCTGGGAAGAATCCGCCGGCCGTGACCGCGGTCTTGTCGAGATAGACGATGTTCAGGACCTGCCCGGCGGTGCGGCTGAACGCGATGCCGTTGGTATCGGTCGGCACGATGTTCGACGTCGGACCCGCGCCGGAGGTCACATAGGCCAGCCCCTGATCGAGATCGGTCGCGCCGTCGAGGCTGTCGCGGGCCGCCGAGACCAGCTCGGTATCGCCGCGGATCGTGCTCGCCTTCAGTCCCGGATTGCCGCCGAGCTGGTCGATCGTCGTGCGGATCATGCTGGCGTGATACGCCTCCGCCGCCAGGATGCCCGCCGCGGCGTCGATATAGGCCGGGTTGGTCAGCAGCGGCGACGCGCCCTTGTAGGCGGTCACCCCGACATCCTCGAACAGGAAGGCCCCGTAGAGGAAGTTCAGGTCCGACGCATAGGGATCGAACTGCCCCGCCGCATCGATGAAGCCTGCGGCCCGCGCTGCGGCGCTGAACGCGCTGGTCGGCGAGACCGACACGTCGAGCCGCGGCTGTGCCACCGCCGCCGAGCCGAGCGCCGTCCGCAGGAAATTGACATGAGCAAGCTCGTCATTGGCGATCTCGCGCGCCATCTGCGCAACGATCGGATCGCTGAAGGGCACCGCATGACCGCCGGTAGCCGGCACGGCCGCACCGACGCCGGTGATCGAGGTCGCCGGGATCGGCACGCCGTAGACCGCGTACCAGTAGAAATTGGCCTCGAGATATTCGAGATTGAGCGCGAAATTCAGCACATCGGCGTCGGTGAGCGTCTGCGCCTGCGCGGCCTGGCTGACCACGAATGCGCCGGCGCCGACCGCAGCCGCCCCGACCGCCGCCTTGAAGAACGCCCTGCGGCCTGCCCGGCGCTCTGCGTGTACGGCGAGAGCATCCAACGCATCGATGGTTTCAGTCACACTCGATCCCCTTATTGGTGATCTGAGTCGAACCTGTGCATGTCGGTTCGGTTCCACGAACTATATGCAAGCGCATAGAAATTGTTGGAAACCAAGTTGGGAGGCTCGCAAAAGCGATCGAGCACGCCGGTGTCGGCCGCGGTCCACCTATGCCTAGTGGTCAGGGCAGCCGCAGTCTTCGTACACCCCGCCGCAAGCGAACAGTCATATAAAGATTTCTTTATATGACTGTTGACGGTGTCGAGCGAAGCTGGGACACAGGCGGGGTCGAGGTTCTCCGGTCGTGCCAACGCACCGGAGCTAAGACGGGAAGCCGGTGCGGACCTCCTTTCAGGAACCAGGTCCAAGGCCGGCGCTGCCCCCGCAACTGTAAGCGGCGAGCGGCGGTCAATCAGTGTCACTGGCGGTGCGAGCTGCTGGGAAGGCCAGACCGACGTGACGACCCGCGAGCCAGGAGACCTGCCTTCGACGCGATAACGTCCACCGGCGGGGATCCCGGGCTGGCCGCTTGCACACGCGCGGCCGGCCTTTTCGGGCGCGCGCCCTGCCTGTGACCATCCGTCTTCCTCGCCCTTCGTCGGGGTATGAAGACAATGACTGTCACCGTCGCCACCTTGGGCTTTCCGCGCATCGGCCCGCGCCGCGAACTGAAATCCGCACTCGAACTTCATTGGTCCGGCGCCTCGTCGGAAGCCGATCTGCTGGAGGCCGCAGCCGGCCTGCGCACCGCCGCCTGGGCGCGGCAACGCTCGCTCGGCGCCGACTGGTTGCCGTCGAACGATTTCTCGCTCTACGACCATGTTCTCGACACCAGCGTCATGCTCGGCGCGATCCCTGCTCGCTACGCCGCCGCGGACGGACAGGCCGACCTGGCGACCTATTTCGCGATGGCGCGCGGCACCACCACCGACGACGATAACGGATGCGGCCACGCGCATGCCAGCGTGACCGCGTGCGAGATGACCAAGTGGTTCGACACCAACTATCATTACATGGTCCCGGAACTGGCCGCCGGGCGGAAGCTGGCGCTCAACCGGCTGAAGGTCGTCGACGAGTATCGCGAGGCGAAGGCGCAAGGGTTCGAGACCCGGCCGGTCCTGCTCGGCCCGGTGACGTGGCTCAGCCTGGCCAAGGGCAGCGACGTCGATCCGTTCGATTACCTCGACGAGGTGCTGGGGCTCTACGCCGCGATCCTCGGCCACCTCGCGCAAGCCGGCGCCGAGTGGGTGCAGATCGACGAGCCGGTGCTGGTGCTCGACCTCGACGATCGCCAGCGCAAGGCACTGACCCGCAGCTATGCGAAGCTCGCGCGGTGCGGCGTGAAACTGATGCTCGCGACCTATTTCGGCGGACTCGGCAACAATCTCGGCTTCGCGACCGCGCTGCCCGTCCACGGGCTGCACGTCGATCTGGTGCGCGCGCCCGAACAGCTCGACGCGGTGCTGAAGGCCGCGCCGGCGTCGTTGCTGCTGTCGCTGGGGGTGATCGACGGCCGCAACGTCTGGCGCGCCGATCTCGACGCGCTGCTCGACCGGCTGGCGCCGATCGCCGCCGCGCGCGACGTGATCCTCGCGCCGTCCTGCTCGCTGCTCCACACCCCGGTCGATCTCCTGCTGGAGAAGAAGCTCGATCCGGCGGTGACGCAGTGGCTCGCCTTCGCGGTCCAGAAGATCGAGGAGCTGTCGATCCTGAAGCGGGCGCTGAACGACGGCCGCGCCAGCGTCGCGGCGGAGATCGCGGCATCGTCCCGCGCGGTCGAGACCCGCAGAACCTCGCCGCTGATCCATGATGCGGCGGTCGCGGCCCGGATCGCCGCGGTCTCGCCGGCGATGCGCGATCGCCTGTCCGACCACCAGGTCCGCCGGACTGCGCAAGCGACGGTCATCGATCTGCCGCCCTACCCGACCACGACGATCGGATCGTTCCCGCAGACCGCCGAGGTTCGCCGCGCGCGCGCCGAGCATAATCGCGGCAATCTGGACGATGCCACCTATCACGCCTTCCTGCGCGAGGAGACCGAGCGCGCGATCCGCTGGCAGGAGCAGGTCGGGCTGGACGTGCTCGTCCACGGCGAATTCGAACGCAACGACATGGTGCAGTATTTCGGCGAGCAGCTGTCGGGCTTCGCCTTCACCGTCGGTGGCTGGGTCCAGTCCTACGGCTCGCGCTGCGTCCGACCGCCGATCCTGTACGGCGACGTATCGCGGCCGCAGCCGATGACGGTCGACTGGTGGCGATATGCGCAGGGGCTGACGCGCCGCCCGATGAAGGGGATGCTGACCGGACCGGTCACGATCCTGAACTGGTCGTTCGTCCGCGACGATCAGCCGCGCGAGGCGTCGTGCCGGCAGATCGCGCTCGCGATCCGCGACGAGGTGCTCGATCTCGAAGCCGCGGGTGCGCAGGCGATCCAGATCGACGAGGCGGCGCTGCGCGAGGGCCTGCCGCTGCGCCGGCGCGACTGGCAGCGATACCTCGACTGGGCGGTCGACTGTTTCCGGCTGTCGGCGGCAGGGGTCGGCGACGCGACCCAGATCCACACCCATATGTGCTATTCGGAGTTCAACGACATCCTGCCGTCGATCGCGGCGATGGACACCGACGTGATCTCGATCGAGACCGCACGATCGCAGATGGAGCTGCTGGAGGGCTTCGCCCGCTATCGCTACCCGAGCGCGATCGGGCCGGGGGTGTACGACATCCACGCGCCGCGGGTGCCGTCGGAGGAAGAGATGGTGACGCTGATGCGGCTTGCCGGGCGGCATCTTCGGCCCGAGCAGCTCTGGGTGAATCCCGATTGCGGGCTGAAGACGCGGCAATGGGACGAGGTGAAGCCCGCGATCGCGGCGATGGTCGCCGCGGCCCGGACGCTTCGCGCCGATCTCGCGACCGGGCGCTGAACCGTGGCGATCGACGCCGCCGGAGGCGGCACCGTCCGGCTGATCGACATGATCTTCCCGGGCGACACCAACCATCACGGCACGCTGTTCGGCGGCGTCGCGCTCGCGCACATGGACAAGGTGGCGTTCCTCACCGCGTCGCGGCATGGCCGGGCGCCGTTCGTCACCGCGTCCTGCGAACGGATCGACTTCGCCGCCCCCGCCCTGAAAGGCGAGCTGATCGAGGCGAGCGGGCGGATCGTCCGCGTCGGCACCAGTTCGTGCGACGTCGAGGTCGATCTCGTCGCCGAAGCGCTGCTGAGCGGGGAACGCCGCCTCTGCACCCGCGGCTTGTTCACGCTGGTCGCGGTCAAGGGGGCAGCGACGCGGCTGCCTTTGCCCCCGCCATCCGCGGCGGCGGCCGACGAACCGGCGGACGCCCCGCTGCGGATGATGGACATGGTCTTTCCGCCGCAGACCAACCATTATGGCACGCTGTTCGGCGGCGATGCGCTGCGCATGCTCGGTAAGGGCGCCTTCATCGCCGCGACTCGTGCGACCCGCGCGGTGATGGTGATGGCGGCATCCGACCGGATCGACTTCCGGGTGCCGGTGCGCGAGGGCGACATGACCGAGGTGGTCGCGCGAGTTACGATGACCGGCAGCAGCTCGGTCCGCGTCCGCGTCGATCTCTGGTCCGAAAGCCTGTTGTCGGGCGAACGGCGCCAGGCCGCGTCGGCCGAATTCGTCATGGTGGCCGTCGACCCCGCCGGCCGCCCACGGCCGATCGCGGGCTGATCGCCACGGAAGACGGCGCTCCTCTACGATCCGCCTAAAATTTTCGCGTTCCCGCCCCGTTCCCTTGCGGATCGCGTAACCCGCGGAACTCCACGCGTCGTTCGGCGGCGGCGCGGCGAAGCCACGGAAAACAGCGACGAACCGCGGCGTCGACGGATCATTAAGGGTCTTGCGTCCGATCGCGGTTTGGCACAATCTCTTGGGGTTGAGTTCGGGGGCGGACCCAATTGGTGGTATGAACGGCGTCGCGACACCCATCGCCACGGGCGCTTATCCGCGTCTTCCACATGGGACGCGTGCGCATTTTGTTCTCCGCCGGGGTCCGCTCGGTGATAGGATCAGGGCCTGCCCCGATTCGAACGAAGAGAGAACGGTAGGAGCGGCGGCGATGGACTTCAGGGATACACAGGCGAGCGATATGAGCACCGAAACGATCGAAGAATCCGCCACCGTCCGCGCGTCCGCGCCGGCCGCCGGCCCTGTCCTGCTCGACAGCAAGTCGGTGACGCCGCAGCCCTATCCGGTCGAGGTCGATCACAGCCGCGACGCGCTGCTCACCGATTTCGGCAAGGAGACGCTGAAGGACCGCTATCTGCTGCCGGGCGAGAGCTTCCAGGACCTGTTCGTCCGCGTCGCCTCCGCCTATGCCGACGACGCACCGCACGCGCAGCGGATCTACGACTATATCTCGAAGCTGTGGTTCATGCCCGCGACGCCGGTGCTGTCGAACGGCGGCACCGGGCGCGGCCTGCCGATCAGCTGCTACCTCAATTCGGTGCCCGACAGCCTGGGCGGCATCGTCGAGACCTGGAACGAGAATGTCTGGCTCGCCTCGCGCGGCGGCGGCATCGGCACCTATTGGGGCAACGTCCGCGGGATCGGCGAGCCGGTCGGCCTGAACGGCAAGACCAGCGGCATCATCCCGTTCGTGCGCGTCATGGATTCGCTGACCCTCGCGATCTCGCAAGGGTCGCTGCGTCGCGGCTCGGCGGCGGTGTATCTCGACGTTTCGCATCCCGAGATCGAGGAGTTCCTGGAGATCCGCAAGCCGTCTGGCGACTTCAACCGCAAGGCGCTGAACCTCCATCATGGCGTGCTGATCACCGACGACTTCATGGAAGCGGTGCGCGACGGCGCCGAATGGCATCTGCGCAGCCCCAAGGACGATGCGATCCGCGCCACCGTCGATGCGCGCGCGCTGTTCCAGAAGCTCGTCGAGACCCGCCTCGCCACCGGCGAGCCGTACATCGTCTTCGCCGATCACGTGAACAAGTCGATGCCCAAGCATCACCGCGATCTCGGACTGAAGGTGTCGACGTCGAACCTGTGCAGCGAGATCACGCTGCCCACCGGCCGCGACCATCTCGGCAACGATCGCACCGCGGTGTGCTGCCTGTCGTCGATGAACCTCGAGACCTGGGACGAGTGGAAGGACGAGAAGGGCTTCGTCGAGGACGTGATGCGCTTCCTCGACAATGTGCTGCAGGATTATATCGACCGCCACGAACCCGGCATGGAGCGCGCCGCCTATTCGGCGGGCCGCGAACGCTCGGTCGGCCTGGGTGTGATGGGCTTCCACAGCTTCCTCCAGGCGCGCGGCCTGCCGTTCGAGGGGGCGATGGCGAAATCGTGGAACCTGCGCATCTTCAAGCAGATCAAGGCGCAGGTCGACGAGGCGTCGATGCAGCTCGCGATCGAGCGCGGGCCCTGCCCCGACGCCGCCGACATGGGCGTAATGGAGCGGTTCAGCTGCAAGATGGCGATCGCGCCGACCGCGTCGATCAGCATCATCTGCGGCGGCACCAGCGCGTGCATCGAGCCGATCCCGGCCAACATCTATACCCACAAGACGCTGTCGGGCAGCTTCTCGGTCAAGAACCCGTATCTGGAAAAGCTGCTGATCGAGAAATCGAAGAACAGCGACGCGGTGTGGAACTCGATGCTGGAGAATGGCGGCTCGGTCCAGCATCTCGACTTCCTCTCGGCCGAGGAAAAGGATTGCTACAAGACCAGCTTCGAGATCGACCAGCGCTGGCTGCTCGAACTCGCCGGCGATCGCACGCCGTACATCGATCAGGCGCAGTCGCTGAACCTGTTCATCCCGGCGGACGTCGAGAAGTGGGACCTGCTGATGCTCCACTTCCGCGCCTGGGAACTGGGCATCAAGTCGCTCTACTATCTGCGCTCGAAATCGGTGCAGCGCGCGGGCTTCGCCGGCGGGGTCGAGGCGGACAACACCATCTCGCTGCAGAAGTTCGAGCTGGAAAGCACGGACTATGACGAGTGCCTGGCCTGTCAATGACGTGATGGGCCGGGTCACCCTCACCCTTCCGCCGCTACGCGGCTCCCTCCCTCTCCCGATGGGAGAGGGTTTTTGCGACATGCCCCTCTCCCATCGGGAGAGGGAGGGGCCCGCCCGGCGCAGCCGGGTGGGAGGGTGAGGTTGACATGCAGCTCTATGACGACCGCCCGTCGGGCACCGTACACCGCGCCCGGCAACTCCGCCGCGACGCACCCGAACCCGAACGCCGCCTGCTACGTGCCCTACGCGAGGCCTTTCCGTTGCTGAAATGGCGCCACCAGGTGCCGATCGGTCCTTATTTTGCGGACCTGTTGTGTTTTTCGGAGAGACTGGTGATCGAGGTCGACGGCGATACCCATGCAACGACGGCCACCGCCGACGCGGTCCGCACACGATTTCTCCGCCAGCAGGGATATTGCGTGATCCGCGTCGCCAACACCGACGTCATGCAGAATGTCGACGGCGTCATCGCGACCATCTCCCCTTCCCTCGGAGAGAGGGAAGGGGCCCGCCGCGTCAGCAGTGGGAAGGGTGAGGGCGACCGATCCAGCAGGAACGCCGCTCCATGATCGCCGTCGCCCTCACCCTTCCGCCGCTACGCGGCTCCCTCCCTCTCCCGATGGGAGAGGGGGATTATGCTCACTCTTCCTCGAAGCTCACCGCGACGTCGGCGTTCGCGGACAGGCGGACCTTGTCGCCCTCGACCTCGGCAACGAGCCCGGTGGAGATGAAGTGGTGATGGCCCTCGTGGCTCCCCGATCCTTCCGAGACCTGGGCGCCGCTGTCGGCCTTGGTCAGCTTGATGCGGTCGCCCTCGACGCGGTCGACGGTGCCGACATGGACGCCGTCGGCGCCGATCACTTCCATATGCTCCTGGATCGCGCTGGTATCGGCCATGGTATTTCTCCTCGGTGGTGGGATGCGGTGAGCAAACGCACGGATCGGGAGAAGGTCGCATGACCCTCCAGGTCCAGATCATGTACGCGGTCGCCGCGGTGTTCGCGCTGCTCGGCACCGGCCTCCTCCTCCGCCTGGTCCGCCCCGCGGGCCCGGCGATGGTCTATGTCTTCCGCATGGTCGGGATCATGGCGGTGTCGCTCGGCATCGTCCTCGCCGTGTCCGCCACCGCGATGTGGAACTGGAGCGTTCAGCCGTGAGCGCCGTTCCCCTTCACGCCCCCGTCACGCTCTTCTCGATTTAAGCCCGGAGTACCCACCATGTCCCTCCTCCAAGCCTCCAAGCAGTACAAGCCGTTCGAATACCCCTGGGCGTTCGAATTCTGGAAGCGTCAGCAGCAGCTTCACTGGCTGCCCGAGGAAGTGCCGCTCGGCGAGGATTGCCGTGACTGGGCGCAGAAGCTCAGCGATCACGAGCGCAACCTGCTGACGCAGATCTTCCGCTTCTTCACCCAGGCCGATGTCGAGGTGCAGGATTGCTACCACGAGAAATACGGCCGCGTGTTCAAGCCGACCGAGATCAAGATGATGCTGACCGCGTTCAGCAACATGGAGACGGTGCACATCGCCGCCTACAGCCATCTGCTCGACACCATCGGCATGCCCGAGAGCGAATATGGCGCCTTCCTCGAATATGCCGAGATGAAGGAGAAGCATGATTACATGCAGAACTTCGGCGTCGACAACGACGAGGATATCGCGCGCACGCTGGCGATGTTCGGCGGCTTCACCGAAGGCGTCCAGCTGTTCGCCAGCTTCGCGATGCTGATGAACTTCCCGCGCTTCAACAAGATGAAGGGCATGGGCCAGATCGTCACCTGGTCGATCCGCGACGAATCCCTGCATTGCGAGGGCATCATCAAGATGTTCCACACCTTCTGCCAGGAGCGCCAGTGCCTGACCAAGGCGGTGAAGGACGACATCGCCGACGTGTGCCAGACGACGATCCGGCTCGAGGACAATTTCATCGATCTCGCGTTCGAAATGGGCCCGGTCAACGGCATGACCCCCAAGGAGATCAAGAAGTATATCCGCTTCATCGCCGACTGGCGGCTCAACCAGCTCGGGCTGAAGCCGATCTACATGATCGACGAACACCCCCTGCCCTGGCTCGCGCCGATGTTGAACGGCGTCGAGCACGCCAACTTCTTCGAACAGCGCGCGACCGAATATTCGAAAGCCGCGACCAAGGGCCAGTGGAACGACGTCTGGGACAGCTTCGACAAGCGCCAGAAGGCGAAGGTCGGGCGCCCTGCGGCGAACGAGGATGCCGGGGCGAGCGGGGATATGTTTAGCGCGGCGGGTGTGGCGGCGGAGTAGGCCCGAAGAAATTATCTCTCCCACTTCGTCCCGTTCCGATGTCGTTAAGATGTGATATCTACCTCTCGCGCAACGAAGATCGTCGAGAGGGTGTCCGATGGTGGTGAATGATTTCTTGAACCTGGTTAAACGCAGCAGACAGCAGAATACCTTCTTCCATTTCACTGCCACGGAAAATATGAGTTCTATCCGACAGCATGGCTTGCTCAGCATGAAAGAACTTCGCCGCAGGGGCATTGATCATACCGCGGGCGGTAATCAGCTGAGCCATGACTTGGACCGTCACCATGGCATGGATGCTTACGTGCACCTCTGCTTTCGCAAGCAACATGGAATGGCCCATCAGGCCCAACAGGAAGGCAGGCTGGCAAACCTAAAGTGGCTGAAGATCGCGCCAGAGGTCCTGTCGATCCCCGGCGTGCTCGTCACACTCGACAACGCCGTCAAAAACGATACGCCGGCCATACCGTTGCTGGAGGCGATCGATCGCATCGACTCCGAGGTGCTCTACACCCACACGAAATGGAAAGACCCCGAAATTCAAGCGCGCCTGAAGGCTGCTGAACGATATGAGCTGCTTATTCCCGATCACCTACCTACGACCTATATCAGCTAGTATGGCACAGCGTCCGGTTTTCGTCCCCTTGCTGTCAAACGGTGCACTTGTAGATGAAGTGCCTGTCCAATTCCCGTGGCATTCCGGTATGGCTGCCAGTCAGAAGAAGAAGAATGTCGTCGCACTCCACGATATGGCTGCGGCCAAGGGCCTGGCGCCCCTGCTCGAGATATCGAGCAAGTCGGAGCGTGAGGTCGGCCGAAAACTGAGCGCCTTTCACCTCAAAGTAGAGATTGAGGGGCAGGAGACCACCTTGGAGTGCGCCTTTCAGGGCAGCAAGGTCTTCGAACAGGGAGGGCCCTATACCGACCTTTATTGGGCCGATAGCCGCGACGCGAAACGTGATCCCCGTCTCCGCGAATCCGGAAATCTGATCAGGTTCGAATTCGAAGGGCAACATTTCCCATTGGTCCCGTCGACGGCATTTTACGACTGGCTCTATATCAGAGCGCTTTATCCCCACCGGGACTGGCTACGTCGTCTCAGTAAATGCGCCGGATTTACGGACATCGAGTTCAATCCCAGCCGATCCATTAATTGTCAGGCTAGGTCTTGCGCGACGTTCCTGGCGTTGCAGCACAGGGGAAATCTTGCGGAAGCGACCGAGTCGTTCCCATATTTCTCGACCCTGTTATCGACCTCTCAGATCTAGTTGGATAAAGGGGCGGCAAGCGTCCGTGTGAGGCAGAGCCGCAGCTGCCGGCACTTCCTTCCGATCTAAGAATCTACGCCGCGGATGCCGGAACATTCGCCTCACCCGACCTAGGTACATCCTCCCGCTGTCCTACATACAAAACCGTAGTTACCTACCCCGGCTCCAACCAACCGAGGAGCCCGGCCATGCCCACCCCGAAGCGCACCCCCGCCACCGATTCCGCACCCGCGATCGATCCGCTCGCCGATTACGTCCCCGCCATCCTCGCGCACCGGGCGAATGGCTGGACCGCGGATCGGCAGCGGCGGTTCCTCACCATCCTTGCGGAGACCGGGTCGGTCTCGCTCGCGGCCGACGACACCGGGATCGCACCCCGATCGGCGTACCGGCTGCGCGCGCATCCGGCGGGCAAGACCTTCTCGGAAGCCTGGGACGCCGCCCTGCTCTCGTCCACCGGCCGGCTGCTGACGCTCGCCTTCGAACGCGCGACGCAAGGCATTCCGCGCGACGTGTGGCGTGACGACAAACTGATCTCGTCGACGCGACAGCCTTCGGACAAGCTGATGATGTTCCTGCTCACGAATCTGCTGCCGTCGCGGTTCGGGCCGGCATCGCCCACCGCGCGCGCGCTCCGCAACCCGGTCGGCATCGCGGTCCACAACCTGCCGATCCATCTCCGCAACCTGGCCGATATCGATGCGCCGTGCGAACTGCTCGGTGCGAGCGACCATGATCCCGAACGGCCGAAGCTGGACCCGGCCTGACTCGCGCGCGTGCGTGTAGGTGTGACTCTTGTGACTTTTGGCGGCGACGGTTCGCCGCTTCGCACGCCTCCCGTGTTCCTGCGGGCGCAGGAACCCAGGGCCACGGGGGACGGCGCTTGCAGCCCTGGGCTCCTGCGTACGCAGGAGCACGGTAGGCGCAGGAGCACGGCGCGACGCACGAAAAAGGGGCGAGACCCTGCGGTCTCGCCCCCTTGTCGCTCCAAATCCGCGAGGGACTTAGAAGTGCGTGATCACACCCAGCATCGGGCGGAAGCTGTGCGCATCGCCGAAGGTGTTGACCTCGGCGCGCAGGCGGAAGCCCGCATTGCCGGTGATCCCGTCGAGACCGATGTCCTTCGGGCCGACTTCGGCGCCGATGCCATAGGTCATGGCGTGATAGTCACGGCCGGTGTCGCCGCCATTGGTGGAGCGTGCCGAGAAATGGTCGAAATTGACCCACTGGTAGCCGACCTTGCCGTAGAACAGGCCGCTGTCGCCGGCGCGGAAGCCGAAGCGGCCCGCGGCGCCATATTCCCAATCGATGTTGCCATCGATGCCCTTGGCGACGTTACCCTCGGCGCCGACGAACACCGGGCCGAGCGGCACGTTCACGCCGAGCACGCCCTGGACCAGCGAACCCTCAGGCTTGTAGCCGCGGCGGATGCTGCCGTCGGCGTTCAGCGCCTGCGGGATGCCGGCGTTGCGCTCGTTGTCGAACTTTTCCCAGCCGCCCATGACGCCGAAATACGGCTCGATGCCGAACGCCTTGCTGCCGTCGGGCGCGGTCGGGCCGGTTTCCGCAGGTGCGCTGGTGGTCTGCATCGACGCATCGCTCGGGGCGCTGGTGTCCTGCGCGAAGGCGGGAGCGGCGAAGGCCACGGCTGCAACCGCGACGACCAGATTAAGCTTACGCATTGTTTTTGATCCTTTTTCACAACCCGGGGAGCAGCGTTGTAAGCGCGCTGGCTTGTCCCAGGCCGGTTGAACCGGACAGGAGGCGCTTTGTTGCACTGCGGCGTGAAAAGATATCAAGCGCACCGAAACCGTGGTTTTGCGGCAACGGTTTCTTGCTTGCGGATGAACCAACTATGGCTTTGCGGGGGCGACCTGCCTTGGTTCCGCCCTGACCGGACCGCCGCTCCCGGGCAGCGGCTTCGCGTCCCCGACGATCGTCATCGCAGTCGGGGTGGGGCGCGGGCGTTGGATGCCGCGGCGTTCGGCGGCATAGTTGGCGATGTCGGTTTCGGCGCGGGTCGCCGCTGCGGAGACGTCGACGCTGTTGCCGGTGCCGCCCTCGTCGGAACAGGCCGGCACCAGCAGGAGGACGAAAAGGCTCGTCGCGCGCATACGATCAATCCGTCAGTTGTTCTCCGGACGGCCCCAACGATCGCTCGTCGATCGATGTTCCTTGATCTGGATCAAACTCGTTACAGGGCCGCAACCATTCGTTCGTTGCCGACGAAGCCCAGCCGGGTGATCCCCGCCGACTTGATCGTCGCCAGCGTGTGGGCGAACACGTCGTACCGCGCAGTGCCGTCTGCGGCGATCTCCAACGCGGCGTCGGGATCGGCCGCGACCGTCGCCAGCCGTGCCGGCAACTGGTCCGCGCGGATCGCCGCGCCGTCCCAGCTGAGCGCGCCCGACGGCGCGATCGCGATGCGGTGGACCGCATTCGGCGGATCGAGCCGCGGCCCCGGCGCGGGCAGGTCGATCGGAATCTTGTGGGTCATGATCGGGATCGTCAGGATCAGCATGACGATCAACACCAGCAGCACGTCGATCAGCGGCGTGACGTTCAACGTCGGCGCGGGATCCTCGAACACGGCGGCGGTGGAGCGAAAGCTTCTCGACATGGCGACCTCCTGATGATGTTACAACGTAACATGCTAGGAGGGTCCTTCGCTATGCGCAAGCTGTGTTACCCCTGTACTGCCGGGGCCGGATTATCGCGTAAGCAATTTAGCGGCTCGTCAGGGGAGAGTTCCGCCATCATTCCTCCTCCAACCTTCGTCACCCCGGACTTGATCCGGGGTCCCGCTTCTCGTGAAATCCATGGCTTGGGCTCGCGCGGACTAGCGGGACCCCGGATCAGGTCCGGGGTGACGGAGCAATACAATCGGAGGTTAGCGACCCCGCAGAATCTACGGCTTGAACGCCGCATCGTCGGCGTCGTCGATCTCGTCTTCGTCGGTCGTGCCCGCGTCGAAATCGTCCTGCGCGTCGTCTTCGTCGATGTCCTCGTCGGTCATCGCCACCGCGGAGTCGCTCTCGCCGACCTCTTCCGAATCCATCGTCAGCGCATCCTCGTCGTCGTCCTCGTCGTCGCCGATGTCGGGCTCGAGATCGGTCAGCACGAGGCCATCGCTCGGGCCGGACCGCGTGGCTTCGAGAATCTCGGCGCGCTGGCTCTCGTCATAGCCTTCCTCGTCATATCCGTCGTCGCCCGAACCGTGTCCTGGAACCTGATGTCCGCCCATGCTGGCCTCCTGAAAAGTTACTCCCGGGCAACGGGCGGGCAGCGGCGCCGGTTCCGCCCGCCGCCCCGCGCCGGGGCGGGCGTGCGACGAAGCGCGAGGTGACGCCTGCGTCGTGACGACCTATATCATGCGCTCAACAACCGGACTTGCCGATCATGCTCGATACCCCCGCCACCGCCGCCCAGGTCCCGACGCTCAGCCTGGCCGATCAGGCGCGCGATCCCGACGCGTTCGCCGCCGCCTTCGGGGCGTCGTTCGAACGCTACGGCTTCGCGATCGTCGCCGATCACGGCGTGCCGCACGACCTGATCGAGCGCGCCTGGGCGGAGACCGCGTCGCTGTTCGCGCTGCCCGAGGAGGAGAAGCGCCGCTATCACGTCGCGGGCGGCGGCGGCGCGCGCGGCTACACGCCGTTCAAGACCGAGATCGCCAAGGGTGCCAGCGCGGTCGACCTGAAGGAATTTTGGCACGTCGGCCGCGAGCTTCCCGCCGGGCACCGCTTCGCGGAACAGATGTCCGCCAACATCTGGCCCGATCGCCCCGCGGGGTTTAGCGACACCTTCGTCGAACTGTTCGCCGCCTTCGACCGAGCCGGTGACAAGCTGCTCTCCGCGATCGCACGCCACCTGAAGCTCGCGCCCGACTGGTTCGATCCCGCAGTGAAGGACGGCAATTCGGTCCTCCGCCTGCTCCACTATCCGCCGATCCCGGTGGATGCGGAGGGCGTCCGTGCCGGCGCGCACGAGGACATCAACCTGATCACGCTGCTGCTCGGCGCCGAGGAAGCCGGGCTCGAGCTGCTCGATCGCGACACCGGGCGCTGGCTGTCGATCAAGCCGCCCGAGGGCGCGATGGTCGTCAACGTCGGCGACATGCTCCAGCGGCTGACCAACCACGTCCTGCCCTCGACCACCCACCGGGTCGTCAATCCGCCACCCGAGCGCCGCGGCCATTCGCGCTATTCGATGCCCTTCTTCCTCCACCCCGCGCCCGATTTCCTGATCGAGACGCTGCCCGCGACGATCACTGCCGACAATCCGGACCGCTATCCGACCCCGATCACCGCACATGACTATCTGCACGAACGCCTGGTCGAGATCGGGCTGGTAAAGAAGTAGACGGCGCTCAGGCGGGCGTCAGCTCGATCAGCTTGGCCCCGCCGCCGTCCTGCAGCACCCAGATCGAACCGTCCGGGGCTTCCTCGACCTCGCGGATCCGCGCCCCCAGCCCGATCCGCGCCGCCTCGGTCGCGGTGCTGCCGGTCACCCGCACCCGGACGATACCCTGCTGGACCAGCCCGGCGAGGATGAAGTCGCCGGTCCACCCGACGAAGCGGCTGCCGCGATACTGGATCATCCCGCCCGGCGCGATCACCGGATTCCAGCTGGCCAGCGGCGCGGCGAATGCGGGGTTGGTCGAATGCCGCGGGATCTTGCTGCCGTCGTAATTGTCGCCCTCCGACACCGACGGCCAGCCATAGTTGCTGCCCGCGACGATCAGGTTGAACTCGTCGCCACCCGCCGGCCCCATCTCGGTTTCGAACAGTCGCCCGTCGCTCGCCACCACCAGGCCGTAGGGATTGCGGTGGCCGAGCGTCCAGATCTCGGGCCGCGTCGTCGCCGATCCGATGAACGGGTTGCCCGGCGCGGGACTGCCGTCGAGCGCGATCCGTACGATCTTGCCGAGCGTCGCCATCGGGTCCTGCGCCGGCGTTCCCTGTTGGCGCTCGCCGCTGCTGACGAACAGCGACTGCCCGTCCGCCGCGAACGCCAGCCGCGCGCCGAGCTGCCCACCGGTCGTCGCGGGCGTCGCCCGCCAGATCACGGTCACGTCGTCGAGCCGCGGCGTGGCGCCTGCCGTCAGCGTCGCCCGCGCCACCGTCAGCCGCTGCCCGCCGGTGGCGGCCTCGGCATAGCTCAGCCAGACCCGCTTGTTGGTCGCGAAGCCGGGATCGAGCACGATATCGTGCAGCCCGATCTGCCCCGACGACACCACCGCCGGCACCCCGGTGACTGCGGTCTTGGTGCCGTTCGCGGCGACGAGATAAATCCGCCCGGGCCTCTCGGTCACCAGCAGCGTGCCGTCGGGCAGGAACGTCATCGCCCAGGGGTTGTCGAAAGTGGCGATCGTGCGCTGGCTGACCGCGGTGGTCGCCGGCGTCGGCGTCGGCGAGGCGGTAGGCGTTGGTGACGGCGTCGGGGTCGGCGCCGGAGCGGTAACTACCGGCGTGCTGCCCGATCCGCCGCCGCCATCGCCGCCGCATGCCGCAAGGGAGGCCAGCGCGACGCCGGCCAATCCTGCCCTCATCGCCCTGCGCCGAGAACGTCCGATGTCACTGGTCATGCGGCCTCCGATTGGAAGCTCAACGCACGACGATGCGATCGGCGCCCGCCCGACTCTTTTGTCGCCCGATTTCGGAGGCTTCGGTCCACTACAGCATGTGCTCCCGCGAAGGCGGGAGCCCAGTACTGGGTCCCCGCCTTCGCGGGGACACAAGAGGGATGGATGTTCCTCCGAACAAGATGCCGCAAGGATACGACCAGTCCCCTACCCCGAAAACCCGGCATCGAGATACCGCGCCGCCACCGCGCAGTGCATCGCGACGCCGCGCGCCATCACGCTCTCGTCGATCGTCATCCTGGTATTGTGCAGCGGCGGATTGGTCCGTGGGTCGGTGCCCGGCGGGGCGACGCCGATGAAGGCCATCGCGCCCGGCAGCTTCTGCAGGACGTAGGAGAAATCCTCCGCGCCCATCATCGGCGGCATCACCTGCCACGCCTGCTCGCCGCCGAGCTCGACCGCCACCGATCGCATCAGATCGGTCGCGCGCGGATCGTTGACCGTGACCGGGTAGCCCGGCTCGATCGTCGCCACCGCGGTCGCGCCGTGCGCCGCCGCGATGCCATCGACGATCCGCACGAAGGCGGCGCGGAGGTCCTCGCGAGTGCGCTCCGACAGCGTGCGCATCGTGCCGAGCAGCTCGACCTGGCCAGGCACGATGTTGTGCGCGGTGCCGGCATTGAACTTGGTGATCGTCAGGACGGCGGGATCGGTCACCGGCACGCGGCGCGCGACATGGGTCTGGAGTGCGGTGACGATCTCGCACGCGATCGGGATCGGATCGATGCAGTCGTGCGGCATCGCCGCATGGCCGCCGCGGCCGATGATCGTCGCCGACACGGTGTCGGTCGATGCCATCAGCGTGCCCCCGCGGCTCACCACCATGCCCGCCGGAATGTTCGGCGAGATGTGCAGCGCGAACGCGGCATCGGGCGCGGGATCGTCGAGCAGCCCGTCCTCGATCATGAACCGGGCGCCGTGATGCCCCTCCTCACCGGGCTGGAACATGAACACCACCGTCCCCGGCAGCTCGTCCTTGCGCGCGCAGAGCGCCTTCGCCGCGCCGACCAGCATCGCGCTGTGCGCATCGTGGCCGCAGGCGTGCATCCGCCCCTCGACCCGCGACGCGAACGCCAGCCCGGTCTCCTCCTGCATCGGCAGCGCGTCCATGTCGCCGCGCAGCAGCACGGTGCGGCCGTTGCCGCGGCCGCTGCCGGTGCGGCCCCCGCGCAGGATCGCGATGAAGCCGGTGGTCGATCCACCCTCGCGGATCTCCAGCTGCAGGCCGGCGAGCGCGGCCTTCAGCTTGTCGGTGGTGCGCGGGCAGTGCAGCCCGATCTCGGGATCGGCATGGATCGAGCGGCGCAGCGTCACCACCTCGTCGAGCGCGTCTTCGCCGATTGCGCCCCAATCGGTGTCGTTCACGAAATCGAGGCTCATCGCGCCACTCCTATCACCGTCCGCGGAACAGACCGCCTAGCACACCGCGCACCAATCCGCCCACCAGTCCGCCCCCGGCCGCCTTGCCACGACCACCGCCGAACACCTGCTTGCCGATCTCGTTGGCCACCTGCCGCCCGATCGACGAGCTCGCCGCGCGCGTCGCCGACGTCGCCATCTTCGACCAGGGCGAGTTCGCCGCCTCGCGGTCCGACTCGCGCTGCTGCTGCGCCGCCGCCCGGTCCGCCTCGCGCTGCTGCACCGCCGCCGCCTTCGCCGCCTGCGCGTCGACCTTGGCCTGCGCCGCCGCTGCCTTGGCGGTGTCGGTCGATGCCTTCGCCGCCGCCGCCGCGGCCTGCGCCTCCTGCGCCTTCGCGCCGAGCAGTTCCTCCGCGGAGACCCGATCGATCGCGACGTCGTACTTGGCGCCGACCGCATCGGTTTGGATCAGAACCCCGCGCTCGACCGGGGTCACCGGGCCAACCCGCGACGATGGCGGCTTGATCAGCGTGCGCTCGACCGGGGTCGGCGATCCGTCCGCCTGCAACAGCGACACCAGCGCCTCGCCGACCTTCAGTTCGGTGATCGCGGTGGCGACATCGACCCCGGGGTTGGCGCGGAACGTCTCCGCCGCGGATCGCACCGCGGCCTGGTCTCGCGGGGTGAACGCACGCAACGCATGCTGGACCCGGTTGCCGAGCTGCCCCGCCACCGCGTCGGGGATGTCGATCGGGTTCTGGGTGATGAAATACACCCCTACGCCTTTCGACCGGATCAGCCGCACGACCTGTTCGATTTTTTCGAGCAACGCCTTGGGCGCCGCCTCGAACAGCAGATGCGCCTCGTCGAAGAAGAAGCACAATTTGGGTTTGTCGGGGTCGCCGATCTCGGGCAGCTGTTCGAACAGCTCGCTCATCAACCACAGCAGGAACGTCGAATAGAGCTTGGGCGACGCCATCAGCTTGTCCGCCGCCAGGATGTTGACCACCCCACGTCCGCGATCGTCGGTGGCGATCAGGTCCTCGATCTCCAGCGCGGGCTCGCCGAAGAAATGCTCGCCGCCCTGGCTGCGCAGCTGGAGCAGCGCGCGCTGGATCGCGCCAATCGACTGTTTCGACACATTGCCATAGGTGGTCGTCAGCTCGTCCGCGCGTTCGGCGCACTCGGTCAGCATCGCCTGCAGATCGTCGAGGTCGAGCAGCAGCATGCTTTCCTTGTCGGCGACGTGGAACGCGATCGTCAGCACGCCTTCCTGCACCTCGTTGAGGTCCATCAGCCGCGCCAGCAACAGCGGCCCCATCTCGCTCGCGGTGGTGCGGATCGGATGGCCCTGCTCGCCGAACAGGTCCCAGAATTGCACCGGATTGTCGGCATAGGCCCAGTCCGTCATCCCGATCTCGGCCGCGCGCGCGGCGAAGGTATCGTGCAGCTTGGACTGCGCCGACCCCGCCATCGCCAGCCCCGACAGGTCGCCCTTCACGTCGGCGACGAAGCACGGCACCCCGGCCTTGGAGAAGCCCTCGACGATGCCCTGGAGCGTGACCGTCTTGCCGGTGCCGGTCGCCCCAGCGATCAGCCCGTGGCGGTTGGCGCGCTTGAGTTCGAGGACCTGCGGCTTGCCGCCGCCCGTACCGATGAAGATCCCGTCGCCCATGCCGCCATCGCCTCCAGTGGATAGATCGCCAGTGTACCGCCCCGCCGTGCCAAAAGGAAAGGGCCGCGCCCCTCGCGGAACACGGCCCTTCTCGGAAGGCTCGGACGCCCGGCTCAGCTCTTCAGCTTGACCGCCAGGAAGCCCGGCGCATTGCGTCCGCGCTGGACCAGCAGCAGCACCTGCGGCCGCCCGGCGCTCTTGGCTTGCGCCACGATCCGCACGACGTCCGCTGAGGTCCGCACCGGCGTGCCGTTGATCGCTTGGATCACGTCGCCGCGCTTCAGCTTGCCGTTGGCGTCGCTCGACGGATCGACCGTGGCGATGACCACGCCCTGCACCGCCGCATCGACGCCGATCGCGCGCGCGATCCCCGGCGTCAGCGGCTGGACGCCGAGGCCAAGCGGGTTGCCGCTGGTCGGTACCGCGGACCCGTCGCTGTTGTCGCCGGGCGTCGCATCGTCGTCGTCGCTGCCGAAGCCGCCGCTATCGTCACCGCCATTGGCAGTCGCCGCGAGCTGCTCTTCCGACGGCCGCGTCGCCACGGTGATGGTGATCACCTGCGACTGGCCGTTGCGGAACACGTCGAGACGCGCGGTCGAGCCGGGCTTCACGTTCGACACCAGATAGGACAGTGTCTGGTCCGGTGTCACGGCCTGGCCGTTGACCTTGGTCACCACGTCGCCCGCGCGCAGACCCGCCTTCGCGGCCGGGCCGGTAGGCTCGATCCGCGAGATCAGCTCGCCCTGGTTCTTGGGGATGCCGAGCGCCGCCGCCGCATCGTCGTCGACCGGCCCGCCGATCCCGACGCCGATATAGCCGCGCGCGATCTTCCCGCCCTTCATGAAGGTGTCGATGATCGGCTTGGCCTGCTCCGCGGGGATCGCGAAGCCGATGCCGATGTTGCCGCCCGACTGGCTGAAGATCTGCGAATTGATGCCGATCACGTTCCCGTTCAGGTCGAACATCGGCCCGCCCGAATTGCCCTGGTTGATCGATGCATCGGTCTGGATGAAGCGGTCATAGGCGCCGCCCTGCCCGGTAACGCGGTTGATCGCCGAGATGATCCCCGCGGTCACCGTGCCGCCGAGGCCGAACGGCTCACCGATCGCGACCACCCAGTCGCCGACCCGCGCCCGCGACGAATCGCCGAAGCGGACGAACGGCAGGTTGGTCGCGTCGATCTTGAGCAGCGCCAGGTCGGACGCCTGGTCCTGCCCGATCACCTTGGCGATATATTCCTTCTTGTCGGTCAGCGTCACCGTGATCGAATTGACCGTGGCGCCGCGCGCGCCGGGACGGATCACGTGCGCGTTGGTGACGACATAGCCGTCCGGCGAGATCAGGAAGCCCGAGCCGAGCGACGCGCCCTCGCGCTTTACCGGTGCGCCGTTCTGCCCCGCGCCGCCGCCGCCGAACAGGTCGCCGAACGGCGTGCCCGCGAACGGGTTGGCCTGCTGCTGCTGGACGATGGTCTGCTTGGTCGAGATGTTGACGACCGCGGGCTGAAGCTTGGCGACCATGTCGGCGAAGCTCATCGGCGCGCCCGCCTTGGGCGCCGCGGCCTGGATCGCGCCGGGCTCGTTCTGCGCGACCTGTGCATTGCCGGGCTGGAGGGCGAGCGTGGCGGTGGCCGCGCCGAGAAGAAGCGCACTGGGAATGGCGTAGGCGTAGCGCACTAGGATGATGTCCTCTCTAGAGACGATCGAGATCGGGAACGCCTTCGCAAACCCCGAATGAACGACCGTTGAATATGAACGCCCGCGTCACGCCGCGGTTGCGCAGGGCACGCAGGCCCGGCGCAACCGCGCGCGATCACCGACCGCGGCCTTCGAATTCGCGGAGATAGCTGTTGTTCGGCGACAGGATGATCGAGGTGGTGCCGGTCGGCGTCTCGCCACCGTCCGCGCCGAAGGTGTGCCGGTACGACTGCATCGCGCGATAGAAATCGTAGAAGTCGGCATCCTTGGTGAAGCTCTCGGCATAGACCCGCGCGGCATCGGCATCGGCCTGGGCGCGGATGATCTGCGCCTCCTTCTGCCCCTGTGCACGGATCGTCACCGCCTGCTGCTGGCGCGCCGACTGCATCGATTTCAGCGCGCTGTCGAGCGGGCTGCCCTCGGGCAGGTCGGCATGCTTGATCCGCACGTCGACGATCTGCACGCCGTACTGGCTGGCGTTGCGCTGCAGCCGGGTCTGGATCGCGTCCATCACCTCGTCGCGCTCGGCGGTCAGCAGCACCGCGAAGCGCCGCTTGCCGAGTTCGCTGCGGATCGCCGAGCCGAGCAGCGGCCGCAGCGCCTCGGCGACACGCAGTTCGCTGCCCGCCCGCGTCACCATCCGCAGCGGATCGATGATCCGGAACCGCGCGAAGGCGTCGACCTCGAGCCGCAGCTGATCCGACGACAGCACCTGCTGGTTGTCGTAATCGACGTCGAGCACGCGCTTGTTGACCCACACCAGCCGGTCGACAAACGGAATCCGCGCGATCAGGCCCGCGCCCGATCGCCCGAACACCTCGTTCGGCTTCCACGCATTGACGGTGCGCACCGGGTTCTCGAAGCGCAGAACGACGACCTGCTGGGTCTCGGGTACGATCGCGAAGGTCGATGCGCCGATGATCGCGAGCACCAGCGCCGCGATGCCGAGCGCGACCGGGTGACGCCACAGATTGGCGGTCATTGCGCCTCTCCCCGTGCCGGCGCGGGGGTCGCGTCGGGCACCCGCCGTCCGCCGCCGAGCGGCAGATAGGGAACCACGCCACCGGGCGTCTCCACGATCGTCTTGTCGGATTTCGCCAGCACCGCTTCCATCGTCTCGTAATACATCCGTCGCCGCGTCACTTCGGGCGCGAGCCGATACTGCTCGTACACCTTGTCGAACTGCGCCGCCTCGCCCTGCGCGCGCGCCAGCACCTGCTGGACATAGGAGCGCGCCTGGTTGCGCGCGGCGACCGCATCCTGCTGCGCCGCGGTGACGTCCTTGAACGCGTCGTTGACCCGCGCCGGCGGATCCGCCTGCTTGATCGCGACGCCCTGGATGCGGACCCCCGAATTATATTCGTCGAGGATCGCCTGCATCCGGTCCTGCACGTTCTGCTCGATCGCGGTACGGCCCGGCCCCAGCGCCTCGTCCAGCGTCCGGTTCGCCACCGCCTCGCGCATCGCGCTTTCGGCGATCGCGCGCACGGTTTCCTTGGGCTGCGCGATCTGGAAGACATAGTCCTCCGGGCTCGCGATGTTCCAGCGCACCGAATAGGCCAGGTCGATGATGTTCTGGTCGCGGGTCAGCACCAGGTTCTCGCCGCTCGATTCGGGGAAGTTCTCCTCCCGGATCTGCTGGACGTCGACCTTCTGCACCGCCGCGATCGGGGCCGGCAGCGTCAGCCCAATGCCCGGCTCCAGCGTGCCGGTGTAGCGGCCGAAATAGGTCACCACGCCGCGCTGCTGCGGGCCGATCGGGTGGATCGAGGTGTAGAGGATCCACACGGCCAGGATGATCCCGGCGCCGATCGCCCACAGCACCCGCGCATTGGGGCCGGTCGGCATGCCCGAGAAGCCGCCGCCGCCACCGCCGCCGCCACCCGTGCCGCGCGCCTTTTTCAGAAACTCGTCGAGCGCCGACGGCTTGGCCGCGGTCTTGCGACCGCCCGGCGGCAGCGCCCATGGATTGCGGGGACCGCCCGAACCGGGCGTGTCGTCGCCAGAGCCCCAGGGGCCTTTAGGCGTTTCGGATGCGAGAATGGGAGGGCGCTTCATCCAGCCCGGCAGGGTCATCATACCACCTGTATAGGTGCGCCCCTGCTTAAAAAACAGTGGCAAGGCACCGCTGCGGGCCTATCTGCGCGGGCATGATCGATTCCGATGCGGTAACAAGGGCGGTCCGCGCCGTCGCAGGCGAGCGGGCGACCGTCCGGATGGAGGGCGCGCGCGCCGGCGTGGTGATCGACGCCACCGGGCTTTCGTCCGCCGATCGCGACGCGCTGGAGGCGGCGGTCCGCGCCGCCGCCGCGCTGCCCGGCGTCGCCGAGGTCCGCGTCGTCGTCACCGCCGAACGCATCGCGCGCCAGCTGGTCGCGGTCGCCAGCGGCAAGGGCGGGGTCGGCAAATCCACGCTCGCCGCCAATCTCGCGATCGCGCTGTCGCGTGCCGGGCGCCGCGTCGGGCTGGTCGACGCCGATATCTACGGCCCCTCCCAGCCGCGGCTGATGAAGGTCGAGGGCACCCGGCCCACCGCGAAGGACAAGGTGCTCGATCCGGTCCCGACCCCGTACGGCGTGCCGCTGCTGTCGATGGGCCAGCTGGTCGATCCCGGTCGCGCGCTCGCCTGGCGCGGGCCGATGGCGGCGGGCGCGCTCGGCCAGCTGGTCGAGGCGGATTGGGGCGCGGTCGACACGCTGGTGCTCGATCTGCCCCCCGGCACCGGCGACGTCCAGCTGACGATGGTCCAGAAATACCGTCCCGCGGGCGCGGTGATCGTGTCGACGCCGCAGGATCTCGCGCTGATCGACGCCACCCGCGCGATCGACCTGTTCGAAAAGGCGGGCGTGCCGATCATCGGCCTGGTCGAGAACATGGCGGGTTATGTCTGCCCGCATTGCGGCGAGGCGTCGGACCCGTTCGGCAATGGCGGCGCGGAGGCGGCGGCGGCGCGGCTCGGCATCGCCTTCCTCGGCCGCATCCCGCTGACGATCGCGATCCGCACCGCCTCCGACGCGGGCGAGCCGCCCGCTGCGGGGAACGGCGCCGATGCCGCGGCGTTCATTTCGATCGCAGGACATGTCGATGCCTGGCTGAAAGGACGCTAGCCGATGCCGCTGACCGCTGACGAGGACATCAAGGCGCTGCTCGACGGCGCCCGCACGATCGCGCTGGTCGGCGCGTCCGACCGCCCCGATCGCCCCTCCTACGGCGTGATGGCGAAGCTGCAGGCGCACGGCTACCGCGTCATCCCGGTCAATCCGCAGATCACCGGCGAACACATTCACGGCGAATTCGTCTTCCGCGATCTAGCCCAGCTCGGCGACCCGATCGACATCGTCGACATCTTCCGCCGCTCCTCCGATGCCGGCCAGGCGGTCGACGATGCGATCGCGATCGGGGCCAAGGCGGTGTGGATGCAGCTGGGTGTCACCGACGACGCCGCCGCCGCCCGCGCCGAAGCCGCCGGCCTGAAGGTGGTGATAAACCGCTGCCCCGCGATCGAGATCCCGCGGCTGGGCGTCGCCAAGATCGACGCCGCGACGGACTAGCTCCCCCTCGCGCGATTATTGGGGTAAGCGCAGCGGACCAGCCTGCCATTCCGAGGACCACCGCTCATGCTCGCGCCGCTGCTCCTCGTCCTGCTCCAGGCAGCCCCGGGCACGTCGGCCCCGAAGGCCGAGAGCTGGTCGATCCTCGCACCCACCGACGAGATCTGCGAGAAGCGGACCACCGAAAACGGCGACATCGTCGTGTGCGACCGGCCCGGCGCGGGCCAGCGCCCGCACTTCGAGGAAGCACCCGGTGCCACGCCGCGCGGGGTCAACCCGAACCTCACCGGCGCCGGCGCGCTCGCCGCGGAGGGCACCCCCTGCGCCGCCACCCAGCGCGGCTGCCTGGTCGGCTTCGGCCCGCCGATCGTCCCGATCATCAAGGGCGCGGTCTCCGCGCTGAAGTCGGCGCTAGCCGCCAAACCGGACAAGCGCGGCCGCGTGGCTATTCCCCTCGATTGAGGGGCGAGGGAGACCCACCCTTTGCTACCACCCCGGCGGAGGCCGGGGCCCAGTCGGGAAGGTGGATATAACGAAGGACAGCGCCAACCCAGGGGCGTCTCCCACCTGGGCCCCGGCCTCCGCCGGGTTGGTGAAGACAGGTAGCTCACCGCCCCCATGTGCTCCCGCGAAGGCGGGAGCCCAGTACTGGGTCCCCGCCTTCGCGGGGACACAAGGGAACGGGGAGCATGCGCCCTGTCCTACACTCCCCGCCACCGCTACCACCCGGCACCGCGCCCGGCCCGCTCTTTGACATGACCGATCACAACTCCGCGCACGCGTATAGGTGCGACTCTTGTGACTCTTGATGCCCGCCCGGCTACTCCAGGATGTGCATCCACAACGGCGCGCCCACCAGGCTCGGCGATCCGCGCAATTTCTCCAGCGCCTGTGCCACGCTCCGCTCCGGGCCCTCGTGCGTTACGATCGCGACCAGCACGCCGCCGCCGCTCACCGCGCCGCGCTGGATCAGGCTTTCGATCGACACGCCTGCGTCGCGCATCGCCGCCGCGATCTCGGCCAGCACGCCGACCTTGTCCTCGACGGTGAAGCGCAGATACGCGCGCCCGCGCCGCTCGCCGCTGTCCGCCCTGGCGCCGTCGATCAGCGCCGCCACCGGCATCGCATAGGCCGGGCCGTATTCGCCGCGCGCGATGTCGATCAGGTCCGCCACCACCGCGCTCGCAGTCGGCCCTTCGCCCGCGCCCGGCCCCTGGAAGAACAAGCGTCCGACGAAATTGCCCTCCGCCACTACCGCGTTCAGCGATCCGGTGACGTGCGCCAGCGGATGATCGATCGGCACCAGGTGCGGATGCACCCGCTGGAACAGGCCGTAGGGGCCCGCCTCCGCCACCCCGACCAGCCGCACCTTGTAGCCGAGCGCCGCGGCCTCGGCGATATCGGCGGCGATCACCTGGCGGATGCCGAGCGCGGCGACGTCGGCGAACGCCGGACGCGTGCCGAACGCGACGCTCGCCAGGATCGACAGCTTATGCGCGGCATCGATGCCGTCGATGTCGAAGGTCGGATCGCTCTCCGCAAAGCCCAGCGCCTGCGCCTCGGCGAGCACCTCCGCGAAGTCGCGGCCCTCGCTTTCCATCGTCGACAGGATGAAATTGCAGGTGCCGTTGAGGATCCCGTAGACCCGCGCGATCTCGTTCGCCGCCGCACCCTCGCGCAGCCCCTTGATCACCGGCACCCCGCCGGCGACCGCCGCTTCGAACTTCAACGGCACGCCCGCCGCCTCCGCCGCGCTCGCCAGTTCCAGCCCGTGATGCGCGAGCATCGCCTTGTTCGCGGTCACGAACCCGCGGCGGTTGCCGAGCGTCGCCCGCGCCAGCGTCAGCGCCGGCCCGTCCGATCCGCCGACCAGCTCGACGACCACGTCGACGCCCTCCTGCGTGGCGAGCGCGGTGGTGTCGTCGACCCAGGCGAAGCGCGACAGGTCGACGCCGCGGTCCTTGGTGCGGTCGCGCGCGGACACCGCGACCACCTCAATCCCGCGTCCCGCCCGGCGCTCGATCAGCGCACGGTTCGCCTCCAGCAGCTTGATCACGCCACCGCCGACGGTGCCCAGTCCCGCCAACGCCACCCGCAACGGCTCGCTCATCTCAGATCCCCTTCGTCCAGCCGCCGCGTAGAGCATGCCGACGCGGCGCGTTCCAGCCCGCGCCGCGCCATCTTGCCGGGCGGGCGGGATCGGCTACACCGGCGCGGCCACCACCGAAAGACCTTGCGTGACCGAAGCAGACCGTCGCCCGATCGCCGAACTCACCGTCCGCGGCATCCTGCTCGGTGGCCTGATCACCCTGCTGTTCACCGCCGCAAACGTCTATCTGGGGCTGAAGGTCGGGCTGACCTTCGCGACATCGATCCCCGCCGCGGTGATCTCGATGGCGATCCTGCGCTACCTGCCCGGCGCGACGATCCTGGAAAATAACATCGTCCAGACCGTCGCATCGGCCGCGGGCACGCTCGCCGCAATCATCTTCGTCCTGCCCGGCCTCGTGATGATCGGCTGGTGGCAGGGCTTCCCTTATCTGCTCACCGCCGGGATCACGATGACCGGCGGCATCCTCGGGGTGATGTTCTCGGTCCCGCTCCGCCGCGCGCTCGTCGTCGATACCGATCTGCCCTTCCCCGAGGGCCGCGCCGCCGCCGAGGTGCTGAAGGTCGGCGCCGGCAGCAGGGCGGGCGAGGCGGAAAGCGGCCGCGGGCTGCGCCTGATCGTCGTCAACGCGCTGGTCTCCGCCGGCTTCGCGATCGTCACGCAGACCAAGCTCGCGGTTGCCGAGGCCGCCTTGTTCTTCCGCGCCGGCGCCGGCGCCACCGGGATCACCGGCGGGCTCTCCTTCGCGCTGATCGGCGCGGGCCACCTCGTCGGGCTGTCGGTCGGGCTGGCGATGTTCGTCGGCGTGATCATCGGCTGGTGGATCGCTCTGCCGATCCTAACCGCGCTCGCCCCCGCCGCGGCGGGCACCAGCGTCGAGGCGTGGGCGGGCGGAGTGTTCCGCACCGATGTCCGCTTCCTCGGCGCCGGCGTGATCGGGGTCGCCGCGATCTGGACGCTGGTCAAGATCATCGGGCCGGTGATCGGCGGCATCCGATCGTCGATGGCCGCTAGCGCCGCCAAGCGCGGCGGCACAATGGTCGCGATCGGCGAACGCGACCTGCCGTTCGGCGCGGTCGTCGGGGTCAGCCTGACGATGCTGGTGCCGATCGCGGCGCTGCTCTGGTCGGTGATCGCGGGCGGCCCACTGCAGGCCGAGGCGCTGCCGCTGATCGCGGGCGCGCTGCTCTTCATCCTCGTCCTCGGCCTCGTCATCGCCGCGGTGTGCGGCTACATGGCCGGGCTGATCGGCGCGTCGAACAGCCCGGTGTCGGGGATCGGCATCCTCGCGGTCCTCGCCTCCTCGCTGATGCTGGTCGGGCTGTTCGGCCGCGGCACCGAACCCGCCACGACCCAGGCGCTGGTCGCCTATGCGCTGATCGTCACCGGCATCGTGTTCGGCGTGGCCACCATCTCCAACGACAATCTCCAGGACCTGAAGACCGGGCAGTTGGTCGGCGCGACCCCGTGGAAGCAGCAGGTCGCGCTCATCTTCGGCGTGATCTTCGGCTCGCTGGTGGTCCCCCCCGTTCTCCAGCTGCTGTCGACCACGCTCGGCTTCCAGGGCGCGCCCGGCGCCGGCCCCAACGCCCTCGCGGCACCGCAGGCCGCGCTGATCTCGGCGCTGGCGAAGGGCGTGCTCGGCGGCGATCTCAACTGGGCGATGATCGGCGTCGGCGCGCTGATCGGCGTCGGCGTGATCTTCATCGACGAGACTCTCGGCCGCCTCGGCAAGCTGCGCCTGCCCCCGCTCGGCATCGGCCTCGGCGTCTACCTGCCGATGGCGGTGACTCTGCCGGTGGTGATCGGCGCGGTGATCGGCGCGCTCTACGACCGCTGGGCGGATCGCCGTCCGGACCCCGAATACGCCCGCCGGATGGGCGTCCTCACTGCCACCGGCATGATCGTCGGCGAAAGCCTGTGGGGCGTCGCCTTCGCGATCATCGTCTACGCCACCAACAGCGACGCCCCGCTGGCGCTGGTCGGCGACGGCTTCGCCATTCAGGCGCTGGTCGGCGGCACCGCGGCGTTCTTGGCGCTGATTTGGGCGCTGTACCGGTATACGCGGCGAATGGCGGTTTGATGCTGGCGGAGCTGACACCATCCCCACCTTTTGGCGCCGCGCATAGATAGAATAGCCTGACGGATCCCATATCGCCCCGCCGACGGCAAAGCCGCCGTCGACCGGGTTAGGCCAAGCCGACCCGTCGGCCGGGCGGGGCGCTGCGCCCTTGGCGCACCGGCGCGTGCCGCGCCTGCGCCCCGCCTCACATCGCCGCCAGCAGCTCGCTGATCGGCACGAAGGCGAACCCCACCGAACTATCCGCGATCCCGTAGGGCAGGAACAGCGTATCGCCATGCCTTATCGCGCCGCACGAATAGACCACGTTCGGCACATAGCCCTCACGGTCTTGGTCCTTGGCCGACAGCAGCGGCTCGCGGGTCCGGCCGATCACCTTCGACGGATCGTCCTTGTCGAGCAGCACCGCGCCGATCGAATATTTGCGCATCGCGCCCACCCCATGGGTCAGCAGCAGCCAGCCCTCGTCGAGCTCGATCGGCGGGCCGCAATTGCCGATCTGCACCAGCTCCCACGGATAGGTCGGGGTCAGGATCTTCTCGCCGTCCTCCCAGTGCCCGAGCTGGTCGGACTTCAGCAGGAACAGGTTCTCGCCATCCGAACGCCCGATCATCATATACTGTCCGCCGACCTTGCGCGGGAACAGCGCCATGCCCTTGTTGCGCGCTGCCGGCCCGGTCATCGGCACCAGATCGAACGCGCGGAAATCCTTGGTGCGCAGCAGCTCGGACTGGATCTGCGAGCCGTTATAGGCGGTGTAGGTGCCGATCCACTCCTCGCTGCCGTCGTCGTGGCGGAAATGGACGATCCGCAGATCCTCCAGCCCCTTCGACTGCGCCTCGGTGATCGGGAAGATGACGGTGCCCGACAACGTGCTGTCGCGGTGGCGATAGACCGTGACCGGCCCGGCGGGCATCTCCATTTCGCCGCGCCCGACCGCATCGGTGGCGGTCGCGAACGGCGGCTCGGGCGCGAGCTTCAGCTGCTGGCGATCGGTGATGATCCCTTCGCGGAACGCCACCGACGAAATGTGCCCCTCGCCCACCGCGCGCAGCGACATCAGGATCCGCATCGATCCCTCGGGCATGCCCGACTGATCGAAATGCGGCACCGCGCTGGGGTTCATCAGCGCCGCCGCGGCATAGCTGTATTCGTGGCAGAAATAGGCGCCGATCAGCTGGCGCTTGACGTCGCCGATGTCGGCGCCGTCGAGGTCGAGCAGTCCCTCGATCTCGTCGTAGCGGGTCATGAACACCCGCCGGGTCTGCCAGTGCCGCGCCTCGAAGTCCTTCAGGACCTCCTCCAGCTCGTTGCGCGCGTCCTCCTGACCCATCTCAAGCACCTCGGCGACGAGGCGCTCGGTACGGCTGGGGCCACCGCCATTGCCTGCCCAGGCGATATGGAACGGCCTCACGACCACGCGGGAGGGATCGGCATGAAGCCGCAGGCGGTGGGTGAACAGTTCCATCGCGAAACAGCCTCGTCCAGGTCGTCAGATCACGACGCCCCGGGACACGACCCTAGGCGACGACGCGATCCGTTCCTGCCACGGCTCGTGCCGACTTTGATAGCCCCGAAATCGCACATGTCGCCAGTTGCAGCGCCAAAATCGACTCAGCACCCTGGTTGCGGTTGAGGCCGTTCGGCATCAGCCCGTCGAAACAGCCCCCGTCCGCCGCGGTGGCGAGCGGCAGATCGAGATCGTTGGCACCGAGATACCAGCCATAGGCCCGCTCGGCTTCGCCCACCCAGCGCTGGTCGCCGGTCGCATCGAACGCCGCGATGCACGCTTCGACGGTCGCCTGGGCTTCCAGCGGCTGCTGGTCGAACTGGAGTGGTTCGGCATAGGGCTTGTGGAAGCTTTCGGTACCGACCGCGCGGAAGCGGCCTTCGGGCGACGTCTGCTTGTCCACGATCCAGCTCAGCGTCTCGATCCCGCACGCGATCAGATCGGCGCGCCCGAGCGCCTGCCCCGCGCGCAGCAGCGCCTCCGGCAAACGGGCATTGTCATAGGCCAGCACGATCTCGAACCACTGCCACTCGGGCCGGCGCGCCGACGCCAGCAGCGCTAGGTGACCGTCGGGGAAGCGTTGCAGGATCGATCGCGCCAGTTCGTGGCCCGGTTTCACCTCTAGCATCGCCGCCGCCCCCAGCATCGCGAACGCCTGCGCGCGGAGCGATCCCAGTTCCAGCGCCATGCTCGCGGTGCTGTCGAACAGCGCCACCGCCCAGTCGCGGTGCTTCTGGTCCGCCGCGTCGCGCGCGGTGATCCCGAGCGCCCAGAGCGTGCGGCCGTTCGAATCCTCGGACCCGGCATCCTCGCACCAGGTTCGATCGAAGTTCATGAAGTTGCGGAACCGCCGCGTGTCAGGGTTCCACGCATATTGGATGAACGACGCGTAGATCGTCGTCCACTTGTCGCGCTGGACCGGATCGAGTTCGGGCATCGCGCTCATCAGCATCAGCGCGCGGGCATTGTCGTCGATGCAATAGCCGTGGCGCCGATCGGGGATCGAGAAGATCGAATGCTGCAGCATCCCCGTCGCGTCGCTCATTCGCTCGACCGCGGCGAGATCGGGCGCGAGCGGCTTGACCGCGCGTGCCTTGGCGAGCCGCCGCGGCTTGGCCCGCAGCGCGACCTGCGCCTCGGCTACCGTCGCCTCGGCGAGCCGCGACCAGATCATCGTCCGCCCGCGGGCATAGGCGCGCGCCGACAGCGAGGTGCGATCGCGTTCGTTCGACAGCAGCCGGTTGATCTCGCGCGCGAACGCCGCACTGTCGCGGAAGTCGACCAGCACGCCGTGGCCGTCGGCGAGGATCTCGGTTGCGTGGACATAGGGCGTCGACACCACCGCCTTGCCGACGCCGATCGCGTAGGACAGCGTCCCCGAGGTGATCTGCGCGGGATTGAGGTATGGCGTCGCGTAGATGTCCGCCGCCTGCAGATACTCGATCAGCTCGTCGTGCTCGACGAACCCGTCGATGAACGCGACATTGTCCGCGACGCCGTGCTCGACCGCCAGCGCCTTCAAGCTGTCGCGATATCGCTCGCCCTGCTGTGCGACGAGATTGGGATGCGTCGCGCCGAGCACCACGTACAGCGCACGCGGATGGTTCGCGATTACCGCGGGCATCGCCTCGATGATTGTCTCGATGCCCTTGTTGGGCGCGAGCAGGCCGAAGGTCAGCACGACCTCGCGGTCCTGCCAGCCGAAGCGCGGCTTCAGCACGTCGGGTTCGATCAGAGCGCGATCGGGCACGCCGTGCGGGATCATCACGATCTGGCGCGGGCTGGCGCCGTACACGCGCTGAAGGATGTCGCGGCCGCGCTCGGCCATCACGATGATCCGTGCCGAGCGACGCAGCAGCCCCTCCAGCACCCGGCGCTCGTCCGCGCTTGGCTTTTCAAGGATGGTGTGCAGCGTCACGATGACCGGCAGCGTGGTGCGATCCAGCAGCGCTAGCAGATGTTCCCCCGCCGAGCCGCCAAAGATGCCATATTCGTGCTGGACCCAGATCGCCTGCGCACCGTTCGCATCGATCTTGCGCGCAGTGTCGATATAGGCAGACAGATCGTCCTGCGGGATCGCCGCGGTCACCGCCTCGGGATAATCGTAGCGCCCGGGATGGTCGTCCATTGCATAGACGTCGACCTGCAGTTCCGGAAAGCGATCGCGCAACGCATCGTAGACGTCGGTGGTGAAGGTCGCGAGACCACACTGCCTGGGCAGGAAATTGCCGATCAGTGCCAGTTTCGTGAGGGTATCCCCCGACGACGCCTTACCCATGCCGTGTCCTCTGCTGATGCAAATGCGAAACCAACCGCCACTCTGCTCCGGATCCAACTATCCTGAAGCCAAATGGTTGCTGTTTCGCCGCACTGCAACACGTCGTGCATCCATTTCGTACGTTAGTAGCTCAGCCCCTACCCCGATAGTTCGCAACTCCCTGGTCGGGCAGCCAGAGATCCGTTGGCGGCGTGCCGGTCTGCCAGAACACGTCGATCGGGATACCGCCGCGTGGATACCAATAGCCGCCGATCCGCAACCATTGCGGCCGCATCTCCGCGACCAGCCGCTCGCCGATGCCGACGGTGCAATCCTCGTGGAACGCGGCATGGTTGCGGAACGAGCCGAGGAAAAGTTTCAGCGACTTCGATTCGACGATCGTGTCGCCGGGGACGAAATCGATCACCAGATGCGCGAAGTCGGGCTGGCCCGTCACCGGGCACAGCGAGGTGAATTCGGGTACGGCGAAGCGCACCAGATAGGTCCGCCCGGCACGCGGGTTCGGAACATAATCGAGGATCGCCGCTTCTGGAGAAGCGGGAAGCGTGCTGGACTGGCCTAGATGTGTCGGGGTCATGGCGCGCATGTAGGATGCGATGACCAGGAATAAAACGCGCGTTCTCGTTCCCGTGCTCGGCGACCAGCTGACGATCGGTCTCGCCTCGCTCGCCGCCGCCGATCCCGCAACCACGATCGTGCTGATGATGGAGGTGGCCGACGAGACCACCTATGTCCGCCATCACAAGAAGAAGATCGCGTTCCTGTTCGCCGCGATGCGGCATCATGCGATCGCGCTGCGCGATCTCGGCTGGACGGTCGACTATGTCGCGTTCGACGATGCCGAGAATAGCGGCAGCTTCACCGGCGAGATCGCGCGCGCGGTGTCGCGCCACGCGCCCGACCGCATCATCGTCACCGAAGCCGGCGAGTGGCGCGTCCGCGCGATGCTCGACAGCTGGGAAACGCTGTTCGGCATACCCGTGGACATCCTGCGTGACGATCGCTTCCTCGCCAGCCATGCCGATTTCGAGGCGTGGGCCTCCACCCGCAAGCAGCTGACGATGGAGTATTTCTACCGCGCGATGCGGCAGCGCACCGGGCTGCTGATGGATTCGCAGGGCAAGCCGGTCGGCGGCCAGTGGAACTACGACCAGGACAATCGCAAGCCGGCCAAGGCCGACCTGCTGATGCCGCGCCCGCTCTCGTTCGCGCCCGATGCCATCGTGCGCGATGTGCTCGCGCTGGTCGCCGATCGCTTCGCCGACCATCCCGGCTCGCTCGAGCCGTTCGACTTCGCGGTCACTCGCGACGACGCGCTGCGCCAGCAGAAGCATTTCCTCGAGCACGCCCTCCCCCGCTTCGGCGACTATCAGGACGCGATGGTCACCGGCGAGCCGTGGCTGTGGCACTCGATCCTGTCGCCCTACATCAATTGCGGGCTGCTCGATCCGATCGCGCTCTGTCACGAGGTCGCGGCGCGCTACGAGGCCGGCCAGGTGCCGCTCAACTGTGCCGAGGGCTATATCCGCCAGATCATCGGCTGGCGCGAATATATGCGCGGGATCTACTGGCGCGAGGGTCCCGACTATGTCGACCGCAACTTCCTCGATCACCACCGCAACCTGCCCGGCTGGTACTGGACCGGCGAGACCGACCTGCACTGCCTGGCCGACACCATCGGCGGCACCCTGCGCCACGCCTATGCGCACCATATCCAGCGGCTGATGATCACCGGCAATTTCGCGCTGCTGATCGGCGCCGACCCGCGCCAGGTCCATCTCTGGTATCTGGAGGTCTATACCGACGCCTATGAATGGGTCGAATTGCCGAACACCCTGGGGATGAGCCAGTTCGCGGACGGCGGGCTGCTCGGGTCCAAGCCCTATGTCTCGTCGGGCGCCTACATCAACCGGATGTCCGATTACTGCGGATCGTGCCGCTACGACGTCAAGCAGCGCACCGGCCCCGACGCATGCCCGTTCAATTCGCTCTACTGGGACTTCCTCGCCCGGCACGAGGACAAGCTGGCGCGCAATCCGCGCATGGCGATGCCCTACCGCACCTGGGCCAAGACCGACCCCGCGGAGCGCGAGCGGATCCGCGACCAGGCCGCAACCTTCCTCGCCTCCCTCGACGCCAGCGGCGACGCTGGTTACTGATCGGCAACGCCGAAGGAGAAGAACATGGATGCGCTCGTGACGACCGAATGGCTGGCCAGCGAATTGGGGGCGACCGATCTCAGGATCGTCGACGCCACCTACCTCGCCGCGGACGCAGGCCGCGATGCCGCCGCCGAGTACGAAGCCGCGCACATCCCGGGCGCGGTGTTCATGAACCTCGCCGAGCTGCGCGACACCGACACCGATCTGCCGATGATGCTGCCGTCGGCGGAAAAGTTCGCTAGCCGCATGCAGTCGCTCGGCCTCGGCGACGGCAGCCGCATCGTCCTCTACGACAGCTCGCCCTGGCACACTGCGGCACGCGCCTGGTGGATGCTCCGCACCTTCGGCGCCCACGACGTCGCGATCCTCGACGGCGGCCTGGCCAAGTGGCAGGCCGAGGGCCGCGAAACCGCGAGCGGCAAGGAACAGCTCCGCCATCGCCATTTCACGGTCTGGGCCGACGACAAGAACGTCCGCACGCTCGATCAGATGAAGGCGAACGTCGACAGCGGTGCCGAACAGGTCCTCGACGCCCGCTCCGAAGCGCGCTTCACCGGCGAGGAACCCGATCCGCGCCCCGCCACCCATGCCGGCCACATCCCCGGCTCGCGCAACCTGCCCTATGATCGCATCGTCAACGACGACGGCACCTGGAAGCAGGGCGACGCGCTGCGCGCCGCGTTCGAGGGTGCAGGGATCGACATCGACAAGCCGATCGCGCTGACCTGCGGATCGGGCATTACCGCCTCGACGCTGGCCTTCGGCCTGCATCTGCTCGGCAAGGATGCCGCGCTGTACGACGGCAGCTGGTCCGAATGGGGCGCCGATCGTTCGACCCCCAAGGCGATGGGCGCCGCATGAGCGAACCGACCGACCGGCCGATGGCGGACGCGACCCGCGTCGTCACGGCCGGTCGCCGAAAGGAATGGACCCAGGGGATCGTCAGCGCGCCGGTGTGGCGTGCCTCGACGATCCTCTACGACAGCGTCGCCGATCTGCGCGCCGGCGCGAAGCGCGATCCCCACCACCGGCTGTTCTACGGGCGCAAGGGCACCCCGACCCAGTGGTCGCTCGCCGACGCGCTCACCAGCCTGGAGCCGGGCGCCGAGGGCACCTTCCTCTACCCCTCGGGCGTCGCCGCGATCGCCGCGGCGCTGCTGTCGGTGCTCTCGCCCGGCGACGAGCTGCTGCTGGTCGACAGCGCCTACGACCCGACCCGATCGATGGCGACCGGCCTGCTCGCCCGGCTCGGCATCGCGACGCGCTATTACGATCCGATGATCGGCGCCGGGATCGCCGACCTGATCGGCGACAAGACCCGCGCGATCTTCATGGAAAGCCCGGGCAGCCTCACCTTCGAGGTGCAGGACGTCCCCGCGATCGTTGCCGCCGCCAAGGCGCGGGGCGTCGTCACCCTGCTCGACAACACCTGGGCGACCCCGCTCTGCTTTCCCGCGATCGCGCACGGCGTCGATCTGTCGATCCTCGCCTGCACCAAATACATCGTCGGCCATTCCGACGTGATGCTCGGATCGGTCACCGCGGCGCCCGGCCATTTCGCGCGGCTCCGCGACACCAGCTTCCAACTCGGCCAGGTGACCAGCCCCGACGACGCGTGGCTCGGCAGTCGCGGGCTGCGTACCATGGCGGTCCGCCTCGCGCAGCACCGCGACAGCGCGCTCGCGATCGCCCGCTGGCTCACCGACCGGCCGGAGATTGCCACCGTCCTGCACCCGGCGCTGCCGTCCTGCCCCGGCCACGAATATTTCGTGCGCGATTTCAAGGGCGCGACCGGCCTGTTCGGTTTCGTGTTCGCCGGCGGCGACGACGCCGCCCGCGCCGCCTTCATCGACACGCTCGAGCTGTTCGGGATCGGCTATAGCTGGGGCGGCTTCGAAAGCCTCGCCATCCCCATCGACGCCGCCCGCTACCGCAGCGTCACCACCCGCGACGACGCCGGCCCCATGGTGAGGCTGCAGATCGGGCTGGAGGACGCGGGCGATTTGATCGAGGACCTGGAGCGGGGCCTCGCGGCATTCCGCGAGGTGCGGGGATAGCTTCTCTCCCCTCCCCTTCAGGGGAGGGGCTGGGGGTGGGGCCTCTCCACGAGCGCGGCGTTGGAGGAGAGCCCCCACCCCAACCGCTCCCCTCAAGGGGAGGGGCTAAGTCAACTCAAGGCGCGGTCGAACTCGCCCGCGCGTCCTGCCCGTCGCCTTCGGGCGCGGCGACGATGTCGCGGGTCGTCGAGCCCTTGTCGACGACATTGGTCTGCGGATCGGCGACCGACGATCGGATCCCCGGATCGACCGAGCTGCCGCCCGCCTGGGTCAGCGCGGCCGATTCGGCGGCGCTGCGCGGGGCCGGGCCGCCGAACAGCGCGTCGAGCGTCTGCTGCTGGGTCGCGTTGTCCTGCGGACGCGCGGCGCCCGGCTGCGGCGGGACCAGCGAGAAATCGGGCGGGATCACCAGCGGTGCCTGCCGCGCGACCGCGAATTCATCGGGGCGAGCGCGGTCGTAGCCGCTCTTGCCGCAGCCCGCGAGCAGCACCGCACAGGCGAGCCCCGCAGCGATCGGAACATAGTTACGCATGGGAATTCTCCGAAACATCATCGCGCTTGTCGCGCATCAGCAGCGCGCGGACAAGCAGCACCAGCACACCGATCGTAATCGCCGCGTCGGCGACGTTGAACACCAGGAACGGCCGCCATTCGCCGAAGTGCAGATCCGCGAAGTCGACGACATAGCCATAGCGTACCCGGTCGAGGATGTTGCCGATCGCCCCGCCCAGGATCAGGCCGAGCGCGATCCGGTCCTGCCGGTTGCGCTCGCGGGTCATCCACACCGCGACCAGCGTCGCGATCACCGCGGTCATCACCACCAGTCCCCACCGCATCGTGTCGGTGTCGGCATGGAGCAGCCCCAGCGACACACCGCGGTTGGCCACGAAGCGCAGTGCGAAGATCGGCGCAATTACCCGCTCCGCGCTGAACTCGTTGAGCCCGAGCACGTCGGTCACCGCATATTTGCTGAGCTGGTCGACGACGAACACCGTCGCCGCGGCGATCACGCCGCTGCGGGGAAGCCTACGCATGCGCCACCACCTCCGTGCAGCGATCGCACAGCGTGCCGTCGCTGATGACCTCGGGCAGGTGCCGCCAACACCGTCCGCACTTCAGATACGCCGTACGCGTCACTGCGACCGCGTCCGATCCCTCGGCGACGCGCGCGACGATGAAGGTCTCGGCCAGCGCCGCCGCATCGAGCGGCATCGTCGGCACAGTGACCTCGGCCTCCAGGCTCGATCGTACCGTCTTCTCGCGCCGCAGCGGCTCGATCGCCTCGGTCACCTGCTCGCGTAGCCGCCGGACGTCCGCCCAATTGCTGCCGACCGCCGCGTCGCCGGGCTGCGCCGGCAGCTTGGGCCATTCCAGGAAGTGCACCGACCCGTCCTCGCTCGGGAACCGCGCCTGCCAGACCTCTTCGGCGGTGAAGCACAGGATCGGCGCCGCGTAGCGCACCAGCGCGTGGAACAGCAGGTCGAGCACCGTGCGATACGCGCGCCGCTTGAGGTCGCCGGGCGCGTCGCAATAAAGGCAGTCCTTGCGGATGTCGAAGAAGAACGCCGACAGGTCCTCGTTCGCGAAATCGGTGAGCAGTCGCAGGTAGCGATTGAACTCATACCCATCCGCCGCGTCGCGCAGATCGACGTCGAGCGTCCCGAGCAGGTGGAGCACATAGCGCTCCAGCTCGGGCATCTCCGCCACCGCGACCCGTTCGCTCTCGTCGAACCCGTCGAGCGCGCCGAGCAGGTAGCGAAAGGTGTTGCGCAGCTTGCGATAGGCGTCGGACGCGGTGCCGAGCACCTCCTTGCCGATCTTCACGTCGTCGAAATAATCGGTCGACGCCACCCACATGCGCAGGATGTCGGCGCCCGATTCCTGGATGATCTTCAGCGGATCGACGACGTTGCCGAGGCTCTTGGACATCTTGCGCCCCTGCCCATCGAGCGCGAAGCCGTGGGTCAGCACCGCATCGTACGGCGCCCGCCCCCGCGTCCCGCTCGCCTCGAGCAGCGACGACTGGAACCAGCCGCGATGCTGGTCGGATCCCTCGAGATACAGGTTCGCGCGGACCCCGTCGCCGTACCGCGCCTCGACCGTGAACACATGCGTGCACCCCGAATCGAACCATACGTCGAGGATGTCCTGCACCACCTCGTAATCCTCGGCACGGTAGCGATCGCCGAGCAGCGCCTGGTGGTCCGCGCCGAACCACGCATCCGCCCCGCCCGCGCGAAACGCCGCGACGATGCGGTCGTTGACCGATCCGTCGTTCAGATACTGCCCGGTCTTGCGATCGACATAGAGCGCGATCGGCACGCCCCACGCGCGCTGCCGGCTGATCACCCAGTCGGGGCGTCCCTCGACCATTGACCGGATCCGGTTCTGCGACCGTGCCGGGATCCATCTGGTCCGCTCGATCGCGTCGAGCGCGGTCTCGCGCAGCGTCGGTCCGTTGCCGAGTTCCAGCGTCGGGATCTGGTCGTTGCCGAACAACGTCGTCCCGGTACCCGGGACGGCGGAGCCGATCGGGGTGCGATCGGGCTCGTCCATCGGGATGAACCATTGCGGCGTGGCGCGGAAGATCACCTTGGCCTTCGACCGCCAGCTGTGCGGATAGCTGTGCGCGAAATCGTCCGACGCCGCGAGCAACGCCCCGGCCGCGCGGAGGTCCGAACAGATCGGCCCGTCCGCGCTCACGAACTTCTTGTTGATGACGCTGCCCTGCCCGCCGAGCCACGCCCAGTCGGCCCGGTACATCCCCGCCGCGTCGACCGCGAACACCGGCTCGATCCCGTTTGCCTTGCACAGGATGAAGTCGTCCTCACCATGATCCGGCGCCATGTGCACCAGCCCGGTGCCCGCATCGGTCGTAACGAAGTCGCCTGCCAGAAACGGCCGAGGCTTGGCGAAGAACGCCAACGCCCCCTCGTCACCCCGGACTTGATCCGGGGTCCCGCTACCTCGCGTCCCCTCGGAAGAAGAAGCGGGGCCCCGGCTTTCGCCGGGGTGACGGAGGAAGTTGTAGATCGGATGGCGAGCGGTGGCGCCGCGGAGGTCAGCACCTCGAATCGGCTTCGATACGTGCCCTATCAGCGGTTGAAGCGAACATCCCCATCGCTTTTCCAAAGCGGAAACGAGATTAGCAGCGACAAGCACGGACTTGCCCGCAAACGCAGGATGCGGATAGCCAGCTATCCCGCTCACTTGTGTGAGCACATAATCGATCTCCGGCCCGTACGCCAAGGCCTGGTTCACCGGGATCGTCCACGGCGTCGTCGTCCAGATTACCGCGTACGCCCCGCGCAGTTCGGGCGCGTGTGGCGCGTCCAAGATCTCGAACGCCACGTCGATCTGAGTCGAGACGATGTCCTCATACTCGACCTCGGCCTCGGCGAGCGCGGTCTTCTCGACCGGGGACCACATCACCGGCTTGGCGCCGCGATACAGCTGCCCGGTTTCCGCGAACTTCAGCAGCTCGCCGACGATCGTCGCTTCGGCATCGTAGTTCATCGTCAGATACGGGTCGGCCCAGTCGCCCATCACCCCCAGCCGCTCGAACTGCGCGCGCTGCACCGCGACCCATTTCTCGGCATAGGCGCGGCATTCGGCGCGAAACTGCTGGACCGGCACCTCGTCCTTGTTGAGCTTCTTGGCGCGGTACGCTTCTTCGACCTTCCACTCGATCGGCAGGCCGTGGCAATCCCAGCCGGGCACGTAGGGCGCGTCCTTGCCCATCAGCGATTGGCTGCGGACGATGATGTCCTTCAGCACCTTGTTCATCGCATGGCCCATATGGATGTCGCCATTGGCATAGGGCGGGCCGTCGTGGAGGATGAAGCGCTCGCGCCCCACGCGCTGGTCGCGCAGGCGATCGTAGACGCCGATCCGCGCCCAGCGCTCCAGGATCGCGGGCTCCTTGGCGGCGAGCCCGGCCTTCATGGGAAACTCTGTCTTCGGCAGGAAGACGGTGTCGCGATAATCTGGTGCGTCGGTCATGCGTTCCGCGCGCTTAGAACCGCCTTGGCCTTCGCGCAATCGATGTCCATCTGCCGGATCAGCGCGTCGAGCGAATCGAACTTCGCTTCCGGCCGCAGATAGTCGATCAGCGCGACCTCGAGACCACGCCCGTACAGGTCCCCCGAGAAATCGAAGAAATACGGTTCGAGCAGTTCCTTCGGTGGGTCGAAGCTCGGCCGGATGCCGAGGTTCGCGGCGCCGCGCAGCAGCGTGCCGTCGTCGAGCCGCCCGGTGACCGCATAGATGCCGTAGGCCGGGCGCAGGTAATTGCCCATGTCGAGGTTCGCGGTCGGATAGCCGATCGTCCGCCCCACCTTGTCGCCATGCTGGACCACGCCTTCGATCGCGAACGGCCGCGTCAGCAGCCGCGTCGCGGTGGCGAGATCGCCCTGCCGCAGCGCCTCGCGGATCCGGCTCGACGACACCTGCTCGCCGTCGAGCGCCACCGGCCCGACCGTCTCCGCGGAGAAGCCACGCGTTTGCCCCTCGGCCGCGAGCACCGCGGCGTTGCCGCCCTTGCCCTTGCCGAAGGTGAAGTCCTCTCCCGTGACGACCCCGCCGACCTGCAAGGCGCCCACCAGCCGCGCCGCGACGAACTGCTCGGCGTCCAGCGCCGCGAGCGCCGCGTCGAAGCCGAACACCACCATCGCATCCGCCCCCGCCTCCGCGAACAGCCGCGCGCGCTGGTCGAGCGTTGTCAGTCGGAACGGCGGCGTCTCGGGCCGGAACAGCCGCACCGGATGTGGATCGAAGGTAGCGACCAGCGCCGGACGCCCTTCCGCCCTGGCGCGCGCCACCGCCCGCCCGACCACCGCCTGATGCCCGAGGTGAAATCCATCGAAATTGCCGAGCGCGACGATCCCGCCCGCCAGCCGCGACGGCACCGCCGAGCTGCCGTCTAGCCGCTCCATGCGCAGCGCCTATACGGACGCACCCGCCGCCGCGCCAGCGGGGACGCACCCCCTATCCCTCCCTCGCTTCAGCGGGGGAGGGGACCGTTCGTCGCAGGCGAATGGTGGAGGGGGCCTCTCCCCAAGCGGCAGACCTCGTGGAGTGGCCCCCTCCGTCAGGCTGCGCCTGCCACCTCCCCCGCTTCGCGAGGGAGGAATGAACGTGGCTCCGTCTACCGCTCCAACGTCACGAAACTATACCCCGGCCGCTCGCCCTGCGCCGCGTGATCCTCCCGCGCTACCTCGCGCCAACCTGCGAAGGGCGGCACCACCGCGTCACCCACGGGCGACGCATGCACCTCGGTCAGCTCGATCCGGTCCGCGCGGTCGATCAGCAGCGCGAACACCTCCGCCCCGCCGATCACCGCGACGTCTTCCCCCGCCCGCGCCAGCGCCGCCTCGGGCGAATGCACCACCTCCGCTCCCGCCGCCGACCAGTCGGCATCGCGCGTCAGCACGATGTGGCGCCGCCCCGGTAACAGGCTGGGAAAGCTCTCGAAGGTCTTGCGCCCCATCACCATCGGGATGCCCATCGTCAGCGCCTTGAAACGCTTCAGGTCGGCCGGCAGGTGCCAGGGCAGCTTGCCGTCGCGCCCGATCACGCCGTTCTCCGCCCGTGCGAGATGGAACACGATCATCGCCTACACCGCCACCGGTGCCGCGATCGCGGGATGCGGATCGTACTCCTCGACCGTGAAATCCTCGATTCCATAGTCGAAGATGGATGCCGGCCGCCGCCCGATCCGCAGCTTGGGCGCGCCGCGCGGGGTACGCGTCAGTTGCTCGGCCACCAGATGCGCGTGGTTCAAGTAGATGTGCGCGTCGCCCCCGCTCCACACCAGCTCGCCCGGCTCCAGATCGCATTGCTGCGCCAGCATCCGCACCAGCAGCGCCGCCGAGAATGCGTTGAACGCGAAGCCCAGCCCCAGATCGCACGACCGCTGCCACAGCATGCCCGACAGTCGTCCGCCCGCGACATGGAACTGATAAGTCATGTGGCACGGCGGCAGCGCCATGCCGTCGAGCTCGGCGACGTTCCACCCGGTGAACAGATGCCGCCGCGATCCCGGATTGGTGCGCAGCCCGTGCACCAGCGCGCTGATCTGGTCGATCCCGCGTTCGGCCTTGCGGTATAGCCCGTCGCTGCCCTCGATCGGCTCGTAGCGCGGCCAATCGACCCATTGCTTGCCATAGACCGGGCCCAGATCGCCCCAGCGCGCGGCGAACGCGTCGTCCTCGATCACCCGCCGTTCGAAGCCGTCGCGATCGATCGCCTCGCCGGTCTCGGCGCGATAGCGGGCGAGCGGCCAATCAGTCCAGATATGCACCTTCTGCTCGACCAGCGCGCGGATGTTGGTGTCGCCGGTCAGGAACCACAGCATCTCGCGCGCCGCGGTTTTCCACGCCACCCGCTTGGTTGTCAGCAGCGGGATCGCGTCGTCGGCGAGCGAAAAGCGCAGCGTCGGCCCGAACAGCGAACGCGTGCCGACCCCGGTTCGGTCGACCCGCTCGTCGCCCCGATCCCAAACGTCGCGCAGCAGATCCAGATATTGCTGCTCGTAATGCGGCTCGGCGGCCATCCGCGACTCCCCGTGGCGAAGCCGTCCCTCTGGCGCGGCGCAGCGGCAAAGACAACGCCGCTTGGACTATCGCCGCATCGGATCGAACTTGTGCGGCACGAAGCGCCGCCGCGTTGCAAACGATACCATGTGCCCGCGGCCTCATCCGATCATGCTGCGTGATGCCGATGCGGTGGCACGGCACTTCGCCGCGATCGCCGCCAGCGCGGTCGAGATCGCGGTCGTCGCGTTTCTCGATCCGAAATGGAGGCTTCTCGGCGAGCGCCGGTTCACCGGCGGTGCACGATCGGTCGTGCCGTCGATCCGCGATATCGTGCGCGACGCGCTGGCGTTCGACGCGGTCTTCGCGGTGCTGGTGCATAGTCATCCGGGCGGACACCCGGCGCCCAGCCGCGCCGACCTCGCCTACACCCGCCGCCTCGCGACGACCCTACGCGCGATCGACGTGGCGCTGGTCGACCACCTGATCCTCGGCAGCGAGGCGACCGTCAGTCTGCGCCAGCGGGGGATGTTGTGAGGAGGCACCCCGCCGCTCCAATGCCACCCGCCCCCCTGTGCTCCCGACCTCCATTGTGCTCCCGCGCAGGCGGGAGCCCAGGGCCCAGCAGAACCGCGAGCCGTAGCACTACGTATCCCTGGGTCCCCGCCTGCGCGGGAACACGGCGAGTCCTACCGCACCGCCACACCCACCCGGCAGGCCTTGATCGCCCCCGGCTCCGGCCGCGGGCCGACCGCCCTGAACGTTGCGAGATACCCGCCCGCCGACGGCATGTCGCTCATCGATTCCTGCCGATATCCGACCGCCGCGAACTCGCACTTCAGCAGCGCCGGCGGCGTTCCGTGGTTGCGGGTCATGCGGTTGGCGTCGACCACCACCACTAGCCCGTCGGGCTTCAGCGACGGCCGCATCCGCCACAGAAATTCATAGGGCTGCTCGATCTCATGGTACATGTGCACCATGAGCACCCGGTCGAAGCTCGCCGGCGGCAGCCGCGGGTCGGCGGGCATGCCCAGCCGCACGCTGACATTCTCCAGCCGCTCGCGCGCGACGCGGTCCGCCAGCGTATCGCGGACCTGCGCGACGATGTCCTCGGCGAGCACCCGCCCGTCCTTGCCGACCCGCGCCGCCATGCGGATCGTGTAATAGCCTTCGCCCGCGCCGATATCGGCAACGGTCATGCCGCGCTTGATCCCGGCCTTGTCCATCACCTCGTCGGCTTCGTTGAGGCGATCGCGCGCCTCCTCGTTCGACCAGCGCGACGACACGATGTGCGCGACCGGGCGGTCGGGCGCGGGGAACGGCCCGGGCCGCTCCGGCTCGCGCTTGATCAGCGGCTTGGAACCGTCGCACGCCACCGCTAGCAGCACGCTGGCGATCAGCAGCCCGCGCGCACCCGCGCGCAACAGCGTCCGGACCGGCGTCGCGATCAATCCACGTCCTCCACCTCGACCGCCTCGCCGGTCACCCGCTGCGACAGCGCCGCCGCCATGAACGGGTCGAGATCGCCATCGAGCACGTCGCTCGGCGCGGTCGAGGTCACGCCGGTGCGCAGGTCCTTCACCATCTGGTACGGTTGCAGCACGTAGCTGCGGATCTGGTGGCCCCAGCCGATGTCGGTCTTGGCCGCATTCTCCGCGTTCGCGGCCTGCTCGCGGATCTGCAGCTCGCGTTCGTACAGCCGCGCGCGGAGCTGGTTGTACGCCTCCGCCTTGTTCTTGTGCTGCGATCGCTGGTTCTGGCACTGCACCACGATACCGGTCGGGATATGCGTGATCCGAACCGCCGAATCGGTGGTGTTGATGTGCTGCCCGCCCGCGCCCGACGCCCGGTAGGTGTCGATCCGCAGATCGCTCTCGTTATACTGGACGTCGATATTGTCGTCGACGACCGGATAGACCCACACGCTGGCAAACGAGGTGTGGCGCCGTGCCGCGCTGTCGTACGGGCTGATCCGCACCAGCCGGTGCACCCCGCTCTCGGTCTTGGCGAAGCCGTACGCGTTCTCGCCCTTCAGCAGCAGCGTCGCCGATTTGATCCCGGCCTGCTCGCCCGAATGCTGGTCGATCAGCTCGACCTTCATGCCGCGGCGCTCGGCCCAGCGGGTGTACATGCGCTGGAGCATGCCCGCCCAGTCCTGGCTCTCGGTGCCGCCGGCGCCCGCATTGACCTCGACATAGGTGTCGTTGCCGTCGGCCTCGCCCGCCAGCAGCGCCTGCACCTTGTCGTGATCGGCGCGCTTGGCGAGCGCGGCGAGGCTCTCCACCCCGTCCGCCTCCATCTGCGTGTCGCCCTCGGCTTCGGCCATTTCGATCAGCTCGACGGTGTCGTCGAGTTCGGACTGGATCGCGCGGGTCGCGCCGATCGCCTCGTCCAGCCGGCGGCGCTCGCGCATCACCTCCTGTGCGGCCTTGGGATCGTTCCACAGCGCCTGGTCCTCGACCCGCGCGTTGAGTTCGTCGAGTCGGCGAAGCGCACGATCCCAGTCGAGGAAGCGACGCAGCAGCGCCAGCGCCTCGTTGATCGTGTCGACATGAGCCTGCGCTTCGGCGCGCATGATGTTTCTCCAGAACCGGATAGAAGCCGGCGATATAGGAAGGCGGCTAGTAGATTCCGCCTTGTTGTTGCAAGAACTCGCTGTCGCGCGGTGCCTCGGCCTTGCGCGCGGCGGCGGTCGGGGAGGCGGTCGGCGCCGGGTCAGAATGGCGCGAGCGGCGACGCGGCTCGCTCTCCGGCTTGAACGCTTCCCAGATCACCCCGGCCTTGGGATCGCCCCCGGTCGGCCAGGCGCCGTACACCGGACGGCCGCTGCCGCGATCGATCCGGACCATGCGAATGCCGGGCGGCGCGCGGAAGGGCATCTTCTCCAGCCCCTCATACGCCTTCACCGCGAATTCCTTGAAGATCGGCGCCGCGAAGGTGCCGCCTTGCGCATAGCCGCCGAGATTGGTCGGCGAATCATAGCCGACATAAAGCCCGCCGATGAACTGCGGCGTCCCGCCGATGAACCACACGTCGGTCGGTCCCGAGGTCGTGCCGGTCTTGCCGAACATCGGCCGGTCGAGATCGCGCAGCACCGTCGCGGTGCCGCGCTGGATCACGCCTTCGGTGATGTGGACCATCTGGAACGCGGTCTGCGCGTCGATCACCTGCTTGCCGCGCACCGGCGGGCGCGGCATCGCCTGGCCGGTCCAGTCACGCGCGTTGCAGCCGTCGCAGCCGCGCCAGTTCTCGGGCCAGATCACCTTGCCGTGTCGGTCTTGGACGAAATCGATCAGCGACGGCTCGTGCGCGCGCCCCTGGTTGGCGAGCGTCGCATAGGCGTTGACCATCTTGCTGACCGTGGTCTCGCCGGCACCGAGCGCGAAAGCGAGATAGGGCGGATAGGTGCCGACCCCCATCCGCTTCATCGTGTCGACGACCCGCGGCATGCCGGTCTGCGCTGCGGCGCGCACCGTCATCAGGTTGCGCGATTGCTCGATCCCCCAGCGCATCGTGTGCGGCCCCGCCGCGCGCATGTTGGCGAAGTTGCGGAAGCATTTCTGCCCGAGCCGCGCGCCCTGATAGACGCAGAACGGCCCGTCGACGATGATCGACGCCGGGGTCATCCCGTTTTCCAGCGCCGCCGAATAGACGATCGGCTTGATCGTCGATCCCGGCTGGCGCTCCGCCTGGGTGGCGCGGTTGAACGAGGCGATGCGGCTGTCGAAGCCGCCTTGCATCGCCAGCACGCGCCCGGTCGCCGGCTCCTCGACCACGAACCCGCCCGAGATCCGTGGCACTGCGCGGAGCGCGAAGCTGCCGCCCGACGGCGCCACCGCGATGATGTCGCCCGGCTGGATCGCGGCGAAGGCGGTGCCGCCCTTGCCGCGCACCGGCATCTGCGCGGCGTCGCGCGGCAGCGTCGCGGTCTGCCCGTTGGCGAAGCCGATCGTCCAGGCCCCGCCGTCGCGCGCGATCGCGATCGCCGCACGCCAATCGGCATAATCGAGCGCGATGTTGGTGTTGAGCAGCGGCTGCAGCCAATTGTCGCCGTCGATCTCGACATGCCGCATCGGCCCCGACCAGCCCCGACCGCGATCGTAGCGCAGCAGCCCGTTGCGCAGCGCCAGCGCCGCCAGATCCTGCAGCCGCCGGTCGAGCGAGGTGCGCACCCACAGCCCGCCCTCGTAGACGCTCGAGCTGCCGTCGCGCGCGGTTTCGCCGAACTTGCGGATCAGCTGGCGGCGGACCTCCTCGACGAAATAGCCGCCGACCGATTCGAACTTGGGCGTCCGCCGCAGCACCGTGCCGAGCGGCTCGGCAACCGCGGCACTGCGCTGCGCCGGGGTGATGAAACCGTTGCGCAGCATTTCCGACAGCACATAGTTGCGCCGCTGCAGCGCCCGCTCGGGGTGCCGGACGGGATCGTAGTTCGACGGTCCCTTCGGCAGGATCGCGAGGTAGGCGAGCTGCTCCAGCGTCAGTTCGGTCAGTTCCTTGTCGAAATAGGCGTGGCTCGCCGCCTCGACGCCGAACGCGTTGCGGCCGAGCGCGATCTGGTTGAGATATAGCTCCAGGATCTGCGGCTTGGTCAGCGTGTCTTCGATCCGGTAGGCGAGGATCGCCTCCTTCAGTTTGCGCGTCGGCGAATACTCGCTGCCGATCAGCAGGTTCTTGGCGACCTGCTGGGTGATCGTCGATCCGCCCTTGGCGCGACGGCCGCTGCCGATCTTCGCCGCATAGTCGATCACCGCGCCCGCCAGGCCGGGATAGTCGACGCCGTGATGCTCGAAGAAGGTCTTGTCCTCCGCCGCCAGGAACGCCTTCACCAGCAGCGGCGGATATTCGGCGTAGGACAGCTCGACCCGGCGTTCGCGGGCGTAGGACTGGATCGGGGTGCCGTCGATCCCGCGGACGTTGGTCGGCAGCGGCGGCTCGTATGCGCGCAGCTTGTCGACCGACGGCAGGTCGCGGACGATCAGCAGCCACAACAATGCCAGCGCGATCACGCCGACCAGCGTCAGCAGCGCGATCAGCTTCACCCACCACCGCGTCCATGCCCGCGCGGCGACGGCACGCACGCCCCCCGCATCGCGGGTCAGCCTGAAGCGGGTGGAGCTGGGTGGATCGGACGCCATATACTTGTCGGCCACCGTTTAGCAGATCGGCCACCGCACGCCAGCGCATCGTTTTCGGGTGAGGTCGGCGCAACCCCGATGTGGTTTAGCGCGCCACCATTCGCTTCGCGAAATACACCTCGACCGCGCGGCGGACGCTCTCCGAAATTCGTTGGCGACCCTCCGGGCTGTCGATAAACGCCGCGTCGACCGGGTTCGAGATATACCCCGTCTCGAACAGGATCGACGGCATGTCAGGGGCCTTCAGCACCATCAGCGACGCCATCCGGTGGAACTTGGCCTTGGTAGGGATCAGCGGCTTGGCCTCGCGGGCGAGCAGCCGCGCGAAGCCCGCCGACGCGTTCATCGTCTCGCGCTGCGCCAGGTCGATCAGGATCGACGACACGTCCGCGCTGGCATCGCCCAGGTTCACGCCAGCGATCACATCCGCCTTGTTCTCGCGCGCCGCGAGCCGTGCGGCTTCCTTGTCCGACGCGACCTCCGACAAGGTATAGACCGACGCCCCGGTCGCATCACCGTTGCCGACGCTGTCGCAATGCACGGAGATGAACAGATCGGCCTTCAATCGCCGCGCCACCCCGTAGCGTTCGCGCAGGATCAGGTAGCGGTCCTTGTCGCGGGTCAGCGCCACCCGTACCCGCCCGCTGGCGAGCAGTTCGTCGCGCATCGCCCGCGCGATCCGCAGCGTGACGTCCTTTTCACGAAGGCCGGTCAGGCTGTTGATCGCACCGGGATCGACCCCGCCATGCCCGGCGTCGATCACCACCAGCGGGCGATCCTCGTCGCCCGATACCTTGGGGAGACCGGCGGATCGTGCGCGCGGCGGCACCAGCCGCGATACCTTGTATTTGGGCCGTCCCGACAGGGCGCCCGAGATCCGATCCTCGGTGACTTTCACCCGATCGGCGACGCTCTCCGCCGCGCGCGCCGGTGCGGCGGCGATCGCCAGGCCGGCAATGGCCCATCCCGCGAAGGCCCGGGTCCAGTGATTGGCCATGAAAGTCCCTCTTCGCCGATCGTCTCGTGTCGCCGCTGCGTCGACCGTAGCAGATTGTAGTTAACGAGTCGTTTACATCCTTTCCGCGCAGCGCGTTACGCGCGGGCAGTGCGGCAAAAGTGCGCCAGTTGCGGTGCGAACGAGGCGATGCTACCACTCGTTACGTACCCGTGCATCGTGCCATTTCGAAACGCGACGCACCGGTCCCCGCCCCTTCCTGGGGACGGCTTCAACAGGTTGACGTTCGCAATGATGCATTTGCCCCATGCCCGTACCCGCCCGGCCTTCGCCGGCGGATGCGCGAGCGTGCCGGCGGCGCAGGGCCCTGCCGTTCGGCGTGCCCCCCGGCCTGACTTGCGAACAGACGCATCTTCGCCTTCCATCCGCGCGCCGCATCGGCGCGCACATCGTCGCGCGCCGACCGTAGTCACGGGGCGCGCGTGGAGACCATTCAATGACGACGCGCATGCTGATCGACGCACGCCACCGGGAAGAAACCCGCGTGGCCGTGGTCAAGGGAAACCGGATCGAGGAATTTGACTTCGAATCCGCCGAGCGCAAGCAGCTCAAGGGAAACATCTACCTCGCCAAGGTGACGCGGGTCGAACCGTCGCTGCAGGCGGCGTTCATCGATTACGGCGGCAATCGCCACGGCTTTCTCGCGTTCAGCGAGATCCATCCCGATTACTACCAGATCCCCAAGGAGGATCGCGACGCGCTGCTGCGCGAAGAGGCCGAGCACGCCGCCGAAGAGGCTGCGCTGCGCGCCGAGCATGACGACGACGACGATCTCGACGACGGCATCGAGGAGGTCGAGCGCGGCGACGACGAGGGCACCTCGTCGGGCGACGATCACGACGACGACGACCATGACGACGAGATCGACGGCGAGGCCGAGGGCGCCGCACCCCGCGCGCCCAAGCGTGGCCGCAGCGCCAACGAGGATCAGGTCGAGGCGCTTCGCCAACGCCGGATGAACCTGCGCCGCCGCTACAAGATCCAGGACGTGATCCATCGCCGCCAGGTGCTGCTCGTCCAGGTCGTGAAGGAAGAGCGCGGCAACAAGGGCGCGGCGCTGACCACCTATTTGTCGCTCGCCGGCCGTTACTGCGTGCTGATGCCCAACACGTCGCACGGCGGCGGGATCAGCCGCAAGATCAGCAATGCGGGCGACCGCAAGCGGCTGAAGTCGATCATGGCGGACATGAAGCTGCCGCCGTCGATGGGCTGCATCGTCCGCACCGCGGGGCTCCAGCGCACCAAGGTCGAGATCAAGCGCGACTTCGATTATCTCGCCCGGCTGTGGGACGGGATCCGCGAGACCACGCTCGGCTCGTCCGCGCCCGCGCTCGTCTATGGCGACAGCGACCTGATCAAGCGCGCGATCCGCGACATCTACAACAAGGACATCGACGAGGTGATCGTCGAGGGCGACGACGGCTATCGCCAGGCCAAGGAGTTCATGAAGCTCCTGATGCCGAGCCACGCTCGCCGCGTGAAGCAATATGCCGATGCGGTGCCGCTCTACCAGCGCGCCGGGGTCGAGGATCAGCTCGCCGCGATGTACCATCCGGTCGTGCAGCTGAAGTCGGGCGGCTACCTGGTCATCAACCCGACCGAGGCGCTGGTGTCGATCGACATCAACTCGGGCCGGTCGACCCGCGAACATAATATCGAGCAGACCGCGACCGCGACCAATCTGGAGGCCGCGCAGGAAATCGCGCGTCAGCTCCGCCTGCGCGACATGGCCGGCCTCGTCGTGATCGACTTCATCGACATGGACAACGGCTCGAACGTCCGCAAGGTCGAGAAGGCGATGAAGGACGCGCTCAAGAACGACCGCGCCCGCATCCAGGTCGGCCGCATCTCGTCGTTCGGCCTGATGGAGATGAGCCGCCAGCGCCTGCGCACCGGCGTGCTCGAAGCCTCCACCCGCGCCTGCCCGCATTGCGAGGGCACCGGGCTGGTCCGCACCGCATCGTCGGCGGGCCTCAGCGCGCTGCGCCTGATCGAGGACGAGGCCGCGCGCGGCCGCGGATCGATCCTGACGCTCCGCGCGAGCCAGGAAGCCGCCTTCTACGTGCTCAACCAGAAGCGCTCGGACATCGCCGAGATCGAGGATCGCTACGGCGTCCATGTCGAGATCCTCGCCGGCAACGACGAGGAAGGCGCGCGGATGTCGGTCGAAGCCGCCGGCCCGCCGCCAGCCCACGCGCCGAAGTTCGAACTCCTCGTCGAGGAGGAAGAGGACGATTACGTCGAGGAGATCGACGCCGAGGAGGACGAGGAACCCGCCGAGGACGAGGCCGAGCAGCCCCGCGCCGACCGTACCGACCGTGCGCCCCGCGAAGAGCGCAGCGGCGAGGAAGGCGAGGGCCGCGGCAAGCGCCGCCGTCGTCGTCGCGGCCGTGGTCGCGGTCGCCGCGACGAGCAGGGCGAGGGCAATGGCGAGGCCGGCGACCAGCCGCTCGCCACCGACGCCGAGTATGAAGGCGATGCCGAGTACGAGGGTGAAGCCGAGGGCGAGACCGCTATCGATGGCGAGGCTGCACCCGAGTTCGTCGGCGAACAGCCGGTCGGCGAGGACGGCGAAGGCCGGCGTCGTCGCGGGCGTCGCGGTCGCCGCGGTGGTCGTGGCGGACGCGGTGGTCAGAACGACACCGGCGCCGATGCGGTCGCCGAGGCGCGCGAGATCGAGCCGGTCGCGGACGTCGAGCCCGCCGCCGAGGTCGAGGCACAGCCCCAGGCTCCGGTCGAAGCGGCGCCCGCTGCCGACGCGCCGAAGACCCGCCGCCGCCCGCGCGCCCGTGCCAAGGCACCGGCCGGCGAGGTCGCGGCCGAGGCTCCGGTAGCCGAAGCACCCGCCGAAGAGGCAGTGACCGAGGCACCGTCTGAGGAAGCCGCCCCCAAGCCGCGCCGCTCGCGTCGCAAGGCGGCCCCCGCCGCCGATACCGCACCGGTCGAGGCGCCCGAGCCCGAAATAGCCGCCGAACCGGCCGAGAAGCCCAAGCGCCGCCCGGCGCGCAAGCGTCCCGCCGCGGGCACCGATGCGCCCGGCTCCACCCCGGAAGCGGACGCAGCCGATGTCGCCGGTTCGCCGGTGTCGCCCGGCCCCGACGCCACGGCGCCTGCCAACGACACCGACGGCGACAGCGACGACGGCGAATCCGGCCCGCCGCGGCGCGGCTGGTGGCAGCGCACCTTCGGCGCCTGATCCACAACGCCGATTACTGACGATGGGCGGGCAGCAAGCGATGCTGCCCGCCCATTGCGCTGTTCGAGCTCCGCCCGGAGCCAGCTGCAGCTTCCCCGGCGAAGGCCGGGCAACCGCTGAGCTTGACGGCGCCTCCGCACCACAAGCGATTGTCCCGCCGCGCTAAATCGACGATAAGCGCGTCCATGAAGCGTATAGTCGCCGCCTTCGCCGCCTCGATCCTGCTCTTCGCCCAGCCCGCCGCCGCCCAGTCGATCCTGCGCGATGCCGAGACGGAGGCGATGTTCAAGGACATGTCGGCGTCGATCATCAAGGCGGCGGGGCTGTCGACCCGCGACGTCCAGGTCGTGCTGATCAACGACGATTCGATCAACGCCTTCGTCGTCGGCGGGCAGACCGTCTACGTCCATTCGGGACTGATCCAGGCCGCGGACAACGCCAACCAGGTCCAGGGCGTGATCGCGCACGAGATCGGCCACATCGCCGACGGCCATGTCGCGCTCGCCGATGCCGGCACCAAGCCGGCGATGGGAATCACCCTGCTGTCGATGGTCCTCGGCGTCGCCGCGATCGCCGCCGGTAGCGGCGAGGCGGGCGCCGGGATCATGGCCGCGGGGCAGCAGGCGGGGCTCGGCAAGTATCTCGCCTTCACCCGCACCCAGGAGGCCAGCGCCGACGCCGCGGGCGCGCGCTACCTCAACACCGCCGGGGTCAGCGGCAAGGGCATGATCAGCTTCTTCAAGAAGCTCCAGCAGCAAGAATATGGCTACGGGCTCGCCAACATCGATCCGTTCATGCAGAGCCATCCGCTGTCGGGCGAGCGCATCGCGAACCTCACCAACGACCTGCAGACCGCGCCGGCGTGGAACGCCAAGCCCGACGCCGCGCTGGAGGAACGCTTCAAGCGGGTGAAGGCCAAGCTCCAGGGCTATGTCGCGACGCCCGAACGTACGCTCGCGGAATATCCGGCCACCGACAATTCGGTCTACGCACATTATGCCCGTGCCTATGCCTATCACAAGGCGGGCTACCCCGACAAAGCCGATGCCGAGGCCGCGGCGCTGATCGGGGCCAAGCCCGACGACCCCTATTTCCAGGAGATTCAGGGCCAGATCCTGCTCGAGGCCGGCCGCCCGCGCGATGCGCTGGCGCCGCTCCGCGCCGCGACCGCGGGAACCGGCAACAACCCGCTGATCGCGACCACTTTCGGCCACGCGCTGATCGCGACCGAGGACAAGGCCAATTACGCCGAGGCGGTGAAGGTTCTGCGGATCGCGGTCAATCGCGACAACGAGAACCCGTTCGCCTGGTATCAGCTCGGCACCGTCTACGAACTCACCGGCGACACCGCACGCGCCGCGCTCGCAACCGCGGAGCAGGCGAGCATGAACGGCGATCACCGCACTGCCGCCCAGTCCGCCTCCTACGCGCTTGCCAACATCCCCGCGAACACCACCGACTGGATCCGCGCACAGGACATCGCGATGGCCGCGCAGAACGACATGGAAGACAATCCCAAAAAGTATAAGCGTCGATGAGGCGCTGGACGATGCCGCTGGTCGCGCTGCTCGGCGCAGCGATCGGCGGCGGCGCGATCTGGAGCTACGATCGCGCCGCCGTGCCCGCCGGCGCCGATCGGGCGCAAATCGAACGCGTGGTGCATGATTACGTGCTCGCCAATCCGGAGATCATTCCACAGGCGATGCAGCGCCTGCAGGAACGCGAATCGGGCAAGCTCGTCGCCGCCAACCGCGCCGCGATCACCACGCCGTTCGGCAGCGCCTGGTCGGGCAATCCGAAGGGCGACGTCACCGTCGTCGAGTATTTCGACTATAATTGCGGCTATTGCCGCGCCAGCCTGCCGAGGATCGCGGACCTGCTGGCGCGCGACCGCGGCATCCGCCTGGTCTACCGCGACATGCCGATCCTCGCCGAGACCAGCCGCGACGCCGCGCGCGCCAGCCTTACCGCTGCGCAGCAGGGGAAGTTCCAGGCGTTCCACGACGCGCTCTATGCAGCCGGCCCGGTGAGTGCGCAGACCATCGCCGCCGCCAGCGCGCGGGCCGGGGTGAGCGGCGCCGCCGATCCCGCCACGATCGACAGCGAGATCGCGCGCAATCTCGAAACCGCGGCCAAGCTGGGCATGACCGGCACCCCCAGCTGGGTGATCGGCGACCGGGTGCTGTCGGGCGCGCTGCCGGTCGAGGAACTCGAACGCGCGGTGGCAGCGGCACGCGGCAAATAGCCGCGCCCCTTCTCTTGCCCGGCGCGCGACCCTATCTGGTCGCCAAAGGGGCACCATGACCGCAAGCATCCTCACCGTGTCCGGCGTGTCGAAGACCTACGCCGGTGGCACCACCGCGCTCTCGCCGGTCGATCTGGCCATCGACAAAGGCGAGATTTTCGCGCTGCTCGGCCCCAACGGTGCGGGCAAGACGACGCTGATCAGCATCATCTGCGGCATCGTCACGCCGAGTTCCGGCAGCGTCACCGTCGCCGGCCATGACGTCGTCACCGATCCGAAGGCCGCGCGCCGCCTGATCGGCCTCGTCCCCCAGGAATTGTCGGTCGACATGTTCGAAACGGTGCTCGCCACCGTCACCTTCAGCCGCCGCCTGTTCGGCCGCTCGGGCCACAGCGCCTATATCGAGGAGGTGCTGCGCGACCTGTCGCTCTGGGACAAGCGCCACGCCAAGATCATGGAACTGTCCGGCGGCATGAAGCGCCGCGTCCTGATCGCGAAGGCGCTGAGCCACGAGCCCGACATCCTGTTCCTCGACGAACCTACCGCAGGCGTCGACGTCGCGCTGCGCCGCGACATGTGGAAGCTCGTCCACCGCCTTCGCGCGAAGGGCACGACGATCATCCTCACCACCCATTATATCGAGGAGGCCGAGGAGATGGCCGACCGCGTCGGGGTGATCGACAAGGGCAAGCTGCTGCTGGTCGAGGAAAAGGCCGCGCTGATGAAGAAGCTCGGCAAGCGCACCCTCGATCTCGCCTTGGCGGAGCCGCTCGCGGCGCTGCCCGGCGATTTCGACGATTGGCAGCTGACGCTCGAGAACGACGGCAACACGCTGCGCTATATCTTCGACGCCACCGAGGAACGCACCGGCATCCCCACCCTGCTCACCCGCCTCGCCGAACGCGGCATCGCCTTCAAGGATCTGGAGACAAGCAAGTCGAGCCTGGAGGACATCTTCGTCGACCTGGTCGGCCACCGGTGATGCGCTGCGCCACAATCCGCCTGGGAACCCGAGCATGAATTATCACGGCATCTGGGCGATCTACCGGTTCGAGATGGCGCGCGCGCTGCGCACCCTGTGGCAAAGCCTGGTCACCCCCGTTCTCACCACCTCGCTCTATTTCATCGTGTTCGGCGGCGCGATCGGCAGCCGCATGCAGGAGGTCGGCGGGGTCGGCTATGGCAGCTTCATCGTCCCCGGGCTGATCATGCTCTCGCTGCTCACCCAGAGCATCTCCAACGCCTCGATCGGCATCTACTTCCCGAAGTTCACCGGCACGATCTACGAGCTGCTGTCCGCCCCTGTATCGGCGATGGAGATGGTGATCGGCTATGTCGGCGCGGCGACCACCAAGTCGGTGATCCTCGGCTTGATCATTCTCGCCACCGCGGCGTTCTTCGTGCCGCTGCGGATCGAACACCCGCTGGCGATGATCGCCTTCCTGATCCTCACCTCGGTCGCGTTCAGCCTGTTCGGCTTCATCATCGGAATATGGGCGAAGGGCTTCGAACAGCTCTCCTTCGTACCCGCCTTGCTGATCACCCCGCTCACCTTCCTGGGCGGCGCCTTCTACTCGATCGACATGCTGCCCCAGCCGTGGCGGACGGTCAGCCTGTTCAACCCGGTGGTCTATCTGGTCAGCGGCTTCCGCTGGAGCTTCTTCGGCACCGGCGACGTCGCGGTCGGCGTCAGCCTTGCGGTGACTGGGCTGTTCCTCGCGCTCTGCCTCATCGCCATCGCCTGGATCTTCCGCACCGGCTGGCGCCTGAAGAATTGAACGCGCATCGCGCGTAAACACCACCCCGGCGAAGGCCGGGGCCCAGTTATGCAGGTGGAGGTTACGGAGGACGGCGCACGATTACCGCCGTTCGCCCGCCTGGGCCCCGGCCTTCGCCGGGGTGGTGCGTGGAAGCAACCGACTACCGCATCACCGGCAACGTCACCCGCGATCCCGCACAAACCTTCTGCGTCGCCGCCACGTAATCCGCCGGTTGTGCGCGCGCAATGTTGGCCACGAAGCGTTGCGGGTTGCGGTCGATCATCGGGAACCAGGTCGACTGCACTTGCACCATCATCCGGTGCCCCTTGCGGAACACGTGATCGTGATCGCGCAACGGGATGTCCCACGCCACCACCTTGCCCGGCACCAGCGCCTGCGGCCGGGTGTCGCTCGCCAGGAAGCGGCCGCGACGCACCTCCATCGCGATTGGCAGCTGATAGCCGTTCAGCTGCGTCGTATAGTCGCCGAGCTTGGCGGTGGTCGGATCGTAAGGCTGGGTGTCGTCGGGCAGCACGTCGATCAGCTTGATCACGAAATCGCTGTCGGTGCCGCTCGTCGAAGCCATCAGCGTCGCCGCGATCGCGCCGGTCACGGTCAAGTCCTCGGTCAGCGGCGTCGAGACATAGCTCAGCACATCCGGCCGATGATCGACGAAACGCTGATCGTCCGATTCCCATTGCCGCCATTCGGGCGCGGGATAGGTCGGCGAGATCGGCCGCGCACGGAACGGTACCGGGTTGGCGGGATCGGACACATAGCTGCGGCACGCCTCCCCCGCAGCGGGCGCGGCGAACGACAGCGTGCCGTCGGCATGCAGATACAGTTCGGTCGCGCGCGCGCCGGCGGGGGGCCACGCCTTGTAGGTCTTCCACAGGTTCGATCCCGACTGGAACATCTTCGCGCCGAAATCGGGCCGCGCGCCCTTACCGTGCAGCCAGTAGCGGAAGAACGGCGCCTGGATCTCGTCCTTGAACTGGTCGCCGCTCGCGGTCCCCAACGGGATCCGTCCGAGCATGTCCCCCTTGCCCTGCCACCCGCCATGGTTCCACGGCCCCGCGACGATCTGCGCCAGGCCATTGGGGTCATTGCGCTTCTGCCGCGCATAGATCTGCCACGACCCATAGGGATCCTCCTGATCCCAGAAGCCCGCGACGTTCAGCGTCGGCACCGTCGTCTTGCCCAGCGTGTCGGACCAGCGCTGCCCGGTATAGAAATCGTCGTGGTTCGGATGATCGAGCAGCTTGGTGAACATCGGCACCGCGCCCTTGAAGAAATTGCGGTCGATCGACTCGGCCGTTCCCTGTTCCAGGAAGAACGAATACGTGTCGACGCCCGGATAGACGAACGCCTTGTTCTGCGTCTTGTCGAGCTGCAGCGACGATACCCAGTCGGTCGCATAGGACAGCCGCAGCGCGCCGTTGCGGTGGAGATCGTCGGACTGCCAATAATCGATCCAAGCGGCCTGGGGGCTGACCGCCTTCAGCGCCGGATGCGGCTTGGCCAGCGCGACTGCGGCGGCGAAGCCCGGATAGGACACACCCCACATCCCGACCTTGCCGGTATTGGCGGGGACGTTCTTCACCAGCCAATCGATGGTGTCGTAGGCATCGGTCGCCTCGTCGACTGCCTTCGGATCCTTCGGGTGTACCGCGGTCGACAGCGTGAACACGCCGTCCGACTTGAACCGCCCCCGCATCGACTGGAACACGAGAATATAGCCGTCGTCTAGCATCGACTTGTACCGCGCCGCGAAGCTCGCCGGCAGCGCCTCGTCGGGCACCCCGTACGGCGTGCGCTGGAGCAGGATCGGCAGCTTGGCGCCGTTGCCGCGCGGTCGCATGATCACCGTCTGCAGCTTGGCGCCGTCATGCATCGGGACCATCACCTCCTGGTAGGTGAACGGCGACTCCTGCTCCTCCTGCTCCGCGGCGGGCGCGGTCTGCGCGGTCGAGATCGTCGGTGCGGACACCGCCAGCGCCGCCCCGGCCAACCAATGAAGACGCTTCGATCGCATGCCCGCACTCCCCGATTTCAAGTCAAGCTAACGCCAATCGGGTCGGAAGAGTAGGGACGAAACGCACCCCCCAAACACCACCCCGGCGAAGGCCGGGGCCCAGTTACGCAGGTGGAGATAGCGGAGCGATGCGCGCGATTACTACGTTCTCCCAGCTGGGCCCCGGCCTCCGCCGGGGTAGTTGCGAGAGACGACACCCCCAACCACCGGCCGCACCACCAGTGCATTGAGATTGATCGCACCGTGCACCGCAATCGCCAGCCACAGCTCACCGCTCCCCAGATACACCGCCGCCAGCACCGCCCCCGCCGCGCCGGTCGCTGCCATCCCCCTCCAGCCCTGATAGCGGTGCACCGCCGCGAAGGCTGCCAGCGCAATGACCAGCCCCGCAACCGCGCTCCCCGTCGTCACCGCGACTGCCAGCGGCAGGAACAGTCGGAAGAACAGTTCCTCGACCACGCTCGAAACCAGTGCCAGCGCCGCCGCCCAGCACAGCTCTCCGGCGTCGCGCGGCATCAGCCCCGCGCCGCCGATCGGCAGCGCCGCCGGCTTCCCGCGCGCACGCGCGACCAGCAGCATCGCCACGAGCAGTATCTCGCCCGCCGCCAGGCCGATCGCCGCGGCATCGACGAAGCTCTCCGGCTCGGCCACCGCCATCAGCGGCGCGCGCAGCGGCGCGAGTTCCGCCGGAAAGTGCCACAGCGCTTCAATCCGGCCGAGCAGCGCCAGTCCGGCCAGCGACGACAGGCCGAACGCCAGCAACCCTCGCCGGATCGTTTGCCGATAGCGTCGCCGTGCCCGGTCGCGGTCGAGCGTCGCCAGCGCGGGCATGCCGCCGCGCCCGCCGCGCACATACCAGGCGACGATGGCGAACCCGGCGACCGCCAGCAGCGCCGCGAGCATCAGAGCCGGTGTTCGCCCTTCACCCAGCGCACCGTGCCCGACGATGCGCGCATCACCACGCTTTCGGTGGTCATGATCTTGGCCTTGCGCTTGACGCCCTGGAGCAGGGATCCGTCGGTCACGCCGGTCGCGGCGAAGATGCAGTCGCCGCGCGCGAGCTCAGTCAGATCGTACTGCTTGTCGAGATCGGTCACGCCCCATTTCGCGGCCCGCGCGCGCTCGTCGTCGTTGCGGAACAGCAGCCGGCCCTTGAACTGGCCGCCGACGCAGCGCAGCGCCGCGGCGGCCAGCACGCCCTCCGGCGCGCCGCCCGATCCCATATAGATGTCGATCGTCGTGTCGGGATTGGTCGTCGCGATCACCCCCGCGACGTCGCCGTCGCCGATCAGCATGATTCCGCAGCCGAGCGCGCGTAGCTCCGCGATCAGCGCCTCGTGCCGCGGCCGATCCAGCACGCAGGCGATGATGTCGCGCGGGCTGACGCCCTTCGCCGCGGCGAGCGCGGTGACGTTCTCGGTCGGGGTCCTGTCGAGATCGATGATCCCCTCCGGATAGCCCGGTCCGACCGCGATCTTGTCCATGTAAACGTCGGGCGCGTGGAGCAGCCCGCCCTCCTCCGCGATCGCCAGTACCGCCAGCGAGTTCGGCCCCGCGGTCGCGCAGATCGTGGTGCCCTCCAGCGGATCGAGCGCAATGTCGATCTTGGGGCCGGAGCCGATCGCCGAGCCGACCTTCTCGCCGATGAACAGCATCGGCGCCTCGTCGCGCTCGCCCTCGCCGATCACCACGGTGCCGTCCATGTACAGCGAATTGAGCGCCTCGCGCATCGCCTCCACCGCCGCCGCGTCCGCCGCCTTCTCGTCGCCGCGCCCGACCAGCGTCGACGCCGCGATCGCCGCGGCCTCGGTAACGCGGACCATCTCCAGCACGAGAACGCGGTCGAGTACCTGGCTGGCGGTGGCGGTCATGATCATTCCCTCTTGATGTCGGTACGGCGGTAGGCAGCGGCGATGACGCTGTCGAGACGATCAGTCGCGCAGCAGCTCGTTGATGCTGGTCTTGGAGCGCGTCTGCGCATCGACCCGCTTGACGATCACCGCGCAATAGAGCCCCAGGTTGCCGCCGCTGGATCCCGGCACCACCACCGCATAGGGCGGCACCTCGCCCTTGAAGACCTCGCCGGTCGCGCGGTCGATGATCTTGGTCGACGCGCCGAGATACACCCCCATCGACAGCACCGCGCCCTCGCCGACGCGCACGCCCTCCGCGACTTCGGACCGCGCCCCGATGAAGGCGCCGTCGCCGATGATCACCGGATCGGCCTGCAGCGGTTCGAGCACCCCGCCGATCCCCGCGCCGCCCGACAGATGGACGTTCTTGCCGATCTGCGCGCAACTGCCGACCGTCGCCCAGGTATCGACCATCGTGCCCGCGCCGACATGCGCACCGATGTTGACGAAGCTCGGCATCAGGATCGCGCCCGGCGCCACATAGGCGCCGCGGCGCACGACGCTGCCCGGCACCGCGCGGAAGCCCGCGGCTCGGAACTCGGCCTCCGACCAGCCCGAGAATTTGGACGGCACCTTGTCGAACCAGTGCCCCGCCCCGGGCCCGTTGTCGATCAGCCGGTTGTCGTTCAGCCGGAACGACAGCAGCACCGCCTTCTTCAGCCACTGGTTGATCCGCCAGCCCCCCGCACCATCGGGCTCCGCGACCCGCGCCTCGCCCGCGTCGAGCAGTGCCAGTGCCTGGTCGACCGCGTCGCGCGTCGCGCCCGCGGTTTCGAACCCAACGCCCGCGCGATCTTCCCACGCCGCGTCGATCGTCGCCTGCAAATGCTGGGTCATGCTGCCTCCAAGATGGTCTCGAGCCACGGCGCGAGCGCGTGGACGGTGAAATCGATATAGCTGCGGTCGGCGTCGCTCGCCTGTTCGGATCCGTTGTCGACCCACACCGTGGTCATCCCGATCGCCTTCGCGGGCGCCAGGTTGCGGGCCATGTCCTCGACGAACACCGAAGTCGCCGGATCGATATCGAATGCTGCGCACAGCCCCGCATAGGCGGAGGGATGCGGCTTCGGCACCAGCCCCATCGCGTGGATGTCGTGGACCGCCTCGAAGCTGCCGCCGAGCCCGATCCGGTCGAGCACCTTCAGCGCATAGGGGGTGTCGCCGTTGGTGAAGACCAGCTTGCGGCCCGGCAGCCGCGCGATCGCGGCGACCAGCGGCGCGTCCTGCTGCAGCACGTCCATCTCGACGTCGTGAACGTAATTGAGGAATCGCTGCGGATCGACGTCATGCTCGGCCATCAACCCGGCCAGCGTCGTACCGTGGCCGAGGAAATACTGTTTCTGGATGCGGTGTGCCTCCGCTGCATCGACGCCGAGGAAATCGCCGATGAAGACGGTCATCTTGACGTCGATCTGCGCGAATAGGTTCGCACTCGCGGGGTATAGCGTATTATCCAGATCGAAGATCCAGGTGCGGACATGGGCAAGGCGCGGGTGCATCGCGCGGGTCCTACGGTCCGTACCTCGATCCCGCAACGTCTTGGGGACGCGTTGCGGCTGCGAGACGTGTGGGGCGCGTTAGCCTCACGTAAAGTGAAGATGCCGCAAGTGGTTCGTCCTTCCGATCGAGGCCGCGGGAACATGACGACGTCGAGACTCTGGTTGCTGCGCACGACCGCCCTGATCGGCGTCACGCTGGTCGCTGCGTGCGGCGGCGGCGGCGGTGGCGTCGGCAGCACCCCCACGCCGCCGATCGCGACGACCCCGACCCCGACGCCGGTCCCCACGCCCGTCCCGACCCAGACCCCGCCGGTCAGCCCGACTCCGACGCCGGCACCGGCCCCGACTCCGGCGCCGACCCCCAGCACCGGTACCGTCGACACGCCGGAATATCGCGCCACCGTCGGCGCGGTGTCGATGAACGCGCTCGCCGCCTATCAGCGCGGCGCGACCGGCGCCGGGATCAGCATCGGCATCATCGACACCGGGATCGATGTCGACAGCCCCGAATTCGGCAGCCGCATCTCGTCCGCCTCGCAAAGCGTCGCCGGTAACGCTTCGATCGACGACGAAGGTGGCCACGGCACTGCGGTCGCGTTCACGATCGGCGGCCGCCGCAACGGATCGGGCACCCACGGCGTCGCCTATGATTCGACGCTGATCGTGCTGCGCGGCGACACCCCCGGCACCTGCGCGGCAGGGACCTCCACCGACGCCAGCGGCTGTTCGTTCAACGACGACAACATCGCCAAGGGGATCGATATCGCCCGCACTAGCGGCGCTCGGGTGGTCAACATCTCGCTGGGCGGCGACGACGGCGCCTCGTCCGCGCTGCTCGCCGCGGTAAACCGCGCCACCGCCGCCGGGATGGTCATCGTCGTCGCTGCGGGTAACGACGGCACCGCCAATCCTTCCGCCTCCGCCGCCTTCGCCAACCAGCCGGGGATCGCGCGCAACCTCGTCATCGTCGCCGGTTCGGTCGGCACCAACGACAGCCGCACCGCCGGCGCCGACGCGATCTCCAGCTTCAGCGACCGCGCCGGCGACAGCGCCGCGCATTTCCTGACCGCGGTCGGCGAGCGCGTCCGTGCGCCCGACGAGACCAACACGCCCTATCTCTGGTCGGGCACGTCGTTCGCGACACCGCAGATCACCGCGGCGGTCGCGCTGCTCGCCCAGGCCTTCCCGAACCTTACTGGCGCGCAGATCGTCGACCTGCTCTATCGCACCGCGCGCGACGCCGGCGCACCGGGGGTAGACCCGATCTACGGCCAGGGCGTGCTCGATCTCACCGCCGCATTCCAGCCGGTCGGCACGACGAGCGTCGCCGGATCGACGATGCCGGTGTCGCTGACCAGCAACGCCACGCTGTCCGCACCGATGGGCGATTCGGGGCGCGGCACGCTCGGCATGGTGATCCTCGACAGCTACAACCGCGCCTTCGCGGTCGATCTCGGCACCACCATCCGCCCCGGCGTGCAGAGCCGCACGCTCGGCGGCGTGCTGCTGTCGCGGCAGCGCAGCGTCGCGGTCGCCAATGCCGGCATGACGGTGTCGATGACGATCACCCCGCGCGCCAACGGCGATGTGGTCCTGTCGCGCTCCACCCTCGCCCGCGCCGACGCCGATGCCGGCCGCGCGATCGCGGGCACGGTGATGCAGCGGATCGCCCGCGACACCGCCGTCGGCTTCGCCTTTTCTCAAGGAAGCACCAGCCTCACCGCGCAGATGAGCGGCGTCTCGCAGCCCGCCTTCCTGCTCGCCGGAATCGGCGGCGTCGGGTTCGAGAACATCGCAGGGTCGGCGAGCGCGATCCGCCAGCAGCTCTGGGGTATCGGCGTCTCCGCCGCTGCGGAGACCGGCGACGTGCTCGCCCGCCGCGACCAGCAGTTCGCCGCGCTCGGCAGCTATCGCCGCTTCGGCTACGACCGCTTCACCGTCGCGCTCGACAAGACCTTGGGCGGCCTCTCCGCCTTGGTCACCGCGGCCCGGCTAGACGAGCACGACACGCTGCTCGGCGCGCGCTTCGACGGCGGCCTCGGCGCGCCGCGCGCGGTCAGCTGGTTCGTCGATGCGGTCGCACGGTTGCGGCTTGGTGACGGCTGGTCGGTCGGCGGCTCGCTGCGCCGCGGCTGGAGCCAGGCGCGACTCACCGGCGCGATCGGCGGCACCGGCCTGCTCCGCACCGGTGCGTTTGACGCTGACATCGGCAAGGACGGGGTGTTCGGCGGCGACAGCATCGGCCTGCGCGTCGCCCAGCCGCTGCGGGTCGCGTCGGGCGGCATCGATTACCGCCTGCCGACCGGCTACGACTATGCCACCGAGCTGGTGAACGCCTGGACCGTCCAGCGGCTCGATCTCGCCCCCGCCGGCCGCGAGCTCGACATCGAGGCGCGCTACAGCGCCTATCTGATCGGCGGCGCGCTCCAGACCAACCTCTACTGGCGCCGCCAACCCGGCAACATCGCCGCGGCACCGGCCGACCTCGGCCTGGCGCTCCGCTGGGCGCGTGGATTCTAGCACCGGGTACGCTGCTGGCCCGCACCCGTCGCCTAGGCGAGAAGATTGGTTCGCGCAGAGACGCGGAGAACGCGGAGGCGGCACGAGCGCGGCAGCTTTGATACCCCCATAACGAAGCGCCACATCTGCGCCACATCCACCCTCTCTGCGTCCTCCGCGTCTCTGCGCGAACACTCTTCCTGGCTGCGCCGACCGCCCCGCAAGCAGATTTGCATCGTGCGCGCACTACCCCCATCTCCCATCCATGACCGCATATTCCCTCCTCGATCTCGTCCCCGTCGTCGAAGGCGGCACCGTCGCGGGTGCGCTCGCCAATGCCGCGGACCTCGCCGCGCATGCCGAACGGCTCGGCTTCACCCGCTACTGGGTCGCCGAGCATCACGGCATGACCGGCATCGCCAGCGCCGCGACCGCGGTCGTGATCGCGCATGTCGCCGCGGCGACGCGGACGATCCGGGTCGGCGCGGGCGGGATCATGCTCCCCAATCATGCCCCGCTGGTGATCGCGGAGCAGTTCGGAACGCTCGACGCGCTGTTCCCGGGCCGCATCGATCTCGGCCTCGGCCGCGCACCCGGCTCCGACCAACGCGTTGCGCGCGCGATGCGCCGGACGCTGGAGACAGACGCCAACGCCTTCCCGCAGGATGTGCTCGAATTGCAGAGCTATTTCGCCGACGATGGCCAGACCGGGATCAGCGCTACGCCCGGTGCCGGCGCGAACGTCGACATGTGGATCCTCGGATCCAGCACCTTCGGCGCGCAACTCGCCGCCGCACTCGGCCTGCCCTACGCCTTCGCCTCGCATTTCGCGCCCGACGCACTTGATCAGGCGATCGCGATCTATCGTCGCGACTTCCGCCCCTCCGCGCGCCTGGCGCGTTCGCACGTGATGGCGGGGTTCAACGTCTTTGGCGCCGACACCGACGAGGAGGCGGAGCTGCTCGCCTCGTCGCAGCAGCAGGCGTTCGTCGCGCTGCGCACCGGCAACCCGCGCCAGCTGCCGCCGCCCGTCCCCGGCTATCGCGCCTCGCTGCCGTCGCAGGGCAAGGCGATCCTCGATCACGTCCTACAATGCTCCGCGGTCGGCGGCCCCGCGACCATCGCACGCGGCATCGCGGCGTTCGTCGAGCGTACCGGGGTCGACGAACTGATGCTCACCAGTTCGATCTTCGATCACCAGGCCCGCAAGCGCAGCCTGACCATCGCCGCCAACGCGGTCGGCGACCTGAAGCTCGCCGCCTAGCCCCCGCTGGCGGCGGGCAGCCGCAACCGCACCAGCAGTCCGCCAAGATCCTCGCTCTCCTCGAGCGCGACCGTTCCGCCATAGATCTCGGCGACGTCGCGCACGATCGCCAGGCCCAGCCCGGTGCCCGGCTTGCCCGTATCCAGCCGCACGCCGCGATCGAAGATCCGCACCCGCTGTTCCTCGGGAATGCCCAAGCCGTCGTCCTCGACCAGGAACTCGACGAAGCCCGCCTGAGCCGCGACCGTCACGAACACGCTGCCGCCGCCATATTTCGCGGCGTTCTCGATCAGATTGCCGAGCATCTCGTCGAGATCCTGGCGCTCGACATGGACCTGCAGCGTCTTCGGACCGGTCACGTCGATCCGCACGTGGCGATAGAGCCGGGCCACCGCGCGTTCGACCGACTCCAGGCTCGGCCACACCGCGGCGCGGCTGTGCGCCGATCCACGCCGTCCGACCGCGCGCGCCCGCGCGAGATGATGGTCCACCTGCCGCCGCATCGTCCGCGCCTCGCGGATCACGGTCTCGCCCAGATCGTCGGCGTCGGCAGTCGCGGCGTTCATGATTACCGTCAGCGGCGTCTTCAACGCGTGCGCGAGGTTGCCCGCGTGCCGGCGCGCCTCCTCCGCCTGGGTTTCGTTGTGCTCGACCAGCGCGTTCAGCTCCTCGACCATCGGCGCGAGTTCGTCGGGCATGCCGCGGTCGATCCGGTTCGACTGTCCCGCGCGCATCCGTGCGATCTCCTCACGCACCTTGCGCAGCGGCCACAGCCCGTAAAAGGTCTGCAACGCCGCCAGCAGGATCAGCCCGACGCCGAGTAGCGCGAAACTGCGTACCAGCGTCCGCCGAAGCGCCGCGATCTGCGCATCGAGCCCGTCGCGGGTCTGCGCCACCTGGAATCGCCAGTGCACCGGCGATCGCGGCAGCGTCACGTCGCGCTCCAGGATGCGCAATTTCTCGCCCTGGAATTGCAGGCTGTCATAGGCGTGGACCGCCCGATCGGTATGCTTCGGCCCGAACCGCAGCCGCCGGTCCCATAGCGAGCGCGACGCGAAGCTCTCCTGCCCCGGCGCCGACACCTGCCAGTAGAGCCCCGAATAGGGTTCGAGGAACAGCTGGTTGGCGGGTTCGCGGTTGAACAGCACCTCGTTGTCCGGCCCGATATCCGCGGTCACGATCAGCGCGGTCAGGACATATTCGAGCTGGTCGTCGAAGTTGCGCGTCACCGCGGTCACCAGCACGCGATCGAGCGCGAAACCGCCCCCGGCGAGCAGCAGCGCGATCCACGCCGCCGCGATCAGGATCATTCGCCGCGACAGCGATCCCGTCGTCTTGGGCGTCTGGCGCACCGGCGCCGCCGGTGCTTCGATGACGGCGGCCTCCTGGGTCATCGCACCCGTCAGGCGTCCGGATCTTCGAGGCTGTAGCCGAGCCCGCGGATCGTGGTGATCACGTCTTGCCCCAGCTTCTTGCGGATGCGCGTCACGAACACCTCGATGGTGTTCGAATCGCGATCGAAATCCTGGTCATAGATATGTTCGATCAACTCGGTCCGGCTGACCACCTTGCCCTTGTGGTGCAGCAGATAGCTCAGCAGCTTGTATTCCTGCGCGGTGAGCTTCACCGGCTCACCGGCCCGCGTCACCTTGCCCGACCGGGTGTCGAGGCGGATGTCGCCGGCGTTGAGCTCGGACGATGCATTGCCCGACGCCCGCCGGATCAGCGCCCGCAGCCGCGCGATCAACTCTTCGGTCTGGAACGGCTTGGCGACGTAATCGTCCGCGCCCGCATCGAGGCCCGCGACCTTGTCCGACCAGCTGTCGCGCGCGGTGAGCACCAGCACCGGCGCGGTCCGCCCCTCCTTGCGCCAGCGATCGAGCACGGTCAGTCCATCGACCTCGGGCAGCCCCAGATCGAGCACGATCGCGTCGTAATTTTCGGTGGAGCCGAGGAAATGCCCCTCCTCGCCGTCGGTCGCCAGGTCGATGGCATAGCCGGCGCCTTCCAGCGTGTTCTTCAATTGCTGGCCGAGATTTGGTTCGTCCTCGACGATCAGAACACGCATGGCTTTCCTTCCCTCACCTGTTTTCGCAACCGCGATACCACGAAGCCGCCTGAAGGAAACAACCTGTCGGCCGGCTGAACCCTGCTCCCGATCGCTCCCTCGCTTCAGCGGGGGAGGATTTAGTAATCACCGTCCGGTCCGGCCGATCACCTGTCCCGACCGTCCATCGACATCCACCCAGATCACCACCCCGTCGCGCAGGAACTTCAGCGTGTAGACTCCGGTGCCCGAATCGAAATCGACCCCGATATATTGCGCGCCCTTCATCGTCGGCACGACGCGGCCTTCGATCTCGCGCAGCCCGAGCAGCCGCCCGTCGCGGCGCGCGGCATAGGCGGTGGCCTGGTCGCTGCGGCGCTGGTCGAGCACCGGCGCGGCGGCGGTGGGGGCAGCGATCAGCAGGAGGGCGGAGATCATCGTCATCTTGCGTCGCATAGGCGGCTCGCATTGAACAGCCTGTGAATGGCGCCGATCGATCGCCCGCAACTTGCCGGGAGCGCCGCGGACCCCTACCTGCCGCGCACATGGCTGCCCCTATATTGTCTTTCGAAGGCCTTGGCTTGGTCCAAGGTTCCGGCTGGTTGTTCCGCGAGCTCGATATCCATGTCGGCCCGCGCGACCGGCTGGCGCTGATCGGCCGCAACGGTGCGGGCAAGACCACGCTGCTGAAGCTGCTCGGCGCGCGGATCGACGCCGACGAGGGCCGCCGCACGATCGTCCCCGGCACCCGTGTCGTCCTGCTCGAACAGGAACCCGATCTGCGCGGGGTCGCGACGCTCGACGACTATGTCATGGGCGGCGACGACGCGCCGCTGCGCCACGAGGCGGAGGCGATCGCCGACCAGCTCGGCATCGATCTGTCGCGCGATGCCGCGTCGGCGTCGGGAGGCGAGCGCCGCCGCGCCGCGATCGTCCGCGCGCTGGCGCAGGATCCCGACGTCCTGCTCCTCGACGAACCGACCAACCACCTCGACATCGCCGCGATCGAATGGCTGGAGGATTGGCTGAAGCGCTTCCGCGGCGCCTTCGTCGTGATCAGCCATGATCGTACCTTCCTCACCCGCCTGACCAAGCAGACATTGTGGCTCGATCGCGGTGCGATCCGCCGTGCCGAGATCGGCTTCGGCGGGTTCGAAGCCTGGACCGAGCAGGTCTATGCCGAGGAGGCGCGCGCCGCCGAGCGCCTCGACGCGCGGCTCAAGATCGAGGAGCATTGGCTGCTCCGCGGCGTCACCGGGCGCCGCCGCCGCAACCAGGGCCGGCTGTCGAAGCTGAAGGAGATGCGTGCCGAACGCGCCGCGATGATGGGGCCGCAGGGCGCCGCGAACCTGACGACGGGCACCGACGACGCGCGATCCAAGATCGTGATCGACGCCAAGCACGTGTCCAAGTCCTATGGCGACCGCACCATCATCGGCGATCTCACCCTGCGCGTCGCACGCGGCGACCGGATCGGGATCATCGGCCGCAACGGCGCGGGCAAGTCGACGCTGCTGAAGCTTCTGACCGGAGAGCTGCAGCCCGACACCGGCAGCATCCGCCTCGCCAAGACGCTCGACGCGGTGGTGATCGACCAGCAGCGCAGCCTGATGGCGCCCGAGAAGACCGTCCGCGAGGTCGTCGCGGACGGCGGCGACTGGATCGAGGTACTCGGCGTCAAGAAGCACATCCACGGCTATCTGAAGGAATTCCTGTTCGATCCCAACATGGTCGAGGCGAAGGTCGCGTCGCTGTCCGGCGGCGAACGTTCGCGGCTGTTGCTCGCGCGCGAATTTGCCCGCGCGTCGAACCTGCTGGTCCTCGACGAACCGACTAACGATCTCGACCTCGAGACGCTCGATCTACTGCAGGACGTGATCGGCGACTATGACGGCACCGTGCTGATCGTCAGCCACGATCGCGACTTCCTCGATCGCACCGTGACGATCACGCTCGGATTGGACGGCAGCGGCACGGTCGACGTGGTCGCCGGCGGCTACGAGGATTGGGAACGCCAGCGCAAGCCGCGGACCGAGGCGAAACGCGGCACCGCGAAGACGGCCGCCGCACCGCCTCCGCCGCCTGCTGCCAAGGCGAAGCTCACCTACAAGGACCAGCGCGACTACGACCAGCTGCCCGCGCGGATCGAGGAACTCGACGCCACCATCGCCCGCCACGAAGCCGCGATGGCCGACGCCGACCTCTACACTAGCGACCCCACGGCGTTCGCGAAACACGGCGCCGCGATCGACACCGCCCGCGCGCAGAAGGACGAAGCGGAACTGCGCTGGCTGGACCTGGCGGAACAGGTCGAAGCCTTGGGGTGAGGTAATGCTCGGTGCTCCTGCGGAGGCAGGAGCCCAGGGTCACAAGCGTCGACGCCAATAACCCTGGGTTCCTGCGTCCGCAGGGACACGGCTCCGACGCTCTCCTACTTCACCGCCACCGCACTCTGATCCACCGCCACCACCGGCAGCATCACCCGGCTCGCCGAACCGCCGCCATGCTCCACGGTCACCGTTGCCTTCCGGTAGTCGGACTTCTTCGCCAGGAAGATGTTCGGGACATAGACCTGCGGATTGCGGTCGTAGAGCGGGAACAGGCTCGACTGGACCTGGATCATGATCCGGTGGCCCGGCTGGAACACGTGGTTCACCGTCGGCAACCGGAACTTGTATTCCTGCACCTTACCGGCGGGGATCGCGGAGGGCTTGCTGAAGCTCGTCCGATACCGCCCGCGAAAGATGTCGAGGCTGATCGGCAGTTCGTATCCGCCCATCTTCGGGTCGGTCGCGTTCTCCGGCGGCAGCACGTCGATGATCTTGACCACGAAATCGCCATCGGTCCCCGTCGTCTTGGCGAACAAGTCCGCGATCGGGGCGCCCGACACCCGCACCGGCGCGGTCAGCACCGGAGTCTGATACGTCAGCACGTCGCCGCGTCCGTCGACATGGCGCTGGTCGCTCACCAGCCAGTCGCCCCAGCGGCCGTCGCTGAAGTTCACAGGACGTGACAGATGCGGCACCGGCTTGGCGGGATCGGACACGTAGCTGACGCTACCTGCCGCGACTCTATCGAAGCCCAGCGCGCCGTCATTGCCCAGGTAGAGCGGGGTCAGCGGCGCAGTGCAGCCCTTCTCGCACGCCAGCGGCCAGTCGCTTAGCTTGTCCCAATGGTTCTCGCCGGTGTTGTAGATCGCCGCGGCGGGCAGGTTCGCGGGCGGGCCGTCCTTCAGATACTGGTTGAACAGCGGCATCACCATCTGTTCGCGGAATTGCGCCGCGGTATCGCCGTTCCACTGGAACGCGCCCAGGCTGCGCCCCTCGCGATTGACCTGGCTGTGGCGCCACGGCCCCATCACCAGGAAGTTGTTGCCCATTTTCCCCTTGGCCTTCAGCGTCTCCCACGACGTGATCGCCCCGTACATGTCCTCCTGGTCCCACAGCCCCTGCTCCCACAAAGTCGGGACGTTCGAGGGATTGGCGGCGAGCAGCTTGTCGAGCGCCTGGCCCTCCCAGAACCCGTCATAGGCGGGGTGCGACACCATCCGCTGCCAATAGGGCAGCTGGTCGTAGCCCGACTTTTGCGCCCACGCGCCCGCCGACCCGATCTCGCGGAAATTGTCGTAATCGTCGTAGCCGCCGGTCGGCGGCGCCTCGCCTGCGCCCTTGTACCCGGTCTGGCTGCCGAGCCAGGCGATGTTGGCGAGCCGGAACGCGCCGTAATGGAACCAGTCGTCGCCCATCCAGCCGTCGATCATCGGGCTCTCCGGCACCGCAACCTTCAAGGCCGGGTGCGGATTGAGCAGCGCCATCACCACCGTGAAGCCTTCGTAGGACGATCCGATCATCCCCACCCGCCCGTTCGATTCGGGCAGGTTCGTCTTGTTCACCAGCCAGTCGATCGTGTCGTACGCATCGGTGACGTGATCGACCTTGGTCTTGTTGAGCGGGCCGATCACCGGACGGGTCACGACATAGTCGCCATCCGAGCCGTATTTGCCGCGAATGTCCTGATAGACGCGGATGTACCCGGCTTTCACGAACACCTCGTCCGCCAGCGGCAGCGTCGCCAGCATGCTCGGGCTGTCGCTGCGATTGGCGCGACCCTTGGCGTTGTACGGGGTGCGGGTCAGCACGATCGGCGCGTTCACCGCGCCCTTGGGCACCACGATCACGGTGTAGAGCTTGGTCCCGTCGCGCATCGGCACCATCACCACGCGCTTGTCATAGTCCGCAGCGCCGACCGGCGGCACGAACTTGGCGGGAATGTCGCCACCGGTCGCGGCGGCGGGCGGAGCCTGTTGCGCCGCGACCGGGGACAGGACCAGTGCGGCGACGGCGGTGAACAGGATCGGCTTGATCATGGAGCATGGTTCCCAAAGGTCTGATGCGTCCCATGGTGGCGCGCGCATCGGCCGCTGGCAACAGCGGTGAAGCGAACCTGACCTATTCGCCCGGATCATGAACCATCGCGCGTCGCGGCCGTTTGGCGTGCGTCGGCCCCTGCCCGGGCCTCCCGCGTCCAGGAAGGCTGCGTCCGATGAGCAACGATCCCGCCAACGCCGTGCCGAGCGTCGCCCCCGCCCCGCCCGTCACACTCGTGATCTTCGGCGCGACCGGCGATCTCACCCGCCGCCTTCTTGTCCCCGCGCTGGTCAACATGACCCGGCTTGGCCTCAGCGGCGACGACCTGCACATTGTCGGGGTCGGCATCGATCCCGGTGACGACGCGACGCTCCGCGCCAGCGTCTCGTCGCTACTAAAGGACGCCGACGCCGACCAGGCCTGGGCGAAGCTGAAGCCGCGGATCCGCTATATCCAGGGCGATTTCACCCAGGTCCCGGTCTACCAGGCTCTGGCCGCGCACCTCACCGGCAACGTCGCCTATTATCTCGCGGTGCCCGCGCGCTTCTTCGGCGACATCGTCGACAAGCTCGCCGAACACGGGCTGCTCGCCGAAAAGCGCAACGCGTTTCGTCGGGTGGCGATCGAGAAGCCGTTCGGCCACGATCTCGCCTCCGCGCGCGCGCTGAACGCCCGCATCCTCGGCCATGTCGGCGAGCCGCAGATCTACCGGCTCGATCATTTCCTCGGCAAGGAAACCGTCCAGAACATCATGACCGCGCGGTTCGCGAACATGATGATCGAGACGCTGTGGACCAGCAACAGCATCGATCACGTCCAGATCACCGCGGCGGAGGCGGTCGACGTCGGTACCCGCGGCAGCTTCTACGACGCCACCGGCGCGCTGCGCGACATGGTGCCCAACCACCTGTTCCAGCTGCTCGCGATGGTCGCGATGGAGCCGCCCGCCAGCTTCGATGCCGAGGCGATCCGCAACGAAAAGGCGAAGGTGCTGAAGGCGGTCCGTGCCTACACCCCAGGCGCCGCGCGCAAGAACGGCGTGCGCGGCGCCTACACCGCCGGCCGGGTCGGCGACCGCGACGTCGCCGGCTACCGCGACACCCCCGACGTCGCCGCCGACAGCCGTACCGAGACCTTCGTCGCGCTGCGGCTGATGGTCGACACCTGGCGCTGGGCGGGCGTGCCCTTCTACCTGCGCACCGGCAAGGCGATGGCGGTGCGAGATACCGAGATCGTCGTTACCTTCAAGCCGGTGCCGTTCGCGCAGTTCAACAAGACCGCCGCCGAACGGCTGCCGCCCAACCGCCTCGTCATCCAGCTCCAGCCCGGCGAGGGATTGAGCATGGAGATCCTGATCAAGCGCCCCGGGCTGGGCGTCGACACCGTGCCGGTAACGCTAGACTTCAACTATGCCGATCGCTTCGACGTCGGCCACCTCACCGGCTACGAGTCGCTGCTCTACGACATGTTCATCGGCGACCAGACCCTCTTCCAGCGCGCCGACGCGATCGAGGCGGGCTGGGCGGCGATGCAGCCGTTCCTCGACCTATGGACCAAGGACGGCGCGCCCGAACCCTATGCCGCGGGCAGCATGGGCCCGGCCGGCGCCGACGCGCTGCTGGCGAGCCACGGCCACAGCTGGCACGAACTGGCGGCAGCGCCGGCGAAGGGGTGAGCAATCCTCCCCCGCAACGGGAGGGCTGAATGATCACCTCACCCCCGCTCGCCGACCCGCCGCGCGTACAGCCCGACGATCGCGAAACACGCCAGCGGCGCCAGCATCGCGATCCTCAGCCCGCCGACTGCATGCGACACCCAGCCCATCAGCGGCGGGAAGATCGCGCCACCGATGATCGCCATCACGATCAACGACGATCCCAAGGTGGCCGCGGTGCCCAGGTCCTTCACCCCCAGCGCGAAGATCGTCGGGAACATGATCGACATGAAGAAGCCGGTCAGGATCAGCGCGCCGATCGCGAGATCGCCCGGCGCGACCATCGCCACCGCGCACAGCGCGACATTCGCGGCCGCATAGGCGGCAAGCAGCGTGGTCGACCGCACCCGGTGCATCAGCGCGGCGCCGACGAAGCGCCCCGCCATGAACAGTATCAGGCTGGCGGAGAGTAGATAGGCGGCGGTGCGCTCGGGCGTCTCGGGGCGGATGTCCTTCACGAAATCGACGAAGAAGCTCCAGATCCCGACCTGCGCGCCGACATAGAAGAACTGCGCGGCCACCGCCCCGCGCAGCGCGGGCACCCGGAGCAGCGCGCCGATGCCGCCGGCCGATCCCGCCTGCGTCCGCCCGCCGACAACCTTCGGCAGCCGAGTCACCGCGATCGCCGCGCCGATCGCGATCACCACCGCGGCGAGCACCAGATACGGCACCTGCACCATCCGCGCCTCGCCCAGCCGGTACGCGTCGAGCGCGGCGGGGGGCATCGCGGTCAACGCCGCGCTCGAATGCTCGATGCCGGAAAAGATGAAGGTCCCGCCGATGATCGGCGCCAGGAACCCGCCGAAGCCGTTGAACGCCTGCGCCAGGTTCAGGCGCTGCGACGCGCGTGCGCGATCGCCGAACGCGACGATGTAAGGATTGGCCGCGGTTTCGAGAAATGCCGCGCCCGATGCGATCACGAACAACGCCGCCAGGAACGCAGCGTAATCGCGCAGTTCCGCGGCCGGATAGAATAGCAGCGCTCCCACGGCGTAGAGCGACAGACCCGCAAGGATTCCCGCCTTGTAGCCGAACCGGCGCATCAGCAGCCCCGCCGGCAGCGCCATCAGGAAATAGCCGACATAGAAGACGAACTGGATGAACCCCGCCTGCGCACGGTTGAGATCGAGTGCCTTCTGAAATTGCCGGATCAGGATGTCGTTGAAGTTGTTCGCGATCGCCCACAGGAAGAACAGGCTGACGACCAGCATGAAGCCGATGCGATAGCCCGGCGTGATGAACGCCCCACCCGGATCGGCCCCGTTTCCGGCATCGTCGGCATCGATCGGCGGCAACGGCGTCGCGCTCGGCATCCTGGTTCCTCCCCTGGCCCATGTCGGCCCCGCGCCGGCTTGTCGATGACGGCTACGTGCAGACGCTAGGACGAACTTTCACCTGTGGCAACGCGATTTCGCGGCGGCGGCGAATTAGCCTTTGGTGGCGCTCCGCCGCGCGCGCCGTGGCTGCTCCACGACCGCCGGAGGCGCCTCGGGCGCGACGTCCCCGCGCCATCCGAGCCGTGTCGATATCGTGTGCGCCGCCGCCGCCAGCTGCTCGCGCGCGGCATCGACCCCCACTGGCTGCGATCCGTCGATCCGCTCCAGGAACGGGATCGTCAGCGCCGCGCGCAGATAGCCGTCCAGCCCCAGCACCGGATAGCTCATGTCGGTGACGCCATGGGTGATCGGGCTCGGCTGCAGATCGTAGCCGCGATCCGCGACCAGCGCGATCCGCTCCTTCAGCGCGCGGATCGAGCTGCCCTTCGCCAGGCTGATCTCGTCGAGCATCTCCTCGGTCCGCTCGGGGGCGGAAAAGGCGAGGATGACATGCCCCGAACAGCTCTGCGCGAGATCGATCGCGACACCGGTCTGCACGCTGAACCCGCTCGCGCCCGATCCCTTTTCGCGCGCGATCACCAGCCCGTGCGCGCGGTTGCGCACCACCAGGTGGCACGACTGGCCGACGTCGCGCGCCAGGGCCTGCATCACCGGCACCGCCGCCTTGGTCAGGTGCCGCGCCGGCGTCGCGCGATAGGCGAGGTCGAGCAGCTTGTAGGCGACCACCAGACGATCGGTGTCGGGATCCTTGATCAGATAGCCGCGGCGCTCCATCACCACCACGATCCGGAACAACTCGCTCAGCGATCGCTGCAACCGCGCCGCGATCTCGGTCAGCGTCAGGCCATCGGGCGCCTGGGCGAGCAGCTCGATGACGTCGAACGCCTTGTCGAGCGCGGGGGCGGCATAGACGTTCTTCGGCTTGGCCCCGGCAGCGGTCGATCCCGCGCTTGCGCTGTCCCCCGCATTGGCGATGTCGCTGCCGCTAGTCATGCCCGGTCCGTAGGTCGCGTTGGTTCGCTTGACAATGCATCGCTATCGTAATGATCGCGGCCTGCCGGCAATCGCCGCTCAGAAGCGCGCGATCGCCTTCAGGACCTGGTCCTGCTCGTCGATCAGCGCGGGCACCCGCTCGGGCGCGTCGACCGCCGCGAAGCTGTGGGTGTGGAGCGCGTCGGTCGGGATCGATCCGTCGGCGATGCGCGCGATCACCAGCTCGAAATCGGCATGCGTGGCGTTGCGGCTGCCGAGCAGGCTGGTCTCGCGCTTGTGGAATTCGGGGTCGGGAAACACCAGATCCTCGCGCACCACGCTGACCAGCACGTAGCGCCCGCCATGCGCGACATAGCCCAGCCCCTGCCGCATCGCCGCGATGCTGCCGGTGGCGTCGAACACGCAATCGTAGAACTCGCCGTCGGTCGCGTCCGCCAGCGTTGCCGCGACCGCTTCGTCGACGACCACGGTACGCGCGATCCCGACCTTGTCGCGGGCATGCGCGAGCCGCGTCTCGCTGGTGTCGATCAGCGTCACCGATCCGCCCGCGAACTGCGCGAACAATGCCACGCCGACTCCGATCGGGCCCGCGCCGATCACCAGCACCGCGTCCCCCGCACGGACCGCGCCGCGGCTCACCGCATGCGCACCCACCGCCAGGAACTCGACCATCGCCGCCTGGTCGAGCGACAGGCCTCGGACCGCGATCGCGGCGGTTTCGGGCACGCTCAGATACTCGCACATGCCGCCGTCCCGATGCACGCCGAGCACCTCGATCGTCATGCAGCAATTCTCGCGCCCCTTGCGGCATGCGATGCAGGTGCCGCACGACAGATACGGGTTGATCGTCACCATCTGCCCGGGGACGAGGCGCGATCCCTCATCGACCTCGATCACCTCACCCGCCAGCTCGTGCCCGATGACGCGGGGGTAGCTGAGGAAAGGCTGGCGACCGGCGTAGATATGGTAATCGGTGCCGCACATTCCGATCCGCCGGATCCGCAACAGCACCTCGCCCGGCGCACGGCGCGGCATCGGCCGCTCGTGCACGGCCAGCATCAACGGGCTGTCGCAAACTATTGCCTTCATCAGCCCTCCCCCGGCCCGCTTCGTGATTGGCAAGCGTTGCGTAGATGAAACTAACCTGCCCTATATGCAAGTGCTAACCCGGGGCTTGCGATGAACCGAACCGAAACGGTTTGTTTCGAACTCGGCGTAGACCTGTTTGGCGCGGCAGCTACCAAAGCGCACGTGCTTACCGCGGCGGTAGCGTCACCACGCGCCGGGGCTGCACGGTAGTAACAACGGCGGCGCGAAGCCGGCCAAGCGACGGTTACCCATGCACCCGAGCATGTGAAAAAAATCGGGCGCGTCAGATAGCGGCCGGCATTGGCGTGCTGCGGACGATCAGCGTCTTCGGGCGACGCTACACCGCCGGTGCGCGCGCGAAGCTCAGACGCCGAGAGTGGGCGCGGTCCGACCGCGTCTACCCGGCGAGCCCGTGGCGGACCAGCATCGCTGCCGGATCGGGATCGCGCCCGCGGAACGCGCGGAAGCTCTCCGCCGCGGGACGAACCGCCCCCTGCGCCAGCACGGTGTCGCGGAACAGGTCGCCGGTCGCGCGATCGACCAGCCCGGCCTCGACGAAGCGCTGGAACCCGTCTGCGGCGAGCACCTCGGCCCACAGATAGCTGTAATAGCCCGATGCATAGCCGCCTGCGAAGATGTGGCTGAACGCATGCGGGAAGCGGTGCCATTCGGGTGGGCGGATCACCGCCACCTCGTCGCGTACCGCCTCGATCACCTCGATCGGGTCATGCCCCATCGTGCCGAGATGGAGCAGCAGATCGAACAGCGCGAACTCGACCTGGCGGACGATGAACATCCCCGACTGGAACCGCCGCGCCGCCAGCATCCGTTCGAACAGCGCCACCGGCAGCGCCTCGCCGGTTTCGTGATGCCCCGACATGCCGGTCAGCACCTCCCGATCCCAGGCGAAATCCTCCATCAGCTGGCTCGGCAGTTCGACCGCGTCCCATTCGAAGCCGCTGGTACCCGCGATGCTCGGCCGGTCGACCCGGGTGAACAGATGGTGGAGACAATGCCCGGTCTCATGCAGCAACGTCGTCACGTCGTTGTGGCTCAGCAGCGACGGGATCGTGTCGCCGACCGGCGCGAAATTGCAGACCAGATACGCGACCGGCACCGCCACCGCATCGCCGTCCGCCAGCCGGGGCCGCGCCGGCGCCATCCAAGCGCCGCCGCGCTTGCCGGCGCGCGCATGCAGATCGAGATAGAGCCCGGCGATCACCGCGCCGCCTTCATCGATCACGTCGAAGAACCGCGCATCGTCATGCCAGCGCGGCGCATCGTCGCGCGCCACCAGCCGGATGCCGAACAGCCGCGTCAGCAGCGACTGCCACCCCGCCATCACCCGCTCGACCGGGAAATACCGGCGCACCGCCTGCTCGTCGACCGCATAGCGATCGAGCCGCAGCCGGTTGGCGACGAAGCCGACGTCCCAGGGCTGGAGATCGTCGATCCCGATCGTCGCCGCGAAGCGGCGCAGGTCCGCCAGGTCGCGCTCCGCCGCGGGCCGCGCGCGCGCCGCCAGATCGCGCAGGAACGACAGCACCTCGCCGGCATCGGGTGCCATCTTGGTCGCCAGCGACCAGCTCACCGGATCGGGATAGCCGAGCAGCTGAGCCGCCTCGCGCCGCAGCGCCAGGATCGCCGCGATCCGATCGCCGTTGTCGAACTGCCCCGCCTGCGGCCCGCGGTCCGACGCACGCGTCCCGAACGCCTCGTAGACCCGCGCGCGCAATCCCCGATCTTCGGCGAAGGTCAGCACCGCGCCGACACTCGGCTGCTGCAGCGTCACCACCCAGCCGCCCAGCCCGCGCGCCTGCGCCGCCGCCGCGAACATCGCGCGATCGGCGTCGGCGATGCCCGCCAGCAGCGCCGCGTCGGTGACATGCTCGGTCCACGCCTCGGTCGCATCGAGCACCGCGCTGCCGAACGCGGTCGACAAGGCCGACAGCTCGACCGAGATATCGCTGAACCTCGCGCGCGCCTCGGCCTCGAGCGCCACACCCGCCTGCACGAAATCGCGCACCGCCCGCTCGACCGCAACCCGGTCCGCCAGCGGCAGCGTCGCGAAGGCGGGTGCCGCGGTCAGCGCCACGAACACCTCGTACAGATCGCGGTTCTGCGCCACCGCCATGGCGTGCTCGACCAGCCGGTTCTGCCCCTCGGCATGGGCGGCGCGCAGCTCGGGCGTGTCCGCCACCGCGTGGAGGTGCGACACCGCCGACCACAGCGCGTCGAGCGCGGTGTCCGCGCGCTCGAACGGCAGCCAGGCGTCGCCGAAGTCGGTCGGGCGCCGCGCCACCAGATCGGCGACGACCGCGCGGTGCTTGTCGAGCGCGGCATCGAGCGCGGGCAGGATGGCGTCGGCGGTGAGATCGGCGAAGCGCGGCAGGGCGCGGGGATCGAGCAGCAGGGTCAATGCGAACGGCCTATCGTGGACGGGATGGCCTGACATAGGCATCCGGACGCCGCCATGACACCCCGCGCGATCGCCTTTGCCGCAGATGCCCGCCACCCCAGTATAGCCACCCTCATTCGGGGGTTCATGCACGCGATTACGCGATGGTACGAAGTTGTCGTGGGGCAGATCCGAGTCGTCAGAACATCGGTCACGCACATGGCTGAGGTCTCCCACGCCAACGCTGAACAGGGAGGCTTTATGTCGTTACGATCGAACACCTTAGCATCTGCGGCTATAGTAGGCGCACTTTGCGCGCTCGCAGCGCCGGCAGCGGCTGCTACTTTCACCTTCACGCCGGGCGGCAGCGCACCGACCGCGGGATACAATGTCGTCAACACCTTCACGAGCGATGCCGGCCTTGTCGGTGTCGGCTTCCAGATCAAGACGCCGCCCGCGGACGGCGACGGCGCACCGCCGGCGAGCTCGACGTTCCCCGGCAGTTCGTACCTGTCGGTGCTCGGCGACGGGTTCGCCACCTACACCTTCGGACCGGGCGTAACCGCCTTCCAGTTCGATTGGGGCTCGGTCGACAGCTACAATACGCTGACATTTGTGACCAGCATCAGCGGCGAGACGGTGATCCCCGGTAGCGATTTCATCAGCCCGTCGGACGGCAACCAGTCGGCCGATTCGACCAATGGCCTGTTCACGGCCATGGCGGGAATGGGTGAGACCTTCACCAGCGTCACCTGGTCATCGAGCCGGAATTCATTCGAGGTCGATAATCTCGCGATCGCGGCGGTGCCCGAACCGGGTACCTGGATGATGATGATGATCGGCTTCGGGATGATCGGCGCGACGGCGCGCTACCGTCGTCGCCACAGCCTCATCACCTACGCCTGACTCCCTGACAGGCGGCGAGGGAGCCGCCGGCCTCACGGCTGGCGGCTCTTTCCCGACGCGTGAAGCTGTCAGCGCTTCAGGCGCAACATGCCCAGGAAGTCGCGCTTGCCGAGCTTCACCCCCTGCGCGCGCAGGATCGCATAGGCGGTCGTCGCGTGGAAATAGAAGTTGGGCTGCGAGAACGACAGCAGGAAATTGGCGCCGGTGAACGGGATCCGGGTCTCGCCGAACGCGAACTGCGTGTCGCTGTCGGCCATCGCGTCCACCGCGTCGCGGTCGAGCGCCTCCAGGCTGGCGATCGCCGACTGAAGCAGCGCATGCAGCCCGTCGAAGTCGCTCGGCCAGGCCGACATGTCGGGTGAAAAGGATCCGGCGCGCACGCCTTCGACGCCGCCCAGCGAATGCGCCGCGCACGATTTCACCTGATAGCCGAACGGCAGCATGTCGGGCGCCAGCCGTGCGTCGATCAGGTCGGCCGCGGTCCTGCCCTGATCGGCGCAGAACGCCTCCGCCTTGGTGATCAACGCGTCCACCGCGCCCAGGATCTGGAGATTGGACGGGATCACGGCATCATAGAGTGAAAACGGCATCGTCCTGCTCCTGCTTGTCGACGGCTCGGGCGCTCCCCTTACGACGAACTCGGCCCCGCGCCGAGCCCGGTAAGCGTGCGCACCAGATCGCCTTGCCGGTTGATCCCGGTCTTGGCGAACACCGCTGCCAGCTGGCGCCGCGCGGTGGCGGCGGTGACGCCGTGTCGTCGCGCCGCGTCGGAGATCGTCAGCCCCTCGAGCAGCGACCGGGTCAGCCGCGCCTCCGCCGGGGTCAGGTCGAACATGAGCCGCAACAGGTCGGCACCGGGAATGCTGACGTTCCCCGCGCTGGCGAGCACGATCAGCACGCCGTCGCTGCCGAAGAAGTCGCGCGCGCCGCGGTTCAGCGGGATCATGTGCGCCGCCGCCGGATAGCCGCGCCATTGCAGGTCGAGCGGCACCGATCGCCCGCCCGGCAGCAGGCCGGTCGATCGCACCTCGTCCACCGCCGCCTGGAGCCGCAGGTCCCGGAACCGCATCGCGCGGGTGATCGGCGCGATCGTCGCGTTGTTGGCGAACGCCTGCTCGAACTCGACGTTGCAGCTATGGTGCCGCCCGTCGCGCGTCATCACCGCCGCCGCGACGCCCGCGAGCGACAGCGCGTCGAGGACCGCATCGTCCATCCGCGCCTGCACCGCCGCCGCGATCGTCAGCGCGCGGCCGAGATGCGGCCGCAGCGCGTCGAGGAACGGCACCGCCGCCCGCGCGCGCTCGTGCGTCCCGCATCCCTCGATCGTGAGGATGCAGGCGTCGTCGGGCAGTCCCTGGAACAGCGATCCCGCACCCCCGATCATCCCGCGCGGCGCCAGGAAATCGCGCTGCACCGGCATCCGCGCGAGTTCCTCGACCGCGATATAGTCGGTCTCGACGCAGAAGCCCGGATGATGATCCGCGATCAGCCGATCGACCCGCCCGCCGGTGAGGTGCCAGCCTTCCGCGAAGAACGCCTCGACCACCGGCTCGATCGCGGGGGACGCGGTCCAGCGCATCCGATCCGCCGACGCGGTCATGATCATCGCGCCCATCCCGCCGGCTTCGCGCGCGATGCCGTCCAGCACATCGGGCCATCGACGGACGTCGATCGCCGCCTCGTAGATCGAATCGATATGATCGTCGAACGCGATCCCGCCGGACGTCCCGGTCTTGCTTGCCACCCGCAGACCCTCCCTGTCGGCGGCGATGCTCCCATGTCTCGCGGGCGATAGCCATAGCTATAGCTTCGCGACCGGTGTGCCAGGGCCGCACACCGCCGCGCGAGTCACGGCACCGATAGCTCGCATACATAAGATGATGGATGCGAATCGCTTGCCGTGATGCTTGTTGTTCGGTGCGACCCAAGCCCGGCGACGGGCGACTGATGCCCGGCGACGGCGGCCGGGCATCATTTTTGCCGCTTGCGTGTCCCAGCCTTCTCGCCGCCCGGCACCAGGATCAGCGTACGCCCCTCGACCCGCCAGGATTCCAGCTGGGTCAGGAAGTTCATCCCCAATATGTCGACGTCGCCCAGCGCCGGGGCGATCACCACCGGCAGGTCGCGCGCCTCGATATCGCCGAGCCGCAGCACCCGGATCCGCCCGGTATCCGCGCGCACGGTCCCGTTCGCGGTGCGCATCAGCACCGGCACCAGGCTCTGCCCGGCATCGATGCCTGCCCGCCGCGCGGTTCGTGCCGACAGCGCGGTGATCGTCGCACCGCTGTCGATCAGCATCCGCCGCTCGACCCCGTCGATCGTCGCGCGCGCCCAGAAATGCCCGTCGGGGGATAGCCGGATCCGCACCTCGCTGCCGGCGACGCTCTGGCTGTCGAGCCCGAGCCGCTCGGTGAACCGCGCGATCCGCGGATCGAACGGCGCCTGCTGGAACAGCATGAACAGGCACGCCGCCAATATCGCGAGCGAGAACAGCGCGCGCAGCAGCCGCCCGACATAGGGAATGCGAAACACCAGCGTCAGCACGATCGCCGCACCTACCGCATAGAGCGCTACGTGCTGCCACTGGGGAAGCGTCGCGATCGACAAGATCCCGCCGCTGGGCCTAGCGGCCGCCGACCGCACCGGCGATGCGGTCGATCGGCACGTCGTGGAGCTGGCGGAACCGCGCCTCGATCAGGCTGAACAGCCCGAACGCGAACAGCCCCACCGCGATGATGATGTCGACCGGGCTGGTCAGCCACGACAGCGCCGCCGCGGTGCCGCCGGCTTCGCTCGCGCGCTCCTCCAGCCCCGCGCGCAGCACGAACACGCTGCTGATCAGGAACACCACGCCCCGCGCCGCATAGCCCGCACGCCCGCTCCATTGCGCCCAGGGCCGGTCCGCGATCCGCGGCTCGAGATAACGCAGGAAGCTGCCCTTCGCCGCCTTCACCAGCTGCACCGCGCCGACCGCGAGCAGCACCGCACCCGCGGCGATCAGGATCGCCTGCCCGCCCGGCAGCTTCAGCGCGGCCGCCGCGCCGTCGCGTGTCCCGTCGCTTGCCGACGCGGTGCCGCGCATCAGCTGGATCGCCTGCCAGGCGAGCACCAGGTGGACCAGCCCGCTGATCCCCGCCCCGGCGCGCTCCAGCGCGCCCTTGCGGTCGGTGCCGTGATGCTCGACGTCGAACCCAGCATCCGCCAGCCGCCACAGGCCATAGGCGACCAATCCCGCGGCCATGATGCCGAGCAGTATTTGCCCGCCGCAGAGCGCCGCTAGTATCCTCCGCTCGACCCGTCCGGATGACCAGCAGCGCGATGACGATGTACAACAGCCCCCGCGTCGCGAACCCGATCCGGGTCAACAGCGTCAATCGCGCACTCGCCGTCATGCTCATCCTCCTGCCCGCCGCCAACGCCGCGCGCCACGGCTCCGTTCCTGCATCGTAACGGCCGGCGACGTTATGCTGCGGTGGGTGGCGGGAAGATGTCGGCATGCGCGGGCAGCCCCACGACCGCGCGCCTCACCGCCTCGCGCAGGTGCGGGAGCGCGGTGGCGAGCCGATCCTCGTCGAGCGCATCGACCACCGGATCATAGCCCTGAGGCACGATGCCCTGCCCCAGCATCACTGCGACCCAGCTCGGGATCGAGAAGAGTTCGTCGTCGTAGCGGAAGATCCGGCCCTTCTCGCGGAACAGCGCGATCTTCGCGGCCAGCGTGTCCGGCACCGCCATCGACGCCATGTCGCTCCAGAATGGCGAATCGCTCCGCTCGGTCGCGTGGTAATGGAGGATGATGAAGTCGCGGATCGATTCGTAGGCATCGCCCATCAGGCTGTTGTACTGGTCCCGCTCGACCGCGCTGAAGCGGCGATCGGGGAACAGCGCGAACAGCTTAGAGATCCCCTCCTGGATCAGGTGGATGCTGGTCGATTCGAGCGGCTCCAGGAAGCCGCCGGCCAGCCCGAGCGCGACGACGTTGCCCTCCCACAACCGCGCGCGCCGCCCCGCCGCGAACGACAGCCGCCGCGGCGCGGCGATCGGCGACTCCTCCAGCCGCCCGAGCAGCAGCCGTTCCGCCTCGTCGTCGTCGAAATAGTCGCTGGCATAGACGATGCCGTTGCCGGTGCGGTGCTGCAGCGGAATACGCCATTGCCAGCCTGCGCGATGCGCGGTCGAGCGGGTGAACGGCGGCAGCGACGCGGCGCGCGCGCTCGGCACCGCGATTGCGCGGTCGCACCGCAGCCATTTAGCATAGCTTTCGAACGGCACCTGCATCGTCTCGCCGAGCAGCAGGCTGCGAAACCCCGAGCAATCGACGAACAGGTCGCCCTCGACCTGCCGACCATCCTCCAGTCGCAGCCGCGCGACATGCCCGGTGCCGGCATCGCGATCGACCCCGACGACGCGTCCCTCGACGCGCTCCACCCCGCTCGCTTCCGCCCGTCGCCGCAAGAAGGCTGCGTAGAGTCCGGCATCGAAATGATAGGCATAGGAAAGACCGGAGAGCGACGACGCCGGATCGCCGCTCGGCCGCGCGAACCGGCCGAGCGCCGCCGCTACCGTCGACGGCGAATAGCCGCCGAGATCGCCGACGCCGCCACGCGCCTGCAGCTTCAGCCAGATCTGGTGGAAGTTCAGCCCCTCGATCGATCGGCCATGCGTACCGAACGGGTGGAAATAGCGGTCAGCGCCGGTCCGCCAGCCGACGAATTCGATGCCGAGTTTGTAGGTGCCGTTGGTCGCGCGGATGAATTCGTCCTCGTCGATCCCCAGCATCCGATTAAAGCCGAGCACCGGCGGTATCGTCGCCTCCCCGACGCCGATCGTGCCGATCTCGTCCGATTCCACCAAGGTGATCGAGCGTTCCCCGTCGAGCAGGAACCGCGCCGCCGCCGCGCCCATCATCCACCCGGCGGTGCCGCCACCGACGATCACGACATGGCGCACGGGCAATTGGTTCACGAAGCGCCTCCGTCGATCGTCACGGCGACCGGAATGGGCCGGGACAGCGGGCCGCGGCAAGCCTGATCCGCCGATCACGGCATTCGGCAATACCACTGCAATGCCACGCTTCTTCTTCACTGATTTAAATAAAGCAACTTGTCATATTTCGCTTGAGCGTCGCACGGGGCGTCGATATGCATGTGCATCAACATCGAGACTCTCCGGAAACGGGAGAGCTCTTCAGGACGGGGAGTACAAAAATGCAACGAGTTGCACCGATAGCCGCGCGTCGCCCGACGATGCACAATCTCACGCTGACCGCATCCGTGATCGCCCTCACCCTCGCTGCGCAACCCGCGGTGGCGCAGGTTGCCGATGGCCAGTCCGCGGGCGCTGGCGCTATCAAACCGTCAGTATCCGGCGCCACCGAGATCCCGGCGCAGACCCAGACCGATCAGTCGCCCGTCACCGCCAGCGACATCGACACCCCCGCCGCCGACGGTGGCACGGACATCGTCATCACCGGGATCCGCCAGTCGCTCGCCAACGCGCAGTCGATCAAGCGCAACGCCGACACCGTGGTGGACGCGATCAGCGCCGAGGACATCGGCGCGCTGCCCGATCGCTCGATCAACGAAGCGCTCCAGCGCGTGCCCGGCGTCGCGATCACCCGCTTCGCCTCCGCCTCCGACGCGCAGCATTTCTCGGTCGAGGGCTCCAGCGTCCAGATCCGCGGCCTCACCTATTCGCGCGGCGAATTCAACGGCCGCGACGCCTTCGCGGTCAGCTCGGGTCGCGAGATCGGCTATAACGACGTTCCCGCCGAGCTCGCCGGCTCGGTCGAGGTTTTCAAGAACCTCACCGCCGACATGATCGAAGGCGGCATTTCGGGCACCGTCAGCATCAACACGCGCAAGCCGTTCGATTCCAAGAAGACCCTGCTCTATCTGTCGGGCGGCGTCAGCTATGGGGACTTCGCGCGCCAATCGGCCCCGCAGATCGCCGGCCTGTTCAGCAAGCAGTGGGACACGAGCGGCGGCAGCCGTTTCGGGCTCCTCGTCGGCGGCAGCTATTTCCAGCAATATAGCCGTGCCGATTCGATTTTTTCCTCGGGTTTTCTGCCGCGCTTCAACGCGCCGGACGACGGGGTCGACGGCTATGCGGTCAACGGCGACTATCAGGGGTCGCAATATGACGGCGTCACCTGCGACGGCAACAACCCGAACGAAGGCCGCCTGATCAACGCCGGTCAGCCTTACCAGCTGCGCGTCTGCGACAGCTTCCCGACTCCGAGCGGCTTCAACACCGTCTACACGCCGAGCGGCGCCGGCGTCCGGCAGCAGTATTTCGATACCAAGCGCAGCAGCGTCACCGCGTCGGCGCAGTTCGAATCGTCCGATCAGCGGCTGCTGGTGACCGCGCAATATCTGCGGGCCCAGTCGGAAACCGCGTGGACCGATCGCTCGCTCGAGTCGTCGGTCTACTACAACGACATCGGCAACACCTTCCCGGCGGGCTTCATCAACCAGGCCGGATACCCCTACAATCCGAACGCGAACTACAATTTCGACAAGAACGGCGTGTTCAGCAGCGGCACGATCATCCGCCGCAACAATCGCCAGGCGCACAACGTGCCCGCGTCGCAGGCCTGCGTCATCCCGAACGACGGCTTCCCCTACACGTCGACCTATTGCGATTACCCGCAGTTCGTGAATCCGGGTGGCCTCAACACCGTACTGACCAACCGCTTCAACGACGGCAAAACCAAGACTCAGGACTTCGCGCTCAACCTGAAGTTCGCGCCGACCGACAATCTACACCTGAACTTCGACGGGCAGTATGTGAAGTCGAGCTCGCGCAGCACCGACGACATCGTCGACACCAACACCTTCTCCGACGTCTCGCTCGATATCAGCGGCGACATGCCCAGGATCTCGTTCGAGACCCCGGGCTTCGATCCGCAGAACTACTTCGCCCAGCCGAACAACGTCTTCTACAACGATTCGTACAACAACCGCGCGATCAACGACGGCGATGAATATGCCTTCCGCGGCGACATCCAGTATGATTTCGCGGACGACAGCTTCCTACGCTCGGTCCGTGCCGGCGGGCGTTGGGCGAAGCGGTCGCAGACCGTGCGCACCAACGACTACAACAATTGGGGATCGCTGTCGGCGACCTGGACCGACGAGGGTCCGTCGTTCGTCGGCGCGACGCCGGGAGCCGCCCAGCCCTATAATTTCGGCGACTTCTTCCGCGGCGGCGCGTCGCCGCCCACCGGGCTGTATCTGACCGACGCGGTGATCAAGGATCACGAGGCGTTGTCGGCGCTGCTGCGCGGCGTCCGCGATCCGCTCAACGGCTTCAACTACACGCCGCTCGAGGATCGCGGCGGCGCCGTCGTCAACGGGCAAACCACCCAGAACCCGAATCTGATCGACGGCTATTTCTTCGCCAACGAGATCTACAAGAATTCGGAAGAGACGCTGGCCGGGTATGCTCGCGCCGATTTCGGCCACAATTTCGGCAACGGCATGAGCCTCGCCGGCAATATCGGCATCCGCTACATCCGTACCCGCGACGTCTCGACCGGCGCCACCAACTTCCCGCAGCCGACCCAGGTGCTGCCGAGCGGGTTCGCCAACTTCGCGGCCTATTGCGATCAGCAGACCCGGCCGCGCAACGACGGCACGGTGCCGACCGGATCGCAGATCCCCGCGCTTTGCCGCCCTGGCGTCTCGGCCGCGCAGCAGGCGTCCGCGCTGGCCTTCGCCAACGGCGCATCGATCCCCAACGATGCCGATAGCAAGTTCGGCAACTGGCTGCCGAGCTTCAACGTCAGGCTGAACATCACCCCGACCGTCCTCGCCCGCTTCGCGGCGTCGAAGGCGATCACCCGCCCGAATTTCGGCGACCTGCGCAACTTCGTATCGCTGGGCTTCAACGGCGCCAACGGCGTCTTCGAGGCGCGTGCGACCAACCCCTATCTGCGTCCGATCAAGGCGGACCAGCTCGACGCCACCGCTGAATGGTATTTCGCCAAGGTCGGCCAACTCACCGGCACGTTGTTCTACAAGCACCTCACCAATGTCATCGTCGACAATAGCGGCTTCGTACGCGACTTCGCCAACAACGGTTCGTCCTATGCACTCGCGCTAACCGGGCCGGCCAATGCCAGCGGCTCGACCAACGTGAAGGGCGCGGAATTCTCCTACCAGCAGACCTACGAGTTCCTGCCCGGTCCCCTGTCGGGTCTCGGCATGCAGGCGACCTACACCTTCATCGACGCGGGCAACGTCCGCGCGACCCCGCCCGCCTTCCGCGCCTCGGCCGATCCGACCGCGAACGAAGGCGACGGCAACCAGCCGCCGATCGACATTACCGGGCTCTACGACAACCTGCCGCTGGCGCAGCTGTCCAAGCACAATTTCAACTTGTCGGCCTTCTACGACAAATACGGCATCTACGCCCGGATCGCGTACAGCTGGCGCTCCAAATACCTGCTCAACAACCGCGATTCGATCTTCCCGTACCTGCCGGTCTACAGCGACCCCACCGGGCAGACCGACGCGTCGCTGTTCTATACGGTCAACCAGAACTTCAAGATCGGTATCCAAGCCAACAACCTGCTCGATACGACGACGAAGACCCGGTTCCTGCTTAACAGCGACGGCCTCACCGCGCCGCGCACCTACTTCAAGAGCGACCGTCAGTTCCAGCTGAGCGTCCGCCTCACCTATTAAGTCCACCCCCCTGTCGGGCCGGCCGTCGCGCCGGCCCGATCTTTTCTTCATCGGGCACCGATCGTTGCGCGACCGCGAGCACAGCGACGATGTCAGCCCCCCCACCGCCAGCCTATGCGCAACCGGCATTCGCGTCTAAGTGACCACCGGCTCGCATCGAGGTTCCGGATTGTCGACGAACGAACATGCCTCCATGCGCTTGGCCGAGCAGAGCCTGCCGGGCGGCGGCGTCGCGCGCTATGAGCGGCCGGCGGAGACGATCCGCGACATGATCACCGGCTATCATTTCTACCGCGCACCCCGCGGACAGGCGCGGTCCGACTGGTTCCTGCCGGGCACCGCGAACATCAGGATCTCCTGGTACAACAAGCCGATCGCGGTCACGATCGGGGAGCGGCGCTTTGATCCGCTGCCCCAGGCGGCACTGTTCGGGCCGACCAGCCAGGCGATCCACGCCCGTACCCGCGGCGGCTTCATGGTCGGCATCGGCGTCAGCGCGCTCGGCTGGTCGCGGCTGTTCCGGCAATCGGCGGACGACGTTGCCGACACGATCGTCCCACTGCAGGAGATGTGGCCCGCCGAGGATGCCGACGCGCTCTGCCGGCTGCTGCAAGGGCACGACGTCGACCAGCCCGTCGCGCCGCTGCTCGACGCCTTCCTGCTCCCGCGGCTGACGATGCCGCACCGCGACGAGGCGCTGATCGCGACGCTGGCGCGGCTGATCGTCGACGCGGACGTCGTCCATGTCCGCGACATCGCCGGGGCGATGACGATCGACGAGAGCCGCCTCCGTCGCCTCGCCTATCGCCATTTCGGCTTCTCGCCGCGCATGCTGCTGCGCCGGACGCGGTTCCTGCGATCGATCATTCCCGTCAGCCGCGACGCCGCCGCCCCCGCCTCGCATGCCATCGCCGAAAACTATTTCGACCAGTCGCACTTCATCCGCGAAGCCCGCCGCGTCCTCGGCATGACCCCGGTCCGGTTCGCCGAGCTGGAAAAGCCCTTCCTCACCGCCAGCCTCGCGCTGCGCCCCAAGGTGCTCGGCGCCGACACCCAGGCGCTCCAGCCGATCGGCCTGCCGAAACGGCCGATCGCACCGCGCTGATCGATGGGTGACGTTCTAAGGAGCCCGGATGCAATATTGGCGCCACGATGGAGACAAAAACGGGCACTCAGATCATTGTGACGTTTCGATCGCAGGCAGGTGGCGGCTTACCTTGATCTCCAGTAGCCGGATCAGTTCGGGCTCCATGAAGTCGTAGTCGTCCGGTATGTCTAGGCAGATCACGCGCCTGCCCCCGAGAGCCGCCCGGAAGCGCCGCTGCAGCTTATTGCGGTGCGCCTTTTGCATGACGAAGATCACGTCGGCCCACGCAACCAGCTCGGCTGTGAGCGGGTTGTCGGCGTCGTGGTTGGTCCCGGCAGAGTCCACCTCCAAGTGCTTCCGGCGCGAGAACACCTGCTCAGCGGTGGGGCTGCGTAGCCTGTTCTGGCTGCAAACGAACAGCACCGTCTGAATGCGGGGGCGCCTCAATTCTGGCCCTACACACCGCGCCAGGTGAGTGGACCTGGCGTCGCATCGGCCGAGAAATCGACCTGGAGGACGCGGCGCCGCCGCGGTGGATCGGCGGCAAGCGAGGCGTGGATGATCGACGTCGCGTACAGCCAAACGTCGCCGCGCTCGGCGAGACATAGCCGCTGGCCGAACGTCGCCACCACGCGCTCGATCTCGGCCTCGGGCAGGCGGCCGAGCCTGTGCGAGCCGGGCACGATGCGCAGGGGCGCGTTGCGCTCGTCAACAGCATCCAAATGGACGCGCAGCGTCACCATGCCCTCGAGGATCTCGAAAGGCGGTTCCACCTGGATCAGCCCGGACTTGACCGTCCACGGCCCGTACCCGCCCGCGTCTATTCGCTCCTTGACCACGATCGTACGGTCTTGGTGCCACCCGAGAGCCCAGTTCCGCTCCGCGTTTTTATCGAACAGGATCGCACGTACGGGGCGAGCCCGGTCTCCGAGTACGGACACTGCGATTGCGCCGATCGGTCCCGCGTGATTGAGGAAGGGCTGCAACTGCCTCCCTTCCCGGATTCGCACACCCGGTCTGCTCTTCGGCAGCGCGGCCAAGGCAGCCTCGAGGCGACCGCACGCAGCTTCGTCGAGAGCTTGCGCGAACAGCTCGGCTCCATGATTGTCGAAGGTAAGGTCAGCGGAGCGGCAGACGGTTGCGAGCATGAGGCTGAGGCTAGCCCGACCTGCTCTCGGCGTCGAGGCAGACGTGGAAGTAGTCATTCGCGGCGCCTTCCGCCCACTTTTGAAGCCGCCATTGGTGCATTGGTTCGAGTAGTAGCTCGAGAGCGTCGGCGCCCGAGCCACTCAATTAGCTCTACAAGTTCGGTTCAAAGAGCTTCGGGAAGTGTGACGCTGCCAGCAGAAAACGGCCCGAGGAACAGCCGTATCGCCGCACCGCGCAGGTCGCTGTCCCCGACCTCGATTCGCCAGCCATGCGCCACCGCGATCTGGCGCGCAATGTTGAGGCCGATGCCGGTGCCGCCGGATCGGGTCGTGAAGAACGGCAGGAACACGTCGTGCCGCACGGCGGCAGGAACCCCCGGGCCATTGTCCTCGACAGCGATCACCAGTCCGTCGATCGGATGATCGCGCATCGACAGGCGCACCCGCGGGTTCTGGACGTCCAGCGTCGCCTGCGCGGCGTTGCGCAGCAGGTTGATCAGCATCTGCGCTAACAGGTCCGGGTCGGCGATCACCATCAGGCCGGCGTCCACCGCCACTTCTAACGCATGTTCGATCCACTCGACACGGAATAGCCGCTCGAGCTCGGCGGCGAACGGTGCTCCGGCGAAGCTTCTCGGGCGCGGCTCGGGGAGACGCGCGACCATACGATAGCTGTCGATGAACCTCCGCATCCCCTCGGCCCGGCGCGCCAGCGTCACCACCGCGAGCCTTGCATCGTCGAGGTCGGGATCCTCCTCGCCCAGCAACACCGCGGTCGTGCCCGCCAGTGATGTAACGGGGGTCAGCGAATTGAGGATCTCGTGGGTCAGCACCCGTACCAGATCGGTCTGCGTGGTCAGCTCCGCCGCATCGAGCGCTCCCTGCACCGGCTCGATCGCGAGCACCCGCACCGGCACCCCGAGCCGCGCCACCACACCCGCGCGCACGATCGCGCGCTGCGTCCCACCCGCAAGGTGCAGCGGCACGACGGCCTGCGTAGACGCGCCCGCGCGCGACAGGCAGGCGAGCAGCCCATCGCCATAGACCGCGTAGTCACCGACCCTCACCCCGTCGTGGCGGTTGAACAGCAGCCGTGCCGCCTTGTTCGCAGGTGTGACGCAATCCCGCGCGTCAACCGTCAGCAGCGCGACTGGCAGGTCGTCGATCAGCGCCTCGCAAAAGCGAAGTTCCTCGGTCATCTTCCCGCGTTCGAGCTGGAGATCGCGCATCGCGGCACTCAGCGCCTCGGCCAAGGCCGCGAAGCCGGAGCCGCCCCGCGCATCGAAGCGCATGACGAAATCCTCATGGCGCAGCCCTTCCACGAAACGCGCGAGCATCAGGTTGGTACGTCCGACATGGCGGACCAGCCCGACCACCATGCCGACGCTTGCCAGCAACGCTAGCAAGGTTGCCGCCGCCATCCGACCCGTGCTCGCCGCGAGCGTCAACGCGACCAGCGCCGCTGCCAGTCCGCCGACCCAGCCCGCCAGTGCCCGGGCGAAGCCTCGATCAGAGCCCATGCTTCTCCATCCGGCGGTACAGCGCGGCGCGCGACAGGCCGAGCTCGCCCGCGGCCGCCGAGATGTTGTACGCGTGCTTGCGCAGGGCCTCCTCCACCAGCCGCCGTTCGACCCGATCGAGGTTCAGATCCTCGGTCCGTCCCGAGACCACCGCTTCAGATGCGATGTGCCGCGTCGCGGGCGCCAGCGCGAAATCCGCTGGGGTGAGCGGCTGATCGCTGCTCAGGATCACCGCCCGCTCGATGGCATGCCGCAACGCGCGTACGTTGCCCGGCCAATCGTGCGCCACCAGCGCATCGAGCGCCCCAGCGGTCAGCGCCGGCACCTCGCGTTTGTAGCGGGAGGCGTAAAGGGCGAGGTAATGATCGATCAGCGAGGGGATGTCGCCGCGCCGCTCGCGCAGCGTCGGCAAGTCGATTTCGACGGTGTTGAGCCGGAACAGCAGATCCTGCCGGAAGTGGCGCGGATCGCGCAGCATCTCGGGCGTCATGTTGGTCGCGGCAATGACCCGGATGTTGACCGCCACCGCGCGGTTGGCGCCGACCGGAGTCACCACCCGCTGCTCCAATACGGTGAGCAGCTTGGGTTGCAGCGCGAGCGGCAGGTTGCCGATCTCGTCGAGGAACAGCGTGCCGCCGTCCGCCGCCTGTATGCGGCCGATCCGGTCGGCGCGCGCATCGGTGAACGCGCCCTTCATATGGCCGAACAGCTCGGAATCGATCAGCTCGGTCGAGATCGCGCCCAGGTCGACTGTGATCATCGGCTTGCCGGCGCGCAGCGAATGGCGGTGCAGGTCGCGCGCGACCAGCTCCTTGCCCGTTCCGTTGTCGCCCAGCACCAGCACGTTCGCATCGGTCGGCCCCGCCCGCGCGATCAGCGAATGGACGCGCGCCATCGATGGGGCGCTGCCGATCAGCGGCGTTTCGCCGCTGGCTTGTGCATTGACGGCAGCGCTGCCGCGCGGCGGCGCCACGGTTCGCCGCGACCCGCTCAGCGCCGCCGCCGTCCGCATCGTGCTGATCAGGCGTTCGTTGCTCCACGGCTTCGACACGAAATCCGTCGCGCCGCGCTTCATCGCCTCGACCGCGACGTTCACCCCGGCATGTGCGGTGATCATCACGACGATCAGCTGCGGATCGGCCGCCAGCAGCCGCGCGAGCAGCCCTAGTCCCTCCGCCGCATCGGTCGCCCCCCGTGCGAAGTTGGCGTCGAGCAACAACACGTCCGGCTGCCGCTGCGCAAGCAGCGCCACCGCGTCGTCGGGGCGCGACAGCGTGACGACCTCCCGGAACAGACCACGCAGCAGCAACCGCGCAGCCACCAGGATATCCTCGTCGTCATCAACAACGACCGCCAGTTTGAATTCCGCGTCCTTGGTCATCTGATCGAATCCGTACAGCCAGCGTGCGGAACCGGACAAACAATTATCGTGCCAACGGCCGCGAATGGCGGACGCTCCCGCAATCCGGCAACTGGCACGCTCGATGCAGTGCAGTTCGCATGACCCGCCATGCCACGAGGACCGAAATGGAGCGCCCCCCGATCAGCCGTACCCCGTTGCCGCTCATGCTGCTGCTCGGCTGCTGGCTCGTCTCCCTCTATATACCCCTGGCACCGGCCCGCGACTGGCACCTCAGCGTACAGGTGGCGCAGGTCCATGTGTCGTTCGGCACCGCTGCCGCTCCTGTCCGAAACCGGACGTTCCTGTTCGAAGTCGGACAGTCGGTCATCGCATTCGGTCTGGCGCGGTGACGGTGCAGCTGCTGCAACATCCCCACGGCGCGTCCCAGCGTCCGCCGAGCGGCAGCGGGATGGACCGCGTGGTGGAGACGCGGCGCTGGCCCAGAACGTGGGTCCTGGCCGCCGCTGCCGGGTTGCTGATCGCCCTCCTCCTGCTCTTCTGGAGCTATGCACCGCGCGAGGGCTCGCAGACCATCGCCACCGATCGGCTGACCATCTCCCTGGTACGCGACGGCACGTTCGAGGATTTTATCCCGCTACGTGCCCGCGTGACCCCGCTTCTGACCGTATATCTCGACGCGATCGAGGGCGGGCGTGTTGAGAAAGTGCTGGTCGAGGACGGCGCGATGCTCGCCAAGGATCAGCCGATTGTCGAGCTGTCGAACGCCGAGCTCCAGCTTTCCACGCTCGCACGGCAGACCGAGGTTGAGCAGCAGATCAACAACATGCGATCGCAGGAGCTGGCGCTGTCGCAAACCCGGCTGTCCAACGAGCGCGCGATCCTCGAAGCCGGGCTCGCGCTCCAGAAGATGCGGCTGCAATATAACCGCGAGGCACCGCTGGCGAACCGCGGCTTCGTGACCGGCAAGCAGTTCGCCGACACCACCGCGCAACTCGGTTACGAACAGGCCCGCCTCGCCGCCCTGCGTCGCAGCCAGACCAACGACGAACGGCTGCAATCGAGCCAATTGACGCAGCAGCGCGCTTCGATGGGATCGATGCAGTCCGGGCTCGCGATCGCCCGCGCCAATCTCGATGCGCTGAAGCTGCGCGCTCCCGTAGCCGGGCAGTTGTCGGGCTTCAACCTCCAGGTCGGGGAATCGCTGTCGCGCGGCCAGCGCATCGGCCAGATCGACAGCCCCGGCCGTAACAAGCTGATGGCCGGTATCGACGAATTCTATCTCGGCCGCGTCCAGCTCGGACAGAAATCGTCGGTCGACTGGAACGGCAAGACCTATGCGGCGAAGGTCACCAAGATCTACCCGCAGGTCCAGAACGGCCAATTCCAGGTCGATTTTCAGTTCATCGGCGCCGAACCCGCCGACATCCAGCGCGGCCAGACCCTCCAGGCGCGGCTGACGCTCGGAGATCCGGCGCCTGCACGGATCATCCCCAACGGCGCCTTCTACAACGAAAGCGGCGGCGCCTTCGTCTTCGTCGTTGCGCCCGACGGCAAGTCCGCGGTGAAGCGCACCGTCCGCCTCGGCCGGCGCAACGCGACCGCCATTGAGGTGCTCGACGGGCTCGATCCGGGCGAGCGGGTCATCACCTCCCCCTATACCGGGTTCGCCGACAAGGACCGGCTCTACCTATCCACGGCAAAGGAATGACAATGCTAGAAATGCGTGCGCTGTCCCGCGTCTACCGGGCCGATATGGTCGAAACGACCGCCCTGGACGCGATCGACCTGCATATCGCGGAGGGCGAGTTCGTCGCGATTATGGGCCCGTCGGGGTGCGGCAAATCGACCCTGCTCAACCTGATGGGCATGCTCGATCTGCCGAGCAGCGGCTCCTACGTCTTCGCGGGCCAGGAGGTCGCCAATCTGCCCGAGGCGAAGCTCGCCAACGTTCGCAAGGCAAGCATCGGCTTCATCTTCCAGAGCTTCAACCTGGTCGACGAACTCACCGTGCGCGAGAATGTCGAACTCGCCCTGCTCTACCACGACGTGCCCGCCGCGGAGCGTCGGCGGCGAACCGAGGAGGTGATGGATCGCGTTGGCATCGCGCACCGTGCGCGCCATCGTCCCAGTCAATTGTCGGGCGGGCAGCAGCAGCGCGTCGCGGTTGCCCGCGCGCTGGTCGCCGCGCCCAAGCTGATCCTCGCCGACGAACCGACCGGCAATCTGGACACCAATCACGGCGAGGAGGTGATGCGCATGCTCCAGACGCTGAACGCACAGGGCTCGACCATCGTGATGGTCACCCATTCGCCGGCTCATGCCGATTATGCGAACCGCGTGGTCAACATGCTGGACGGTCGCATTCTCCATGAGCGCCTTCGCGCCGCCTGACCCTTAGTTCCCGGAGCTCTCCCCAATGTGGCGCAACTACCTCACCGTCGGTCTTCGCGCACTCGCCAAGAACCGCGCCTACACCGCGATCAACATCGTCGGTCTTGCACTGGGTCTCGCGGCCTGCGTGCTGATTCTGCTCTACGTCCGCTACGAGACCAGCTACGACGCCGCGCTACCCGACGCCGATCGCGTGTTCCAGGTGCAGACGCACTACAAGGCGACCCCGTCCGGCGGTGAGGAGATGCACTTGCAGATGAGCGGCATCGTCGTCGGCCGCGCGCTCAAGAAGGATTATCCGCAGCAGGTCGAGAGCCTCGTCTGGGTACGCGGCTTCGGCCCGATCGTCATCCAGGACGGCCAGGCGAGCAAGATCGAACATCTGCGCAGCGTCGACGGTAATCTGTTCGACATCTTCCAAGTGCCGTTCGTCCGCGGTTCGGCGGCAACGGCGCTGCCAGACTCCCACTCAATCGCGCTGTCTGAAAGCGAGGCGCAGCGCCGCTTCGGCAGCGCGAACCCGATGGGCAAGACGCTCACGCTCGTCGAGAATACCGGGCCGGTCGATTACCGCGTGACCGGCGTTTTCAAGGATTGGGCGAAGAACTCCAACTTCAGCGCCAACGCGGTCGCCCGGATGGATCTCGATGCGCAGTTCGCCGATCGTCCCGACCAGTTGACCGGCTGGACCAACCAGCAGGGCTGGTACTTCGCGAAACTCCGCTCGGCCGACGACGCCAGGCTCATCAACAGCCAGATGCCTGCCTGGAAAAAACGCAACATCCCCGATTCGACTGCCGAGGGTCGGCACGACAATCCGGGCGACTACGAGGATTTCCGCCTCACCAACATCAGCGACGTGCATCTCGGCGCGGCGCAAGACGCCTCGATCACACCCGGCAATGACCGCTTCACCGTCACGACCTTCGCAGTGATCGCATTGCTCGTGCTGGGCATGGCATGCGTCAACTTCACCAACCTGGCGACCGCGCGCGCGTCCCAGCGCGCGCGCGAGGTCGCGCTGCGCAAGGTACTCGGCGCCTCGCGCCGCCAGCTCATCGCACAGTTCCTCACCGAGTCGGTGCTCGTCGCCGCGATCGCCATGCTGGTGGCACTCGCCGCGGTCGAACTGACCCTGCCGGCCTTCAACGCCTTTCTCAGTGCACATATCGAGCTTCATTACTTCGGCGCGGGCGGCATCCTGCTTCCGCTGGTCGCGCTGGTGCTCGCCGTCGGCCTCCTCGCGGGCTGCTATCCAGCGTTTTACCTCTCGCGATTCGAACCGGCCAAGATCCTGAAGGCCAACAAGTCCTCGTCGGATGCGCAAGGATCCGGGCGGCTGCGCAGTGCGCTCGTCGTCGCGCAGTTCGCAGTCTCGATCAGCCTCATCATCTGCACCGCGATCATCTACGCGCAGACCGTCTACGCTCGCACCGCTGACGCCGGCTATCGCCGTACCGGGCTGCTGCAGATCGGCAATCTCGGCTTCAGGGGCGTCGAGGGTCGGGATGCGCAGGTCGTTGAACAGATCCGCCGGCTTCCCGGCATCCAGGCCGCCGCGCGCACGCAGATCGCGGTCGATCCGGGCGGCAATTCGGTGAGCCGCATCTACCGCGACGGGGCGAGCGACCCGGTCGATCTCGGCTCCTATTCGGTCGAGCCCGACTTCTTCAGCGCCATGGGAATCAAGATCGTCGCCGGCCGTGGCTTGTCGGAGGCGCAGGGGCGCGACGACGTGACCACCCCGCGCCCCAGCGACCCGAGCTTCGATGCAGCCGCGCGGGCGCTCGCGCAACGCGGTGCGAACGTGGTCGTCTCGGAGGAAGCCGCGAACCGGCTCGGCTTTCGTACGCCCAAGGCGGCGATCGGCGCGCAGCTGCAAGCCGATATGCTCCCGACCGAATTCGGGCGGGTGCCGGTGACGATCGTCGGGGTCGTCGAGGACGCGCGCTTCCGCTCGATCCGCGATCCGCTCCAGCCGATCATCTACACTATGCAGAAGGACGGATTCTCGGATATTGTCGCACGCTATTCAGGCAATCCGGCCGCGGTCCGGGCGGGCGTCGAGCGCACCTGGAAAGCCACCATCCCGCAGGTGCCGTTTGAGGGCCGCTTCGCCGACGACATCGTCCGCGAACAATATGACAAGGAGGCTGCGCGCGGCCTGTTGTTCGCGGCGTTCGCGGTGCTCGCGGTGGTGATCGGCTGCCTGGGCCTGTTCGGCCTTGCCGCCTTCACCGCGGAACGCCGCACCAAGGAGATCGGGATCCGCAAGGTGCTGGGCGCGCGCACCCCCGACATCCTCCGCCTGCTGGTATGGCAGTTCAGCCGGCCGGTGCTGGTCGCCAACCTGATCGCATGGCCGATCGCTTGGTGGCTGATGCGGAACTGGTTGAACGGCTTCGACACCAGGATTGCGTTGACGCCTACGCCGTTCCTCCTCGCTGGGCTGCTGGCGCTTGGAGTCGCGATCGTCACCGTTGCCGGCCACGCCTATCGCGTTGCGCGGACCAGCCCGATCATCGCGCTCCGCTATGAATGAACGCTCGGGTCCGGCTCACGCTGCTGCATCGTAGCTTCGAACATCCCGGAATTATGGTCTTGTCACTACGAGCCAACTCGTCCCTTCCAGAACGACATCTGCTAAGCCTGTGTTTTCCGCGGAAGGACCGGTGTGTGGAGGTAGCTGCCTTCGCTGCGAGGAGCGCATGGCGCGCGTTGCAATCCCATTCAAACTAAGATCAAGGCATTCCACTGAAGGATACGGTGGTGCAGTCGGGCATCGTATTTTGTGCGCGGGAGATTAGGGGTATCACTCATCGATCGTATCAGCACTTATCAGGATCGCGTCTGCGTAGCTAATGACCCTACTGCTGACATTCATCTTCTAGAACCTGCCATCCATTTATCGCCGAAAGGAATCGAGGGCAGCGGGAGCGACGAAGCGTGCGTTGGTGCAACGCAAACAGCTTCGATAATGTCATATTCTGCGACCAAGATTTGCGGTGTCAGCGCTGGCTTACGCATTCAAGAAAATGTGTGTGGTCCGAAAGTCGAGAAGCTTGCGACAAGCGGCGGTGGCACAAACCGCAGTTTTCAGCACCCGTCGACCGCGTCGTTCAGAGGCCTGGAGGACCCGCGGCGTAGTGATCGTATCATCACCTTGCGCATCCGTACTAATTGTAGTTAACTATCGTACGAGTCGCCGCGTTTAGGGGACAACGATCCTCCTGTTCGATCCACGTGCTTGGCGCAATTCCGCGCCGGTATCGCCATGGACTAGGGGAAAATCGCATGAACCGTTATCTATCTATGTTGGTAGCGACGGCGTTCGCCGTACCATCGATGGCAAGTGCCCATACGTCGTCGCTCGGCTATGTTCCGGGAATGACCAACGGCTCCGTCATCTTCTGGACCGGATCGTACGAACATGGCGGAGGCGTTAGCAACGAAGGCACCTTCACCCTGCAGGGGATCACCGACCCGACCTACATGGCGGTCGTCAACGCCAATGTTGCGCCGACCACGGTCAGGCCGGGTGGGCTGATCGATGGCACGAACAACTTCTTCTGGGCCGAAGATGGGAGCGGCGGCTATACGTTTCCGAGCAGCATCGATCCGGTCATCTTCGGCTTGGGCATATCACATTGGCAGGGCATCTCGTTCTCCGGCCTGACCGCGGGGGATTACAGCTTCACCTGCGGGCTGACGTGCGGCACCACGCAACAATGGGAAACGCTGACGAGCGGGGCAGTCCGGATCACGTTGACTAGCGGCGACATCGGAGGTGGCATCGTGCCCGAGCCCGCGACTTGGGCGATGATGCTGCTCGGTTTCGGTGCGATCGGCGTGACCATGCGCCGCAGGGTACGTCAGTCGGTCAACTTCGGCACCCACACCGTCGCAAACTGATCCAACACACGTCGAAAAGCCGTCGGCAGCGATGCCGGCGGCTTTCTGCGTCAGCGGCGATCCGCCAGCAGCAGCTCGAACGCGCAGAAGGCATAAGCATACCCTGAACGTAGCTGGCACGATCACGCCAGCGGCTCTGATTGCGGGACAGTCCGTGTACATCGGTATGAGCATCGGCATCGCCACGTCGCCCACCACTATGGCCGACCAATGCCTGCTTGAGAGATAGCAGCAAAATACCTGAATGCGGCAGATCACGGTATCTCCGCGTCACCTCCGGCACGATGAATCTACAAACAGAACCAAGCAAAGTCTGAACCAGATCCGCCAGCCAACACAGACCCGTTCACTTACTCTTATCAGCATAGTTTCGCGTCAAGTTTCCGTCGGCGGCGAATCGAATGTGTCGCGTACGCGGCGTGCAAGCTCTCCGATGCCGAACGGCTTTCGAAGGATCCGGCTTTCATCGAGTTCGTCCTGATCGCGCTCGAACCCAGTGACCAGCAGAATGCGCGTATTTGGGTAAGCTTGGGAGACCCGGTCGGCGAGCTCGCGGCCGTTCATGCCTGGCATGACAATGTCCGATAGCAGTAGCCTTATTCCAGGTTGCGTCTGGAAGACCGCCAGCGCTTCTTCGGCGTTTGCGGCGTGACGGACCGTGTAGCCGAGGCTTCGTAGGGCTTCGACGTTGGTGAGCCGGATCTGATCCTCGTCTTCAACGATGAGGATTATCTCGTCTGCTCGTCCTGCAGGTGCCGTCTCATCCTGACGAGGTATGTGTGGCCTCGCGGCGTCGGTTCCGCTCTCTACGTATCGGGGCAACAGGATAGTGACCGCTGTGCCTTCTCCGGGTATCGAAGCGATGATTGCGTCTCCACCGGACTGGACGGCAAAACCATGAATTTGAGACAGCCCAAGCCCGGTCCCGCGCCCTACCTCCTTAGTGGTGAAGAAGGGCTCGAAAGCGCGAGCGGCAACGTCTGCCGTCATTCCCGATCCAGTGTCGCCGACCACAATGCCAATCTGATTACCTGATCCGCCGTTTTCGGCAGGCCGATTGCTTGTCTCTATCCGCAACATGCCGCCATCAGGCATGGCATCGCGCGCGTTGATCGCGAGGTTGACGATGGCGTTCTCGAGCTGACCCGGATCGACGAAGGTCAGCCAGAGATCATCCGCAAGATCGGTCTTGATCGTGAGGGCGCCAGACAGCGTGTGACTCAGCAGCTCTTGCATCGATCGGATCAAGGCATTCACGTTCACTGGCGCCGGGGCGAGCGGTTGGCGACGAGAGAAGGCAAGCAAACGGCGCGTGAGGTCAGCTGCACGTCGAGCCCCCTCCATCGCATTGTCGATGTAGCGGACTACGTCGGTATTCCCCTTTGCCAGTCGTCGATTTGCCAGGTCGAGGCTGCCGATCACAATCGCGAGCATGTTGTTGAAGTCGTGCGCGATCCCGCCCGTGAGCTTGCCGACGGCTTCGAGCCGCTCAGCTTGTTGGGCGCGCACCTGGGACACGCGCCGCTCTTCGATGACGCGCTGCGCCAAGAAGACCAATAGAGCTGCGAAGCTCAAGCTGGCGAGCGCGGCAAGGAACGACCAAAGTTCCCACGCGCTCTGCGCCCGGTCGACTGAGGAAGATGGCACTGCGACATGAACGGACCATCCGCTCTGCGCGATCGTCGCAAATGCCGTCTGCGTTCTAAGCTTCTCCCAGGTGATACTACGATAGAGACCCGAGCGGGCGCGGACGATCGCATCGCGAACATAGCTCGTTGCCGGGGTGCCGAGCCGCTCAGGCCACGCTTTGCTCCGGGCGATGAACAGCCCGCGGCGATCCACGACGGCGCTCACCCCGTCAGGCAAGTTAGCAGCCATCAAGACTTGCTGAACGATGCTCGGATCAAGGCTGACACGCAGGAGATAGCGCTGCGTCGTTGCGTGATCGATCGCTAGGTAAGCCTCGATCTCCGGCCTACCGTCCGGGCCGCGCGTGACACCGCTGAACATCGGTCGGCGTGCGCTCCGATGCGCGGCCGGTATCGCCGCTTGAGCGTCGATGGCGCGCACGACCGGCCTGGCTGTTCGAAGATCGAAAAGGCTGACCCCACGTTCGAGGTCGATCAAAGCGACGTTGCGCCAGTACGGGTCGAGGTTTGCGATCTCTCGAGAGCGGGACTGCGCCTCGGCCCAGTTCTGTTGATCGATGGAACGGATCGTCGCCAGAATGCGCATCGAATGCCCGACCAACTGCAATCTGGCCGCCACGTCCTTGCTTAGGTCTGCAGCTAGCGCCAGCGTGGCGCGATCGGTAGCTCGTCGAGCGTCGCGATAGTTCACACTCACCGTAATCAAGATGTAGATCAACAGCGGGAGCAAGATGGCCGCGCTCATCGTCACGACGATGCGCCAGCCTAACGAGTGCGTGGGAGGTGACCCGATTGGCGTCATCAAGATCATGCTAACAGTTGCGCAGCGACTCGCCTACCCGGTCGCCACCTCCTTATTGCGCTCGCCGCTCACACGAATAGGAAAAGATCATGCGGTTCCTCCAGATTGAGATTCTTCCGTCCGGCAATGCGTTGATCGATATTGATAAGCTGACACACGCCGTGCCGGAGGGCGAGGGCTCGCGGCTCTTCCTTGGCGCCCAGCATGTTGACGTGCCCCATACCCTTGACGAACTGGAGAACGTCCTGGCGGGGCGTAACCGCTTCGATAACGGTGAGAACAGCACTGCCGGCTTCGGGCAAAGGTAAGAGGCCGAGGAGACTAAGTGGATACAACCAGCTGCTGCGCTGACACAATTGCAACGTGACGGAGCCTATATGGCACACGTTGCCGACGCATATCTCACTCTCGTCCTATTCGTCGATCGTCAGGTTCTCTCCGATGCCGATAGCCACGAATAGTGGTATGCTCCGGCAACTCGGCTTGTCACGCGGCATAGTGGTTGGCGGGGTAGCCGTAGACAGTTTTCTCCGGTCCGCCGTGTATCGAATGTTCTGCCTGCTAGTTACCAGCCGACCCCATCGCCGATACAGATACCGTGCCGAGGGCGGCGTGCTTCGCCTTGCCGCTTAGGGCGGCCCTTCTCCCCAACGGGGCGATACGTCAGAGGCGCACGCCTGCAACCATGCTCGTCATATTCCCCCTCGTTCCCGTCCGCAGATACGGTTGCAGGCTTGGCTACAGCCAACAAAACCGTTCTGGATTATACATCGATTGGAAACCGCGCCTGCGTAGGTCGCGGTGATGTCCAACTCCTTTGTTGCAGCCAAGCCCAAATACGAGATCGAGGATGATCTGCTCCAGGGCGTGATCATCATCAATGTCGAGGGCTTCTTCGACTTGCCGACCTTACGGGCTCATTTCGTCGACAATGCCGCTGTGGTGGAGCGGTGGCGGGCAGCAGGCCGGCCGATCCGGGTTCTCATCGACGCCGTCAACCTGAAGCCGCACACCCCGGAGGGACAGGCCTGCGTACAGGAGGCAACCGGCAGAACTTATCGACCGGGCGACAAGGTAGCGATCCTCGTGTGCTCTAGCCTCGTCAAGATGCAGATGCGTCGAGCCCTATCACATGGCGAAATTCTCGACTTCTTCATATCCAGGAATGCGGCACTTACGTGGCTTGACGTTCAGCAGCAGTCTAGCCGGCAACATGAAGTGGCCGGTCGGCGAGCGAGATAAGCCGGAGTATCGCCATGCATACGATCAACACGCACGTTGACCTCCGGTTTATCGAGGTGAAGCTCGAAGGCCTCTGTTCGATGGCCGAATTTCGGGCGTTCACTGTCGAGCTGAGAGGCGAAATAGCACGTTTCCCTGTTGGCGCCCGACCACCTGCCACGCTTTATGATTTCACCGGAGCGACAATTCAGACACAAGAGGTCGTGCTTGCAATGAAGCCACTGGCCGAGCATCCGTCTATGACGCACAGGCGGGTAGCGATGTATACAAGGTGTACTTGCGCGGCAGCAGGCAAAGCGCATCTGTGAAAATCGCGCCAACATGGTTGTGTTTCGACACGTCAGGAGGCGATCGATTGGATCGAGATGGCTCTTCCGAGATCTAACAGCGCTGCAAACTGAAAACGTAGTTGCTACTTGCGCGTGTAATCACCTGATTGGCCGGAATGATTTAATTGCGGAAACTGCCGCCCCTGTGTCCGCTCCCCAACTTCGAACATTCGTTCATCTCCGCAAGATGGCCAAATTCAGGCACGGCTTCCTCTCGCGAATGAAGCAGCGCGCGGAAACTTGCCGTCTCAAAGCTAGGTTACTCTCTCGACGACGATGAGCATTTTCCGCCCTCGTGCGGCGCTCGATTAAGATAGTTGTGAGCCTCGATAGCCTCAACAACCGCGTCAATCGCGCTAGCGGGGGGCGAAGTAATGCTCTCGCTCACTGTGCCTGACGCCAACCATCGCGGCATCATCGCGCTAACCCCCGCGCGGTGGGCTGCGACTGCCTAAAGTTCGACGCTTCATGGCTCGCGCAGACGGTGCCGACTTTAATATGAAAGATTGCCCTGTTAGTAATCTACTCGGAATCTGGTTCACATAGAAAGCATTGCCGATTGAAATAAGGGACCGGGCTTTCGCCCGATCCCGTCCTTGTTTTACATCGCAGCTTGGCGCGGATTAGCGACGCTATGGCCACCGTTGCGGTGGAGGATGCCATGAACGTCAACGCCATTGACGTTGCCATTGACGGTGACCAGCACCCCTCCGCGCGTAAGATGATCGCCGTAATACGACGCATCTTCCTCGCTGACGCCGTGGCTTCTGAGCGTCTCGTTCAGCGTCCCGGCCGCGGCTCCAGCTGCAGCTCCGATGGCGATCGCACCCGGCACCGCCGAGGCCGCAATCGCACCAGCGGCGACAAGCGGCCCGACGCCAGGAATGGCAAGAGCAAGAACGCCCAAGCCAGCGCCCAACGCGCCGCCGCCGAGGATTCCGCGCGCCACGCTCCCTTGGTGCTCGTCGGTTACCGCGCCGTCGACATCACGGGCCGTCGTCGTGCCGTCGTTTTTGGCGATCACCGATAACGCGGCATCATCTACGCCAGCGCTGCGGAGATCCGCGACTGCGCGCTGAGCCTCGGCTTGCGTGTCGAACATTGCCGACATGGTCGCACCGCCAGTCGCCGAGGAGCTGCCAATGCCAGCCATCGCGCCTGTGCCGCCGCCGTGACCGGTGACGGCATTCGCTGCGCGATCGAGCGGGCCACGGTTTGGATTATCCGAGCCGTGCAATGCGTGCTCGGCCCGGTCAAAAGGTCCTTGGTCGGGCTCGTCGCGGCCCAAAACAGCATCAACGCCGCCACTGCCACCGGTGATCGCATTTGCAGCGCGGTCAAGCGGTCCGCGGTTCGGATCATCCGATCCTCGCACAGCGTTTTCGGCCCGATCAAGCGGTCCGCGGCCAGGATCGTCATGGTTCATGGCCGCGTCAACGCCACCGCTCTCGCCCGTGATAGCGTTCGCCGCGCGGTCGAGCGGACCGCGGTTCGGATCGTCATGCATGTCAGCTCCTCGGGAAGGCCGAATGGACACGCCTTCATTGCCGCCATCATTGCCGTAGCCGCCTCTATTGCCGTCGCTCATTTGCGTTCTCCTCTCAAATGGTCCGACACCTTGCGCGATGATCGTCGCTATCCATTGCAAGAGCCGGCTACGTGCAAACGTGCCAAGGTTGAATGGGCTGCAGTCGCCAAGTGGTGGTCGCTTGTCGACGGCTGCCAGGATACGTACAGGCGACAGTGCTGATTAGGCTTGGAATACCAGCGGCCTCGTGTCGCGTTCAGCGGCGCGCCCGAGTTGTTTGATGACGCACGGAACACAACACGACATCGATCCGGCATAAGCTCCGCCATCGCGAGCTATTCGACCGCGGAGCGATCCAAACCATCCGGACGACAAAACGGCAACGCCTCGCGGGGCCGCCGTCTTGGTCGCCATCTCCGCTTGCGCGGCGGCGCTTACTTCTTGTCGTCGGTGACGCCCACGACCGGAACGTCGATCTGTTCCTTCTCGGTCTTCACCTTCGGCACGTCGACCGTGGTCGACTTGGTGCCGACCACGACTTCCTTGGAATTCACGTCCACGTCGGGCAGCGCGCCGCCCTTGGCGCTGACATCGACCTTCGGCAATGCGCCTTCCTTCACGTCCGCGCTCCAGAAGCCGGTCGCGAACAGGATCGCGACGATGATGGCCGCGATCGCCAGCAGGATCAGGATCGTGCGGCCCGCGCCGCCGCGGCGTACGGTGGTACGATCGTTCTCATATTTATTAGCCATTGCCGTTTCCATCCGTCTTTCGAGGGCTTGCCCAGCCTCAATCCAACATTCGTGCTGCAAGCGACGTATCGCAGATAGGAATTCAAGGCACGTACCGTCGTTGCGTCCATTGACGGCGAACTACCAAGCGACTGGGTACTTACGGGTTCGTTGCGACCCGCTTCGACTACACGGCGCATCGAAAAGCTGGCACCGGGCTCGACGATCGTCCTCCCCGACGGAACAAAGGAGGCCGCGGGCAGTTCGGGGCGCCATCACCTGTTCGTGATCGAGTATGCTTATATGATTATCACTCTTGGTCTGGCGCTCTGCGCGGCCACATGCGCTACGCTCACCTTTGGCAGGCGGGTCGACCGCCTTCATCGTCGCTGGATCGATAGCCGTCTAAGGTAAGCGCAGTTGCTGGGCCGGCGTCCCGGAACGCGCAGGTGGTACCGCGAGTGCTGTCTAAGCAACCGTTCCTTTGATCCGCTTAGCTTATGGTTCGCGTAATCGCCGCAATCAGCCTGGGCTATCTTGCGCAGAACCGCAGGCTCATACTGGGAGCGTTACTGACGACCGCCCAATATGGATCCGAGGACACCGCCGAGGCCGCCGCCTAGGCTACCGGCTGTTCCCGCTCCACCAACGCTGCCAAGTACGCTTGCGAGAATGCCACCAAGCCCCCCTTGTTGCTCATTTGAGCGGCCGGATAGATGACCGGCTACGAGCATCACAAGGATCGGCAACATCTTCTGCAGCAAGGCTGCGTCGAGCCCACTCCCCTGCGCAGCATGCCCAGCGACCTGACGACTGACGTCCTTCGAACCGAAGATCCCTCCCAGCAGCTGGTTGCCTCGCTCGATCTGCGTCGGCTCGACGCCCACTACGTTTTCGGCCAGCTCAGCGCCGCCTAGCTCGTTAACATGCGTATCCAAGTTGACTGCGTTGTCACCCATGCCGCCGAGCACCGACGGCAGCAGCGCCTCGGCTCCACGTTGGGCCTGTTCTGCAGGAATACCTAATTGAGCCGCGAGTGCAGCGATGCCACCCGGTGGCAATAATTCGCTGAGGTTCATGTCGAGATCCTTTTCCGTAATGGCGTCAACGGCTGCCAGCCCACTTGGCTCCTCGATATCTGATGGCAGAAAGCGGCGCGCCCATCGAGGCGTCAGGCCTGGAGGCTAGGTAGCGCAAGGACCAACTCTAGCAATAAGGCTGCTCACCGAGCGAAGTCTCGCCCTACGCGGGCTAATCTGGCGGCATGACCCAATGTCGGCCATTTGCGCGCCAAGTTGCGCTGTCGCATAGCAGATCTTCGTCAGGTGCGGCTTGTCGTCGGAATTAGCCAAAATAAAAATGCAGCCATTCAATTGCCTCCTGCTCGGACCGGTGCTGCGCGCAAAGGTGAGAATAGCTGGGATGAGCGCTTTACCGACGGTAGAAGTCATCGTATTGAGATCACTAACTAGCGGTGATATTGTAATAGAGAGCTGTAACGCAACCTTTATCAATGTAAGGTGTGATTGGATGCGCAACCTATTGAAATGCGTGGCTCTATCGACCGCAGCCGTCCTTCTCTCCAGCTTCACACCTGGAATATACCTCCCACCCGCAGCTTTGGAAATGCTCGACCCCACCCGGTGGGCAACATCGCTTTGCAGCGGTGCGAATAGCAGAAGGGCGCTGACGAACGAGCTGGCGTTGGTAGCAGCCTTTGCCGGGCCGATTGGTGCTAGCAACAGGCCGATTTCGCTGTTTCCTGATCTTACGGCTTCGCGTTTGTCGATTTCGACGGCCAACAGCCGGGCTCGACGCTACTTCAATCAGGGGCTGCTGCTTAGCTATGGGTTCAACCATTCCGGCGCAGTCCGATCGTTCCGCGAGGCACAGCGCCTCGATCCAGGCTGCCCAGCCTGTTGGTGGGGAGAAGCGCTCGCCCTGGGCCCCAATATCAATGCTGCAATGGACGATCGCGATAGGGATACCGCTCTTTCAGCCTTGGATCGGGCCATGGCACTGCAGGCCCATGCTTCGCCGCTCGAACGCGCACTCATCGGCGCGATATCGCGCCGCTACTCGCGAGATCCGACGGCGGAGCGGACGATGCTAGATGCGGCGTATGCCGATGCGATGATTGATGTCGCCCGCCGCTTTCCGGAAAACGACGACGTTGCAGTGCTTGCAGCCGAAGCCGTTATGGATACCAGCCCTTGGAACTATTGGCAGACGGACAGGCGTACCCCGGTGGGCCGCAGCGGCGAGGCGGTACGGCTGATCGAGTCGGTCCTTGCCCGCGACCCAGCCAATCTTCAGGCAGCGCACCTCTACGTCCACCTCATGGAAAACAGCGCGGATCCGCATCGCGCCGATGCCGCGGCTGATCAGCTGGCCCAGCCTGCGGCGCCAAGCGCCGGACATCTGGTCCACATGCCGGCGCATATCTACGCGCTGACCGGACGCTATGCGGATTCAATTCGTGTCAACGTCGCCGCCGCGCGCTCGGACGAGGCTTTCATCAGAAGCACCGACGACCGCAGCCTAGTTCGCTACGGCTATTACCCCCACAACATCCACTTCATGGTAACCTCGGCGCAGCTCGCTGGCGACATGCGTACTGCGATAAGCGAGGCGCGAAGTTTGCGTTCCACTCTCGATCCCGAGACGTCGGCGCGCATAGCGTGGATACAGGCAATTGATGCGGCGCCTTACCTGGCGATGGCGCAGTTCGCGCAGCCTGAAGCGATACTTGCGATGCCACCAGCTCACCCCCGTCTGCCATATGCTGTCGCCATGCGCCTTTATGCGCGCGCCGTCGCTCACGCGGATCGGCACGATCGGGTCGCTTTCGATTATGAAATTGCAGAGCTTACAGCGCTGCGGGGTTCGAAGGCGTTCGCATCTATGATCGAACAAGGCGTCCCGGCGCCAGACCTGCTGTCACTTGCCATCGCGGTCGCTCGCGGACGACAGGCGCAGGCAGAGCGTCGTTTCGACGAAGCGGTGCTAAGCTTTCGCAAGGCCATCGTGTTTGAAAGCAAACTTCCTTATCAGGAGCCGTCCTACTGGTATTATCCGGTTAGCCAATCGCTTGGTGCCGCCTTGTTCCAAGCCGGACGGTACGACGATGCCAGCGAGGCATTTCGCGCGGCGCTGGTGCAGACCCCGCGAAACGGCTGGGCCCTATATGGACTTGCGCAAAGTGAGGCTGCCCAAGGCCATAGGCTCGAAGCGGCCGCTGCCTTTCGAGCCTTCCAGCGCAGCTGGCTGGGTGATCCTGCCTGGCTGCGCATGGACCGGCTCTAGAACGTGGCAGAATGTTTCGATTAAGAACTCCGCTCATAGTTAAACGTGACCGGGGCACGTCGGCGGTGCGACTGAGTACGACTTAAAAGCTGCCGATCGACTGGTCTGTCGCGCATCCGAACTCCCGACGCTTATCCATGCAAGCGTTTTGCGATCTTGCCGAACGATGATGTTCGAATGAAGTGGCTAGCGGCTACGAAGAAGCACATGTCGAGAGCGGCAGCCGGATAGCTTGCGCCAACCCGCCTGCGACGATTCGCCACAGCCTGATCTTGATCGGCCGCGACAAGAAGGCTGCTCCGATCGCATCGGATGCACCGATCGCGGCGGCCGACGAGCCGGCCACCTATCGCATCGCCATGCCCGATCTGTTTGGCCGGTATGGCACGAGTCGGCAAATAAAGGTGCCCGCTCCCGCCCGGCCCGCGCCGCCCCCCCCCGGCCGCAACCCAGCATCGTGCGTGCCGTGCTGCCCCCGGGATCGGAAGCCGCTATCGTCGGGTCCCTAGCGGTGACGGTGGCCGTACCCAGCATCGGAAGCCTAGGCTCCGGTGCCAGGCCATTCGCCAAGCTCCTGATCGGCTTCGGGGGCGAGGACCTGAAGCTTACCGCTGGCGCAGGCGCGATCATCGCCGCGTTCACGCTCCCTGAATTGCTGCCGCAGGCAAGTGGCACGGTTGATGCACTCCGCGCCTACTTCTGCGACGCACGCGGGCTCAACATTTCCGCTGGCACCAGCCGGGCCGCGACCGCCTTCGCCGGCTGCGAGAAGCAGCAAAGCCAACAGCTGCCCGCCGATGTGCGACAGCGCTTCCACCTGCTGACCGATCCGCCCGTTCCCGCAAGCGCGGGCACCACCCGCCTGGCCGCCACGAGCGAAATAGTGGCGGTTTCCATCTTACCCAGCCGATAAGCTGTTGGCGCGCCCCCTCAATGAACGGCTGCCTACGGCGATAACGTCGCGAACAGGGCCAGGCAGCTAACCATCAGAAAGCGGACACTGGGCACCCCCGCCGCTCCTCGTGACCGAGCGGCTGTTTACCGCCGGTCGTCGCCCGAAATCGGACAGGCGGTTTTCCACAAAAACCGGCCGCTTGACCACCTGCCCCGCGAACTGAACAAATGGCGACTTTTCGCGATCGATGCCCAAAAGCGGACAGGCAGCTCTCCACCAAAGTAAACGTACGCGCCGCCCATCCTGCCACTTCAAAAAAAGTCCATCGCTTTGAAAATCGCTTGGAGGCTAGTCCTGATTGGACGAGTCAATCCCGCAAGCGCGGCAGAAGACGGCATCTCTCCGGCTTTGATCCTAACAATCAAGATACCGCATTGCTGCTCTGTCCGCAGCGCCTGAAGATCGGATGTTGAAGTTTCTCGCGCCAGCCCTCGTCGAGGCTCACAAACCCCAGCTTCAGGCCTTCAATCACTGTGGGAACGATTGGGGGCACGGCATCGGCGTTTATGCGAAATAGCGCACGCCTCAAGCACGTTAGCCGAGGATGGTGGTGCCGCTTACAGGACCCTCGGTCACAGGCTAGTCCACGGTATTCACGGCGTTTTATCTGTGAATACCTTTGAAGCGCCCCCAAATACGCCCCCAGTTTCAACCTTGGTTACGCACGTTCGGATCAAGGAATATCGGCAGCCACATTTGCTCCTCTCCCGCGATCTTCATGGTGGGAAGCGGCCTTTCCGCTTCCGGACGTGCACACCGCGAAATCAGACGTTCGTTCACCGGACAGGCAGCGACCGCTTTGCGCCCTAATTCCGGTCATCTAAGTCTGTTCGCTGAGCACCCGAAAGCGGACATCCGTTTCGTGCCGGCGCAACTGCTATAGCGTTGGCCGTGTACATTGAAGAGGAGCGTCAATCATACGCCGCGAGCGTACCGTTGTAGTTGCCGAAAGGAACCTATAGAGAACGCTCTCCATCGTTTGAGTAAGCGAGCCGTCCCGAAGATATTTTGGGATCAGCGCTACTTTCGAAAGCGAGAACGGCAGGACGAATAGAACCGATCCGGATCAAACGGGCAGGATAGAACAGGTGAGCGATTTTACAGGCGCCCGGGGGTCCAATACCGGCGACGATTTCCATGAACTCTGGGCCGCACGGCATGCGATGCGGCTCCTCGATGACCGCGATCCGCTACAGGCAATGACGGTCGAGGGCATCGTCCCGACCGACGCGACCGGTGTGGTAGATTCGACTTGGGATGGTGTCGATTGCGCGCTCTACGAAGGTGGGCGCAGCGCGTCGGTCGCCGATCGCATCGTAATCGAACAGCTCAAATATTCGGCGGCCAATCCTACGGCCAGCTGGACTGTCGCGCGGATTTGGCAAGGCGAAAAGCGCGAGGACAGCGTGCTCCATCGCTTGGCGAAAGCCTGGTCGGGAATCCGGAGATTGAAGCCCAAGGGCCCGATCGAGGTATCGCTGGTCACCAACCAGCCCATTGCCGAGGCCTTGGCTGCCGCGACGGTGAAGGTCGCGACCGGCGATGTCGCGGTGCCGCGCGACCGTCCGAAGGGGCAGGCCACGGACGAAATCAAGCTGGCCTACGCTTCTGGCTTGGCCAAAAAAGATTTGCCGCTCTTCGCCGGCGCGCTCCGCTTCGACGGTAGCACGGGGTCTCGCTTCGCCATCGAGGACAAACTGCTCGGCGACATGGCCGGCTGGACCGATCTCGAGATGCAAACGGCGGTCGCCAAACTGCGGCAGTTCATCCGCCATCGCATGCGGCCGGAGTTCGCGGGGGAGGTGATCACCAAGGAGAAAATACTCATCGGGTTGGGCGTCGCGGACATGGGCGCGCTGTTTCCATGTCCTGCGGAACTAAAGCCGGTCGCGAACCGGGTGCCGCGGGCAAGCGTAGCCGACGCGGCCTCGAAACTTCTCGCCGGCGAGCAGCGCATCTGCCTTCACGGTGTCGGCGGAATCGGCAAGACGACTGCGCTCCAGCAGATCGAGGCGACCCTCCCGGATCATTCGGTCATGGTCACCTTCGATTGCTATGGTGGCGGCACCTATCTCGACGCGGCTGCGCTGCGGCATCGCCCGATCGACGCTTTTCTGCAGCTAAGCAACGAGCTTGCGACCCGGCTTCGATTGCCCATCCTGCTCGGCCGGCATCAGTTCAGCGACCCGGCACGGCTGTTCTGGAATCGTCTTTGCCATGCCGCCAAGGCGCATGCGGCCGAATATCCCGATGGCCTGATCGTGATCGCAGTCGACGCGGCGGACAATTCCGTCACCGCCGCCGCCGCCCGCAAGCCGGCGGAACAGAGTTTCATTCGGGATTTTCTCGAACTGGGCGAGCTGCCAGCAAATGTGCGGTTCGTCGTCACCGCGCGCACCGGCCGGTTGCCGGAGATCGCTCTGCCTGGCAATTATGTGCCGATGGAGCTCCGGCCGTTCAGTCGTGCCGAGACCGAAGCCCATGTGCGTTCGGTCTGGAACGCGCCGGCCGAGTGGCTCGATCTTTTCCATGAGCTGACGCACGGCGTGCCGCGCGTCCAGGCCTATGCCTTGGACCTGGGCGTGGCTGCGCCAGAACTCGCCATCGACCGCCTCCTGCCCGGCGGCCGGTCGCTGGATCAGGTATTCCGCGAACAATTCCGGCTGGCGCTCGGCAAGAGCGGCAATCCGGCTGACGTCGCGAAATATTGTGCAGGACTGATTGCGCTTGCCCGCCCTGTACCGCTGACGGACCTGAGCGGCGTCCTCGATATCCCCGTCCCAGCGCTGATCGACATCTGTACCGACATGGCACCGGCGATCCGTTTGCGCGACGGCCAGGTCGGGTTTGCCGACGAGGACTTTGAGGATTTCGTGCGCAAAGAGGGCGCGTCGGCACTTAACGAGATTACGCGCCGAACCGCCGAATGGCTATTCGCGCGGTGCAAGAGCGATGCCTATGCCGCGCAGCACGTCGCGGGCGCGCTCCTGTCTGCGGACCGCGGCGCCGATCTGCTGAACTTGGTCGAGGAAGAACCGTCCCCGCCCGTGATCCTCGATCCCGTGGAGCGCCGCGAAGCCGAGCTTACCCGCCTGCGTCTTGCGATTCTCGCTTGTCGCCAGGCGGGCGATGCTGCGCGCGCGATGCGATTCGTGTTGATCGGCGGCGAGGGGTTGAAGACCGAGCGCGCACTCCGTGCGCTGCTCGCAAACAATCCTGATCTTGCCGTGCGCTTTGCGCCGGAGACATCCGGGCGGCTGATCCTGACCGACTCTGAGCAGATCGCCTATCATGGCGCCTTTCTGATCCAGAAGCAGGTCGTCGATGCCATTGCGGGCGATCACGTCTCGCTCCGCGAAGGCAGGCGTCTGATCCGCGCATGGATGGCCGAGCGCCAGGACAGCACAGCCGAGCGCGACCGGCGCGACTGGCGAGTCGACGTTTCCGATGTCACGGCGAACATCGAGACCGTGCTGCGCGCAAAGGGGCCGGCAGAGGCACTGGAAGCACTTGGCACCTGGCGACCGAGGCGGCTGCGGCTGAAGGTCGCAAGGCAGCTCGTGCCCCGCCTTCTTGCGCACGGCGAGGGCGATCTCCTTCATCGGATTCTTGCAACCGGTGTCCTGAAACCTTGGGAAGAGCCGTTCCTACTCGTGCCGATGACGATAGCTGGCGAGACTGTCGATCCGAGCCGCCTCGCGGCAGGAATTGCCGCGCTGCTGCGGCGTCGGCTCGACATAGGACGCTTCCTGTCGGCTCAGACATCGACGACGGATTTGCGTGGCTGGATTATCGATATCATCATGTCGGGGTGCGAGCTGCTGGCCACCGAGGCCGCGGCGAAGACCATGGTGGATGACTTTCTCGACGCCATTTTGCGGCCTGCCAACAGACGGATCGAGAATCAGTTCATCAGCGCGACCGCAAGTCTGGACTTGCTCTTTCGTGCGCATGCACTCCGTGCTGCCCGTGCTAAGGCGACGCCGGTATCGACCGACCTATATGTCCCGCGTCCCGAGCCGGAAACGAAGGAAGAGAAAGAGCGCCGTGCTTGGCGCGAGAACGATGCGGACCGCAAGCTCAACGAACTCACAAACGCGATCTTCCCGATCTACGCGGCCACTGCAACGGCGCTGGTCGTCGCTTCTGTCCCGGCCGCCCTCGCGGAAATGCTGGAAGCGGCAGCCAGGAAGCGCGAAGACAATAGTTGGCGTCTGGCGCGCGATTTGAGCGGAAGCGCGCTCGCCCAGGCGGCGGCGCGCACCATGATGCTTCTGGCCGCGCGCGGCGCCGATTCCAACCTGCTGCTGTCCACGGCGCGGCGCGTGCATGGACGATGGGGAACCGGAGACCTTGCCCCCGATCTCGCATTCGGAGAGCGCATCGCGCTTCGCTCGGAACTGCACGCCGACATGCTCGCCGATATCACCAAATCGGTCGTGGCCATTCGCGGACGTCGTATCGGTGCAGACGAAAAATCAAAGGCGCTGCTCGCTTATGCGCGTCTGTTGGTGCCGATCAGTCCCGACGATGCCAGCGCGATCTTCCAGAGCGCAGTTGAGGCGGCGAGCCAATTGGATCGGGAGATCATTGGACAGCTGAAACTGCTGGCGGTGCTGTTCAAGCAGGGGTGCGCCGATGTGGCGGATCGACGCACAGCCGCACGCGAGCTCTCCGAAGTGCTGGCCGACGCCGCGATCCGCCTGGACGGCGAGGGAGAGCTTCCATGGGATTCCGTGATGGACGCCCTTGCCCAGCTCGACGTTCCAGTCGCCCTGGCCAATGCCGCCAAATGGGAAGACGCAAACCTCGCAAGTTTTCGAGAGACGCTCGAGCCTGTCCTGAAATCAGGTTTGGCGACCGGCCTGGTTTCGCCGTCTGTCGCTATGGCACTCGCGCTGATGATGCAGGGCGATCACGGCGTCGTCGAAGCATCGTTGCAGCATCTTCCCTCCGATGCCCCCCTTGCGTCGTTTTTGGAAGAAGCCGCCTGGGATGCGCTCATCCGGCACAATCACCGTGACAACGTTAAGCTGATCGCGCGTGTTGAAAAGGTGCAATCGCCGGGATTCATGGGGAATGCGCTGCTCCAACGCGGCGCGTTCCTGGCTAAATTGCCCGAGGTAAAGCGGGGTCGCGCCTCCGGCGGATTGGGAGGTATCGACAGGACCTCCAAGGCGACGACGCCCCGGCCTGGCTGGGCGCGGGATGTCCTGCTCGACACCGAAAAGCTCGAACAAGAGATCAAAGCGGCGCTCAACGTCGCGCGTGCGAGCAAGAATTATATCGCTGCCTCCGAGGTTGTCGGATGGGCCGCTTGCAATGTTGACCTGCGGGATCGCACCGCTTTTCTGGACGCCCTGTCCGGCGTGAAGATTGGCGTAGGCGGTGAAGTCGTCGAGCGGCTTTTGACCCTGTTGCCGCAATGGGATTCCCTGGCAGTTCGGCATTGGGCATCGTCGAAACTTCCGGGCGTGATTACCCGCCGGCTCCCGGATTTCATTCGCTACATCGCGCACGGCGAGACGTCGCTCCCCACGGCGATCGAATGGACCGGGATGGCCTCCGCTTCGGTCGTCGATCTTATCCTCCGCGGGGTGGAACTGCACGGGCAAGCATTCAGCGGTGACCAAGTCTTTGCCCTGGCAGTGTTGATTGCGGGCCATCTCGGATCGCAATCGGCGGCTGGCACGGCGACCTGGTATGCGCGAAGACTGGCAGACCGTATCGACCTCGAAGACCGCGACCAAATCTGGGCGTCGGAAGACGTGCCTGTTGGCATCCCCGAGGCCGTTGCCCGCTTCTTGTATGCATGCATGGGCGATTACGATGTCCGAGTCCGATGGCGTGCCGCACACGCGATGCGGCGTCTGGCGAGGCTCGGCGCAACCGCGGAGCTGCAAGCGCTGACTCGCGAGCATGGCCGCAAGACCGAGACCGTATTTCGTTCGCCCGCTCTCGATTTTTACTGGATCGCCGCGCGGATGTGGTTCGTCATCGCGTTCGATCGCATTGCGGGCGAGGTGCCGCAGGTCGCCACGCTCGCCGGCACGGAACTTCTGCGCACAGCATTGGATCAGGATTTCCCGCACATTCTCCTGACAAGCTTCGCGCGCGACGCTTGTCTCAAGCTGGCCGCGGCGAGCGTGCTTCCGCTTGATAAGGACACCCGGCACGCTCTCGAATGCGTGGGCAAATCGACCCTCGAACCGGTCGAACGTCCGGATTGGTCTGCACGCGGCACGCGAAAACCCCTTTCGGTCGACAAGGAACGACGCTTCGATTTCGATCCCATGGACACCATACCCTATTGGTACGATCGCGTGCTCGATGCCTTTGCCGATGTTTCCCAGGCGCAGCTGCTCGCCGAAGCGGAAAACTGGATCATCGACCGCTGGGGCTATGACGGAAAAATCCGCTCCTATGAAGCCGAACGCCGCGGTCACCGGTTCTCGGAGCGGGAATGGTCGCTCGCCAGCAATGGGCATGGGGCGAACCCGACACTGGAAAGGCTCAACACGCATCTCGAGTGGCACGCCTTATGGTGCGCGGTCGGTCAATTGATGAAAACCGAGCCACTCGCGGCAATCCCCGATAGCGATTGGGATGCCATGGCTCGGAGGGTGTCGGGCGAAATGCTTACCCAGCCGCCGCACTGGGCCACGGACATTCGGCAACCCGTGCCGCTTCGCGAGGACTTCTGGCGCCAGCCCAGCGAGCCTCTGGGCACGTGGGTCGATCAAGTAACGGAAGCCAAGATGCGTAGTGAGCTAATGCCGGCGGATCGCCCGGAATATCTGCTGGTTGCCGGAGGTTGGCGGATCGCCACCTACGAACGTTCCGAGACAGTTGCGTTTTCGAGCGCGCTTGTGGACCCGGAGCTCGCACCATCGCTGCTGCGCACGCTCCAGACGATGGAGAGTGCCTGGGACTATGGGTTCCCGCGAGACGGAGACGAGTCGGATCATGACGAGGCCGAACACGGCCCATACCAAATGATCCCATGGCTTCGCACGATCTCGGCGGTTGGCGATATCGATGAGCTCGATCCGCTGCGCGGGAATGCCAGCCTGATCGACTGGACGCCGGGCCGTCGCGTGTCCGGAGCGCACGGCCTGGCCCGAAACGATGAAGGCAGGATCTCTTGGTCCGCGCCCGGCAAGCCGCCCATGTTCCTCTACGAGGTTTGGGGAGAGAATGAGCGCGACGAAGAACGCTATCAGGCGCAACAATTCGTGGCCGGCCGTCGGCTTTTGGTTGAGCGCGAGCAATTGCGGGAATTTCTGGCAGCCGAGGGTCTCGAGCTGGTGATCGAAGTGGAGATCAGACGTGAAGGACGTAACAGTCGACGAAGCTATGACGCGGAAGATCAAACCCCCGAGGCGGCGTACGACAGAGTCTACCGCTTCGACGGGGCTGGGAGATTCCACGTCGCCGAAGGATACATTGGGCGTTGGACGGGAGATCGTTCGGCAACTTCAGCTTGATGCCCGCGGCGAACTTCCGACACGATGGATGGCACATCATCTCGCCCAGTTGATCGAGATCGCCGAGCGAAGCGATGGGAACGAACGTAAGTCGGCGGAGGATCGCGCTGTCGACCTCATTCTAAAGCTCTGGACGAATCGCCGAGCTCTCCCAATCCCGGCTGACCCCTTGGCGGGATATGGCCCGGCCATCAAGGTTCTCGCTTCTATGGTGCCCGGTGGCGATCCCTGGCGGATATATGGCCGCAGGGAGACGAGTGACGATCTGCTGCGCGAGATGTACGCTGCGCTGGTACATCTGGTGATGAGCGGCCTGCTCCTAACCCGCGGCCCTGAGATCCGCGCGATCGACAATGCGGAATGGCAAGCGCTTACCGATGAAGAGCGAGAGCTTGTCGCCTTTTTTGAGCGCTGGCGGGCATTCTTTGCAACACCGGTGCCCAACAAGGCAGATTTGAAGAGTCTCTACGAAAAATTGATCAACGGTGACTTCGAGTCACTGAAAGATCAACCAGCACCGTCAGGGCAGAGTGAAGAAGTCTCGATTGATGTGGAAGGCGAGCGCCGCGCGATCTTGTCCTATGTCGAAGTTTTTCAGGAGCGCTTGGAGAAGCTGGTTGAAAAATGGCACGAGACTCTGGCGGATGATATGGCGGGCGAAACTGATAATAGTGGGGACGATGCGTGGCGTTTTTCAAACGCAGGACGAACGGTTTCTGCTGTCGATCGATAGCCCCTAGTGACGGCATCTTCATCGCTGAAAGTCCGCTTCGCTGGGTATCTTCCCGGCATCTGCCAGTCCGCAAACGGCCCAAGAGCAGCTCGGCAACGTTGGGCGCGAGCTGCCGGTCGGCAAAGCGCCCCCAACAACGGTCATTTCGCCGACCGGGAGAATATCCCAGAAGCGGACATCGCTAAGCCGCTGAGCGGAGGAGCTGCAAACGTTAGCTATTGGGCGCGCTTGGCGTTCAATTAGCCTGCGGCTACCGGACGTGAGAAGAAATGGCGAATGCGGCGCGCTCAACTGTCGCGTTGCAACACCACGCGTCTCGAGGACTGCAAAGGGGGAGAGCCCCTTTAGCTAATCCCCAGCCATCGGCGGGTGTCCGACTCGCTTGGCAATTCGGTGTCTAGTTGATCTTCGAAACCATGAACCGGAGAAAAGGGCATCAGGTCGGGCATCGTGAACGGCTGCCCATGGAGGTGCACTATCAACGCACGTGTGAGCGAGATGATATTGACCCAACGCAGGCCGATGCCGTGCAGCAAAGCGAGCTTTTGGGCCTCGATTTCAACGGGCACGTCCCGCCCACCACGGTTGCGAGGCGAATATTCGAAAATGCTCGTAAGTGACTCCGCATTCAGCCTCACGTTGATCAGTCTAATTTCATCAATGAGCTTCGCCAAACCCTGATAGGCATCCGTTTGAACATAGCCGCCGCTCACGTTGTCGAATTCTAGAAAGAGGCTAGATGTTAGGGCGTCTGCTACAACCACGAGTTCGAAGGGCGACACGCCGAGCAAAGCGAGCATGAGCGTGCTAAATCGATCCCACTCTTGTCCGGAGAGATCGACAAAATCGCCCTGCTTGGGCGAGCTTCTAAGACCATGCGCTCTCCAATGGGTGATAATCGCATGGCGCGGATCCAGGGCGTCACCCTTATGTTTAAGGAGCAGCCGCTTCAGTATGCCGATGAGTTCGTACTGAAGCGCTTGACGGTAAGCGGCTTCGTCCGCTGTGAGACCTCCGAAGGTCAGTGGGTGGAGGACATCGGCTACGTCACGAAAATTCTTGAACGTGTGAATCCAGTTGCCCGTAGGTTTTGTGGTTCCGCGTTCAACGGCCAAGGCGGTTTCTAAATTTCTGCCGACCTCCGCAATGAAGGAGGCGACAAACTTCGCATTAGTCGAGAACGGGCTCGGGGAATTTATAATATCCTCACGTTCTTTCTCGTGCATTTCTAGGGACGCTAGGTGTTTGGAAAGCGCCCTGCGATCTTCACGTAGTTGCCACACTTGATCCCTTACAAGCGTGACGATGCGCAGTCCGTGCGCCCTATGCCGGGCGTATGCGTACCTGTACTCCTGCTGTGTGATGCTGATCTGATTGGTCTTATCGTACCAGCCGCCTACACGGCTACCTATCAGAAGTATAAAGTAGTCGGCTTGATCTATATTCGACAGGCACGCATCGTAGGAATGCTGGTTCAAGTCTCCATTGAAGTCCCGATACTCCGAGGCCAAGACTCGGCATCCCCGGCTTTCCAGATGATACCTGATTGCGCCTCTTAAGTCCTCGAAGTCATAGATCGTGGAAGAGAGGAAAAAGGTAGGTCGTTTCGACATGGCGGAGCCTTTTTCGGTTCAAGTCGGTGCGTTGGAACCATCAGAATTCGGCGCTGAACTTATCGCGAGATGTGTGCGGTAGTACCGCACAAACTTGGCAAGGGGTCATGCTAGCCCCCGTTGCATCCCCCCGCTCAGTAAGCTCTATCGACCGCAGCACTTTTTGTACTTCCGGCCGGAGCCGCACACGCAGGGCTCATTTCTTCCTACTCTGGCGCGAGCTTTGAGATTTGCAGTCGCCCTCGGAAACTCCGATATCGTCTGTTTGGTCGCCAGCATTTGCGGCGTCCGGAAAAACCTCAGCTCCTAATCTGCCTCCTCGTAGTAGGCCCGTCGCTCTGCGTTCCAGTCCTCAAATTCCATTAAAAGCAAATCTTCGGAATTTGTTTTGCCCGCGAATTTCGGCGCGTCAGTCGCAATGCCGATCACTCTCTTAATGGCCGGCATTCTGAGCTTTGCAGCGCCACATGCTATCTCAAGCATGCCGGAACGTACCTCCCGATAGGTCTCTGAATTTCGGAGATCATCTGACGCTTTGAGCTGGAGAAACACGTACACCGTGCCTTCGTAGAATGAGGGCATTAGCGAGACGTTACGAACCAGCGGCTCATCGGACTCAGGGAAGTTTCTTATCGACTTCAGCATGAAGTCCGAAAGGCCGCGCCGAGAAAAACGCGGCTCCATGGCCATGAAATGCAAGGCGCTCTTGCCGTGGAAAGGCTTGCTGTTTCCGCCAAGCACGCCCTTGAGCGCATTGTTGGACGTGATCTGTAGCAAGCGATCCCAGAAATACGAAGTTTGGTTGGCTGCCTTCCGCCGCGCATAAGGCTCGCTGCGTTCAAAATCGAACCACTCGCCCTCACCGATATGGACCGTTTCGAACGCGTCGAGCGTACCGATCATGTGGCGGTTTTTCGTCTCGTCAAAATTAAGGAAGTAGTGTGCAATGGCATCTTCTTCCCCGCAATACGATAGGGCGTGACGCTGTATGGCATCCAATTTGGCATCCAGATAAGCCGTGAAATCAAAGATCGTATCGAGTTCGTTCAGGGCGATCTCGAGATTCTCTGTATCGAGAATGTGAACGGGTTGTTTCCGGTCAATCTGCACAAAAAACGGGTGATCGAAACGTTCGTCTTTCTCGTCGTAGGAGATCGCCAAGCTACCCGAAACGTTTGCCGAAGAGGCTCGCTTGCAAGCCTCTTTCACGCCATGCGCAACAACGATCTTATGACACCGCACCTGACTTAGATCGATAGGGATGGGAAATGGCTGGTTCTTCTGAGGATCCAGATAGATCGATCGCCCGGAGCGAATGTACCTTTCCGCGCCGTGGGCGGTGGCAACCTGCTTGTCGATGACTTCCTTGCGCCAGCGCCTCCAAGCCAGATCAACATCTTCTGGATTTTGGTCAAATCTTCGATTTTCTCGGTCGAAGAAAATCAGAACTTCATTTTCAAAGACGACGAGCAGGTCACAGAGTTCTTTCCCGTCGTCGCGGCACGGATTGGGATAACTCCAAAGTCGCAAAAAGGTGCGGTCGCACAATTCTGCCAATAGCCGCTCAGTAGGCGATACCCCTTCCGATTTTGAGATAGCCATGCCGGATCATATCATGGATGGAACGGCACGTTCCATCAATTACGACATACGTATCGGCAACGAAAGCAACGTCATCGCTGATGGGTGACCGGCGGGAAGCCGCCCGCAGGACCGCATGAGATATTCGTCCTCCACTCGCCGCTGGTCACCTAGTGTCGTATCTGACCCCCCGAGATGAGCCGGACGGCTGCAATTGGGCCGGCTGCAGCTTGGCAGCTTCCGGGCGCCAAATCGCGCGGAGCTGGTTGCGCATTCCCTGAAAGTCGCAAATCGGCCATACGAGCCTTTTCGTCGTTGCCATCGCGCTTATCGTCGAGCCGCCGGAAGGGAGATGGGCCGTTGAAATTTGTCGTCGAGTTCCGATCCGGTGAATCGCCCAAGACCAACCGCTATCCTCATGCCGTTCTCGTTCAAGACAACTGGGACGACTATGGTTACAAGACGACGTTCAACGTCACGCTGCATGTCTCTGCGAACGAAAAGTATGAGCTTGGCAATATCAAGGTGATCGAGGCGGGCCGCACCAGCGGATATACTGAGATGCCGAAGCGGTCATTCGAAGAGCTTCCCGCTGGCCATGCCTCATTAGGCGGCGATCTCGAATACTACGAGACACTGTACAAGCTGGGTCGCGGCGTCTTCGAGCCCTATCTGCGGGGACTCCGCGACGTTGCCTTCGACGACGAGGTCAAGGCAAGTGTTGAGGACAGCGAAGCCTACAGGGTATCGCTTCTCCGCTTCAGTGGTGCTGAGCGAACGATCAACGACGCCTCGCGCCTGCTGCGCGCGACGGCCTTACCGACAAAACGGCGCAGTGCCGGGTTCAAGGTGAAGTTCAAGACAAGGGTGGCACGTCGCTCCAACGCTTTCACGGTCGAGTTCGACTTTCGGCGGCGCGGCCGATTGCCGAACCGCATCAACGCCCTGATCGGCTACAACGGAACAGGCAAAACGCGACTACTCTCAAATCTTGCGATCGTGGCAAGCGGATATGGCTATGGCAGCAAGGAAGACCTGCTGGACAACGCGGCCGGCCGGTTCGTCGGCACCGCTCCGCCATTCAAGACCGTTGTCGTAATCTCCTACAGCGCCTTTGACACTTTCGTCATTCCAGGGCGCACCGAGGAAGAAAAGGAAAAGCTCGAGGAGAGCGGCGAAATCTTCGGGTACGTCTATTGCGGACTTCGCGAGCGCTCGGACGACGACGGGCCCAATGGTGAGCAAGCCTACCGGCTGCGCACCCCGGCAGAGATCGAGGCCGAGTTTCTGTCAGCACTTGAGCGCGTGCGCGAGGCCGATCGGCTCGAAGCCCTTCTCGATGTGCTCAAGCCGCTGCTGCGCGATCCGTCGTTCCAGCGCATTGGGTTGACCCAGCTCTACGCCAATCGGGACGATGAAGAGTTGGGCGAATTGTTCCGAGGACTAAGCAGTGGGCACAAGGTGGTGCTGAAGATCGTGACCGAACTCACCGCGCATATCTCGGGGTCCGAACCGACGCTGGTCCTGATCGACGAGCCTGAGACCCACCTTCATCCGCCGCTACTTGCTGCGTTTCTAAAGAGCGTGCGGGCATGTCTCGATGCCTTCGACGGCTACGCCGTGATCGCAACCCACTCGCCCGTGGTCCTGCAGGAGACGCCGGCGAAATTCGTTCAGGTGCTCCGTCGGGCGGCCGACCAGAACCGCGTCGCCGCGCCCGGTGTGGAAACCTTTGGGGAGAACATCGGCGTCATTACCCAAGAGGTATTCAACCTCGGCGACGGCTCCACCGACTGGCACGAGACGTTGAGCGCGCTCGCCCGTCGGAATACGCTGGAGGAGATCGAAGAAGCATTCGGCCGGAAGCTGGGCTTCGCGGCGCGGTCTTACGTCCTGAGCATACGCGATGAGATCGAGGAGTAGCGGATGCGTTCCATTCCGTTGCTCGCCGTCGATGCGATGCGGGTGTTCGATGCGATCGCCACGGCCAAGCACGCGCCAAGACGGGCGCGCATGCGGGCGGCGCGAGAGCGCGTGCTCGAAGCCTATGAGGCGTATGAACAGGCTGCTCCTGAGGTGGGCGACCTTAACGAAGCCGCGCTGACCGACCATCAGAAGGAAGCGATGCGGCACGCCTTCACGGTCGAGACGGCGCCGATGACGGACCTCCGCGGCAACTTGCTCAAGCGGGTCAGCGTCGCTCGCTGCCCGTTTTGCGGGATCAGCGAATCTTCCACCCTCGATCATTATCTGCCGAAGGAGCAATATCCCGAGTTTTCGGTTTTCCCGAAGAACCTCGTCCCGAGTTGCGCCATGTGCAACACGCGCAAGCGGGATCGCGTTCTGGACGAAGGCACGGACGTGCGTCTGTTCTTACACCCGTGCTTCGACGCAATCCCTGATCTGGCGTTCCTGACCGTGCGCACGCGCATGGAAGAGGACGCATTGGTGTTGTCGTATCGCCTGACGCGGCCGGCCGGGATGACGGTCAGAACCTTCCAGCACCTCCAATCGCATTTCCGCCTTCTCGGTTTAGCCGATCGGTATCGACTGATGGGGCTCGAGCATCTGGGCGGCCAATATCCGGCGCTCCGGCGAGCGTATGGAGCGGGTGAGGATGCCGAGCGCGTTGCGAATAAGCTCATCGAAGGAGCAGAGGATTTCGAGGAAGCGGCGGGGCCGAACTACTGGCTTGCCAAGCTCTACCGGGCCCTAGCTGCCAATGATGACTTCTGCGACGGCGGCTTCGAGGCGGTGCGAGTTCACTCGCGACCTCAGTAATTGGCGGCTTGGTCACCAGCACGACCTAGCCTCCGCCGTCCGGCGATCGCTTTTTGCATTTTAAGAGGCGAGTCAAAAAGCGCATGGTGGAGATCGATCGGCGGAGGCGGCACGCTGCGGGCCTGCGAGCAACGTCAGAAGGCCGGTCCCTAGACAGCGCTCCAGGCGCGCGAATAGCGGCTGCTTCCATGGTGCGGTCACGCCCAACGCGACGTTCCGCTGTCGGTCCGGTTCTTGCCGTTGAAGTGCGTGACCGGCCAATGTCTGCTTTAGTGGGCAGCGTTCCTGGAAGCTGCCAGTCGGCAACCGGCCCAGTTTCGGCCGGGCCGTGTCGCCTGAATGAATGTCCGTTTTCGAGAAGCGGTCGAACGGCTGTGAGCGTCCGCACCTGGGTCAAGCCTGCCCTATTGCTGCGCCCAAGCGGACATCAAGGTTGTAACCAAGTCAATGCGTCGAACTCGCGTTCGAAACGGACACGGGCAGCTCGTTCGTAGACACGCTGGCCGCCAGCCCCGTTCGTCAGCACGACTAAGCCAGCACCGCTGGCGAGATCGAGAACGAACAGGTTGGCGACGCCGTCGTTAGCACCCCAGTGCCAAGCGAAGCGCTCAGAGCCCGAGTGTTCGAGTCCCCATCCCAACCCCCAGGATAGGTCGCCTTCGATCGTCACGGTCGGCATGTTCATGGCCGGGTAGCGAAGCGCGAAGCGGAGAAATCGGGCGTAGTCGCCGGCTGTCGTCCAGAGTCCCGCCGCCATGTTCGGGATCATGAAGACGGGCAGAGACGACCTGCCACGCGCTTTGGCGGCCGCGACCCGATCATCCTGCGTCCACGCCTCGACGGAGCGCTGGGGTCCGGCGTCGCGGCTCGCCTCGAACATCGGGGGCCCCTTGTCCGGCATCAGGTCGCCGCCGGCATCATGCGCCCATGCCACCACGGGTGTTTGGTCGGCTGCCCAGCCATAGCGGCTCCGCGTCATCCCCGCCGGCGTCAGCACTCGGGAGCGGACGACCTCCGCCGCGGTCTGCCCGGTGACCGCTTCGGCGAGCCGAGCGAGCAAGGTGTAGCCCTCTCCCGAATAGCGGAAGTCGGAGCCCGGCCGGAACCTGCTCACAAGATCGCTGCCCGCCTCGGTCCGCCAATTCGGCAGACCACCGGAATGCGACAGCAGATGACGCGGCGTTATGGTCCGGGTCGCGGCATCCGTGGTGAAGTCGACGTTCTTGGCGACAGGTTCGTCGAGGTCGACACGGCCCTCACGGACGAGGTCGTGGATGGCAGCCGCCAAGACCGGCTTTGACAGGGAGGCGGCTTCGAACAGCGTCTCCGTGGTGGCTTTTACCTCACCGGCCTTGGCGTATCCTCCTGCAAAGCTGGCCGGTTCCGCGCCGCTGTCGAGCACGGCCCAGCTTGCCCCGGGCACTGAAGCCAGCGTCATCCATGACTGGAGTTGCATCGCCGAACGCTTCTGGCTCCCGGCCAGGGTCGGCAAGGCGGCGGCGCAGGCAGCGCCTGCGGTCCCGATCAGGATCGTTCTTCGTGCCGGATTCATTCGCGAATTCGTAAGAACGTCATGACGCTACCGATCACTTGGTGTGTTATGTCGACACTACGGCAGGCTCCGCTATTTGCAATCTATCATCGTGCGGATCGGATCAGCCACGATGCTCACCCGGCACCCGGCACCCGGCACCCGGCACCCGGCACCCGGCACCCGGCACACTGCCTCCGCGTCAGCTCCCAGGCTGCCACGACAACATGTCCGGGATGCTGTGAACAAACGTCCGCTTGTAAGCAGCGGCAGTTTCACCCTGAACGTCGTTTTGTGGGTCGATGAAGCCATGGGTGCGGCAATGCCGGCCTGAGGACCAGTATTTTAATCCGGAGTTTTGATACTCGGAACCCTGTGGAAATGCTGGACCGACTTGCCAGGGTCAAAATCATCCGGTTTCTCCATTACGAAGCGATCGTCGTTCGCGTCGTAGGCTTGGCAGTCTCTGCCTGTGTATCGTCAACAGCTAAGACGGTACTGACGTGTCGATGAATTTTGGGGAGCTTGACGATGAACACGAGCCTATCGCGCCGCTCCTTTTTGGCCTCGGCGTCAGCCTCACTGGTAATGCCAGCGATTGCGCGAGCGCAACAGGCGCAGCGGCCGCAAAGCCTACTGATAAGCAACGTCCGCATCTTCGACGGGATCGATGATAGGCATCGGAGCGGAAACCTTCTAGTAAACGGTGACAAGATCGCCGAAATTTCGTCCGGAGCAATACAGGCACCGGACGGCGCGCAGGTGATCGACGGCGGTGGTCGCGTGCTCATGCCGGGCCTGACCGATGCCCATTGGCACATGGTGTTCGCGCCCAACACGCTGGCGAACATGGAGGCGGCAGACACCGGCCTGATGTACGCCAACGCCGTCGCGGAAGCCGAGCGAACATTGATGCGAGGGTTCACCACGATCCGCGACACCGGCGGGCCGACCTTTGGCCTCAAGCAGGCGATCGACAGCGGCGTTATCCCCGGACCCCGCGTTTTTCCAAGCGGCGCGCTGATCTCGCAGACGGCAGGCCATGGCGACTTTGGGCCCGCCTATGATCGGCCGGTCGCGCTCGGCGGCGCGCCATCGTGGTTCGAGCAGATCGGTGCCTTCACCGTCGCCAACGGCGTGCCCGAGGTGGCGGCGGCCGTTCGGATGCAGTGCAAGCGCGGCGCAAGCCAGGTCAAGCTGGCGCTGGGAGGCGGCGTCATCTCGGACTCCGATCCGATCGACACGCTCCAATATACACTGGAGGAAATCCGCGCCGCGGTGCAGGCCGCCGGCGACTGGGGAACGTATGTCTGCACGCACGTCTACACCGTTCCCGGTATTCGGCGCGCGCTCGAAGCAGGGGTCCGCTCCATCGAACACGGCCATATGGTCGATCAGCCGACGCTCAAGATGATGGCGGACAAGGGCGTGTGGCTGAGCCTCCAGCCCTTCGAGGCGGGGGACAATCCGCTCACGCCCGAGCAGATCAGGAAGGCCGAACCGACCAGCCATTGGGACCGTGTCGCCGGCTGGGCCAAATCAGCGGGCACGAGGGTGGCGTTCGGCACCGACCTGCTGTTCCAGCCCGAGGGCACGAAGAACCAGCCCGTCCTGCTTACCCGTTTCGCCAAGGTGTTCGGCAACGTCGGCACGTTGCAGATCGCCACGTCCGGGAATTGCGAGCTGTTCGCGCTCAGCGGCGAGCGCAACCCTTACAAGGACGCCAAGCTCGGCGTTCTCCAGCGCGGCGCCTGGGCCGATATGTTGCTTGTCGAGGGCGATCCGACGCAGGACATCGGGGTGCTGAAGGATTATGATCGCAACCTCGCCGTCATCATCAAGGATGGCAAGATCTGGAAGAACCGGCTTCCTGAAGCGTAGACGATACGACCCTGATCTCAGCGGTAGTCCTGTTATTCTTCGTGATGGTGCGCTCGTCAGCGTGCCGCTGTTCCTGTCAGCGCTTCGCCATGTCGGGTTCTGGTTCGTCTAAAGATGAAGCCTGCTCGCTGAATAACACCGCTATGCTCTCGCCGCCGCCAAACGCTGGGATGAACTAGGCGACGCGGTCGATCAGCGGCTAGCTCTCAGCGCCGACCAATCGCATGATCCTGTTAGTTACATAGATTTGAAAACGTGCGAATTAGCGTCGTGATCGGGATCGGCTTGGCGATAATGGCACTGGCCTCCGCCCGTGGCTCGCACGCATCGGGATTGGCCGTGATGTAGATCACTGGAAGCTGGCCTAGCTCGGAGCAGATTGCCGCCACGGCCAGCGGTCCGGTTCCCTCGATGAGCCGAACGTCGGAGGTAATAACGTGGGGCGGGTGCGCTCGGGCCGCTGCGATCGCGTCATCTTGGGTAACTGCAACATCGCAAGATGTCGCACCAGCCTCCTCTAGCACCATTTCTATCAACAACGCGATCGATGGCTCGTCTTCGATAATTAGCACGTGGCACATAGGCGGCCTTCCAAAAGCGATCGCCTTTCAACGGCTTGGAATATGCCAGGTTCCCCTCCCCGGATTGCGGACCGATATCGGCGCAAATGCCAAGCTGCCGCGGTAGAACTGTCATCGGGCGCGCTCGCTTGCTGCCAATGGCCTTAAGCTGTCAGAACCACGCGATGCCAGCGAACTGTGATGCCTTTTACGATCTAAAGACGCTCCTGCACAGTCGCCGATCACCTCGGGTTCGAGGACGAAGCCGTCGATCTTGCCGCAGCAGCGCTCGACCATGGGTACGCGCATGCTAAGCAACCGCTATGCGTCGTCGCCTTGCTTCGCCGCTCGACAGGCGCTCATCGGGTTCATGGCGCGCCACCATTCCCGTGTTCCAGCGATGGATCGTACAACGCTGAACGCGGCGTATGCTGAAGAGTGCATAGCGGCATAGCGAGCCCCGCTCGTTTGAGGGATGAGTATCGAAGCCCCAGCGGCGCGGTTGAGATCGATCATCAACGCCGCTTACACGAACGCGTTTGACCTAAAAACGGCAGCTCACGATTAGGTCTCCGGCTCGTCCTGCGTAGATACCCACAACCGCCGCCACAACTCTGCCACGTTCCGTTTACTACGCCAGCTCGCCCCGGAGTTCCGCAAAGCGCAGCGCCCCATCACTAACGTTGGCTTGCCGATTAGGTCGAAGCTGGCCTGAACGCTCAGCCACTTTCGTAACATATCGCCGTTAACCCGGCAACGCTGCCGAGGAACCGTTGGCAGGCGCAATCGCTTTTGCGGTTCCACAATGAAAGGCGCTCCATGCTCAGTTCACTGATTGGCGCAGCGATCGGCAGTGCGATCGATGGCGCAGAAGGCGATGATTCGACCGTCGACGGAGCAATTGGCGGCGCGATCGCGGGCTTCGCAGTCCGCGCGATCACGCCGATAGTTCTGACATACGCGACGGGCTGGCTGGTTCTTAGAGGCTTCGGGAAAGCAAAGGATGCGATCTACTCGGCGAGAAAGACCAGCTAAGCCGGGTCATGAGATCTACGTCCTTGTGCGCGAGGATGCGCGTGTCTTCGCTGTGCACAACTGCTCTGCTAGCTTCGTCACCAGCTTAGGACCAGCGGGGTCGCTGTGGAACATGGTCGCGAGCTTCTACTTTCCTAGCTATCCACTCTGACTTCGCTTCATCTTGCATGAGTATCAGCTTTCAGGAAGCCCTCGAAGCTTGCTAAATGGCCGAACTCGGGTTGAGGTGGGCTGCCGGTTTTCAAGTCCCATAGATTTCGCTGTCTTCGTGCTCGAGTCTTCGCGAGTCGTGACGATGTTGCAAGGTAGCCACCTTCGTCTCAGGCGTTTAGCGGCAGCTTCGTTCGCAAGCCTTGGGGAAGCCGGTCTACCAACTGCTTACGGATGAGGTGCCACCACGCGGACAGTCCCAGCAGAGCGGTGCCAATGATGAAGGCGGTCAGAGCCACGTTGAGCTCGATGGCGCCGTAGCTACGAAACAGCTGTGCAAGTGCCATCAAGACATAGGCCAGCGCAGAAACCAACAGGGCCCTCCGATCGATGGCGAGCGCTATGATGGCGAACACAACGTATATCGCGAGGACGCTGCACGCTGCGAGCAGAGTGATGCTCTTCCCGTTTGTCACTCCGAGCCAGTAGAACAGCGGATGCGCGATCAACGGAGCCGCCACCAAGTGGAGCCAGAACGCAATATCTGAGCGCTGTGTCGTCCGCGAGGGATCCGCCATGTCCCAGCGCATCGCATAGATGAACACAGCTACCCCGCATGTGAGAGCGGCCGGTGCAAGAAGAGCATTGTCGTCGACGGGCACGTTGCGGACCGCTGCGACTGATGCGAGCACGCAAAGCGCCAACGCGCCCACAACCGCCGCGATGGTGATGGCCACGTGAAAGCGGCGCCAATGCAGCAAGGCGCCGAGGGCGGCTGAAGCGGCGCCACCGAGCGCCATCAACGCCGTTTGCCACGGAAAGTGGCCCCACGACCGGTAATGATACTGCTGGTTGCCCAACCTATAGACGACGTCCACGGCGTGCTTGGTAAGCGCTTCATCAAGCCCGCTGAATGCCGCGAAACCCAAGCCGATTACAAAAGCCAACAGGAGAATGATCGAGGGCAGTGCCATCCGCCGCCTCCGAGTGAACGTTTCCGCCATTATCCAAGCCACGATGGCGACGAGTAGTCCGCCGATAGGCGCACCAATCAAGGTTGTTCCGACGGCGGCTGCGGCGAACACGACGAGGAGGCATGCAATCGAGACAAAGATGTCGTTGAAGCCTGTAATCAGCCGGAAGTGCTCTTCATCGATCGCGGGCGTTGCGTGAACCAAGGCGACATGTTCGCGCAGTGCCACTGCAGCTTCCGCTGTGATCGCACCCGCATCGACCGCGGATTGAACGTCGCTTTCGCTATACATGTCGCCTCTCCCGTCAGGGCAGCCTGTGGTTCAAACACGTGGAGGTCAACTGTTGGTGGCTGCCATCAAGTGGGCAAGTCTGCCGCCTGCGCCTCACAGCGCGATGTCCGCTTTGTTGATCCTATCGCGTCTCCTTGTTGAAGACATGGCTGGAACGACCATGTCGCAGATGCGCCGCTCCTGCTCGCGGCACATCGGCAAGCAGGGAGAAATCGCGTGACCAGACATTCCATGATGCTGATCGGCCTGAGCCTTCTGTCCGCGGCACCGGCGTCGGCGGCAACCATCTTCTTCGACAGTTTTAATCGTAGCGACAGCACCCGTGTAGGAGCGCCCGCTTCCTTTCCGCAAGATGTCTGGCGGGAAGGGAACGCGCAATCGGATGATGTAGCTATCGACGCTAATCGCCTGCTCCTGCGCGATCGAAGCGCCTCGGCTAGTCAGTCCATCAGCACGATCGGGTTCGAAGACATCGTACTTACCTATTCGTGGCGACCATTGTTGCCATCTGACGCGGCAGACCGCCTTTTCGTGACCACGCCTTTTGGAAGCGAGGTCCACAGGCTTGGCGCCAGCGGAGGCACCGAGAGCATCAAACTGTCGTCGCTTGCCAACAACCGCGCAAACCTGAACATCCGATTCAGCCTGGCGCTAAGCGGCAGCCGTGCTTCTGAACGTCTCGAAGGCGTACGGATCGACAATGTGCGGCTTACTGGCACTCGCATCGCAGCCGCGCTGCCCGAGCCATCGACCTGGCTGATGATGGTCGGAGGGTTTGCGCTTTTGGCGAGCGCGCTACGGCGGAGGCCGGCGAGGATTGCGGCGCGTCTGGCCTAGCTAAAGCCGACGTTGATATCTTCTTCAACGCCGCGCCTCTTGCGTACTGGAGGAGCGGGGGGAGGGGCTTGGCGGCGGCCTTGTGCCTCGTCAGAGACAATGCTTCGCTGTCGGCTACTCGGGACGCAATCTACCGGAGGCGACAAGCAACTTTTGTGTCTTGAGAGCCACGAACAGCCGTAGATTGCACCGCATCTGCCTTAACACTTCCAAGCCTTGTGCGTCCCCGACGTGACATGAACACGCGTCCGCTACCGGAGACGCCCTTGTTCGCGTTGGAGGCAGCCGTGCCGCCTGTTCTTCCGATCGCCAGCCATGCGTCGGTCGACGTTGCGGCACCGCCCGAGGCGGTATGGTCGGCGCTCACTGGAGGCGGCGCTATCGCAGCCGGCCCCGGTCTGGTCGGCCTCGCGGGCCTAGCATACCCCATGCGCGGTCGGCTGCTAGGTCAGGGCGTCGGCACGATCCGCTTGGGCGAGTTCTCGACCGGCCTCGCGCGCGAGCGCGTGACGGAATGGGTACCCTACCGCCGGCTCGGTTTCACCGTGCTCGCGCAGCCGCCCGCCATGGAGGAAATGAGCCCCTATCGCCGCGTCCATTCGCCGCACGTGCAGGGCTACTTCAACACTGGTGCAACTCGCTTCACGTTAACCCCGCTTGCGAGCGGAAGCACCCGGCTGGACGTCGACGCTCGCCACGTCATGCGCATCGAGCCGGTGCTCTACTGGGAGCCGCTGGCTAAGCTGGCTATTCGGATCAACCTGTCCCGGGTGTTGAACGACCTGAAGCAGAAAGCCGAACGGGCAGGCAACACCGTTGGTCCCCCCTGAACGGATGTCGGGTTTGGGGATCGGGCGAAACGGTGCTGAGCGTCCGGATCTGGGTCTTCGCAGCTGGTGCGCACGTGGCCACCTTATGGAGTAGCCGCCAGTCCGCGTCTGGTTGCCTTCCGCGGTACGCAACCGCCCATTCAGATGCCGGATGAGCTGGTCAGACAGTGTGCTGCTGAATAGCTGCCGACAGCGCTTAGATCAGCCCTGATCAGCGTTCGTTTCTTGGCGCGAAGTCAACGCGCGAGCGCTCGCCGATCAGCCCGCTGGCGGAGCGTCCCTCGACCAGTTCGTAACCCATCATCGCGAAAACGCGATCGTTCAGGAAGATGGGCCGTGCGTTTCCATACCAGTCGACACACGACGCCTTGCATGCGTCGTCGCGCGCGCGTTCCGCGTTCGCTACCAGTTCGCCGGCCGGGGAAAAGCGTCTAGCGTCTCGCCGCAGGAACGTTATTGCGGAGCCGGAGCCGAGGAAGCGCATTGCCGGCAAGTTGCCCAAATCGCGAGACACAGGAAGACCGAGCATCCCCGAAGCACCATCGGCGCTTCCGTTGTCCGGACGGAAAAAAAACGCCTGGCTGCGCCGCTCGCCCTCGTGCGCTGCGGGCAAAAAGTAGGTGTCCCCACGCTGCGCTCTTCCTACCAGCTCGATCGCGCTGAACCCAAGACGTTCCTTGGCGTCATTGCCTATGGCAATAGCGTCGCTACCGATCACGTCGATGCGATCCACCCCATGTGGTACGGGGATGCGTGCAATCGGGCCACCGCTCAAGGGCACCGCGTAGACCGGCATGCTGCCGCTGTGCTCGTTGAACTCACCAGCACTGTAGATCAGGTTCGGGCCGACGAAGCGATTGTGAAAGCTCCAGGCGTTCTGATCGACCGGCAGCGATCGATAAGCGGCAGCAGGCGCGAAGCGTGATCCGTCGCCGAATAAGGCCGTCGACAAGGTCAACAACGCGGTTGCACCCTCCGTTCGTTCGGACCGCCACATTGCATCGCCAGCGCTGTCGGCGCGGACGACGACGTTCAGACGCCGTGCCGAGCGATCTTCCTTGAACGAGAATTGATCAATCGGCCCGCCCCAGGCTTGGGTCGCGCCGGGCGTCGATCCGTCAAGTGGCAGTCGATACACGAACGCGCCGGAGCGAGCACGGCTGTCGCGGCCGCGGTCAGTCCAGACGTAAACTGCCTCGCCAGAAACGTAGAAGGTTCGTGAAGTTGAACCAAGGACAGCGGTAGCGCGGCAGCTCATCCGCGGGGCTACAAGGTCACACTGAGTCACGGTATGGAGCGTCGAGAGATCGCCGCTCGGCCGCCGTCGCATCGGCTCAGGTACATAGAATCGCGTTGCGGGCAACGTTCGCGCAAACGGCGCGGTGCGATCGCCCGTCCAGCGTTGGAGCCCTGGCAGCGCCGCGAGCGGCTCGGCCGCGTCGAGGTCGAGCGGCGTGTAGAAAATCAACGTCGATCCGATCAGGCGGGACGCATAGTTGCTGGCGGAATAGTAGTCGTTCGAGCGCAGGTGGTAGCTGTCTTCAAATCGCAGCTTTCCGCTGGCTGAGATACGGAAGCGATTGATCTCGGTGCCGCCGCGTTCATAGCTGAAGCCGACGACGATGACATGGTCACCGCTCACCAGCATCTCGTCATACCATGCGTCGCCCGAGGTATTTGGCGGAAATGCGTCGATGTGATCGACCGGCCGCATCCCTGCGTTCGCGAGCGAGATGGTGAAGAGCCGTCCGCGGCGGAGGATCACGAGGTGGTTGCCGGCGACCTTGACGATGCCACCTTCGTCGACATCGGCTTCCTGCGTGTTGGTGATGCTCACAGCTTTCGTCCCGGTCACTACCACGTCTTCCGCTGCTTCGGTTGCCGGTGCCGCGACAGCGGCCGGCGGAGGTGGAGCTTCAACGTCATAGGTGACTATGTGTCGGACTGGCTTCCGGGCTGCCACGCGACGCATGAAAGCAGCCAACTCCCGGTCGTTGGCAAACGCGCTCATCGCGCGGGGAGAAAGGTTGCGGCTTTCAGCGGCGGGTGCTGAGCAGCCGGCTGCCAGGATCAAGATGACCGATACGAGTAACGAGCTCCGCATGCTGCCCTCCTTGGATTTGATGTTATCTTATCTCATACGTCGAGAAGGGCAAGTACGCGTGGCTGACGCCTAGCCGATGTTGATTACGTGCCCGGGGAGCTTCTGGCCTTAGTGTTCGGGCATCATCTAAGGGCGCGACGCAGCCACCTGGCAATCTGCTCTTGCGACTTGTCAGTATAGGCCAACTCGTGGCCATACCCGGGCATCAGCTGTAAGCTTGCGCCCGGACGCGCATGTGCAAGCGACACAGCGTGTTTCGTTGTAATCAGCGTATCCTCTGACCCATGGAGGATCAGTACCGGCGCTTGAACGCCAGATATTTTCCGCAGGTTCTCATACCTATCAAGCACAAGCCAGTGAGCCGGAACGTAGGGTAAATGCGCTTGAACCACGTCCGGCATGCTGGTGAACCCAGAAATCAGGATTAGTGCGCCGACGTGGTTCGTTGCAGCGATCTCCGTTGCCACTCCTGACCCGAGCGAGTTGCCGATCACGATAGTTTGCTCGGCCGGAATGCCTTCGGACACAAGCCAGAGCAACGTCGCTCTGCCATCGCGGTACAGACCGGTTTCGCTGGGCACTCCTTCGTTGCCGCCGTAACCGCGATACTCGGGCAGCAAGAGCCCATAGCCTAGCGCCGCCAAAACTCTGGTTGCCTGCTGACTACCAGCCAGCGAGTCACCGTTGCCATGAAAAAAAACGATCGTCGGCAAGCCTGATCGTGCCGGGCGATAGATCGCGTGCAAATGGTAGCCGTCCTCGGTCGCAAGCCGAACCGGGTGACTTCCTTGATCAACAACTGGAGCTGCGCCGCTAACGGCCGGTACCGGATAGATGAAGCTTCGCTGCTTCCACCAGAGGAGAGCTAAGGCTCCAAGGTAGATGGCGCAAAGCCCAATGAGCACGCTTGAGGCAATTTTCCAAGGCAACGTCATAAGACCTCAAATCGATGCTGCTCGTGAGAAACCGGCAGGCGCGAACTCTATGGCAGCAATGTTCGCAATGCGAGGATCTGCGTTGAGGGGCCCGACCCCAGATATGGGTGCGGCAACTCGCCTTACGACGGCGTAGAAAGTGGCGCTTGGGGGCTTGTTAGGCTCAACCAGAAGTGGGGGCGCGGCGGAAGCGAATATGCGCTGCGTTTCTGCAGAGGCGAGATCTGACCTCCCTCCGCCTTCGCCGCAATCCAAGCAAACGCCTCTTAGACCGTTGCGACTAGATGAATGGAGGTCTGAAGTTGGGCTTCACAGACGCGCGACCGAATGTCGCCTTGTGGGTCGTTCAGGTCATTGCGCTCGCCGGTGTCCACTGCGGCACCTGCTGGTCCTGCGATAATCGCAGGCGTCGCCAGTCCAGCGCATCGTAGACAGCTGTCGTGCCTACAGCTTCGTTAAGTGGCAGTGCCGCAGCGGCCTCACGCAGAAAACGAGGTCGAAGCGCGTCATCCTCCAGATACGCTGCCTCCCACCAGCCGATGATGCGATTCCGCGCATTCGCCATCGCCGCAGCCGACGGTAGCCGGTCACGCTTCTCGTGCTGATTGACCCGGGTGTGCGCCGGCATCAAGTTCCACAGATCACCGCACGGCCAGACGGACCATGGCAGGCAGTGATCGATGTCGAAGCTGTTCGGCTTCAACAGCTTTCCCGTCCAGACGCATTCCACCAGCCGCCCGCGAGCGAGAAGGCGCTGGGCAACATCGCGGCCGAGGGCGGTGGTGCGAACTGGCTCTGCCCAGGCTAGAGCCGCTTCCGCTACGCCGGACGCAACTGCCAAACCCATGCGATCGCCGTAGACGCGGGTAAGGCGGGACCATTCGGCCACCAGCATGGGTTCGATCCAAGAACCATAGCGCGACATAGCCCGCCAGAGGTGTCCCGGCACCTCAACCAGACCCCAGCTGCGCAGCGTCTGAAGGTCGAGCACGGTCGGCATTGCAGCACTCCGCCGCCCACGGCTGACGCCGAAGACCTGCGTGTCGCTGTTCGGAAAGCGGGTAAAGGTCGCCGGCATCTTGGCGATCGTGTAAGCAGCGCGGGAGAGCGCGGAAGCGACTGCCTGAGCCTGCTCGCCGGTGAATGTCGCTCCGACCCGCAGTTCTGTTGGTGCCGTGCCAAGAGCCAGCAGCGCTTGGAAGCCATCCTTAGCGAACCCTAGCTTCTCGGTGCCGACGTTGCCCGGCATCTGCGGAAGTCCAGCTCGCACCAACGGCAGATAAATCCTTAGCCAGTTCAGTGCGACCAGGCCAAGCGGCACCTCGACCGCGTCGCGGCCATCAGGCGTCGGTGTGGCCGCAGCGGGCGCGTATTCGGCGATGCGCGCCACGGCGCGAAGTAGCGCCAGCTTGTAGGTGGACGACTTCTCATCGGATAGAACGATGCCGCGCAACAGCGGGAGGGCGCAGGTGCCGTCATCAGGCATACGCAGTGCCATGACGTTCCAGGTCACACCGGGGCGCCCGCCCTGATCGCTGGAGGTCGCAACCCGTAGCACCTCCAGCCCGTGCGCCCGGGCCAGTCCCTCGATCTCGGCGGTTGACGTCGTGTGCATCTGCATGCCGGATGGGGCGGGACCGTGGCGCAGTGTGATCACCAGCACGCCGCCCGGCTTCATCAGCGTGGCGAGTTTGCGGAACGCGCGGGGCCGATCCGCAGGCGCTACGTGCTGCCAGACGGCTGACAGCAGCACGAGATCGTAGGCAAGTCCCAGCCCATGGACATGGTCGAGCGAGGGCAAGGCATCACTCACCCACCGGATGCCGTGGCTTCCATGCTTCTCGGCTGCGATCCGGCGCATACCTGCAGCAGGCTCGGCCGCCACAACCTCGTAGCCGAGTGAGCTCAGCCAGGCCGCGTCACGTCCTGTGCCGGCGCCGACGTCGAGCGCCAGCTTGCGGTCGCTGTCGTGTGGGATGACCGGCAACACCTCCGCCAGCATACCCTCGGACGATATCGCCTCGTACCGCTCGGCTAGCTTGTCGGCTTGGCCGTCATAGGCAGCAACGACGTCGAGGTAGCTGTTCAAGCCTCGAGGCCCGCGAAACGAGCACGGTGCCTGGCGACATAGTCGGGGTGCGGGTGGAGCCGTGGATCGACAGGTAGGTGAACGCGCTCGCCTGGTTGTGGGAACAGCCGAATGAGCTCGGACGGCACCTTGTTGTGCGACACCAGCAGCCGGCACTGATCGTCGAGGCTGATGAGGTGGCGGTCGAACAACCAGTGCGCGGTCGCGGACAGAGCAATGCCGTTCTGCACGATGTCCGGCCCGCCATCGGCGACGCTCCAGATATGTGCGGCCTGAGCTTCGGCTTTGCCGCCACCATTGACCATACGGAGTCCCGTCACCGCGCAACGGTTGTCGTAAGCGTCGAGCACGTGGCCACGGAAGGCGGCGCTGCGCACCTTACGGTTCACCAGCAGCTGCGCCACGCGCCGCTCGTCGGGCGGCAAAGCCAGCAATGCGGCCGTGGCGGCGTCGATGTGACGGGGATCGAGTTCGAGCCGGATCGCATGTTCGGGTGATAGCGTGTCGATCAAGCCGGCGTTTACGATGGCGGCAAAGTCGGCATCATCAATGGCGCGAACCGATCGACCGCGTAGCGTCCGACCAGCGATGGCGGGATTGTCCAGCTCGCGCAGCATACGCTCAAGAAAGCGGCCGTCCGGATCGCGATATGGCACGGGACGATCGAATTCGATGAAGTCGCTGATGCGGGCGTAGAAGAGCGTGCGGTCAGCGGGATCCGGGTCGATGCTGTGCACCAGGCCGGCCGCCACATAGGCCTTGCGCCCGCCCGCCGAGCCGGTTTCGCGGTAGATAATCCAATCGCCGATGCATGCCTCAGCTGCGCGCAGGTAGATGCGTGGGAAATGGTACCGCTCAGCGATCAGGTCGTCGTAGCGCGATGCACCGCTGATTTCGAACACACCCCTCATGCCAGGAGCGTGACGCGGTTCTCGAGCTGGAGCAACCTTGCTGACGACGTTCAACGGTCAGCGATCGTGGAGCACTTTGTCGTGGATCGAACGGCTCAATCCGGAAGGGCAGATGCTGCCTCCAACGCCAGGGCCTGGGTTACAGTTGCCGTGAAAGGCGCGCTTCGCGCCGCTGGATTAGCAGGTTGCGCTGGTGGAATTCCACGAGATAGTTCGCGATCGGTTCACAAGTTGTCACTAGTTTAGGTGCGACATAGTCTTCCGAACATGCACCACTCTTCTTTCTCTACTAAGTTTTTTTACCCATATTGCTATTGACAGATCGGCTCTTACATGGCATAAGCCTGATCGTTGCTGCCAACAAATTCCAGCGTTACCACATGCGCTGATGTGCGATCCGCCGATAGGGCGTTTAGCATGTGCAGCGGCAGCTGGTCAGCTCGCAGCGCGACCATCATACGAAGTTGGCTGCATTTACCGGCACCACGAAGTGGTTGCGGGCCCATCCTCCCTCCCAGACAGAAAGATCATATGAATCTCGAAGATCGCTCGCGCATCATTATCAACAAGGTTCGCAATCTCGACCCTCGCTTTGGTCGTCGTGCCGACAAGATTTATACCGACGTTCACCGTGATGCCCGCTTCATCACCGATCAGCCTGCGACCTGGGATGCCTTGATCGTCCCCGAGTATACGAGCAAGTCGAGCGCCGGCCAGACGCCAAGTCCCTCGGACCAGCCATGGGATCTTTTTCGGCTTTGGGCTTATGACCAGCCGCGCATGACCGTCCATATGCGCGGCGAAAACGTGAACGTTACGCTCTATATGACCGGTGCATGGGAAAAGCTCTTCTTCGTCGGCATCTTGCCCGAACTCCCCCCAATCGTGCCGGGTGGTCAGGCTGGGATTTTCGGCGGCACCGCCTGGTAATCTTCGTAGGACTTGCCCTGCCCCTTTTAGATTTTTGATCGCGCGACTAGAGGCCATTCTAGTCGCGCTTTCAGCCGACCCGCCAAGGTTGGTTGGCCTCAGTTGAAGCCTACTCAGTAGCCCGGTCGCATGAAGGTTATCAACTCGCATCAGTTCGCGGCGCGCATGTAGAATGCCGCCAACGCTCTACTTAAGTAAGCGCGTCGCTGCCGTCCCCTTCGTGGCGCGCCATCCATTTTGGCTCTTCACCGGCAATCCACCTACCAGACTAACCTCATTCGCCGAGACGCGAGGTTCGCTGATAGCGCCAAACGCGCTGAGGAATCGGTCAGGCCGGATTTAAACCGCCCCAGCTTGTGCTTGGAAGCGGCGTTCGGTGATCCTCCGCCTAGCCCGCGATATACCGCTTCGCGTGCAGTCGTTCTGAATTGTGCGGTGCAGCTTAGCTATCTGGCCGGCAATCCGCAGAAGCCGCGACGAAATTCGACGGCAATGGGGATGTGCCTGGGCGACCCCATGCCCACCGAACTGGCCCCCGCCGCCGTCGCCTTCTCGTTTTGGGATTCGCCGGATCCGCGCGGATCCGTAAAGAGCCAAAACCGCAGAGTTCTGGGGTTCTTGGCATGTTTAAAGAGAATGACCATTTTCTTTTGGCCACTCCTTGCGACTCGGCCCAAGCCGCTCGGTCCACCAAAGAAAATGCGTAAACGACGGCCACGAAGTTCCTCTGCGCACGGGACGCACGCTGATGGTAAATGCGACCTGGAGTTAGCTGTTCAGGAGCGACATGGACGGCGTCGCTCCCTTCCGATCGTCGATGTATTTTCGGATGCAGGGTCGACCGCCAGATGCTCATGCTCAAGCCCTTGGCGATACTGTGCCGCGAGCGGTGCGAACCGAGTGCCACCCTCTTCACAATTCCTTCTTGGTCGTGAACCCTAGTATTGAGGGTGAAATCTCGATAACTGGATACCTAATTGAAATTGTGACATAGCTTAGATCTTGTCATTAAGGTTAATCTTAAGAATAGGTCGCCTGCATTAACTATCTATATACTTGCGTAATTTGAATCTCATGTTCTATTTGACGAATCACCAACAACATGGAGAGCCAAATGCCCTGCCGGCGTGCCAAGATATTGACTGAGGAACAGTTTCTTTTGGTTGAGGCTTACGTTGCCCAACGAAGCCGCCAACCCGAGAGCGACGCTCTGAAATTACTTCTGTCTTTTAGAGCGGGTTTGCGGGCCTGCGAAATCGCAAGGCTTCAAGTTTCCGACATGACGGATGCGTCAGGACGTGCTGCTAAATATATCTCGATTCCTGGTAGGATCGCCAAGCGCAATAAAGCGCGACAAGTACCTATGCATCCCGAAATACGCGTAGCGCTCTTCTGCTTCCAGGCCACTTACCCGAGGGCGCGTTTCGTCGCGATTACGTCGCGAACGCAAAAAGGCCGCAAGAGTATGACCGCGAACGCACTAGCTCAGTGGTTTCACCACCTCTTCAAGGAAGTTGGCTTTAAGGGGGCGTCTAGTCACTCAGGGCGTCGGACATTCGCCACAAATATAAATGCTCTGCTCAAGGACGTAAATGGGTCGATTAATGACCTACAGCGCCTGATGGGTCATGCGCGTCTGGAAACTACGGCTCTCTATATAGATCCTCTGCCGAACCTTGGCGCCCTGGTTAACGCAATATGACGAAGCCGGCAGTGGCTATAACGCCCAAAGCAGAGGCCGCATTCGAGGGATCCTCGCCTCTCGAACTCGTACTCAACTCGGCTACGATTGAGATCGTCAGTCAAATTCAGATTCCAGCGCGTGAAGCGCGCTATCGCGCGCCGCCTGCGGCTTTCCAAACCAACGTCCTCCGAACGTGGATCCACACGATGGTCGGGAGCAAGGACTTGCGACACCATCAAAGTGTCGCGCTCCAGGCGATCGCGGCGGGCGACGACGTGGTGGTGGCGACGGCGACTGCCTCAGGCAAATCCTTCATCTTCCAAGCTGCGACGATTCGCGAGCTTCTGGAAGGGCGCGGCCTAACGCTAGCGCTCTACCCGCTCAAGGCGCTTGCGGCCGATCAATGCACCCACTGGATCAGATCCTTGGATGCAGCAGGCTTGCCGCGGTCTCTCCTTGCAGAAATCAACGGAGATACCCCAATGAACGAGCGGGCTGATCTCCTAAATCGCGCGCGCATCATCGTCGCGACTCCTGACGTTATTCACAGCTGGCTTATGCGCCAAGTCGCCACACCGGCCGTGCGCGGGTTTCTCGCTCGCTTACGCTACCTAGTCATCGATGAGGCACATGCTCTCGAGGGGGAGCTTGGAAGCAACTGCGCGTACTTGATGCGACGTATCGCGGCAGCGCAAGCCCGCGCGCAGAGGTTCTTGGGCACCTCTTCTCGACCGGTCCAGATCATCGGGGCCACTGCAACCATCGCTAATCCGGCAGACCACATGCATCGGCTTACCGGGCGACACTGCACGGTTGTGGCAGATGTCGACAACGGCGCTCCCGCCGCTGAGCGGACTCTGCTCCACGTCGATGGACCCGCTCACGGCGCCGGAGCTGAGCGGTTTGCCGCCGATGTTGTGAGGTCTTTGACCCCGCTGATGGGCACGGCAGCCGTCATTGTGTTTCACGATTCTCGCCAAGGCGTTGAGCGGATCACTCGCTTAATCGGGCGTGACGACGTCTTGCCATATCGAAGCGGCTATGAGGCATCTGATCGACGCCAGATCGAAGTGGCATTGCGTAACGGCACCCTGCGTGGCGTTGTTGCGACGTCAGCTCTTGAGCTCGGGATCGACATACCGCAGTTTGCGATTGGGCTGACCATCGGCGTGCCGAGTTCGCGGAAGACTTTTCAGCAGCGTGCGGGCCGGGTCGGGCGAACGCGACCCGGTCTGTTTGCAGTGATCGCGCCGGCGATCAGCTTTGCTCAACTCGGTTCGAGCCTAGAGGAATTTCAAGCGGGCGAAGCGGAACAATCAAGCCTGTACCTAGACAATGCGTCGATCCAATTTGCGCAGGCCCGCTGTCTTCTTGACGAAATCGACGCGTTAGACGGCGAGAGTGGTCTGCCCAGCGACATCGAATGGCCGGATGGGTTCGCGCGCATGCTCGAGATGGCGAAGCCAGGTGCCGCGCGACCGCGAGCGCTGGATATGATCGCTGCGATTGGCGCCGACGGCCCGCACCTCAATTATCCACTCAGGCATGTCTGTGAGACTAATTTCTCGTTGAAGGACTTGAGAGGCTCATCCGAGCGGTTCGGCACAATTGGCCATCATCAGGCAATCCGCGAGGCCTACCCTGGAGCGACATATTTCCATCTGAGACAGGCCTGCAAAATCAGGGAGTGGCGATCGACAAGCTTCGACCGGTCGATACGTCTCGAACACGTTCGCTCAGCTGAGCCGACGTTGCCGCTCTTACGCAAGCAGGTGAACGCATCGCGTACGCAAGAGGACGTGATTGAACAACGTGAGATGGCGGGTGATCGTGGCTATCTCGGCGAGCTGCAGATGCAGATCTATGAATCCGTGGAAGGGTTTCGCACGGCGCGCGCTACGCTGCTATACAAGGATCTACGCAAAACTGATGCGCGAATGACGCGCAAGCAGCGTGATTTCGCCAGTACGGGAGTGCTGATCCAGATCAGCGAGCCTTGGTTTGCCGGTTCCAGTCCTCAGCATATCGAAACACGTCGAACGGTCGCACGCGCTTTCAAGGAGATGCTCACGCGCGATCAATGTGTGCAATCCAAGGACATCGATTTCGCTGAAACGTGCGTTGCAATACAACACCCCTCAGGTCCGGTGCGGGTAGACGATGCGATCTGCATCTACGACACCATCTACGGTAGCCTACGGTTGTCAGCCCCGCTTTTTGATCGATTGCCGGTCTACATCGATCGACTAGGCCGGGCAGCTGACGTCGCGGGGGAAGATGCGCTCCTGCCGTCAGCACTCGCCACAAAGCTCCAACAATGGTTTGAGCACCTTTCAAAAGCGACCTCTCCGGCCGCTTCGCCTGCTATCGTCCTCAAGGCGGGCGAATACCAGATCTTCGCACCTGGCAGCGAGGTTGGCGTGATCAGCAAAGGGCAAGCGCATGAACGACGATTGCTTGAACCTCAGCTCCTGAGTCACGCCGATCACGACGTCGTCATGTACCGCTATGAAAGCAGTCCAGGGGTCAACGCCTGGGTACCACATGAACAGCTACAAGCGACCGGTCAGAATTGGAAACTAGCCATCTGGACGCCATGTGACGGGCAGATCCGGGCGCTGGAAGCAGTCGCATGAACAGCAATCAACGCTGTGCGACAGGCATCATCCTGTCCGCCGGCACGGCCTACTTTGCCACGATCGCGCAGGACGCAGCAGGTCGAGTTCGGCTAATAAAGTCTCGCTCGGGAGAGATTGAACTACCTGGAACAAGCCAAATCGAGCTCCGCATGTTCGCTACCTTCCTGTTGCAGTTTCTGGATAAGAGGCAGGTTCGATCTGCGACGATCGTGCCATCGCCCCGAAGCGGCACCTACACAGCGCCTGCTACTAACTACCTAATCGAAGCTCTCATCAAGTTAGCTGTTCCCGAGATTTTCGACGTTCATCCAAGTAAGCTTCGTGCGTTTGGTGATCGCGATGACATCCATGTGCCAGGAGTCGATCGCCAGCGGTTGAACCGCCTCGACGCCGAGAAGCAACATAGGGCGATTCTTGCTGCTTCATTTCACTTGGATCGAGTTACAATGCTTGATTGCTGCGCGAGTACTGCCTGATGATCTGAAACATAATACTGTCAGGCGTGTATAAGATATAATTTGCTCCAGGCGAGGTGCATATTCCTCTTGCGGCAGAACGTAGCATCGTAGATCGATTACAAAGGGTGAGACAAGGGGGCTAGATGAAGGAAAGAACGTCACGGTATTCGAAGGATCCGCATCCGGAGAGCGCAGCATCTACGTACATTACACTCCTTGGCATTGATCCAGGCTTGAGCAACACCGGCTACGCGGTCGTAGAAGCGGATCTGGCCAGCAGGAGGCTGGTGAGAACGTTAGAACTGGGAACGATCTGCACCGAGCGGGACAATCATACACAGGTCCGGCGGACGAGTGACGATCTACGGCGAGCGAGGATCTTGCGTCATGGCTTGCAAGAGGTCGTCCAACGCTTTGGGATCACTGTTGCCGCCAACGAAATGATCAGCACGTCACCATATGCACGCCCCTCCTTCAACTTCGGCGTAACGCTTGGCGTCATTGCAAGCTTTGACTTTATGCTCTTGGAGGTCCTTCCGAAGGAGATCAAGAAGGCGGTCACAGGCAATGCGGCCGCAAAGAAGCAAGACATTATCCGCTGGGCGCTCGAGGTAACGCAAAATGATAACGTACAGTGGCCAACGTCCGGGCGCCAAAATCGGATGGATCTGAGCTACCGTGCTCGCCACGTGACGCTTGCAGCAGAACATCAAGCGGACGCACTCGCCGTAGCTTATACAGCTTTGCAAAGCGATCAGCTCCGCGATTTGCTCGCCCTTCAGCAAGCAATAGGTCGCGGCCGCTGACATCGACCGCGCCCGCAAAGATCAATCTCGCGCTCCACGTCCGCCGGCGGCGCCCGGACGGCTATCACGAGATCGAGACGCTGTTCGCCTTCGCGACCAATGGTGACACCGTGACGATCGCCCGATCGGACGCCGACGCGTTCGCCGTGACCGGATTGTTCGCCGACGCGCTACGACCGGAGCCGGGGCAGGGCCGCGAGGCCAACCTCGTGACCCGTGCAGCCGATGCCTTCGCCGCCACCTTCGGAGTGAAGGATCGCCACGCCATCGTCCTCGACAAGCATCTGCCGATCGCCTGGGGTATCGGTGGCGGATCCGCCGACGCCGCCGCGACGCTGCGCGCACTCGCCCGCCTTCACGAAATAGACCCTGCCGATCCGCGCCTCATCCAGATTGCCGCCAGCCTCGGCGCCGACATACCCGCCTGCCTCGCGGGCCGAACCGCGCTCGGTACGGGCAGGGGGGACACGCTGATCCCGCTCGACGGCCTCGCCGGCACGCCGCTGCTTCTCGTCAATCCGGGCGTGGCGGTTTCCACCGCCGCCGTATTCGCCGGCTGGGACGGCATCGATCGCGGCCCGATCCCTGAAGGCAACCTCGCGACCGATACGATGGGCTGCCGCTTCTAAAAAGTGTGCCGGCGCTCGCACGACGATCACCTAGCAATGAACTTTTTTCTGGCGCTTTTCCCAAATTGATACGCGAGTCGCCTCCATCGCTAGTTTAGCTTACGCCTATGTTACTAAGAGTTTACATATTTTGCCCCTTATTCTCGACCTGATAAGTCTGGCTTACTTGTAGGCCTGTGGAGGTTAATAGTACCTAACATTACCGGATAAGAACCATGTAAAATGATCTCTTTGTCCGGAACGACGGTACATGTATCTACATGCCGGTCGAGACGGTTTCGACAAACCGTATCCTCGGATGATTTTATTACCTGTGAAGGATTAGTGCAGATGAAGGTGCAAGTGCTATGGCAAGAACTTCGCTATTTGGAGCCAGTGACTGGCTACGATAATCGTTGGCTTAGGGATCGATCCCATCGACACGCAATGCCATCCTCGACGGCATGCAAGAACCGGAGCAAGGTGAGTCGGTGCGATCTGCCGGCCTCCGTCACTTCACCATCGCTCGCCTGCTGCGAGCTGCCAACGCCTGTAGAAAATAGGCGCCATCTCAATTGGCACTGGGTTCTTCCAGATCGGCGGCGTCGGCCGTCGGTAATCAGGTCCCGTCCACGGCTCCTGCCGGGGTCGGATCACCCGGCGTTTGTTCGAATCGCGCCCATTCTACATTGCGACACTGTCTTCGGAGATTCGTGATGGCAAGCCGTCTCCCGAAGCCTTTTGCCTGCAATCATAATCGCGATCGTCTGATTTGCTTGTCAGAGGTGATGAGCATGGCGGGCTTGAAAAAGACCGCGATCTACAACTTGATCAAGGAGGGCGACTTCCCTCGCCAGGTGCTCATCGGCTCCCGCTCGTCGCGTTGGCGAGAAAGTGAGATTTGCCATTGGATCGATGCGAAGTCGAGCGCGTCGCCACTCCGTAGTCGTTAATGCGTGGGTTCCCGGCGGGATTATGGAACCGCGTAGCTCCAGCCCCGGAGTTCAAGCTATCTACGGTCACGGACACGACGGTGCGTCACGGGGGCGTCACATCCTCATAGCAGCCGGCGCGACGAAGCTGGCGCACGATCCCGTTGAATGCTGCAGTTACGCCTTGCGCTCGACCGATTTCGTTCGTCTGAGATCCAGAATCCCAGTAAAGAGCCAGCGGCCACTTCTCAGGGCAGTGCGGCAATAGGCACCGTAGTGCCAATCTGATTTCAGGGACGTCGACCCGAGATTCTGTGCAGCGGCTTACTCCACATCGAAGAATGTGCACCGACAGCGCGATCACGACGCGCTGGTGTCTCGGGAGCGTAGACATCGATCAGTGGAAGTCGTGCGACTTGAACCGCACCACTTCCTCCGGATCCATCCCGTCCGCGTGTGGCGGCCAATACTGATTGCGCGGCTCCGGCTGCCAGCCCTTTTCACCGCGATCTGGAGATCCCGGATGCTGCGCAGCATCGCCGCGGCCGGTGCGGTGCGGAAACGACATGTCGCCGACGCGGTGGAGCAGATCTCCGTGGTCGATGATCCGGTCGCAGATCACATGAATGATCTCGCCTTCCTTCTGCACCCGACCCTTCATGCCAACCATCGACGCCGACATAATCGTTCGGCGCTGCGCCTCGAAACGGTCGGGCCAGAGTATGCCGTTGGCGATCCCGGTTTCGTCCTCAATCGTAATGAACAGGACACCCTTCGCCGACCCCGGCTTCTGACGGACCAGAACAATCCCGGCGACCTCGGCATGGCGGCCGTCGCGGATGCTTGCAAGATCAGCGCACTTCGTGACCCCGCGCCGGGTAAGCTCGTCGCGCACGAACGTCAGCGGATGCGCGCGGAGCGACAGCTGGAGCGCGCGGTAGTCCTCGATCACCTCACGGCCGTCGGTGAGCGGCCGGAGCGCCACGTCGGGCTCCACGCCCTCGGCGCTGAAGGTCTCCGCGGTGCGATCGGCCGCAGCAAAGAGCGGCAACGGGGCCTCTCCAAGACCTCGCACCTTCCAGAGGCCCTGCCGGCGATCAACGCTGAAGCCGTGAAAAGCATCGCCATCCGCCAGCTTCTCAATCGCGGCGCGCTGGACGCCCGATCGCCGCCAGACGTCCTCTACGCTCTCGAAGGCGGTGGTGGCGCGCGCCCCGACGATCTTCGCACCATCAGCGTTCGACAGGCCGCGGATTTGCCGTAGGCCGAGCCGCACGGCAAGGTAACGCCCGCCGGTCTTCTCCAACGTGCAATCCCAGCGGCTGGCATTCACGCAGGGCGGCCGCACCTCGACGCCATGGTCGCGCGCGTCGCGAACGATCTGGGCCGGCGCGTAGAAGCCCATAGGCTGCGCGTTCATCAGTGCCGCGCAGAACACGTCAGGATGATGATGCTTGATCCAGCTGCTCGCATAACTGATCTTGGCAAAGCTGGCGGCGTGACTCTCCGGAAAGCCGTAGGAGCCGAAGCCTTCGAGCTGGCGGAAGGTTCGCTCGGCGAACTCCCGCGGATAGCCGCGCTCGACCATGCCCCCGACAAGCTTCTCGCTAAAGTGCGACACGCCACCTGTGAACTTGAAGGTCGCCATGGCGCGGCGCAGCTGATCCGCCTCGGCCGGCGTGAACCCAGCACCGACGATCGCGACCTTCATCGCCTGTTCCTGAAAGAGCGGCACGCCGAGCGTCTTCTCCAACACGGCGCGTAGCTCAGGACGCGGGTATTCCGGTTTTTCCAGCCCTTCGCGTCGGCGTAGATACGGGTGGACCATGTCGCCCTGGATCGGCCCCGGCCGGACGATCGCGACCTGGATGACGAGATCGTAGAAGCGCCGCGGCTTCATGCGCGGCAGCATCGACATCTGCGCACGACTCTCGATCTGGAAGGTGCCGAGCGTGTCGGCCTTCTGGATCATCGCGTAGACGTCGGGGTCGTCGTCCTGCAGATCCTTGAGCTCGACGTGCAGGCCCTTGTCCGCCTCAAGCATGTTGAAGGCGCGGTTCATGCAGCCGAGCATGCCCAAGCCGAGGACGTCCACCTTCATGAATTTCAATGCGTCGATGTCGTCCTTGTCCCACTCGATGATCTGCCGATCTTCCATCGCGGCGGGCTCGATCGCCACCAGGTCGTCGAGGCGATCATGGGTCAGAACGAAGCCACCCGGATGCTGCGACATGTGGCGCGGCACCCCGATCAGCTTGCGGGCAAGCTCTAGTGTCAGGCGCAGCCGGCGATCGCCAATGTCGAGGTTGAGCTCGTCGACCTGCTTCTCGCCGACGCCTTCGGCCGACCAGCCCCAGACGAGGCCCGCGAGCGAAGACGTCAGATCCTCCGGCAGCCCAAGCGCCTTGCCGACGTCGCGGACCGCGCCTCGCGCACGATACCGCTGGACCACTGCTGTCAGCGCGGAGTGATTGCGGCCGTAGGTCGCATAGATCCACTGGATGATCTCCTCGCGTCGCTCATGCTCGAAGTCGACATCGATGTCGGGCGGCTCGCGGCGCTCTCCGGACACGAAGCGCTCGAACAGCAGCTCGTGCTTGATCGGGTCAATCGAGGTGACGCCAAGCACGAAGCACACGCAGCTATTCGCAGCCGAGCCGCGCCCCTGGCAGAGGATCCCGCGCCGGCGTGCCTCGCGGACGATCGCGTAGACCGTCAGGAAGTAGGGGGCGTAGCCAAGCTCGCCGATGAGCCGCATCTCATGGGTGATCTGGTCGGTGTACGCTTGCGGCACGTCACCATCGAACATCCGGTCGACGGCCTCATCTGCAAGGCGCTCAAGGGCCTCCTGGGCGGTCAGCCCGTTGATCAGCTTCTCATGCGGATACTGATACTGGAGCTCGCCAAGGTCGAACGTGCAGATCCGCGCTATGTCGACGCTCGCCTGCAGCGCGTCTGGATAAGCTCGGAAGCGCCGCACCATCTCGTCGGGTGATTTGAGCGCCCGATCGGCGTTGACCTCGCGGCGGTAGCCGAGTTCGTCGACGGTGCATTTCTCGCGGACGGCGGTGACGACGTCCTGCAGCAGCCGCGCTTCGGGAGCATGGTACAGCACGTCCCCGGTAACAACGGCGCGCACGCCGGCGCCGCCCGCCTGGCGCGCAAGCGCATCGATCCGGACTGCGTCCCCCGGCCGGCGCCGTTGGAACAGCGCCATGTAGCCTCGCCGCCCGTAGACGGCTTTCAGGTCCTTCAGCGCCGCAAGGTTCTCCTCATCAGCCTCGTGCGGCAACAGGATGGCGATAACGCCCTCGGACCAGGGCTCCAGGTCATGCCAGTGTAGAAGGCAGCCGCCCTTCCCTGCCCGCCCCTTACCGACCGTCAGCAGTCTCGTGATCCGAGACCAGGCAGGGCGGTTGGTGGGGTAGAGCAGCAGGCGTCGACCACAGGAGAGATCAACGCGAGTGCCAGCGATCGAGCGAACGCCGGTCGCCTTCTGCGCCTCCCATGCCCGCACAACGCCGGCGACAGTCCCGATGTCGCTGACGCCGATCGCCGGATAGCCAAGCAGCGCCGCAGCCGCGAACAGCTCCTCGGGACTGGATGCTCCGCGCAGGAGCGAGAAGTGGGTGAGCACCTGAAGCTCGACATAGTGGGTCATCCGAAGACCCCGTGCATCCACCAGGACAGATCGCCTGTATCGTCCTCGAAACCGTCACCGCGGCGGAACACCCAGAAACGCCCGCCGGTCTCGTCCTCGACGCGGTAATAGTCTCGCACGGCCCACACCTCGGCATCACGCCGCCACCACTCGCCATGTACCCGCTCAGGTCCGTCGCCGGCGACAACCTTGTAGGTCTTGCCCCGCCAATCAAACCGACGTGGCGGCTGGTCGGGCATCAATGCCATCACTCGGTGGAGCGGCTCTGGATGCGCGAAAAGGCGGATCGGACGTTGCCAAGCGGGCCAGTTTCCGGGAACTTCATTCGGGTCGGAGTAGGCGACGGCTCGCTCCGGCACATGGCTGTCGACCGGGGCGAAACGGAAGACGGACCGCACACCGATCCTGCCGGCGATGACGTCGACCAACCGCGACGGATCGCGCACCAGCGTTTCGCCTGCCAGGACGGCACCGAGATCCACCGCGTCCAGTGGCTCCGTATGCGGGGCGACAAGAGCGAACTGCTCGATGCCCATGCCAGGATCGATGCGCTCGATCCGGAGCTTGAGCAGCCGCAGGAGGTGCCCAACCTCGCGCGTCGGTCGAGAGGTGCCGACCGCCACGAGCTGCTCGGTGCCGTCGACGCGCAAGCACGTCAGGCGAAGCGAACGAGCACCCAGCCCTTTCGCCTGCAGGACGACGGCGAGATCGCGCAGCAGGTCGCCCATGACCTGTTCGATCACCTCGGCCGTGCCGATCGGCTCCAGCAGCCGACGCTCGGCCGCTGGCACCTCTGGATCATCGCGCGGCGTGATCGGCTCCGCGACACCGCCTAGCGCCTGATCGAGCCGGGTGATCGCCGGCAGGCCAAGACGACGCGCTAAGGGCCCGCGCGCGACCGGCAGCAGATCCCCGATGCGATCGAAACCAAACTTTCGTGAGGCAGCTAGCGCCGTGGCTGCGAGGCGAAGCGCCGCGATTGGCAGCGGAGCAAGTGCGTCCGCTGTCCCGCGCGCTTCGACGCGGATGAGGTCACCCTTGCCAAAGCGAGCCAACGCATGAGCAGCGCCAGGCGTGTCTGCGACGGCAACGCGCGCGGTGAAGCCAACACGCCGGTAGAAGGCGAGCAAGCGTCGGCAGAACCGTTCCTCTCCGCCATGCAGGTGCTCGCAGCCTGCCAGGTCGATCCACAGGCCATCGTGCGGCGTCACGGCCGCGATTGGGGACCAGCGCCTGACCGCCAGCAGCGCAAGGCGGTCAAGCAGCGCCGCATCCGCCTCAGGTTCGGCCGGACGGAAGTCGAGATCCGACACTAGCGCGCGGGCGTGGGTTGCTGCCATGCCGGGGTGGATGCCGAGTGCCTGCGCGCCGGTGCAGGCGGCGACCACCTCCTCGCGCCTGCCTACCTTTCCGACAAGCGCGAGCGGCGCGTGTTGAACCGGAGCCGGGGCAGGCGCGATGATCCGCAGAGCGGGTGTCGGCGCCTTGTACGGGTGGCTTGCTGCTTCCGATCGCCGGCCAAGCTCACGCATCGGTGGCTGCGCGTGAACCGGCAACGTGGCGATCTGTGCCCCGACCTCCTCGCGCGACTGCGCGCTGGATCGTGCCCACTTAGCACCAGGGCGCCAGCCGCCGCCCCGCGGCACCGAACAGGCATCCGGGTCGTCGTCGACCGGCAGCTGCAGGGCGGGCCGCTCAGGCAGCCGCGTAGCGGGCCGTTCCAACCGTCTCAGCCGTTCGATGGCCAAGTTCGGCAGGAACAGCGAGACGACCCGTCTCATTGCTGCCCTCCACAATTAGGGAGAAGGATGCACCGCCACGCTGCCGCGCGAGTTCGACCGACCACTGCGCTCTCCCCACACCTGCGACCTCCAGCCGCGCCGAAGGCGCGGAGCCGATCCGCCAGCGCGTCCAGGCAGCAGAAGGCTCGGAGAAGGGATCCTGGTCACGGCCGCGGCGCCGTCGGAGCAGCAGAACCGGCATGTCAGCTTCTGCTGCCACCAGTTGCAGCCTTCTGGTCGCCACCATCGACACCTTGCTCGCTTCTGCGATAATGGCGCATGGCGTGCCGTCGCGGACAGCATCCTCGATCACCGCGAGAAGCGCGGTATCGTCCGCAGGCTGAGCATAGATGACGTTGGCAGACGCGAGGCCCGCCTGCTCCAGTGCCGGAGCGTAGAGGTCGTGCCTACAGCTCGTCCAGAGGACTAGACCTCCGGTGTTCGCAGCCTCCCGCGCAGCGATCCCAGCAAGGAACAGGGTCGTTGCCGCGTCATCGACCAGCGCCGCACTCTGCGCGGTCGCTTCGTGGAGCGCACCAGCGCGCAGGCCCCCTGCCCCAAGTCGGCTGTCGATCGCGTCGACGCCGAACGGCAGCACGCGGTAGTCGGTCACCGGTGTGGCGATCGTCCGCAGGTGCGCTATGCTTGGCGCGAGAGAATCGAGGGCGGCGGACATCGTGTTCTAAGACTCGGCTCGTTCTCCTTATGTTCCGTTACCGTGCTCCATCGGTCAAGCTCGCAACGGCTCGGTTCATCGATTCAGCGAAGCCGAAAGCTTTCGCGACGGTCTCTTGGCAGCTGGCGACCCCCGCCCCTCGCAAGCGTACTGTTCGAGCGCTGACACGAAGATGGCTAGGCCGACCCAAAAGCGGACGCTCGTTCATCTCCTCTAAACCGCCGCAGCTGACGTCCGACTGCCTGCGCTTAGCAAAGACGAGCCGCGTAAATCTGCTGGGCAGCGGTTCTGGCAACAAAGCGACCGACGGGCTTGCGAAAGGCATGAACTTTCTGGCTCGCCTTTGACAGCTGACCCAGTTTCGCTGATCGAAGGGCATGGGAGACAACGATGACGAGCCGGGATCTGGACCGTGGCTGCCGTGGAATGGGGGGGCCTGTCCGATTCGACCCGATTGTCGGGTGATGATCAAGCGCCGCTACAACTCATCCGTATCGGGTGAAGCCGGCAGCTTTCGATGGTCTCACGACCAGTATGTCGCTTACGGCGCCGATGACGTGGTCGCATACTGCTGCATCTCCGATAGTACCTGTGATTCTTGAAGCCCTGCGTTCAGGCGCCGTTCCAATCTTTCTGCGACCGAAAGACGAATCGGCCTCCCGGCCCGGATCTTCCGCCAAGTGTTGTAGCTGATCCCGAATCCGTTCATCAGCGCCTGACTTGTCTCGCCCGGGAGCGATGTCAACATGCGTTCGACAACTTGAGGATCTACGCAACGTAGGCCAACGCAAGGCGACGCCTGCTCCCCCAGTACCATGACTACACTCATTCCGAACTGCCTTAGTTTGCTGACACCTGCTCGCGAACTAGAACGCGTATGCGCAATTCGTTCGCTCGATTGACTTGCCTGAGAGCCCCCCGACCCTAACTCTTTCATTCCCGAAAAATCGCGGCTTCTGCCCCCCCCCGACTAGTCGTTCACGCTTCCCGGCTGCACCGCGCCTGGAGGCGGTGGGCTGCAGGACAGCCGTTCGGCTCCGGCGGTTCATTCGTCGGGAAGTATAAGGACGGCTCGAAAGTCGTTCACGTTGGTGAAGGTCGGCCCTGTGACCAACAGATCCTCAAGTCTCGAGAAGAAAGTGCCGCTGTCGTGCCGCTTAAGCGCATCATCAACGTTCAGGCCGGCAGCGGCGGCGCGCGTCAACGTGTCCGGGGCGATGATCGCGCCCGCGCCACCGCCGCTGGCACCATCCTCACCGTCCGTATCGGCTGCCAGCGCCCAGACTCCGGATCGACCGGACAATGCCCGCGCCAGCGCGAGTGCAAACTCGGTGTTGCGCCCGCCGCGTCCTGCGCTCCTGCCGGTCAGCGTGACCGTGGTCTCGCCACCGGAAAGCAGAACGCAGGGACGCCCCCTCGGAGCGCTCGTCAGGTGCGCCATCGCCTCCGCGACCTCCCTGCTTTCCCCTTCCAGCGCATCACCCAGGATCTCGACGTCGTACCCCGCTTCGCGCGCGACCTTCGCCGCGGCATCCAAGGACGCCTGCGGGGTGGCTATCAGCCGGACATCGCAGGTCTGCGCGCGCGGAGCGTGCTTGGTGGCCGAGGGTGCCACCAGCTTGCAGTATGCCGCCTCTCCGATCTCGCCGCGCAAGCGCTCGGCGAGCGCGGACAGGTCCCGTCCTTCCTCGGCATCCGCGATAGTGGGTCCGGACGCTATCGCGGCCGGATCGTCGCCGGGAATGTCACTGATCGCGAGGGTGACGACCTGCGCTGGGAAGGCGGCGGCAGCCAGCTTGCCGCCTTTGACCGCTGACAATCGGCGACGGACGGCGTTCATCGACCGGATGTCGAGACCTGAGTTCAGAAGCGCGCGGTTGACGGCCTGCTTGTCGGCGAGGGTGAGGCCCGGAACGGGCAGCGCCATGACCGACGAGCCGCCTCCGGAGATCAGCGAGAGCACGAGATCCTCTGCGCGGAGGCCCGCCACGAGGTCGAGCATCTCTCGCGCGGCCGCCTCGCTGTTGGCGTCCGGAACCGGATGCGCCGCCTCGCGTACCGCGATCCGCCCGGCCGGTTTGCCGTAGCCGTAGCCGTAGCCGTAGGGTGCGACAACCGCGCCATGGAGGTCAACGTCCGCCCAGGCGCGATCGACGGCGATCGCCATGGCGGCCGCAGCCTTCCCTGCCCCTACGACTATGCACCGCCCGCGGGGCCGCGGCGGCAGGTGGTCCTTCAGGACCAGCTCCGGATCCGCAGCGCTCACGGCCGCGTCGAACAGGCGACGCAGCAGCAGCCGCGCCGCCCCGTCCCGCTCGGGCTCCTGCAGGGAAAGCGGTCCCGTTCTCATAGGCCGCGTCCAACGGCGAGGTCCGGCCCGCCATGCGAGGAGTGAACCTCGCGGATTACCTCGGCCCAGCCCAGCGACTCCGGCAGGCCTGTGCCGCTCATGTGAACGCCACCACGTCGTAGGTGTCGAGGCTAGGAACCGTCACGCTGGCGTAGCCGCCCGCCTGCCGGACCTGCAGCGGACGCCCTTGGCTCACCAGCCGCGCGGTCCGGAACGTGCCGGCGACGTTTAGCTGGATGCCCGACATCGGAATCGCAGGGTGGTACGCCACCTGAGAACAACCGGACAGGTTGACCAGGTGGACGAGGGTGCGCGCCGCATGCCGCTGCTGCTGCACGGTGATCTGCACCATCGGATGCGCGTTCGTTCGGATCTGGCGGCCTCTGGGCAGAAGATGGTCCACCAGGTCGCCGATCAGAGCGGCATGGTTCACCGCCGACACCCGGTAGTAGAGGTCGCCGATGTCCCAGGGGAGGTAGGCGAGACGGCCCTTGCCGTAGTCGGCCAGGTGCAGTCCTGGCTTGGCCGTGTCCGTCATCCCTTCCCCGACCTTCTCCATGGGGATGGTGATCGTGGACGGGACGTAGGTTAGCGCTGCCGGGCCGCGCGGCTCCAATTCCAGAAAGTCGCTGTAGTTGAGCAGCAGTTCGGCGTCCGACAGCGATGGCAGCAGCTTGGGATCGCGCACACGCCAGTAAGACGAGAGCGTCTCCTGACGCTTCCACAGCTTGACGACCGGCGGCAACTCCAGCTCGGGCCTGACCGCGCTCGCGGCGAGGACGCGGCCGCCTGCGCGCAGATACTTGTCGAGCTTCGCCGGCACACCCTTGGGGCAGACCACGAGATCGTAGCGCCCGGGATCGCTGTCGATCCAGTCGAGCCTGCTCGACAGCGCGAATGGGATGTGCTGCTCGGTCAGTAGTCGGAAGAAGCCGCGCATCGCCGAGTTGGAGGTGTCGGCCGGGAGGCCCACGCCGGGCGTGTCGCGGTAGCCGAAGCCTCCGTTCCCGGCCGTGGCCGCTTCGCCACGACGCCCGATCGAAGCATGCTTCCCGGCGCCGACATCGTCCAGCAGCAGGACTCGCGCAGCGTTCTCCTGGCGGACATACAGCTCCTCATGCGCCTTGTGGAACTGGAACGCCGGTCGCGCCCCTTTCATGCCGTTGCCATCGAACTGCTCGATCGGGCCGTTCACGAAAAGGAACGGGCCCGCGCCGTTCGCCATGTTCTGGTAGGCCCGGATCTCGCCATCGGGCGCGGCCCGGTGCACGTAGCGCCAGTAGCCGTCCAGGAACACCGCATCGTTGTTGAACGACATCTTGTCGGGCTCGGTCGCCCGCAGGCGGTTGACGGTCTCGCTGGCCTGGTAGAGCCAGTAGGCGTTTGCGCTCGCGACCGGCGCGCTGTGTGTCTCGTCGTTCCTGGAGTCCGCGTCGCGGCCATAGAGGAGGTTGAAGCCGTCGTCCGGCCGCTTCTCCCGCAGGAAGCGCGTCAGATGGTCGGTCGCCTCCGCCATCGACGCGTTAATGAAGGCGAGATATTCATCGTCGGCCTCATCGGGAACGCCCCGGTTGTATTTCGCCCGGAATAGCCGCTGGCAGTTGTCGCAGTGGCACGGACCGTTGTTCTGACGCTGGAACACCCCGTTGAAGAACGCGCCGTCGATCGGATAGCGCGCGATCACCTCGCCCATGATCTTCAGCGCCTGTTCGCGGACGTAGCCGCCGTTGACGCATGTCAGATAGGCGCCGTTCACAGGACGCATCTCGCCCTTGGCCGTGCGCTGTAGCCAATCGGGATGCGCGGTCATCACGCGAGGGTCCTGATGGAAGGACCATTCGAACCGCGAGATGACGCGGATGCCCCGCACATGCGCCTTGCGGACGATCTCGCCCACGAGATCGCGCCCGGCGGGCAGACCGGTCGCCTTGAAGTGGAACGGGACCTTGGTCGGGTAGAACGCCGCGATGCCACCGGTCGGCACGTAGACCGCGTTCGCGCCGAGGTCCGACAGCCAATTGACGTAGGCGTCGGTGTCCAGTGGCGGCCGCGTCTGGTCGAACAGGACGAGCGCCATACGGATCGGCTCGTCCATCCACCACTTGCCGACCGCCGCGGGCCGGCCGAGTGCCTGCACGCCGGTCGCCAGCGAGGCTCCCGCTACGACCGTCCCAGAGAGGCTTAGCGCCTCGCGACGTGACACGTCCATTGTCGTCACTCCCGAAAGAAGGGGCTCGATCCCGCACCAGGGCTGGGCGGTTCGTCGGTCAGGCGAGATCGATCGCCACGATCTCGTGATATCGGATCGAAGGCACACGCACCTTCAACCTTCGGCCTTGCTGAGTGAACTGCGCAGGCTGGCCACTTTCAAGAAGGCTCACGCCGACCGGGCTCACGCCGTCGGGCAGCTCAACCTCGACATCATATGGTCCTGTCGTCAGCGCCTCCCGATACGACCCGGCCATCGTCATCGGATTGTTGTAGTTGACGATGTGCGCGGTCACGGACTTGGCCTGCTGCCAATAGGCGAGGTCGATCAATCCTGGCCCCGCGACCTGCAGCGGCGGCGCTTCCCCCGACGCCCAGGCGACCATGGCATGCAGCACCGCGAGATGATCGCTGTCGCGCAGCTCGCCAAACGTCCGGTCGAGATCCATCGGCAGATAGACGACCCGCCCCGTGCCGAAGGTGCGGCAGTAGGCCATCGGTATGTCGGTGGTGGGAACATCGGTGTAGACCCGCTCCATCGGCAAATCCTCGTAGCTGGGCACGAGCGTCAGCGGCGATGGCTCGGACGTTCCCTCGGGGGTGACCATCACCCGCTTGACCGCTCCAATGCATCGCGGAACGCCCTCCAGGCCGGCCAGGATTGGGCTGGGGTGGCGCAGTGTCAGATACGAGTTCTGCACGCGCTCCACGACCTTGCCGTCGAAACGGCAGCCGAACAGGTCGGCGAGGCCGAAATTCGCGCGAGGCTTACCGAATTCGTCGTGCAGGGACGTCTCGTGTGTCGCGACGATCCGGCCGCCCGCCTTCACAAACCTGCGCAGCGTCTCGCACTGCGCATCCGATAGGCGGACCAGATTGGGCAGGATCAGCACGCGAAACCGTTCGATGTGCTTGGCATCCAGGTAGCTGATGTCGAGCTCGTCGAAGGGTAGTCGAGACTCAAGTAAAGCCTCGTAGAAGCCATAGCGATGCTGCTCCAGTTCCCCGCGGCCCTTGTTGCCCCCTTCCAGGGCGGCGGTGCGCGGGTCGAGGATCATCCCGATCGTCGCCAGGCTCCTGGTATTTCGCAGGTGTCGCTCGTTCTTCGCAAGCCACTGGTAGATGTCGGCCACGACCGGCATCCAACGCTTGTCGAACGGCTTGGCGTTGAACTTGGTCACCCACGGACGCGAACCCTGCGCGATCGCCGAGTGCGCCCAGATGCGGATCTCGGCCTCGTTCTGGACCGAGTCCTTCCAGCGATACTCCTCCTCGACACCGACCGAGATGATGTTGCTAACCGGCTTGTCGCCCATGTAGGCCCGCAGCTCCTTGGTGAAGCGGCCGTTGTTCCAGGCCTGCTCGCCGGTCGAGAACATCCCGTGGTCGGTCGATCGCGCCTGCCGATCGCAGAACACGACCGGATTGCGCTCGCCAAGATCCTTCCCGACGTAGTCGACCGCGCCGCGCCGCTCCGTCCCGTAGACGAAGAAGCCGTTCGGATTGGTGGCGCGGATCGTCTTGTTCCAGAGGTCGTTCAGCATGAGGAAGCGGCGCTGGGTCCAGTCCCAGTAGCGTGCCGCCGCCGGGTTGACCGGATCGAGGTCGGTCGGGATCTCGGCGCCTCCTGCATCACGGTATAAAGTGCGGCAGCCGGAGCAGTAGCAGACCCCCAGCGTGTTCACGCGATTGCCGAAGTAGCCGTCGACCGCGTAGCCGCGTGCAATCTCCTGCAGCACCTGCGGCATCAGCTTGAAGTTGTAGTCGGTGTAGGGGCACGTCAGATACAGGTCGGCGGCCGTCCAGTGCTTACGCGGCTTGCCGTCGGCCGTGCACGCCGCCCACTCCGGATGCGCCGCGAACACCTCGGTCGGCATCGCGTGCGTGTCGATCCGCGCCAGCACACGCATGCCGAGTTCCTTGCATCCCTTGACCATGGTGCCGAACGGATCCTGCTGTCCAAGTCCGCGCGCCTTGCCGTGATCGGGCACCTTGGTCGGATAGAAGGCGACACCCCCTCCCGCGGAGAGACACACGCCGTCCGCCTTGATTTCTTTGAAGTAGTCCAGCCAGAAGGAGGGGGAGAACTTGCCGGGGTCGTCTTCGGTGAAAGCTAGCTGGAACCAGCGCATGGGACCCTCCTCCCACTTGGCAGGGCTGGCATGGCCCCGCCGCGCCGGCGTTGCCGCGGCGAGCGGCACCGTGGCCGAGATGGTCGCCACGCCCGCCGTCCGGAGAAGCGTGCGTCGGTCCATGCCGTGATCCAAGCCAGTCATTTCGCCCTCCCCGTCCTTGTTCTTCGTTTCAGCCCGAGCAGCGGCGGCCAATTCAGGCGACGCTGTGGTTCGCCAACAACTCGAGCGCCAAGACCAATGCCGAATGGTCCTTCTGCCCGTGGCCGTTCGCGTCGCACGCCCCCATCAGCTGTGCAGTCGCGGCGGTATTGGGAAGCGACAGCGACAACGACCGCGCCGCGTTCAGCGCTAGCGCCAAGTCTTTGCGATGCAGCGCGATCCGGAAGCCCGGGTCGAACGTCCGCTTCGTCATGCGCTCGCCATGGACGTCGAGAATACGTGAGGAGGCAAAGCCTCCCTGAAGGGCCTGCCGGACCTTCTCCGGATCTGCGCCGGCCTTGGCCGCGAACACCAGCGCCTCGGCCACCGCTGCGATGTTCAAGCCGACGATGATCTGGTTTGCCACCTTGGCGATCTGCCCGCTGCCGACCTCGCCGACGCGGGTGATGTTCTTGCCCATCAGCTCGAACAGCGGAAGCGCATCGGCAATGTCGGCTTCCGAACCGCCGACCATGATGGTCAGCGTCGCGCCCTTGGCCCCGACTTCGCCGCCCGAGACAGGCGCATCGACGTAGCGGCCGCCAGCCTCCACGACCCGCGCTGCGAAGCCCTTCGTTGCGATTGGATCGATCGAGCTCATGTCGATGACGAGGGTGCCAGGCTTCAGCCCGGCCACGACGCCGTCCGCTCCGAACAGGGCCCGCTCGACGTCCGGCGTGTCGGGCAGCATCAGGACGATGACATCCGCACCGGCGGATATCGCGCCGGCGTCGGCGCAGATGACCGCACCGCCCTCGAGCAATTCGCTTGGCAATGGCGAACGATGCTGCACCACGAGCAGTTCATGTCCTGCGGCCTGGAGATGCCCCGCCATCGGCCGACCCATGATGCCGAGCCCCAGGAAACCGATCTTCATGCAGTGCCTCCAATCCGGTGCTGGCTCAGATATGATTTTGCCCAATCGAGACCGTCCAAGGTGTCGCCAGCCGGCGCGTATTCGCATCCGATCCAACCTTGATAACCGAGCGCGTCAATTCGCGAGAGCAGCCACGGGAAGTTGATCTCCCCTGTTCCTGGTTCGTGACGACCAGGATTGTCGGCGAGCTGGATGTGGCCGATCCGCGGCAGCAGACGCTCTATCGTGCGGCTTAGGTCGCCCTCCATGATCTGCATGTGGTAGATGTCGTACAGCAGTCTGACGTTGTCCCGTTCCACCGCATCCATGACCTCGAGCACCGCGTCCGTCCTGTCGTAGAAGTATCCGGGCATGTCGACACGGGTGTTGATGGGCTCCAGCACGATGGTGATGCCGTGCGGGCCGAGCAGGTCGGATGCGCGACGGACGTTCTCGATCAGCGTGTCGGCCCATGCGCTCCGATCGGCATCGGCGGGCATCTTGCCGGCCATGAGGTGGACGACGGGCGTCCTGGTCGTGAGCGCGTAGTGCAGCGTCGTCTCGAGCCCGTCGGCGAACTCCTGCTGGCGGCGGGGATCCGCCGCCACGCCGCGGTCCCCTCCCGCCCAATCGCCCGCGGGCATGTTGAAGAGCGCGAACTGCAGATCGAGCCGCGTCAGCCGGTCCGCGATCTCCTCGGCCGGCACCACATAGGGAGCGACGCACTCGACCGCCTTGAACCCGGCTGCGGCAGCCGCGTCGATGCGTTCCAAGAAGGGCCTGTCCTGGAACATCATCGTCAGATTTGCGGCGAGTTTCACCATGTTCATCTCCCGAGAATACGCAGTGGTGCTCAGAACCTGACCCGCGCGCCCACGCCCAGGTTGCGGCCGATCAGGTCGTAGAAGCTGGATGCCGTTGCCGCGCCGGCGCGACCGGTGACGTTCTCGGCGATCAGCGGCGGGTCCTTGTCCAGCAGGTTCTCTACCTTGAAGAACAGCTGAAAATGCTCGTTGATCTGGTATTCGGCGGTGAAATCCAGGTAGAAGCGGCCGCTGAACTGCTGCTTGTCCAGATCGAGCGGACCGTAGGTGCTGTCGTAATGCCCGCCCCCGATGAAGGTGCCGAGCAGCCGCCCGGTGAACGATCCCTGGTCATAGGCTAGGGTCGTCGACGACCGCCATTTCGGCGTCGCGTTGGTGCCGGTGAGCTGCCCCGCGGTGTCGACCTTGCTGGTGCCCGACGTGGTGACCAGACGGTCGACATAGGTGGCCAATTCGGAGAAGCTGACGTTCCCTGCGCCAACCGCCACGCGATAGGCCAGCTCGAAGTCGATGCCCCGGGTCTTCAGCGTCTGGGCGTTGAAGTAGGTGGACTGCACCCGGGTCAGCGTGCCGTTGGCATCCCGCGTCAGCGCCGAACAGAAACTCGGGTCGCCAGCCGCGCAGCGATCGATCACCTCCTGCTGACCGAGGATGTTGATAGCGTCGTCGAGCTTGATGTCGAACACGTCGACCGAGAACTGCAGATTGTTGATGAAGTTCGGCCGCAGGATGACACCCGCGGTGAAGGTATGTGCGACTTCCGGCTGTAGTGCGCGATTGCCGCCGGAGACCGTGGTAACGAGGACCTGGGCGTTGCTCGGCCGATCGATGACCGCCTGCTGCGAACGCGTGGTCGCAGCGGAGAACAATTCGTTCAGCGTCGGTGCGCGGAAGTCGCGCGAGTAGGCGCCGCGGAGACGGATCTCGTCGGTGACCGCCCAGTTGACGCCGACCTTCCACACGGCGGTGCTGCCGCTGGTGCTGTAGTCCACGAGACGACCCGCGAGATCGAGGTCGAGGTTCTTGCCGATGAACGAATCGGCGGCGAGCGGAATGCTCGCTTCGACATACGCCTCCTTTACGTTGACCTTGCCGGCGAACGGTGCGGAGTTCGCCTGCCTCCACCCGCCGACGGCAGAGATCGGATCAGTCGTCTGCTTCAGATCGTTCTTGCGATATTCGCCGCCGACCGCGACCTGCACGGGACCGGCCCAGGTTTCGAACAGCCTGCCACGGAGATTGACGGTGGCGTTGTACTGGTTCTGGCGCGCCTCGATGAACGAGGTTCCTGCCGCGTAGGCGACGGCTTCAGGCGAAACCGAGTTCAAGCCGAAAATATTGGCCGGCTGGCAGCCGTTCGTCGGATTGGTGAGGGTGGATCGACACACGGCCTGACCCGTCGTCGGGCTGATCACCGAGTCCAGCGCACGCGTCCAGTTGGCGTTGTTTCGGTTGTTCAAGCTCTGGTTGCGGTATTTGGATGTCGTGTAGCTGCCACCCACGTCCCAGTTCCAGGCGCCTACCTTACCCTTAAGGCCGCCTGACGATCGCACATAGGTGTTCGTCGTCGAGTTTAGGTTGATGCCGAGTTCGGGATTGATGCGGCCGACGTTGATCGTCTGCAGGTTGTTCGCGACCATCGTCGCGCGGATGTTGGCGGGCAGGAAGGCATTGTCGCGCCGGACGACGATGTCGCCGGTGTTGAAATTGTAGTTGTTGGTCTGCTGACCCTTCGAATGCGCCGCGAGCACATCGACGTAGGCGGTGACGTCGGAGGTCAGGTCGTAGGTCGCCCGGCCATAGCCGTTGACCCGCTCGCCCGACGCGAGCAGCACGCCAAGGTCAGGCTGAGGCTGAACGCCGTTTCCGCCCTCCATCCAGACCAGGCTTATGTTGGTGCCCTGCTGCAGACGACTCTGCGCGCCGCCCTCTCCGAACTGGATGTTCTTCAGCGCGCCGTTGGTGGTGATCACGCCGCCGTAGGTCATGGTCGAATAGCGGACGTTCGGCCGGATGAACTGCCGGAATTGTCCGTTCGTCGGCGTGTACGTCGGATTCGGAATAAGCGTCACGCCGTTGGATCCCCAAGCCCGGCTGCCCTGATACAGGATGTCCGGGCGGGTGAAGTATGATCCGGCCACGACGACGTGGCCCTTCCCGCCGGCGAAGCCCGTTCCGTAGGCCGCGTTGGCGGTGAACACGAACGCGTCGCCGTGGCTCGTGACGTTGTTCTGGATGTCCGCCTTGAAGCCATTGAGCTGTCCGTCGAGAATGACGTTGACGACGCCGGCGATGGCGTCCGATCCGTATACCGACGAGGCGCCACCGGTGACGACCTCCAGCCGCTTGATGAGCGAGGTCGGCAGCAGATTGAGATCGAAGCCGCTGGTCGGGCTCGAGAACATCGCGCGCTGGCCGTCGATCAGCACGAGGGTGCGGGTCGCGCCCAGAGACCGGGCATTGAAGTTGGATGAGCCGACGTCCAGCGCCTGCGTGTTGTTGCGGTTTGGCCTGAGCGCCGGGATGTCACGCAGAAGGTCGGTGACCGTCGTCGCGGCCTTAGCCTCGAGCTGCGCCTCGCCGATCGCAGTGACGGGGGTTGGCGTCTGAAACGTGGAGCGGGCGAGACGGCTGCCCGTCACCAGGATGTCCTGCTCGGGTTCAGCGGGGCTCTGCGCCGCGGTGTCCTGCTCGAGCGGCACGATCTCGCCGGGGGTGGTTGGCGCTTGAGCAGAAGGACCGCTCGACGGGGTGGCGACGCTTGCCTGATCCGTGGCGGCCGGACTGCCGGACACTTGAGCGCCGGACTGGTCAACGGCAGCAGCGATGGCGGTTCCCGAGAATGCGAAGATGCTGACCCCCGCCATCAGCACAAGGCACGTGCGTTGCCGTTTCATGAAGACCCTCCCGGTTATGCAGCGCTCGTCCCAGTGCCGGGCGAACGTCAATCTAGTTCTGGATACCTTTTCTTACCGCCATGATCAACCGTAAAGCGAGTTGACCAGATTGATCTTGGTTGGCTGAGCGTTGGCGCTGCGTTCTGACGGTGATCAGCGCGGGATGACGCCCGGAAAGACGTACTGCTGGAGCATCACAATCACGCCGAGGATCAGAGTCAGCGCGATCGAGTGCCAGAAGGTGCGGGCGAGGACCTCCCCCTCGCGGCCCTTGAGCGACGTCGTTGAGGTGCCCGTCGTGATGTTCTGGGGTGAGACCATCTTCCCCATGACTCCGCCCGAGGCATTGGTCGCTGCCATCAGGACCGGGCTGACCCCGATCTGGTTCGCAGCCACGACTTGGAGATTGCCGAAAAGCGCGTTTCCGGACGTGTCGCTCCCGGAAAGGAACACCGCGAGCCAGCCAAGAAAGGCGGACACGAGGGGGAAAAGGAAGCCTACGGAGGCGATGCCGACACCAAGCGTATAGGCGATCCCAGAATAGTTCATCAGGTAAGCCAGACCGACGATCACCATGGTCGTGGCGAGCGGCAGCCGGACCTGCCGGACGGTCCCGGCTAACGCATCCAGCAGCTGCCTGGACGAGAGCCGCGTTAGAAAGACGTTGATGACTGTGGCGGCCAGGATGGCGGTGCCAGTCGCCAGCGGCTGGAAGGTCCAGATCGCGGCATAGGGCCTGCCGTAGGTGGTAATGAACACGGCATTGTGCAGACCGGGCCACTTGACCTTGAACTGTCCCAGGAGATTGACTTCGAAGTGCACCCACAGGATCACGACTACGGACAGGATGATCCACGGCATCCAGCCCTGCCAGCCGGGATGCCTCCCCCGGTCGCGCGCGGCCACCGACAGAGCCACGGCATCGAGAGCGAATGCCGGGTCGTGAGCCGGTCGCCAGACCTTCACGAACGCGATCGTCAGGATCAGCGAGGAAAGGGAGGACAGCACGTCGGTGAGCGCGTAGCCGAGGTAGTTGGACGACAGGAACTGCATGGCGGCGAACGAGCCGCCCGACACGAGCAGGATCGGCCAGATGCCGCGAAGCGCCCGGACGCCTCCATACACCGCCATAACGTAGAAGGGCAGGATCAGCGCCATGATCGGGAGCTGGCGGCCTATCATCGCCCCGAGCGTCACGTCATGCAGCTGGGTCACGGCGGCCAGCGTCGTGACCGGCGCACCCAGCGCCCCGAAGGCCACGGGGGCCGTGTTGAACATCAAGGTGAAGACCACGGCTTCCAGCGGCGAGAACCCCAGAGCGATCAGAAGCGCACTAGTGATCGCGATCGGCGCGCCGAAGCCCGCGACGCCTTCCAACAGGCATCCGAACGAGAAGCCGATGATTATGAGAGCCACGCGGCGATCGTTCGGCAGATGCTCGATCATCCAGTCGCGAAATGCCGCAAACCGGCCAGAAACGACCGACACGTTGTAGAGAAGCAGCGCGTTCGCCACGATCCACATCACCGGCCAGGCCGCAAAGGTCGCGCCCGCGGCAACGCTGTCGAGGGCGAGGCCGACTGGCATGCGCCAGACTGTCGTCGCAAGCACGAGGCACGCGATCAACCCAGCGAGCGACGCTTGCCAAGCAGGGCGGCGCAGGACGCCCAGCAGCACGAGCACCACAGCGATTGGGACCACGGCAAGCCCGAACGAGGCCGCCAAATTGCCGGCTACCGGTGTGACCTGTTGGTGGAACATCGATCCCTCCCCTACGCCTATTGGCGTTTCAGCCATCAGCGGGTAGTTCGCCTGACAGCCTGGATCAAGTGGTAAAGAGATTTGACAAGATGGGTTCGCTTGATCTCCCAAGACCCACTATGTAGCCTATGTCGCACGAGGCCATCGTTCTTTACCGGATTCAGGCCTAGACGTTGGACGATGGTCAAAACGTTCGGAGCAATGATGGCACTGCCCTCGATCAAACCTGCCAAGCTCGCCGATGCGATCGCTAGCCATTTTCGCCAGCTGATTCTTGAAGGCGCGCTGCAGCCAGGCGAGCGGCTGCTGTCGGAGCGGGATCTGGCAATGAAGCTTGATGTCTCCCGCCCCTCGCTTCGCGACGCCTTCGACATACTCGTCGCCGAAGACCTTCTGACAACCGACGTGCAGGGAGCAACCTACGTCAGCGATGCCATCGGCCGCAGCCTACGGGATCCGCTAGTCAGCCTGATGGACACGCCCGAGGCGCGACTCGACGTCTTGGAGCTGCGCTCGATCGTTGAGGCTGCGGCAGCCGGCTTTGCCGCCGAGCGGGCATCAGATCTCGATCGCGAGGTGCTGCGAACGAAGATGGACGAGATGATCGTCGCGCACGATCGTAAGGACGTTGACGAGATCGCTCGAACTGACGCCGAGTTTCATCTGTCGATCTACGAGGCCAGCCACAATGTCATGATGCTGCACCTGATGCGCAGCCTCGAGACGGTGCTCAGGTCGAATGTCTATCTCAACCGACGTAATCTGTACGAGCACCGTGTTCAGAAGGAATCGCAGTTGCAGGAGCATCAGGCGATCTTCGACGGGATTATGCTGCGCGATCCTGTCAAGGCGCGCGAGGCCGCGCATCTTCACATGACCACCGCTCTCAAGACACAACAGCAGATCCTGGATGCCGAGCACAGGCTCGAAGCGTCTATCCGTCGCCTGGAACGGAGCGACTTGGTAGCGCCGCAAAAGCGTCGCACTAAAGAAAGCGCGTAAGGCGCGCGCCGTAAAGCTCCTAGCATCGTCACAAGCGGATGCTCTTTTGCGGTTTCGCAGAGAACGGCATGCAACAATATAGCGCTGCGTTTTGCCTCTACAAAATGCGGCAGAGAGAGGGTATTCGGCCGGATAAGCAGTCCTTATCCTCGTAGCTCGCCGTAGATGGGCTCTCTCTTCAACCGATTAGAGAAGCGAAATTGATCAACTAGAAGATCGTTTGAATTACATCGTGAACCATTTCCGGCCGATCGGAACGTCATGGCCGTAAGCTTCGCTACAAGTACCCCCTCGGCTTCGTTCGACCGGAGGATGCTCGACCACGTTAAGCGTGCTCCGACTCAGCAGAATAAGCGACCGCTCATCACGCCAAGCGCGCGCTAGCGGCCAAGCCGTTTTCTACTAGCCAGCGGTCGCTTCACCCCCTGCCCCGCGTTCTGAACGAACGGCAAGTTTCTGTGATCGCCGCCCGAAAGCAGACTGAACGCTTTCACCAGAAGCGGCCACTCGGCACCCTCGCCCTGCTTCATGAACAAGCGGCTTTGAATGCCCCGAGTAAGGCTGTGCCCGGAAGTCTTTACAGGGTCGCATTGGCCGTTCAGCCAGCTAGAGGTTGGGCCACGTCCATTCCGATCGGTAGGAAGCGCCGTCGAGCTCCTGGCGCTCAGTCGTGGTAGACCACAGAGCGTCCGCCATCGATCGTGATGGTCGAAGCGTTGATGAACGGCGCTTCGTCGGAGGCGAGGAACACCGCCGTCATCGCAACCTCCTCCGGGCGTCCGATGCGGCCCGGGGGATGGAGGCCGTGAACCTTGTCCCGTTCCGCGTCCGGATCGTCGAAAGACGCCCAATGCGCAAGCGCGAGCTCGGTCTCGACATAGCCCGGAGCGATGGCGTTCACGCGCACTCCAGCGCGGGCATACTCCACGCCGAGCGCCCGGACGAGGCCGATCACCGCGTGCTTGGCCACCGGGTAGGGGAAGCAGCCCGGAATGATCGTCGTGCTATGGACGGAAGCAAGGGCGACTATGGACCCGCCACCGCTGGCGATCATGCCGGGGAGGACCGCGCGGGCGCTGTTCCACACGCCGTCGAGATCGACGGCGAAGCATCGACGCCAGTCCGCGGCGTCCATCGCGAGAGGCTCGCAGAAGACGTTGACGCCGGCATTTGCGACAAGCACGTTCACCGGCCCAAAGACGGCCTCTGCATCGCGGAGCATCGAAGCGACGCTTTCGGGATCGGTGACGTCGGTCCTGGTGGCGATGGCGCTGGCTCCCCTTCCCCGCGCAGCCTCCGCGGCCGCGGCGGCAGCTTCCGCGTCGACGTCCGCGATCACCACTGCCGCCCCCTGCTGCAGGAAGGCGGCGACGATGGCAGCGCCGATGCCGTTCGCGCCGCCGGTGACGACTGCGGTCTTGCCGGCGAGCCTCATGCTACCAGTCGACGATGGTGCCGTCGGGCAGCACCGCCTCGGAGGCATGGATCACCTCCTGCTGGAACGGGTGCGCCAGGCAGACCGCCTCGTCGACCTCTATCCCCAAGCCCGGAGCCTCGGGCAGCTGCCAGTGTCCGTCCACCATCCGGATCGGTCCGCGCACCACCTCGTCATACCACGGCACCGCTCCCACCATCTCCTCTTGGATGACGTGGTTGGGCGTGGAGATCGCGTAGTGGAGCGCGGCGACGCCGGCGATGGGTCCGAGCGGATTGTGAGGAGCGACGCCGACCGAGGCGGCCTCCGCCATCGCCGCGATCTTCTTGGCCTCGAGCAGGCCCCCGCAGTGGCAGATGTCCGGCTGCAGGATGTCAACGGCGCGGGCGCGCAGCAGGTCGTCGAACTCGGCCCGGTCGACCAGGCGCTCCCCTGTCGCGATCGGAACGCCCGTGCGGGCCGCTAGCTTGGCCAGGGAGCGCGTCTCTCCCGGCGGCAGCGGCTCCTCCACGAACATCGGACGACCCGGCGCGAGCGCTTCGATGTAGGCCAGCGCGCTTCCGATCGAAGCGGGCCGCCCATGGAAGTCGACCATGATGTCGATGTCCGGTCCCACGGCTGCGCGCAGGCCCTCCATCATGCGCGCGGCGTGATCGACCGCGCGGACGTCGAGCCCGTAGTGGGAATAGGGAATGAACACCGCCTTCAGCGCGCGGTATCCCTTCTCGACGACCGCGCGCCCGCGTTCCGCGATCGCCTCCACGCTGTCGGTCTCGTAGACGGCGCGCATGTCGCCCATGCCAAGATGCGTGTAGACCTTCACCCTCTCGCGCACCTTGCCGCCCAGCAGCCTCCAGACCGGGAGGCCGAGCGACTTGCCGAAGATGTCCCAGAGTGCGATCTCGATGCCCGAGACGGCGGAGCGCCCGATCACGCCGAGACGCCAGAAGCTGTGCTTCGTCATGATCCGGACGAGCTGCTCGATGTCGCGAGGATCGCGGCCGACGATCAGTGGCTCCAGGTCGCGGACCGCTCCGTCAACGGCTCGCGTCTTCCACTCGAGGGTGGCCTCGCCCCAGCCGTGCAGGCCGGCCTGATCGGTGTCCACGCGGACGAAGAGCCAGTTGCGCATCTCCGCATGCACGATCCTGGTAGTCACGCCCGTTATGCGCATCTCGCCCTCGTCGCTTGAGGAAAAAACGGCCCTCCGGAAGAGGGAGGAGGGCCGAGGGGGGAGGGTCGGACCGCCGCGTCAGAAGCTTCCGCGGAGGATCAAAGCGAACCGGCGATCGGTGATGAAGGAGGACCTCGGTCCGATCCTTCCGCTCGCCGTGAACTGCTGCTCGGTCCTGGTGACCGTGTTGGTGAGGTTCACGCCCTGGGCACCGATCTTGATCTGCCGGGTGAGGTTGAAGAAGACCGACGCGTCGAGCTGCCCGGTCGCCTTCTGATAGACCGGAAAGTAGGGGTAGATCTCGTCGACGGCCGTCTCGAGGAACCGCGAGCGCCAGTTGTATGCGACGCGCAGCGACAGCGGCCCCTTCTCGTAGAAGCCGGTCACGTTGACGTTGTCACGCGACAGTCCCTCGAAGGGAAGCGTTCCCCGGCCGGTCGACGGCTCGGCCGCCGGGGCCACGGAGACGTTCGACAGGAATGCGTTCGGCAGGCCCTTGCTGACGACGTGCGAATAGGTCGCGCCCGCCCCCAAGCCCCCGAAAAGACCCGGGAGGAAGTCGAACGACTGCTGGTAGCCCACCTCGAAGCCCTTGATCTTGCCCGTCCCGTCGAAGTTCGCGGGCGCGAGCTGGAAGGCGGTCTGGGCGACGCCGTTATTGGTGAAGCTTCGCTGCACGTTGCTCTGGTAGAAGAAGCCGTCGATGCTCTTGTGGAAGTAGTCGAAGGTCAGCGAACCGACCTTGCTGAAGAACCACTCCGCACCGAGGTCCCACTGCTTCGATTCGGCCGGCCTGAGGTAGGGGTTGCCCGCCGTGGCGGTCAGGGGAACCTCGCCGCTGTTGACCGACATGGCCACGTAGTTGCGCAGAAACCCGAAGTCGGGACGCTGGATCTGCTTTGACGCGGCGAACCGCAGCTGGAAGGTGTCGGTCGGGCTTACGATCAGGTTCACGCTCGGCAGCCAGTGGTGGAACTTGTTCCTGACGGTCCCCTGCGTCGACCCGGCATCGCTGAAGGTGACGAGATCGTCGTAGAACTGCTGCCCGCGCGCGCAGATCGGCGGCGGCGACGCGCCCGTCTGGCAGATCTGGGCGTAGGTCCCCCCGAGCGTGTTGGACGGGAACTGGATCGAACCTGTGGAGTGCTCGCGCGTCTCCACGTAGCGGAGTCCGACGTTGCCGCGGATCCTGACGTCGCCGAACACGGGGTCCTTCGAGCCGAAGTCGAGACGCGCGTATGCGGCGTTCGTGCTCTCTCCCGACCTGTCGATCTCGCCAGGCAGATACGGCGTCGCGGCGACCACGCCGGCACGCTGGCCCACCGGAACCCATCCGCCGGCGAACCCGCCGTTCGACTGCTGCCAGACCTTGTTGATGTCCTGGAAGAAGTTCGAGGCAGACGCGTAGTTGTCGAGCTGATGGCTTCCGTAATACCAGCCCTGCGGACCCGAGGTCTTCCCTTGGAAGAAGTCGTCGAAGCGGTAGAGCTCCGCCTGGTCCTGTCCGGCCTGGTTGAGATAGACCGCATCGCCGGTGCCGTCCCAGACCTCGCTCACGTAGCCCCAGTTGTATGGCGTGTAGCGCACCGTCTGGTCGCGATCGGAATAGCGGAAGCCGGCCTGCACCTTCTGCAGGAAGGGAATGTCCCCGTCGACGTCGTAGCTCACGTCGCCCTTGAACGCCCACTCCTTGCCGTCGCTCTCGTCCATGTGGTCCATTGCAGCCCGCCAGAAGTAGTTGGCGGGATCCGCGAAATACTGGGCGTCGCTCTGCCCCGCGATCCTCGTGTTGGGCGAGGCGTTGTTGAGGGGCTTGTGGGGAACCGCGACCGGCAAACCGCCAGTGAGGTCGAGCTCCTCGTCGGCGAACGTGTCGGTGTAGGATGTGAAGTCGAACGACCGCGCGCGCGACGTGACGTATTGGCCGTCCAGTGTGACCGAAAGCCGCGGCGTCGGCGTCCACTTGTAGTTCAACGAGAAGTCGCTGGTAACGGTGCGTTCGAAGCGGTCTCGGCGCGACAGGTTCTGCTGCATCCCGCCGGTCGGCGTCGGCGAGCCGGCCGTTCCTGAGGTGGCCGAGCGCCACCCCGTGCCCGGCTGGGTGATGTAGCCCTTCTCGAAGACTCCCTCCGCATCATACTGGTAGTCGGCAAAGCCGGCCGGGCAGCTGGCCGACGAATCTGCGGTCGGCAGGCAGCCGGCCGGATACGTGTTGTATTCCGAGAGCCCGCTCTCGGTCTCGAAGGTGTGCTCGGTCCAGGAGCGCGTCGCCAGGGTCCTCAGAAACTGGCCCGTCAGCTGCATCGTCTTGTCCGGGCTCTCCCACTGCGCGGCGACCGCGCTCCCGTAGCGCTTGCGCTCAGTGTCCTGCGTGCGGAAGCTGGCGCCGATCGGCGCGAAGGCGACGTCCCGCCCGGGGAGGCGGTTGCGCAGCACGCCGGCCGGCGTGGTCAGGCCGTCGCGCGTCTGGAAGTTGGTCGCCTGGATGCCGTCGGAGCGGACCTTCAGGTCCGAATAGGAATAGTCGAGCAGAAGCCCGAAGGTGCCCAGACGGGTCTCCCAGGTGTCGCTGACCAGCACCGAGGCGACGGGCGACCATTTGTCGCGGAAGTCGCTGTAGTTGGCCTCCGCGTCGAACGCGGCATGGAAGCCCTTGCGGTCGAGCGGCTTCAGAGTGTTCAGATTGACGGTGCCGCCCAGGCCGCCCTCGATCATGTCCGAGGTCGGCTCCTTGAAGACCTCGATCGAGCTCAGGAGCTCCGCGGGGAAGTCGGCGAGGTTGATCGTCCGGCCAAAGCCCGCGGTGAAGCTATCGCGGCCGTTGACCTGCGTCTGGATCTGGCTGAGGCCACGAATCTGCACCGTGGTGCCCTCAGCCGAGAAGTGGTCCGGATCGTTGCCGCCCTGAAACTTGCTGATCGTCACGCCAGGGATCCGCTGCAGCGACTCGACCACGGACCGATCCGGAAGAGCACCGATGTCCTGCGCGGTGATGGCGTCGACGAAGGTGTCGCTGTTCTGCTTGATCGACTGAGCGGACTCCAGCGAGGCGCGGATGCCGGTGACGACGATGTCTTCGCCGGCGGGCTCCGCCTGCGCCTGGGCCCCTTCCGACGCTACCGCCTGCGCCTCCGCCGGCGCCGGCTGAACCGCTAGATCCTGGGCCTGCGCACCAGAGGCCATTGCAAGCGCCAGAGCCGCCGCCGAGACGGTGGTGGCCAGGGTCCGTGAAGTCCCGTGGCGCTTGAAGAATGCCGTGTCGAGCGCAGTCATAATCATCCCCTCTACCAGCCTCGTGGGCGGAGATGCGTCGAACGTTTACGATCACACCCCGATTCTGGTGCAACAAATACAGGACCTGTATTACAGTTCAAGAGCTTTGTTGCGTCACTTTGCTGGTTCAGTGGTTGACGGCCAAGGCGTCCTCCCGAACGATCTCCACGTCCCACGGCGGCAGCACCAGCGCCGCGCCCGCCGAAACGGGCCTTCCGCTCAGCAGGCTCCTCCCAGCCGGGTGGGAATAAGGCAGCCGCTGGGTCTCGGCGGAGAAGTTCAGGAAGAAGCGCACCAGCCGGCCGTCACGCCCGAGTGCGGCGCGGGTGCGAACCGCAGCAGGCCTAGCCGGCACGTCCGCGGCGACGCCGCTTTCGCGAAGCAGCCCACGCACGACCTGATACTGGATCGCGTCGGAGACGGCCGTCCCCTCGTAGACCAGCGCGCCCGAGCCGAACCGGTTGCGCGTGATCGCAGGCCAGCGGCCAAGGTTCGGATCGTCGTACCATGCCAGCGCCTTTGCCGTGCCAAGCGTCAGGAACTCGGCCCAGCTCGCAACGGTGTTCCCCGGACCGACGGCGAAGGGATCCCCCCTCAGCGGCAGCGGCTTCTCGAGCGTCGAGAACTCCTGATAGGTCACGCCCGCCACGCGTGCGAGGGGACCCGGGGCCAGCTGCGCGCGCACTGCGCTCGCCTCGTTCGCGAAGCCGCTCTTCAACGTGGCGAGCGCATGGCCGCCGCCGTGCACGTAGGCTTCGATCTTGCGCAGGAGCTTGTCGTCGGCGACGTAGAGGCTTGGGATGAGGACCAGGCGATAGCGCGTCAGGTCCAGATCGGGATCGTCGGCCGAGACGAAGTCCGCGCCCACGTCGGCGTCGTAGAGCGAGCGGTGCATCTGGCGCAGCGTGCTGCCGTAGCCGGTCGTCTGCTCGGGACGCCACTCCCCGCCGCCCTCCGCCCGGTAGGGCATGAGGGAGAGCGCGGTCGACGAGTCCGCGCTGTAGAGGATGGCGACCTCGTTCCTCATCCTGAGGTTGGCTACGGAGCCGCCGAGCCGCGCAAGCTCCTGGCCCGTGCGGCGCACCTCCTCATAGGCGCGCCCAGGCTTCAGATCGTGCCCCAGCACTCCCTTCCAGTAGGTCTCGAGCCCGGCATGAAGGCTGTTCCAGTGCCAGTAGAGCAGCATGTTGGCGCCGCTGGCCACGTTGGCGTAGACGTCGAGGCGCAGTTGCCCGTCGTAGGGCGGGAACTGCCCTTGCGCGTTCCAGCCGATGGTCTGGGCGCTCGTCTCCATCACGAAGAAGTTGTCGCCCTTCAGCGAGCGCGCGTAGTCGCCCGTCATTGCCTGCCACTGGCCGTCCATCCGGTCCTGGGTGGCGTGGTAGACGTTGATCCCGACCACATCGAGCAGCGGGGCCACCGCGAACTCGTCGACGTCGCCCCGCATCGCGCTCGCGAAGTCGTGGACGACCATCTGATCGGGCCGGCGAAGCCTCCTGACCAGCGCGGCCTGCCAGGCGAGGTAGCTGGTGACACGGGTCCGCTGGAAGCGGTTCCACTCCAGCTTGTAGCTGGGGCTGACCGTGAAGTCCGGACGCGGCATGTCGCTCCAGTCGTGAATAGACTGGCCCCAGTAGTTGAGGAGCCAGGCGCGATCGAGCGCCTCCGGGGTGCCGAACTTGGTCTTCAGCCGGCCGACGAAGGCATCGAAGACGCCGTCGTTCGCGGCGCCGTTCGGACCGGTCTCGTTGTCCAGCTGCCATCCGATCACCGCCGGATTGTCGCGGTAGCGCTCCACTATCCGTGTGACGATCCGCTCCGCATACCTGCGGAACGTCGGATCGTCGTAGTTCATGTTCTGCCGCATGCCGTAGCCGACGGCACCGCCGCCGAGCGGCTTAGCCAGAAGCTCCGGATGCGCGTGGGACAGCCAAGCCGGCATCGAGTAGGTCGGAGTGCCGATCACCACCTTGATGCCGGCCGCGGCGAAGGTCGCGATCGCCCGGTCCATCCATCCGAAGTCGAACCTGCCATCGGCAGGTTCGAAGGTGCCCCAGCTCGACTCGCCCATGCGCACGACCCGGACGCCCGCCTTCCTCATCAGCTCGGCATCCGTCGCCACACGCTCGGGGCCGACCTCCGCGGGGAGGTATTCACTGTAGTACGAGCTGCCGTAGAGGATGTGCGGCACGCTTGGAGAAGGCTCCGCCGCCACCGGCTGCGCCAGCAGGAGGGCCACGAGAAACGCTTGAAAGGCCTTCATGACGGTGGATCCCCGAAATGTCTGCGACCTGCGAGGAAGTCGGCGTGGGTGGGCATGATCGAGACGGCGCGGCGGTTGACCTCGCGCACGTCGGCCAGCCGGGCGAGCGTCTGCCGGGGTGAGAGCACGTCCAGCACGGGATGGTAGCCGCGGGGCTCGACGCCCTGGCCCGCCATGACCGCGAGCCAGCTGGTCTCGGTGAAGAGCTCGTCGCTCTCCCGCAGGATGCGCCCGTTGGCGCCGAACAGTTCGAGCTTTCGCCGCAGGCCCTCGGGGACTGGAAGCTCACTGCAATGTCGCCAGAAGGCTTCGCCTTGGCGGCCGTTGAGCCGATAGTGCAGCACCAGGAAGTCCCGGATGCACTCATACTCCTGGACCGTCTGCCGGTTGAACGCCTCCGACTCCGCGCAGTCGAACGCGGACGTCGGGAAAAGGGTCATCAGGCGTGCTATGGCCGACTGGACCAGGTGGATGCCCGTGGACTCCAGAGGCTCGAGGAATCCGGCAGCAAGGCCTATGGCGACGACGTTGCCGATCCAGGGTCGGGACCGATGGCCGCTGGCGAACGGCACCCGTCGCGGCTCGTCGAGCGCCTCTCCATCGATGCCGTCGAGCAGGGTCGCGACCGCCTCGTCGTCCGACACGAAGCGGCTGGAGTAAACATAGCCGTTGCCGGTGCGATGCTGAAGCGGGATGCGCCACTGCCAACCCGCAGCCCTCGCGGTCGCCCGGGTGAACGGCGCCGGGTCCTCGACGCGGGCGCAGGGCACCGCGACCGCCCGGTCGCACGGCAGCCAGGGCGTCCAGTCCACGTAGCCCGAGCGCATCACCTGCTCGATGAGCCTGCCGCGGAAGCCGGAGCAGTCGACGAACAGGTCACCGCTCACCGCCCGTCCATCAGCAAGCACGAGCGACCGGATCAAGCCGGTCTCGGGATCGCACACGACATCGACGACCTTCCCCTCAGTCCTCGAAACTCCCCGGGCCTGCGAGAAACGACGCAGGAACCCCGCATACAGCCCGGCGTCGAACTGAAAGGCATAGGAGGTCCGGCTCAACGGCGACCGCGGCTGGTCCGCGACCGGTCTGGCGAAGCGTCCGGCGCGGGCCGCTGCCGCCGCGAGCGAGTACGAGTCCAGCGGCGAACGCTCGCCGTGCTGCCGCCCCTTCAGCCAGAAATGCTGAAAGTCGACACCCAGCATCGGGAGTCCGTAGGAGCCGAAGGGGTGAAAGTAGCGGTCGCTTGGAGACTTCCAGCCGACGAACTCGATGCCCAGCTTGTATGTAGCGCTGGTCGCCCGGACGAATTCGTCCTCGTCGATCTCCAGCAGGGCGTTGAAGTGGAGCAGCTGGGGGATCGTCGCTTCGCCGACGCCGATGGTGCCGATCTCGTCCGACTCCACCAGCTCGACCGCGACCGCTCCAGGACCCATGATCTTGGACAGGGCCGCCGCAGTCATCCAGCCTGCGGTTCCCCCGCCCAATATGACGACCTTCGACACGCGGGGGCGCCCGTCGCTCCCCGTCATGCAAGCACCGATGCACGGTGGGCGCCGCCGCCCGGAGGGTCCGACAGAAGGCCGGGCCGCCCTCCCGCCTCGACACGGTATTCGATCACGCCGGACCCACCCTCGAAAGGTCCGAGCGCGACGCTGTGCACCGCCCGCCCTTCTGGGTGAGCCGGCTTCCGCTCCCAATCTCCAGCTCCCAGGCGCCGTTGGAGCAGCACGACCGGAGCCGCCACCCCGGGCGCCACTACGAAGAGCCGCAGGGCCTCGCCGGCACGAACGATGGACGGCCGCGTCGGAAGGAACACCCGGGGCGCGGAGGCCGCAGGCGCCAGAGCCGCCTGCTGGGCCCGGCGCGCCTCCTCTGGAAGGTCGCCGATAAACTCCTCCAGGGAGAGCTTCAGCCGCTCCACCGCAATGCGAACGAGCTTGTTCTGCATGGAGGCGAGCTGGCCCAGATCGCTTCGCGTCGCGACCACGGCCTGGAAGTCGAGAACTGCGGCGCGGACCTGCGGCAGGAGCTGCAGCCAGAGGGGCAGGGCCTCGCGCAGGACCAGGTCGCGCGCAGCGGCTGCATCCCCACCCTTGCGCAGCGCGTCGGACCTCACCAGCACGGCGTCGAGCGCATGCGCGTCGCGGTAGGCGTCGCAGTAGGGAACCATGAAGCCGACGAAGCCGGCCAGATAGCCCAGCCTCTCGCGCTCAAGGGCGCCGTCGGCAAGCCGAGCGAGCGCCGCGAACCGCGCGGCCGTGCGTCGCTGACGCTCCAGAACAGCCGGCCGCGGCGTGTTCTCGCGATACTTGAACGCCTCCTGATAGTCCGCGGAGAGCTCGATGTGCGCGGCATGCCCGTCGGGCGTCCTCTCGCCCGTGAAGGTCGAAGCTATCGCGCCGCCGGCATCGCACTCGACCATCAGCCGGGCCAGCGCCGGCGCCCGCGACGGCGCGCTCTGGCTGCGGGCGAAGCGCGCGTAGTGCCTGCGCGCGGTGGTCGCAGGGTCCCAAGTCGCCCCGGCGAAGTACGTGGCCGTCGGGTCCGCGATCCGGTGTCGCCAGTGGATGCCCAGCATCCCTTGACACCCCAGGGCTTGGGCGCGGCGGACGTCGCCTTCGATCCGGGACGCGCGAAACTGAGGGAACCACATGGAAGGGTCATCCTCAAGCCACGGGATCGGCCACCGCTCCCGCCCCTCCAGCCGGCCGAACGCCTCGTCGACCGGGTCCCAGCCGAGGGTGTCTCCGAGGGCCGAGAACACGACGTCGCCGGGAAGCCTCTGATGGAGGTGGGCGAAGTGCCGCGTCATCCCGCCCCAACCCGCCACCACAAGCCTGACCTGCGGAGCGTGGCGCCTCAGGAAGTCGTGCGCCTGCAGAAAGGCGGTGGTGGAGATTGGAACGTCCTTGCCGCGGCTGTCCCAGTTCGACGTCTCGTCCTCCCACAGCCAGACGTGATCGACCATCGGATAGCGCTCCAGCAGATCGGCCAGGCGGGCCTCCAGAAGCCGTCTCGCGGTGGCGCTCTCCGCGAATCCCGAGGGATGCGAGCGAGCTTCCGGCGGCAGGGCCTCGCCGATCGCGGCAGGGAGCTTGTAGGGTTCGAAGCCGACGCCCGTGCGGATGCCGAGGTCCCGGGCGAACGAGAGTCCGTCGCGAAGCATGGCTGCGGTCCGATCCGCGATCTCCCAGTTGTCCGACGAGAGGCGGGCGGCGTCCGAGCCGAAGGTTTCCCGGTCGAACAGGGCCGCGGAACCCATGCCGTATGTCGACGTGCGCTGCGGCAGATAGCCCCATCCGCGGGTGGCGGTCGTCTCCAGCTCCGCCTGCTGCCCGGCCCCGGCGAAGCGCACGGAGAGGTAGGCCTCCGTCGGCTGCAGCGTGTCCGTGTAGACGTGCATGCCGAAGAGGTTCAGCCGCATCCGCAGCATGGCGGCGAAGTAGGCGCGGAAGTCCTCCTGGTTGAACACGCTTATGCAGTTCAGGAAGTCTGGCCAAGGTAGCAGGCCGCGGTCGGCGAATGCGGGCGCACCGTTCCACGGCCGGTCGGCCGAAGGCAGCGACCAGTGCTCCGGACCGACCGGCGGCACGATCGTGCCGTCAAGACCAAACACGGCGCCCTGCCGCTCCAGAAGCTCGAAGACAGCATGCAGCAGAGCCTGTTCGCCGGCGGCACGCAACGTGACGACGCTGCCGCTGCGCTCGATCCGGTGGGCTTCGCCCGCCAGTCCCCCGTCGATCATCAGAACGAAGGAAAGGCCGCCACCGTCCCGCGGCCCCTCCACGACGTCATGCGCCAGTCCGAGCGCGACGAGCCCTGCACGAAGCTCGCATACCGCCAAACGGCTCCGCGGCGTGTCGGCGCAGTCGCGGCGGACGTTGACGACCGGGACGCCTCCAGCGCGCGCAGACGCGGCGACCGTCGCGACGCCCGCCGCCGCGCCGCCCAGAAGTAGCGTCCTCCTGCCGATCATAGACCCTCCAAGGGAGGACCTGTATTAAAGCTTCAAACGTATTGCAATATAGCTTAGGTCACGCCGGCGCCGGCGAGCACCCTCACGGTGTCGTCGAAGTGGGACGACATAGCCTCGCGGGCCGCCACGATGTCCTGATCGGCGATCGACCGCGCGATGGCCTCGTGCTCGGCGATCATGACCTCGCGCTCGGCAAGCGTCCTGTTCTTCCAGCCGAGCGGCCACGTCTGCTTGGTGACAGGCGCGAACGCCTTGATCATGATGGCGAACAGCGGGTTCTGACTGGCGTCCGCCACCGCCGCATGCAGGGCGACGTCGTGCTGCCAGATGTCATCCGGATCGTCGAACGCGGTCCGCATCGCCTCGGCATGCGCGAGGATGGCCTTCGCCTCCTCGTCCGACCGACGCAGAGCCGCCAGTGCCGCGGCGCGCACCTCAAGGCTGCGCCGCACGTCGAGCACCTGCTGGACCGTCACGTGACGGGTGTGCACGACATGGTCCAACAGCAGTCCCACCACGTTCTCGTCCGGCATCGAGACCCGCGCACCCCGGCCGTTCCCCATCTCGACGATGCCGAGGGCCGAAAGCGACCGATTGGCCTCGCGCATGACGATCCGGGACACTCCGAAGCGCTTGGCCAGCGCGCTCTCCGAAGGGAGCGGATCGCCCTGGCGGAGCCCGCCCGACTGGATCAGGTCAATCACCGCGTTGATCGTCCTCGCGACCAACCCATCGCCCCTCCAGGCGGCTTCCTTCTCGATCGTTTCGAGATCCGCCATAACCTTCTCCACTACGCCTCGTCAGCGGCCTAGCCGTAAGGGGCCGACCGGGCGCTGACAACGACGATCAGGTCATGGTGGTCCGCTTGGACCGCATCGCCACAATCAGCCCCGAACGTCCGAGAGCCGACCATCACCACCCCGCGTCGACGTGGAGCACGTGGCCACTGATCATGCGCGCGGCGTCACTGGCGAGGAACAGCACCGCGGCAGCCACGTCGTCGGGTTCGATCCGCCGCTTCAGACACTGCCGATCCAGGACCCAGCAGGCGTAGGCCTCCGCCCGCTCGCCAAAGACCCTTTCCTCGGCCTCGGACACCACCGCACCCGGGGAGACGGCGTTCACCCTGATGCCGAAGGGCCCCAGCTCGCGCGCGAGCGCCTTGGTGAGCCCGACGACCGCGCCCTTCGATGCGACATAGGGCACATATCCGTCCCACGCGCCGCTCAGCGTCACCGAAGAGAAGTTGACCACCACCCCCTCCCCCTGAGCCTTCATCGAGGGGGCGACCGCCTGCGCCAAGGCGAAGGCCGCGCCCGCGTTGACGCGCATCTGCTCCTCGTACTCCGCCAGCGTGAACTGCTCGAACGGGCGGTTGACGATCGTCGCCGCGTTGTTGATCAGGACGTCGACGCCTCCGTGGACCTCGACCGCAGCAGCCACCGCAGCGCGCGCACCTTCCAGGTCGCCGAGATCCTGCTGCAGGTAGACCACGTCGCCGGGGCCGTCGGTTCCGATGCGCTCGACCTCCGGCCGGGCCTGCGCGGGATCCGCCACATCTAGCAGCAGCAGGCGCGCGCCGCATCCGACCAGCATCCGCGCCTGAGCGCGCCCGAGCGATCCCAGGCCTCCCGTCAAAAGAACACGCTTGCCATGCATTCGAAATATCCCAGCAATGATACAGATATTGACAATTCTATATGATAGGTTGTCTTAGATGCTTCCGTAAAGAGGAACACTGGTGACCGAAACCCGTCGAGTTCACGTTGGAGGCGACGCCGTCGGAGAAAGCCCCGTGTGGTGCGTTCGGACGGGACGGCTCCTCTGGGTCGACATCGTCGGGTGCCGCGTCAACGCGCTCGTTCCCGCCTCCGGAGAGTTCGAGACCTGGAAGCTTCCGGACTTCGTGACGTCGATCGGGCTCTGCGTCGACGGACGTGCCGTGCTCGGGCTCAGGCGCGAAGCCGTGCTATGGGACTGGGGCCGATCTACGGAGACGCTGGCCTTTCCCGAGCCGGACATGCCCGGGAACCGGCTGAACGAGGGGAGCGTCGGCCCCGACGGCGCGCTGTGGGTCGGCACGATGCAGGACAACATAGGTCCAGGAGGCGAACCCGTCGGAATGACCGCAAGGGCGGGCAAGCTGCACAGGGTGTGGCCGGACGGAAGCGTCGAGGCACTCAGCGAGGACATCTTCGGCATCTGCAACACCATGGCGTGGCGCAACGACGGCACCTTCTGCTGCGCCGACACGCTCGAGGACCAGCTGTATGTCTACGACCGGAGTCCGAGCGGGCTCGGCCGCCGCCAAGTCCTGCTCGCCGGCGGCGCTCCGGGCCTTCCCGACGGCTCCGCTCTAGATAGCGAGGGATACCTTTGGAACTGTCGGTTCGGCGGCGGATGCCTGGTTCGGATCAGCCCCGAAGGCGCAATCGACCGGATCGTGGAGCTGCCATGCCAACAGCCCACCAGCTGCACCTTCGGCGGCCCCGACCTGAAGACGCTGTTCGTCACCTCCGCGCGGTTCGGAATGAGCGCTGAAAGGCGTGGCCATCCCGACGAGGGCGCGGTGCACGCACTAGACCTGGACATCGCCGGAACGCCGGCCTTCCTGTTCGGCTGAGAAGCTTCAAGGATCACCATGCGCAAATCACGACACCTCGCCGCCGCCATCGCGACTTCCGCCGCATGCTTCTCCTCGGCCAGCGACGCGGGCGACGCCCTCTTCCGCCTCGGCTACGACGACGGCAGGTCTTCGCTGGTGGAGGCGGTCGCGGGCATGCCGGTCAAGGTCGAGGGCGGCTTCACCCTCATCAAGTCGCCCATCGGCACCGCGATGCGCCTGGACGGAGACACGACGAAGATCTCGGCGGCGCCGATCTCCCAGCTGACCGACGGGTCGAGCTGGAGCGCAAGCGCCTGGATCAGGCTGGACGCGCTGCCGTGGAACGAAGCGCCGATCCTCGACCAGGCGCTGGCTTCGGGCAGCGTCGTGTTCGCCGTCGACGCCTACGGCCATCTGGTCGCGCAGCGGCGAGCCGGCGCAGGGCAGTCCGTCAGGATCGTCTCGAACGACGCGGTTGCGCCGCGGGCCTGGACGCTGGTGACGCTCAGCTACGACGAGGGAGCGCTGCGCCTGTGGATGAACGGCAGGCCGGTGCCCGCTGCGCGGAGCGAGGCTCCGCCCCAAGCGGAGAAGGCCTCCGCCACGCCCCTGCTGATCGGAAGGACCCGCGCACCGACCCTTCCCTTCCCGAGCCATGCGATCCATCCGCAGCTACCCGTCGATTCGAGCCTTGAGGGCTCGATCGCACGGCTGACCGTGCTGGACGAGCCGATGACCGCCAAGCTCGCCCGGCGGCTGATGACGGAGGTCGACCCAGCCGAGCGCAGGCAGGCTCCGGGCCCCCGGCTGCCGCGCTGGCGCGGAGGTCCGGGGCCGTTCGGCGCGTTCCACACGTCGCTGCCCTACGATCCTGCATGGGACGCGCCGCGCCGTGTCGCCGACGGCGACGTCGTGGTCCGCTTCGCGAACTCCCCGGTGCAGCTCGTGTTCTGGCAGGGCGCCAACTACATCCCGGCCTGGGTGACCGAGAACGGCCGGTGGTACAGCGACCAGTTCATGGAGATCTACGGCAAGCCCCGCTGTCCCGACGGGGAGGACTGCGAACCAATGTCCGACAAGCAGGTCCGCTACTCCCACGTCGAGATCCTCGAGAGCACGCCCGCGCGAGCGGTGGTCCATTGGCGCTACGCGCTTTCGGAGGTCGAGAACGACAGGCTGGCGGATGCCGCCGATCCCCGCTCCTGGGGCGCATGGGCGGACGAATACTGGACCGTCTACCCGGACGCGGTCGCCGTCAGGAAGCAGGTCCTCTGGACGGATCACCCGGAACGCGAGGCGAGCGAGTTCCAGGAGTCGATCGTGATGATCCCCGCAGGCGAGTCGCCCGAGGACAACATAAACCTCGACGCGCTGACGCTCGCGAACCTGAGAGGCGAGACGAGGACCTATCGGTGGCTGGCTCGGGACGCGACCGGCTTTGCGAAGCCCCGAGGACCGGACCACTTCACCGGCCTCGACGATCCGATGATCCAGTGGATCAACCTGAAGTCGCAGTGGAAGCCCTTCGAGATCGCTGGTGCGGGGCCCGCGAAGTTCGAGGGGATCAACTGGGAGCCGTCGATGTCCAGCTTCGAATGGTGGAACCACTGGCCGGTCGCGCAGATCCGGTCGAGTGGAAGGCCCGCGCTCACCTCCGACCGGCCGAGCCACAGCTCGCTGTCCCACATCTACTGGCCGATCGCGCACAAGGACGAGAAGCGGCTGGTCCGGCTGCTGATGACCGGCCTCACACTTCAGAAGGCCGACGGTCTCGTGCCCCGCGCGCAGTCGTGGCTGACGCCGCCCGGCGCGAGCCTGTCCGGAGGCGGCAGCGTCCGCTTCGACCAGGCGGAGCGCGCGTATGTCGTGGAGCCGACCGACCCCTCCCGCCCCATCCGTATCGAGATCGCCGCAACCAAGACGAGCCCTCTCGTCGATCCAGCCTTCATCGTGGAGGGCTGGCAGGGCGCGGCGGCGGTGTCCGTCGAGGGCGAGGGGATCGGCACGACCAAGCCCGAGATCGGCTACGTCGAAACCCTTCGAGGCCGCCGCCTCGTCGTCTACGCGCCCCTGAATGCAGGCGCCGCGACCGTCGTTTCCATCTCTCCCGTCCAATGAGAGAGGGTCGGACCATGCCGACGAACGCTCCCATGAACTTCCGGGTGGGTGCCGCCGGCGCTCCCGCGGCGCCGAGCAAGGCGACCCCGTCGCGGCACGAGTTGCCCGGACGAGCCTGCGGGCGCGGGAGGGCCGCCCGTTGAGCGAGCACCGACTGAAGCGGATCGTCATCGTCGGCGGTGGCACGGCCGGCTGGATGGCGGCGGCCGCCCTCGCCCGCTTCGTCGTGCCTGGCGGCACCGAGGTAGTCCTGGTCGAGTCCGACGAGATCGGGACGATCGGGGTCGGGGAGGCCACGATCCCGACGATCTCAAGGTTCAATCGCCTGCTAGGAATCGACGAGGCGGAGTTCCTGCAGGCGACGTCGGGGACCTTCAAGCTAGGGATAGAGTTCGTCGACTGGGGCCGCCTTGGCGACCGCTACCTTCACCCCTTCGGAAGGTTCGGCCGAGACATCGCAGGCGTCGACTTCCACCAGCTCTACCTGCGCGAGCGGCGGCGGCGTCCACTTCCACCGATCGACGAGTTCTCCATCGGCGCACAGGCGGCGCGGGCGGGCCGCTTCGTCCACCCGGCAGCGGACCCGGGGCATCCTGCACACGACATCTCCTACGCCTACCACTTCGACGCGACCCGCTACGCGGAGCACCTGAGAACGTTCGCCGAGAAGCGGGGAGTGGTCCGCCGGGAAGGACGGGTCATCGACGTCTCCCTCGATGCTCCGAGCCGGCTCGTCGACGCCGTGATCCTGGCAGACGGCGGGCATTTGGGCGGCGACCTCTTCATAGACTGCTCCGGCTTCCGCGGGCTCCTGATCGAGCAGACCCTCTCCACCGGGTTCGAGGACTGGTCGCACTGGCTGCCCTGCGACAGAGCGATAGCCGTCCCGACCGCGCAGGTGGCCCCCCCAGCGCCCTACACACGCTCGACCGCTGTGGAGGCGGGCTGGCTGTGGCGCATCCCCCTCCAGCACCGCGTCGGCAACGGACATGTCTACTGTTCGGAGTTCACCACCGACGAGCGCGCCGAGGCGCTGCTTCTCGAAGGAATCGAGGGCGAGACGCTGGCAGAGCCGCGGCGGCTGCGCTTCAAGACAGGGCGCCGGCGGCTCGCCTGGAACCGCAACGTGGTCGCACTCGGGCTGGCGGCCGGCTTCGTCGAACCGCTGGAGTCGACCAGCATACATCTCATCCAGCACGGCATAGCCATGCTGCTCGCTCTGCTTCCGGACCAACGCCACGCCGCCGCGGAGCGCGACGCATACAACCGGCAGATGCACGCGAGCTTCGAGAGCGTGCGCGACTTCGTCGTCCTCCACTACAAGCTGAACCAGCGGGACGGTCCATTCTGGCGCTACTGCCGCGAGATGCCGGTGCCCCATTCGCTCGCGTCGCGGATCGAGCTGTTCCAAGGACGGGGCCGCTACCTCAAGGGCGACACCGACCTCTTCACAACGAACAGCTGGGTCGCGGTGATGCTCGGTCAGAACGGCTGGCCCACGGGGTTCGACCCGCTGGTCGAGGCGCTCGACGAGGAAAGGGTCTCGCAGCAGATCGGAAACGCGCACGAGGCGATCTCCCGTGCCGTGGGCGCCATGCCCACCCATGTGGAGGCGCTGCGCCGCATCGGGGCGCTGAACCTCGCGACCGCCGCCTGAGGACGAACCCAGCGCATCGCCCGCCGCGGATCGCGAGGTCGAGGAAACGTGCGGCACGACCCGGCGGTCGGCCGCAGGACGCGCCGTCAGAGGGCTGTGCCCTCAAAGATCCGCACCCGCCGGCGCGGGGGAGCTAGCCGACGCGCTGCGGCGAAGCTCCTGGCTGCGACTCCGCCAGCGTCAGGCGGGCGAGCTCGACGAGCACCAGCGACTGCTCCCACCTGTCAGAGGTCTCGCGACCCCGGACGGTCCGGGCGTAGGAGATCGCCGAGGAAAGCAGCTCCGGAGCGAACGGAAATTCCGCGGATGGCCCCTGCCGGGCGAAGAAGCCGCGGAAGACGAGTGACCAGATCTGCCTCAGGTGCGCCACGTGCGGCGCGACCAGCGCCTCCTCGAGGGAGCCGACATCCACCTGGATGGCCCCCGGGTCTCCGATCCGGCCATGCATGAAGTCGACACGCTCGAGGACAGGCGCGGCGAAGGCAAGCTTTGCCTCGAAGCTGCCATAGGGCAGCTCCAGGCCCGTATACCAGTGCGAGAAGTCGCCGTTGAACCGCAGCTCCGGAAAGCGGCGGACGAAGGCCACGCTGCGCCAGATGTCCTGGAACAGCGTGGCCCGGTGCGTCTCCACCAGCAACGGCACCGCGTGTCGGGCGCTTGCCTGCAGCACCGCATCGATAAGACGAAAGGCCTCGTCGTCCTCCTCGATCCCCCAGCCAAGGTGCACCGTTACACACTCGAGCCCCGCGTCCCGGGCGTCGCGCGCGAGCGGCTCCGCCTCGGCGGCCGAGTTGACCCGGCCGCTTCCGCAGAGGCGCAGCCCCCTGGACCGGGCCGCCTCCGTCAAGGCGCGGTCGCGGGGCTCGAGGAGCTGCACTCCGTCGTAGCCGGCCTCGCCGATCGCCGCGAGCCACCCCTGGGCCGGCTCGACGAGTCCGTCGAGCGAGAGCCAGTTCATGAACGTCGCGAGGCGCGGACGGGTGGCCACCTCAGCTCGAGACGAGTCCGCGCGCACTGCGGTCCTCGGCGTCGTCCATCCAGGCCGTGGCGTCGGCCCCGGTGAACCGGCGCTCGGCGGCGGCGAGGATGGCATCGTCCGGCACGACGTCCAGCGGGGTGAACCTCGGGTGGTGCGACTCCTTGTAGGGGTCGTTCGACTTCGCGTTGTAGCAGCAGATCATCGACCAGCGGGGCTCGTCCGACAGGTTCTGGTCCGACCGGTGCAGCATGTTGGCATGGAAGAACAGGACGTCGCCCGGCTCCATCTCCACGTGCACGAGCTCGTAGCGCTGGAGGATCTGCTCCATGCGCTCCGGATCGGCACCGGCCTGGTCGCCGGTGAGCTGGTGCTCGATGCGGCCTAGGCGGTGCGATCCGCGCACCACCTGGAGGCAGCCGTTCTCCCGGGTCGCGCGATCGACCGCGATGTAGGCGCTCGTCAGCCGGGGCTCGAGGACGCCGTTCTGATACCAGTAGCCGTAGTCCTGGTGCCAAGCCCAGGCGCCGCCGACACGCGCGTCCTTCATGATCATCTTGGAGTGGTAGTGATAGGGCTCGTCCTCCAGCAGCCGCGCCGCGGACTCCACGATGGAGCGCGACCTGGCGATCATCCCGTAGATCGTGTCCGTCGGGTGGTTCCAGAGCGACAGACGGATGACGCCGCCCTCGCCGTCGCCCTTGCCGAAGGACTTCTGGTCCAGCACCCTGTCCTCGCGCGCCGCGCGCGACAGCTGCCCGGCCTCCTCGGTCGACAGCATGCCCCGGACGAGCACGTAGCCGTCACGATTGTAGTCGGCGACCTGGGTGTCGCTCACGATGCCTTTTGCCATAATCCGTTCCTTCTCGAATGAGACCTTGATCAGCGCGGGAGCGTGATGCTCCCCGCGGTTTGGAAGTCGCCGGCGACGCCAGGGGCGTCGGTGCCGGGCTGCCCGCCGCCGACCCACAGCCTGTACGCGGCGGGCAGAACGCGCATCCGTCCGTCGGCTCCGGCAAGCGCCAGCTCGCGAGGGGTCAGGCTGAAGGACACGGGACGCGTCTCGCCGGGCTCCAGATGAACGCGCTCGTATCCCTTCAGGGACAGAGACGGAGCGTCGGGATCACCGGGGACGGACAGGTAGAGCTGGACCACCTCGTCACCGGCGACGGCGCTCGCGTTGCGCACCTTCACCGTCACCCGCTGGGCGCCGCCCGCGGTCACGACCGGATCGGACAGCCTCAGACCGGAATAGTGGAAGGTCGAGTAGCTGAGACCGGATCCGAACGCATACTCCGGCTTCTTCTTCAGGTAGCGATAGGTGCGCCCCCGCATCGCATAGTCGTCGAAGGCCGGCAGATCGGCGACCGATGCGTAGAAGGTGACGGGCAGCCGTCCGGAAGGATTGACGGCGCCGCTCAGGACTTCGGCGATCGCCTGCCCTCCCCGTTCGCCACCATACCAGGCCTGGAGAACGGCCCGGGCCTTGCCAGCCGCGTCTCCGAGCGCGATCGCGGAGCCGCTCTCCAGAACCAGGATGATTGGCCTGCCCGTCGCGGCGACCGCGTCCACGAGCTCGCGCTGGGCGGCCGGCAGCCGCAGATCCGTGCGGTCTCCGCCATCGAACCCCTCGACCTTCAGCGGCATCTCCTCGCCTTCGAGCCAAGGCACCAGCCCCACGAACAGCACGGCGACGTCCGCCTGCCTCGCGGTCGCGACCGCCTCGTCGAGAAGCGCCTGCCTCGGTGCCTTCCAGGCAAATGTCACGCCGGCCGAGAAGCGCGGGGAGCGGTGGCTGTATTCGAAGGTGAAGCTGTGGGGACGGGTGTCGGCGAAGCGTATCGTCGTCGAGCTCCGCGGCTTGCCGAAGTCCTCGCAGGTCGAGCCGGCCCGGAAGTCGGGCGCTCCCTCGATGCGCAGATGGTAGGTCTCGACGTCGCCGCTGGGGTCGCAGCGGCGATCGGCGACCTCGAAGCTGTATTCGCCCGGGGCGGGCACGGAGATGGTGCCCGTCCAGCGGACCGAGAATGCGTTCGGATCCACGCCGGCCGCAGGCGCCGCGGCGTTCCAGTCGAAGTCGATCTGGCGGTCGCGCCGGCTCGCCACCACCGGCCCCGAGAAGGCCGTGCCGTTGAAGAACTGCGCCTGCAGCCCCTGTCCGAAGACGGTGCGCGGCACCGGCGACGCGATCCCCTCCACGAAGGGCGCGCCCTGCGCATAGCGGATCCGGGCGGCTCCGAACTGGCGCTCCATCCCGTCGACCGGAAGCACGGGCGAGGTCGGCGTCCCCTTGTAGTTCCCTTCGAGCGCGATCAGCGAGATCGCGCTCGGACCGATCACGGCGACGCGTCCAGACCTGCCCGCGAGCGGCAGCACGCCGTCGTTCTTCAGCAGCACGATGGACTCGCGAGCCGCCCGGAGCGCCAGCGCCTGATGGACGGCGCTGTGGTTCTCACCGATCGGAACCTTCGAGAACGGGACGCGCTCCGCGGGATCGAACATGCCCAGCCGCATGCGGGCTGCGAAGAGCCGCCTGAGGGACACGTCGATCTCACGCTCGGAGATCAGGCCCTGGCGAACGGCGTCCCCCAACGACAGATACTCGTCGAGAAACGTGCAGGCCGTATCGGTGCCCGCCTTGACCGCCGCCGCGGCCCCCTCGGCGTTCGACTTGGTGAAGTGGTGGCCCCTGGTGAGGTCGTCGATCGCGCCGCAGTCGGAGGTCACGAACCCGTCGAAGCCCCAGTCCTTGCGCAGGGTCTGCCCTAGCAGCTCCTGGTTAGCGCAGGCGGGCACCCCGCCCACCGCGTTGTAGGCGCACATCAGCGAGTGGGCCCCGCCGTTGACGATCGCCCGCCGAAAGGCCGGAAGATAGGTCTCGCCGAGGTCCCGGGGGCTCGGCTTCACATCGAAGCCGTGCCGCAGCGGCTCCGGACCGCTGTGAACCGCGAAGTGCTTGGGCGTCGCTATGGCCTGCAGGTAGCGCGGATCGTCGCCCTGTATTCCGCGGACCAGCGAAGTGGCGAGCGTGCCCGTCAGATACGGGTCCTCCCCCAGCGTCTCCTGCCCACGCCCCCAGCGGGGATCGCGGAAGATGTTGATGTTGGGCGCCCAGAACGTGAGCCCGAAGTAGCGGTCGTGGTTCCCCTGCTTCTGCGCATGGTTGTAGCGAGCGCGGCCCTCCACGCCGATGGTCGTCCCCATCGCATGGAGCAGATCCCTGTCCCACGTCGCCGCCATGCCGATCGCCTGGGGGAAGATCGTGGCCTCGCCGCCGCGTGCGACGCCGTGAAGCGCCTCGTTCCAATACTCGTAAGACGGCACGCCGAGACGGTCGATCGCAGGCGCCGCGTTCTGCATCTGCGGGATCTTCTCGGCCAGTGTCATCCTGGAAACCAGATCCTCCGCCCGCTTCTCCACCGTCGCGCCCGGATCCCGGTACAGCTGGGCGCCTGCGGCAGCCGACGCGCCCGCCAGCAGCAGCGCCGCGCACCGCGCGAGCCGGCTGGCCCGGCTTCCGGAGGTTCGGGCCATGTGGATTCCTTTTCTGAGAGTGGTCATCGCGGCGCTCGTGTCCCTGCCCGCGCGAACGAGAACCAGGTGATGTTGAAGAGGTGGCCCTCCGCGTCGCCGCCGGTGCCCCGCGCCACCAGCGCCAGATCGTGGAGGCCGCTGACCGGACGGCGAAGCGGGACGTCCCTCACCGCATATCTCGTCCGCCCGCCGGTCGGGGAAACGACGACGGTCGCGACCACCGGCCCCGCGGCGTTTTCGAGGCGCACCTCGAGGATGGCGGAGCGGATCGTCGGCGTCTCGGCGCTCACCTCCGCCCTGAAGGCTCCCGCGCCGTCGCCGAAGTCCATCGACCGGAAGATCAGGTAGCCCCCCGGCTTCATCTTCATCTGGAACTCGCCCGCGAGACCAGCCTCCCCCGTCGCGCCCGTGCGGGCGTGGAACTCCGCCGCCTCGCGCCGGGAGCCGAACGCGTCGAGCGTCAGCCGTGCGACGCCAGGGGTTCCGACTCCCTCGTCCGTCTCCGGATGGACCGGTGCGAACGAGCCGCCGGGCAGAATGCGCAGGCGCGTGACGGCGACCTGCCGATGGTGGTCGGCGTAGGGGGTCACGTCGTCATACGGCACGTGGTAGGCGAGGTAGCTCTCGCCCCTGTATGTGCACATCCCCTGCTGGGTCGACTCCTGCCCGCCCGGCGACGGGTAGATCAGCGTGCGCGGAGCCTCCCGGTCGAAAGGACCGAACATGCCCGCGGCGCTGGTGTAGCGGACGTAGGACCCCTTCGCGTCGCAGCCCGGCCCCTTCGCGTCCTTGTAGGCGACGTAGGTGAGCACCCACCTCCCGCCCGTCTTCAGCAGCATCGGACTCTCGAAGTATTCGAGGTTTCCGCAGGCATCCCGACCGGGGACGGACAATCGGCGCGGCTTCTGCGCCAGGGAGGTCATGTCCGGGTTCAGGCGGGCCATCCAGACTTCGTGCTTCTCGGTGTCGCCGGAGCCCCATAGGAGGTAGGGCGAACCGTCGTCGCCGTTCACGACGTAGGGACTGAGTGCCTCGACGGGCTTGCCGTCCACCCCCTTCATCGGAGCGCCGAACACATCGCGGTAGGGGCCGTCCAGCCGATCGGCCACGAAGGCGCCAAGCTGGAACCTACCGTAGTTCTGCTCACCCTTCGCGTTCACGCGGAACGGGGCGTATGCGTAGTAGCGGCCCCTATACGGGATGCCCGCGTCGCCGTCCCAAAGAGCGCCGCCGGCGTTCCAGGTCACGTCGCGTCCGGTCAGGATCGAGCCGTGGTCGACCCATTGATCGAAATCGGACGTGCTGAGCGCATGATAGGCATACATGCCGCGGAAGAAGGTGTTGTCGCGCTGGAACTGCGCGGTGAACGGGTCCTGCGTGGTGAAGAGGTAGAAGCGGCCGCCGATCTCGCGGCAGGTCGGATCGGAATTGAACAGATAGCCCGGCGTGACGAGCTTCTGCGCCTCCGCCGACGTCGTGGTCGAGAGCGCGAGGCAGGCGATGCAGAGCCTCGCGCGGCGTTTGAAGCGCTTCACGACAGGCTCCCCACGATGTTGGCGGCCATGCCGCGGACGCCCGGATCGAGCACGAACAAGGCGCCGGACAGCGGCGCCGCATCGAGGTCGGCTGGCGAAAGGCCGATGGTCGCCGAGGTCACGTAGAGGTCGGTAAGGCCGCTTCCGCCGAACGCGAGGGAGGTCGGCCGCGGAACCGGCACGGCGACCTCCCGGTCGACCGACCCGTCCGGAGCGAAGCGGACGATGCGCCAACCGTCCCAGATGGCGCTCCAGACGTAGCCCTCCTCGTCGACCGCCAGTCCGTCCGGTGCGCCGGTGCCTTCGGGAAAGCGGGCGAACAGCTCGCGCCCTCCAAGATCCCCCGTCCCCTCGTCGAAGGCGAAGCGGTATATCTCCCGGCGAAGCGAGTCGGTGAAGTAGAAGACCGAGCCGTCCGGACTCCAGCCCAGACCATTGGAAACTCCGACATGCTCCAGCTTCGGCTCGGGGCCCTCACCGGCTCGCAGCCGGTATAGCGTGCCCTCGAAGCTGCGCTCCGAGTCGTCCATGACGCCGATCCAGAAGCTCCCCCGGGCGTCGCATGCGCCGTCGTTGGTGCGCATCGCGCCGCCTGTCGCGATCGGTCCGAAGACGACCTGGCGTGCGCCGGTGTCGAGAGACACCCGCTCGATCCCGGCATCTGTCGCACAGAGGAGGATCCGCGGCGACGATGTCAGCGAAAGGGCGGTCGCGAGGCCGCCGAGCCTCAGCGTGCCCACCTCGCCGCCGCTCGACAAGCTGTGGATCGCGCCCCGCTTCAGATCGACGAAGTGCAGAACGCCGATCCGATGGTCCCAGACCGGCGCCTCGCCTAGCCGGCAGGGTCCAGGCCAGACGCATCTCAACGAACCACCCTCCAACGCCACCGGCCCTCTTCTCCCTATCGACATCGCCTTCTAAGCCTATATTACAGGTCAGGGCAAGATTGTTTGGAGATTGATATGCGATCGGTTGTTTGCTCGGAGCCGGGCTCGCTGGTCCTGGAGGACCGGCCGGCGGTGGAGGCTGGCGAGGGCGAGGCATTAATCCGCGTGCGGCGGGTGGGGATCTGCGGAACCGACATCCACATCTTCGGCGGCCGCCAGCCCTATCTGAGCTACCCCAGGGTCATGGGACACGAGTTCGCCGGCGAGGTGGCGTCCGCGCCCGAGGGCAGCGGGCTCAGCGTGGGAGACAGGGTCGTAGTGATGCCGTATCTGTCGTGCGGAGCATGCAGCGCGTGCCGGCGGGGCAAGACGAACTGCTGCAGCCGTCTAGAAGTGCTCGGAGTGCACCGCGACGGCGCGCTCGCGGAATACGTCGCGATACCGGTCGAATTCGTGCTGAAGGCCGACGGGCTGAGCCTCGACCAGGCCGCCATGGTGGAGTTCCTGGCCATCGGCGCGCACGCGGTCCGGCGGGGCGGCATCGGGGAAGGCCAAAGCGTGCTGGTCGTCGGAGCCGGACCGATCGGACTGGCGGCGGCGCTTTTCGCGAAGCTGAGGATGGCGAGGGTCACTGTGATCGACACCCGCGAGGACCGGCTCGAGTTCGCATCGCGCGAGCTGAAGGTGGACCAGGCGCTGAACCGATCCGAACCCGTCGAGGACCGGCTGCACGCGCTTACCGGCGGAGAGATGTTCGACGTGGTGTTCGACGCCACCGGCAGCCCGGAGGCAATGGAGGCGGGCTTCGACTACGTAGGGCACGGGGGGACCTACGTGCTCATCTCCGTCGTCAGCTCGAGCATCAGCTTCTCGGACCCGGACTTCCACAAGCGCGAGACCACCCTGCTGGCGTCCCGCAACGCCACCGTCGAGGACTTCGAGACCGTCATGCAGGCCGTGCGGGCGGGCCGGGTGCCCACCGGCGCCTTCGCCTCGCACCGCGCGGCACTCGGCGACCTTCCGGGCGCATTCGTCCGCTGGATGGATCCGGAAAGCCACGTCATCAAGGCGCTGGTGGAGGTGTGAGCATGCGTCTTCCCCCGTTCGGGATGGGGTGCAGCGCGCTCGGGAACCTCTACCGCCCCATGTCCGACTCCGACGCGGTCGCAACCGTCGAGGCCGCGCTCAGGAACGGCATCCGCTACTTCGACGTCGCACCGCACTACGGCTTCGGACTCGCCGAGCGTCGCCTCGGGATGGCGCTGGCCAAACACGCCTGCCGCGATGCGCTGATCTCCACGAAGGTCGGCAGGACGCTCGTCCCGACCTCGGCGTCCGGCACAAGGCACGGGTTCGTCGACGCGGACCCGTTCGAGCCGGTGTTCGACTACGGAGCAGACGCGGTCATGGCCTCGCACGAGGCGAGCCTGGCGCGTCTCGGCGTCGCGCGCGTCGACGTGCTCCTCGCCCACGATCTGGGCGGGCTGACGCACGGCGACGCGGCGGAGGCGCACCTGAGCGAGTTCCTCGCTTCGGGATATCCCGCGATGCGCGGCCTGCGCGACGCCGGCCGGGTGGATGCGATCGGCGTCGGCGTGAACGAGGTCGCGATCTGCGAACGCCTGCTGGACAAGGTGCCGCTCGACCTGATCCTGCTCGCCGGCCGCTACACGCTGCTGGAGCAGGGCGCGCTCGGCCTCCTCGACCGCTGCGCCCGCATGGGCGTGCAGGTGGTGGTGGGCGGCCCCTACAACTCCGGCCTGCTCGTCGAGAGCCCGTCGGCGACCCTGCACTACGACTACGACGCTGCGCCCCGCGAACTCGTCGAGCGAGCGCATGCGCTTCGCCGGGCCTGCGCCGCCCATTCCACCGATCTGCCGGCCGCCGCCCTGCAGTTTCCCTCCGGCCACCCGGCCGTCCGTAGCGTGGTGGCGGGCCTGGCCAGCCCGGCCCAGGCCGACAGGATGGCCGACTGGACCGGGACCTTCATCCCCTCCGTGCTGTGGCGATCGCTCCGCGCGTCGGGCCTGCTGCCGGCCGACGTCCCGACGCCGGATGCGGCCGAACTTCAGCTCAGCCAGACATAGAGCGCCGCGACCGTCGCCAGGAGCAGGGCCGAGATGATCCGCGGGTCCGACGCGCCGACCAGCGGCCCGCGGAGGAAGGCGAGCGGGTGGTCCCACGACACGGCGGCCACGCGCGCCGGATCCATCGGCGGCGTCGACAGGCTGACGATCACGTAGATCGCGACGCACGCGCCTGCGAGGATCGGCCCCGCAAGCATGAACGGGACGCCCAGACCGTGGCTCGGGTCGGTGACCAGGCCGCCGAAGGCCCTGCCGGCCGGCAGGTCCAGCAGGCTCCGGCCGACGGACGGCAGATCAAGGATGAAGTAGGCGACGCCCATGAGAGTGCCAGCGTAGAGAGTGGCCATCGCACCCTGGTTGTTGCCGCGCCGCCACAGGATGCCGAGGAGGAAGACCGTCGTCACGGCGGGGGCGAAGGTCATCGGGATCTTATTGATCGCCTCGAAGATGGTGCCGAACTGATCGCCCTGCGTGGACCATGCCATGGCGAGAACCATTATCACCGCGGTGGCGCACCGCCCGATGAGCACGAGCCGCCGGTCGCTCGTGTCCGGCGCGATCCGCCGCACGATGTCGAGGGACACGAGCGTCGCGCAGCTGTTCAGCGCAGCCGCCATGCAGCTCATCAGCGCAGCCGCCATGCAGGCGGCAAGCAGGCCGCGCAGGCCCACCGGCACCAGATGGTCGATCAGCACCGGGAGCATGGCGTTGAAGTCCGGCGTTCCGCTGCCGGCGACCTCGGGAAGGGAGAACGCGCCCTTGCGCCAGAGCACGTAGCCGATGACGCCGGGCAGAACCATGAGGAACACAGGCGTGATCTTCAGGAAGCCTGCGAACAGCGCGCCGTTTTGGCCCGCCTGCAGGTCGCGCGCGCCGAGCACCCGCTGGACGTGGGTCTGGTCCGCGCACCAATACCAGATGCCGAGGATCGGGTAGCCAAGCAAAACCGCCAGCCAGGAGAAGCCGTTCAGGTTGCCCGCGCCGTCGTGGACGGGCTGCAGCATGCTGAGCTGCCCGGGCGCCGCGGCGGCGCGGAAGGCCGCGGCGTCGTGGATGCCGACGCCCGGCAGAGCCCGAAGGCCGAGCCAGGTGACGAGTATCGCGCCGGCCAGCAGCAGGCACACCTGGATGCTCTCCGTCAGCACGACCGCCCTCAGGCCCCCCAGCGCCGTGTAGACGACGGTGAAGAGCGAGAGGGTGAGGATCACTGGAAGCATCGGCAACCCGAGAAAGCTCTCGAAAAGCTTTGCCGCAGCGAAGAGGCTGATGCCGATGTGGACGAGCAGTGCGCCCAGCAGCCCTATGATCGCCAGGAACGTCCGGGCCGAAGGACCATAGCGGCGCTCCATGAACTCGGGCAGGGTCTGCACGCCGGAACGGATGTAGAAGGGCGCGAACACGAGCGCGAGCAGTATCAGGATGAAGGAGGCCATCCATTCGAAGTTGCCGATCACGAGGCCGTCCTTGGCGCCTCCGGCCGCCAATCCGACGAGGTGCAGCGTCGATATGTTCGAGGTGAACACGGCGGCGCCCACCGTGAACCAGTTGAAGGAGCGGTTCGCGAGGAAGTACTGCTGCGTGCCGCTGTTGCGCCTGTAGCCGACCACGACGCCGAAGGCGGTGATGCCGACGAGGTAGACCGCCATGACGACGATGTCTAACCAACTAAGTGCCATGTCTGAGCCCCGTCATCGCGTTGCGCCCGTCATTTCCAGCTCTGGTCGATCTCTTCCAGGCTCCGCCCCTTCGTCTCGGGAAGGCTGCGGAACACGAAGAGGAAACCGGCCGCGCAGATGCCTGCATAGATCCAGAAGGTCCCAGCAGTCCCGAGCGACGCGTTCAGCAGCGGGAAGGAGTAGGTCAGGACGAAGCAAGCAGCCCAGAGGGCGGCGGAGCAGGCCGCGACGAGGCTGCCCCTCACCTCGTTCGGGAAGATCTCGGAAAGTATGACCCACGTGATGGGAGCAAGCGTCATCGCGTAGCAGCCGATCGCCGCCACCACGAGGAGGAGCAGCGGCCAACCCTTCACCTCGGTGAAATAGAGCCCTCCCAGCACCAGGTAGATGATCGCCAGCCCGGCGCAGCCGATCAGCATTAGCGGCCGCCGGCCCAGCCGATCCACGGCTCCGATGGCGATGAAGGTGAACACGCACATCACGACGCCGGTCACCACGATGTTGAACAGGATCGCCGAGAGCGCGTAGCCAGCCGCGGTGAAGATCTCCTGCGCGTAGTTGAAGATCACGTTGATGCCGCACCACTGCTGAAGGACGGCCAGCGTGACGCCGACGACGAGGGCGCGCTGCGTCCTCGGCTGCCGCACCGCCTGCCGAAGGCTGGTTCTAGCAGCCGCGTCTGCCGCGCCGCGCATCTGTTCCACCACGAGCCGAGCGTTGGCGGCACCATCGAATCGCGCCAGCACGTCCTGCGCCTCGTCCCACCGACCCTTGTTCGCGAGCCAGCGGGGGCTTTCGGGGATGGCGAGGGCCCCGAAGAAGAAGAGCACCGCGGGAATAGTCGCAGCTTCGAACATGTGACGCCATGCAGTCTGCCCATTCCAGCTTTCGCGGATGGCAGCGAGCCCCTCATGGGCGCCGATGGGATCGGCGATCAGCCAGTTGACGGTCTGAGCCCCGACGATGCCTATGACAATGGTCAGCTCGTTCAGGCAGACGAGCTTACCGCGGATCCCCGCCGGCGCGATCTCCGCGATGTAGACGGGCGAGAGCACCGAGGCCATGCCGATCGCCAGCCCGCCGACGATCCTCCACGCCACGAAGGTGCCGAAGGCGGTCGCCGAACCCGTCCCAACCGACGAGACCGCGAAGAGGAACGCCGCCGTCAGCAGAGCGCGCCGGCGACCAACCAGCTCGCTCAGCGTTCCCGATCCGATAGCTCCTATGAAGCATCCGATCAGGGCGCAGCTCATGGCCCATGCCTGCGCTTGCGGTTCTACAACCCCGAAGTAGGCTTCGTAGAAGACCTTCGCTCCACCAATGACCACCCAGTCGTAGCCAAAGAGCAAGCCACCCAGCGCCGACACCCCCGCGACGAACCATAGGAATCGCACATGGCTGTCAGACCGCACGATAAGGTGAGGCTCGCAATCGGCGGCGGGGCCAACAACTCCTACTGTTTGATCATCCATATAATACGTATCTGTATTATAGGTATGAGCTTTACAAGTAGAATTTTTGACGATGGCGGCGATGGCCGAAGCGCCAAGGGCCGAGGTGTTCGTCGTGAGCCCAGTGCGCGATGATACCTGGCTTCTGTGTCCAGCGCTTGTCAGGAAGGTGGCCTCAGCCTGCCTGCGGCAGAGCTTCGTCTACCTGCGACTGCACCCTACCAATCGGGTGCGATCCAACTTGGGTCGAGACACGAAAACCACCAACTTCGCGACGATATTCTTCGCTGTTGCGCACGATTTGGCCGGCAGCTATCGACCAAAAAGACCAAACCCGGGCGTCCGCGTGCCCTGCTCCACTTGCCGACTTCGGACGCTCGTTCATATGGCCACGCGCGCTTACCAAGCTCGTCACTGAAATGCTTCGCGCGAACTGATCGCGGACAGATACTTGCTAAGGCGCTCAAGGAAGTGGCTTCTTGAGCGGTCTTGGTCCCTATGTCCCGTGGAACCGCGAGGTTGTCCCTGCTCGCGCGTTTCACGTCCGAACGCGACGAACTGCCCGAGAGAGGACGATCTGCTCGAGCAAGATGCCGTCCGCTTTTTCGAGCCCGCTACACGCGCTGCGGTGCAGCTCGTCGAAACGCCGGCGCCCGATCTTACCGCTCTGCGGACGAAGATTGATGTCATACGCGATCATGAGGTTTACAATTGCTCGTGAATGCCGCTCGATGTGATGGAGGTGATCCAGGAGGATGCCGATCGGGGCACTACCTGGCGCGCCGAGCGAGTGCATAGCCGACCGGTAATCGCGCCGAGGCCAGTGTGAGCGAAGCTCGGCCGACCTGCGGTACGGCTCCTCCCTCTAATGCTGTACGACCATCTCCGCGGGTGCCGCAGCCGGTTGGGGCTGAACATAGCCGACCATGATATCACCAGCTTTCAGGAGAGCGTTGCCGCCCCGCATCAGCAGGCCGGCCAGGCCGAATGTCACCATACCGATCACAACCCCCGCCGTGTTTGCCCGGCCTTCAGTCCCTTGCGTACCGGCGATCGGCAGCGGGCCCGACGGCGTCTCGACGTAAAGGAGCTTCGCCGATAGCCGACCTCGTCCCCCCGCAGCGCTGGTGCCATCGACAGCCAACACTTCACCCCAGGCTGCGGCGCCAACGGGGATCACAACGCCACCGTCGACCGTCACCGCCTCGTTGACGCGTAGCTTGAAGCGTTCGCCCGACGTCGCGTCGCGACTGTTTACCTCCTTCAGCACCATTAGCTTGATGGAAGTCCCGGCGGGCACGCGCAAACCGGAAGCGGGCACCGCCTGCGCAGCAGCCCGCCCTCCGACATCCGCAGTGACCGCAGCGAGCGCTATGGCGCAGCCGATCACACGAAGTAGGCGAGGCATTGCGATCAGTTGCCGGTGGGCGATGCTGCCGGTGCAGATGCAGGTGCGACCTCGCCAGGCGCCAGAAACTTGATCGCAGTCCCCGTGGCGTTCGCCTTGCCCCAGCTGAAAGCGGTAACATGAGAGTCACCATACGTCGCCTTGATTACCGCGTCGGCGCCGAGCTTCCGCCCGCGCTCCCAGAGTTCCTTGTAGATCTTCTCCTGCGAAGGAGATTTGCTGAACAGCGTTGCCTTGCGGACGCCGGCCTTCACCTCGCCGAGCACCTTGTACGGCCGATCGGTGATATCGTAAGGGAATACCGGAACGCCGACATCCTCGTTGATCATAGGTGTGGCGCCCGATGGGGCGGCTTGGGCTGAAGCAATCGCCGGCGTGAAGAGCAACGTAGCAGCGATCGCCAATGTACGGATGATCATCTTTTCCCTCCCATTGTGTGCGGTCTCGGCGGAGTCGCCAAGCCGATATTCGGCAGCTCAAGTCGGCAAGAGCCGATCACGCCCAATGCTGCGCGTGCCCGCTCGATCTGCTTAGATGAACCCCCTCGACCTGCCCCAGATCGATATCGAAACCTCACATGAGCATCGATCTCCGTCAAGCTATCGCGAGACGCGTTAAGCGCAATCTTCTTACCCGACGTGAAGTTGAAGTCGCAGCCGATCCATGGCTCAGAGCGCGCGGTCGAGCCTACGCGCCGATCAGCGCCTGCCCTCGAGGGTGGCAACAGTTTGATCTCGAGGAGCTATGTTGCTGATCATCGCTTCCGCGCTGGCATCGTTCGCCTGCACCGTCACTAAGGCACACGACGGCAACGGACCGCTCTGGTGCGCCAATGGCATGAAGGTCCGCGTTGCCTGCGTCCAGGCTCCGGAATTCGAGAGCGCCGAGCCATGCCGCCGGCGCCGTGACGGGTATGTCTGCAGCAACGCTCACCTGAAAGCGGACAGGCCGGTTTCCACCACAAAGCGACTTCTCTAGCACCCCGCTCGGCCTCCTAGATAAACGGCTGTCCACCGCGGCTTGCCGCCGCGACGCGAGATCTAGGCATCGTTCGATAGATGCTATGATTTTTGCAAATCACAACGTCTCGCAATGTGGCTTCCTTCACAGATGTGCCTCAAGTTCATCAAGGTAGTCACTCCACCATTGCGCCATGTCCACCCTTTCCTGCCAGTGCGCTCCTCGGTGGTACGCCGCTCTGACGCGATCGCGATCCTTGTGAGCAAGCGCGCGCTCGATCGCATCGGGTTGCCACTTGCCACTCTCATTTAGCAGGGTACTTGCCGTTGCTCGAAACCCATGCGCGGTCATCTCCTCGCTTGTAAATCCGAGACGCCGAAGTGCCCCGTTGATGGTATTCTCCGACATAGGACGGTTGGAACTGCGAACGGATGGAAATACAAACCGCTGTTGACCAGTTAGGATTTCAGCACGGCGGAATAGTTGAATAACCTGTCGAGAGAGCGGCATAACATGTTCTTTCCGCCCCTTCATCTTTCCTGCTTCTATACGCCAGATGCCCGTAACCAGATCCAACTCGTTCCATTCGGCCCTGCGCAACTCGCCTGGGCGAAGAAAAACATGCGGCGAAAGGGAAAGAGCAATCTGAGTTGCTGCATGCCCCTTGTAGCCTGAAATTGCTCGTAGCAATTCGCCAACTTTGGTTGGTTCCAAAATTGCCGAAAGGTGCCGGGGGCGGCGGGCAGATAACACGCCCCGGAGGTCCCGCGTCGGATCATGACTTACTAATTGGGAAGCAACAGCAAACCTGAAAACAGCCCCCACGAATTCTAGGGTGCGTCGTGCCTTCTCGTGGTTCTGCGCGGCTTCGAACGGTCGTACTGCGTCCAAGATTTCGACTGGCTTGATGTCTGCGATAGGACGACCTCCGAGAGACTTTCCTACGATTTTCAGCAACCATCGACGCTTCCTAATGGTGGCGTCAGCAAGCCCGTCGCGTTGACACTTAGCGATGAAGGCTTCGCCAACGCCGTCGAACGCATTCAGAGCGTTAGCGCGAGAAGCTTGCTTTTCCTCTCGCTTCTTACGTGCCGGATCGATCCCGCAAGCGAGCGACTGTCGTGCAGCGTCCCGTCGCTCCCGAGCATCCTTCAAGGTCACATCTGGGTACGCTCCAAGTGAAAGCGACTTTTCGATGCGCTTCGGTGTACCAACGCCGTCGTGTCCGTCGGCACGATATTTGAAGCGCCACAACATGCCGCCCGAAGGGGTGATTAGGAGGTATAAACCTCGTTCGTCCGAGAGCTTATACGGCCGTTGCCTCGGCTTTGCGTTTTTGATTGCTGTCGCTGTGAGCGCCATTCGTAAGCTGATCTCCCTTGTCTCTGTAGCTTGGGGGTATGCGTCAGAGCGTGCAGGAAAGCACCCCCAAGCAAGCCCCCAGAATGTCCCGGAAGCAGACGAACGACCACGGAGGCCAACGGCCGAGCCAGAAGCGAAACGGGTGGAAATTGCCAGCTTGCGAAGGTCCGCGCGGACACTGACGGAATTGAGAGTGGTGCCGCTTACAGGACTCGAACCTGTGACCCCCGCATTACGAATGCGATGCTCTACCAGCTGAGCTAAAGCGGCCCGTCGCCGCCTCATCGGGCGGTGCGAGGCGGCGCGCTTACCAGCTTGGTTGGGGGCTGACAAGGCGGGTCGGCGACCAAGCCGGCCTTTACTCCGCGTTTACCATCAACCGTGCACAAGCGTCGCAAGGGGGCATGTCGCCCGTAGAGGTTGAGGGATTCGACGCATGGATACGGCGCGCGATTTCGATGAGGAGCGGATCGCCCTCGATGATGCCGAGGACGAAATGACCGTCTCCGACGAGCTGTTCGATCTCGGCGGGGACGAGCGCCGCATGCATGTCCGCGCCTACAACCACTGGGTGTCGCTGCTGAAATCGCGCGCCTATCCCAACATCGAGGATCTCGACCCCGCGCGCATCGCCGATTTCGGCCCGCACAGCGTGCTGCTCGATTTCACCCGCGGGATCGAGGATCCGACGATCGCGTATCTCGGCCGCACCCTGCGCGAGGAATGCGGGCTGGAAAGCTCGATCACCCGCATCGTCGACGTGCCGAGCCGATCGCTGCTGTCGCGCCTCACCGATCATTATCTGCAGATCATCGCCAACCGCGCGCCGATCGGGTTCGAGGCCGAATTCGTCGGCACCCGCGGCCGCACCACGCTGTATCGCGGCATCCTGATGCCCTATTCGTCCGATGGCGGCGGCATCGACTTCATCTACGGCGTCATCAACTGGAAGGAAGTCGCCGATGCCGAGACCCAGGCGACGCTGACCGCCGAGCTCGACGCTGCGGTCCGCACTGTCGCCAGGCCCGCCGCGGTCGCCGCGGGCGACGTCACGATCTGGGCGGACGGCCCCAGCGCCGATCATCCCGAGATCGCCACGCCCGCCCCCGCCGGCACGCTGCAGGATCAGCTCGCCACTGCCCGCGAGAGCGCCGCCGCGGTCCGGGCCGCCGACGGCCGCGGCCGCGCCGCACTGTACCGTGCGCTCGGCCGCGCGCATGATTTCGCGCTGGCGGCGGATGCCGAGCCGGACGCCTATGCCGCGCTGCTCGACGCGGCCGCGATCAAGATCCAGCCCCGCGCGCCACTGACCCCGGTCGTCAAGCTCGTGTTCGGCGCCGATTACGACAAGACCCGGATCGCCGAATATGCCGCGGTGCTCGCCGCCGGCCGCCGCGCCGGGGTGCTCGCGGGCGAACTCGCCGACTTCCTCGACCGCGCCGAGGGCGGGATCAAGGCGATCGTCGCCGCCGAACGCGCCGCGCGTCGCCCCGCGTCGGCGCCTGCCGCCGATCTCTACGCCCGCGCCGCCGCCGAACTCCGCACGCTGCCGGTGCTCGGCACGCTGGCGCTGGAGGCGGTGCAGGACGAATTCGTGGTGCTGCTCGCCCGCGCCGGCAGCGACGGCACCGTCGACGTGATCAAGCGCGTCGAGGGCAAGTCGCTGGTCGACGGCATCGTCCGCCGCGCTGCCTGACCCGCGACACAGGCAGAACTTATGTTGCGCCTGCGAGAAACTATCGGAAATCGCGCGCGGCCTTGAGATAGGCCGTCGGCAGGAGCATACGCCCCTCCCATGGCTGTCACCACGTCGCATGAACCGTCGGAAGCGCTTGCCGCCCGGCTGACCCGCGGAGCCCTGCCGGGCGAGTTGAAGAACTTCGGTCGGGAGGAGATCGCCGAGGCGGCGCGCTTCGTCACCATCGCGGCGCAGACCCGCCTGCCCGGCGCGCCGGCGATCGCACTCGAACCGGTGTCGAGCGACGACGTCCGCCGCCGCATGCGGCTCGCGATCGTCAACGACGACATGCCGTTCCTGGTCGATTCGATCGCCGCCGCGATCGGCGCGCACGACATCGACATCGAACGCGTGATCCATCCGGTGGTCCGCGCCAGCCGTTCGGTAGACGGCAAGCTGGAGGAGATCGGCGGCGCCGGCAGCCCGGAATCGATGATCTATATCGAGATGGAGCGGGTCGACGCGCGCGAACGCCGCGACCTGATCGACGATCTCGGCGGGGTGCTCGCGGATGTCCGCGCCGCGGTGGCCGACTGGCCCCGACTGCAACGCGCGATGGCGCGCGACGAGGCGGCGCTGCCCCAGGGCGAAGGGGCTGCGCTGCTGCAATGGTTCCTCGACGGGCAGTTCACGCTGCTCGGCCACCAGGATTGGCATGTCGACGGCGCCGCGGGCGAGGCGCTCGGCATCGCGCGCAACGATCACCGCGTGCCGATCCTCGCCGAGGCATCGCGCGGGCTCGCGATCGACTGGTTCGACCGCGGCGGCGAGGCCCCGTTGCTGTTGAAATCCAGCCTGATCTCGACCGTCCATCGCGCCGTCCCGCTCGACCTGGTCGTCGTGCCGCTCATGAAGGCGGGCAAGGTCGCCGGGCTGTCGATCCATTCCGGGCTGTGGACCAGCGCCGCGCTCGCCACCCGGCCGCGCGACATCCCGGTGCTGCGCGCGCGGCTGGCGGAGCTGGAGGCGAAGGTCGGCTTCGATCCCAAGGGCCATGCCGGCAAGGCACTGACCCATGCGATGACCGCGCTGCCGCACGACATCGTCATCGGCTTCACCCCCGATCAGCTCGAGGATCTCGCGCTCACCGCGATGTCGCTGGCCGATCGCCCGCGCCCCGCGCTGGTGCTGGTCCAGTCCGCCCTCGGCCGCCACCTCTTCGCCTTCGCCTGGCTGCCGCGCGACGAACTGACCACCGCGCGCCGCGTCGCGATCGCGGACATGCTGGCGGAGGCCGCCAACGGATCGATCCTCAACTGGACGATCGCGCTGGAGGACGGCACCGTCGCGCTGCTGCGCTACACGATCGACCTGCGTGGCGCAGGGCGGATGCCCGATGTCGCGCCGCTCGCCGACCGACTGGAGAAGATGGTCCGCGGCTGGGTGCCCGATGTCGAGGCCGCGCTTGCCGAAACGGTGACGACGCAGCGCGCCGCACGGCTCGCGCTGCGCTGGGCGGCGACCTTCCCGCAAAACTACCGCAACGTCAGCCTGCCCGAAGAGGCCGCGGCGGACATCGTTAGGATCGCCGGGCTCGACGCCCCGGAAAGCCGCTCGGTGCGGCTGTTCCCCGCGGTCGCGGGCGAGGACCGCCGGCTCAAGATCTACAAGCTCGGGCCACTCGCGCTGTCGGACGCGGTGCCGGTGCTCGAGAATTTCGGCTTCCGCGTGATCGGCGAGCTGCCGACCCGCCTGCGCGACGAGACCAATGCCTTCGTCCATGATTTCGTGGTCGAGGTCGCCGCCCCCGCCGACGGCGGCGACGTCGCGGTGCTCGAAGGCGCGATCGCCGCGGTGCTCGAGGGCCGCGCCGAGAACGACGCCTTCAACCAGCTGATCGTCGAGACCGGGATGGCCCCCGCCGCGGTGGTGCTGTTCCGCGCCTGGTTCCGCTACCTTCGACAGGCGGGGCTGCCCTACGGCCTCAACACCGTGGTCGACGCGATCCGCCGCGCGCCGCGGCTCGGTGCGGCGCTGATCGAGCGCTTCGCCGCCGCGCACGACCCGCACGGCAGCGGCGATCTCGCTGCGGCCGATGCGGCGATCGAACAGGGCCTCGACGCGGTGTCGGCGATCGACGACGACCGCATCCTGCGCGCCTATCGCAACCTGATCGCCGCGACGCTACGCACCAACGCCTTCGCCCCCGGCGCGGAGGAGGCGCTGGCGTTCAAGCTCGACAGCCACCTGATCCCCGGCCTCCCCGCTCCCGTGCCATGGCGCGAGATCTGGGTCTATTCGCCGCGGGTCGAGGGCATTCACCTGCGCGCCGGCCCGGTCGCGCGCGGCGGGCTGCGCTGGTCCGATCGCCGCGACGATTTCCGCACCGAGATCCTCGGGCTGATGAAGGCGCAGCGCGTCAAGAACGCGGTGATCGTCCCGACCGGCGCCAAGGGCGGCTTCTACCCCAAGCAGCTCCCCTCCGCTGCGGCCGATCGCGACGCCTGGCTTGCCGAGGGGACGGAGAGCTACCGCATCTTCATCCGCACGCTGCTGTCGATCACCGACAACATCGTCGACGGGCGCGTCGTGCACCCGCAGGGCGTCAGGATCCTCGACGGCGAGGATCCCTATTTCGTCGTGGCCGCCGACAAGGGCACCGCGACCTTCAGCGACGTCGCCAACGCGCTCGCGCTCGAACGCGATTTCTGGCTGGGCGACGCCTTCGCCAGCGGCGGCAGCGTCGGCTATGATCACAAGGCGATGGGTATCACCGCCAAGGGCGCCTGGGTCTCGGTCCAGCGCCACTTCGCCGAACGTGGCGTCGACGTGCAGACCGATCCGGTCACCGTGGTCGGCTGCGGCGACATGTCGGGCGACGTGTTCGGCAACGGCATGCTGCTGTCGAAGACGATACGGCTGGTCGCGGCGTTCGATCACCGCCACATCTTCATCGATCCCGATCCCGACATGGCCGCCAGCTGGGACGAGCGCGCCCGCCTGTTCGCGCTGCCGCGGTCGAGCTGGGCGGACTACGACGCTTCGCTGATCTCGGCGGGCGGCGGCGTCTTCGCGCGCACCGCCAAGACCATCGCGCTGTCGCCCCAGGCGCGCGCGGTGCTCGGCATCACCGCGACCGAGATGGATCCGACGACCTTGATCTCGGCGATCCTGAAAAGCCCCGCCGACCTGCTCTGGTTCGGCGGCATCGGCACCTATGTGAAGGCCGCGGCGGAGAACAACGTCCAGGTCGGCGATCCCGCCAACGATCGGCTGCGCGTCGATGCCGAGCAACTCCGCGTCACCGCGGTCGGCGAAGGCGCCAATCTCGGTGTGACGCAGGCGGCCCGCATCGCCTTCTCGGCGCGCGGCGGCCGGATCAACACCGACTTCATCGACAATTCGGCCGGCGTCGATTGTTCGGACAACGAGGTCAACATCAAGATCGCGCTCAACCGCGAGGTGATCGAGGGCCGGCTCGGCTACGAGGATCGCAACGCGCTGCTCGCCAGCATGACCGACGACGTCGCGCATCTCGTGCTGGAGGACAACCGCCTCCAGACGCTGGCGCTGTCGATCGCGGAGGCCGACGGCGCCGCCGCGATCCCGAGCTATGTCCAGCTGATCGAGATCTTCGAAGGCGCCGGCCGGCTCGATCGCGCGGTCGAGGGCCTCGGTGCCAACGAGGAACTGCTTCGCCGCGGCCAGGACGGCGCCGGGCTCACCCGGCCCGAACTCGCGGTGCTGCTCGCCACCGCCAAGCTGGCGCTGCAGGAGGCGATCGAGCACAGCGACCTCGGCACCGCGCCCGAGCTTGCCAGCGATCTCCACGCCGCCTTCCCCGCGGCGATGCGCGATCGCTTTGCCACCGCGATCGACGAACACCGGCTGCGCCCGCAGATCGTCGCCACCAAGCTCGCCAACCGTGTCGTCAACCGGATGGGCGTGCTCTATCCGTTCGAGGTCGCCGAGGAGGAAGGCGCCGCGATCGCCGACGTCGCCGCGATGTTCGTGGTGTGCGAACGCCTGTTCGGGCTCGACGCGCTATGGCGCGACATCGAGAGCGCGGCGATGCCGGAGGCGGCGCGGATCGCGATGTTCGACGAGGTCGCGTTCGCCACCCGCTCGCAGATCGCGGACCTGTTGCGGATCAACCGCCCCGGCACCACGCCGGGCCCGGTGATCGAGCGGCTGGACGCGGGCATCACCAAGCTCGACGAACAGACCAAGGCGCTGCTGCTCGAAGAAGCCAGCGCGCAGAGCGCCCGCATCGCCGCGCAGCTCGAGGCGGTCGGCGCGCCGCCCGCGCTAGCCGCCAAGGTCGTGCGGCTGTTCGAGATGGACGGCGCGGTCGGCCTCGCCGATCTCGGCCAGCGGCTGGGGCTCGACGAACTCGCGCTGACCCGCGCCTTCACCCATCTCGGCCAGGCGCTCGGCCTCGACTGGGCACAGGCGACCGCCGCCAGGATCGTGTCGAGCGACCCTTGGGAGCGGCTGCTGCTCGCCAACCTGTCGCGCGATTTTCAGCAGGTCCGGCTCGAATATCTGTTGAAGGCCGCCGGCACGGATCCGCAAGGCGCGGTGGCCGCCTGGCTGACGACGAACGCCGCCCGGGTGACCCAGTTCAAGGCCGTCATCGACCGCGCCCGCCACTCCACCGCACCGAACGCCGCGATGCTCGCGCAGATCGCGGGCCAGGCAAGGGTGCTGCTGGGACGGTAGGTTTGGCGGTCGGGTTCAGTTGAGGTTGATTGGGTAACCAGTCCCACCCCCCTCCGTCATCCCGGCGAACGCCGGGACCCATGGAAGCGGTGCCGCCACACGTAGCGCCCCGACGCTTGTTCAGCGTGTCCATGGGTCCCGGCGTTCGCCGGGATGACGGAAGATAGGGAGATCATTGCGAGCTAAGCCGCCCGCCGCGCCGCGAGCTTCGCTTTCCACCCCCGCGCGCGCCACCACATGATTACCCCGGTCACCGCGAGCGCCGCCGGCAGCACTCCGCCCAGGAAGATGATCGTCTGCCACAACGCGCCCATTCCGGTGCCGTCGTGGATCCGCCGCATCAGCCGCGCCACGCCGGCCTGCGGGCGCGCCGGGGCCGCCAGCGCGGTGCCGGTGTCGTCCGCCACCTTCACCGTCTCGCCGGGGCCTTGCTTGCCCGCGAAGGTCACGGTCCAGTCGGCGGTCAGGTCGGTCGGCCAGGCGACGCTGCGCAGCGTGCCGCGCGATGCCACCTCGGCCTTGTCGATCACCACGCCCAGCGGCTGCGCGGGGTTTGCGAGCGGCTTGGCCCGCGCCATCGCCGCCCGGTCCGGCCCGGCCCCGCGCGCTGGCGCGCCGCCCGACAGCGCGCCGAAGAAGGCGGGGAAGGAGATCCACGCGCCGGTCAGCGACAGCACGAACAGCGGCAGCGCGATCCAGAAGCCCATCAGGTAATGGAGGTTGGTGTCGGTATGGCGGTGCCGCCGCCAGCGCAGGCCACGCAGCCATTTGCCGACCATCGGCCACCACAGCCACAACCCGGTGAAGCTCGACACCATCATGAACACCCCGATCCACCCGACGATCGAGCGGCCGACGCCGGGGATCTGCAAGCTGCCGTGGAGGACATGGAGGAACCGCAGCACGCCGCCCCCGCTCGCCGCCACGTCGAGCACCCGCGCGGTCGGTGGATCGAGATAGACCATCGTCCGCTGCGGCGGCCCCGGCCGCGCCGCCGCCTTACCCGCGGGCGCCGCGGCGACCACCACCGGCCCCCCTTCGACCGGCAGCGTCAGCTGGGCGACGCGGTCGCCGGGTTTCAGCACCGCGCGCGCCGCCGCGACATAGGCGTCGGGTGCGAGCAGCGTCTCCCCGGACACCGCGAAGCGCGCGGGGTTGACGACGCGGTCCAGCGCCTCGTCCCACACCAGCGCCGCACCCGACAGCGACAAGGGAACGATGACGATCGCCAGGATCAGCCCAATCCATTTGTGGACCTGGAACCAGGTCCGCCGCCATGCCTGTTTCGTCATCTCGAAGCCCCTGAAATCGCGGTCATGCGTCCGCCCACCGCCGTAACAGATTGTGGTACACCCCGGTCAGCTTGACCACCGTCGCATCGCCCTGCCCGTGCGTCGCCGCGACCTCCTGAACCGCCTGGTCCAGCTCGAACAGCGTCCGCCGCGCAGCATCGTCGCGCACCATCGACTGCAGCCAGAAGAACGACGCGGTGCGCACCCCGCGGGTCACCGGCGTCACCCGGTGCAGGCTCGACGCGGGATAGAGGATCATGTGCCCCGCGGGCAGCTTCACGCTCTGCGGCCCGAACTGGTCCTCGATGATCAGCTCGCCGCCGTCGTAGCTGGCGGGATCGTCGAGGAAGAGCGTCGCCGACAGGTCGCTGCGGATCCGGAAGTCGGTGCCGCGGCGGATCCGGATCGCATTGTCGACATGCAGCCCGAACGCCTGCCCGCCCGCATAGCGGTTGAACAACGGCGGAAAGACCTTCAGCGGCAGCGCCGCCGCCACGAACAGCGGCGAGGCACTTAGCGCATCGAGCACCAGCGCCCCCGCCTCGCGCGCCGCCGCCGACTCCTCGGGCAGCTGCTCGTTGCGCTTGGCGAGCGCGGATTGCGGCCCCGACGTGACGTTGCCGTCGACCCATGCCGCGCCGTCGATGATCGCACGGATCCGCGCCACCGTGGCGGCGTCGATCAGGTCGGGGATCGCGATCAGCACGACGCACCCCCGCGCAAGGCGTCGAGGCCGAGGGTCGCAAAGCCCGCGATCCCGCTCGCCGTCAGCCATGTCGCCGCCTGCTCGATGAAGCGTGCGTTGCCGGTGGCGCCCGCCTGCCGCAGCCACGGTAGCGCGGCGTCGACCTCGCCCGCCGCGCCGAGCATCCGCGCATGGTTGAACGCGCCCCGAAAGTCGCCGCCTGCCGCCGCACGCGCATAGCAATCCGCCGCCTTCGCCATGTCACGCGGTCCCGCCCAGCCGTCTTCGGCGAAACTGCCGACGAAGTTGATCGCCTTGGCATTGCCCAACGCCGCCGCCTTCTCAAGCCACATCAACGCCGCGACCTTGTCCTCCGCCACGCCCTCGCCCAGCGCGAGCAGCGTCGCATAATTGTACATCGCCCAATCCAGACCGCGCTCGGCGGCGACGCGGTAGCACTGCGCCGCGCGCACCTTGTCCGGCGGCGTCCCCCAGCCGAGATCGTAGCAGCGCCCGACCATGTTCAGTGCCATCGCATGGTGCTGCGCCGCCGCCTTCACGAACCAGCGCAGCGCGGCGGCTGGATCCGCCGGCACCTCGTCGCCGTCGAGCAGCATCTGCGCATAGATCGCCTGCGCATCGGCATTTCCCGATGCAGCGGCCTCGCGCAGCAGCGCCGCGCGTGCCGGTCCGGGCGTGGCGAGCGCGTCGATCAGAAGGACACCGCCACCGTGCCGAATACCGTGCGACCCGGCGCGGTCGTCGCGTAGTGCGAGGAGAATGCCTGGCTGTAATAGATCTTGTTGGTCAGGTTCTGGGCGTTGACGCTGAGCTGCACCATCGGCGTTAGCTGGTAGCTCGCCCGCGCATCGAACCGCCAGTAATTCGGGATCTGCCGGTAGAGCACCTTGGTCGCCGGCGTGATCGTGACGACGCCCGCCGCATTTTGCGTCGCGGTGCGGTTGTCGGCATAGCCGCCATATTGCTTGTCCATGTAGATCGCGGTGCCACCGATCTGGAGGCCGGGGACCAGCTCGACATTGGTCGTCGCGGTGAAGCTGTTGCGCGCGGTCTGCGGCGTCTGCTTGCCGTTGTTGACCGATGGCACATACACCACTTGCGCGGCGCGCGGTCCGACGGCGGGCGCCGTCAGCGCCGTGTTGCCGCCTTCGATGATCTTGGGATCGAGGAAGGTGTAACCGCCGAACACCGTCCAGCCCGGCAGGATGGTGCCGCTGGCGTTGACTTCGATTCCACGGATCCGTGTCTCGCCGAGAAAGGCGACGGTGGTCGCATCGACCTGAGTGCGCGCGTTGCGGATCTCCGTCTGGAACGCGGCGACGCCGAGCGCGAGCCGATCGCCGAACAGGCTGGCTTTCGCACCGGCCTCGAACGACCGGGTCTTCTGCGGCTTCAGCTGGTCGAGCAGGTCGAGATTGGTAGGCGTGATCGTCGTCGGAAGCGCATTATCCTCGCGCCCCTCGCCGAGCAGGCTGTTGGGCGGCGTCGCCGAGGTCGCATAGCTCGTATAGAGGCTGGTCTCGGGCGTCGGCTTGAACACCAGTCCCGCCTGCCAGTTGAACAAGGTGTCGGTGCGCGTGAGCTTGGCCACGTTGGCGCCGACCGCGACCGGCAGTCGAACCGTCGACGAAAAGCGATCGACCCGCGCGCCGAGGTTGAGGATCAACTGCGGCACCAGCGTGATCGAATCGAACGCGTAGAGACTGCGGGTATTGGCGTCGTTCTGCGTCTCGGTATTCGCCGCACCGCGCACGATCGGGGTTTGCACCGTCGACATGTCGCTGGTGTAATTCACCCAGGGATCGGCGGCGTTGGGCGCGAAGAGGCTCGTGCAATTGAAGCGGGCGACGCTCGCGGCCGTGCAGCGCGGCGTGCTGGTCGATCCGCTCGCCACGACGAAGGTCCCTCGCCGCGTCTTTTCCCACGCCAGTTCTGTGCCGAGCGAGAAGCTGTGCTCGACGCTGCCGGTGTTGAATTTGCCGAACAGATCGGTCTGGTCGACGATGCTTTCGGTATAGCCGTAGCGGGTATTGGCCCGCCGCCACACATAGCCGCCGCTGGTCAGGTTCGCGCCCACATTGGTGGCGGTGGTGCCGAAGACATTGCCCTGGCTGTCGTCGGGCTGGGTATAGATATAGGCCTGCTTGCTGTGCGTGTAGCGGGCGGTGTTGCGCAGCGTGATGCCGCCGAAATCATGCTCGGCGCGCAGCATCGCCTGGTTGGTCGTCGCATCGCGGAAATCGCGATCCTTCAGGCCGTAGAAGGCGGCGCGATCGATCACGCCCGTCTGGCCGCCGCGGGTGGTGACGGTGCCGAGCGCCGGCAGGCTGTCGATCCGGCCAGTGCCGGGCGCGTTACCGATCGTGTAGAGATAGGGATTGCCGCTGTCGGGCAACTCGTGGCTCTCGAGATAGTAATAGGTCGCGGTCAGCCGGGTCGGCGTGCCGAGCCCGATCGTGATCGACGGCGCCACGCCCCAGCGACGCTGGTAGAGGGCGTCGCGCTCGGCGACATCCTGGTCGTGCCACACCCCCGAAACGCGGAACGCCGCGGTATCGGACAGCTTCAGGTTGAGATCGCCGGTGACCCGCTTGTAGTCCGCCTCGCCATAGCTGCCGGCGACGCGCCCGAAGGTGTCGAGCTGCGGCAGCTTCGACAGGATGTTGATCGTGCCGCCGGCGCTGCCGCGTCCGCCGAGCGTCGAATCGGATCCGCGGACGATCTGGACCGTCTCCACCGCGAACACCTCGCGCGATTGCGCCGCCAGGTCGCGCACGCCGTCGACATAGATGCTGCCCTGACTGTCGAAGCCCCGGATGAACGGACGGTCGCCGATCGGATTGCCCCCCTCCGCCGCGCCGAACGTGATCCCGGGCACGGTCCGCAGCGCGTCCTGCAGGCTGTTCGATCCGGTCTGCTCGATGATCTCCTTGGGCAGCACGATCACCGATCGTGGCGTGTCGAGCACGCGGGCGACCTGCTTGGGATTGGCCTCCTGAGGCACGCGCTGACCGTTGACGAGGATGTCCTCGCGGCTCTGGTCGCTCTCGGTATCAACCGCAGTCGGCTCGTCGGCGGCATAGGCCGGCGCGGTCGCGAACGCGCCTACGCAGGACAGAGCAAGAAAGCCGTGGCCGAGCATCGCGCGCGGCGAGGACGTCATCATCGTGGAACCCCTTATGTCGTGGAGCCCCGCTATTGAGAGTCGTTCGCACTGTCAACGCTATTGAGATTTATTCTCATCTTCGCCGCAGATTTTGCTTTGGAGCAGCCAGCTTCGCAGTGCGCTCGCTAGATTGGGCGGCGCGGGCGCGACGATCCGCAGCGCATCGATCTGCGCGACGAGCGCGCTCAGCGGCAGTTCATTGCGCCGCGCGACCTCTTCCAACGCGGTCCAGAACACCGGCTCCAGGCTGATCGACGTCGGATGCCCCGCGATCGTGATCGATCGCTTGACCGGGCCTTCGAAGCCCGCGGGCGGCGCAGCGATCGTCATCGTCCGTCGCTGCCCGCGATCGACGATCGGCACAAGGGGGCGGCAACGCCGAAAGCCGCCGGCCATGGGCCGACGGCTTCCTTACCTCACCGCCGCTGTTACGCGTGCGAAAGCGCCGCCGAACGACGCCGCGTCCGCAGCGTCGCGCCCATCAGGCCGAAGCCGATGAGCATCATCGCCCAGGTCGTCGGTTCGGGCACCGGGGTCGCGACGTCGGTAAGGACGAAATTGTCCAGGTCCGTCCCATGCGTTCTGTTCACGACGAAGGAGATCCGATCGACCATCGCCCACTCGACTTCGATCTTCTGGTAATCGCCATAGACCCAGTTTCCGAAACGCTTGCCGCTCGATTGACCATAATTGCCGTTTTCGGTGATGGTGTACACCTTGGTGCCTGCGAGATAGCCGGTGAAGGTGATCGAGTTGGGTCGGGGAGAATTGAACCCCGCATAATCGAACGACGACAGCGCGAATGGCTTGCCCGACGCCGTGATGTCGAACTGATTGAACTCCATGTCCATCAGCAACGCGGGTTGCATCTCGTCGCCCCTGACATCCAGCCAGTGATAATCGACGCTGAACTTGCCGGTGAAGTCATACCCATCTTCGGTGTAGCGATTGTACAGGGATTCGGGTCCGTCGAAGGAATTGGTTCCGTCGGTAAAATCGATCGTCGCCGCGTGCGCTGTCCCTCCGATCGACATCAGCAACACCGCACCCGCGATCCTCGAAACGGATATCATCTCCATATCCCCCCCCTGTCCAAGCTTCGCCACAGCCGCCGATCGGAAACGAAAGGTCGGATGCAAACTACGATGTGGCTGGCGTAGCACTCGCGCCACGCGCGCAAATACTTCCACGCTGCCCGACCGCAATGTCACGCGAGCGGGGTGGCATCAATTAAGGGCTGATACCTAGGAACGCCGGTCGGCTATCCTTGAACTGGCGGCGCGCCCCAAAACGAGACGGGGCTAATCATTGTCGAACAGCGCCGCGAGCTGTTCGATGATCGTGCCGCCGAGCTGCTCGGCATCCATGATCGTCACCGCGCGCGCATAATAACGCGTCACGTCGTGGCCGATGCCGATCGCGACCAGCTCGACCGGGGACTTGCCCTCGATCCAGCCGATCACCTGGCGCAGGTGCCGCTCCAGATAGGATCCGGAATTTACCGACAGCGTCGAATCGTCGACCGGCGCGCCGTCGCTGATCACCATCAGGATCCGCCGCTCCTCGGGCCGCGCGATCAGCCGCGAATGTGCCCACAGCAGCGCCTCGCCGTCGATATTCTCCTTCAGCAACCCTTCGCGCATCATCAGCCCGAGCGAGTTGCGCGCGCGCCGCCACGGCTCGTCGGCCTTCTTGTAGACGATGTGGCGCAGGTCGTTGAGCCGCCCGGGCTGCGGCGGCCGCCCCGCGCCGAGCCAGGTCTCGCGCGCCTGGCCACCCTTCCACGCCCGCGTCGTGAACCCCAGGATCTCGGTCTTGACCCCGCACCGCTCGAGCGTGCGGGCGAGGATGTCCGCGGAGATCGCCGCGATCGAGATCGGCCGCCCGCGCATCGATCCCGAATTGTCGATCAGCAGCGTCACCACGGTATCGCGGAAGTCGGTCTCGCGCTCGATCTTGTAGCTCAGCGACTGGGTCGGATTGACCACCACGCGTGCCAGCCGCGCGGCGTCGAGCATGCCCTCGTCCTGGTCGAAGTCCCAAGACCGCGACTGCTGCGCCATCAGCCGCCGCTGCAGGCGGTTGGCGAGCTTCGACACCGCGGATTGAAGATGCACCAGCTGCTGGTCGAGATAGCCGCGCAGCCGCGCCAGCTCGTCGGCGTCGCACAGCTCGGTGGCGGCGACCACCTCGTCGAACTGCGTGGTCCACGACTTGTAATCAAACTGCGCGTTGAGATCGGCGAACGGGCGGTTGGGGCGTACCGGCTGCATCCCCTCCTCGCCATCGTCGCCGGGCTCGCCGTCCATGTCGTCGAGCTCGCTCTCGCCCTGGTCCTGGCCTTCGCCCTCGTCGTTCTCGGCCTCGCGCTGTTCGCCGCGGGCCTCGACCTCGCCTTCGCCCTCGCCGCCTTCCTGGTCGCCGTCGTCGCTCTCGTCTTCCCGGCTCTCCTGGTCGGTGCCCTCTTCCTCGCCGCCGTCGTCCTCGCTGTCCTCGGGGACGCGATCGCCCTCGACAAGGTCGAGCTGCTCGAGCATCTTCATCGCCAGGCTCTGGAATGCGCGCTGATCGTCGAGCGCGAGGCTCAGCGCGTCGAGATCGGTCCGCTCCTCGATCCACGCGCGCACCAGCGCGATCCCGCCCGCGGCGGTGCTCGGCGGGACGAACCCGGTCAGCTTCTCGCGCACCAGCAACGACAGTGCGGTCGACAGCGGCACCTCCTCACGGGTCCGCGCGCGGGTGATCGGGTCCGACCGCAGCCGCACGTCGAGCGCGCTCGCCAGATTGCCGGTGATCCCCGCATAGCCGCGCGACCCCAACGCCTCGACCCGCGCGGTCTCCACCGCATCGAACACCGCGCGCGCCACTGCCTCGCCCGGCGCGCCCCGCGCGTGCAGCGCGGTGTCGTGCAGCCGCAGCCTCAGCGCGAAGCCGTCCGCGAATCCGCGCGCCTCGGCGACCTGCTCGGCGGGCAATTGCCGCGCCGGCATCGGCACCTTGATGTGCTTGCCAGACTGTACCGGCGCATCCGCGGTATAGGCGAGCTCGACCTCGGGCTCCTCCGCGATCGCGCGCGCAGTGCCCGCGAGCACCGCCTTGAACCGGTCGAGCGGGGTTTCGTTGGCCATCAGATTTCCAGGGCGCGAGCAGCGGCGTGCCGAAGCAGAGGCAAGCTTGTCCGTGCGGTGCGCAGTAGCAACGCCGGATCGATGTTGCGGTAATCGTGACGCAGCCGATTGCCGAAATCGCGGATGTTCTTGATCGGCAGGTCAGTCCCGATCCGCGCCATGTCGTCGCTCCCGATCTGGATGACCGCCTCGGTGATCCGCTGGAACAACCGCTCGACCGCGAGCAAGGTACGTTCGTCGGCGGCAAGCATCTCGACGTCCATCTCGCCGGTGAACGCGACCACCCGGTCGGAATCCTCGACGATGTCGGCGAGGAGGAGGCGGACGCGCTCAGAATACATGGATGCGGTCGCGATCGATCTGCGCCTGGAGACGCGGGTTCCGGGTCGGCTCGGTGATGAGGTCGACCTTCGTCCCCAGCATTCCCGCGATCCGGTCTTCGATGCCGAAAAACCCGAACGGCCCCAGCTTGTCAGTCTGATCGTAATCCATCGTCGCGGCGAGATCGACGTCCGACTCCGACCGCTGCTCGCCGCGCGCGGTGGAGCCGAAGATCGAAAGCCGTACGATGCCGAGTTGGCGCAACTCGGCCTCGCAGGCGCGCAGTCTGGTGACGGCTTCGGCTCGCTCCACCTTATCGACCCCGCTTCAAGCCTTCCCCACCACGCTCTCGGGCAGGTCCTTCCCGAACACCCGCTGGTAATACTCCGCCACCAGCGGCCGTTCGGCCTCGTCGCATTTGTTGAGGAAGGACAGTCGGAACGCGAAGCCGACATCGCCGAAGATCAGCGCGTTCTGCGCCCAGGTGATCACCGTGCGTGGGCTCATCACCGTCGAGATGTCGCCGTTGACGAAGCCCTTGCGGGTCATGTCGGCGACGCGCACCATGTTCTCGACCGCCTTCTTGCCGTCGGGCTTGTCGTATTCGCCCGACTTGGCGAGCACGATCTGCGCTTCGACCGCGGCCGGCAGGTAGTTCAGCGTGACGACGATGTTCCAGCGGTCCATCTGCCCCTGGTTGATCTGCTGGGTGCCGTGATACAGCCCGCTGGTATCGCCCAGCCCGACGGTGTTGGCGGTCGCGAACAGCCGGAACCACGGGTTCGGGCGGATCACCCGGTTCTGATCGAGCAACGTCAGCTTGCCCTCGGTCTCCAGCACGCGCTGGATCACGAACATCACGTCGGGCCGCCCCGCGTCGTATTCGTCGAACACCAGCGCGGTCGGGGTCTGCAGTGCCCAGGGCAGCAGCCCTTCGCGAAATTCGGTGACCTGCTGCCCGTCCTTCAGCACGATCGCGTCGCGCCCGACCAGGTCGATGCGGCTGATATGCGCGTCGAGGTTGATGCGGATGCACGGCCAGTTGAGCCGTGCCGCGACCTGCTCGATATGCGTCGACTTGCCGGTGCCGTGATAGCCCTGCACCATCACCCGGCGATTATGCGCGAAGCCCGCCAGAACCGCCAGCGTGGTGTCCGCATCGAACACATAGGCCGGGTCCAGATCGGGCACCCGTTCGTCGGCCTCGCTGAACGCGGGGACCTCCATGTCGAGGTCGAGCCCGAACACGTCGCGGACCTTCACCATCTTGTCGGGCGCGTCCAGGATCGTGGTCTCGCGGCTGTCGGGCTGGGTATTCGGGATATCGGTCATCTGGGCCTCATGTTCGTCGAACGCATTAGGCGAACCTTCGGTCCTTACTCAACCATTCAGCGCGGGCGCGACCTTCGCCGGCAGCGCGAACAGCGCCACGAACCGCGCCGCCAGCGCCCGGTCGCCGTCGAAGCGCAACGATCCCGCTACCTCGGCTTCCTCGATCGGCCATTTGCCGTACATTAACCGCACCAGCGTCGTCGGATCGCACGCGAACATCAGATCGGCCTCGTCGATCTCCCCGCGCCGGATCACCAGCTCCTCGCGGCTCAGCCGCGCCACGAACGCATCGCCGGTGAACCGGAACGCGATCGTCAGCGCCAGATTCTCGCGGTCGCGCGCGATCATCGTCCGCAGCGACATCATCGCCGAGGCGGGCGACAGCGGCAGCATCGGATCGTGCCCCGGCGACCGCGTCGCCCAGCGTCCCAATTCCTGGAAGATCGGCTCGCTCTCCAGCCCCCACGGGGTCAGCTCGTACACCTGTACCGACGCCGGCGGCGGCAGGCGGCGCCGCATCAGGATGCCCGCGCGCTCCAGTCCCTCCAGCCGCTGGGTCAGCACGTTGGCGCTGATCCCGGTCAGGTTCGCCTTGATCTCGCCGAACCGCCGCGGGCCGTACATCAGCTCGCGCACCACCAGCAGCGCCCAGCGTTCGCCGACGAGTTCGAGCGCCCAGGCCGTACCGCACGCATCGTCGTACCAACGCTTGGTCACATTTTCTAACTTCATAGTTGCAATAGGTAACTATGCAGGGCATCAATTGCAAATGACGAGTCGGAACAGGAGCGTTTCCAGATGCCGCAGATGATCTTCGTGAACTTGCCGGTGGCCGATGTCGCGGCCTCCACCGCCTTCTACACCGCGCTCGGTTTCGACCGCGATCCCCGCTTCAGCAACGAACAGGCATCGGCGATGACCTGGTCGGACACGATCTCGATCATGCTGCTCGGGCACGATTATTATCGCACCTTCACCACCAAGCAGATCGCCGACACCCACGCCACCAACGCCGTGCTGCTGTGCCTGTCCTTCGACGACCGTGCCGGGGTCGACCGCATCACCGACGCCGCGATCGCAGCAGGCGGCCGCGAGACGCGACCGGCGCAGGACCACGGCTTCATGTACGGCCGGGCCTTCGAGGATCTCGACGGCCATGTGTTCGAGCCGATGTTCATGGACATGGACGCTGCCCTGGCCGCCTTCGCGTCGGCACCGCAGGCGGTGGAGGCCTGATGTGTCGCGGATCCGGCGCGAATTCGTCACGGCGTTCGCCGCTTTCGCGCTGACCGCCGCGCTCATCGCGGCGCAGGCCGCCTACCCGCTCACCTGATCATCCGATCGATCGGAGACGCCCATGCCCCCTCTCCCCCGCATCACCACCTTCGCCTGGGTGCCGCCCTTCGCCCGCGGCTTCGTCCGCGATATCCGCGCACGCTGGGCGTTCGAGGAGGTCGGACAGCCCTACGCGGTCGACCTCATCGACGCCCCCTACGCCAAATCGCCGGCGCACCGCCGCTTCCAGCCGTTCGGGCAGGTGCCGACCTATTCCGATGCCGCGGTCGAGATCTTCGAATCGGGGGCGATCGCGCTGCACATCTGCGAGACCGGCGGCGCACTGATTCCCGCCGATCCCGGCGCCAGGATCCGCGCGGTGCAATGGCTGATCGCCGCGCTCAACTCGGTCGAGCCGTTCGTGATGAGCCTCGCCGTCAACGACGTGTTCGAGGCGGATCGCGCATGGTCGGCGATGCGGCGACCGAAGGTGATCGAGGATCTCGGCGCGCGGCTGACCGATCTCGCCGCCGCGCTCGGCGATCGCCACTGGCTCGACGGCGACGATTTCACCGTCGGCGACCTGATGATGGTGTCCGTCCTCGGCGGTCTGCGCGGCACCGGCATCCTCGACTCCTGGCCGACTCTCGCCGACTATGTGGGGCGCGGCGAGGCTCGCCCTGCCCATCGCAAGGCGATGGCCGATCACCTGGCGGTCTATGCCGATCAAGCGGTCGCCTGAACCGCCCGTTGGAGAGAATGCCATGACCTATATCGACGGCTTCGTCACCGCCGTGCCCGCGGCCAACAAGGACGCCTATTGCGCCCATGCCCGCGAGGCGCTGCCGATCTTCAAGGAATATGGCGCGGTCCGGATGGTGGAGACGTGGGGCGACGACGTGCCCGACGGCAAGGTCACCGATCTCCGCCGCGCGGTGAAGGCCGAGCCCGGCGAGGTCGTGGTCTTCTCGTGGATCGAATATTCCGATCGCGCGGCGCGGGACCTCGCCAACGACAAGCTGATGAGCGACCCGCGGCTGCTCGCGATCGCGGGATCGATGCCGTTCGACGGCAAGCGGATGATCTATGCGGGCTTCGACGTGATCGTCGACACCGCCCCCGCCAGCGGCAGCGCTTCTCCCGAAACGGCGGGTTATGTCGACGGCCTGCTCATTCCCGTCCCCCACGCCAACCGCGATGCCTATCGTGCCGTGGCCGAGGACGCCGCAGCGCTGTTCCACGACCATGGCGCGATCCGCCTCGTCGAAGCCTGGGGCAGCGACATCCCCGACGGCACCGTCACCGACTATAAGCGCGCGGTTCGGGCCACGCCCGAGGAGAACACGGTTTTTTCCTGGATCGAATGGCCGTCGAAGGAAGCGCGCGACCGTGGCTGGGCCGGCATGATGGCGGACGAGCGCATGAAGAACCCACCCGAGAACATGCCCTTCGACGGCAAGCGCATGATCTACGGCGGCTTCGCCACGCTGCTCGACGCCTGAACCCTGGAGACAAGCAGATGAACCCGTCCACCCGCCTCGCCACCTGCCTCTGGTTCGACGGCCGTGCCGAGGAAGCCGCCCGCTTCTACGCCGCGACCTTCCCCGACAGCGCGGTCGACGCGGTCTTCCACGCGCCAGGCGACTATCCCGCCGGCAAGCAGGGCGATGTCCTGACGGTGGAGTTTACCGTGCTCGGCCAGGCTTTCCTCGGCCTCAACGGCGGCCCGCATTTCACCTTCGACGAAGCGGTGTCGTTCCAGGTCTTCACCGACACGCAGGAGGAAACCGACCGCTACTGGGCCGCGCTCACCAGCGACGGTGGCAGCCCGGGCCAATGCTGCTGGTGCAAGGATCGCTTCGGCCTGTCGTGGCAGATCGTCCCCCGCCAGCTCAACGCCGGCATGTCCGATCCCAACCCCGCCGCCGCCAAACGCGTCTTCGATGCGATGATGACGATGACCAAGATCGATATCGCCGCGATCGAAGCCGCCCGGGCGGGGTGACCGGCCAAGAGCGCCGCCCCACCAGCTACCCAAATTCCTCCCCCGGAACCGGGGGAGAGGGCCTCTCCGCGAACGCCCTGCCTCACTCAAACGAACGCCGGCGCCTGCCGCAGTTGCTGGTACGCCGCGAGCACCTTCTGCAGCATCGCCTCGTGGCTGCGGTCGCCGCCGTTGCGGTCCGGGTGGTATTTCCGCACCAGCTCCGAATAGCGCTTCCGCAGCGCCCCGCGATCCGCATCCGCCGCCAGCCCGAGCACCTTCAGGCTCGCGCGGTCCTGCCCCGACAGCGGCTTGCCGTCGCCGCGTTCGGGCGCGACCTCGCGGCGGAACCGTGCCGCGATCGCATCGAGCGGGTCGGAGAAGTCGCTCCACTTGGGCGGCTTGTCGCCCCCCGCATGCGCGAAGGCGCGGGTCTCGCGCTCCCACCCGGCGAGCGGGCGCTGGGCGTGGTGGATCTCGTCCGCCGTCATCCCGTCGAAGAAATTGTATCGCGAATTGAACGCCCGCACATGATCGAGGCAGAACCAGCGGAATGTCGGCGGCCCCGGCGAATCGCTCGCGCCTTCCAGCGGCGGGGCGCGGAACTCCCCGGCCTCCTCGCAGCCCGGTTCCATGCAGGCGCGGCCCGTCCCCGCCACGCGCCCGTGAAAGCGCGGCGAGGGTTTTTCGCGTTTGTCGTTCGTCCCGGCCACCGGCTCCCCGCATCTGCCAAAACCGGCTATATAGGCGCGATGACCGACCTCGCCACCGGCCCCGTCGCCGAACAGATCACCGCCCGTCTCACCGATGCGCTCGCCCCGTCCCACCTCGTCGTCGCCAACGAAAGTGCGCTGCACGCCGGCCATATGGGCGACGACGGCACCGGCGAGACCCATTTTCGCGTCGACATCGAAAGCCCGGCCTTTGCGGGGCTGAACCGCGTTGCCCGCCAGCGGCTGGTCAACCACGCGTTGGCCGACCTGCTCGCGACCCGGATCCACGCCCTCGCGATCCGCGCCGCCGCACCCGGCGAATGAGCGACCTTATCCCTATAGCCACGGAACCGCTTCATGCTCGATGACTTCGTTCTCCAGACGATCACCCCGGTCACCCACGATCTCGGCGGGTTCAAGGTCCACCGCACCCTGCCCAGCAAGGCGCGAACGATGGTCGGCCCGTTCCTGTTCTTCGACCAGATGGGGCCCGCGCACCTGCCGCAGGGCGGCGGCATCGACGTCCGCCCGCACCCGCACATCAACCTCGCGACCGTCACCTATCTATTCGACGGCGCGATCGATCACCGCGATTCGCTCGGCACCCGGCAGCGGATCGAGCCCGGCGCGGTCAATCTGATGACCGCGGGCCACGGCATCGTCCATTCCGAACGCTCGCCCGGCGACGAACGCGCGGCGGGCCCCGACCTGTCGGGCATCCAGACCTGGCTCGCACTGCCCGAGGCGAAGGAGGAGATCGATCCCGCCTTCGAACATGTCGCGAAGGCCGATCTGCCGATGCTCGAAGCGGAAGGCGTCACCGCACGGATCATCATGGGCTCGCTCTGGGGCCGCACCGCGCCGACCACCACCTATGCCGGCACCATCTATGCAGACATCGTGCTCGAACCCGGCGCCAGCATGCCGATCGACGCCGCCGCCGACGAACGCGCGGTCTATCTGGCGATGGGCGAAGCGACGCTGGAGGGTGTGCCGTTGGAGCCGATGGTCCTCTACGTGCTGCGCCCCGGCATCGCCGCGACGCTGCGTTCGGCGACCGGCGGCCGCGCGATGCTGTGCGGCGGCGACGCCTTCGCCACCCCGCGCCACGTCTGGTGGAACTTCGTCAGCTCGAGCCGCGACCGCATCAACGAAGCCAAGCGCGCCTGGATGGCCGGCAACTTCCCGCGGGTGCCCGGCGACGAGCAGGAATGGATCCCGATTCCCGAGGTGCCGAATACCGTCAGCTATCCTTAACCCCCCTCCCGCTTGCGGGAGGGGTCGGGGGAGGGCATGTTCCTGACGATACGCTGCGTGACGGGGCAGGCCCTCCCCTAGCCCCTCCCGCAAGCGGGAGGGGAACAATGGAAGCTTTCGAAATCAACCGCATCGCCCTCCCTACCGGCGTCGAGCTTGACGTCGCGGTCGCCGGCGAGGACGCGGGTAACGCGGTGATCCTCCTCCACGGCTTCCCGGAATCGCACCGCACCTGGCGCCACGTCGCCGGCGATCTCGCGCGCGATCATCTCGTCCTCGCGCCGGACCAGCGCGGATTCGCGCGGTCGTCCAAGCCGGAGGGCGTCGACAATTACACGCCCGACAAGATGGTCGCCGACCTGCTCGCGCTCGCCGACGAGTTCGGCATCGATCGCTTCACGCTGGTCGGGCACGACTGGGGCGGCGCGATCGCGTGGATGGCGGCGCTGCAGAACCCGCACCGCGTCGCCCGCCTCGTCATCGTCAACGCACCCCACCCCTTCGTCTTCCAGAAGACGCTGTTCGACGACCTGGCCCAGCGCGAGGCGAGCCAGTACATCACGGCCTTCCGCAACCCGCAGTTCGAACGCCACATCGACAGCATCGGCATGTCCGCCTTCTTTGACGGCAGCTTCATGAAGCACACCGATTTTGAGACGATCGCCGACGAGAAGCCGGTCTATCTCGACCAATGGCAACAGCCCGGCGCGATGACCGCGATGCTCAACTGGTATCGCGCAAGCGCGATCGTCGTCCCCGCGATGGACGAGACGCCCGATCGGCCTGTCTGGCTGGACGGCCCCTTCCCGCCGATCACCCAGCCGACGCTGGTGATCTGGGGCCTGGGCGACAAGGCATTGCTGCCGAGCCAGTTGGAGGGGCTGGAGGATTACGTCCCCGACCTGACCGTCGCGAAGGTCGACGCCGGCCATTTCGTCCCCTGGGAAAACCCGACCGCGGTCCTCAAAGCGATGCGCGACTGGGGGGTTTAGGCTTCCGCCACACCCTTTCGTCACCCCGGACTTGATCCGGGGTCCTGCTGTGTGGCGTTAGACTCGTCTTCGATCACCCATGCTCACCCTCACCCTTCGCCGCCTTCGGCGTCTTTCCCTCTCCCGGCGGGAGAGGGAGGGAGCGGCAAAATCCGCGGAAGGGTGAGGGTGATCGGTCCTGATCGAATACGAGTCTAGCGGGACCCCGGATCAAGTCCGGGGTGACGCGAAACGGAGCAGCGTCGGCGAGCTTGGAGCGATACGCAAAGGTTTCGCACAGGCGACGATGACGAACGAGGGAAGCCCGCCCCTCACGCCCCCTCATAAGCCCCCCGCCGCATCACATAGTCGCGCGTCTCGAACGGCGCCGGCAGCCCCTCCACCCAGGCGCCATGCGCATGGGTCAGCGCCACCAGCTCCATCGGCCGTTCCCCCGGCCAGCCGCGCACCCGCACCTCGTGGCGGTGAAGGTCGCGGTTCGGCTCCATCATCACCCAGCCGAGCGGCCGGTCCGCGGTCGCCCGCGCGCCCGCGGCGTCCATCGCCACCCGGATCCGATCGCGGCGGTCGGCGGGAATATATTGCCACACCACCGAGTGCATCAGCACCCGCGTCACCCCGGCCTCCTGCGGCTCGGCGAGCCGCGCCTCGATCCAGTCCGCCGCATCGCCGGCTTCCAGTGTCACGCCGTGCGCGCGGACCAGCGCGATCGTCCGCGCCAGTCGTTCCTGCCGCTCGACATTGTCGATCCACACATAGGCTTCGAGCCGCGCCGCCTGCGCCGGATCGGTGACGTCGACCGGCGCGATATCGACCCCGCGTACGCCCACGATCTCGACCGGCACGGCAGGCGGCACCACCCCGCGCCATTCCGGCCGGATCGTCACCGCCGCGTCGGCCGGCCCCGCCGCCACCCCGCCGAGATCGAAGCGGTAGCAATCGATCAGCAGGTTCAGCCCCGCGCTCGATCCGATCTCCAGCAGCTCGACCCGCGGCCCATATCGCGCGCACAGCTGCAGCAGCCCCGTCATCAGCCCAGCCGACCGCCCCGCCTCGTTGGTCTGCGGCGGCCCGTCGAGCCACGGCAGCAGCGCCGCGTCGTATCGCACCATTACCGCCTTCAGTGCCGCCGCCACTGCACCTGCGTCGGTGGTCTCCCCCGAGAATACCCGTGACAACGCCGCGTCCGCCCCCGTCCGATGCAGCGCATGCAGCCCCCCGATCAGCCGCAACGCCAGCGCATCGGCGATCGGCTCCTTCGGCCAGTCGAGTACCGCGCGCCCGGTGGCGCCGTCTCGGTCCAGCGCCGTCGCCAGCACCTCGGCGATCCGCGTCGTCACAGGAGCATCCATCGCCCGGCAATAGCCCGCCTGGATCGTGAACGCCGCCCGGTTGTCGCCCTCGCTCGCCATCGCTCCATACCTCCGTCGGCCCGTGTTGCGCCCACCCCGACGCCCAAGTAAAGCCCCGGCTCCCATGACCCGACCGATCATCATCGCCGTCCCCAAGGGGCGCATCCTTGCCGAGGCGTTGCCCCTGCTCGCCGCGGCCGGGATCCACCCCGAAGCGGCGTTCGCGGACGAGGACAGCCGCGCGTTGCGCTTCGCCACCGACGATCCCGGGATCGAGCTGATCCGCGTCCGCGCCTTCGACGTCGCCACCTTCGTCGCCCACGGCGCCGCGCAGCTCGGCATCGTCGGATCCGATGTGCTTGCCGAATTTGCCTATTCGGAGCTCTACGCGCCGGTCGATCTCGATATCGGCCATTGCCGTCTGTCGGTCGCCGAGCCCGCCGACATGGCCGAGACCGACGATCCGCGCGGCTGGAGCCATGTCCGCGTCGCGACCAAATACCCCCATGTCACCGCCGCGCACTTCGCCGCGCGCGGGGTCCAGGCCGAATGCGTCAAGTTGAACGGTGCGATGGAACTCGCCCCCACGCTTGGCCTCGCGCCGCGGATCGTCGACCTGGTATCGTCGGGCCGCACGCTGAAGGAGAACGGCCTGGTCGAAGTCGAGGTGATCACCCAGGTCACCAGTCGCCTTGCGGTCAACCGCGCCGCGATGAAGACCCGCGCCGAAGTCGTCCCGCTGGTCGAGGCATTCCGCCGCGCGACTTCCGCTCCTTCTTCCCGCCTCCCGCCTGCGGGAGGGGTCGGGGGAGGGCCTATCCCCGATCGATATCGTCACGACATGCGGACGCCCCCTCCCCTAACCCCTCCCGCAAGCGGGACGGTGATGTGATCAAACTCACCGCCACCCGCCCCGAATTCGCCGCCGCCTTCACCGCGCTGGTCGACGATCGCCGCGAGACCGATACCGACGTTGCGCGCGACGTCGCCGCGATCATCCGCCGCGTCCGCGACGACGGCGAAGCGGGCGTCCGCGCGCTGACCCTTCAGCTCGACCGCCACGACCTCGACTCGACCGGCTGGTCGATCCCGTCCGAAACCTGCGCCGCCGCCTTCGCCGCGCTCGATCCCGATCTCCGCGCCGCGCTCGAACTCGCCGCCACCCGCATCCGCGCCTATCACGAGAAGCAGCGGCCCGAGGACAGCGCCTTCACCGACGCCGCCGGGGTGCTCCTCGGCGCCCGCTGGCGCGCGGTCGACGCGGCGGGGATCTATGTCCCCGGCGGTCGCGCGGCCTATCCCTCGTCGCTGCTCATGAACGCCATCCCCGCCAAGGTCGCTGGCGTCGAGCGCCTGGTCATGGTCACCCCGACCCCGGACGGCACGATCAGCCAGCTCGTCCTCGCCGCCGCGCATCTCGCCGGCGTCGACGAGGTCTGGCGTATCGGCGGCGCGCAGGCGATCGCCGCGCTCGCCTATGGCGCCGGCCGGATCGCGCCGGTCGATGTCGTCACCGGGCCCGGCAACGCCTGGGTCGCGGAGGCCAAGCGCCAGGTCTACGGCGTCGTCGGCATCGACATGGTCGCCGGCCCGTCCGAGATCGTCGTCGTCGCCGATGCCGCCAACGATCCCGAATGGACCGCCGCCGATCTGCTCAGCCAGGCCGAACACGACACCACCACGCAATCGATCCTGTTCACCGATGACGACGAATTCGCCGATCGTGTCGCCGCCGCGGTTGACCGCCAGCTCGACGAACTCGCCACCGGCGCGGTCGCGCGCCAGGCCTGGGACGCCAACGGCGCGATCGTCGTCGTCGCCACGCTCGCCGACGCGGTGCCGCTGATCGATCGCCTGGCGCCCGAACATCTCCAGCTCGCGATCGACGATCCGCAGGCGATGTTCGACCGGGTCCGCCACGCCGGCTCTGTTTTCCTCGGCCGCTACACGCCGGAGGCGATCGGCGATTACGTCGCCGGACCCAACCACGTCCTGCCGACCGGCCGCCGCGCCCGCTTCGCCTCGGGGCTGTCGGTGCTCGATTTCATGAAGCGCACCAGCTTCCTCGGCCTCGACGAAACCGCCCTGCGCGAACTCGGCCCCGCGACCGTCGCCCTCGCCACCGCGGAGGGTCTGCCCGCCCACGCCAAATCGGTGGCGCTTCGGCTGAGGCTGAACAGCTAGCCGCTTCGCGCACCCTCCGCTAAAGCGCCCTCATGTCCCCTCCCGCAAATCGCACCAAGGCGCGCGCCGCCGCGCGTCTCGCCGCCGTCCAGGCGCTCTACCAGCACGAGATGGAGGGCACCGCGATCCCGGCCCTGCTGCACGAATTCCACAATCACCGGATCGGCGCGACCATCGAGGACGTCGACTATGCCGAGGCCGAGGTCGATTTCTTCGACGACGTCGTGAAGGGCGCCACCGCCCGTGCCGGCGAGATCGATGCCGCGATCGAACAGCGCCTCGCCAGCGGCTGGACCCTCGCCCGCCTCGACAAGCCGATGAAGGCGATCCTGCGCGCCGGCACCTACGAACTGATCGCCCGCGCCGACGTGCCGGTCGGCGCCGTGATCAGCGAATATGTCGACGTCGCCCACGCCTTCTACGACCGCCGCGAAAAGGGCTTCGTCAACGGGCTGCTCGACGCCATCGCGAAGCAGGTCCGTGTTTGATCATAACTCCTCCCCCGCCAGGGGGAGGTGGCGCGGCGAAGCCGTGACGGAGGGGGAGGTAACTCGGGACCGCGCTGGCGGCACCGCCCCCTCCACCATTCGCTTCGCGAACGGTCCCCCTCCCCCGCTGAAGCGAGGGAGGAATTAAATGACCGAAGCCGACTTCCTCGACCGCCTCCGCGCCCTCCCGCTGCACCCGGGCGCACGCGGGTTGCTCGACGACACCGCGCTGCTCGCCACCGCCCCCATCGTCGTCACCACCGATACGCTGGTCGAGGGTATCCACTTCCTCGCCACCGATCCCGCCGCCGATGTCGCGTGGAAGCTCGTCGCCACCAATCTCTCCGATCTCGCCGCGAAGGGCGCGACGCCCGAGGGGATCCTGCTCAACTATCCGCTGTCCGGCACCGCCTGGGACGAGGCGTTCCTCGCCGGCCTCGCCGACGTCCTCGCCACCTACGCGACCCCGCTGATCGGCGGCGACACGGTCACGCTCCCGGCCGGCGTGCCCCGCATCCTCACCGTCACCGCGTTCGGCCGCGACGCCGCCGCCCCGCCCCGCAGCGGCGCGCGTGCCGGCGACGCGCTCTACGTCACCGGCACGATCGGCGAGGCCGGCGCCGGTCTCGCCATCGCCGGGGGTGCCGCCGGCCCGGCGCCGCTCCTCGCCGCCTATCGCCGACCGACGCCGCGTCTCGCCGAGGGCCGTCTCCTCGCCCCCCTGGCGCACGCGATGATGGACGTGTCCGACGGCCTGCTGATCGACGCCGCCCGCATGGCCGACGCCAGCGGCGTCGCGATCACGATCGATCTCGCCGCGATCCCGCTGTCCGCGGCGTATGAAGCCTGGTCGGGCGACCGCCTCGCCGCTGCTACCGCGGGCGACGATTACGAGCTGCTCCTCGCCGCCGCCCCCGGTCTCGTCGGTCCGGTGACGCGCATCGGCAGCGTCGCGCCAGGCTCCGGCCTTACCCTTACCGCCGGCGGCGCCCCGGTCGCGCTCCCCGCCCGCCTGGGGTTCGAGCACGGCTAGCTTGCCACGACGACATCCCCGCCTATACCTTTGCCGATATGCGAGACCGGGCATGCCGGCAGCACCGAGGGAGGATGTGAATGACGACAGTCTACATCGCCATGATCTGCGGCCTGATCGCCGTGGCTTATGGTTTCGTGACCAGCCGGCAAGTGCTCGCGGCATCGCCGGGCAATGAGAAGATGCAGGACATCGCCGCCGCGATTGCGGAAGGCGCCAAGGCCTATCTAGGCCGGCAATACCGCACCATCGCGATCGTCGGCGTCGTCATCGCCGTCCTCGTCGCCTATTTCCTCGGCACCATCTCCGCGGTCGGTTTCGTCGTCGGTGCGATCCTGTCGGGCGTCACCGGCTTCATCGGCATGAACGTGTCGGTGAAGGCCAACGTCCGCACCGCGGAGGCCGCGCGCACCTCGCTGCAGGGCGGGCTGACCATGGCGTTCCGATCGGGCGCGATCACCGGCATGCTCGTCGCCGGGCTCGGCCTGCTCGCGATCACCCTCATGTTCTGGGGCCTGATCACCCAGGGCCATTACGATCTCGCGGTCGGCGCGGATCGCCGCGTCATCGTCGACACGCTGGTCGCGCTGGCATTCGGCGCCTCGCTGATCTCGATCTTCGCGCGCCTCGGCGGCGGCATCTTCACTAAGGCCGCCGACGTCGGCGCCGATCTGGTCGGCAAGGTCGAGGCGGGCATTCCGGAGGACGATCCCCGCAACCCCGCCACCATCGCGGACAATGTCGGCGACAATGTCGGCGACTGCGCGGGCATGGCCGCCGACCTGTTCGAAACCTATGTCGTCACCATCGGCGTGACGATGGCGTCGATCGCGCTGCTGCTGCCCAATTCGGACGATCTGTTCCAGCTGATGACGCTCCCGCTGCTGGTCGGCGGGGTATGCATCATCACCTCGATCATCGGCACCTATATGGTGCGGCTCGGCGGCGGCACGATCATGGGCGCGCTGTACAAGGGCTTCTGGACCACGGTCGTCCTGTCGATCCCCGCGATCTACCTCGCCACCCAGTACGTGCTCGGCGACATGAACGCCCCGCTCGGCGGTGCCGCGGCGCTAGGCGGATCGATCGCGGAGCTGTCGCCCGACAGCGCCGCCAACGTCGCCACCCCCGCCTTCACCGGCATGGCGCTGTTCTGGTGCATGATGGTCGGCCTCGCGCTGACCGGGGTGCTCGTCTGGATCACCGAATATTATACCGGGACCAATTATCGCCCGGTGCGCTCGATCGCCAAGGCGTCCGAGACCGGCCACGGCACCAACGTCATCCAGGGCCTCGCGGTCAGTCTGGAGAGCCCGGCGCTTCCGACCATCGTCATCTCGGTCGCGGTGATCGCCACCTACCAGCTCGCCGGGATCATCGGCATCGCGTTCGGCGCCACCTCGATGCTCGCGCTCGCGGGCATGGTCGTCGCGCTCGATGCCTATGGCCCGGTCACCGACAATGCCGGCGGCATTGCCGAAATGGCCGGCCTGCCCGACGACGTCCGCCAGCGCACCGACGCCCTGGACGCGGTCGGCAACACCACCAAGGCGGTGACCAAGGGCTATGCGATCGGCTCCGCGGCGCTCGCGGCGTTGGTGCTGTTCGGCGCCTACACCACCGATCTCGGCATCTATTTCCCCGAAATCACGGTGAACTTCTCGCTGAGCAACCCCTACGTCATCGTCGGCCTGCTGCTCGGCGCGCTGCTGCCGTTCAGCTTCGGCGCCTTCGGGATGACCGCGGTCGGCCGGGCCGCCGGCGCGGTGGTCGAGGACGTCCGCGCGCAGTTCCGCGACAATCCCGGGATCATGGAAGGCACCAGCCGCCCCGATTACGCGCGCACCGTCGATCTCGTCACCCGCGCCGCGATCAAGGAGATGATCATCCCGTCGCTGCTCCCGGTGCTGACCCCGATCGTCGTCTACTACGTCATCCTCGCGGTGTCGGACCAGGCGAGCGCCTTCGCGGCGGTTGGCGCGCTGCTGCTCGGCGTGATCGTTTCGGGCTTGTTCGTCGCGATCTCGATGACCTCGGGCGGCGGCGCCTGGGACAACGCCAAGAAGTACATCGAGGACGGCCATTACGGCGGCAAGGGCAGCGAGGCCCATAAGGCCGCGGTGACCGGCGACACCGTCGGCGATCCCTACAAGGACACCGCCGGGCCCGCGGTCAACCCGATGATCAAGATCACCAACATCGTCGCGCTGCTGCTGCTCGCAGCGCTCGCCGCCGGGCACGGCGCGGGGTAGGCGCCAGTCACCGGATCATGACGAAAGCCCCGTCGACAAAGGTCGGCGGGGCTTCTTCTTGCATCACTGGATCAGGCGAAATCGCCGAGCTTGGCGGCCTCTTCCTCCGCCTTCGCCTCTTCGGGCGTCACCTCGTTCTCGTCGAGCCCTTCGACCGGCTCGCTCTTCGGGTCGGGTTCGTCAGCCATAACGGTCATCATCGCTTCCCTTCGCCGAGCTAAACGCACCCGAACGCGTTTCGCCTCGCGCCCCTCCGTATCCCCGCGAAGGCGGGGATCCAGTTCTGGACTCCCGCCTTCGCGAGACCACTGCGAAACTCACTCCGTCATCCCGGACTTGCTCCGGGATCCACTGTTCCGCACGAGCATAGGTCGTTGATTTCGCGGAACAGTGGACCCCGGAACGAGCCCGGGGTGACGATAGGATTTGGCGAATTCGGTGACGTTCGCAGAGGTCTCGCGTTCGCGGGAGCAACGCCGCCCGGCACGCCGTCGCGTTTACGCACAGATCGCACCAGAATGGAGACAACTCCCTCCACAACCGCCCAAACGGACCCGACCCGGGGTTACCCCGGCGCGATCGCGCGCCACACTCTCGGCATGCGAACCGCGCCCGCGAACCAGCTCTACTATGGCGACAATCTCGACGTCCTGCGCGATCATGTCGCGACCGAGAGCGTCGACCTGATCTATCTCGACCCGCCGTTCAATTCGAACGCCAGCTACAACATCCTCTTCAAATCCCCCGACGGTGCAGGCGCGGATGCCAGTATCGAGGCGTTCGACGACACCTGGGCCTGGGGCCCTGCGGCGTCGGCGGCGCTGATGGACATCACCGAAAGCGGCAACCACAGCCTCCACGTCCTGATGCAGGCGATCCGCACCGCGATCGGCGAGAATGCGATGATGGCCTATCTCGCGATGATGGCGGTCCGCCTGGTCGAGCTCCACCGCGTGCTCAAGCCCACCGGCAGCCTGTTCCTCCACTGCGATCCCACCGCCAGCCATTACCTGAAGCTGGTGCTCGACGCGGTGTTCGGGGTGAGGCAGTTCCGCAACGAGATCGTCTGGCTCTACACTGGCCCCGGGTCGCCCGGCGTCCGCCAGTTCCTGCGCAAGCACGACACCATCTTCTGGTATGCCAAGGGCGAGACCTGGACCTTCAACGTCGACGCGGTCCGCCAGCCGCACAGCGCCAAGACCAAGGCCAACTACAAGGGCGGGCTGGTCGGGTCGGGCTTCGTCGGCGCCGATCACGTCATCCACGACGGCGGCAAGGTGCCCGAGGACTGGTGGGAGTTCGCGATCGCGCCACGCGGCAAGGAATATCTCGGCTATCCGACGCAGAAGCCGATCAAGTTGCTCGAACGCATCGTCGCCGCGGCGTCGAACCCCGGCGACGTGGTGCTCGATCCGTTCTGCGGCTGCGGCACCGCGGTCGACGCCGCGCAGAAGCTCGGCCGGCGCTGGATCGGGATCGACATCACCCATCTGTCGATCGGCCTGATCGAGAAGCGCCTGACCGAGGGGTATCGCGGCGCTGCGACGTGGCAGACGATCGGCGTCCCCGCCGACCGCGAAAGCGCCGAACGCCTCGCCGCCGACGATCCCCACCAGTTCCAGCAATGGATCGCACTGAAACTCGGCGGCTGGCCGTGGAAGGGCGGCAAGAAGGGTGGCGACCGCGGCGTCGACGGTTATTTCTACTATGTCGGTGCAAACGGCCAGACCGAGACCGGGGTGATCTCGGTGAAGGCGGGCGCCCACGTCAACCCGTCGATGGTCCGCGATCTCGGCCGGGTAATGGCCCGCGACGGCCACGCCCTCGGCCTGTTCGTCTGCGCTGCCACCCCGACCCGCGGCATGGCCGACGAAGCCGCCAGCCACGGCCTGATCCAGACTGAATTCGGCCGCTTTCCCGCGCTCCAGATCTTCACCCTCGCCGAACTCTTCCAGGACCGCCACCCCCGCCTCCCGCCGCTGGTCAGCCCCAATCGCCGAGCCAGCCGCGTCGAAGTCCGCCCCTCGCACCAGCCCGGGTCGCAGCGGGAATTATTGTAGCCGAGGGAGAGAAAAGCTCGCCCTCTCCGTCACCCCGGACTTGATCCGGGGTCCCGCTAAAGCGCGGCTACGTGGCACAGCGGGACCCCGGATCGAGTCCGGGGTGACGAGAGGGTCGTGCCGAGCGCTACGCTGCGCAGCAGCAACCCTCCCACCTTAGAGCGCCCGATCCCGCCCCATTTGCGACACCTCCGCGTCTCCGCGCGAACCCCCTTCTTCCGCCGTCCCCCTCTCCAACGCCTCCCCTGTCCTACACCCCGAACCTATGCCACAATCCCCGCCGCTCTTTCTCACCGTCGGCCCTCACACCCGCGCCCGCGCCAAGGTCCGACTTTCGTGCCTCTTCACCTCGACCCACCCTCAACTTATTCAACATTCGCGCCCGCCTTTCCTTTTCCGGCCCCTTCGGCTAAGGCGCCGGCTCACGAATTCCCGACATTGCTAGAGGTTTGTTTGGCCAAGGAAGAACTGCTCGAAATGCGCGGACAGGTGGTGGAGCTTCTGCCCAACGCCATGTTCCGCGTCCGGCTCGAAAACGATCACGAAGTCCTGGGCCACACCGCGGGCAAGATGCGCAAGAACCGCATCCGCGTGCTCGTCGGCGACGAAGTGCTCGTCGAAATGACGCCCTACGATCTGACCAAGGGGCGGATCACCTACCGGTTCATGCCGGGACGCGGTGGCCCCGGCCCGTCCTGATCCGCGTCTCCGGGCGTATAGTCCCGTGACCTTCGTTCTCGCTTCCTCGTCCCCGCGCCGGCTCGAACTGCTCGCGCGGCTCGGCATCGTGCCCGATCGCATCGCCGCGCCCGAGATCGACGAGGCGCCGCTGAAGGCCGAGCCGCCCCGCGCCTATGTCCTCCGTATCGCGCTCGCCAAGGCCGCCGCGATCGATCGTGCCGCGGACGAGATCGTCCTCGCCGGCGATACCACGGTCGCGGTCGGTCGCCGCATCCTCGGCAAGCCAGCCGACGAGGCCGATCTGCGCCGCATGCTCGCCTTGCTGTCGGGGCGGCGCCATCACTGCCTCTCCGCGGTCGTCGCGATCGCCGCCGACGGCACCGTCCGCCACCGTGTATCGGACACGATCCTCGCTTTCCGCCCGCTCGGGCCGGCGGAGATCGACGCCTATGTCGCCTCGGGCGAGGGCATGGGCAAGGCGGGCGGCTATGCGATCCAGGGCCGCGCGGAGGCGTTCGTCCGGTTCATGGCGGGCAGCCATTCGGGCGTCGTCGGGCTGCCGCTCGCCGAGACCCGCGCGCTGTTGAAGGCCGCCGGCGTGCCGCTTGCCTGAGTGGCTCTACGAAGCCGGCATTGGCGAAGCCCGTGCCGCGCTGGTCGATGGCGACGCGATCGTCGAGGCGATCGTCGAGCGCGATGGCCTCCGCCTCGGCACCGTCGCCCGCGCCCGGCTCATCGATCTGATCCCCGGCAACATGGGCCGCGTCGCGCTGCCCGACGGCGAAGCGCTGCTGACCCGCATCCCGCCCGGCGTCACCCAGGGCGCGACCCTCACCGTCGAGATCGTCCGGGAGGTCATTCCCGAACCCGGCCGCCCCAAGCTCGCCCGTGCCCGCGCCACCGATGCCGCGCCCGTGCCCGGCCACGATCTGCTCGCCCGGATCGTCGCCACCGGCATCCCGGTCCGCCACTGCCTCGCTCATCAGCCCGACGCGCTGGAGGCGGCAGGCTGGTCCGAAGTCCTCGACGAGGCGATCACCGGCGAGATCGTCTTCCCGCTCGGCAGCCTGCGCCTCTCTCCCACCCCGGCGATGACGCTGTTCGACGTCGACGGCCCCGCCCCGATCGAACCCCTCGCGCTAGCCGCCGCGCGCAGCGTCGCGCTGGCGATTCGCCGCCACGGCATCGGCGGATCGATCGGCATCGACTTTCCGACCCTGCCGGGCAAGGCCCCGCGCCAGGCGGTGGCCGAGGCGATCGACGCGCATCTGCCGCCGCCGTTCGAACGCACCGCAGTCAACGGCTTCGGCTTCCTCCAGATCGTCCGCCCCCGCCCCCGCGCCTCGCTGCCCGAGCTGCTCCGCGCCGACGCCGCCGGCACCGCCGCCCGCGCGGTGCTGCGACGGATCGAGCGCGAACCGCCCGGCGCGCCGCTCGCGCACCGTCTGCCCGCCGCGGTGGTCGGCTGGCTGACCGCGCGCCCAGCCCTGCTCGCGGAACTCGCTCGCCGTACGGGCGTCGTCCACCGACTGGAGACCCTCTGATGGCCAAGCCCTGCCCGATCTGCGACAAGCCAGCGACCGCCGCCCAAGACCCGTTCTGCTCGCGCGGCTGCCGCGATCGCGACCTGCTGCAATGGCTCGGCGACGGCTATCGCATCCCCGGGCCGCCGGCCGACCAAGACGGGGTGGACAGCGACAAAAGCGCCGACTAAAGCCGCCGCTCCCGAACGGCGTTCGGGCATGCCCGGGTAGCTCAGTTGGTAGAGCATGCGACTGAAAATCGCAGTGTCGGCGGTTCGACCCCGTCCCCGGGCACCATGACCCAGCCACCCACAAAAACATTCGCCCGCCATCGCGGCCCTGGGCCGGATGACGGGCGAACGCCTACGCCTACTCGACGGTGGATCAGAACCCGGCGGTGATCGCGAACAGCAGCTTGCCCGATGCGATCGACGACCCGTCCTTGGTCGACGAGAAATTCGGCTGCAGCGGCGCGGCCTCGCGGCGGCTGATGTCGGTGTCGACATAGGCGACGCCCAGCGTCACCGGACCGACGACATAATCGACGCCCGCCATCCAGTCCCAGTATTTGCCGGTCGGCGCGACGCTGGTGCCGTTGGGGCCGAGGCCGGGGTTGCCGTCCGAATAGCCGATATGCACCTTGGCGGTCAGCGGCGTGTTGGGAATGCCCGCATTGGCGTCGCCCCAGAGGTACAGATTGTCCTCCTTGTCGCCGGCATCGTCATAGGGCGCGCCGGCCAGCACCGCCTGCGCATTGGCGCCGGTGAACGACCAGTTGCCGAGCGCCTGCTGCTTGGGCGCATAGGCGACGCCGGCGAGCAGGTTGAGCGGACCCGCGGTGCCGCTGAGCTTCACATAAGGTTCGGCGAAGTCGGTCTTGTCGGATCCGCCCGGATACATGTACCAGGTCAGCCCGATGTCGACTGCCCCGCCGCTGATCGGCAGCTTGTACCCGGCGATCAGATCAAGCTCCATGTTCGATCCGCCGAACGTTCCCCAGCCGGCCAGGTTCGATCCCCAGGTGCCGATATAGACGCCGCTCTCGTGCGAGATGGTGAAGCCGCCCTGGATCGCCATCTCCTCGTCGGACTGGGAAACGCCGCGGAAGCGATAGTCGTTGACCAAGCCGACGCTGCCGCTGACCTTCAACGGCGGCGGAGGCGCGGTTTCCTGCGCGGCGGCGGGTGCAGCCAAGGCGAATAGAGATGCCGCTGTTGCGGTGACGAGATATTTCATGGGACCCCTTTCGAAAGAAAGCTCAGGTCCCTCCTGCGTCGGTCCCGCCGGCGCGCTCGTCTCGCAGTCGCGAGTGGGCGCAGGTCGTTCCCGATACGGTCATATACCTGCGCATGAATTGCAGGGCAATGCTCGATCGTGACGCTACGTTGCTCGCGGGGGCGCTAGGACCATTCTGCGCCACGAGTGTTGCCCCGCAGCCACGGTACCAAAAATGCCGGCGAGTTGATCCGTCGAGTCAGCGCCCCACATCGGCGATGACGACGCGGCAATTCCCGGTGCCGCGCGCAGGCAAGGACGAAGCATTGGCGGATCAGCGCGACGACAAGGGGCGATCGGTGCCGAGCGGGCGGCTGGCGCGGCTCGGGGTGTTCGGCCGGATGGCGGGCGGCGTCGCCGGCGGCATGGTCGCGGAAGGCGCACGGCGGCTGGCGAACGGCGAACGACCGCGGATCGGCGACATGCTGCTCACCCCCGCCAATGCGGTCCGCGTCGCGGACCAGCTGGCACATCTTCGCGGCGCGGCGATGAAGCTCGGGCAGATGATCTCGATGGACGCGGGCGACATGCTGCCGCCCGAGCTCGCGACGATCCTGGCGCGGTTGCGCGAACGCGCGCACCATATGCCGCCGCAACAGCTCAACGCCGTGCTCACCGCGGAGTGGGGCCGCGACTGGCGCCGCAAGTTCGCGCAGTTCCAGGCGCATCCCGTCGCTGCGGCGTCGATCGGGCAGGTCCACCGCGCGCGGCTGCCCGACGGCCGCGAACTCGCGATCAAGGTCCAGTATCCCGGCGTCAAGCAGAGCATCGACGCCGACATCGACAATGTCGCCACCCTGCTCCGCGTCTCGGGCGTGCTCCCCGCCGGGCTCGACATCGCGCCCCTGCTGGTCGAGGCCAAGCGCCAGCTCCACGAGGAGGCGGATTATCTGCGCGAGGGCGCGATGATGACCCGCTACGCCGAACGGCTGGCCGATGCGCCCGGCTTCGCGGTGCCGAGCCTCTACGAACCGCTGACCACCGCCAACGTCCTCGCGATGACCTTCGTCGAAGGCGTGCCGGTGGAATCGCTGGAAACCGCGCCGCAGGAGACCCGGGACCGCGCGATGGCCGATCTGATCGCGCTGGCGCTGCGCGAACTGCTCGACTGGCGGCTGATGCAGACCGATCCGAACTTCGCCAACTACCGCTGGCAGCCCGACACCGGCCGCATCGTGCTGCTCGATTTCGGTGCGACCCGCAGCGTGCCTGCCGCCACGTCGGACGGCTATCGCGACCTGCTGTTCGCGGGGCTCGCGGGCGATCGCGACGCGGTTCGCGACGCCGCGGTCGCTGCCGGGTTCCTCGGCGCACCCGCTGTCCTGCGTCACCGCGCGCTGGTCGACCGGATGATCGATGTCATCTTGGGCGAACTCGACAAGCCTGGCCCGTTCGACTTCGGCGATCGCGCGTTCGTCGGGGTGCTGCGTGAACAGGGCACCGAGATGGCGCGCGACCGCGAGAGCTGGCACATTCCGCCGGTCGACACGCTGTTCGTTCAGCGCAAGATCAGCGGGACCGCCCTTCTCGCAGCCCGCCTGAAGGCACGGGTCGATGTCCGCGCGATGGTCGCCGCCCATGCCGCGGCGGCCGAACCGCGATCCGATCCTCCCCTGCAAGGGGAGGTGGCTGGCGCCAGCCAGACGGCGGGGTGACGCGCTATACGGAGAGGGCTTCACCCCTCCGTCAGTCCTGCGGACTGCCACCTCCCCTTGCAGGGGAGGATCGCCGCCGCCAGCGCCTAACCCCCGAAGCTCCGCCCCCCGCCGAAGCCGCCACCGAACCCGCCGCGCGAGATCACCGAGCTGCGCGATTGTACCCGCGTCGGCGCGCGCATCGACGGGTTGAACGCGTCCGACCCGACCCGCGTCCGCCCGCTCACATAGTCGCGGCTGATCCGGTTGCCCGCACCGCCGAAGAAGTTGCCGTCGCGGTCGCGGTACATCGGCGCGCCGCGATAGCCGCCGCCGCCGTTCAGCATCTGCCCGACGATGAAGCCGGTCAGCAGCGGGGTGAAGAAGCTGCCATTGTTGCGCGGCACGCATTGCGAGACGCCATATTGCTCCTCGCAGGTCTGGCGGTCGCCATAGCGCGGCGCGTTCTGGTCGTTGGCCTTCTGCGCTTGGTCGAACGCGGTCTGGCACTGGTCGGCGGGGATCTTGCCCGCGGTGCGGCATTCCGCGACGCTGGTATAGCTGAGCGCATCGACCGGCTTGCCGCCGTCGCCGACGTCGCACGCGGTCAGCGTCAGGCCGGTGCCCGCCATCAGGCTGGTCAGCACGATCGATTGCGAACGCTTCATCGGACCGACTCCCTCACGCGCTCATGCAGGCGGCGTTGAGCAGCCCGACGCCGAGCGAGATGCTCGCCATGTAGATCGCCGCCGCCAGCTCGCCGCGGACGATCCGATCGCTGAAATCGCGCATCACGACCTGGCGCACGATCGTGAACGCGACGATCTGGATCACCCCGGCGAGCAATGCCCACACCGCGAATTCGACCAGACTGACGGTGTGTTCCAGCGCCGACGCCAGCGGGAAGATATAGCCGAGCAGCGCCGCGCCCAGCGTCACCGCCGCGGCGACGTTGCCCTCGCGGATCAGCGTGCGTTCGTTGTACGGCGTCGCCCATTGGTAGATCAGCTTGAATGCGATCGTGAGCAATCCTGCCGCGACGAAGGCGACGACGAACGCGGTCGCGCTGGTCAGGAAGCTATAGTCTTCGTTCATCGTCATCCCCTTAGGCCCGGAACTCGCCGAGTTCGAGCGCCATCCCGATCATGATCTCGAACGATACCTCGCGCGCTTCGGTCTCCATGTCGATGGCGAGCAGCAATTCGCGCCCCTCGCCCTCGACGTCGCGGCCGAACAACATGCAGGTCTGGTAGATTCGCCGGTCGACGATGCCGTCGCGGTCGTCGTGCAGGTCTTCCCAGAACGTCACCGGCTCCTGCCGCTCCGCCTCGTCGCCGAACCACAGCCGGCGGTATTCGGGCAAGCCGTCGTCGGTGAAGCCCGGCGCGGTCAGCCGCTGGCGCCAGGCTGGGCGCTCCCAGGGCGTGCTCGGATAGATGCTCCGCCACGGCGCGAACAGCGTGACGTCGGTCAGCGCCTTGGCCTCGCGATCGTCGGACACCGCCTGGAGCATGATGTCGTCGTCGGTGTAGAAGCGGTGGATGAACCCGCCGCCGTCGAGTTCGACCAGCCCCTGCGCGACGATCTGCAGCGTGTCGCCGTCGAACGGAAAGTTGAGCGCCCCGCCGAACCGCCGCCACGCCAGCGGATCGAGGACCACCGTCCGCCCGATCGTCACGTTGCGCGCGGCCGCCAGCCCCGGCTCCACGGACGACCGGTCGCGGCCGAACAGACGATCGAACATCTACACTTCTCGCTTCATCGGGGCTTGTCTCGCGCACCCTCATAGGCGCCTCGCGCGGCGGCAGGAAGGGTGGCGCGTCGCCCGGAAACGCCTATGTAGAGCCGACCCGCACCGCAGGAACCGCACCCGCATGACCGACACCGCCTGGACCGTCCGCAGCCTGAAGGCCGCTCTCGATACCAGCGAGGCCGCGCGCACCGGCGATATCGGCCTGCGCATCGTCGAGGGCGCCGATCCGGTGCTGCTCGTGACGATGCACCAGCACGGCGATCTCGAAGCGTTCGTCAACGTCAGCGAGGCGCAGATCGCGGCGTCGGTGCTGCTCTGGCCCTGCGACGAACAGGCCGATCGGCCTCTGTTCAACGAATTCCTGCTGAAGGCGCAGAAGCTGGTGCCGCTCTCGAACTTCGGCATCGCGACGGTCGACGGCCGCGACTATTACGAGCTGTTCGGCGAACTCGCCACGACCTCGCCGCTCGACACCGTGGTGATCGAGCTGCGCGCGCTCGCCGAAAACGCGATCGAGGCCGCAACCAACCTGCGCGCCGCCTTCGCACCCGCCTGATCCTTCCGCCTGGAGATACGAAGTGGCTATCTGGAGCAAGTTGTTCACGCTCGGTCGCGCCGGTGCGCACGAGGCCGCCGGTGCGGTGGTCGACGCCAACGCGCTGCGCATCCTCGATCAGGAAATCCGCGACGCCGACCGCGCGCAGGGCAAGGCCCGCGACGATCTCGCCGGCCTGGTCGCCCGCCGCCGCATCCTCGAGCAGGAGGTCGAGAGCTACCGCGCCCAAGCCGCCAAATACGAAAGCTCCGCACGGATCGCGATGGACAAGGGCGACATGGACCTCGCCCGCCAGGTCGCGCAGCGGATCGCCGATCTCGAACAGGACGTTGCGCTGAAGGCGCCGCAGGTCGCCGACATGCGCGCTGCCGAGGACAACATCCACCAGGCTGTCGCCGCGACCGATCGCAAGATTGAACAGCTCCGTCGCGAGGTTGAGGTCGTGAAGGTCAACGAGTCGGTTCAGAAGGCGCAGGCCACCGTGGCCGCGAGCGGAGCCGGCTCCTCACTCGGCTCGGCCGCGGACAGCCTTGCCCGCATCCGCGAGCGCCAGATGATCCGCGGCGAGAAGATCCGCGCCGCGGGCGAGCTCGAGGATCGCCGCACCGGCGCCGATCTCGACGAAAAGCTCCGTCTCGCCGGGATCCTGCCCGGTCAGTCCTCCGCGGACGACGTGCTCGCGCGCCTCAGCCCGCCCAAGCCGACGCTGCAGATCGAACAGCGCGACGACACCACGACGCGCGACGGCTGATCGGTTGCGCCGCATCGCGATGACCCCGCGTGCCGACTGGCGCGACAAGGCCGACGCGATCGGCTTCGTCTATCACGGCGCTGGCGGCGACCCCTATTGGGACGAGAGCGCGGCCTATGCCTTCACGCTCGGAGAGATCGACGACGATCTCGAACCCGCTGCCGCCGATCTCCACCAGATGTGCCTGGCGCTGGTCGACGAAGTGGTCCGCGACCCGGCGACGATGACGCGACTCGCGATCCCGCCGGCGCACCACGCGCTGATCGCGGAGAGCTGGCGGACCCGGCAGCCGTCGCTCTACGGCCGCTTCGACTTGGCCTATGACGGTATTGGTCCCGCCAAGCTTTACGAATATAATGCCGACACCCCGACGTCGGTGTTCGAATGTGCCACCTTCCAGTGGCTCTGGCTCGAGGAGGCGATCGCCGCGGGCACGGTGCCGGCCGCCGCCGACCAGTTCAACAGCCTGTTCGACAAACTCCGCGCGCGCTTCGCCGCGATCTTCCCGCACGGCGGCTTCGTCCATTTCGCCGCCGACGCGCAGGCGATCGAGGACCGCCAGACCGTCCGCTTCTTCGAGGATCTCGCCACCCAGGCTGGGATCGAGCCCAAGTTCGTCGAAATGCGCGAGATCGGCCTCGATGCCGCCGGCCGCTTCGTCGACACCGACGGCTACGAGCTGCAGGCCGCGTTCAAGCTCTACCCGTGGGAAACGATGCTGCGCGAGCCCTATGCCGCCAACCTCGTCACCGCGGGCGTGCGCTGGATCGAGCCCGCGTGGAAGTCTATCCTGTCGAACAAGGGTCTGCTCCCGCTGCTCTGGGCGCGGCACGAGGGCCACCCGAACCTGCTCCCCGCCTTCTTCGACGACGATCCCGCCGCCGCCTCGCTCGGCACCAGCTACGTGCGCAAGCCGATCTTCTCGCGCGAAGGCGCCAATGTCGCGATCGTCCGCGACGGCGTCGAAGAGGCGGTGATCGACGAAGGCTATGGCGCCGAGGGCTTCATCCGCCAGGCGCTGCTGCCGCCGCCGGTGTTCGACGGCCGCCACGCGATCGTCGGCGCCTGGATCGTTGGTGACGAACCCGCCGGCATCGGCATCCGCGAAGACGATGCCGTCGTCACCCGCAACATGGCTCGTTTCGTCCCGCATTATATCGAAGGGTAAAAGCGCTCGTCTGCATACCCCGGCAACGGGGGGGCGGGGAAGAAGCTCCCCGAAAACTGATCCGCATCATTGGCACCCCGGACCCGCCGCGATAGCGGAGCCGCATGACTGCCGCCGGACCACCCATCCTCGACCGCATCACCGTCCGACCCGGCCTCCCTTATTTCACCACCGTGGCTGGTGAGCCATGGACCCCGATCGGCCATAACGACGCGATCACCTGGCCCGAGCTCGCAGCATTGTTCCGCCGCCGCGATCTACCCGCAGTCGAACGTCATCTCGAATGGCTGAGGGCGCACGGCGTCACCTGCATCCGGCTGATGCTCGAATATTGCCACCACGAACATCGCTACCTCGAAAAGCCGGTCGGCCGCTTCGTGCCCAACATGGTGCGGCTGTGGGACGATCTGTTTGCGATGCTCGAACGCGTCGGGATGCGGGTGCTGCTGACGCCCTACGACACCTTCTTCATGTGGATCCGCTGGCGCGACCACCCCTACAACCGCAAGAACGGCGGTCCGTGCGCGCGCCGCAGCGAATGGCTGACCTGCCCGGCGATGCGCGAGGCGATTCGCGCGCGCCTCGCCTTTGCGAGCGACCGCTGGGGCGGCAGCCCGGCGCTGTTCGCCTGGGATCTCTGGAACGAGATGCACCCCGCGCACGGCGGTGACGATCCCGCCACCGCGATCCCGTTCATCGACGATATCGGCAGCTGGCTGCGCGACTATGAACGGCAGCGCCACGGCCGCGCGAACCTCCAGACCGTGTCGGTCTTCGGCCCCGTCCTGATCGAACACACCGCGATGGCCGAGCCGATCTTCCGCCACCCCGCCCTCGATTTCGCGACCACCCACCTCTACGAGGCACGCACGATCGATGCCCCGCGCGACACCGTCGCCCCCGCGCTCGCGGTCGCACGGCTGATGCGCGCCGCGCTTGCCGAGACCGACGATGCGCGGCCCGTATTCGATTCCGAACACGGCCCGATCCACAGCTTCAAGGATCGCAAACGCACCTTGCCCGAACCGTTCGATGACGAATATTTCCGCCACATCCAATGGGCGCACATCGCGAGCGGCGGCGCCGGCGGCGGCATGCGCTGGCCCAACCGCCATCCGCATGTGCTGACACCCGGCATGCGCGCCGCGCAGCGGACGCTCGCCGACTTCCTGCCGCTGATCGATTGGACCCGGTTCCGCCGTCGCAACCTCAGCGAGGAGGCGACGGTGAACGATCCCGGCGTGGCGGTCTGCGCCTGCGGCGACGATGCCCAGGCATTGGCGTGGCTGGTCCGCCGCGACACCCTGCGTCGCGACGGCAGCGTGGCTCCCGCCGCCGCCCCCGCGGGCATCGAACTGCGCATCCCGGATCTCGCCCCAGGCCGCTACACCGCGACGGTGGTCGACACCCGCGACGGCAGCACTCGCGCCTGCACTGCGGTCACGGCCGACGGCGTCCTGGTCGCCAGCTTGCCGCCCGTCGTCACCGACTATGCGGTGGCGATCTCCCGCACGCGTTGAGGACGGGAACGATCGCGCCGGTCTCGCATTGGCAAGGGTGAGGAGATCATCATGGATCGTTCGCCAGCCACCGATCGCACCCCCGACATCGACGACCGCGTCGGGTTGCGCGGCAACGAAGACGCGAGCCGCGGGCATTATTCCGGCCAGGAATATGACAGCCATGACAAACAGTCCCCGCGCTACGTCGCGGTCGCCGGCGATCATGGCAACGAAGCGGTCGATCCCGCCGCTCCCAACCACGCCCCCGGCGAACAGATTCCGCCCGAGGCGGGTCGCCGCGCCTATGTCGACGAGAAGACCGGCGAGGTTCACGGCAGCGGCTCGGGAGCCGGCGGCGGCAGTCCGAACGAAGACTTCGACGACGGCGCAGGCGGCGGCGGCGAGGTCCGCGCTAGCCAGCACCCCGGCCGCGACGACCGACGACCATGAATGAGCCTCGCTCGAATGCCCCGGGCAGCCGCTGGCCCCAGCATCTGTGGATCGTTCGCCACGGTGAGAGCGCGGGCAACATCGCGCGCGATGCCGCCAATGCCGCCGGGGCGCAACGGATCGAGCTCACCGCACGCGACGTCGACATCCCGCTGTCGCCACGCGGCGAGGATCAGGTCCGCGCGCTCGGTGAGTGGTTCGCCGCACAGTCGGCCGGCGAGCGGCCCGACGTCATCATCGCCTCCCCCTATGCGCGTGCCCGCGCCACCGCCGAGCTGTTCCGCGCCGCGGGCGGCACCGATGGCGAGGTCGCGATCTGCATCGACGAACGGCTGCGCGAGAAGGAATTCGGCATCCTCGACGGCCTGACCGTCGACGGCATCAAGGCGCTCCAGCCCGACCAGGCCGAGTTCCGCCGGCTGCTCGGCAAGTTCTACCACCGCCCGCCGGGCGGGGAGAGCTGGTGCGACGTGATCTTCCGATTGCGGTCGGTGATGGACACGATCGCGCTTCATTATGCCGGACGCCGGGTGATGATCGTCGCGCATCAGGTCGTCGTGCTGTGCCTGCGCTACATCGTCGAGACGATGACCGAGGACGAGATCCTCGCGATCGACCGCGAGGGCGACGTCGCCAACGCATCGGTCACCGACTATCGCTTCGATCCAGCGATCGGCGAAGGCGGCGGCCTCGCGCTCGTCGCCTATAACCGCGTCACTGCGCTCGAACAGGACGACGGGGCCGAGATCACCGCGGAGCCCGAACGCCCGGCGGCGGCGGTGCGCGGATGAGCCGCGCTTCGGTCCGGCTCGACAGCGCCTGGATCGCGGCGCACCCTGCGCCGGTCCATGGCGACGGCACCACCAAGAACAGCCGCGGTCGGGTGCTGGTGATCGGCGGATCGGCCATGGTGCCGGGCGCGATCCGGCTCACCGGCGAGGCCGCGTTGCGCGCCGGCGCGGGCAAGCTGCAGATGGCGACCGTCGCCGCCGCCGCGATTTCGCTCGGCGTCGTCGTGCCCGAAGCGGGCGTGATCGCGCTACCCGCGGGCGACGGCGGAGAGATCGCGCCGGAGGCCGCCGCGTCGCTCGCCAAATCCTGCGCCGGCGCGGACGTCGTCGTGCTCGGCCCAGGCATGGGCGACGACGACGTCGCGGGCCGATTGCTCGACGCGATCCTGCCCGAGGCGGGCGCCGAGACCCTGTTCCTGCTCGATGCCGCCGCGATCACCGCGATGGCGGAGCGCGACATGATCCTGAACCCGTTGCGGGGCCGCATCGTCATCACGCCCCATCACGGCGAGATGGCGTCGCTGACCGGCATGTCCCCGGAGGAGATCGCCGAGGATCCCGAGACGGTCGCGCGCGACATCGCCGACCGGTTCGGCGCGGTGGTGGTGCTGAAGCACAGTAGGACCGTGATCGTCGCGCCCGCGCAGGATCCGCTGATCTATGGCGGCGGCGGCATCGGCATGGCCACCGCCGGCTCGGGCGACGTGCTCGCGGGCGCGATTGCGGGGATCGCCTCGCGCGGTGCCGAGCCATGCGTCGCTGCCGGGTGGGGCGTCTGGCTCCACGGCCAGGGCGGTCGCCGCGCCGCGACAGCGCGAGGTCCGATCGGCTTCCTCGCGCGCGAACTGCCCGAGGAATTCCCGCACCTGCTGCCGCAATGACCGGCCAAACCTTCGATCACGGGGCAGATCGCAACGAGGAGCCGACCTGATGGCCCGCAAGTCCGGCGCTGAGGACAGCCTCGCCACCTATCGATCGAAGCGCGACTTCGCCAAGACGCGCGAGCCCGCGGGCGCGACCGGCAAGACCGCGGGCAACGGATTCATCGTCCAGAAGCACGACGCCACTCGGCTGCATTACGACTTCCGGCTCGAACTCGACGGCGTCCTGCTCAGCTGGGCGGTGACGCGCGGACCCAGCCTCGACCCCGACGACAAACGCCTCGCGGTCCGCACCGAGGATCATCCGCTCGACTATGCCACCTTCGAGGGCACCATCCCCAAGGGTCAATATGGCGGCGGCACGGTAATGCTGTGGGATACCGGCACCTGGGAATCGCTGCCAGGCAAGGATCCGCGCAAGACCCTCGCCGAGGGGCATCTCCACTTCTTCCTCCACGGGCGGCGGATGAAGGGCGAATGGATCATGATCCGCCTGAAGCCGCGCGGCAAGGAAAAGGGCGAGAACTGGCTGCTCCGCAAGGTCGCCGACGAGCATGCCGCCGGCTCCGACGACCTGATCGGCACGCACCTGACCGGCGTCCTCAGCGGCCTGACGATGGCGGAGATCGCCGCGGGCAAGCCACCGCCCAAGACGAAGGCCGGCGCGACGAAGAAGACACCGGCCAAAGCCAAATCGAAGGCCCTGGCCAAGCCGAAGCCCGCCGAAACACCGCCGCCGTTTCGCCCGGTCCAGCTCGCGACGCTTGTCGATCACGTCCCCGCCGGCAACGCCTGGCTGCACGAGATGAAATATGACGGCTATCGGACGCTGATCGCGATCGGCGGCGGCGAGGGCCGAGCCTATACCCGGTCCGGGCTCGACTGGACCGACAAATTCGCGCCCGTTGTCGCCGATGCAGCGACCCTCGACGCCGGCTCGGCGCTGCTCGACGGCGAGGCGGTGGTGCTCGACGCCAAGGGCAGGACCAGTTTCCAGGGCCTGCAGGGCGCGTTGAAGGAAAATCCCGGCGCGATCCTCTATTACGCGTTCGACCTGCTCGAACTCGACGGCGCCGATCTCACCGCGCTGCCGCTGATCGAGCGCAAGGAGAAGCTGAAGGCGCTGATCGGCGACGGCACCGACAAGGTCCGCTATTCGGATCATATCGTCGGCCGTGGCGAGGATCTGTTCGGCAGCTTCTGCGACGCCGGCCTCGAAGGCGTGATCTCGAAGCGTGCCGATGCCCGATATGTCGGTGCGCGGTCGAGTGGATGGCTGAAGACCAAGTGCATCAAGCGCCAGGAATTCGTCGTCGTCGGCTGGACTCCGTCCGACAAGCAACGCGGCTTCCGCGCGCTGCTGCTCGGCGTCAACGAAGGCGGCAAGCTGCGCTATGCGGGGAAGACCGGGACCGGGTTCTCCGCCGACGAGATCGACCGGCTGATGGCGCTGATGGCACCGCTGGAAGTCGATAAGCGGACCGTCGAGGCCCCCAGAGCGGCGGTGCGCGGCGCGCACTGGCTGAAGCCCAAGCTGGTCGCGGAGGTCGCCTATATGGAGGTCACCGGCGACGGCGTGCTGCGCCATTCCAGCTATCTAGGTCTGCGCCTGGACAAGAAGGCCGCGGCCGTCGTGATGGAGAAGGAAGCCCCCGTCGAGACCGTCGATACGCCCGAACCCACGACGGTCCGGATCACCAACCGCGAACGCGTGATCTTCCCCGAAGGCAAGATCACCAAGGGCGAGCTGGCGGATTACTATCAGACGGTATCAGGAATCATGCTCCCCTGGGCCGGCAGTCGCCCGATCAGCCTGGTCCGCTGCCCCCAGGGCCGCGGCAAGAAATGCTTCTTCCAGAAACACGATGCCGGCAGCTTCGGCGATCATGTCCACCATGTCGGCATCGCCGAGAAGGACGGCCATGACGAACCCTATCTCTTCGTCGACGATGCCGAGGGGCTCGTCACCTGCGTGCAGATGGGATCGATCGAATTCCACGGCTGGGGCGCGCGGATCGAGGATGTCGAAAAGGCCGATCGGCTGGTGTTCGATCTCGATCCCGACGAGGGGCTCGCTTTCACCGATGTCGTGTCCGCCGCCTTCCACGTCCAGGACATGCTGTCGCAGATGGGGCTGGTCACTTTCCCGATGGTCACCGGCGGCAAGGGCGTCCACGTCATCGCGCCGCTCACCCCGCAGGCGGAATGGCCCGCGGTGAAGGATTTCGCGCACCGGTTCGCGATGGCGCTGGCGCAGGCCGAGCCCGACCGCTTCACCGCCGCGCTCGCCAAGGCAAAACGCACTGGCCGCATCTTCATCGATTACCTGCGCAACCAGCGCGGCGCGACTGCGGTGATGCCCTACAGCGTCCGCGCCCGCGAACACGCGCCGGTCGCGGTTCCGATCACCTGGGAGGAGCTCCGCACGCTGGATGGCGCCGCACGCTGGCATGTCGGCGATGCCGCTGATCTGCTGAAGCGCGCCGCGTCCAAGGACCTCGCCGGCTGGGGCCGCGCCGACCAGGTGCTGCCGGATCTCTGATGCCGAAAACTCGATGAAGATCGCCACCTACAATGTGAACGGCGTCAACGGCCGCCTCGCGGTGCTGCTCCGCTGGCTCGAGGAGGAACGCCCCGACATCGTCTGCCTGCAGGAGCTGAAGGCGCCGGACGAGAAGTTCCCCGAAGCGCCGATCCGCGACCTCGGCTACGACGCGCTCTGGCTCGGGCAGAAGAGCTGGAACGGCGTCGCGATCCTCAGCCGCGTGGGCGCGATCCACGAGACCCGCCGCGGCCTGCCCGGTGAACCCGAGGACGTGCAGAGCCGCTACCTCGAAGCCGCGATCAACGGCGTGCTCGTCGCCTGCCTCTATTTGCCCAACGGCAATCCCCGCCCCGGCCCCAAGTTCGACTACAAGATGCGCTGGTTCGATCGCTTGATCGATCACGCCGCGACGCTCCACGCCACCGGCGCGCCCGTCGTGATCGCGGGCGATTTCAACGTCATGCCGACCGAACGGGACGTCTACAAGCCCGAACGCTGGACCGAAGATGCGCTGTTCGCCCCCGAAGTCCGCGCCGCCTATGCGCGCCTGCTCGCACAGGGCTGGACCGACTCGATCCGCACCCTCCACCCCGACGAGACGATCTACACCTTCTGGGACTATTTCCGGAACGCCTATGCCCGCGACGCCGGCCTGCGCCTCGACCATCTGCTGCTCAGTCCCGCGCTCGCTCCACGCCTCCGCACCGCCGAGGTCGACCGCCACGTCCGCGGCTGGGACAAGACCAGCGACCACGCACCGACCTGGATCGAGCTGGCCGACGAGGCGCCGAAACGAGGGAAGAAGAGCTAACTCTAGGCGTCGGGACCCACCACCTCTGGCGCGTTCAGCGCGACCCGCACCGCGCGCGACAGGTCGTCGATCTTGAATGGCTTGCGCAGCGTCGTGTTGACCACCGCCGGATCCGCGGTCTCGTCGGTATCGGCATAGCCGGTCGCCAACACGATCGGCAGCGTCGGCGATAGCGCACGCGCTGCCGCGGCGACCTCCAGCCCGTTCATCCCCGCCATCGCGAAGTCCACGATCAGCAGGTCGGGCGGCGCGGCACGCAGCATCGCCAGCCCGTCATGCCCCGATGCCGCCTCGCCGACGTCGTAGCCGAACAGCTCCAGCGCCTCGACGATGAAGCGTCGCACCGCGTCGTCGTCGTCGATCACCAGCGCCCGCGCCGACGCGCCATCCGCCAGCAGCGGCCGCGCCGCCACGACCTCGGTCTCGTGGATTTCGGTCGATGCGATCGGCAGCCAGATGCGGACGGTCGTGCCCTGTCCCTCGTTGCTGTCGATCTGCACCGTTCCGCCCGATTGCCGGCTGATCCCGAACACCTGGCTCAGCCCGAGCCCGGTGCCCTTGCCGACCGGCTTGGTTGTGAAGAACGGATCGAACACCTTCGACATGATCTCGGTCGGGATCCCGGTGCCGGTGTCGGTGACGCTGATCACCCCGTAGCGGCCCGGCGCCAAACCCTCCGGCGCGCTCGACGACATTGATGTCGCGATCGTCAGGATGCCGCCGTCGGGCATCGCGTCGCGCGCATTGATCGCCAGGTTGAGCACCGCGAGCTCCAGCTGGTGCGCGTCGGCGACCACGAACGGCGCCTGCGGGTCGAGCACCCGGCGCCGTTCGATCTGCGGCCCGATCGTCCGATCGAGCAGGTCGGTCATGTTGTCGACCAGATCGTTGATCGCGACCGAGGTCAGCGTCAGCTGCTGGGTGCGCGAAAAGGCGAGCAGTTGATGCGTCAGCTTCGACGCGCGTTCCGCGGCATGGCTCGCGAAGCCGGCATAGCGATCGACCCGCTCGTTCGCGGCGACGCGCCGGATCAGGTCGAGATTGCCCGTGATCACGGTCAGCAGATTGTTGAAATCGTGCGCGATGCCGCCGGTCAGCTGGCCGACCGCCTCCATCTTCTGCGACTGCACCAGCGCCGCCTGCACGCGCTCGCGCTCGCTGACCTCCTGAAGCAGCTGGTTGTTCGCCCGCGACAATTCGTGCGTACGCTCGACGATCCGCGCCTCCAGCGTCGCGTTGAGGTTGGTGAGCCGCTCTTCGGCGGATTGCAGCGCCAGCAACCGGCTGCGCGCCTCGTATTGCCGGCGCCGCACCCGCAGCGACGCGTTGATCGCGCTCGCCAGCGTCTCGCCATGCACCGGGCGCTCCAGCACCACGACGTTGCCGAGCACCTGCAGGACGCGCATCGCCTCGGCCGGGCGCTGGCCCGCACGCTTGGTCGCGAGCAGGATGAACGGGAAGTCCGACCAGGGCTCCTGCGCAGCGAGCCACGATTCGAGCGGTGCCCGGTCCGCCCCGATCAGTGATTCCTCGGTGATCAGCGCCGCACCGGCACCGTCGCCGAGCTCGTGCGCGAGCATCCGCGCGTCGGTGCACACCGCGGCGTCGTGCCCCTGTCGCGCGATCAACTGGTCGAGCACGACCGCATCGCGCCCGCGCAGCGCGAGGATCAGGATGCGGTCTTCGACGCTCACGCCGCGCCGGCCGCCGGTTCCTGCGCCAGCAGCGGGGTGATGCCGCGATAGGTCGGCAGCCCGGTCATCACGCCCTCGAAATCCTTCAACGGTTCGCCGATCACGATGCCCGACGCCGACAGCCGGAATTCGCGGATCGTGCTCTGATGCGCGGTCGTACGGCTCTTCGCGATCGATACCGCCTTCAGCATTTCGCCATGCGCTTCGAAATAGCGGAACATCAGGATCGTGTCCGACAGGTAGCTCAGATCCACGTCGGCACGCACGTCGCCGATGATCCCGTGCTGGCCGAGGATCAGGACGGTGATCACACCCTGCTGATTGAGATAGCTCAACATCTCGTGCATCTGCAGCAGCAGGTATTTCTCTCCCGGCATCGCCTGAAGGAACGCGTTGAGGCTGTCGATGACGATGAACTTGACGCCCTGCGTCTCGACCGCGTTGCGCACCCAGCTGGAAAACTCACCCGGGGAAAGCTCGGCGGGATCGATCTGCGACACCGTCAGCGAATTGTCGGCCAGATAGGGATGAAGGTCCATCATCATCGCCTTGGCACGTGCGAGCATCGTCGCGCGCCCCTCGTCGAACAGGAAGTACGAGACCTTCTCGCCGCGTTCCAAGGCGCTCAACACGCACCGCACTGCACTGCTGGTCTTGCCGACGCCCGAAGGGCCGGTGAACAGCGCGTTGGTCCCGGCCGCCAGACCGCCGCCGAGCATCTCGTCGAACCGCGCGACCCCGGTCGATCGCAGCGCCGCGGTGAACGGCGTATGGTGTTCGGCCGCGATCAGCCGCGGAAAGACCTGCACGCCGCCGGTTTCGATCGTGAAATCGTGGAAGCCGCCGCGATACTTCACACCGCGCATCTTGACGACGCGCAGCCGCCGCCGCTCGGTGCCGTAATCTTGTGCGGACTGCTCCAGCGTGATCACCCCGTGCGCGATGCTGTGCAGTTGCAGGTCGCCCGGATCGGAGCTGCGATCGTCGAGCATCAGCACGGTGCAACGCCGGATCGAAAAATACTGCTTCAGCGCCAGGATCTGCCGCCGATACCGCAGCGAATTCTGCGCGAGCAGTCGCAGTTCGGACAGGCTGTCGAATACCACGCGGGTCGGCGTCAGCCGATCGACGCACTCCATCACCCCGCGGATCGTCTCGCCTAGCTCGACCTCGGAAGGCTCGAGGATCGATTGCTCCGCATCGGGATCCAGATGCTCGCCGCTGACCAGTTCGAACAGCTCGATATCGTCCAGATTCCATTCGTGGCTGCGCGCGACCTCGCGCAGCTCGGTCGCGGTTTCCGACAACGTGATGTACAGGCCCCGTTCGCCGCGCTGCGCGCCTTCCAGCAGGAACTGGAGAGCGATCGTGGTCTTGCCGCTCCCCGGCGTCCCTTCGAGCAGATAGGCGCGGTTGCGCGTCAGCCCGCCTCCGCCCACGATGTTGTCGAGATCCGCAATGCCGGTCGACAGCCGGTCGTTCACGATCTCATCTACACTGTCCGCCATGCCGTTCCTCGACTGCGCTGCGGCTTCGCGACCACCAGCATGTTCCGTTACGTCAACGAACCGTTCGCCATTTGGCTGCGTGGGATCGTCGGGAAGACGTCCTCCCTTGCCGCCGGAGCGACGTCAAGCTTCTGAAACGGAACGGAACCATTCGGCATAACACGTCGTGTGGGCCATGTGCCGGTTGAGGTCCGGTGCCCCGTCGGACCACCAGACCGGCCCGCGTTCGCCGAGTGCGATCTTCGCAGCATCGACCCGCCGGTGCGCCGCCGCTTCCGCGTCCGGATCGCCGCCGCGCCTGGCCACGCCGACCGCGCGGCGCGCCTGCATCAACTCCTGGACCAGCGCCGCACGATCATCCTCGGCTAGCGCCGGGTTCGCGGTCCGCCACAGTCGCCCGCGCACGACGATATAGCGACCGTCAGGGGTCCGCAGCGGTGCAGGCCGCACCGCGGTCACGCCAGTTCGTCGACCAGGTCTGCGACCCGCGCCAGCCGCTCCACCGGGTCGGCGATCCGTTGCGCCAGCAGGAACCGCTCTCCGCTTGCGACCAGGCCCGCAGCTTCGGCGTCGATCGTCGCGTCGGCGCGCGGCGACAGCGCGATCGCGGCGGGTCCGGCGTCGATCCGCGCGATCTTCGCAGCGCACGCTCCCGCACGGATCCGCGCGACCGTCAGCAGCGTGCGCGCCTCGTCGGGCACCGCGCCGAACCGGTCCTCCAGCTCCGCCTCGAACGCGTCGATCGCGGTCAGGTCCTGCAACCGGCCGAGCCGCGCATAGAGCGTGACGCGGATTTCATCGTCGGGGATCCAGCTCGCGGGCAGCCGCCCCTCGATTCCCAGGCTCAGCTCCGGGGTCCAGCGCTCGACCTTCTCGCCCCGCGCCGCACGCAACGCCGCTTCGAGCAGATGCTGGTACAGATCGATCCCGATCAGCTTCATGTGCCCAGCCTGCGCCTCGCCCAGCAGGTCCCCCGCGCCGCGCATGTCGAGATCGCGCGCCGCGATCGCGAAGCCAGCGCCGAGCCGGTCGAACGCCTCCAGCGTCCGCAGTCGCTTCAAGGTCCGTGGCGCGATCTCCGCATCTCCCGCGGTCAGCAGCAGCACCTGCCCGCGCCGGCTGCCGCGACCGACCCGTCCGCGCAGCTGGTGGAGTTGCGACAGCCCGAACCGGTCCGCCCGCCACAGGATCATCGTGTTCGCGCGCGGCACGTCGAGCCCCGCCTCGATGATGTTGGTCGCCAGCAACACGTCGCCGTCGCCGCGGCCGAACCGCACCATCGCCTCGTCGATCTCGGCGGCCGGCATCTTGCCGTGCGCCTGGCGCAGTTCGAGTTCGGGGACGATCTTGCCGAGCTGTTCCGCCAGCGCCGCCATGTCCTCGATCCGCGGCACCACGACGAAGCTCTGCCCGCCGCGGCTCTTCTCGCGCAGCAGCGCCGCGCGCACCAGCGCGGGGTCGAACACCGCCACCGCGGTGCGGATCGGCTGACGTCGTGCCGGCGGGGTCGCGATCACCGACAATTGCTGCAGGCCGACCAGCGCGGTCTGCAAGGTGCGCGGGATCGGCGTTGCCGACAGGGTCAGTGTGTGCCCCGCACCCAGCGAGCGCAGCCGCTCCTTGTCCGCCGCACCGAATCTTTGCTCCTCGTCGACCACGACCAGTCCGAGATCCCGATAGGCGATGCCCTTGGCCGCGACGGCGCCGGTGCCGATCACGACCTGCACCGATCCGTCGGCGAGGCCCGCCTTCACCTTCTTCTTGTCCGCCGCGCTCGATAACCGAGACAGCCCGGCGACGACGATGCCGCTGTCGGCGAAGCGCGCGGTGAAAACCTCCAGATGCTGCCGCGCGAGCACCGTCGTCGGCGCAGCGATCGCCACCTGGCGCCCCGCAAGCGCGACGATCGCCGCAGCGCGGAGCGCCACTTCGGTCTTGCCGTAGCCGACGTCGCCGATCACCAGCCGGTCCATCGGCTTCCCCGACGCCAGGTCGCTGCGCACCGCCTCGATCGCGCGCGCCTGGTCTGCGGTCTCGGTATAGGCAAAGCCCGCCGCGAAGCGCTCGTACGCTGCGGTCGCGGGCTGCAGCACCGGCGCTTCCCGCTTGGCGCGCTCCTCCGCCAACTGGGTCAGCCCCCGCGCGCTTTCCGCGATCGCCGCGTCGATCGCGCCGCGCCGCTTGATCCAGCTGGTGCCGTCGAGCTTGTCGAGCGTCACCGCGTCGGCATCGGCGCCGTAGCGCCAGATCCGGTCGGCCTCCGCGACCGGCACCAGCCGTTTGCCGCCATCCGCATAGTCGAGCGCGATCGCATCGCCGCTTTCCGCACCGTCGATCGACGGGATCGGTTCGAGCCCGGCCACAACGCCGATGCCGTGATCCTCATGGACGATCACATCGCCAACGCGGATCTCGCCGACGTCGAACAGCCCCGCATCGCCGGTGGCGGTCGCCGCGTCAAGCCGCTCGGCCCGGCTGCCGAGCAGGTCCGCCGCCGCCACCGCGACGATGCCCTCGCGCACGAAGCCGCTCTCCACCGCGACCGCCATCGCTACCACCGCACCGGCGCCTGCGTTCTGCAACGCCGCCCAGCTCGCCACATCCGCGATGTCGAGCTTCAGCCGCTTGGTGAGCCGCGGCTTCAGGAACCGCAGGTCGCGCGCGCTGCCGAGGATCGCGACCCGGTTGCCCTCCTTGCGCGCCGCGGCGACGGTCGCCGCGAACACCTTCAGCGGCGCTCGTTCCTCGACGAAGCGGGGTGGCGGATCGCCGACCCGGTCGAGGCTACCCGCATCACGTGCCTTCAGCGCACGCCGCCACTGCTTGTCGTCGATCAGGTCGCGCACCGTCGCGCCGGTGCCGCGCTTGGCGATGTCGCTGCCGAGCGCCAACAGGCGCCGGCGCCGGTCGTCCGCCGCCTCGGGCACGATGACGACGGCGTCGGGCAGATGATCGAGCAAGGACGTCGGCGCCTCGCCGACCGCGGGTTCCGCGACCTGGCCGAGCTCGTACCCCAGGCAGTCGCTGGTGGTGCGCTGATCCGCGGGATCGTAGAAGCGGATCGACATGATCTTGCCGTCCGCGGCCTCCACCCGCAGCGGCTGCGGCGCGTCCGCGGGGAACACGTCGAGCACGTTGCCGCGCAGCGCCGCCTCGCCCGGTTCGTCGACCCGCTCGTCGGCGAAATAGCCGATGCCTTCCAGCGTCGCGAACAGCGCAGCGAGATCGAGCGGGGCATCGACGTCGATCCGCGGCGGCGCGGCGTCGAACGATCCCGGCTCCGGATAGGCGCGGCCGAGCGCCTCGCCCGTTGCGATCAACGCGATCCGCTGCTCCCCCGCGATGATGGCGCGGCGCAGGCGGCGCAGCGCCGACACCCGCTGCCCGACATTGGCGGGTGATGCTGGCGCGTCGTCGCCCGGCAACGCGTCGCTCGCCGGGCAGCAGATCACCGCCGCTTCGGGTACGAACGCCGACAATGCTTGCGCAATCGCGATCGCCGCGACCTCGTCGCTGGCAGCATAGATCAGGTCGGTGTCGATTAGCCGCTCGGCCAGCGCCGCCGCGACCTCGCCGGTCGACATCGTGGTGGTCGTCTGAGCGGCGGTGAGCGCCTCGACGGCGGCGGCAGGTTTCGAGGACATCGAGCGTAAGCGACCTTTATGACTTGGCCTTTTCGAACGGACCTGATCGGCGGCCGTTCCAGCGATCGTCGTGATCCAGATCAAGGCGGGCGAACGGGCGGCACCGGTGCCGACCTGCGGCGTTGGAAGGCGCATGGCCTCGACCCTCAACTCCGTGGCGGAGATCGCCGCCCCCGCCGCGACGATGATCGCGGCGATGATGACCGCGGCGAACATCAGCCCCCGGGTGACTGGCTGGGGCTTCGTCGTGTTCACGATCGGCTCGCTCGGCTGGTGCGTGATCGGCCTCGCCTCGGGCCAGCAGAACCTGCTGCTCAGCAATGCCTTCCTGACGCTGGTCAATATGGTCGGGATCTGGCGCTGGCTCGGCAGGCAGGCACGCTATGCCGACGGCAGCCGCAAGGCCACGTTGCGCAGCCGCGTCGAACCGGGATCGCAGATCGTACCGGTCAGCGGCCTGACCGGCACCGACGTGCTCGACGCGCGCGGCGACAAGGTCGCGACCGTGGTCGATGCGATGGTCACCTGCGACGGCGTCTCGCTCGCCTATGCGGTGATCAGCGTCGGCGGGCTCGGCGGGGTGGGCGAACGGCTCCACGCGCTCCCACCCGACGCAATGACGCTCGGCCCCGACGGTATCCACACCGCGCTCGACGATCGCTCGCTTCGGGCGTTGCCCGAGATCGAGGTCGATCACTGGCCGACCCGGGTGCCCGCGCTGGCAGATTGACCGCTTGCGTCCGGCGCCGCCTGCGGTCACCCTCGCTGCTTCTCGAAAGGGCCGACCGATGAACCGCTTCGCCATGCTTCTCCTGCTCGCCTCCCCCTCGCTGATCGCTGCGAGCAGCCCGCAGGTCCCCGCCGCGATCGCCGCCGCGGTTGCCGCGCCGACCCGCACCGCCGCCAACACCGCGCGCGATCGCTATCGCCACCCCGCCCAGACGCTCGCCTTCTTCGGGGTCAAGCCGACCGATACCGTTGTCGAGATCTGGCCGTCGGGTGGCTGGTATACGGAGATCCTCGCGCCGCTGACCGCGCGTGGCGGCACGCTCTATGCCGCGGGGCCCTGGGAGAAGGGGCTGAACGGCGTCCGCGCGATGCAGGCCAAGGATGCCGCGACCTACGGCAAGGTCCGCCTCGTCGCCTTCCCCGCCGCCGCGGGCGCGCCGGGCGTTCCCGACAACAGCGCCGACGTCGTCCTCACCTTCCGCAACGTCCACAATTGGCGGTTCGGCGGGCAGGACCGCGCGCGCGAAACTTTCGCTTCGCTGTTCCGCATGCTCAAGCCCGGCGGCACGCTCGGCGTCGTCGAGCACCGCCTGCCCGAGAAGCGCGACGCCGCCGCGGAGGAGAAGAGCGGATATATGAAGACCAGCTCGGTGATCGCGTTCGCGACCGGCGCCGGTTTCAAGCTCGCCGGCCGGTCGGAGATCAATGCCAACCCGAAGGACACCGCGGACTATCCCGATGGCGTCTGGACGCTGCCGCCGAGCTACGCGCTGAAGGACGTCGATCGCGCCAAATACGCAGCGATCGGCGAAAGCGATCGGATGACGCTGAAGTTCGTCAAGCCGCGCTGATCCGGCGATCCCGTCCCGCACCGTCACCGCGCGTCATTCGCTGCGGGGACGGTACGATTTCCCGCTAAAGCCCGGTCCTGTCCTGCCGTTCTAGCATTTGGATGCTTGGTCCTTCCGCTCTGGGGGCGGCGGGGAGCACCGATCAGACGGAGATTTGGACCATGACTGTTATCGCTTCCAACATCTCGGCGCTTCGCTCGGCGAATGCGTCGATGAAGGCCAATACCATGTTGTCGACCGCGATGGAGCGGCTCTCGACGGGCAAGCGCATCAATTCGGCCAAGGACGATGCGGCCGGCCTCGCGATCGCCTCGTCGATGACCGCGCAGGTCCGCGGCATGAACCAGGGCGTGCGCAACGCCAACGACGGCATCTCGATGATCCAGACTGCCGACGGCGCGCTCGACGAGGTCACCAACATGGTGCAGCGGATGCGCGAACTGGCGGTGCAGGCGGGCAACGGCACCTATTCGGTCGACGATCGCAAGAACATCAAGGAAGAGATGGACGCGCTCGGCAAGCAGGTCGACAGCACGCTGACCAACACCAAGTTCAACAACGTCGCGCTGTTCCCGACCACCGCCGCGACCGTGAAGGTCCAGGCCGGTGCGGTCGCCGCCGACGCGGTCGACATCAGCTTCGGCGGCGTCGACGTCTCGGGCGTCGCGACGTCGAGCGGCTCGGCGATCGACGTCAGCACCGCGACCTATACCTTCAGCGAGACCGCGTTCGACACCGCGCTGACCAACGTCACCACGGCACGCGCAAAGCTCGGCGCCTCGCAGAACCGGCTGCAGTCGGCGGTCACCAACCTGACCTCGAACGCGACCAACCTGTCGGACGCCAAGAGCCGCATCGAAGACGCCGACTTCTCGGCGGAATCGACCGCGCTCGCCAAGGCATCGATCCTGAGCCAGGCGTCCACCGCGATGCTCGCCCAGGCGAACCAGACCCAGCAGAGCGTGCTTCAGCTGCTGAAGTAATCAGGCGTTCCCGCCCCGGCACCGCCCCCCAAGGGTGACGGTGGCGGACCACAGCGAACCCCGGCGGCCACCAGCCGCCGGGGTTTTGTTGTTTTCGAGGGAAGCTCAGGCATGGCCGGAGGTAAGCGGAACGCCAGCCGCTCCACCCTCATCCCACCCGATTGGTCACCAGATCGTCCACGACCGCCGGATCCGCCAGCGTGCTCGTATCCCCTAGACTCCCCACGTCGCCTTCCGCGATCTTGCGCAGGATCCGCCGCATGATCTTGCCCGAGCGCGTCTTCGGCAGCCCTGGCGTGAACTGGATCGCATCGGGCGTCGCGATCGGCCCGATCTCGGTACGCACCCACCGCACCAGTTCCTCGCGCAACGCGTCGCTCGGGGTCTCGCCGACGTTCAGCGTCACATAGGCGTAGATGCCCTGCCCCTTCACCTCGTGCGGGAAACCGACCACAGCGGCTTCGGCGACGTCGCGGTGCAGGACCAGCGCCGATTCCACTTCTGCGGTCCCCATCCGGTGGCCGCTGACGTTGATCACGTCGTCTACCCGGCCGGTAATCCAGTAATAGCCGTCCTCGTCCCGGCGGCAGCCGTCGCCGGTGAAATAGGCGCCCGGATAGGTGCTGAAATAGGTCTGGAAGAAACGCGCATGATCGCCCCAAACGGTGCGCATCTGCCCCGGCCAGCTCCGCGTGATCACCAGATTGCCCTCCGCCGCGCCGTCGAGCACCTTGCCCTCCGCATCGACCAGCTTAGGCTCGACCCCGAAGAACGGCCTCGTAGCGCTGCCGGGTTTCAGCGCGGTGGCGCCCGGTAGCGGGGTGATCATGTGCCCGCCGGTCTCGGTCTGCCACCAGGTATCGACGATCGGGCAGCGCCCCTCGCCGACCACGTCGTGATACCAGCGCCACGCCTCCGGATTGATCGGTTCGCCGACCGTTCCGAGCAGCTTCAGCGACGCGCGGCTGGTGCGCACGACATACTCGTCGCCCTCGCGCATCAGCGCGCGCAAAGCGGTCGGCGCGGTGTAGAGCTGGTTCACGCGGTGCCGGTCGACCACCTCCCAGATCCGCGACGGCGTCGGCCAGTTCGGCACACCCTCGTACATCAGCGTGGTCGCCCCGTTCGCGAGCGGTCCGTAGACGATATAGCCGTGCCCGGTAACCCAGCCGACATCCGCCGCACACCAGAACACGTCGCCGTCGCGATAGTCGAACACCAGGTCGTGGGTCATGCTCACCCACAGCAGATACCCGCCGGTGGTATGGAGCACGCCCTTCGGCTTGCCCGTCGATCCGGAGGTGTAGAGGATGAAAAGCGGGTCCTCCGCCGCCATCGGCTCCGGCGCGCAATCGGCATCGGCCGCCGCGATCAGCTCGCCATACCAATGGTCGCGCCCCGCCTGCATCGTCACCGGTCCGCCGGTCACCTTCACCACGATCACGGTGTCGAGGCTCGGCGCCAGCGCCGCGGCGGCATCGACATTGGCCTTCAGCACCACCTTCCGGCCCGCGCGGCAGCCCTCGTCCGCGGTGATGACGATGCGGCTGTCGCAGTCGGTGATCCGCCCCGCCAGCGCATCGGGGGAGAAGCCGCCGAACACGATCGAATGGATCGCGCCGATCCGCGTGCAGGCGAGCATCGCCACCGCGGCCTCGGGGATCATCGGCAGGTACAAGGTCACCCGGTCGCCCTTGCGCACCCCGCGGTCCTTCAGGACGTTGGCGAAGCGGCACACCTCGGCATGGAGCTCGGCATAGGTGATGTGGCGCGGTGCCGCGGCGGGATCATCGGGTTCCCAGACGATCGCGACCTGGTCGCCACGCGTCGCTAGATGCCGGTCGAGGCAATTGGCCGACACGTTGAGCACGCCGTCGCCGAACCAGCGCACCGCGAACCCGGCTTCGCCGAAGTCGCTCTCGTCCGCCCGCGTCGGCGCGTTGATCCAGTCGAGACGCGTCGCCTGTTCGAGCCAATAGCCCTCTGGATCCGCCAGCGACCGCGCATAGTCGGCGGCGTAGCGCGCCGCGTCGATCTTGGCGTTCGCCGCCCAGTCCGCGGGCACCGGGTAGATCTCGTCCTTCACACGCCACTCCCAACCTGAGGCTCTACAACCAGCCCGCCTTCTTGAAGCGGACGTACAATGCCGTGCACACCACAGCGATCACCGCGAGCACGACGAAATAGCCATATTCGGTCTTCAGCTCGGGCATATGTTCGAAATTCATGCCGTAGATGCCCGCGATCGCGGTCGGCACCGCCAGGATCGCGGCCCAGGCGGCGAGTTGGCGGGTGATCGCGCCGGTCCGCTGCTGCTCCAGCAGATTGCTGAATTCGAACACCGACGCGAGCACGTCGCGCAGGCCATCGGTCATCGTCTGCACCCGCCGGACATGATCGAGCACGTCGCTGAAATAGGGCCGTGTCTCGGGATCGATGCACGGCAGATCCAGCCGCACGAGCTTCCCCGCCACCTCGCCCATCGGCACCAGCACCCGCCCGAACCGGATCAGTTCGCGACGCAGGCGGAAGATCCGCGTCACCTCGTCGCGCCCCAGGAACTTGTCGAGCGTGGCCTGCTCCATCTCGAGCACCTCGTCCTCGATCGTTTCGATCACCGGCAGATAGCCGTCGACGATAAAGTCGAGGATCGCGTGCAGCACGTAATCGACTCCGTGCATCAGCAGCGTCGGCGCCGCCTCGAGATGCTCACGCAGCGCCTTGTGCGACCGCGCCGATCCGTGCCGAACGCTGATGATGTGGCTGTGACCGACGAAGATCGAGGTCTCGCCGTAGGCGATGTTGTTGTCGTCCAGATGCGCGGTCCGCGCGACGACGAACAGCTGGTCGCCATATACGTCCAGCTTCGGCAGCTGATCGGCCTTCACCGCATCCTCCACCGCCAGCGGGTGGAGGTCATATTTTTCCTGGAGTGTCCGCATCTCCTCTTCGGTTGGATCGCAGATCCCGATCCAGACAAATTCGGACTTGTCGGCGGGGCAGTCGATCTTCTCGTCGATGCCGACCTCGCGGACCCGCTTGCCGCGGCGATACAGATAGGCGGCGACGACGGTCATCGGGTCCTCTCGACACAGGCGATCGTGTCGCCTGTGCCCTATCCTAGGTCGGGTCGGATCGCGACGCCATCTTTGCCGAACGGCGGCGGTTACGAAGCGGGTGCGCTCGAAGCGATGGCGAGCTTGTAAGTGGCCTCACCCACATACGCCCGGAGTGCCTCTCGGCTGAAGCGGACGGTTTGCTGGCTTGGCAGACAATTGGCGAGAACGGGCTTCAATCGCCCGATCGCGGCATCTTCGCCTGTAGACCAGGGATGTGAGACGAGCATCGAATGGACGTCGTGCGGCGCGTTGCGAGCGATGCAGTCGCCGATGGCGCGACCGGGGGCATAGTCCGCCGGCAGCGTCGACACCTCGCCGTCGAACTCCTTGGCCAGCTCATAAGCAGCGACCGTCGCCATCCCGGCAGGCGGACCGGCCTTGCCATAGTCGCGACGGTAAAGCGCGGGGTACAGCGCACCTCTGAACGTCGCCGGTTGCAGCCGCATCTCCAGCTTCGACGCGCGGCGCCGAACCGCCGCATCGTTCAGGCACGTGAGATCCGCTGCCTTCATGCTCGCCCGGTAGAAGGGCGCACTGTCGGGAACGACGCGCAGGAACTCGGCCACCGGCTTGCGGAACGCTTTGCGCTTGGCGACACAGTCGGCATATTCAGCCAGGTCCTCTTCGGCCTCGTGAGCCGGCAGCATATCCTGCGCAGAGACGAATACCGGCGTCGCGAGCATCACGACGATGAGCGGAAGCGCGACGTGAAGGGTGGTTCGCATCTGATACCTCTCGCGACGAGTTACGTCGGCAGCAGCGTTACGCATCGCGCGTACCCGCATTACTGTTCGCAGTCGACGCTCCTCTGACGCGCGACGTCCATCAATTTGCTCGTGACTGTTCGCTGTTGCCTGCCGAACTCCACCGGACCGTCATCGGCCGACCCGCGGCGCTGAGATGTAGACCGTCAGGCTCGACCTTGGCCGCCTTGCCGTCGACGGTGGCAACCCCCGGTTTCCCCTCGAGCGGCCAGGGCAGGACGAACCCGTCGGGCGGGCGCGCCGTGCCGCCGATCGTCGCGACGATACCGCCGGCGTCGCGACGCAGCGTGAAGTCGACCGTGCCGGCGCTGGTTCGCAGCCCCACGATCGATACGCCGGCGCCGGTCAGCCAACCTTCGTCGATGCCGCCGCCGAGCACGATCGCGCCGTCCCGCTCATAGGCGAACAGGTCGAGCGCGGCGCGGATGAAGTCGGAGGCGACCCAGGCGTGCGGCATGTCGCCGATAAAGCGAATCTCGCGCGGCTTGCGACCGACCACCTCGGCCCAGCCGTTCCACGCCGCCGGGCGACGGTCGGCCATATAGGCGTCGAGCAGCGCGTTGGCGCGGGTTCGCCAGCCCAGCCTGACAAAGGCCGACACGTTGCGCAGCTCGTACGGCGTATAGTCCGCCCAGTCCGTGCCCGGCTGTGCGCGCGCCGTCACCCGCTGCCACTGCCGCTCGAACGTGTTCGCCAGCAGCCTCGAATCGAGCCTTGCCTGCTCGCCTGCGGGGTCGAGTGCCATAGTCGTCGAGGTCGCATCAAAGTCACCGAGGCTGGTTGCGCCGGGGATGAAATCGATCCCGAAATGCTTCACCGACGCGGTGATCGCGGCGTGAACGTCGGTCGCGAATTCGTCGCGTTGGCGCGCGATCGCCGCGGCCTCCGGCGACCCCAGGATGCGAGCCGCTAAGGCAGCATCCTTGTAGCCGGTCAGCGCCCAGAAATCGTCCCACAGGCTGTACTGGGCCTGCGCCGAATAGCCTTCGTGGCTGATCGACGGCGGCATCAGGCCATAGCGCATCCGCATGGCGGGCGCGATGTTCTGCGGAGTCCGCTCCGATTGTCGCAGACCCTCCATGTAGCGCCTCGCCGCCTCGAGCCGCGGCCAATCGCGCGCGAGCGCGGCGCGATCGCCGGTGTAACGGTACAGTTGGGTCACCAGATGGATGTACTCGCCGTGCGAATCATTCTCCGGCACCGGATCGGCGCCCCGCGCATCGACGCAGCACGGCACCTTGCCATTGTCGAAGAGGAAGCCGCCATACCAGTCGGCGAAGTCCCGTGCCGGCGCCGTCACGCCGAGCCGCAGCAAGGTGTCCGACATCATCGCCCCGTCGCGGATCCAGCTGCGATCATAGGAACGCGTGCCGGGCTTCAGCGCCGGTCCGTCACGGCTCATCAGCACGTGTGCGAGCGCGGTCCGAAGCGTGTCGGCGACCGCCTGCTTGGCGGGAGGCACCGTCATCGTCACCCCGCCGAGCCGGGCGCGCCAGAACGCCGCGGTCGCATCGTGTGCGCGTGCGAAGCCCGCAGCATCGGGTGGCTTCACACCGGCTTCGAACGGAATCGCGATCTCAACATCGCGGTGCTCGCCCGGCGCGAGGTCGAAGGCCCAGGCCAGCGCCGCGGAGCCGAGCCCGGTCGGGTCGTCCATCGAGGTCGCGGGCTCTAGCAGCGCCGGCTCGGCGAGCGCGCCGCGGTCGAATGGCCGCATGCCGATCGCGTCCGGCTTCGCCAGCGGCTGGAGCAGGCGGATGACCGCGGCATCGCCCTCGATCGCCGGCGGGGTGGTGACCGCCAGCGCGCTTCCGGTCCAGGCGATGCGCGAGATCGGGCTGATGCCGCCGACCTGGCTGAGGAACTGGGCGGGCGGGTTGACTTGGAACGGCCGCACCCCGAGCACCAGCCGCAGCGTGCGGCGGGTGGCAGCGGTGTTGGTTACGCGCCAACGCGCCATCAGCCGCGGCGCGTCACTGTCCGCGAACAGGCTGGTGTCGAGCGACCACCCATCGGCGCGCCACGACACATGTGGCATCGGCAGGCTGCGATCCTCGAGCGACTGGACCGGGGTCACGTCCGCCCAGCCGTAGCGCTTGCCCGCCACCTCGACGAACGGCTCGATCGAGAAGCCGCCTTTCGCCACCTCGATCGCGCCGTCCTCGCCGATCAGCCCCGACGTCGGCCCGCCATCGGGACCGACCAGCGTCCAATAGGATTGCTCGGTGAAGCCGCGCGGAAAGCTGCCGCGCGGTGCGGACTTCGCCAGCGCGGTGACGAACGCATTGGAAGTCGCGCCCCATTCGGGCAACTCGACCACCACCTCCGCCAGCCGGGCCGGCTTCGCACCCGGCGGCAGCGAGATCCGCAGCCAGCGGGTCTCCAGATCTGAGAGTGCGATCGGATCATTGCCGCCATCGCCGACATCGACCGCGCGTACCTCGGTCCATAATCTGCCGTCGTCCGATGTCTCGACGACATAGCGGGGCGCCGGGCCTTCCCAACGCAGCGTGACGCCGCCGATCGCCTTGCGTCCGCCGAAGTCGAGCCGCCAATCCTCGCCGCCCTTGCCCACCCACGCGGTACGCGGATCGCGGTCGATCGCGCGCGGGTCGCTGGCGCGGGGCGGCGGCAGCGGTGCTTGCGGCGGGAGCGCGGCGTAGCGCAAATCGTCGATCTCGATATACCCGGCGGCGCCGTCGCGCCCGTGGACGACGACCAGTTCGACGCGGTCGCTGTGCCGGAGGTTCTTGTCGGCGGTCGGACCCCAGGCGAACTCGATGTCGCGCGTGCGGATACGCAGCGTCTGCCAGTCGCTCGACGGACGGAAGTTGCGGCGTTGATACCACCAGACATTGGCGCCGCCGGCATCGGTGAACTTCAGCTGCAGATCGTTGACGCCCCCGGTCCCGCGAACCCGCAGCGTCACTTCGTAATCCGCCGCCCAGTCGATTGCCAATGCACGGGCGACGAACGCGTAGCCGGATACCTTGCCGAAATCATAGGCGAGCCGCAGCGCGCCGCCCCGTGCGCTAGCGATCGCGGTTACCCCGTCCGATCCTTGCGCCTTCCACGCGCCGGCCGCGTCGAAGCTGTCGAGCGTCGCCCCCGCCTGCGCGGCAATCAGCAGCGCGATCATGCGAGCCATCCGCCGGTGAAGCCCGCACGCTCCAGCCCGCGGCGGATGTGCGGATTGCGCCGCATCGTCTTCCACACCAGCCCGGTGCGCCAATTTTCGATGCCGCCGACGATCGGGCCCTGATCGATCCCCAGGTAATCGCCGTCGACCCAGCCGATCCCCGGCACGATCCTGCCGTGCTTCAGCGGCGCCGCGGCATCGGTCAGCGTCGGATTGAACGAATCGATAAACCCGTAGCGCCCATAGATGCCCCGGCCGTAGCGGGCATGCATCGCGCGGATCGTCGGCACCACGATCTCGGGCGCGAAGGCGATCGAGCCCAGCGCCGCGGTGGGCGCGATCGTGCCGTCGTCGCGATCGCCGGGACCACGCGCGGAATAGCTGAAGAACGCGCGCTCACGCCCGTCGATGCGGCGCTCGAAGTCGCCCGGCCCGTCGCACGCGGTCAGCCCCCAGCAATCCGCGCCATAGCCCGCAAAGCCGCCCGCGTTGGCGATCGCGTAGCGACGCTGGGCATGCGTCGCACGAACACTGTTCTCGAAATAATCGATGCCCTTGCCGGCGATGTACGGCTCGCGAATGCCGCGGAAATCGATCCAGAGATGGCTGTACTGATGCCCGAACATCGGCGGGAAATGCAGGTGAGCAGGGCCGTAGCGATCGGTCCAGCTCGCGTCGAAGCGGCGGGTCAGCGCGGGCCATGTCGACGGCGGCACCGGGTGGGTCGGCGATGCCAGCGCCAGGACGTAGAGCAGCAGCGCCTCGTTATAGATGTCCCAATCGCTGCGGATGAACCCGGTCTCGGGATGCCAGCCCATGCTGACGAAAGTCCCGCGCGGCATGATCCAAGTCCAGTCGACCGCGCGATAGAGCTGCTCGGCGACCGCCCGGATGCGGCGTTCGCGCGGCTCGTCGCGATCGTACCAGCTCTGCGCGAACAGCACGCCCGCCAGCAGCAGCGCGGTATCGATCGTCGACAATTCGGTTCGCGCGAACCGCGTGCCGGTCTGCATGTCGAGAAAATGGTAGAAGAAGCCGTTGTGCCCGCTCATGCCGCTTTCGGCGGGGCCCTGCGGTGCGGCGGCGAGATAGTCGAGGCAGGCGAGCGTACGCGTCACCGCCTCGTTTCGCGTCATCCAGCCGTTCGCCATCCCGATCGGCCAGCTGGTCAGCGCGAAGCCCATCGCCGCGATCGAGGCGAACGACGGCGTCGGCCATCGATCGGGCGCCAGCCCGGTGCGCCGGTCGGTGGTGTCGCGGAAGAAGGCAAAGGTGCGCTGCTGCACGTCGCGGATCAGATCGGGCGACCGGCGCGCCAAGGCATTCACGGCCGTACCCGCCAGCCCCAGGCCCGCCGTTGCCAAGCCCCCCGTTGCCAGGAATCCGCGACGGTCGAGCATGGTCATGTCCTCGAAACAGAAAATGGGCGAGCAGGCCCGAAGACCTGCTCGCCCGAGGGGGACTCAGAAGCGGAAATTGGCGCGGAACTGCACCCGACGCGGCAACGTCAACAGGTCGCGGCCGATCCGCGCGGGATCGAGCGGATCTACGATCTGCCCAGTCTGCGGATTGATCTGGTTGTTGAAGAAGTCGTCGAAGCCCGAGAAGTTGCTGTTGTTGAACGCGTTGAGCACGTCCACCGCCAGCTCGATCTCGGTGCCCGCCACCTTCACCTTGTTGCCCAGGGTCACGTTGACTTCGCAGAATGCGAAGACCCCGCCGATGCAGTTCTTGTTCGGATAGCGCGCGCTGAACTCGTTCTGGCCCGAAGTGGCGCCGTTGGTGCCGTCGGTGACGCGGAACGCCTGGCCGCTACCGAACGTGCTGAGCGTCGAGAAGCGGAACCCGAGCGGCAGATCGGCGATGCCCGAGATCACGACCCGGTGGCGCTCGTCGCCGTTGCGAGGACGCCACCCGTATAGATCCGGCGTCGGCGCATCGAGGCTGAACAGGTCGCCACCATTCTGCTCGCCCTTGGACAGGGTGTAGGCGACGTTGACGCCCCAGCCGGCGCGTTCGGTATACGGCTTGTCGATCGTGACGAAGAGCGCCTTGTACCGCGTGTCGAGGCCATCATAGCCGATCAGCGCGTTGGCATAGCCGAAAGGTGCCAGCGGACTGGTGTCGCAACAAGAGCCAAAGCCACCATTCTGCCGTGTCGCGAAGAGGTTGGTATAGCCGTTGCGACCGCGCTGATACGATCCGGTCACCGAGACCTGCACCGGGCCGACCTGCTGCCGGGCACCGAGGCTGATCTGGTCGTTGACCGGCGGCCGGGTGTTGTTCTTCACCGCGAAGAGTTCCGGCTGGCCACTGGTCGAGGTGGCGCGCAGATCCAACAGGCCCTGCCGGGTCAGGTAGCGCGGATCCCAGACGGTCGTCTGCAGCCCGTTGCGCGGCTGCCCGTCGCGCGAGAAGCGGAACACGCCGATCGGGTTGATCGTCCGCGACTGCTCGTCGATCGTGTTGTTAAAGTTGTTACGGTCGTAATAGCGTCCGAACCCGCCGAACACGACCGTCCGGCCGTCGTCGTTGACGTCGTACGAAAAGCCGAAGCGCGGTGCGAAGGCATGCGCGAACGGATTACGGTTGCTGCCGTTGCTGATGTAGTTTTCGGGATCGAAATAGCTGGTCTTCGGCAAGGCCCGTAGCGCAGCGGCGGCATTGGCACTGGTCACGAAGTTGTTGTTGTTGCCATTCGTCTCGTAATCCCAGCGCAGGCCGAGGTTGAGCTGCAGCTTGTCGGTGATGTCCCAGTCGTCCTGGATGTAGAAGCCGTATTGCGTGTTCGATCCGCGGATCGTGCCGTTTCCGAGCCCCAGCCGCGCTTCCGCGGGGAAGGTGAAATCGGTGTCGTTAGCAAGATTGGTGTTCGGGTTTTCAACGGTGTCGATCCGAAACACGTAGCTCGGCTGGACATAGGACAGGTTGGAGAACTCGATGTCCGTTACCTCGACGCGGGCGCCGAACTTGAACGTATGCTTGTCCAACCCCGAATAGGTGAAGTCGTCGCGCAGCGTATAGCCCTGCTGGACCTCGCGACGGGTGGAATCGCGGCCACCGATCAGGATCACGGTGTCGTAGTTGAACGCCGGAAGATCAGGGTTCAACGACGTCGGGTTGAAGTCGTAATTGAGATAGTTGAGGTTGACCTCGTTGATGAAGCTGTCACCGCGATATGCCCATTTGAACAGATAGGTATCGACGGTGTTGAGCTTATTCTCGGCGAATTCATAGGACGTGTTGCCGCCGAAGCCCTGGATGTCGCTCTCCTCGCGACGGCTGTAAGACACGTCAAAGGTCTGCCGATCATCCGGGGTGAAGGTCAGCTTGCCGAAGTAGAAGTCACCGCGGAACGGGCTGATGAAATTGCCTTCGAATTCGCTCAGGCGCCGACCTGACGCCGCCTCGAACGCCGCGATATTCGCGGGCGACCCGCTCGAATCGACGATCAGCGCGCGGTTCTGGTCGTTGCCTTCATAGGTCGCGAAGAAGAACAGCTTGTCCTTGATGATCGGGCCACCCAGCGAGACGCCATATTGCTTGCGTTCGAATGCGGGTTTGGTGCGGTTGTTGACCTTGTCGAGGTAGCTCTTCTCGGTAAGGCTGCGGTCGGTATATTGGCCGAACGCCTCGCCGTGGAAATCGTTGGTGCCCGATTTGGTGACCGCGGTGATGATAGCCGATCCGGCCTGCTCGTACTCCGCCTTGTAGTTCTGCGTCAGCACGCGGAACTCCTGCACCGCAAGCTGGCCGAACGGATTGCCGCGGCTGTTCTGCTGGCCGGCGATGCCGCCCTCGCGCAGCTTGTTTTTCAGGCTGACGCCGTCGATGAACACGTTGACTTGGCTCGCGGTCGACGCGCCCGACTGGATGCCCTTGTCGGTTTCGCTGTCGTTGTAGCGCACGCCTGGCGCCAGCGCCGCGAAACTCAGGAAGTTGCGATCGGTCTGCGGCAGCGTGCGGAGCTGCTCGGTGTTGACGTTGGTCGCGATTTCGCTGGTGCGCGTCTCGGCCAGCCGGTTGCCGGTGACGACGATGTCGTCGCCCGAACTCGCCACATCGGCGCCGCCGACATCGGCACCCGCGGCGCCCAATGCCGCGTCCAGCGTGGCGGACTGGCCCACGGAAACGCTTACCGCCTGCGTGAACACGTCGCCGCTCGTGCCGGTGATCGTCACCGTGTAGCCGCCGGGCCGCAGACCCGCGAGGACATAGGCGCCCGACGCGTCGGTCGTCGTCCGGAACGTCTGGTTGGTGCCGCTCGCGACCGCAACGACGCTGGCGCCGCCGACCGCCGCGCCTGCCGCATCGCTGACCTGCCCGCGGACCTGCGCGGTGGTGGTCTGCGCCGCCGCCGGCACGATCGCGATGGTCGCGCCCGCCGCCAGCGCGGTACTCGCCAGCAGTACGCGAAGCGTCTGATAAGTCCTCATGATGATGTTCCCCTTGTTGACCCGCTTGCCGGGCTTGTTGTTGGTTCGTTAAATGCTGTGGTGTCGCGGACGATCAGGTCGGGCACAGATCGCTCGATCGCATCGTCGTGGTCCCCCGCGATCGCGCGAACCAGACGGGCGATCGCGCGCGCGCCGACTCCTGCGATGCCAGTCCGCATCGTCGTCAGCGCGGGCGAAATCAGCCGTGCCAGCGGGATGTCGTCGAACCCCGCGACCGCCATTTGCCGCGGCACCTCGATGCCGGCACGGCGCAGCGCCATCATCGCGCCGATCGCCATCATGTCGTTGGCCGCGAACAGCGCATCGGGCAGCACCCGCTCGCCGAGCAGCGTAGCGACCGCCACCCCGCCCGACTCCTCCAGGAAGTCGCCGCCCACGATCCGCGGTTCCAGCCCGTGCCGGATCATCGCCGACCGATATCCGTCCGCCCGTTCCGTCGCGTCGATGTTGCCGTCGGGACCCGACAGGTGGACGATCGTCCGCCGCCCGCGCTCGACGAGGTGGTCGACCATCGCCGCGGCGCCCGCGGCATTGTCGATCCGGATTTCCGGCCGGCGCTCGTGATGCGGCGCGCAATTGACCAGCACCACCGGCAGGCCAGGCGGGAGTTGCGCGAACAGCAGATCGGGATCGACGTGCGGCGCCATTACCACCAGGCCGTCGACCCGCCCGCGCATCGATTGCAGCGCACCCACCGCGCGCTCGGCGTCGGCGTGCATGTTCGACAGCAGCAGCTGCAGCCCGCGGTCGGAGGCCTCCCGGTCCATTCCGCGCAGGAATTCGGAAAAGAACTCGCCATGGATGTCGGGCAGGACGATCCCGATCGCGTTCGCGCGCGCCAAGCTGAGATTGCGGGCGCCGGCATGCGGTACGTAGCCGAGCGCCGCGGCCGCGGCTTCCACCCGGTCGCGCAGCGCCGGGCGGACATTGTCGTGCCGGTTCATGACACGGGACACCGACGCGACGGAAACCGCCGCTTCACGCGCCACGTCACGAATTGTGGCATTCGGCATCGCCGCGTATTCTCCCCCTCTCGGTGTCGCCCGGTTCCGGTGCCGGTTCGATCATCTGCTTGATGTAACCGGTTACATCATTCACATACGCGGTTCAAGACCGCACCGCCTCCGCTATGGCGGGCGCAACGTGCGCGGGTTTGGGGAGAAGAAGATGGACGACCGGCAGATCTCGCGGCGTGCCGCGATGCTCGGCGCAGCAGCGACCATGGCCTGGCTTTCCAGCCCCGCCCGCGCCCTGCTCGCTGCCGCCGCCACACCAGGCCTGTCCGCCAAGGTCGAGGCCCTGTTCGCCCAGATGACCGTCGAGGAGAAGGCCGGTCAGCTGACCCTGAACGCCGCCGCCTGGGCAGGCGGCGCCGCGGTCACGCTTAACCCGGCGGGCAGCGCCGCCACCTTCGACAGCCAACTCGCGGAGGTGCGCGCAGGGCGGCTCACCGGCGTCTTCAACGGCAACGGCGCGGCGATGGCGCGGCAAATGCAGACCGTCGCGATGCGCGAGGCACGGTTGAAGATCCCGCTGATCTTCGCCGCGGATGTGATCCACGGATTCCGCACCGTGTTCCCGATGCCGATCGCCGAAGCTGGCAGCTTCGATGCCGATCTCGCGATGCGCACCGCTCGCGCGGCGGCGGTCGAGGCGGCGGCGGCGGGGATCGACTGGACCTTCGCGCCAATGGTCGACATCGGCCGCGATCAGCGCTGGGGTCGCGTCGTCGAGGGATCGGGGGAGGACGTCTTTCTCGGCTGCCTGATGGCCGCGGCACGGGTCCGCGGCTTCCAGGGCAGCCGCGGCCTCGCCGCCGACGATGCGGTGATGGCCTGCGCCAAGCATTTCGCCGCGTATGGCGCGGCAGAGGCTGGTCTCGACTACAACACCGTCGACGTCTCCGAACGCACGTTGCGCGAGGTCTATTTCCCCCCGTTTGAGGCCGCGTTCGACGCTGGCGCGCTGTCGGCGATGGCATCGTTCAACGAAATCTCGGGCGTCCCCGCGACCGCCAATCCCTGGCTGCTCGATACCGTGCTCCGCAAGGAATGGAAGTTCGGCGGCCTCGTCGTGTCCGACTACACCGGCGACGAAGAGCTGATCGCGCACGGCTTCGCCGCCGACGCCCGCGACGCGACCCGGCTCGCGTTCATGGCCGGCGTCGATATGAGCATGCAGTCGAGCTTCTACATCAAGCATCTGCCCGATCTCGTCGCCAAGGGCGAGGTGCCGATGGCCCGCCTCGATCAGGCGGTCCGCCGGGTGCTGGCAGTCAAGCAGGCGCTCGGCCTGTTCGACGATCCCTTCCGCCGGATCGATCCACGCCGCGAGAAGACCCGCGTCCGCACCCCCGCCAACCTGAAGCTGGCACGCGAGGCGGGGCGCCGCTCGATCGTGCTGCTGAAGAACGACGGCGATCTGCTGCCGCTCCCGCGGTCGAGTAAGCGCATCGCGTTGATCGGCCCGTTCGCATCGGGGCAGCAGGACCTGATCGGCCCGTGGAACGTCTACGGCACCGATGCCGAGGCGGTCGACCTCGCGACCGGCGTCCGTGCCGCCATCGCCGATCCGTCGCTGGTGACGACCGTCGCGGGATCGGCGGTCGAGGCGCCGATCGCGGGCGGAATCGACGCCGCGGTTGCCGCCGCCAACGCCGCCGATATCGTCGTTCTCGCGATCGGCGAAAGTCAGCGCATGTCGGGCGAGGCGCAGTCGCGCACCGCGATCGTGGTGCCCGCCCCGCAACAGGCGCTTGCGGAGGCGGTCGCCGCCACCGGCAAGCCGATGGTCGTCGTGCTGCGTCATGGTCGCGCGCTGGCGCTCGAAGGCGCGGTGCTCGACGCGCCAGCGATCCTCGCGACGTGGTTCCTCGGATCGCAGGCGGGGCCCGCGATCGCCGACATCCTGTTCGGGATAGAGGGACCGTCGGCGCGGCTGTCGGTCAGCTTCCCTTATGCCTCGGGTCAGGAGCCCTATCATTACGACCATAAATCGACGGGCCGGCCGAGCCCTGCCGGCAAGCCCGTCGAGTACAAGGCCCGTTATCGCGAGGTACCGAACGCCGCGCGCTTCGCGTTCGGACATGGGCTGACCTATGGCAAGATCGGCTATTCGGGCCTTTCCCTCGCGCCGTCGATGGCCTGGGATGGTGCACTGACCGCGAAGGCGACGATCACCAATACCGGGCGCACCGCCGCCGTCGAAGTCGCCCAGCTGTACATCCGAGACGTCACCGCGAGCATCACCCGCCCGGTGCGCCAGTTGAAGGGCTTCAAGCGGGTCCCCCTCGCACCCGGCGCCAGCGCGGAAATCGCCTTCACGCTGAAGCGTAGCGATCTCGAATTCGTCGGCCTCGATCTGTCGCGCACCATCGAGCCGGGCCGGTTCGAGCTGTGGATCGCATCCTCCGCGCAGGACGACGGCGTCACCGGCAGCTTCACGCTCGCCGCTGCCTGAGCGCCTCGACCAGGCGCGCATGGACGCCGCGCCTCAGCGGATTGGCGAGCATCACCATAGCGGCGCTCGCCAGCCCGACCGCCGGCGCGCCGAGCATCAGCGCGCGGATCCCGGCATCCGTCGTTTCCGCCTGCACCCGGCCGGGCACATAGCCGATCCGCGCATAGACCAGCCCGATCGTCGCAGCCGCGCCCGCCAGCGCGATCTTCTGCACGAACGCCGACACTCCGAATGCCAGCCCCTCGACCCGCACCCCCGACTGCGCCTCGCCATATTCGACGGTGTCGGGCAACATCGCCCAGAAGGCGAAGTTCAGGCCCGAGAACATGACCTGCAGCCCGACCAGCAGCATCTGCGTCGTCCCCGCCGTGCCGCCGGCCATCAGATAGGCCGCAAGCGTTAGCAGGCCGCCCGCACTCGCGACGAACCAGCTCCCACGTGCCCCCGTCCATCGGGACACCAGCATCCAGACCGGGATGCACGCCGCGCCCGCAATGCCCATCATCGCCAGCGCCCCGCGTCCCGCCGTCGGAGCGGCGACGACATGGTCGAAATAATAAAGCACCGATTGGTTGACGATCGCCGCGGCGATGCCCGCGATCGCGATACCGAGGTTGAGCGTCACGAAGGCGCGATTGCGACCGAGCACCGCCAGACAGGCGCGGATCGGCACCGGCGCCGTGGGCGGCGGTGGGGTCACCTCGCGACTACGAACCGCAACGATCCACAGCAGCGGCACCGCCACCGTCGCATAGCCGATTGCCGCGAACACCTGGCCGGTTCGCGGCATCGTCAGCGCGACCAGGCTGGCCGCGGCGGCGCCGAACAACATCCGCAGGCCCGCGATCGTCGCTCGATCGCGGCTGTCCTCGCTGATCCGCACACTCCACGCGGCATAGGGCACGTTGACCAGCGCATAGAGCGTCCTGAACGCGATCTGCGCGGCGAGCGCCACCGCCGCGGTCGCTCCGACGCCGACCCCCGGCACCACGAACAATGCGACGAAGGCGAAACCGAGCGGCGCCGCCCCGATCGACACGAAGCGTCGATACGCGCTCGCCCGCTGCGCAACCGCGCCGGCCACCAGATCCGCCAACGCGCCCCAGACCGTCCCTGCCATAATGAGAACACCCGCCAAGGCCGGTGGCAGCAGCAGGACCTCGGTATAGAAGTAGAGCAGGAACAGCGTGATGCTCTGCCAGTACAGGTTGCACGCGAAGTCCCCGGACGCGAACAGCACCAGCGCAGAGCGGCCCCGACCGTCCGGAGATGCAGATCGCGACGCATCCACCATCGCGACAGGTAGCGATGCTTCCGCTTTCGTAGCAAGCCTTTCGACGGTCGCGCGATCGCTGCCGCCCCCTAGATTCTGCGTGTCAGATCGGCGGGCCACCGGTCAGATACGGATCGACCGGCGCCGTCGCCGGGATCGTCACCGCTGGGACGAGCCGCGCCGCTGCTTGCTCGAGCCAGGCGGCGCCACCCTCGCGGTGGCGGGTGGACCCGTCTCCGCGAGTCGCGACCTTGCCGTAGACGGGACGCTCGCGATCCGCCGGCGCGCCGGCGAACATCGCGGCGAGATTGCCGTAGGTGCTGGGATCCCGACCATCCAGACTGAGCCGGTCGTTCAGATAGCAGGCGGTCGCCCATGCTGCCTCGGGGCTCGACGTCATCGCAATGATCCGCTTGGCCCAGTACATCCGCAGATTGTTGTGCATCCAGCCGTCGGCGAGGAACTGCCGCTGGCAGGCGTTCCACGTCTCGTCCCGCGTCTCTCCCCTCAGCATCGCTTCGAGCGTCTCGTGCTCTGGCCGCGGATCGCCGGCGTGATCGGCCAGCGTCTGGCGCGCCCAACCGGCGACGCGATGATAGCCCTCCGGCACCGCCAACTGCCTGGCCTGATAATGGAACCATTCCCGCCAGCCGAGCAGCTCGTCCGCGAACTTCCGCTTGTGCTGAGCACCCGCGGGCGCCGCGTCCACTGCTGCCATGATCTCGCGAGGACCGAGCACGCCGAAGTGCAGATACGGCGAAAGCCCGCTCGCGCCGTCGCTCCGTGTCGCGTCGTTGCGGGCCGATGCATAGCCCGGCAACACCGCCGCAAGGAGCCGCGCCAGCCGCCCTTCCGCCGCCGCACGACCCGCCGGGTGGGCTGCGCTTGCCGGGACCGAGTGATCGATGTCCAGCTCCGCGATCAATCGGCCGAGGTCATCGGCCCCGAGCCGGTCGGGCGTGAACGGCAGGTCGCCTTCGTAGGGCGCGACCTCGGCAACCTCATCGTCCCAGGCCAACCAGGTAGCGCGCGCCGGCTCATGCCGACGCAAGAACGCAGTCCGCCCGGTTACGTCGGCGCCGATGACGGCAGGTGGCACCAGACAAGCCGCGTTGACTGCGAAGACGGGTATATCGATCCGGACCGCGACCCGCTCCGCCTGCCACCGCGCGACGAAGGTCGGCTGGTCCTCGAGCACGAGCGCCGCCGCATCGATGCACAGCCGGTAGGCCAGCCCCTTCTCGCGCCGCTCCGCGCGGTCGACATGCTGAACCACGGCCAGCCCGCGACGGCGGCAGCCGTCGGCAAGATCGACGCTCGCGCCCAGGATGAAGTGGTGCAGCCGATCCGACGCGTAAGGATAATCCTTGCGCACGCCGTGGTAGACGAGCACCGGCAGTTGCATCGTGTTCGCGAGCCGGATCGCGGCGTCGATCACCGGATTGTCATAGGCGCGCAACGCCTGCTGCAACCAGCAGAGCACATACCGGCTATCGGCAGCCGGCTCTCGATCGTTCAACGCCCGCACGCGCGGCGCTTCTAGCCAGTTCGATAGGCCGTCAGGTAAGGCGGGCTGTGTCGCCATCGGTTCGGGTCGCCTCTCGATGTATGGCGGGTTCGACAAACGTCGTGCCCTCCCCGCGGTCGGACGGGGCTGCCGTATCGAGCAACGTGCCAGTTGGACAGCGTCGGAAGGCTGCGGCTTTCGATCCGTTCACAGCGGACTACGCCGCATCACCAGACGCCAAGAAGCCGCCGTGTCTTGGGTAACAGGCGACATTTTATGGTTGGTTGCGGGGACGTGCAGCCACCTTAATTTGTTACTGAGTTGCCGGTGTTGATTCAGGACTTGAACGCCCCTCATACCATCGCAAAGCCGATGGCGGCTCGGCTTGGCACGTCGCGAATGCGCATTTTAACCGCGGGGTAAAGCGACAGAGTTTCGCGACGCTCTCTCTCGCCATCGGATTGGCGACCATGGGACTGTCGCGCAAGTTAGCACATTTGCGACACGGCGCGGGATGCCCGCCTTTATCAATAGCGATCGTTTCCGATTTGGCCTCCAAAACGGAGCGACAACTACGGCTTGCTACGCTCGCTTGGAGGCTTCAGCGCTACCAGCGTATCTACAAGCACATCTTGCTGAGACGTGCCCATATGGCCGTAAGAACCACGCTCGCGCGTTCGTCGACCGATAAACTCGATTGAATACAATTGCATCGTTGGCTTCCTTCCTCCGTCTGACCGCACATCGGACTGGAAGGAGAGCCAGATTTTATCTCCGGGTGTGTCATTGGCGCACACGGCCGCAGGTGCAGGGCAAAAGCGGGAACCCTCAAAATCATCCCGCCATAGTCCGCGCCGTCGTTGCGCCGGGAGCATCTTGAAGCACTTGTCGACACCGCCGGGTATGGGTTTGCCGTCGACGACTCTTCTCAAGCAATCGTCTTTTATGCCGGGACTATTACGCCGAACCTGCTGCGCTGCGGCCTCAAAAGAAGGCGGCCGGGAACCACCATCTGCATGGCGCCGTTGCGCCACGTCAGTGTGATCACAAGCCGATGAACCGATCAAGAGAACGATTGCGCTGAGTGAAGACCGGAGGATGTAGTTCATATCAAAAGCTGCCAAGGTAAGCCCGATTTAACAACGCCAGCCTTTCGCCAATCGCTCAAGCTGTCGAACCAGTCACCAGCGCCTTCGAATCTTCGCTGTGCGCCGGTGACAAACGTCCGCTCCGGCAAATATCGGACATTGTGCCGTGGTCGCCACGAGCATAGCTTGGGGTATGGGTCGTGTTCGACTGGCCTCCGCAATCATTGTGACATTGGCGCATTGGATGCTTGTTGCATTCATCGTGCTCGCGCAACTCGCCTGTATACAAGGTGATCCTGAATATGGTTGCGCAACAAATTCTCAGCGCACTCGCATCATTATCGGGATCATCGTGGGCGCGGCAGCAGCTTACGCGCTTGGTTATAGATGGCTTCGCAGGCGTAACCAGCAAGCTCGGCGCTCGTCAGCGGGCGACAGCTGATGCCCAAAAAGCGGCCATTGACGCTGTCGCGTTGCAGCCTCAAAATCAACCCATGACGTTCAAGGGAATATCGGTCTGATTTGCGAGCACCGCGGCCGTGTTCATCATGTGCTCATTGGTCATGCTTCGCTTTGGCCCTCACATGAACGCGCCAGCCATCGTCTTCCCATTCATCGTGACTTGGGGGATTCGTGCGCTAGCGTGGCCGCTGTTCGCGGTGATCGCCTTCCGAGCGCGGAAGGACCGCTAACCACCAGTCCCGGACCTTCCCGCCCGCTCCGATACGGAAACCGCTAACGCCCATTATCTGACATTCAGCGAGCTTTGCGGAACGCTCGAAAGCAGACATACGTCGGCGATGCTCGCACTCTGCATTACCGGCTTCGATGTAGACCCAACCTTGGTCACGAAAACTATCGGCTTTGAGCCTACCTCAATCGGTAGGATAGGTGAGCCGTCGCCAAGCGGCAGACCGCGAACGTTCAACGGCTGGTGGCACGACGCAGAAGGTCATCGCCTCGCAGGCGGTGGGCAGCATAACGATGCGCTCGCCCGCATCTTGGGCAACCTGAAAGGGCGGGAGGATCGCTTCGCCGAGCTTCGGAAGTCGATCCGGCCAAAACAGGTGACGATCTATGGCGGCCTGTATGTGCCGTCTGGCGAACAATGCGGCGTCTGGCTTGAGCCAGACCAGATGCAGCTACTTGCTGCCTGCGGCGTCGGTTGGGGCCTCGATCTTTTCAGGACAGATTGAGGTCCGTGTTCCACCGCTCCGACCCGAGACCGGAGGGTCCGCTTTCAACCACAATCGGACCTTCAGAACCGACCGCGCAGGAACGTCCGCATTCGCCCAGTTGCGGACCTTAATGATTGGCTGATACTCTCGTCTGGATGGTCGGCTCGATAAAGAAATGGCGCGAACTGTTCGCCGCCTCGTTAGCGATAGCGTTCGATGCACTGACGAGGGATGAGGGATGGCAAGCGCCGCCATTGCAAAACGTTGGGCAGCTTTTCTGTCTCTACCTCTTGCGCTCGCCTATAAGCCTGACGCGTACTCGCTCCGAAAGAGTGAGGAGATTCTATCTCGCTTCGAAAAAGCTGTACCGTCGATCGAGGACTTCCGCCGCGAGCATGGTCGGCTACCAACAACCGCGGAGCTGAATGAGCGCATGAGGTTGGCCGATCAACCTATGAGCCTCAATATTTCGGCGGACGGCTTCCAGGACTGCGACCGAGATCTGCCGCAATTTCGCAAAGCCAAAAAGGGTTCATACGTATTGGCGATCTGGCGAGGTGAATGGCTGGAGTGCTATGATCCCATCACAAAGACCAGCTCACTTTAGCGGACGCCGAATGCCTACTGCTTACCAGGTTTGGCTATCCGGTGTCGCAATGGCGGCGATTTACGCGACGTTCGAAACTCGTATCAGCGATATCCCCAATGTGACACGCCAGGGCAGAGTCAATAATGGAGGTCGGGCTCGTGTCTAACATCGTAGCCGCGCTCGGCATTCCTTCAGTAGCGCTCGTTGCTCTGACACCGTTGGCCGCCCCCCAGCCTGCGATGGCTGCGCCCGAAGCCGATATTGCACCGCAAGCAGAGCCCGCGGCGCAACCAGAAGACCAGGCGCAGGATATCGTCGTCCTGAGCCGTCTTCCTCGCTGTCGCCTGCTTCCTGGAGATGTCGCCGATACAATACCGACTGGTGGACGAAGCGGTCCTCAGGTCATCCGGCCTGACTGGAAGACCGGTGAGCTCGGCCTGTTTCTCGAAGATTACCCAATCACGGGCAAGTCGTTCTGGCAGAGGGTAGGCTCGCCAATCGGCTCCTACCGCTTCCGATCGCCGGCCGGCGGAGACCTGCTCTGCATCGGGTCCAACGACGGAAACGCCTCCGGCTATGCGCAACTCCGTCAGGCGATCGATGCGAGACCGTATCGAGGCAAGGTGGTCCGCTTCACGGCGTTCGTAGCGACCTGGAAAGCGGCCTCCGTGACGTTCTGGCTGGCCTCCGGCGAGTCACAATACTCCGAAGGCAAAAGAGAGAAGCTGGGTAAGAGCGTGATAGCGGGAGGCGACTCTCACGAACGACCGATCCACGGCAATCAAACATGGCTGCCGATCAGCTATGTCATTGGGCCGATCCCGGCCTGTGCGACACAGATAAGCTATGGAGTAACGCTAGAGGGAGGCGGCGACGTCTGGGTCTATAAGCCCGCGTTCGAAGCCGTACCGCGCGAACAACTGTCGGCGTCAATGAGAAACAGGCCTGCGGCGGACCGGGCGTGCCGGAAGAGGCGGATCTTCTCTGGTTGAGGAGTGCTGTGGCACTCACCCTCGAAGAGCGCGATGGCACTGGTGCGTGAAGTCGACGTCAGCGACCTTCTAGCCGCAGTGACGTCAAATCGCGCCGACGAGATCGGGACAGATCGCGGATCGACGGCGCCACTGTCGCAAAAGCACCGACATTCGTGACGTCGGCATTCAGCATTTCTGCGACAGGAACATGTCCGCTCGCGCCCAAGTTCGGACATGCCGATGTCGCAAAAGTGACGACATACGCGACGTCAGAAAGTCAGAACTTCTGCGACACGCTCACGCGCATTCGAAAGCGGCCGGTTCGCTCTCGCCCAATGGCGGCCAATGCCTCCATGGTGATACATGGGGGGATGAGAACGATGACAGTTGCAGCGGCTGGGTTGATCTTGCTCGTAACGGCATGCGCTGGTCGTCGCGAAGCTGGCGTGACCTTTGGTCGTTTGAACGATCCTCGACCCAGGCAATTTCTGCGATCCGGAGAACTCCGGGTAATTGGCGAGGTTGAGGAAGGAGGGCCTTGCGCCATGCTTGCCGCCTCGCTCAATCGTGACCTCGAAGGCGGGTTGATGGACTGTAATTATGTCGCGTTAGAGTTCTCGCCGACCGGCCGAAAGCGTAAGGAACGCGTGTTTGATCTCTGGCTTGTGTCGGGGCCGACCAGCGACACCGAGCCCGACGATCACCCGGTAGTGGACTTCTATGAACGAGTGACATTGGGGGAAGTCGGCAACACCGCTTCTGGCACTTTTCGCTTCAAAAAATTATGGTGCACGGTCAATCGACCGTAATTCTTGACGGACAAGGACGATCTCGCTGAACGTCTGCTAACCACCAGGTTCGGACATGCCGTAGTCGGGAAAGTGACGACATACGCGACGTCCGAAACTCAGTATTTCCGCGACAGAGCGTCAGTAGCTTGCGCGTATCGCTCTGCTTCAGCAGGTTGCGAGGAGTTGGTGAGGAGCGCGATATGCTGACAAGACCGTGGTTGTTGCCTGCCCTTGTTGCACTGCCGTCGTTGGCCGCAGCGCAGGATTACCATGATTCAATGCAACCGGTCGCAGATTATAGTCAGTGTGTCAGTGAGCGCGCACGGGCGATCGAACCGAAGTCAGCCAGTGTCGAGGACACAATCTTGAGCGCGGTGACCAAGTGCAAAAGTCAGCGATCCCGCGCACTATCCGCTACTCGGGCGCGGATGAACGCTCTTGGTTTGCCTGCAAGCACGGTGAAGCAGTCTTAGGAGACGATGTTCACCTCAATGGAGGCGAGCATGAAGGAGAACCTCAGGCAGGAGCTGGTCAAGGTCCGTGGTGTAGACCAACCTGGCCTTGGTGATGCTGGCAGCTAGCCAAGGCTTGCGCCGTGCCGCTCGCACAACTTTGGCAACATACGTGACGTCCGAAACTCAGCGTTTTTGCGACAGCGGTATGTCCGCTCTCGCCCAATTGCTGCCGTTCGCTCACCCGCCTAGAGGATCGGTGGGAGGCTTTATGGCAGATGGGCATGTGTTCGCAGTTGCTAGCGATGGTTTTCATCGGTTCTCGAAGCGGCTTGTGCAGGAAATTGAGGTGGTTGCCGGTCTTGGCGTCAAAGGCGACGCCCACGAAGGTGTTACGGTCCGACATCGTTCGCGGACCGCCGTTGACCCAACCCAGCCAAATCTAAGGCAGGTTCATCTCATCCATGCCGAGCTATTCGAAGAACTGGAAGCGAAGGGGTTTGAAGTAGGGCCTGCTGATCTTGGAGAAAATGTGACCACCATCGGGGTCAATTTGCTCGCCCTACCACGGCATTCGGTGCTTCGACTCGGTGGCGACGTGAAATTAGAAGTCACCGGCTTGAGAAACCCCTGTGCTCAGATCGAAAATCATCAGCCGGGTCTACTGACCGCCGTGCTGGACCGCGGGCCAAACAATGAAGTGATCCGAAAGGCCGGTATCATGACCGTCGTTCGTGCAGGCGGCGTGGTCCGTCCGGGCGACACGATCAACGTAGAATTGCCGCATTCGCCACATCTGCCGCTAGAGCGCGTTTAACGTTCGCTAACCACCACGTTCGGACGTTCAGCTGTCGCAAAACGAGGGACGTTTTGAGACGTCCGAGACTCAGTACATTTCCCATGCCATTTTGTTGTCATGCGAAATCAGTGCTTCCGCAGTCACGCCGATCGCGAGTACCTCCGCCAGACCCGGCTCTTGATTGATGCTGTGCCGATTGGGTGCAATCACGGGGCATGACCAGCCCGCGTCCGACAGCGCTCCGCATCACCCGGACCATAGCGGTTGCGATGGGCAGTCTGCCAGCAGCGTTCCTTCTGAGCGCGATGATCGTGGCCGTTGCGACTTTGCCTGGCGAGACAACGCTTGTGGGACGACGGGGCGGACCGTGGACGAGTGTTGCAACATGGAAGGTTCAGTCGGGCGCTCTCGCGATCCTGCTTCCACTGACTTGCGTGATCCTGTGGCGCCTCGCCTTGGCAATCATAAGCTTGTTGAGAGCTGCCGGTAGCAGTGAGCAGCAGCCGGCCGAGGCAAAAGGATTGGCCCTTGGAGAGCCGGTCGTGTGGCAGGGGCAGCAGCGATGGCGTGGCTTCACATCCGGCCGTTTGGTGCTGATGAGTTTGGCCGCGCTCGGACCAGTCTTCTTCCTCCTATGGATGTGGAGCCTCTGGAGCAGCGTTGAAGCTCTGACCTTGAAGCTGTTCTGGACTGCTGGTGCGCTGATCAGCTTCGGCGGCAGCATTTTACTGGTTTTGCTGTACGGCCCAGCCGTTCTCCAGCGTTGCTATCGTGATCTGTTCGGCACCATGATCGTCACCGATCGACGCCTAGCGTGGCTCACCCCGTTCAGCCGCGAGGTGTATCGCGAGGTGAGTAGCGCCGAGATCGTCGACGCGTTCGTTGTTGAAGGCAATGACCAGCGTGGCTGGATTGGGATTGTACGATTGAAACGCGGCAAGATAGAAGATCTTGACATCCGTGGTGTTCCTGATCCCGCGCTTGCTCTGTCGGTTCTCGCGCGCCTTGTACGACGCTGACCGCATACGTGGTCGACGAAGCTCAGCAGTTTGTGACCGGCCCAAAACCGCTTACGCCAATGTGCGTGGTATCTCTGCGGCACGGATCTTCGGTCATGGCGTTCGTGAGACGCGCAGCTTGGGCGAGCGTAATCATGCTCGCTGCCACTAGCTGCGGGCAGCGGCCTCCAGCTGTGCCCTACATGACCGCCGGTACATATAGCGGGACCTGTGGTCTCGACTGGAATGGCGCCGCAGTCCGATCGGATGATGCTCCAGCCCGTGTTCGAAGTTGGACAGGCTCGCGTGACCTCGTGCTGCTCTTTCGCCTTCCACCGGTCTCTGGACAGTGCGTGGCGAAGGCGCAGGAATCACTCCGGCAAGCTGACTTCACGCGCATCTACGTGATTACGACACCTAGGCCTGACCCGCGGGGCCCTTCCTTGATGCCGTAGCGGAGCCGATCGTAGGCTCCCCACCAAGTCTGAACATGCCGCTGTCGCAAAAGCGGCGGCATACGCAACGTCCGCAACTCAGCATATTTGCGACACGCGGATGTGAGCGCTCGAAAACGCTATGTCCGCTCCCGCTCAATAGGGGACATCAGGAACAATGCGGCATGCCGAGGCAGACAGGCTGATGCGGAGCGGACGTTGGGATCGGCCCCAATAGCAGCGCGCAGCGCCCGACACGCGGTCGAGGCGATCAGGCGACCACCTTCGGCTGACACATCGCGTTGACGTTGCGAGCTCGGTGGGAACCGCTAAGCTATGGAAAACAGGGAGCAGTGCATGCGGTTCAACTCGTCGTTCTTGGCCCTACTCGGCGCTGCGGCTTGGACGGCGTCAGCCGTCGCTGGACCAGTGACCCTCAGCGGCAGTGGCACCGTCAACTCGAATGCAGGCAGGCTCCCTTCCACTGGACTAGTCCCGAACGGCAGTCCGCTGGCTTTCAGCTTCTCCTTCGATCCAGACGATGCCGTTCTGTTCGACTCAGGTGAGGATTTTGCCGACTACGAAGTGCCGGTGTCGGCGTTCAGCGGCAACCTTGGCAGCTACAACTTTCCGCTGTCGAGTAATCCAGCGCTGACGCCCGTGGTCGAGATCTATAAGGGCTTCAGCTTCTTCGGCGGCAATGCCTCCGAGCCGTCGATCGGATTCGCCTTCTTCCTGCTTGGCACGCCTACCGTCGCGGGGGGCGCTACACCGTTCGCCGGGGCTGCGGGAAGTAGCCAGCAGCTCGCTATCTACGGCATCTTTCGCGACGTTGCGGGAAACGCGCCTGTGACACTAGACAGCCTGATCGGCCGTGGTGACCCATCGTACCGGATGGTGGAGTACGGCACGCGCGACGCGACCGTTCGTCAGAGCGGCTTGCTCCTAGGTGATTATACCGGTGGCTTTACGATCGCCGCCGCCGTGCCAGAACCTGCCAGTTGGGCACTAATGATCATGGGCTTCGGCGCAGTCGGCAACGCCATGCGCCGTCGTTCGGCCGTCCAGACAAGCGTCAGCTTTGCCTGAACGTTCTCTCCTAACGGTAATGCTGAGGGAGCCGCTGATCTCGACGAAGGTTGGCGGCTTTCCTGTGTTTGGACGAACGTCCGCCTCACACCCAATTGCAGACACTCACGATCTGAGCGAACGATGGAGCATGCGCCTTAGTCGACGTGATCTCGTGAGCCTTCTCGTCGCTGCATCAGCTGGTGCCGCTTCCGGGAGAGCACGCGGAGGCCGACCGGCACGAGGACAGAGGATCAAGAGCATGCCGGCCGAGTTCCCCCCGTTCGACCTACAGGCGAGCAAGTCCACCCTACTGCATCTCACCAGCGGGATAAGCGGCTGGCGAGTGGAGCGGCTGGGAAGCAGGATATTGAACGTCTGGCTGAAGGCTTCAGACGGAACAACCTTGCTGGTTGGCGTTGATCAGCGCGATGTACGACCACTTTTCGAGATTTTCACGCTTAGCTTGCTCAGCATCAGCGAGCTGAACGAACGATGGAAACACTGGAAGCCACCCACCTCTTTTAAAGGCTTTCCAGACGGACTTCGTACACTGTTGACCACTCGGCCTGCCGCACCGGTTGAGCCGACTGAGTTCGAGCCGTGGCCGCTGCGTTCTTGGCGAACAGAGGTGGCGCGACGAGCCGAATTTATCGTTGAAGGCGCAAACGTCGGCCCTACGTTCGGCAGTAATCCCAACTCGCAATCTGCTGCTCCTCCGCAAGCGGTGCCTCACGACGCAAGCGCCTCTTGCGACGTCGCGGCAGGAGTTCTCTTCACAGGTGAGGATCGGCAACTGCTGCTGGCTGTCGACTGGATGCCAATGAATATGCTGGTTTCCGAAGACCCAGCGGAAATCACCGCTTTTTCCAAGGGGTGTGAGTTAGTGAGCATGGCAGACTATCTTGACGGATGACGCGTGCAACTCATCGTCAGCGGATTGCCCCAAGCGCACGCTTCTGTTCACGCGGATGCACATCGGCGTGATGGGCACCGTCAACGCGGAACAGCTGAGCGCCACCAGCGACAAGACTCGGGACGCTTTGGTCAAGCGCCACGCACTGGGCAGGAACCCCGGCGGGGTCGCATATGGCTATGAGAAGCGTATCGAGCACGACGGCAACGGCGAGCGCATCAAGGGGCTCCAGCAGATCGTGCCGACACAGGCCGCTACCATCGTTCGCATCTGCGAGGACTTCGTCGCAGGCGTCGCACCCGGCAAGATCGTGCGGCGCTTGAACGAGGAGGGCGTGCCGCCTCCCCGCAGCGGCAAGCGCGACAAGAAGCTATCGAAGAAGCCATCGGCATGGTCGCCCAACACCATCACCGGCAACGCCGAGCGCGGCACCGGCATTCTCAACAACATCCTCTACACCGGGCGACGTCCCTACCTGACCCAGACGTATCGCAAGAACCCCGACACCGGAAAGCGGCACGGTTTCCTCGTTGCCGCAGATCAACGTGCCGGCCTCGTCGAGTCGCCTGAGCTGCGGATCGTCTCCGATGAGCTCTGGGACGCAGTAAAGGCCAGGCAGGCAAGCCTCGCGCGCGGACCACGTGCCGACAAGTTGGACGGGGCCGCCCTGCCCTTCTTCGCTCAGCAGCGCCCCAAATACCTGCTGACCGGCAAGATGACCTGCGGCGAGTGCGGCGCCAGCTATGCAAAGTCGGGCAAGACCCGGTTCGGCTGCCAGGGCTCGGCCCAGAAAGGCACCAGCTACTGCGGCAACCGGCTGACCATCCGCCAAGACGAACTTGACGCCCGCGTGCTCGCCGGGCTCACGACCGAGATGCTGCGCGACGACGTGCTGGCGGTGTTCCTCGAGGAGTATGCAGCCGAGACCGCGCGGCTGACGAGCGTCAACGAGGCTGTCCAGCCCGCTCGCGATGCCGAACTCGAAGAAGTGCTGCGTCAGCTCGACACCATGAAGGCGGCCATCATCAAGGGCCTCGACCCGTTACTGTTCGTCGGCGAGATGAACCAGCTTGGCAAGCGGCGCGATCAGCTGGAAAGCGAGGCGGTGATGGCGGCGCCGACCGCCGCGCCGCTCGAGCACATCCTTACGCCTGACCTCAGCCGGATCTACCGCGAGAAGGTGGCGAAGCGCGCCGACGCCTTCGAAGACGATGCCCTGCGATCTCAAGCCTTCGAGCGCATCCGCGGGCTCATCGACGCGGTGAAGCTGACGCCGGAGGATGGCGAGCTCGTCATCCACCTGCGCGGCGAGCTTGAAGCCATGCTGAAGCTATGCGCTGGGGACGAACAGCAAAAAGCCCCCGCGGATGTTTCCGTGGGGGCGTTGCAAATCAAGATGGTTGCGGGGACAGGATTTGAAGCTGTGACCTTCCGGTTATGAGTGCTTCAGGAGGCAGTACGCTGATCTATGCTGACGTTCCTTCTTGCGCGCAAATACACAGACTTAGTTAATTGCGCGCCGGACGCGGCAGTTTGGTCATCATCCATTCGCTACCCTTAAGATGAGCCAACCAACCATTCGTCGATACGATCAAGCTAAATCAAACCCCGAGACGGGTACACCTTGACCAGCCACGTCGCCTAGCGGGAACGTCGAATTGCGGACCATCAATTTCGCAGGAACAACAATCGGTTCCTGCCCAGCCGATCTTTCCCCGAGATCGGCGATGATCAGGCTGACGGCGCGGGCCGTCACCTCGGCGATGGGCTGGGCGATGGCGGTGATGGAGGGGTGCGCCAGGCGGATGATCGGGGTGTCGTCGAAGCTGATCAGCGACAGCTCGCCGGGCACGGCGACGCGGCGTTCGCGCAGATGTTCCAGGGTCGCGAGCGTCATCTGATCGTTGCTGGCGATGATCGCGGTGGGCGCGTTCGGCAGCGCCATCAATTGATGCGCGGCGGCGCGACCCGAGGCGTGGCTGAAATCGCCGGCGACGAGCAGGTCGTCCGTCGGCAGCCCTGCCGCCGCCATCGCGGCGTGCCAGCCCTCGACGCGCCACGCGCTCAGTTCATACTCCGCCGGACCGGCGATGAAACCGATGCGGCGATGACCAAGGCCGATCAGATGGTCGGTGGCGAGCTGCGCGGCGCGGGTGTCGTCCATGATCAGGCGGATGCCCGGTCCCGGCGTCATCGATCCGATCCGTGCGAAGCTGATGCCTTGGGCGGCGAGCAGGTTGATGATCAGCGGATTGCCCGAATGCGGCGGGGTCAGGATCACGCCGTCGGGCTGGAGCGCGGCGATCGCGGCGAGCAGCTCGCGCTCGATATGGTCGCTGTGCGTGTCGACCAGCTCGACGATCAGCCGATAGCCATGTTCGGCGCAGGTCAGCATGCCGCCGAGCAGCATCTGGTCGACCCAGTCGGTGCCCTGTCGCGCGCGCCAGTCGGCGATGGTGCGTTCGCGGTCGTTGAGCGCGAGGATCAGATAGGAGCGCGACCCGCCGAGCCGCTGCGCCGCGATCGAGGGCACGTAGCCGAGCTTGTCGATCGATGCCTGGACGCGCTGCGCCATCTCGGGCCGCACCCCGGCTTCCTTGTTGACGACGCGGCTGACGGTCTGCAGCGACACGCCCGCATCCGCCGCGACGTGCTTGATCGTTACCGCCTGCCGCCGCCTCGCCATCGTCGCTGTCTCAGGCGGCCGCGACGCTGGTCGGCGCGCGGACCGCACCGCAATAGCGTGCGACATAGGCGGCGTGTTCGGGCAGCCCGTCGACGGTCGCGTTGGTACCGTCGCGCAGCGTTGCGAGCAGCTTGCCGAGTTCGTCGTCGCGCAGCTTGGTCGCGATCGGATGATAGCTCTCGGGCACGATCCCCTGGCCGAGCATCACCTGCACCCAGCTGTTTTCCGCGAACAGCTCTTCGTTCTTGCGGAACACGCGGCCGGTTTCGCGGAACAGCTCGATCTTCTGTTCCAGCGATTCCGGGATCGGCATCGCGGCGCATTGCCGCCAGAAGGCGCTGTCGCGGCGATCGGTCGCCTTGTAGTGCAGGATCAGGAAGTCGCGGATCTGCAGCATGTCGGTGTGCTGCTGGTCGTTGAACTCGGCGACGTCGCGCTGGGAAACGCCGGCCGACGGGAACAGCCGGATGAGCCGCAGGATGGCGCGCTGGATCAGATGGATGCTCGTCGATTCCAGCGGCTCCATGAAGCCGCCCGCCAGCCCGATCGCCACGCAGTTGCGGTGCCATTGCCGCCGTCGCGCGCCGGTGACGAAGCGGATGAAGTTGGGCTCGGTCAGCGTCCCGCCCTCGATGTTGCCGAGCAGGCGGTCGAGTGCGGCGTCGCGGTCGAGATAGCGGCTGCAATAGACGATGCCGTTGCCGGTGCGGTGCTGGAGCGGGATCCGCCACTGCCAGCCGGCGTCGTGTGCCATTGCGCGGGTATAGGGCAGCGCCGGTCGCACGCTCGCGGTTTGGACCGCGATCGCGGAGTCGCACGGCAGGTAGTGGCTCCAGTCGTCGAACCCGGCGTGCAGCGCCCCTTCGATCAGCAGCGCGCGGAAGCCGGTGCAGTCGAGGAACAGGTCGCCTTCGAGCCGCGTGCCCGATTCCAGCACCAGCGCGGCGATGTCGCCGCTTTCGCCGTCGAGCTCGACCCGCGCGATCTTGCCCTCGACGCGTTTGGTGCCGTCCGCCTCGGCCATGCGCCGCAGGAACCTGGCGTACAGCGTCGAGTCGAGCTGGTAGGCGTAGTTCATCCGCTCGTCGGGCAGGTGGGCGAACTTGCCCTGCAGCGCGGCACGCAGTTCGAGGCAGTAATCGTCATAGGGTTGGTGGTGGCCCTGGGTCAGGCCGTGCAGCCAGAAATGCTGGAAGCCCGCGGACCAGTGATCCTTGCCGGTGACGCCGAAGGAATGGAAATAGCGCTCGCCGCGGTCCTTCCAGTCGTCGAACAGGATGCCGAGCTTGAAGGTCGCCTGTGTTTCCCGCATGAATTCGGCTTCGTTGATGCCGAGCAGGCGGTTGTAGGTGACGAGCGGCGGGATCGTCGATTCACCGACGCCGACGGTGCCGATCGCGTCCGATTCGACCAGGGTCAGCTGCACCGTCTTGCCCATCGTGCGCGCGATCGCCGCGGCCGCCATCCAGCCGGCGGTGCCGCCGCCGGCGATGATCACGCGACGGATGGCGGGTTCGGTCATCGGCTGAGCGCTCTCAAGAGGAAGGCGCGGAGACGACCCGCGCTTTCGAGGGTCAGGGGCGCGAGGATGCCACGCGCCTGTTCGGGGATATGTGCGGTCGCCGCGGTGTCATTGTCGAAGACATAGTGGTCGAACATCTCGCGCCAATGCGCCTTCTCGTCGGCGGGAAGATCGCGCAGCGCGAGGATCGCGTGGTTGAGCGCATCCTGCGGCTGCCCCAGCCACCGCGGCGTCTCGCGCCACCAGTAATTGACCAGCACGTTGAACGCCGCGATCCCCTCGACGTGATGCCACCATAAGGACGGGATGTAGAGCGCGTCACCTGCGTCGAGCTCGGCGACCTGCGCACGGGCCAGCGCCTCGCGGAAGCGGGGGTGGGCGGCGAAATCCGGGTTGTGGAAGTCGACCATGCTCACCGGCCGTCCTGCCGGCGTGTTGTCCAACGGCCCCAGATAGAGATTGCGGAACTGCTCCCGCGGGAACAGCGTGAAACGACGCCGGCCGACCGCGACGCAGGCGAGATTATCGGGGACGTCGTTGTGCGCGGCGATCCGCGTCTGGGTGCCCATCCAGATGCTGGCGATCGGCGCGCGGCCGCCGAGATCGACATGGTTGGCCTCGTGGAGGCCGACGAAGAACTGGTGGAGATCGATCGACGCGAGATAGATGGCATGCGCGTCGGCCGTGCCTTCGCTCGCGTCGATGCGTGCGAAGATCTCGGGCAGCTTGGCGCGCAGCATCTGGAAGTTCATCGCCAGGCCGTCGTCGTAGAACAACCGGCCACCACTGTCGGGCCTGCCGACCGACACCGCGAAAGGAAGGTCGCGGGCGTGACGCTGGAGGTAATCGCGCGCGGCGCGAGGCGATCGTCGGCCTTCGTGCACCAGCGGCCAATCGGCGACGAGGCCGCGGACCACAAACGGGGCCGTCGAGGAACGCAGCTGCGCGTCCAGCTCATCGGGACCCGCGACCTTGATCTCGCGGATCCGCGCCAACGCTGCCGGGCGGTCGGCCTCAGCCATGCGCGAGCCGCTGGTTCTTTCGCGCGATCAGATCGCCGATGTTGCCGAGCGAGGCGAGCGCCATGAAGATCGGCATCAGGTGCCCCGCGGCGTGGAGATCGGCGACCGCACCGGGCTCCAACCCGACGAGGCGATCCTCGTCGATCACATGATAGCCGACGAGGCGGTTCTTCGATCCGTCGTCGAGCGTGACGTCGAGCGTCAACGGCTCGAGCAGCTCGTATCGGGCGAGCGCTGCGTAGAAATCCGCCGACGCGACGTAATCGGTGTCGAGCGCGCGCAGCTGGTCGGCGATCCGTTCCAGGAACGGCGTCGGCCGGCCGATGTCGTCGAATACCCGCATACCCTCGTCCGCATCGATCCGCGGGCTTGTCATGTCGATATGGACCTGGCGCGTGTCCGAGCCATCGGCCGCGCGCCCGATCAGGAAGGGCTGGCTGTCGATCGCCAGCGGCCGGTAGCGCGCATCCCAGCGCCCGTCGTGGAGGAACAGGTTCTCGCCGGCCTCGAACCCGAAGATCGCCATGGCCGCGAAGCCGCCGGTCGCCTGATCCAGCTGAAACAGGATCGGGTAGTGCGCCTGCACGCGCCGGAACTCGCTCGGCACGGTGATGCACGCCATCACCGCGTCGCCGAGCGCGGCGGCCCGATCGGTACGGATGCGCAAGTCGCGGTGAGCGTCGGCGGTCAGGATAGCTTGGTCGGTCATCAGGGTGTCGGTTCCAGAACAGATCGCCGGGTTGCCTGCAAAGCATCAAGATAGGCGCGGTTGGTCGGCAGGCCGGCGACGAGGGTGCGTCGGCGCTGATCGACCTGCCCTAGCAGCTTGTCGACCTGCGCGCGCGTCCCCGTCGCGATCGCGCCGCGCGGCGGCGGCGGGAAGCCCATGCCGTACAGGACATATTGATAGCTGGCGGCAGGGAAGATCTCGTCGATCATCGGGAAGTCGGTGGCGGAGGGAGGTTGATCGCGCCACAGTCGCAGCAGCGCGCCGAGCCGCGGCGGTATCGACGACGCGCTGCGATGATCGCGCCAATAGGGCTCGTCGCGGTCGCTGAGGACGTAATGCAGCTTCAGGAACTCGACGATCCGATCCCAGCGATAGCGGAACAGCGCGTTGAAGCGCGCGGCGTGGATCGGCATCGCACCGCGCGTCGCCGGGAACCCGTCGAGCAGCGCAGTTACCGACAGTTCGATGAGGACGATCGCCGATGCCTCGAGCGGCTCCAGGAACCCCGCAGACAGCCCGACGGCCAGGCAATTGCGTTCCCAGAAGCGCTCGCGGTGGTGCGATCGGAAGCGGAGTTGCCGGAAGGCGACGTCGCCTGCGCCGGGCGCGGTTACGCGCAGATAAGCCGCGAGCGTGTCGGCGGCGGCGTCGTCGCTCAGATGCGCGGACGAATAGACGCAGCCGACGCCGCGACGGGTCGGCAGTCCGATGTCCCAGATCCATCCCGCAACATGCGCGGTCGCGTCCGTCTGCGAGGCGATCGCGCTGTCTTCAGCGACCGGGATCTGGGCGGCGATGGCGCGATCGTTGAACAGCTCGCCGCCGCGATCGACGCTGCCGACGCCGTAGTGATCACCGATCAGCAGCGCGGCGTGCCCGGTGCAGTCGATGAACAGATCGCCCGCTATGCTGCCCGATGCCCGGGTTCGAACCGCGGCGATGTCTCCGTCGTCGGCCGCATCGATCCCGACGACGTGGTCGCGCACATGTCGGACGCCGAGCCGCTCCGTCGCCTGCCGCATCAGCAGCGCGGCGAGCTTGCCCGCGTCAAGATGATAGGCATAGTTCAGCGTCCCCGCGTAGTCGGGCATCGCCCGCTGTCGCGGTGCCAGGTCACGGCCGCAGATGCCGGACTGCGCCCCCGTCACGTCGGCGAAGGCGCCGCCGCGCCCGGCCCAGGCCGACACGACGTCGCGCGGGTCGCCCTCGACCGGCGCGGTGAAGGGATGCAGGTAGACGTCGCCTTCGCCGCCATCCCGCCAGCCGACGAACCGCGAACCCTGCTTGAACGAGGCATCGCAGGCGGCGAGAAAGTCGGCCTCCGTCAGGCCGATCCGCTCCAGCGTGCGGCGCATCGTCGGCCAGGTTCCCTCGCCGACGCCGATCGTCGCGACATCGGGTGACTCGACGAGCGTGACCCGGAGTGGAGCGGCCGCATCGCGATCGGATCGCGCGGCGATCAGGCAGGCGGCGAGCCAGCCTGCGGTGCCGCCGCCTACGATCACGATGTCAGCGATCGGCTTGTCCATCGTCCGCCTGTCGGCTCCCTTGCATCCAGATGCCGGCCGGGCGCCGGGATAGTCATCCACGGAGGATGACCATTCCGACGCCTAGCATATCATCGACGGTGGCGTCGCGCGTCAGAAGGTGAGGCGGGCCCCGGCCGAATACCGCGCATAGCCGGGCTGCGCGAAGGTGACGAAGTTGTCCGACCGGCGATGCCCGCGACGGCCTTCCCCGGTGAGGTTGATGACCTCGCCGAAGATCGCGATCCCCTTGGTCAGCTCCACGCTGGCACTGGCATCGACCTGGCCATAGGCCTCGACATAGGTCGGGTCGAACGCGCCGCCGGCATAGAACTGGCCGCGCCAATTATAGGCCACACGAGCCTGGATGCCGTTCTTGTCGTAATAACCGACCGCATTGGCGCTGTCGCTGAGACCGGTCAACGCGAACTGGCCGACGTTCGGGTTGATCGTGTTATCGTATTTCGCGTCGCCATTCACGATCGTGTAGTTGAGGATCACGCCGAGCCCGGTGTCCCAGAAGCTGTGCTGTACCGCGAATTCCCAACCATGGATGTTGGCGGTCTGGTCGCTGTTGAACGGCTGGCTGATCTGGAAGTTGAACAGGTCGTCCTGCGGCAGGCCGAAGATGTCGCCAGTCAGATAAGTGATCGTGGATTTGTCTGGCTGGACGACATCGTTTTGGCCGGTGACCTGCGATGAACCGGGGAAGTTGCGCAGGATGTAATCACGCACGCGCACCGCATCGGTAGTGCCGAGTGCCGCCACCGCCTGGCGATAGCGCGGGCCCGAGCCCGGGTTGCGCAGGTCGAACGCCGCGGTGTTCAGCTGGTTCGTGCCGATGAAGTTCTTCACGTCCTTGTTGAAGTAGCCGATCGAGATGTAGCTCTCGCGGCCATAATACCATTCCGCGGACACATCGATGTTCTTAGACTTGTACGGCAGCAGGTTGGGATTGCCCTGGCTGCCCGTGCCACCGCCGATACGGGGATTGGAATCGATCGACAGGCCGCCTTGCAGGCTGCCGTAATCCGCACGGGTGATGGTGTGGCTGTAGGACGCGCGCAGCTTGACGTTGGCCAGTGGCTCGATGTCGAAATCGACCGCCGGCAGCCAGTTCTCGTAACTGCCCTTCACCGTCGTGAACGCACTGGCGCCATAGGTCAGCGCGAATTCGTTGGCACCCGTCCAGCGGGTGCCGTTCGGGATCGGCACCAGCGCGGACGAATTCACCTGGGTCTGGTCGTAACGGACACCGCCGATGATGTGCGTCGGCCGTCCGGCGATCTCGAACTTGGTGTTGAACTGCACGTAGGGCGAGATCGTCTGTTCATGGATACGGCGATCGTTGGTGAAGTTGGCGAGACAGGTGCCCGGGATCACCGTGCCGGTCTGCGGCTTGCTGCAGATGTTGTACTGGGTGCGCAGCGGCTCCGCCATCTGCTCGAACTGGAAGGTGTAGATCGACGGCGCCAATGCCGGGTCGCCCGAACCCTTCACGCCGTTGAACTTGTCGGGCAGGCTGGTAAGGTGGAAAAAGTCGTCGGGCACTGCCGCCGCGCCGAACGACGCGCCGCGCGGATCGATGCCGCCCCAGGTCTCGTTCTGGATGAAGCCATAGGCCGACCGCACCTTGTTATCGACATAGGAGAAGCCCCAGTCGATGCTGTCGAGGAAGTCGCCGTCGTGCTGATAATGGCCCTTCAACTGGATCTGGTTGATCTCGTCGCGGAAATAGGCGTTGCGGAACGCGTTGCCGGTCGGCGTGATCAGCGAAGCGTTAAGCGGATCGATGCCCGGATACATCTGGTACGAGATGATCGGCAGGTCCTGCTCGAAATTGATCGTCTGCGACTGAACGCCGAAGATCGCGCCGCCGATCGACGTGCTGCTGCCGTAGTCGTTGCTCGGCTTCGACGTCGCGGTCGAATGATGCGCGTCGAGCGACATCGTGACGTTGCCGGGTGCCTCCCAGGTCAAATTGCCGCCGAGCGACTTGTTCTCGGATTTGTTGGCGGTCAGCGCGCTGCTGTACGACAGATCCTTGCCGGGCCCAAAATTCTCCGAATAGAAGATCGGGCCGGCCGAGGGGCCGTCGGTCCAGGCGCTACGGGTATCGCCGAAGTTGAACCAGATGCCGACACTGCTGTCGCGCACTTCGACCTTGTTGCTCGAGTAAGTGAAATCCATCGTCGCGGTCAACGTATCGGTGGGCTTCGCCTGCAGGACGAGCTGGCCGTTGATGCGCTCGCGGTCGATATCGATGACATCGTAGGCGGCGCTCTGCGGGATCTCGTAGACGTCGGTCGCGTCCGGACGGTTGGTGATGTTCGCGGCGCCAGGCGTCCCGGGCTGCGCCAGCGTCCCCCAATTGTTCTCCGAGCCTAGAAAGCCATCGCGGAACCCGACGCTTGCCGAGTTATTGCTCGCCTTACGACGCTGGTATGCGCCGCTGACCAGCACGCCGATGCGATCGTCGGCGAAGGTGGTGGAGAAGATGCCCGAGACCTCGGGTGTGATCTGGTCCTTGCCATTGCGCGAGCTGTCGAGCACGCCCTTGGCGGCAAGGCTGCCACGCATGCCCGGCTTGTCGAGCGGGCGCGGCGTGCGGATGTTGATCGTCGAGCCGATGCCGCCCGACGGAACCGCGGCGCGACCAGTCTTATAAACCTCGACCGCGGCGATGCCTTCCGACGCCAGGTTGGCGAAATCGAACGACCGGCTTGACGGCGCGCTGGCGCCGTCGCCCAGTGTCGAGGTCGGCATCTGCCGCCCGTTCAGCGTGACGAGATTGTATTCGGGGCCGAAGCCACGGACCGTGACGGTCGAGCCTTCGCCGTTAGACCGGTCGATCGACACGCCGGTGATGCGCTGCAGCGATTCGGCAAGGTTGGTGTCGGGGAACTTGCCGATATCCTCGGACGAGATCGCGTCGACGACGCCCTGGCCATTGCGCTTGATGTCGATCGCCTGGCGCAGCGAGGCGCGGATGCCGGTGACGACGATGTCGTCGGTGATCGCGTTCGGATCGTCAGGTGTCGCCTGGGGCTGGATATCGGAGGGGCCGGGATTGCCGACCGTAGCGGCCGCATCCTGGGCCGCAGCGATGCTTGGCAAACCTAGCAGCGCGAGCGCCGACGTGCCGACGATGAACCGTGAAAGCGACCGAGCTGAAAAGCTGCGCATGACTATCTCCCCTAAACCGCGACGCTATCGATGCGTCTTCCTGTGAACGTTCACTTCTCCGGCTGCAGGAAGGTTGTCAAGTTACCAACCGCATCATTGTGAACGTTCTCTGGTTTTGCCGGGAACCGTGGCAGCGGCGCAACATGCCCGCGGGCAAGCCGCTACGAAGCGCGGAATAAGCCTGGACCATGACGATGCCGATACATCGCACCCCACCTTGCCCGGCTGGCCAAGACGGCGTTAGGGAGCGCGATGAAGGCGCATTTCAACACGCCCGAGCATCGGTCGACTTGGTTTCTGCTCATCTATGCGCTCGGCTATGCGGGCGGGGTGATCGGCTATCTGCCGCTGCTCACGCTATTGCTGCCGATCAAGGTCGACGCGGTCGCCGGTTCGGCCCGGCTCGATGTGTTCGCGTTGGTCGTCGTGCTGGGATCGCTGGCGGCGAGCCTGTCCTACATCGTGTTTGGATGGCTGACCGACCGGTCGGTCGAGCGCGGCGGTGGCCGCCGGCGCTGGATGCTGGGCGGGGCGATCGCCACCGGTCTGTCCTATGCCACCATCGCCGCGGCCGAGTCCGCGGTCGCGCTGGTCCTCGCGGTTGTCGCCTTCCAGATTGCGGTCAACATCGTCCTCGCGCCGCTCGCCGCAATCATGGCCGATGAGGTGCCCGATACCCAGAAGGGGGTGGCCGGCGGCCTGTTGGCGCTCGCGAACCCGGTTGCGGCCGCCTTGTCGGCGGTATTGGTCGGCCTCAGCTCGATCGGCAGCGACGCGCGGCTCGCGATCGTGCCGCTGGCCCTTGCACTGTGCGTTATGCCGCTGTTGCTCACCAAGGCCCGGCCGATTGCGCCGGCCGGCCCGACGAGCGCGCTGCCGTCGGTGCCGCCGCGCGATCTGGTGCTTGCCTGGAGCGCGCGACTGCTGGTGCAGATCGCGGGCAGCGCGCTGTTCGTCTACCTCTTCTATTACCTCGAAAGCGTCGCGCGCACCGTGCCGCCGGCGACGATCGCGGCCCGGATGGGAGTGCTCATGATCGTCGCCTACGTCGTTCCGCTGCCGGTCGCGGTGTGGGTCGGCTGGCTCGCCGACCGCTGGGGGCGGACCAAGCCCTTCCTGCTAGCGGCGAGCGCGGTCGGCGCCGCGGGGCTGGTCGGCATGGCGCTGGCGGAGGATTTTGCGACCGCCACCGCGGCGTTCTGTGTCTATACCGCGGGCGCATCGGTGTTCCTGGCGCTCCATGCGTCGTTCGCGATGCAGTTGCTGCCGAACGCGCGCCACCGCGGGCGCGATCTCGGGCTGATCAACCTCACCAATACCTTGCCATCGATGCTCGGCCCGGCGCTGACCTGGCTGCTCGCCACCCCGGCCGATTTCGACGCGGTGCTGCTGGTGCTCGCTGCGCTGACGCTGTGCGGCGGCTTCGTCATCCAGGCCGCAACGGGACGGCGCTGACCCACCTTACTCGATTGCGAAGAAGGCGGTCACGGTCAGCCGGCCAAGCGCCGGATCGGGCGACAACACCGCATCCGCCGCGATCGCACCGCTGTGCAACACATTGCTCCGATAGAGCAGCGCGCGATTGAAGCACGCGTCGATCAGCGCGGTACGTTCGAACAGGGCGGTGTCCGCGACGATGTAGCCCGCCGGGGGTGCGGCCTCTACTTCGCGACGTAGCGCATCGAAGAAGATCGGCGCTCGCGCCTCGTCGATCGTCTCGAACCCGGTCGCGCGGTGGCGGAAGAAGGCGGTGCCGCCACGGTCCGAGGCGGACAGGTAGTGCACCAGCGCGATGCGATCGCGGCCATAGGCGTCGACATGCGGCAGCCGCTGCCGGACATCGAGCGCATCCGGCGCGGTCGTGACAATCGAGAAGCGCGCATCGACGACGTGGATCCGTCGGTACGATCCGAACTCCCGGCCGAGTGCCCGCGCGATCACCGGCAGCTGGTCGCGCAGATATCGATCCGGCAACGCCGCGCGGATGCCGGGATAGTGGTGACCTGCGGGATCGTAGGATCCGGCGATCGCGTCCGCGCGGAGAGAATCCGGGTTGGCGGCGAACCCGTCGATGACGACCAACGGCTCACCTTCGCTGCCGATCCGCTGTCTGGTCACCGCATGGTCGGTCATTCAGCGGCTCCTGCGCTATGGCTTGGGCGGCGGGTTTTATATTCGCGGCGCAAGGTGAAGGCCCATATTGCCTCAGTTTCGCCGATCGACCAAAGATACTGCCCGCCGCGTCAAACGCACGCGACAAGCGCCGTTCCTGGGGTTTGTTATTGCGAGCCGGCAGGTCGAGGGATCGTCGCGCCGCGGTGCCCAATGAGCGCTCAATCCCCAGCCCGACGACGACCAGCGCGCTTGCGGCAAAACTCCGCTAGGTGTCGCGGTCAGGCGATGCAGTATCGGTCGGTGGTCCACCGAAAAACTTGAGCTCTCCGTCAAAATACCTCCTCCGAATCCATTGGCGTCGGCGTTCGCATGCCGACGCGATCGACTTCGCTGAAGCTGCGATGATAGGACCAGCATGAATATTCGCGAGCTACTGAGGCTGCTGGTGCATCGCACCGCCTTCGATGCTTACGAGTTCAACCAAATCGAAGCGGCACGACCGTATATGGCGATACACCATCGATGCCCCTTGATGAACCGCGTTCGCTTACGCCGATCGAGGCCAGGAAGCGACGGGGCTGTAACCTACCCTAAATGAACTCTCACCACCCTGCGCCGCCTCATAAACAAACGGCCTCTATCGTCACTTGCGCACCCGGAAGCCGCCGGACTGCTCTCCCCCAGCTTCGACCGGTCGCGCAGCAGTGGAACTGACTGTGGGAGATTACGCACAACCACGGACTGTCTTGCTTCCACGGTGCTTTCGGCGGCTTTTCTACGCCACATCACCAGACGCCAAAAAGCCCGCCAAGTGTTTCCACTTGCGGGCTTTTGTTGGTTGCGGGGACAGGATTTGAACCTGTGACCTTCAGGTTATGAGCCTGACGAGCTACCGGGCTGCTCCACCCCGCGGCGGTCCCTGGTGGGACTGTCGGCGCCCGTTTGGGCGTCGGAGGAGACATGTGTGAATGGGTTCTTGCTTGATCCTGGTTCCGTGCATGTTCTCGCGCACCGGCTACAATGCCTGGCGACGACCTACTCTTCCATCGCTTGAGCGATAGTACCATTGGCGCAGTCGGGTTTCACGGCCGAGTTCGAGATGGGATCGGGTGGGACACCGACGCTATTATCACCAAGCAATGAAGCCGGTGCGTGAGGCGCGTACGGGGGGATCAAGGTTCTTGTAAATCGATGTGCAGTTTCGTTGCTTGTACCACATGTATCTGGCGTCGAGCATGATCATCCACGTCGCCGACGAGCTGGTCTGGTTGCCCAGGGCTGTCATTGATGGTGGGACTCTCAAGCGCGAATAGGACAATTAGTATCGGTTAGCTCCATGGATTACTCCACTTCCACATCCGATCTATCAAGGTCGTGGTCTCCGACCGTCCTAAGAAATCTTATCTCGAGGGAGGCTTCCCGCTTAGATGCTTTCAGCGGTTATCCCGTCCGTACATAGCTACCCTGCTGCGCTCTTGGCAGAACGACAGGTACACCAGAGGTACGTTCAACCCGGTCCTCTCGTACTAGGGTCAACTCCTCTCAAATTTCGACGCCCACGGCAGATAGGGACCAAACTGTCTCGCGACGTTCTGAACCCAGCTCACGTACCACTTTAATTGGCGAACAGCCAAACCCTTGGGACCTGCTCCAGCCCCAGGATGTGATGAGCCGACATCGAGGTGCCAAACAACCCCGTCGATATGAGCTCTTGGGGGTTATCAGCCTGTTATCCCCGGCGTACCTTTTATCCGTTGAGCGATGGCCCTTCCACGAGGGACCACCGGATCACTATGACCGACTTTCGTCTCTGCTCGACTTGTCAGTCTCGCAGTCAGGCTGGCTTATGCCATTGCACTCTAACAGACGGTTTCCAACCGTCCTGAGCCAACCTTTGCGCGCCTCCGTTACTCTTTAGGAGGCGACCGCCCCAGTCAAACTACCCGCCACAGAGGGTCCCTGAACCAGTTTCATGGTTCGAGGTTAGACATCAGAAAACAACAGGGTGGTATTTCACCTATGGCTCCACATCAGCTGGCGCCGATGCTTCAAAGCCTCCCACCTATGCTACACAGTTCTTTCCTAATGCCACTCTGAAGCTGCAGTAAAGGTGCACGGGGTCTTTCCGTCTAACCGCGGGTACTCCGCATCTTCACGGAGAATTCAATTTCGCTGAGCATGTCCTGGAGACAGTGGGGAAGTCGTTACGCCATTCGTGCAGGTCGGAACTTACCCGACAAGGAATTTCGCTACCTTAGGACCGTTATAGTTACGGCCGCCGTTTACCTGGGCTTCATTTCAGAGCTTGCACCCCTCCACTTAACCTTCAGGCACCGGGCAGGCGTCAGGCCCTATACGTCGTCTTGAAGCCGACTTAGCAGAGCCCTGTGTTTTTGCTAAACAGTCGCTACCCCCTGGCCTGTGCCCCCCAACAGAGCTTGCGCTTAGTTGGGGCCTCCTTCTTCCGAAGGTACGGAGGCAATTTGCCGAGTTCCTTCAGGACACTTCTCTCAAGCGCCTTGGTATACTCTACCTGACCACCTGTGTCGGTTTCGGGTACGGTCTATACGGTGGGGCTATTTCCTGGAACCATTTCGAAGCCATCCCAATCCGATAAGGGATGACAACACACATGATCCGTCACACACCACCAGGCCCACGAATATTAACGTGGTTCCCATCGACTACCCCCTTCGGGCTCGTCTTAGGGGCCGGCTCACCCTGCGCGGATTAGCCTTGCGCAGGAACCCTTGGTCTTTCGGCGAGAGGGCATCTCACCCTCTTTATCGCTACTCATGTCTGCATTCGCACTTCCGATACCTCCACGACCCATTACCAGATCGCTTCATCAGCTTACGGAACGCTCCGCTACCGCGTACTCTTAAAAGAGCACACCCTAAGCTTCGGTGCGTGTCTTGAGCCCCGTTACATCTTCGCCGCAGAATCTCTTATTTAGACCAGTGAGCTGTTACGCTTTCTTTAAAGGATGGCTGCTTCTAAGCCAACCTCCTGGTTGTTTTGGAAATTCCACATGCTTTCCCACTTAGACACGACTTGGGGACCTTAGCTGTAGGTCAGGGCTGTTTCCCTTTTGACGACGGACCTTAGCACCCGCCGTCTGTCTCCCGAGTAGTACTCGTAGGTATTCGGAGTTTGGTTAGGTTTGGTAGATCTCGCGACCCCCTAGCCCATCCAGTGCTCTACCCCCTACGGTATTCGCTCGAGGCACTACCTCAATAGTTTTCGCGGAGAACCAGCTATTTCCCGGCTTGATTGGCCTTTCACCCCTAAACACAACTCATCCGGTAACTTTTCAACGTTAATCGGTTCGGACCTCCAGTGAGTGTTACCTCACCTTCATCCTGGTCATGCCTAGATCGCCGGGTTTCGGGTCTAATACTTCAAACTTTGTCGCCCTATTCAGACTCGCTTTCGCTGCGCCTACACCTACCGGCTTAAGCTTGCTTGAAACATTAAGTCACAGACCCATTA